>NZ_SOMN01000105.1 GCF_004564235.1 Cohnella luojiensis
AAGTATAATGCGGCTTTAAGTATTGTGTAGAAGCAACTGTTAAGAAAAAAACTACACCTATTGAAATAAGTACTTTATATTTTTTTACGAACTTCAAACAGCTCTTCAGTCCTTTCGTATAACGTTCTGGTATTCACGACGCCCCACCACCCTAAAGGAGCGAAGCGACTGGCCGCGACGCGGTTGGGTGGTGCGGGTGTGTCCGGCTGATTCTGCTTCCCTGCTGCTGAAATGCCTCTTTGAATCCACTTCTAACTCCGGCCGGACCGAGGGCCGAATGGCCCGAAGCGTGAATATGGTGTTATCAGAAGTTGATGCCCCCTAGAATTGCTTTCAAGATATTCATTTAATCCAATTTGGAATATGGTGTGCAAAGTATTGGCCAACCTTAGTTAATTCTTTCATTACATATCCTATTTTTTGTTCTTCTAAAAACCAATTTTCTTTTGTTGTACCAGTCTTATCTGTCACTGGGCTTACAAAGAATGTTGTGTTGCTTGGGAAGTAGACTTGATATGTAAGCAAGGCCCGTCGCGCATGATACGATTTGCAAACTAATATTACTTTTTGTGGATTTATTCCATTTTGTTGAAGCACATCCCATGAATTCCTTGCGTTCTCAAATGTATTTGTTGCTTTGTCTTCCCTTAGTAATGCTTCGTCTGGAACTCCAAGTCTTATACCGACGTCACGGAGAAACTCCCATTCAGTTGTCATAACTTTAGATGTTGATCCACCGGACGGTAAAATATAAGGTGCTAATTCTCGGTGATACAATTCCGCTGCTCTTTCCATCAATTGAGGATGGCTGCCTCCAGGAACTAATATTACATCCGCTCTTTCAAGATCTGTTTCAAAAAACATAAAATCTGAAATGCAATCAAAAGGATACGCCATTATGTCATGTCCCTTCCTGTTTGATCTTGCATCAATTTCTGATAACGTTCTAATATTCACGACGTCCTTCCCCCTTAGATAGCTCTTATCTTAGGGGGAAGGATGTGTCCGGCTGATTCTACTTCCTCGCTACTGAAAATTCATCCCCGAATCCTCTTCTAACTCCGGTCCGGACCGAGGGCCGAATGGCCCGAAGCGTG
>NZ_SOMN01000106.1 GCF_004564235.1 Cohnella luojiensis
GCTACAACAATACGACCATACCACTTCGCTTTGTACTCCAGCATCGAGCGAAATTGGGACCAGGAAACTTCGTTGATCGCCTTGGCTAACTTATGATTCTTGACCATGTCGGCTACTTGTAAATCTTCAATCGCAATGATGTCGTGGTTTTTGACAATCTGCGTGGAGACCTTATCCAAGTAATCTTTACGGGCATTACTGATTATTTCATGTATTCGAGCCACTTTGATGCGTTGTTTGTTCCAGTTGGAGCTGCCTTTAATCCTTCGTGAAAGTGTGCGCTGTGCCCTTGCCAGTTTCTCTTCCAGTGTGCGAAAAAATTTGGGGTTTCCAAACACTTCTCCACTGGATAGAATGGCAAAGTCTTTCAGGCCAACATCGATTCCAATGGCTGAATTTGTTTCTGGAAGCTGTTGCACTTCCACTTCTGCAAGGACAGACACAAAGTATTTGCCGCTTGGATTACGTCTAACCGTAGCGCTCAGAATACGTCCTTCGACTTCACGACTTTTGGCAAACTTCACAAGTCCAAGCTTAGGTAACTTGATATGATTATCGATAACTGCAAGGTTTCCATTTGTGTAATTGGTTTGGTAAGACTGTACAGGATTTTTCTTG
Organism: Cohnella luojiensis; assembly: GCF_004564235.1. Taxonomy (GTDB): domain Bacteria; phylum Bacillota; class Bacilli; order Paenibacillales; family Paenibacillaceae; genus Cohnella; species Cohnella luojiensis. Next base: position 619 of record NZ_SOMN01000106.1, read on the forward strand.
CTTTTGAATTGGGGTGCATCGTTCTGTTTTTTGAAAAAGCGATTGTAAGCATCGCTCAAATTCCGTAGTGAATTTTGCAGAGAAAATTTGTCTACTTCTTTCAACCAGTCTATTTCTTGTTTCAATTTTGTGAGTTCAGCAGAGCATGCACCATAACTTAAACCTTTACCTGTCTCTGTGTACGAGTCGTTCCATCGGGTTAGAAACCGATTAAACACAAATCGAGCGCATCCAATCGTCTTGTTAATAAGCGTGGCCTGCACTAACGTCGGGTAAATGCGGAATTTGTAGGCTTTATGATGCAGCATGACGAACACGGTCTCCTTTCGTTTTGGCATATACATCTATTTTAGCACACATGTTCGCATTGAAGTGTTGTTTTTGTTTGTATCCGTTTCCTAAACA
>NZ_SOMN01000107.1 GCF_004564235.1 Cohnella luojiensis
AATTATACGCGCTGGCATGCAATGCCTCATCTGCGCGGGTCGTCTTTTGCGTATCGATCAGATGGCCCGGTTTGTAATCGACGGAAGTTACCGTTCCGTTCGGATATTTTACCGCCGTTACGTAACCGTCGGCATCGTACTCGTATTCATACTTGTACCCTTTGCTGTCGGTATAACTCGTCGGACGGCCGTTCGGATCAAGCTCATATTCCGTACGTTCGCCGTTCACGATCTCGGCGACCTTTTCCCCGTTATCGTTATACTCATAGACAACAGTATCGCCGTTCGGATACGTTGTCTGTTGCAATTGGTTGTTGTCGTAGTAGCTGTAATTAATCGTTCCGCTCTTATCGGTACGGGTCAGCATATTGCCCGCTTTGTCATAGGTGTAGGCGTACCACGTACCGTCGTTGTAATCCTCCCGGGTCTTTGCGGTTCATGAAGTCGTATTGATATTGCGTCGTCAGGCCTCCGGGTTTCTTCTCGACGATGACATTGCCATTCGGATCATACTGGTATTCGAATACATCTTGGCCCGACTCACCGCGCACGACTACCTTCTGAAGACGGCGTCCTAGCTCATCGTAATTGTAGGAAGTCAGCTGGGTATTGCCGTCCTTCTGGCTCGTCCGGTTTAATTCCGCGTCGTAGGTGTAGTCGGTCTTTAATTATAGTAGGGTAAGACGAGGGATTACTCCCTCGGACTCCCCGTCAAACCGTGCATGCGGATTTCCCGCACACGGCTTTCCTTCGTCAGTTCCCCATCTTCAGGAGTGAGTTCTCTTCATCCGTCACCGGATTACCTATTTCACTTCTGAATTAGGAACGTGTGGTGAGTAAGTTTGTTAGAAATACCATTCCTGCCGACTCCAGTACTTTGTTAGGAATCAGTGAATT
>NZ_SOMN01000108.1 GCF_004564235.1 Cohnella luojiensis
ACGGGAACGGTCACCAAAGGGAAGCCGGAATTAACGGATATAGACGTCGTTCAAGAATCGAATCGCGAACAGCTGCTTGGATGGATTGGCTCCGCCGAGCGTAATTCTGAACACCCCCTTGCAGAAGCTATTGTTAAAGGGATTCAGGGTCAAGGCATTACTTTACCTGTCACGGAATCGTTCGAAGCGATTCCCGGATACGGAATCGTGGCTGTCATTGAAGGTCAACAATTGCTGATCGGAACTCGTAAGCTGATGGGGAAATACGAAGTAAATGTTGAATCTGCCCTTCCTAAAATGAGCAGTCTTGAAGAAGAAGGCAAAACCGCCATGCTCGTTGCGGTAAATGGGACTTATGCGGCTACTGTTGCCGTTGCAGATACCATTAAAGAGACATCCAAACAGGCGGTCTCCAGACTGCAAAGTTTAGGGCTTCAGGTCATTATGATAACGGGTGATAATGAACGCACGGCAAAAGCTATCGCTCGCGAGGCAGGAATCGCAGATGTGTTCGCTGAAGTTCTGCCAGAGGGTAAAGCTATTGAGGTAAAGAAACTTCAAGCCGCCGGGAAAAAGGTCGCAATGGTCGGGGATGGAATAAACGACGCTCCAGCTCTTGCAACGGCGGACATTGGCATGGCGATCGGAACAGGTACGGATGTAGCGATGGAAGCCGCTGATGTCACTCTCATGCGCGGTGATTTGAACAGCATCCCCGATGCCATCTTCATGAGCAGAAAAACAATGCTTAACATTAAGCAAAATCTGTTTTGGGCGCTTGCCTATAATGTCATCGGTATTCCGATTGCAGCCAGCGGTTTTCTCGCTCCGTGGCTTGCCGGGGCAGCTATGGCACTCAGCTCGGTTTCGGTCGTACTAAACGCATTGCG
>NZ_SOMN01000109.1 GCF_004564235.1 Cohnella luojiensis
TATAACGTTCTCGTATTCACGACGTCCCACCGACTTAAGGCTCCGTCAGGAGCCGGCCGCGATGCGGTTAGTCGGTGCGGATGTGTCCGGCTGATTATGCTTCCCCGCTACTGAATATACATCAATCGAATCCACTTCTACCCTTCTGTCCGGACCGAGGGCCGAATGGCCCGATGCGTGAATATTGTGTTATACGAAGGGACTGGCATCTTTGAAAAACTCACAGAATGTAGTCCTTAGATATGTTGATTCTTATTATTTCTTTGTCTTGATTGTCATACCACACGGAACCTGATGGGAAGTTACTTTCAGTCTTCTGAATTAAAGGCACGTATGAGATAAAATAGCCCGCCTCTAGTACTGATAAATAATATTTCTCTCCATCTACAATTGTGAGTATCTTAGAGATGTTATCTGTATTCCTCCCTATGAATTTCACGTATTGACCTTTATTTGTATTAATAATTCTATACCTGACTTCATTTGAACCATAACCTGTAGAATCTAGTTTGAATTTATTATTTGAACCTTTGGTTAGTACAGATTCACCTATTTCTGAACCTAATGTAAACAGAACGATTCGTTTATTATCAATATCTTTCATTAGTTTTATTTGAATCGGTTGATCTACCATCTTACTTATTGATTTATTTATTGCTTGTTCATTATCGATAATTCTGTAAGTATAATGCGGCTTTAAGTATTGTGTAGAAGCAACTGTTAAGAAAAAAACTACACCTATTGAAATAAGTACTTTATATTTTTTTACGAACTTCAAACAGCTCTTCAGTCCTTTCGTATAACGTTC
>NZ_SOMN01000110.1 GCF_004564235.1 Cohnella luojiensis
CCATTGCCATTGCCATCGTTCCCTCCGCCGTTACCGTTTCCGCCGGAGTTTCCATTTCCATTACCGTTACTATTGCCGTTACCGCCGGAGCTATCGTTGCCTCCACTATTTCCATTACCACCGGAGCTGCCATTTCCGCCTCCATTGCCGCCACCGTTTCCTCCACCATTGCCGTTCGAGGAAATATGAACTTCGCCGGATGCGCCGGTTTTACCATTGCCATTGCCATTACCATTGCCATTACCATTGTTATTACTGTTGCCATTTCCATTTCCATTATCGTTCCCATTGCCTTTGCCGTTCCCATTCGGTTCGCAGGAAGGTGCACCGTTGCCCGGATTGGACGATTTGCCCGGCTTTACCCCGAACGATTCAAGCACCTTCTGAACGAGCTCTTCCGTCGTGATAACTTGGTTCTTGTCCTCTACCGTTCCTTGAATAACAGCTTTGCGGACAGTCCGGTTACCAGCGCCGTCGTATTCATACAGGATTACGTCACCGTCTACCGTTTCCACCCGCTGCAGCTGCTCCCGGTCATTGTAGACATAACCGGAAGATCCGTTTTGTTCTTGAACGTCGGTAATAAATTCACGCGCATTGTAATTATACGCGCTGGCATGCAATGCCTCATCTGCGCGGGTCGTCTTTTGCGTATCGATCAGATGGCCCGGTTTGTAATCGACGGAAGTTACCGTTCCGTTCGGATATTTTACCGCCGTTACGTAACC
>NZ_SOMN01000111.1 GCF_004564235.1 Cohnella luojiensis
GATTGATGTATATTCAGTAGCGGGGAAGCATAATCAGCCGGACACATCCGCACCGACTAACCGCATCGCGGCCGGCTCCTGACGGAGCCTTAAGTCGGTGGGACGTCGTGAATACGAGAACGTTATACGACATACCTGGAAGTTCGATTTAAAGAAAGGGATATCTAATGACTTTTTCAATATCTACATCCATCATTCAGCTATTGAGTATAGGAATAGTAATATTGGCTTGATACATAGTTTACAAAGTGATCAAGGCACTCAACCAGAAATAAGAACTTTACAATACAACTATGAAACGCTCAACTCTTCAAAGCTGTGATCACAGCACAGCAACGATGAATTCAAAATCATGCATAAGAAGAGGTGAGTGATAAATGCTAATTGTCATTTTATTAATCATTATTATATTTATTCTTTTAGATATTAACAGTAAGATTCCTAGAAGAAACCCTATAAAAGAAGCTATTAAGAGAGATAGGGAAAGAAGAAATAAATTGAATTTGTAAGTAAACTCAAGGAGCCAGGTACGTCGTATAACTGTTACCGCTCACGCACTTTGTCGGTGCAATAATCACCGTCAATGACGTGAGCATTTGTATGTCAGGCACGTCAGGCAGGTGGAAGGTGTAACGCCAATCACTCACACTAAGGAAAACCGGCGAGTT
>NZ_SOMN01000112.1 GCF_004564235.1 Cohnella luojiensis
AGAACGTTATATGAAATCGGCTAAGAGCTCCCCAAAAAAATAAGAAAGAATGTGTGACATGAATTCCTATCTATATGGTCAAATAATTCCAGGTAGAAGTGTTGGGGAATATCATCTTGGGATTAAGTTAAATGAACTTATTAATGAATTAAATGTTGAATATATCATAACTAAAAGTAGAAATGACTCAATTTCTCATATAGTTGAAATTCAGGGGATTTCTTTCTTTTTTAATTTTTCGACAGAGCTGCTAACTCAAATCACAGTTTCAGAGGGTTATAAAGGGAAATATAAAGGATTAATTGGAATCGGATCAATATTAAATAAATATAAAGACCAAATATCGTATCAATTAGATGAAGAGGACAATGAATGCAGTTTATTTTTACCTGATGCACCAGGAATATGGATACATACAGAAATGTGGGGAGATGATAAAGCACCTATCAAATTTATTAGTGTAAACAAAATATGTAAGAGTGATAGCTGATTCAATGAAGAGCCGACATCATATAACACTATATTCACGCTTCGGGCCATTCGGCCCTCGGTCCGGACCGGAGTTAGAAGAGGATTCGGGGATGAATTTTCAGTAGCGAGGAAGTAGAATCAGCCGGACACATCCTTCCCCCTAAGATAAGAGCTATCTAAG
>NZ_SOMN01000113.1 GCF_004564235.1 Cohnella luojiensis
TCTAGTGCGCCCAGCATGGGCGTTATCTATAGGGTGAAAGTCCCGAGTGACGAAGGCAGTAGTAGTCATTAGCTTAAGACAAGGGTGTCGACCAAGAGGTCGAATCTGAAGGAAGTCGGCGGCAAACCTCCGGTTCGAGGAACACGAATCTCATATAAGGCTAATGCTCGTTGGATGAGACTGCTAGAGAAGTCGAAGTCCTTACTGCCGAAGGCGAGTGGGAGTAAATGAGGCGAATAGATGGAGGGAAAGATAACGCTCTTACCTGGGGAGATCTGTACGGTACGCGGAGCAATCTCCGTAACCTTACTTGTGAAAGTAGGCAGAACGTACAGAAGTCAGCAGAAGCCATAGTACGCAGGTGTTGCAACACGAGCGGAAGGGCTGAACATGAAATAGGATTCGTACATCGAGGCGTTCAGGGTAAGCAATGAAAGCAGAAAATCCGAAAGGACCTGACCGAAGGAGGAAGCGGTGAATCCGTGGGGGACTTCGGTAGGGCAGAGCTTATCTCTGGCACAAAAAGGAAGGTACAAATCACGCAAGGAGTTGTAGAATTGTTGGAGAAAA
>NZ_SOMN01000114.1 GCF_004564235.1 Cohnella luojiensis
CCGTTAAGACCTCCAGCGCCAATGGTACTTGGACCGCAGGGTCCTGGGAGAGTAGGACGTCGCCAAGCCGGGCTTTTCTTATCCTTGTCTAGAGGGTAGGAGAGGTTGCCCAGCAAGAGCGGGCGCACATATTGGCCTTTAGCTCAGCTGGTTAGAGCGCACCCCTGATAAGGGTGAGGTCGGTGGTTCGAGTCCACTAAGGCCAACCATCTTCTTTACAAGTGAATACTTCCCATGGGGACTTAGCTCAGCTGGGAGAGCACCTGCCTTGCACGCAGGGGGTCAGCGGTTCGATCCCGCTAGTCTCCACCATGAGATTACTGGCGAACGATGGTTCATCGCAGCCAACGTACAACCGCAACGTGTTGTTTCACAACACTGCCTGCGATTGCACGTCGAGACGACCTCCGGTCGCTCGTTTGCACCTTGAAAACTGGATAGCGAAGCAAAGCGCGAATTAGAAGAAGTTTAAGTATCATCTCTGCCTTACTAGTGTCTAACAATTGTATGCGGAGGGATATCGGTTTTGGACGACTCGCGGATCTG
>NZ_SOMN01000010.1 GCF_004564235.1 Cohnella luojiensis
ATGAATTGCTTTTGTTCTCGCCAAGGTAACCACTCCCAAAAGTAATTTTCTACTTAGGGAGAAGATTAGATATTAATGGCATTAATTCCTTTAAAGAATTCCTAGAATGTTATCTGCCGTCTATATATACCGGATGCTTATCATTCGGTTTTAATGGAATGGATACCTGTCGCGGTGAACCATTTGCATTGTTGGCTGTAATCCGTGCTGTCACATTCCCCGCTTCTTCTACGACCGTTATTGGCGGCAGGTTCTCAACTGCCTCCCCAATAGCTATTGAGAATAGAAATGCCGCTTTGTTTAGCGCTTGGAAGTCTATTGTTTTTCGCTGGCCTTCATAGATAACCAAGTCTAAGCCATAAACATTTCCCTGCTTGGTCACTTCCCAATCCAAGCCCCTTCCCAGCTCTCCGCCGTCTACAGCCAATGCTTCGTCGAAAGCAGCATATAAGCATTCAAATTGTAAAGGCAATCCGTTAACGACGACTTGTGACTTCGTTCCTTCCGTCTCAATGCTTACGCGGTCCAGACAACCTCCGAATTCCATACGGAGCCTGAAATCCGTCGCTGCCATACGACCCTGGATGCGATCCAAATTCGGGTGGGTATCCCCGCCGTTCGTGAGAAAACGTACCCCGAGCAGAAGATGGCCTTTTTCCGCCGCTACGCTAAGCACCGCAGAGCAATAGTCAAATCCATCATGCAAGCAGCGCATCTGCAAAAAGGTAGACTGCCCTCTATTCTCGAAATAAGCTACCAGCCCCCGTGTTTGATTCCACATGATTTCATTTCTGAAGAGCCCGATCGAATACTGGGGCGTCATGTACGTTTCCGCCCATTTCTCGACCCCAGTCTCCTCATTCCGATAGTAAAGTTCCTCAAGAACCCGTGTATCCGTACGAATGAAGATCTCGAAGTAGTAATCCGGGCATCGGCTGCCGCTGCCGTACCACTCGGCATCGTATTCGAGCTCATCATCGGAGAAGAAATTCAGCTTGTTATCGGTAGCCAGCTGCAGAAAGGATTTAATTTTGTTAGTCAACAGTGTGCTGTAGCTCCGGCTATGCGGACCTGCCCACTGCCGGGTAGTGGGATGATAATGCACCGCAACCATGCGCCATACCCTATCCAGCAGTCCGGAAGCGATTTCTTTGGCTCTAGGATTGACGGAATAGGTATGAATTTTGGACAACTCTACAATAGCAATTACGGAATAGTTAGGGCTATTGAATTCCTGGAAGGTCCCCAAGCCTTCCGTGTAGCGCCTCAGCTTCTCCAATCTTAGAAGCGCATAATCCCTATAGTCCTGCCGATCATATAGCTCTCCGGCGATCAAAGCTACAAATGCCCCCATAATCGCGATATTCGTGTAATGAGGTCCCACATCGCGTTTAATAATGGAATCGCAGGCACAGCTTATCCCTTGACGGATCTGCTCTCTCAGCTCTTCGGGAAGCCGATGACCGTGAAGCAATGCTGCAAGAACAAGTTCTTTCCCGCAGAAGTCAGCCCAGTTCCAGTCAGGCGGAGCCATCTGAGATAGCGGCTCCTCATAAAACCAAGGCCATATCCCGAAGGTATCTCGCTTAGGGTCGCGATCCTGCAAAGTAAGAAGGCGTTTAATGACATCGCAAGCCCTCTGAACATACTCGGGAGCTTCCGTATTCAACAAACCTACGGCATACAATAGCGATTGATGCGTCGGATGGACTAGAGGGTGATCCTCGGCAGTTAACGTCGTATGATACCCCGGACTATGAAATGGCCTTAGCAGCATGTTAATATGCGGATCGTAGTCGTTTTCCTGGGAAACGATTTTTTTCAATAAAAGCTCTTTGTGATCGATCGATTTCGTAGATAAGCCCATGCCTGAGTCCTCGCCTTCTATTCTCGTTTCTTACTCCGCATTCTCCAGTTGAATTGGCTTGAACAAAGAGGACTGCTTGCTTGAACCAATTCCGCTGCCCCACTCCACATAGCCTCTACGACCATTGCCGTCATTCTCGTTAACAAGAATAGAAAGACTAAGGATGCCGTCACTCGGAACGATCGGCGCCAATTCGCCCCAAGGAAGAGCCAACCGATAGATGGTATCCTTCGCCGCCTCATCTCTTGTAACCTGTAGATTCGGATTGGCTATGGAACCAGTTACAACTCCCAGCGGCGCCATCCATCTATAAAGCTCGGGACCTAGCTGCGTTAATGCCATTCCATATTCGTACCACTGAAGCTTCTCGCCCGGCATACCCGCGGATACGGCGAACTGAATACTGTCCCCTACCCATATCGAATCACCCTGATTCGGCTGAGAGAACACATCATCATGGACGCGAGCGTAGAGGTACAGGTGAGTGTCGTCGTAAGTCGTCCAAAGCTTGCCGCTGAAGTCTTCCGGACCGTTATGAGAAGTAATTCTCGAATTAACGTCCGTTATTAGATCGATTCCTGCCAAATCCTGTAGATCTTCTTCACTCGCCAGCGTTCGGTACGGAAGAGAAACCCTTTCAGCGGGCGGTACGATCTTGACGGTTCCATCGTTCCTCAGAATCGCGCCATCTTCCATGTACACCTTAAACTGATAGGGCAGAAGAGTCCCCTCCGGAAACCCGGACAACGGGAAATCTACGGTATGCATGGAATTGCCCGGCATAATCACATCGTAGACTTCCGAATCGGAAGAAGCTCCGATGCTCCAGTCGATCTGCGTTAAGCGGCGTTCTGTAGGTCTTTCATTCTTAATCGTTATTTCCAAAATGTCCGAACCGTTTTTCACCACATGCTTTGACGATACCCCTTCAGCCTGCTTGATCTCGACGGTTTCGGATAAACCCGCAATCCTTGCTCCTGACGCGAATACCTCAGCCGTCGCTTTCCAGAACCCAACCTGATCAATGCCCGGAAATTGTACCGGATAATCTCCTGGAGCGTTTATAGAAATGGTCTTGGATACGCCTTGGAATTGCAGCTTAGCGGTAAGCTTATCCTTCGGCCTTACATCGTTAACCCGAAGGGTAAGCGTTACAGCATCGCCTGTAAAAGCGGGAATGCTTTGCAGGGAAAACGGGCTAGCTTGAGTTAGGCTGTTAATGTTTCCTTGAATAAACAGCGGCTCACCGGTCAAAGTCATGTACACTTTACCTAGTAACGGAGTATAGATCGTCTTCCGCCCCATCATATCCGTCACGGTGAGGGGAGTTTTCGTATTTAAGGTTACATCCTTTTTCTCCAGTGACCACAGGACGTTAATCTTTTGGTTATTTTTATTGAATTTATAGTGATAGATGCCATCCGCCACGCTTTGACTCAAAGGGTTCGCACCGGTTAACTGTCTCGTAAGCGTAGCTAGCGCAACATAGGCAGGTTTAGGCGTATAGGCCCCCAACGCATCGCCCGTATTATGGATGACTCCGAAATTATGCTCATTGTAGAGCTTATCCGTTCCGGTATCCATCAAGTTGTACCAGAATATTTTCTCGACACCCGCCGCAATACTCAACACATAGGTGCGAATCAAATAAGCGGCTTGCGTATTTTCGTTCACGCCCGTTGGGTTCAAATGGGTTGGCCAGCCGATCTCCGAAAACCAAAGGGGAACGGTCTCGCCATTATTGTGATCGCGCACGAATTGATTGAGCGTATTTATCTCCTCAAGCAATCCTTCCGGCGATTGCGGATAGCGGTAGGGGTGGACGGAAAGCGAATCCATATTATTCAGTCCGCCAAGAGCGAATACATCCTCCAGCCACTCTAACGGGATGCCCGATGTAGCTCCTCCAACGACATTAAGATCCGGTTGAACCGATTTGGCAGCCTCATAACCTTTCTTCAGTAAATTGAAGTAGACGTCCGCCCTCGAGGCCGCGGGGCCATTGCCGCCGAAGTAAGGCAGGTTGAACTCGTTCCATATTTCCGCGGATTTCAACTGGCTGCCGAATTTCCCCAGCATAGCCTTTACATAGTTCGCGTAAGCGGTATGAGCCTCCTCCGAATAAGGCGTTTGGCCGCCGTCGTAATACTTATTGCTGAACGCGAAGACGAGAAAGGGATCGATGCCGAATTCCTTAAAAGATTGCATAGGAAGGGTGACTTTCGGGATGAAGGAGTACTGGCCTTTATTGACCTCTACTTCCGACCAATAGAAGGACTCGCGTACATTTTTAGTACCGGCATATTTGAGAAGCGGAATCATTTCTTTGTTCCAATTGATTCCATAATGCGTCTGGATGCCAAATGGAGAATCCGTAACCGCCGACAGATCAAACTCGGGAAGCGTGGCAAACGTCGTTTCCATGGCTTTGACCAAATTCCCTGCAAAATAAGACTCGACTTTTAATCGGTAATATCCGTCTTCAGTTACCGGTATGTTAAGCCGCAGCTTACTTTCGGAGACAGGAGCGCTTCCGGACGATACCGGCTCTCCCCACGCATTGAAGGTACTCCACTGAATCGTGTCACCGGTCGTCAGGACGTCAAAGCTCCCCAATTGGCTTCCTGCGAATACGTTGCCGACCTGCACCTGGGCAATGGCCAGATCGGGAGCTAAGACCTTGGCCCGAATGTCGTCAAGCCAGATGGTGCCAAGGGTTTTGCCGGCTTGCATCGAAGCTTTGGTCAGCCTTACGTGCATTTTCTTTAACGGACCATGCCAAACCCCGTCGTTGCTCCCGTTCCACTTCGTATAGTTTATTCCCGATGTAAAGGAGCTCACCGTAATCTTCTGCCACTCCGTTGTCGGATCCAGAACAATCGTCTGTTGATGGTTCTGATTCGTGTTGTCGACCAGTATCAGGTCGAATTTAGCCATATCCGCCGTTTTTACCCAGAAGCTGAGCTCTAAAGCATCCACAGGCAAAATGCGTTTGAACAAGTACTTTTCCAAGGAAACAAAGCTGTTCATATAGGTCGAATCGCTGCCGAAATTAAGCTCTAGCTTTCCGGAGGAGCTGCCGGTCCGAGAGACCGTGGAATCCCGGCTAAACTCGTCGTTTCCAAGAGATGCGCTGCTTCCTACTAAAAAATCCCAGGTTTCGTCGGCACTCTCGAAATCGCCTAGAGTCAATTCGGGGGTACTTGTATTGGCATAAGTTTTGGATTCGGGCATGATCGGCAGGGTAGAAACTAGAAAGAAAGAAAAAACGAGGGTAAAAACAATGGTATGAATAAGCGCCGTTTTCGGTTTGATCATGTACATACCTCTCCTTTCTCAGAAGTATAGTCGCGGGAGGACCGTTTCCGCAATTAGAATAGGTCCTCCCGCCGATGATCACAACTCTATTGCTGCTTATTTCAAAAATTCCTTATTTTTCTCATACCATTCCTGCGCCAGCTTCTCCACATTCTCGCCGCCAAGACGTTTCCATTCCTTGCGGACCTGTACCATGCCCGCTTCAGGGGTTAATGCATTGCCGCCGGTTACTACCTTGACTTCGATTTGCGTCGCAATAGGGGCAAAGGTGGCAATCAGTTGACTCACTTCCGGCAGATCCGGACTAAACGGGATATCCCTGCGGTACTCATTCTTGAGCGCGACTTCTATGGCTTGGGATTTAGCCTGGGCGATTTCCTGGGAAAGGGCATCCTGAGCAGCCATGACCGGAATCCATTCCGCTTTCGTATCCCATTGGCTCAGAATAGCGTATTCGTTAGCGTAGGCCACTTCGGCCCGGTACTTATCCGCATCGAGCCTTTGCGGAACATCGCCTTCGACCAGCTTGTAATGCACATTCTCCTCGCCGAACTTCATGCTATGCCAACCCGTTTCCAGCATCCAATCGAGGAATTTGACTGCCGTTTCGATTTTATCCTCATCCATTTCGCTATTGAAGGCGACCAATACATTGGAAGGCAGTTCTTGATACAGACCGTTTTTCCCATATTTGCTTGCCACGGGCTCCAACGGAGCCAACTTGGCATCGGGAACATTAGCCTTGAGATCCCGGATTTCATTATCCATGCTCCAGCTAGCGAAATAGATTCCTGCCTTGCCGGTCGTCCATAGCTGACGCGCACGCTGGAAGTTGCTGTCGGTAATATACTCTTTATCGATTAGTCCCTGGTCGAATAAGGATTTCTGATAGGCAAGCGAATCGGTGAAGCGATCTAAGGTTCTGGCATACTTCATTTGGCCGTCTTCCAAGTACCACTGGTTCTCGTTGGTGAAGAAGAAGGCGCGTATGATTTGGACGGCGTTACCGTTAAATACGATCGGTACCGTATCGTCTTCACCGTTGCCGTCCGGGTCCTCGTCTTTGAACTTCTTGGCCACCTCGATCAATTCTTCCACGGTCGCAGGTGCCTTCAGCTGCAGCTTATCTAGCCAATCCTGCCGAATCCACATGCCGTGGTTGGCAATGGACTCTATGCTCCTTTTACTTGTAACGGCATACATTTTCCCATTGATAGTCATAGCGGACTTCAACTCGGGGTTTTCCTCTAAATATTTTTTTAAGGTCGTGCTGTACTTTTCGATGTAATCGTCAATGGGCTGAATGGCACCCTGATTAGCCAATTGGGCGATATAGTTCCGATCGTATTCCCAGATCAGGTCCGGCGCGCTGCCGGATGCGATAAGCGTACTTAACTTTTGCTGAGCTTGACCCCGATCGACCGGAATCCAATTCACCGTGGCCGGTGAATTTTCATTGATGAATTTCGTCCAACGGTTACTTTCGTAGCTTCCTTCCTCTGTAGGAACTTGACCTCGGTCAAAAGCCGATATGCTGATTTCTTTCTTCGGTCCTGCAGGTGCAGCTGAAGCTGATGTCGTTGGAGTACTTGTTGCGCTTGCTCCCGGCGATGACGACGGACTCTCCGACGCCCCGTTGGAGCTGCAAGCTGCCAATATTAGCATCATCAGTGATAAGCTAGCCGCTAGAATCGATTTCCGCGCCAACCTCGAAATTCTCATTCCTTCATCCCCTTAATAGTTATATCTATATCAAGGACCCTATAGTCCGATGATATCATCCTTTTACGGATCCGATTAAGACTCCTTTGACAAAATGCTTCTGCAAGAAAGGATAGACGACCAGAATAGGGGTGACCGCAATTACGATGGCCGCGGCTTTGATCCCTTCCGGCGTTAACATGACCTGCTCGACGCCTTCGCTCCCGACGTTATTCAATAGACTTTGATTTACCTGGAGGATCATTTGATAGAGCTTCAGCGTCAAAGTCTGCCGGGTACTCTCCGTAATATATAACAGCACGTTGAAATAAGAATTCCACCAGCCCACTGCATAAAACAAAGAAAGCGCAGCCATAATTGGTTTACATAAAGGCAGAATGATTTGGACTAAAATTCTCCAATCCCCGGCACCGTCGATCGCCGCCGATTCCTCGATTTCCTCGGGCAGGCCTTCCATAAATGTTTTCATGACGAACATATTGTAGGTACTGATCAATGCGGGCAGCCACAATGACCAATAGGAATCCATAAGTCCCAGCGATTTAACGAGTATGAAATTCGGGATGACTCCGGAGATGAACAGCATCGTAAAAATGATGAACATCAGCAGCAGATTGCGTCCCATAAGTCTCTTCCTGGAAAGGGGGTAAGCGGCTAATGTCGTTAGCGCCATATTCAGGAGCGTACCTACGACGGTTACCACAATCGTGTTCCACATCGCGACGAATAGCTGACCGTCATCGAATAACCGGAGATAAGCTTCCGCATTGAATTCAATAGGCCATAAAGACACTTCGCCCGCCGTTATCGCCCTGCTGCTGCTGAAGGAAGACACGATGACATACCAGAATGGATACAAAGCAAGGAGGGAAAGGAAGCCGAGGAGGGTGTAATTGGCAGCCGTCCCCACGCGAGACCAGACGGATCTGCTTTTTTTATAAGTTATCATCGGTTACCATAGCCCCCTTTCCCCGAACAATCGGGTTAACCTATTTACGCCTATGACGAGGATTAAGCCGACCGCCGATTGGAACAAACCCAATGCCGTCGTATAGCTATAGTTCATATTTTGCAAACCGACCCTGTACACGTAAGTGCTGATAACATCGGCTACATCCAGTACGGACTGATTCTGCAGGATCAAAGTTTGCTCAAGTCCGACATCCATCATATGACCCATGCGCAGAACCAGAAGAATAGCAACGGTGCTGCGGATACCCGGAAGGGTAATATGCCAGATTTGGCGCAGCTTGTTCGCTCCGTCGATCTTAGCCGCTTCGTAAAGCTGCGGATCGATCGAAGCCATCGCGGCTAAATAAAGAATCGTACCCCATCCCGCTTCCCGCCAAATACCCGACAGCGTATAGGCAACAGGCCACCATGTCGAACTGGCCATAAAGTAAATGGGCTCGATGCCGAATACATGCTCGAGTACCGCATTAACGACACCCGTACTTGGTGATAGGATCGCGATGAAGATACCGCCCAATACGACCCACGATATAAAATGGGGCAAATACAGCAGGTTCTGTACCGTCTTCTTGTACCATTCTTTGCGAACCTCGTTAAGTAGAAGAGCCAGTATAATCGGTACCGGGAAGCCGAAGACAAGACTGTATACGTTCAACACTAACGTATTTCGAAGTACTCGCCAGAAATCGATACTCCCGAACAGACTTTGGAAATGCTTGAATCCCACCCACTTGCTGCCGAATATCCCATCCCCTAAACGATAATCCTTGAACGCAATGATCTCGCCTGCCATCGGAGCGTATTTGAACAATAGATAAAACGCGATCACAGGCAGCAGCATCAGGTACAAATGCCTATCCCGCTTTAATCGGTTTCGGAATCGACTATCCTTCATTCCGTTCATCCTTTCGTTGATCAAAGCCCCTAGTCCGTTTGGTCAATTCGATCGTACTGTGAGCTAGGGTAAATGGATATAGACACCTTCTGAACACCATGACTATTTTTGCAAAATGCACGGTCACCTTTCTTATGCAGGGTTCATTTTCTTGTGCTAACAACGGAAAACCCCTAGAGCGACGCGGGTCTTTAGTCGTACATCTATCCAAAATAAAAAGACATGCCGGGGATTTCCCTCCACAGAGAAGAGGATTCCAGTACATGTCTCATGGTAATAATGACAGTTACATTTCACGATTGACGTTCTTATTCTCAGACCGCGACTTGGCCGCCCCTTCCCGATACTCCATCGGAGTCATCCCTGTATACTTCTTAAACGTCCGCAGGAAGCTGCGGGTGTTCCCGTAACCGACCGCTTCGGCAATCTCGTTCACTTTCATATCCTTACCCGATAACAGCTTCTGGGAAGCGTTAATCCGAATTCCGATTAAATAATCGATAAAGTTGCTCTCGGTGTATTCCTTAAACTGCTTGCTGATATAGGTCGGGCTTAAATGAAATTCCTGCGCAAGTCTGTCCAGAGACAGATCATTTTCCTGAAAGTGTTCCCCGATATAGATTAGCATTCGTTCAATCGTAACGTTGCTGCCCCTATGACTTCGCTTTTCGTTGATTTTGGCAGCCAACTCTTCCAGAAAGGAGAAAACGACCCTCTCCATTTTTTTCAAGTTTTCGCTGCGGTTGATCAGCTCGTAGATGCCGTCCAGCCGGCTCATGGACTCCTTCAGGTCTATCCCTATGGAACCGACCGACTGCACCGATTTCATGATGAGATCAAAGGAAAGCTGACGGATCAATTCAGGCGGCAGATTGCCGTCTATCGCCTCTTGGAACGTTTCCTTCACATATTCCTTCATCTTCACTGTATCCGTCTGTTTGAGAGCATCCGTAATTCGGTCCGCCATACGAATCAGCCGGTAATAATCCTGACTGTCGAGAGGCTGCAGGTCTTCAATGGAGATGACCGAATGCTGACCGAACACCATCTTATATTGAAGCGCCTTCCGCGATTCGTCGTACGAATTGGGAATGTCCTTCATCTCGCCGCAGCCGCGGCCGACTCCGACGGTCACGACAAGATCGAATTGCTTCTTCATCACATCGAGTATCAGCTCCAGAATCGCTAACGCACGCAAGTGATTCTGTTCCGCATCCCCTTCCGCAAAGCTGAAGATGACCGCCGCGCGGCCCTCTCCCAAGTCAATGGCAACCCCCGCGTTCTCTAGATTAATCAGCTCCTCCGCCACATTGCAGAACGCATAGGTATACAGCGTTTCGTCCTGGGCTCTTAAATCTACTCCCTCTTTGCTGATCTCCGCCGTACATACAAGAAAACGATCCGGAAATAAATGAACGCCCACGAACTCAAGATGGTGGCGAACGGCCTGATAATCCGTACGATACCCGACAAGCATATCCATCATGATTCTCCACTTCAGCACCGGCTTCGAATCCCGAACATGTTGCTGAAGATGTTCCCGATCCAGCACTAACTGGTCGAATACCTTTTCCAGATAGGTAAGCCCGGCATCCGTACGTTCTTTAGTTTGGCTAAGCTTGTATGTACCCGACATTTTGCCGACCAACCGATCAAGCGGTTTAAAGGTCCAACGGTTCACGTAAACCAGCAAGATCAACGCAAGCAGAATCATACCCGCTGCGAAAGCGATCAGCAGATTGCGCGTAACCCTTATCGGCTCGTAGATCTGCGACTCCGGCAGAATGCTGATCATTTTCCAACCCGTATAATCGGAATCTCGATAAAATATCGATTGACGGACACCGTTAATCTTCCCCGTAAAGAACCCGCTTCCTTTCTTGGAGAGAGTGCTTTTGATATGAGGAAGCTCCTTTAAATTGCGAGTGATTTGCGTCTTGTCGTCGTGGGTCACCACGTTTCCATCGCTGTCGATAATAAACATATGGCCGACTTTACTGTCTTCGTAAACAGCCTTAACCATATCGTAGAGTACCTTTTCATTAATGTTGACGGCTACCATTCCCTTGCGATATCCCGGACTGCTGACCGTCGGATAGGACCGCACTAAAGTAATCACGTTCTTGTTGCCGTTTCCCTCCCAAACCTGATGAGTGGTTAGCCACTTAAAATATACCGGCATATCCAAATAATCATCCAACCAGTTATCTACCAAGGGGGCATCCTTCATATAGGCTTTGTCCGTCAGAATGTGACCGCTTACGGATGAATAGACAAAAATCGACGAGAACTGAGGATTGGTATTGATAAAATTCCTCAGCTTCGTGTTTAATGCGTAAAAGTTGCCGTATTTCTGCGCATCGTCCAAATAACTGTCATGCATAAAATAAACGAACTCGAGCTCGTCCATAAGCGTAAGCAGATCCTTTTCCGTCTGACGAAAAGCTACCTCGATCTTCTGATCGACTTGTTTCAATAAGGCTAGGTTGGTGTCATTCAAATCATTCTCTAGCTTACCAACCGTCCCCGTGTAAGATAACACGAAGGTTAGCGTGATGATCACTAAGAAAACGGCTCCGTAGATCAACATAACCTTAGTCGATATGCTGGACTTCATAACCGATACCTCCAATTACCTTGCGTCAATTGCTTCAATGGTACCATAGAATCGTCAAGCACTGGTTCCACGCTGTTATAAACATTGTATGATAGCTATTGCGGCTCTTGCGCTATTGAAAAAAGAAGCTGCCGAACCCTTAGGTCCTGCAGCTTCTTTATTCTGAGTCACGTATTCACTTTAACCGATAGATACGTGCCTCGTAAGGTCTTAACCTAAATTCGTCGTTCAAGTCCGGTTCGGCATAGTTGGTTATAAGAATATTCCGCGATTGTTTAGACATGGAATCAGGCAGATCCATTTCGGCCGCTTGATCGGAAATATTGAGAACGACCAACCATTCTTCTTGTCCTAGTACGCGCGTATAAGCATAAATTTGCGGATGATCTCCGAGAATCGGCTTATAAGAGCCGTATACCATAACATCATTTTCTTTCCGCAGACGGATCAGACTTTGATAATAATAATAAACGGAATTTGGGTCGGCAAGCGCCTGTTGCACATTAATTTCCTTATAATTCGGGTTTACTCTAATCCACGGCTTTCCATCGGTAAAACCGGCATTATCCGAATCATCCCAGTGTAACGGCGTACGGGAATTGTCTCTCGACAGATGGAGAAGCTCCTCGAATACCTCTTGCGGGTGTCTGCCTTTCTCCACTTCTTCTTTATATTTGTTCTTCATCGCAATGTCGTTATAGTCGTCGATCGACTCGAAACGCACGCCCGTCATCCCGATTTCTTCGCCTTGAAAGATGTAGGGCATGCCTGGCAGCGTATGAAGCATCGTAGCAAAACACTTTGCGGATTCAACGCGGTACGTAGTGTCGTTTCCGAATCTGCTAACGAGACGCGTATGATCATGGTTGTTCAGAAATTGGGAATTCCACCCTTTTCCCCACATTCCGTCATACCATCTGTTCTGAATCTCCTTGAAGCGTTGTATATCCCAATGAGCCATATAATCGCATACTTCAAAGTGGAATAAAGTGTCCAGCTCGCCGCGGTTTTCTCCCACATAGAGCAGGCCGTCCTCAGGCGTAACGAATGGAATTTCTCCCACCGTGAAAATATCGTAATGCTTCAAGACGTTCTCGTGCATTTCCTGCAAATATTCATGAATACCAGGGTTGTTACCGAGATACGAGATATTATCCGGCTTCTCCGCATCGGGGAAGCCGAATTGTTTGGCAAGCAGGTTAATGACATCCATCCGGAAGCCGTCTATGCCCTTGTCCAGCCAGAAACGCATCATATCGTATATTTCCTCGCGTACCTTCGGATTCTCCCAGTTCAAATCAGGCTGTTCTACGGCAAAGGAATGAAAGTAATGCTCGCCGGTCCGTTCTTCGAATTCCCAGGTTGACGGCGTAAAGTACGAACGCCAGTTATTGGCGTCCTTCCTCCAAATGTAATAATCCCGCTTCGGATTGTCCTTCGAGGAACGCGACTCCTTAAACCATGGATGCTGGTCCGAGGTGTGGTTCACAACCAGATCCATGATCAGCTTCATGCCGCGGTCATGGACCGCATCTAACAACAGCTCGAAAGTCGCCATTGTTCCTGCTTTGGGCATGATTGACCGGTAATCGGAAATATCATAACCATTATCCACATCCGGGGAACCATAGCAAGGATTCAGCCAGATCACATCGGCGCCGAGGTCGCGGATGTAATCCAGCTTCCGGATAACTCCTTCCAAATCTCCGTACCCGTCTCCGTCCGTATCCTTAAAGCTTCGCCAATACACCTGATAGACGACAGCTTCCTTCCACCATGCTTTATTCATTTACATTAACTCCTATCCCCTAAATCAATCTGTAGCCCGTCGTATTTTCTATAATCTCGACAGCAGGCGCTTCCGCATTGGCCGTCCGCGTTACCTTTACGGACAAATAGCCTGCTCCTATGCGAATATGTTCGGCAAGAAGCTCATTGAATGTCTCAGGCAAATACGGATCCAGGACGATCGTTTGCGATAACGCATCGGGCACAAGTCCTAGCATGGCCTGTACAAAAACGATAGACGTCCCGGCTGCCCATGCCTGAGGAGAGCAAGTCGTAGGATAGGGAACCGGATAGCCCAATTCGGCGTCATTGCCGCAGAATAGCTCCGGCAACCGCTGGTATTCGAAAAAGGTTGAAGCATGCAGAAGGCTGGAAAGCAGCTTGCCGGCTTCCTTTTTATAACCGAGGCGGCTTAGACCGAGCAGAATCATTCCATTGTCGTGCGGCCATACGCTGCCATTATGATAGCTCATCGGATAATATCCGGTAGAATCCGTGCTCATGGTACGAATGCCATATCCATTAAACATGTCCGGTGCAGTTAACCTTTTCACTAAGGCATCCGCACGAGCTTTATCCGGCAAGCCTGTCATAAGCAAATGTCCTGGATTGGAGGTTACCGATTGAACTTGATTTCGTTTCCTATCAAGGGCGACCGCGTAATAGCTCTCGTCCTCCATCCAGAAGGCATGCTCGAATTTTTCCTTCAGCTTTGCAGCTTCGCCTTCCAGCTTGATCGCAAACTCCGGATAACCAAGCTTCATCATGATCGGCGATAAACCGTTTTTGGCTTGATATACGTAGCCCTGCACCTCCGAAAGCGCGATAGGCGATTCCGCATATTCACCCGTTCGATGGACGATAGAATTCGCCGAGTCTTTCCAGCCTTGGTTAGGGAAGCCTTTCGCCGCCTCTTGGTGATAGGTTAGGAAGCCGTTTCCCGTTTCATCCATCGTATCGATCCATGCCAATGCCTTGATCACGTTCGGCAGTAATTCCTCAGCAAGCGACAGGTCTCCCGTCCATCGCACATATTCCACGATAAGCACTAGAAAAAGCGGCGTCGCATCCACCGATCCATAGTAAGGCCCGAATGGCGACTGCTTCGTATTCACGAGCTCCCCGAACCGGATTTCATGCATGATTTTCCCCGGCTGCTCATCACGCTCTACATTATTGGTCGTCCCTTGGTATGCCGCTAATGTTCGAAGCGTGCCTTTAGCCGAATTCGGGTTAAGCGGAAGCATAAACAAAGCGGTGATCAGACTGTCCCGGCCAAAAGGAACAGCGAACCAAGGCAAGCCGGCGACCGGCATATCGCCGTATCCGACATCCGTCATCAGCATGCGTAAATCTTGTACTCCGCGTTGATACAACTTGTCGAATACGTCTACGTTTGTTGTAACGGAAGCTGCTGCCCGATAAAATTCGTCATACGATGCTTCCAGAAGACGCAAGCCTTCCTCGTACGTCCGCATGATGGGCCTTGGCTCTTCCTGTTGAACGGGAGCGATGACGAAGCAAATATGCTTCGTTTCCTGCGTCTCCAAGTCCAGCGTGAAATGAACGTTTCCTTCCGTATCCGCTTTGGACTCCGGAGCATCCCAGGCAATATGCGTTTCTCTTACGATATCGTCTTTGCCTTTATATTGAATGGACAGTCCGCGCTCGCTTGTTTTCCGGCCAAGAACTTGCCCAACCTCTCCGGTACGGTATTTGCGAACGATAAACATGTCTTGGAAATCGGCATCGAAGCTAACCGAGAAATCGAACCGGGTACGATTTAGAAAGTAATTGGTAAGCGACACTTTTTCGTGCAGCATCCCGTCATAAATATATCTTTCCCTAACCATCTCAATGGCGCCTTCATCCGGGCTTACCTTCATCAGCCGAATGGAAGCATAATAACTCCGATTCGCTTCGGAAGAGAGCAGCGTCGGCTTGTCCCCGTTAATGAAAAGCTCCATGCGGCTCAAATACCGGGTGTCGTTCTTATACAAGCCATGGCCCTTCTGGTCATCGCCGGCTATATCCCCGTTCGTATCGGTCAAGAAAAATAATCCGCCTTCTTTAATGACGGTATAATTCATAGTATATTGCCCCCCATTCCCTAGACACTAGTCTATTTAGCCTTTCACGCCGGAGCTGGAGATTCCTTCAATATATTGCTTTTGGAAAATAAAGAAGAAGATCAGAATCGGCAATGTAGTCAACACGACTCCCGCCATAATAAGCGGCGTATTCTCAAAGAAAGCATCCTTTACGCTGTTCAACCCTACGACAAGCACATAACGCTCGGGATCGCTTACTAAGGTGCTTGGAATCAAGTAGCTGTTCCATGTACCCGCGAACGCCAGAATCGACATCGTAATAAGCGACGATTTCGCCAGCGGATATACGATACGCCAGAAGGCTCCCATTTTCGTCAAGCCATCCAATCTTGCCGCTTCGATAAACTCGCCTGGAACGGTGACAAAAAACTGCCGAAGCATGAAGATGTACAGCGATTGGTAAAGGAATGGAACCGTAAGACCGGCAAACGAATTTAACCAGCCTAGCTGCGCGACGTTAACGTATACGGGAATTAGAATCATATGATACGGTACCATCATCGATCCGAGCACGATCCAGAACACGATTTTCTTTCCGCGAAAATCCAACTTCGCAAGGGCAAAAGCAGCCATGGGGTTAATAATTAAATTTCCGAGAATGACCAACGCCGTCATGATAACCGTGTTGATCAGCCATTGCGGAACATTATAGGCATCATTGGTGAAAAACAATTTGTAATTTTGGAACGTTAGATTCGAGAATCCCGATAATTTATTTACGTCCTGCATCGTGACGAAAGACGTGTATATCGTGTACAAGAAAGGAAGCGCAAATAAGGATCCAAGAATGATAAGCAGTAAATAGTTGCTAACGAATCCTAATCTTTTTTTGGTCTCCATCCAGTCTCACCCCTTTTCATCCAGCAATTTTTTCTGGAGGAACGTAATAATCATTATGATGAAGAAGAACAGTACGACAGCCGCGCTTCCGTAGCCGATATTCATGTAACGGATTCCGTTCTGATAGAAATACGTGACGACTGTGCTCGTTGCGCCCGCCGGAGAACCAAGTGCGCCGTATCTGGAAATCGCGGCAATCTGATCGTAAATTTGAAAGCCCAGAATCGTTGCCACGGATACGACGAAGAAGGTGATCGGCTTCACGTAAGGAATGGTAATGAAGCGGAATTGCGCCCATTTGGACGCCCCATCCATCTGACCTGCTTCATACAAATCCTTCGGCACTTCTTGAAGAGCCGACAGATAGACGATCATACTGAATCCGATCTGTTGAAAAATAAACAAAAGACTTACGAATAATAGTGCATACCGGGTATCCGCAAACCAAGTCGTGTCCGCGAAGCCGAACAGCGTGAAAAACTCCGTAACGAACGTACCTTGCTTGAACAGCATCATGAATACCGTCGTGACCGCTATTTGAGAGGTAATATAAGGAATGAAGAAGATCGTCCTAAAAATCCCTTTGCCTTTTATCTTCTGATTAACGAGCATGGCCACAAGCAATCCAAGAACGGTCTGAATAGGCACCGCGATAACTACGATTTGCAAGGAATGAAGTACGGCCCGATAAAATTGAGGATCATGCAATATCGTAATGTAGTTCTGCAAGCCGATAAATTTCGCTTCGTCCAGCGCAGCAAAGTTGGCATCCTGAAAGCTTCTAATGAAGGACTGTATAAACGGATAAAAAAACCACCATGCCCACAACACCAAAAACGGAAGCGTAAATAACCATCCAACAGCCATGTCCGAATCCGCGATCGAACGAAGACGCGATTGCTTGTTACTATTGGTTGTCATCTTGCCCCTCCTATCTCCAATACGATACGTTTTTGTCTAATTGAAAAAAAGGGTTCCCGTTCGCAACGGAACGGGAACGGAAATGTTATTTGAATTGCGCCTGAATGCCGTCTAGAATTTCTTGAGGCGATTTTTTCATTCCGCCTAGAATATTATTCTCTAGATTATTGACTAGCTCGTCCTTAAACTTCTTCGATTCTTCTGGGTATCCAAAGTCCGTGCTGTAATCAATCGCAGGCTGAACGGCTTTGAACTCCGGATTGGACTCGAAATATTTATCGGACAAGCTGGTTAACGATGAATTGTTTCCAAGCTTCAGAAAGTCCATTTGAACCTTTTCGTTTGTCATAAAGTACGCCGCTTGAAGCGCCGCTTCTTTGTTCTTCGCGTCATCAAGGACAACGTATGCATCGGAAATCAGCGTGCTGCCGTTAACCGTTCCTTTTGGAACCGGAACGACTGCATATTTCAAGTTCGGAGCAGCATCCTTCAAGAAGCTCTTGTACCAGTGTCCGCCGGTAGTCATAGCGGATTTACCGTTCGAGAATACTTCCCCATCCCAACCAAAGCCAAGCGATTTCGGAGTAACCGCTACTCCTTCGTCGTACATGTCGAAAATCGTTTGCAAAGCTTTTACGTTTTCCGGCGTATTGATTGTTTTGCCGTTACCCCAACCGCCGCCGAAGGATTTCGCATAGTTCGTAATGTGGTAAGGATCAAGATTGATCGTAATGCCGTATACGTCCTTCGTTGTCAGCTTCTTGGCAGCGACTTGTACCTCGTCCCAAGTGGTTGGATAAGCACCAAGACCTGCCTTTTTCCACATGTCCTCATTAATGAAGAACATCGCCGGAGAGCTGCTGTTAGGCACGCCATAAACCTTGCCGTCAACCTTCCAGATATCGGAAGCCGCCTTGTTGAATTTACCCATGTCAACGCCGGTGGTTTTGACCAATTCATCGAGCGGCGCGAACAATCCTTTATTGATATACTCGAGCGCGCCTTCGTTGGAAATCTTAATGAAGTCCGGCGCGACTTTCGCGGCAATTTCACCCGGAAGCGCGTTCCAGAACTGATCGCTGCTCGGATATTGCTTTATTTTGAGTTCGATGTTAGGATATTCCGCCGAAATGGAGTTCGCCGCATCCTGGTACGTCTTCAAATCTTGTGCAGTGCCCCAGAAGCCCATCGTAACCGTAGTCTTCTTGTCGCCGTCTCCATTTGGCGCTGTTTGATTATCGCCTTCGTTTTTGCTGCCGCAAGCAGCCAGTACGAGGATCAAAGCAAAAATAATCATCAATGTTGCCGGAAGCTTTAGTTTTTTTCTCATGTTCTTCCCCCGCTTGCTTCTTATATTTTTCGGTACTCTTGTATCGTAGAGGTTTATAAGCCAAAAAAAAATTAATCAAATAATGATTAATTTATTGAAATGCACTTTAGTTATATCGTTGCCTTTTACCTTAAACATTATTTAACTAGGATTTACTTTTCTTTATTCAGATCAACCTATTTCTTTGCGATAATCTTTCGGTGCCATCCCGACATATTTGTGAAACACGATAGCAAAATGGACTTGGCTTTTAAAACCCACCATTTCCGCGACTTCGTAAATCTTGTAACGGTAATCCTTCAGCAAGTCTTTGGACTTTCTAATTCTCACTTCATTCAAGTAGTCGAACAGTCCCCGGTCTACTTCCTGTTTGAACAATCGGCTTATATAATTAGGACTAGTCTGAAATGTTTCCCCCAACAGCTTCAGGGAAATGGATTCCCGGTAGTTGTTTTCGATATACTGCATGATGCCGCGAACCAGCGGATTGTATTCTTTGTTGGTACCGGATATCTTCGCTCTCAGCCTTTCATTGAACAGCTCGTGATAATAAGCCGATAATTCAAAAAAATCTTCGATTTCATCCGATTGTCCCGCTTTTCCCGCATCGGTCTTGCCGTCCTGCAGCATAAACAATAATCCTTCGTATATTTTCCGGACATCCCGTTCGGTAAGGCATTCGTGAAGCTGAATGTATTGTTCCCATGCCTCCAAATTTTGGGCGAACAGATCATAACTCTCTTCTTTCAAGCCCTTTTTCATGGCCATCACGTAGTCGTTGATTTGTTCCATCTTTTGTTCGATATCCTTATCTTGAGGGCGATAATAAAATACGGGATCGTTCGAGTGGTAAAACTTTAATTCCAAAGCCTGCTTGGCCTGATCAAATGCTTGATTGAAGTTTTCAAATGAATGAACCGCCTCGCTTACGCCGAAAACCATATCTATATTAACGAACCGCTTTAGAGAAGAGTGAATCAAATAAACAATATCGTTTACATGCGCGAAAGAAGCCTGAAGGCCTTTGGATTCATTATTGCCGATCAATACGGCGTACAAGTTTTCTTCCATTTGGACGAATTCTACTTCATTCTCTTTGGCGAGCAGCTCCGTCAATAGATGGCGTATCGTATTAGGGAGGAAAGCCGGATTTTCTTTTGTATACCGTTTCATTACTTGCGCGTATAACTTAACCGTGAAAAGAATGGTATATAAGTTGCCTTCCTTCAATTTAACTTGCGAGACGTCCTCGATCTTTCCCGTCAGCAAGTTACGAAGTATTATGTCTTTGTCCTGTACGAACGACGGCTCTTGAAGCTTATTTTCTTTATTCATAGCCAGTTCGTCTTTTATCTTACTCATGGCGCTTTTAATTTCCGCGATATTCATGCTGGGTTTATGAAAGTAATCGACTGCTCCTAATTTCATCGCTTTCTTGACATAGGCAAAGTCATCGAAGCTGCTGAGAATCATAACTTTTGTCCTCATGCCTTGCGCTCTCATTTCCGAAAGCACTTCGATCCCGTCTTTTTTGGGGATTTTTATATCCAGCAGCACGACATCCGGGTTCTGCTCCGCAATAAGCTTTAACGCCTCTTCCCCGTCGGACGCTTCTCCCACGATCTCTATGCCGATGGACTGCCAATCGATTGAAGACTTAATTCCGATACGAACGAGAGGCTCGTCATCTACGATGATGATTTTCATAATTCCTCACCTTTGTTAATTGTTCTAATGACAGGTACCACAATTTTTGCAATGGTTCCCCTGCCTACTTCGCTAGTAATCCACAACCCATATTCTTCCCCGAAATGAAGCTCGATACGCTTACGAATGTTATTAACGCCTATCTCGTTCAATTGATCCCCGTCTTTGTCTTGCTGCTTATCCCGCTCCTGCAAGTTAAAGCCTCTGCCATTATCGGCAACGACCATAATCAGCCTTCCGGATTGTTCGAATATTGAAATTTTTAATTCGCCCTTGTAAGGAATTTCATCAAATCCGTGGAAAATGGCATTTTCGATGAGAGGCTGAAGAAGGAACTTCAACGTTCTATATTCCATCACTTCTGGTTGAATGTTGAATGTAACCTCGAATTTATTGAAGTAACGAAACTCCAATATTTTCGTATAGTCCCGAATAAACGCCGCCTCCTCGGAAATGGCGACGAAATCGCTCTCCGTCTTCGCCGTAAATCTTATAACCGACGAGAAAGCGGTAAGCGCCTCTTCGATTCCCGAAGCTCCTTGCAGCTTCGCCATCCATTTAATCGAATTTAGCGTATTATACATAAAATGAGGTTTGATCTGCGATTGAAGCGCAAGCACTTCCAACTGCCTCTTCTCTTGCTCGTCCTCATAAATCGTTCCGATCAAACTGCGAATTTCTTTAAGCATATCGTCGATAGTAATGCTAATCTTGCCGATCTCGCCTTTCTGGATATCGATCGAAACATCCAAATTCCCTTGAGCTACCAGCTTCATCTTCTTCTGCAGAATCAACAACGGCCTCGTAATGCCAGTTGCAATGTAAACGGAAGTCGCAATAGACAGCACCAATAGGATGAGCAATGAAATCGCAATGGTTCTTACGATCGTGTTGACGAATTCGAACAATTCGTTCTTTGGAATAATCGTTATCCCTCTCCAGTTCGACAAATGCGAAACGGAAGAAATCAAATAAACATCGCGGTTTTGCAGCAAACCTTGTTCTTCTCCGCTCATTTGCTCAAAATCTTGCCCGATGATATTCACCGCGGGTTGTCCGATCTCGGATTTGCTCTCGCTGTAGATAACCCTGTCGTTCTCGTCGACCAAATAGAAACTCGTATGCTCCGTAAAGTGAATGTCGCTCCATAACGTTTTTAGCTTATCGACTCCGATGTTGAGAAGAATGAAGCCCAAATTTTGTTTCGAATACGGATCGACGATGGCTCGTCCGATCGATACGACGGGCGTATCGTGGAAAGACATCAATTTCTCGGGATGAACGCCTATTACGGCGTACTCCCCTTTTTTATTTAGAATCGTTTGGACGAATGTTTCGTTATAAAATTCATTATTCAAGTAATGATGGTCCATATAATCGTAGCTGCTTCTTCCGATAACCATCCGGTTTTTGCTTTGATAGATAACAGCTGAATCGACAAGGTTAGAATAAAGCATATTGTTCTTAATGATGCCGCCTGCCGTATCGAAATCCTTTTCCCTCTCGTACAGGGGATACGGAACGGAAGGATAGTCTTTCTTCATCATTTGAAACATAATCTTATCCTGCACCGGGTACATCGACAAGTTCAAAATCGGATTAAGCGACGTATCGATATTATCGATAATCTGTTTGTTGTTCTGAACGGCCGCCTCCAATATCATGCTTCGATTGGAGTCTATATACAGCCAAGATAAGGTGCCCCCAATGATAAAAAACGGGATTACGATAAAACTAGCGAATGCCAGTATTAGCTTTTGTCTTAAGCTTAGCTGTCCAAATCGTTCTTTTAGTTTCATAACGCTCAGCTCACTCTTTTTCGTTTCGGCTTTTTTATCGTTATAGCTTATCCTAATTTTCTATATGAAACAACAAATCCCCAGGTCCTACCAATGAGACATGAATAAACCTCCAGACCCTAAGTGGGGCTGGAGGTTTATTTCATAACCGATTATCCGACAAGGCGTTGACGGAAACCACAGCGTCCGTCTTTTTCGAAGGTTTTGCCCAATACCTCTCGTTACCGGGCAAATCGTCGAACCAAGAGGCGTCTTCAGGGCAGTCCAGCGTCATGAACCGGCCGTAATGGCCGTCTCTGGACTGATGGTATTTCAGATAGGCTTTACCGTTCTCGATCGCCAATATTTCGATTTTCCCCGATGTATGGCTCATGGAAAGCCGTACCCGCTTACCGAGTCCGGACGTGAGGGCTTTGGCCTTTTCCACGATCTCGTAAACCTCTTTCAGCGCCAGAACGAATGCTTTGTTGCCCGCGACCGGCCGGTTCACGAAGAAATAGTAAGGCGTAACGCCGGCCCAGGACAGCTTGTCGAGCAGTTCACCCAGCACTTCCGGATCGTCGTTGATTCCCCGCAGCACGGGCGTCTGATTGACGACGATCGCTCCCGCCTGATGCAAGGCCTCGAATCCTCTCATCGCTTCCGGCGTGATCTCTCGCGGATGATTAATGTGCGCCATGATGTAGATCCGCTTCTGCGGCGAGGAGTATGTCCGGATCGTCTCCAGAAGCGCTTCGTCCTCGTAGATCCGCATCGGGTTAAACACCGGAAGCTTCGAGCCCAAACGGATGATTTGGACATGATCGATGGCTCTCAGACGCTCGAAGATCGTCCTTAATTTGGGCGTTCCGAGGATCAGGCTGTCTCCGCCGGTAAGCAGGACATTGTTGATCTCGGGATGTTCCGCAATGTATTCCATGCCCGGTTCAACATCCGATACGGCCTCCTTCACATCGTTGCGGAACAGACGCTTGCGGAAGCAATACCGGCAATAAGCTCCACAGACCTCGGAAACGATGAGCAACGCGGTGGAACCGTATTTATGCTGGCATCCTGGAACCACGTAGTTGGTATCTTCGTCGGAAGCATCCCAACGGCCGTATTCCCCGAGTTCATCCTCGTTTGGAATAACCAATTTACGAATCGGATCGGCGGGATCGTTCCAATCGATGAGATTCAGGTAATAATCGTTCACACGGAACACGAACTTATCCGTAATGCGCTTCAGTTTTTCACGATCCTTCTCCGGGATATTCGTCAATTTGTCGATGTCCGTAATGTATTTAGGCTGTGACATAAGAATCCTCCTCATCCAGTTTTTGATCATGACAGGGTCTTCTACGGCAACAAAAAAGACCCGATGTACGGGTCAAAAGAAAAGCAGAGTTTGTTACCTCCACCGCAAATACATGACCCATCCAAAGCTTACGAGGTTAGCTGACGGACTCGGGATAGATGGTCCCCTATGGCCCTGATGGACCAATTCGCCCCAATTGATTGGTTCCCCCGCTTTCCGGCAATCCGGAAACTAAGCTATGAGATATGAAGTTATTGCCAAGCTAATTACTGGAGGGCGATCTTCCGCGGGGGAATGACCGCTATCAATTGATTATTCCGCGCCTTTAACCCAAGCGTCCACCTTGTCGGCATTCTCTGTTACCCAATCCTTGGCCGCCTCTTCGGGGGATTTACCTTCTTGGATCGCAACCATCACTTTCGCCATGTCCTCCGGAAACCATTCGAATTGGTCCAGGAACGCGTGCGCGTCTTTCATATCGGCATCCAAACCTTTGCGGACCAGCGTATGGATTTGCTCGTCCCCTCCGAAGAGGCCTTTGGGATCGTCCAGATATTTCAAATCCATCTTGGCGAACATCCAATGAGGCGTCCATCCGGTCACTACGATCGGCTGCTTGTTCCCGTAAGCTTTCTGCAGTTCCTGAGCCATGGCCGCGGAAGAGCTTTCGACGAGCGTGTAGTCTTTCAACCCGTATTCCTTGACCGCTTTTTCCGTCGCCATCATTATACCGGCGCCAGGCTCGATGCCGATAATCTGCTTATTGAGTGCCGATACGATTTCGGCTTTATTCAAGTCTTCGATGGATTTGATATCCATGTAAGCCGGAACCGTCAAACCTATTTTCGTTCCGTTCAAGTTAGGCCCTAGATCGACAATGTCAGATTTATACTTCTCTAAGTAAGAAGCATGCGTTCCCGGCAGCCAGGCGGCTACCATGGCATCCGCGCTGCCGTCGGCGATGCCTGCCCACATCGGGCCGGCATCGACCTGAAGCATCTCCACCTTATAGCCGAGTTTCGACTCCAATACCTCTTTGACAACGTTCGTGCTGGCGATTTCCGAATCCCAAGCGACATACGCGAGCTTGATCGATTTGTCGTCCTTTTTCTCGGAACATCCTGCCAAGACGGCAACTGCGAAAAATACGATAGATAATAGCAAACTCCACTTTTTCAAAATCGAACACTCCTTCTCTATTTTTTCTTGAACGCGCTTTGCGTCAAGCGATCAAGCAAGATCGCCATGATGACAATCGCAATGCCTGCTTCGAATCCGATGCCAGTCTTTGCCTGCGTGACGGCCCGGTATACGAAAGCGCCGACGCCCTGCGCACCGATCATGGATGAGATAACGACCATGGAAAGCGAAAGCATGATGGTCTGGTTGATGCCGGCCATGATGGTCGGCATGGCGAGCGGCAACTGCAGCTTCACCAGTTTTTGGGCCGGTGTCGAACCGAACGCGTCGGCCGCTTCCACCAGCTCTGAAGGAACCTGCCGGATCCCGAGATTCGTCAGGCGGATTGTAGGCGGAATGGCAAAAATAATGGACGCGATAACTCCGGGAACAACGCCAAGCGAGAAGAATGAAACGGCCGGAAGCAAATAAACGAAAGCCGGCATCGTCTGCATGAAATCTAACACCGGGGTGACGATATTTTGCGTGGTTTGGCTGCGCGCGCACAGGATCCCGATCGGTACCCCGAAGACGACGGACAGAATCGATGCCGTCAGCACCAAGGATAACGATTGCATAGAAGGTTCCCACAGCCCGAGATTGTCGATCAAAAGGAGCCCGATGAACGCGAACAACGCAATCCTCCACTTGCCGATCCAATAGGCCAATGCCGTAATCAGGACGATCAACACCATGGCAGGAGCAACTATCAGTGAGGCTTCGATTCCGTCAACCATCGATCCGATGACCGAACGGATGAAGTCGAACAGCGGGCCGAGGTTACCCGTCAGCCATTCCTCCAGCTTCTCGATCCAGTCTCCCAACGGAATTTTAAGAAGGTTCATCGCGCACCCGCTTCCGGAACGGCATTACCCGCGAGTGCCGACAGAATAGCGCCTTTGATCACGATGCCTTTCAATCGGTCCCGTTCGTCCACCACGGCGACGGGAAGCCTAGTGTCTGCCATGATCTCGAACAGTTCGTTGAGGAGAGTCCCGGGCGATACCCTAGGGACGTCCTCCTGCATGACTTGTTCGATCGATTTGTTCTCCTTAAGCGCCAAGGAAGCATCTTCCGCCGTCAAGACTCCCCGCAGCTGCTGTTCTTTATCCGTTACGAAAAGGGTGGAAACCCCATTGTCCCTCATGAGCTGCAGCGCGACCCGAGGTCCCCGCTCCGGCGACACCGTCTCCGGTTGCAGCATGACATGGGCTGCCGTTAGCACCTTCGACAGATCGACGTCTTCGACGAAACGTTCGACGTATTTATCCGCGGGTTGGATCAGGATTTCTTCCGGTGTTCCGATCTGCACGATGGATCCGTCCTTCATGAGCGCGATCCTGTCTCCGATTCTAAGTGCCTCATCCAGATCGTGCGTAATGAAAATTATCGTTTTCTTCATTCTGGCTTGCAGCAGCAGCAACTCATGCTGCATATCCTTGCGGATGAGCGGATCGAGCGCGCTAAAAGCTTCGTCCATCAGCAAGATGTCGGGATCGTTGGCCAATCCTCGGGCTAACCCTACCCTCTGCTGCATGCCGCCGCTTAATTGATCTGGCATGCTGTTCTCCCAACCTTCCAACCCGACAAGCTTCAGAACCTTTTGCGCCAGCTCTTTTCTCTGCCATCTGTCTATCCCTTGCACTTCCAGACCATATTCCACGTTGCTCAGCACCGTCCTGTGCGGGAACAGCGCGAATTTCTGAAAGACCATGCCGATGTTCTTTCTTCTAAGTTGGCGAAGGTCCACTGCATTCATTTTCACGATGTCTTTGCCTTTGAACAGCACTTGTCCCGATGTAGGTTCTATAAGACGGTTAAGCAATCGGACCAGGGTGGATTTGCCGCTCCCGGATAATCCCATGATGACGAAAATCTCTCCGGGCTGGATGGAAAAGCTCGCTTTATTCACCCCTACCGTCAGTTTGGTTTCCTTATAGATATTATCTTTGGACCATCCTTCTCTTAACAACTTCTCTCCCCGCTGGGGCTCTTGACCGAATATCTTGGTAAGCTGTTTGACTTCGATAATGGACATGTGTTCCTCCTTACAGGGACCTCCAGATGATCCGGAAAATCCTTAATAAGCATAACAGATGTGAATTTAACTGACAACTTGTAACAATAAATAAAGTTGTTTGTACTGGATTGGAATATACGCTCATTTCGCGCCAGCGACAACCCTTTTGATTGCGTTTATCAAGTTATCCGCGTTCCAATCCACGATTACATCCGCCCTATCCTTAACAATGAATGAGGTATGGCTGGAGTCGAAACGTTGAACCGCGATCAATGGTTTATTCAACTCGTCTTTGCATGCGATTAACTCTTTATTGATCCATCGGCTGTATGTTGGATATACGCCGCATAAAATGATTACCGCATCGCAAAACTTCATCTTGTTTTTAATTGTTTCGTACAGTTTTCTTTCGCCTTTTATTTGATTGACAGGATGATGAGGAGAAAGGGAATAAGTCCTATAATCAAAATCATTTCGGCCTTTAATCAATGAATCCAAATCTTTATGCGCATCGTTATGATTCCAAGAATGGCTAATATAGAGGTTGTAGCGTAAATGAATTTCTTCTGTCAGCGGCACATCTCATATCCCCTTATTTAAGCAAATAAACAGAAGGAGCCCTTGGCGACAGGCTCCTCCGAAAAAATGAATATTATATTATTTCATTACTATACCAGACTCCACCCCTACTAACAACCTATGAATATATGAAAATTGTTTGTAAATTACTGCATAAAAAAAGAACAAAACCATCCTGCTAAATCCTTGGATGTTTCTGTTCGAATTACGCACGCATTTTATTTATGAACTGTTCCGTTATCTCATAGACCTTTTCATCACCTACAACCACTATAACGTCGTCTTCTCTTAAAACGACATGGGGCCCCGGAGAAATGGAAACGTTGGTTCCCCGACGCAGGGCGATGATGGTAGCTCCGGTATTCTGCCAAAACTGAAGATTAGCAATGGTATTGCCAATAACATGCGATTGAGGTTTAATTTTTAGTTCGACGGGCTTATATGGCTTTATGTTCTGGAGTCGGTCGGAGGCTTCGATAATTTCCTTGACAAGCGATTCGAAATTACGATCCAATTCTTGTTTTTGATGCAATAGAAGTTGTAAATCCTGTTTTAGGGAATACACTGATTTTAAATAATGATTTTTCGTAATGTATTCATAGGCATTGCTGTCGGAAACGATCGTGATCTCCTTCCCTTGCGAGACGGATACGATCTTCTCGTCCTTGAGCAACCCGATGGCTTTCCGTATCGTTTCCGGAGATACGTGGTACTGGCCGGCCAACAGCGATCGCCCGGAAATCTTGCTGTGGATGGGAATTTCTCCGCTTACTATTCTTTGCGCGATATCGAGCGCAATGGATTTATAACCCGCCTTTTCCAATTCAGACATTCCCTGCTTCTTCCCCTTATTTATTCAATTCTCGTTATTTCAGAACAAGCATACGCTTTTCCATTTAAGAAGTAAACTAGTTGCTGCTCAGAGAGCGGGTTCTTTTTCTTTATCCCCGCTTAAATCGGATCCAGTCGAGATCAAAGTTGCTCCCCGGCAGGAAGATGAACGTCACTTTTTGTACCCCCGTTACCAGTTCCAATTTAAACGCACGTTCTTCGTATCCTTCGGATTTTTCGAACTCCACGAGTTGATTGCTTTCGCCGTTCTCGCCGTCGAATCGGATATGGATCGTGTTCTTGTCGATGGGCGATCTGCGGCGAACGAGAAGCTTCGAAGCGCCTTCGGCGGTAAAATCCATATGCGCAAATTCAAGGGAGACGTTATTTCCGATGCCTTCCACGCGACCATCCGCGACAGTAAACGCAAAGCTCGTGGTCAGGTTCAAATTGATAACAATTAACGGAGAACGCATCGAATGCCTCGCAGCCTTCCAGCACGTCGTCGCTGCCTACCCATGCGAAACGCATTCCCAAATTCAAATGGTTGGGGTCCGCTTGTTTGCAATATATGGCCGGCACTTCTACGTAGCGTCGAATAAGAACTCGGTTAAATGCAGCGAAGTCTTCTATGCGGACAATATTATCCGACCAATCAGAAGACCTTGCCTCATACAGATCCTCGAACTGATCATATTCGCTTGCCCAAGCAGCATTTAGGCTGCCAATGGTCTCATATTTGAATCAGCTGCTCGACAAAATACACTTTACTTGCAAAACGTATGGGTGATTGCAGCATACTCATTATTCGTAGCAAACAGAAAGGAATAGCGTATATGCCCTAATCTTAACAATTATAGCCTCTATCGCACACGATCTAGGAAGGAAAGTTTGAAACTGCTTAGTGTTCACCCAAGCCCGAACTTATTCCCGTACATACTGTGTTAGGAACGATTACTGAAAGCTGGTGATTGGACAAGGGCAGTGGAAAAATTGTCCGAGCTTGTATGATATGGAGGTGCGATGATGCAACCTGAAGTTTCGAATGCGGATTGGCGTCGAACAACATTAAATATAAGAGATCGTTATGCGTTAAATGGTCACAGAAGCTGTGTCCTGTGGTTTACCGGCTTGTCCGGAGCGGGAAAATCCACGCTAGCGGCTGCAGTGGAACGGAAACTTTACGCCCTAAGGATCCGATCCTATGTATTGGACGGCGATAATATTCGTCAGGGATTAAATAAAAACCTGGGATTCGCCCCAGAAGATCGAACGGAAAACATCCGGCGAATCGGAGAAGTGTCCAAGCTCCTCTCCGATGCCGGACTATTCGCTGTTGTTGCCTGTATTTCTCCTTACAAGGCGGACCGGGATAGCGTCCGTTCGATGTTTCGGGAAGGCGAGTTTATTGAAATTTATGTGAAATGCTCCATTGAAGAATGTGAACGAAGGGATCCCAAGGGGTTATACCAAAAAGCAAGATCGGGGGAAATTCCCAACTTTACGGGTCTTGCGGCTCCGTATGAGCCCCCCGTAAATCCCGAACTCATCATGGATACCGAAACGCGGAGCATAGCCGCAATGGCCGATACTATTATGCAATATTTAGAAGAAAGAGAACTGCTTTCTTTATAGGAGGCGACAAAATGTCCGAAACTCAAGGTATGTATTTTGGTTTAAATCAAAAAATATTAATTAGCTGTTGTAACTTAAATGGAGGTTTATTTGAATTAACCATTAAAGATGATTCCGTACATTTGGAACGCATTCTACACGACAACCTCCGTGGCATGGCAAAATTTCAAGACCAAATTGTTCTTGTTAGCGGAGTAGAAGTGTTAATACTGGATAACGAATACAGAGTGGTAAAAAGGAAGGCGTCGGATCGGAGTGCTGATTATCATGGTGTC
This sequence comes from Cohnella luojiensis, assembly GCF_004564235.1. GTDB lineage: Bacteria > Bacillota > Bacilli > Paenibacillales > Paenibacillaceae > Cohnella > Cohnella luojiensis. Next base: position 29,704 of record NZ_SOMN01000010.1, read on the forward strand.
GGAGTTTATAAAGATAAGGCTTTCATCGTGGAGACTGATCAAAATAGAGTTGGCATCTATGATTTAAGCGATCTGTCCAGAGTTGACGAGATTAAATTGTCGCCTGAAGAAATTGATGTCAATCACGTGAACGATTTATTTATAAAAGATAACAAACTTTATATATCCATGTTTGCCGATACGGGGCATGGATTATGGAGAAATCTTCCTCTCAATTCCGGAGTTATCGTAGAGTATTGTTTAAAAACGAACAATCGTATCGGAATATGTTTACATTCTTTGCACCAACCTCATAGTCCGCTTTTCATAATGATGTATTATATTATTGTGATTCCGCAAAATTTCAAATAAAAAGTCATAATCAACCGATTTTTCACACCAAAAAGTACCCGCGCGGCTTGGCAGTCCGTAATAATTTAATGTTTATCGGCCAAAGTGTAAGAAGACATATAGATATAAACGATGTCCCAAATGACACTTCCGGAATTTCCATTTACGATATGGCGAGCCGGAAGGATATTTTTGTTAGCTTACCTTCAGATGAGGTATACGGCATTCTATTGATTTAAAAGGACAGGATCAGTTCAATGTGAACTGATCCTGTCTTCATTTCGCCTGCGTTAGCTTGAGCGCGATAACGCTGGGCTCATATTAAATTTCTTATAAAATGGTTCAGTTCTTCTCCTTCTTTATCAAAATCAACCTTAAGTTTAAAGTTATCGTACGTATTTCTGCATAAGACCGAATAGCGATGTTCCTCAGAGTAGTAGAGTATTTTATTTACTATTTCTTGCGGGGATAAACCGTCAATGGCAAGGCATGTTACGCCGTCTACCATAAGCTCTTTTCCTAGCTTTTCATTATAATATTCCGCCTTTACGATCAGGGGCCGTGCCATGGCCGCACTATTATAAATAATATGACCATACCCGTCACCACCATATTTGGTATGCCAAATAAAACGCGCTTTCCTCATTTGCTCTGCTATAGCTTGGTGTCCGGAAATATTACCGTTACGACAATCAACGCCATAACTCTTAAACGTCCAGTTCGGCATTAACGCTTCAACTGTTTGGAATAATTGAAAATCGTGGGCGCAACCGCCTTCATCAATAAAGCAGTTAACGAAGGAATGAATATAATTCCCGGGGAGAGAAAAGTCCGGATGAAACACAGACAGATCAAATTCCTGGTGATAAAGAATGGAATGTATGTGCTTAGGAATGCTTTTTATGACTGCGCTTGTCATCACGTTCGGCGCGATCCACTGCTGCATCTGCCAATCGTTACCTATTTGGAAAACAAGCTTCGGTTTACTTGGATGAGTTTGGCAAAGTCGCCAAAACGGCTCAACATGTTCGGGCAAGGAAGCGATGACAATATCAACCGGTAATTCATAAAAACCATCCAATGTGACACCTTTGTAAGTAAAACCGCTGCGATCCCGACACATATAAATGGAGAGATTATCGTTCAATGATTCTCCTTTTCCAACAGGTTCAAGAAATTCTCGGATTACATCAGGATGATCCCTTATTTTCCAAAACCCTTGGGTATACCATTCAACGCCGATTGGTGTCGTAATAGTGCCTCCAAGTCGCTTTTCGAAAAATAATATGAGGCTTAACAGAAGAGAACCGTGATGAAAGTCTGTAAAAACAATTGGTTTTGTAAACATATCATCCACCCCTGGCTTTACGATGATGCCAATATAGGAGATTTTATTTAATAAATGATATGAATGAATAACTTAGTTTGCTTGGACACCTACAAAACTAGGTCTAAAACATTGTATATGTAGAAAGAAAGGCAGCCGCCGTTTCCTTTTCTTCCCCTGTACATATGTATAATTTAATTATTGTGGGAGGAATATGAATATGCAAAATCCTAATGAACTAGTTGTTTTTGCACACATAATGAAAACGGGCGGGTCTACTTTGAGGGTTAATTTTCTGGTTCAGCAATATGAATCGAATCAGTCGGTGGGGTTAAAATTTCCAGAAGAAGTCATTGAAGAAGCAATGAAAGAAAGTACCAAATATATCAGTGGTCATTTTGGCTTTGGGCTTTATACGGGGCTTTATATGGGTGGTGAGAATCATAAAATGTTAATTAATAGTGATTTTCCACGGCCTTTACACTACATTACATTGCTTCGTGAACCTGTGGATCGCATTATTTCACTTTACTATGATATACTGCGTACGTTTCCCGGCCACCCTACTGTTATAAACAAGGACTTGAAAGAATTTGTAGAGACAAAAAATGTATTTTATGAACCCAATCAACAAACATTGTTAATAACCGGTGGTATTCCAGACTTCAATCTTGCAACAAAACGTATCTCGAATGACTTTAAAGTGGTTGGAATCACGGAATTATTTAATGAATCAGTTTTTCTAATGAAAAAAGAGTTAGGTTGGGATAAAATCACCAGTCTTCATCTCCACAATCCCAAACACAACGATAATCCTAAACGCCAAAAACGAGATCAAATTTCCAGAGAATTAATCGAATTTATTGAAAGAAGCAATTCGCTAGATATTCAACTGTATCAGTTTGCCAAGGAATATTTGATTCAGAGGATTAATTCCTTAGATTTAAATACCAAAGAAGAGATGGATTCGTTTCTTGGGAACAGTTAATCACCGGAAAAACATGACTATTTCAACCCTTGTATAAAATGTTGGAGGGCCTGTGATTCTCGATCGAAATCGACTTTCGCTTTAAAGTTTTCGTATACATTTTTGCATAAAGTTGCATAGCGATGTTCCTCTGAGTAGTAGAGTATTTTATTTACCACCTCTTGAGGGCTTAATCCGTCTATGGCAACGCATGTTACCCCGTCGATCATGAGCTCTTTCCCTAGTTTATCTTGATAGTATTCCATCTTAACAATCATTGGCCGGGCTACCGCCGCCGAGTTATAGATAATATGGCCATACCCATCCCCACCATATTTGGTATGCCAGATAAAGCGGGCCTCTTTCATGCGCCCAGCTAATTCTTCAGGAGTACCTGCATAACCGTCACGACAAATAGCGCCAAAACTCTTAAAAGCCCACTCAGGCATCATTTTTTCAACCGTCTCAAATAACTGCCAATCGGGAGCGTAAGACGTCCAATGGGGGGCATAGCCTTCGGCTGTGGTAAAACAATTAACAAAAGAATAAACATTTTGACTTGGGTAGGAAAAATCGGGATAAAACACGGAAAGGTCAAATTCTTGATGATAAGAAATAAAGTTTATGTGGTTCGGGACGTTGTTTATTATTGCGCTTGCCATGACGTTTGGCGCAAGTCCCGCATCGACCGACCATGCGTTCCCAATTTGAAAGATTAACTTTGGTTTATTAGGGTGGCTTTGGCATAGGCGGTGAAATGGTTCTATATGGGCGGGGATAGAAGCAATTACAATATCCACCGGCATCTGATAAAAACCGCTTAAAGTAACGGCTTTGCCGGTAAAACCCGCATCCGGGCATAAATATACCGAGTCGCTATTCTCAAGAGGGTTTCCCCTTTTCGTGTTCAGGTACTGTACAACAGTATCCGGGTGATCAAATACTTTCCAGAAACCATGGGTATTCCAATCATAGCCAATAGGTTGAAAAACACTTCCCCCGAATCGCTTTTCAAACAACATAATGAAGCTATATAGAAGAGAACCGTGGTGGTAATCAGTTACAACAATGGGTCTTGAAAACATATTTACCCGCTCCTTTATAAATTAAAAGTATTGGATTATGTGCTATATTGATTTTTAAAACTTTCTTTCTGGGCAATGATTTCGGTGAATGCTTCCATATGACCTTTGGGAAACAAAACACCAAGTCCAAAGGAGTGATCGAATTCAATATACGGAAACACGGATTTTAGATCATCCCACAATCGGTATACTCCAACGTCACCGCCTCTCAATGCAATATCGTGAAACAAAATAACTCCATTTGGCGCCAGCTTCGGTAACCATGTCGTATAGTCGTGAGAAACGGCATCATAAGTGTGATAACCATCGATATGAAGCAAATCAACAGATTCATCCGTAAACTTATCCAATGCTTCGTCAAATGTGCTTATTATTAGAGTCGTTATTCCTTGAAATTCTCGATTCACATGATCGCTGACGCCTTGATAGATATGGTCACCGTAATACCCCGTATGAGGATCACCTTTCCAGGTATCTACCGCGAAGCATTTTGTACCAAGGCCACCGTCTTTGACAGCCTCACAAATGCTGAAAAAAGACGTTCCCGCAGCTGTCCCAAGCTCAACGAAGGTTCTAGGCTTCATAAAGCGGACTAAATCATAAGCAAATCTTCGGTGACCCGACCAACCACCAGTATCGTTGGAAAGGAATTTGTCATTATATTGGGTCCAATTCATCTGCTATTACCACCTCGTATGCAATTTTACGTGCTGTTTTTTTCCAAGAATCATTTAATGGCACTCTAACTTTTAAACACTCTGTCAGCCAGAGCTTAAACTGCTCCGGTCTATAATCGATCGGTTCTTGACCATTCTGTACTAATCGCCAATTATATGATAATCCATTAAGATGCAAGTAGGTATATTGCGGGATAACTGCGGTAAGTATACCCTTTTCGTGGAGTTGCTTTTGGATACATCCAAAATGGTCATATTCCGGTGGTTTGGCTGAAAAGTCTTTTTTTATTTGGCTGAGAATTGTTTTGTGTAAAAACCAACAGCAAGGATGTATTCTCTGGAGGAAACCGGATGGGGCACCAGTGTCCTGATATACGGCTATGCTTTTTTCGACAGTTGCTAGTTGTTGTACAACCTCCCAAAAATTGCTATCATTAATGATAAAATCTTGTTCTGTAAACCATACCCATTCACTGTCCGAATATTTCAGTGCTTCATTGGTAGCGACATTGCGCCAGTCTTCATCGGCATAATGATCCCTATTGGTGACGAAGGTTATATTGTCTTCCATCATGTTTTTTTGCACGAATTCCTGAAAATTTGGGGGCTCATTTATCTCGGTGAAAACGATAATAACGCGGTTAAGTCTGTTGCGGTTATCCCGAATGAATTGTCGCCAAAGTGGGTAATCGCAATTATTCGGCCATACGAGTATTAAATCAATTTGCATATTACAGTCCTCCTGTTCTACTCCACTTATAGTCAGATGGATGCGATTTATATAGCCCTGCGAGACCACGAGGTGTTGCAAAATGGAATGGTCTTATTTTTTCGTATTTAACTAAACCATTTATTTCTCCTGGAATCTCCCCCCACGGCCAATAGGGTTGATTGGGATGGTCTGGATGGTCTTTTACTTCTTGCCCTAGATGCCTGTGGAGGTCATGGATAAAAATAAATCCACCCTCTTCTAGGTAGTCGTAGAATTTAATAAACTCCGCAAAGCGTGTTTGTGGCTCTGTATCCAGCAAGATCAGCTTATATTTCTTCTCGCCTGGGTCAAAATCTTTGACATCTTCACAATATAAATTTACCTGATTTTGTAAGCCCATTCGATGTATTCGCTCAACTGCCCGTTCATGAACATGGCTCGAAAATTCAATGGTATCAAGTTTACCCTTACCATTTTCTTTGAGTGCCATGCCCATATAGGAGGCACCTGTTGCATAGTGGGTGCCTGTCTCAAGTACCCATTCAGGCTTTAATAGCCGGACAAACCCATAGAGAAACTCACCTGTTTCACACTCAATACCACCGGAATTGAATGCGGAATACAGTTTTGCTTCCTCTCCACCTGACCATTCAGACTCACTATGGAGCTTGAGGGTTGGGTCGAGAGATAATAATAGGTCGGTTGTGTTCATTTACTTTTCTCCTTTTTAAGTTCCTTAATCATTAAATCAAGATCAGCTTGCATTTCGTCCATGCGTCTTTTTTTAAGCCGTTTTGTTTTTTTATTATTATTTTTGCGTACAGGGTTTAACGTGTCATATATTATTGTGTCATATATTATTGTTTCATTTTTATCGGTCGTAATTTTTGTCTTTTCTTCAGAATCCTCTATCAAACTTTTATTTAATATCCCTTCTTCTTCCTTCACGCGAGGAGCTCTGGCAGCCAATTTTCGAAATTCTGCGAGAGTACGATCTGCGACTACATTCCACTTAAACTGTTCGGCTTGAATAGAAGCGTCTCTTATGAGCCGCTCACGCAATTCAACATCGAAACATAGGGCTTCCAGTCCTTTAGAGATACTACTTACATCGTGAGGATCTACAAGTATGGCAGCGTCTCCGACCATCTCGGGCATCGAAGTGGTCGTGGAAGTAAGTACGGGAACGGCACATTGCATAGCCTCAAGAACCGGTAAGCCTGCTCCTTCGTATAACGTTGGGAAAGCGACGCCGATCGCCCGGTTATAAATCTGAAGTAACTGCGATTTCGACACACGCCCTATAAAATGAATACGATCACTCAATCCAGAATCAGCTGAAATACTGTGCAATTGCTCCTGAATAGGTTCAGGGACATGATTGACGAATACAAGTTGAACATCATTGTCTTGGGCGCGTTCAATCATTTGTACAAAGGCTTGAATCAAACTCCTCGCATTTTTACGAAAATCGGCCGGCGAAAAAGCAAGGACATACGGCTTATTTTCCGGAAGAAACGGGATAGGCCGGTTTCCACCTTCCGTTAGATGGAAAAAGTCTTCACAACCGATACCGATCGTAGTAATCTTTTTATCTGAAAACCCAAATCTGATGAGATCATTTCGGGTATAATCTGAAATCGAGAACAAATGATCTAACTTTTGAAGCATCGCTAATTGAAGAAAGTATCGATGCTGTACGACCATATTCTGAAAATAAACTTTAGGAAATACTGCTGGAATAAGGTCGTAAACGACAGCGGTAAATCGAACCTGCGGCAGTTGATCATTATCGATGATTTCAGGAAATGGTATTTCCATAGGACTTGGAAAATGAAAAACATCTATATTGTTCTGAATAATAAACCGGGAGAGCTCCGCTTTGAAAACTTCACTGCTGAGTCCGCTATAATTAGGTTGAAAATAAAATAACTGCACATCTGGATGGTCAAGTAAATGAGCGATATGAGAGAAGGAATAATTGCCAATCCCCTCGAAAACAGAAGCATTTTGAGCAAAATTCATATCTATTCCAATTCTCATTCACTATCTCCTTCTTTCCAAATCGCGAGTCGTTACTTTGCCGCCCACCGTTAGTTCGATCGCCTCGATAAACGCTTGAGCCGTGCGATCCCAGTTCCATTTACGTGCTGTTTCTCTTGCATGAATAGCTTTTACCCGTGCTTCCTGGCGCTGGGAATACACTCTTCTCATTAACAACTGCAGCGATCCCGCATCCGCGTCAGCCCATATTTGATCGGACTTATACAAATTTGTATAATGCAAAGGCTTCGCAGGAAGAAGTCTATAAGGAATTAAATATCCGTTACTTGGATTCAGAAATTCGACATGGCTGCTCCAACCAGTTGCTATGACCGGCTTCTGACAAGCCATGCTTTCAAGAATTGGCAGCCCGACTCCCTCTCCCCGAGTAGGCAATACAAAGCAATCAGCGCCACGATAAAGTGCCGCCATCTGGTGAGGAGTCATTGTCTTTGTAAGGAGACGAACTCGAGGTAAATCACGGCGGTTCGTTATGTCGTTAATCGCCTCTTCGTACCATTCAAGCGGAAACGTATCGACATCGTTTCCAAAGGTTTTGATCATCAATAATACCGGTTCATCCGTATGAAATTCTTCCAAGTACGCATTCAACAATATTTGGGGCGCCTTACGCTCGGACCATCCAAAGACGGATAAGAAGATGAAGAAATGCTCGCTCTCCCCAAGCCTATCACGAGGACCTTCTGGACTATATAGGTCGGAATCAACACCATAAGGTGCAATAAATAGTGGAATCCTCGCCCCGCCATCTAAGAAAGACTGTCTATTGAATTCGCTTGGAATGATCAGGCCGTCGAATTGATTGATACCATGAATCATTTCCTCCGGGACCTTTGATGTCTCCCACATCGTGCAGCTTAATGCTTTCTTAAATCGGCTCCGTTCGTGAGGATGACGATTGACTTCGATTGTCAGCAAAACCTGTTCCTGTTGAAGAGGTTTATTCTCCATGGCATGTAATCTTTGAAGCTCAGCGTCGTCGAGGCAATTATAAACTGTACCCAACGCTTCGATTTTTACATCAATTCCGGCATCCTCCATTTTATAGGCTATCTGACGTGCGCTATTTCCAAAGCCTGTAGGCTCATAAAAGGTATTTCTAAAAACAACCTGCATGCTTCCACCTCCAAAAAACTCTCATCGGAATCAACCATTACACCTTATTGCAAATAATAAGGAATCGATTCGATCAACCATTTTGACGGTGCTCCAATTCCTCACTACTTGTTGTCTCGCCAGCTTCCCCTTTTCTTTGATTTCCTCCGGATGTTCAACCGCGTATCGCATCCATTTGCGAGTGTAGGATAAAGAGGGAACGGCCCAGCGGGAACCGTTGTAAATGGCATCGCTCGGAATCCCGAATCTCGGAATAGATGCGAGGTGCTCCACTTCAATTAAATAGCCGTTCTCAAGGTTTACGAAATCGAGGTGTGCCGACCAGTTCGTTGTAATAACCGGGATCCCGCTTGACAAGGCTTCGAGAGCGGGCAGATTCCATCCTTCTCCGTGTGTTGGAATAATATAACAGAATCCCGCCCTATAAAAGGATGGAATTTGTTCATAGGACAGGCCATGTGTGATGAATTGCAGCAATGGGGGATCGGAAACGTTGATACTGTCGACCATTTCATTCCAATAACGGCACATTCTTGTTCCGATTGAATCATACCCGCTTCCATCATATGTTTTGATAACCAACAAGACGTGATCCGAACCCGTAAACTCCTCCAAGAATGCACGCAGCAACAGATTATACCCTTTTCGGGGAATCCATTCAAAGTTGGATAAAAAGACAAACCGTCCATGATCCCGTTCCAAATGCAGGGGGGCAACTTCCGGATGAAACCGATTAACATCCACCCCGATCGGCACGACTTTGATTTTTTCCTGTCGAACTCCGCTTCCCAAGAAGGTTTGTTCGTTGAATGTTGAAGGAACCCAAACTTGATCCATTAGATTGCATCTGGTTACCCAATTCAGCGGCAAACTGTCACATTCGAGCATGGTCATCCCGATGTTGATTCTGCCCCATACGGGAAGGAAAAATTGTGCCGCGCAGATATGAATAATCGGCCCATCGGGGAAAACGGAGGTCCCGCATAGCTGCAACAATTTTTGTTTCTGCAGGGCCGGTAATCCTGCATCCAATTTGTTCCCATCTTTAGGAATGACGCGAATTTCATAACCATCTGCTATCAGGGCGAAGATAATCGATCGTGCCGCTTCCGCATAACCCGAAGCATCGAATAAGGGACAGAAAACCGTGAGTTGCTTCATTTATCCCTCTCCCTAGACTTGCAATTGCAACCTTAAAGCAGGTGGTTCATTCCCCGCTCCAGGAGAAGTTCATAAATATCTTTGATTTCATGCTCACGCCCTTTTTTACATACCAATATCGCATCTTTCGTCGAGACGATAATCATGTTCTCGAGACCTATCGCAGCGATCGGAATTTCCCTGCCGTCGATAATGCAATGATGCGTATCGATTCCTACGCCGGTTCCGAGTACCGTATTGCCCTTTTCATCTTTTTCTTTCCCGATTTCTCCTAGAGATGCCCAGTTACCTACGTCGTTCCAATCGAACGTTGCCGGAACCATATACACATTGTCCGCTTTTTCGAGAATTCCGTAATCTACTGATAGTTGAGGTAAATTCTTATACTCTTGCGCGATTACCCGGTGTTCGGATTCTTGCCCGAACCCTCGTTCCATTCGGATCAGAGCGTCATAAAGGATCGGCAAATGCTTTTCGATCATCCCAAGGATGGTCGATGCCTTCCAGACGAAAATCCCGCTGTTCCAGTAATGAAAGCCTGTGGTCAGAAACTTTCGTGCCAAATCGGAAGCCGGTTTCTCGATAAACCTCTCCACTTTATAACAGAATTCATTCTGACCGGGGATCACTTGGATATATCCGAAACCCGTTTCCGGCTTGTTGGGAGAAATCCCGATGGTTACGATATGATCTTGTTTCGCCGCTTTTTCGGATGCGATGGCAATGCATTTTTCGAACTCTTCATCGTTTCGAACATAAGCATCAGCCGGAGACGTTACCATAACGGGATCGCGGCCCCGATGAAGCTGGCGAATGGCGGAAAGCCCGATAGAGGCTGCCGTATCTTTGCCTTCGGGCTCAATGATAACATTAGACATGGAAAGGAAGGGAAGTTGATCCTGTACGATATGTTCATACTTCTGTATCGTTACGACATGGATATCCTGAAGGGGAACGAATTTCGCAAAACGGCTTACGGTGGCCTGCAGCATCGATTGGCGATGCGTAATGGAAAGGAATTGCTTGGGGCGTCCCAAGCGACTTTTAGGCCATAACCGTTTGCCGTTGCCGCCTGCCAAGATCAAGATACAATGCAAAGGGATCCCCTCCTTACGATTCAATTTCTCAATTGCTCTCTCCAATAATTTAGAAGATCCTCCATTGTTTGTTCAAAGGCGATTACAGGCTTCCATCCCGTTTTATCCCGGAATTTGGTACAGTCCCCAAGAAGGATCTCTACATCGGAGGGACGCAGACGTTCGGGATCCACTTTAAGCTCAATCTTTACTTCCGAAAACGACAATAGAGTCTGCAGCATTTCGTGAATGGTACAGGCTTCCCCGGATGAGATATTATAAACTTCGCCGGGATCCCCTTTCTCAAGCGCGGCCCAATAAGCTTTCACGACATCGCGGACATCGGTGAAATCTCTCTTGGCCTGCAAGTTTCCAACATAAATCATAGAGGGCTTGGTTCCGAGCTCGATCTGTGCGATCTGCTTGGCAAAATTCGAAGTCACGAAGCTTTCCCCTCTCCGAGGCCCGGTATGGTTAAAGGTTCGAGTCCTTATGATCTTTAATCCATAGCTGTGATAATATTGGTACCCCAGATAATCTTGGGCTACTTTGCTTACGGCATACGGGCTTAACGGCCGGAGCGGGTTCGTCTCCTTGATCGGCGTTTCTTCCGGGTAGACCATTCCGTATTCCTCGCTGGAGCAGGCAATTTGAATTTTGCAGTCGATATCGAACTTTCGCACAGCCTCGAAGATGTTGATCTGGCCAACGGTATTATTAGTCATGGTATCCGTGGGTGAATTCCATGAGGTAGGAACAAAGCTTTGGGCGGCAAGGTGAAAGATGAAATCGGGCCGAATTTCCCGGATCATCTCATTGACGGAATGAGGGTCTTTCAGTTCGCATTCCGCGAGTCTGATATGCGGCAAAAGATGCTCGATGTGGTCCATGCGGCTTCTTAAACGATAACTCCCATACACTTCCGTATCCCCGCGCGACAAAAGGTATTCCCCCAGGTGGCTGCCCGCAAATCCGGTAATTCCGGTAATTAATGCTTTCAAGGGATTGTTCCTCCTCAGAATAATAATGGTTTAACCCTTACCGGCATGCCGACCGAAAATATGATCCAAACGATGAAGGACTCTCGGCCAATCGTACCTTCGCGCGGTTTCCCTTCCTTTGACGGAAATGGATTCCGCGAACTCACGATCGGTCAACACCCGGACAATCCCTTGAGCAACCCCATCCACGTCCCCTTTCTCCACCATGACGCAGTTCTTCTCATGATGGCAAAATTCTTCGTTCCCTTCCGCTCCGGTAACGACCACCGGGGTGCCGCATGCCATCGCTTCAAGAATGGGGAGTCCGAAACCTTCGTGAAACGAAGTTTGGACAAATACGCCGCAATTCGAATACAGCTGCGCAATCGTTCGATCATCGGGACGAAATAAATGATGCCCCGGGATTCCGTAAATGCCGGGATCCTCAAACCCGTACGTATCGAATGATATTTGGGGAAGCTCGCGATAAACGGCCTTAACCGCCTGAACGGTTATGTCGTATCCTTTCAAAGGCTGGCTTTTCCGGCTGCAGGCAACAATTCGGCAAGGGTCATAACCGTCAGTCCGGCTGGGTTTGAACACATCCTGATCGATCGCGATGGAGATGGGGATCGCGTCTCTTTGATAATGTTCCGACAACTGGTTAGCCGTCCAATCCGCAATCGTTAAAATCGGCATCGGTATGTTATAGGTTTGGCGGACTTGATCGCCCATTGCCGGCCAGTGGGGATAATAGCTTTCTTCGATATCCTGCACAAGGTAGAAAGGAATCCCGCATCCGCCCTGCTTCGGATCGCAACAGTTCCATACCACCTGTGCGGTCTTCCACCACGTTGCGACTTTTATTGCATCCATTTTTTTCAACTCATTCGACATAATCGAATAATTGGGAAACTGCCTGATCTTCGTTCTAAGCGGGAACCAATCCGGTTGTCCTCCTAGAGCAAACAAGTGCGTACGGTAACCCAGATCCGCCAGGCGGTCCGCCTGCTCGAATACATTTTTAATGCCTCCGGCCAGAACGGTGGATTCCAGGACATATACAATATCCATCCCCCTAACGGGGCACCCCCTTTCTTCCCATCCAACCCCTATGCTGGATTTAATCAAATGCATTAGTTATTCATATGGCAATTAGGTACTTGGGTAACGGCGTTTGTCCCGAACCGGATAAATCATCGCCTTGCCTATTAGGGCATGTCTGGGTTCTTTCATCATCTTTGGGATAGACGAGTTTCCCCTGTCTATTAGTGGACATATGGTACATCAACTTTTGACAAAGGAGAGTGCTATGATTGACATTAAAAGTCGAGGATAAAACCGATTGTCCCCCGAAGAAGTTTAAGATAAAAATCCCGAAAAAACGAAAAAAGAGAAGGGGATTATCCCTTCTCGAACGGTTTAAGCGGCTGCGCCGGCAGGTTGCCCGAATCTCGAGGTTTCTTCAAAGAAGATTAAACGCACTGGCTGAAGTTTTGCTCGGTCTCCAAGGGGTTACCAATGCCCTCCGCAATGACGTGAATGTCCTTCAAGCAGAAGTCAGCGATTTAACCGAAGAGGAAGATGCCCTGCGAAGCCAGCTTCAAGCCCGAATCGGCACAATTATTACGATCAACACGGATGCCGGAACCATAACCGGAACCTTAACTGCGGTGGGTGAAGACTTCGCGCAAATACTAGAGGCTTCGGGCGCGATCGTGCTGGTTCGATTTGAAAGTATCAATTCGTTTATTTAAACGATCAGAAAGCATAAAATTCTATGTTTTTATACTCATCTGATCGCTCGATACAAACGTATACCAGCCGTCCTGTGGACGGCGGAGCCGTTTTACTTGGAGAGGTTGATACGATGAGAGTACCCTAAAGATCTAAGCGAGGTGAGTTTTAGTGGATTTTGCCGATATACTTGCGACTTTTATCGGTCGAACCGTAGAGGTTTTCCAGACGACGCAATTCCTTTCCGGCCAGCTTGTTGCCGTAACTCCAGGAACATTCACGGTGCAGACCAGTCAAAATATCTATACGCCGTCTACCGTACGAGTAAACGTAGTGATTGAAAATACAGAATTTGTTCGTATTCTTCCGGCTTAATTAACTTCTATGTTCTCTGCCCGCAATAACTCTCGTCTCATCCATCCCGCCCAGCGCTCGTAATTCCCCTGATTTCGTCGCGTGATGCTTGCGTTTCGAATTCTGCGATGATACAGCGCCTTCCGAATGTGCTTCACTGTATACCTGCTTGAAATTCGAATTAGCAGCTGAACGTCTTCGTACAACCTTCCTTGATACGGATCGTGCTCCCACCACCCTCCGAGTTCTTTCAAGATCCGAATCCGATAGCTTCTTGGAGCGAGCGGAGACGCGGAACTCAACAAACGTTCAGGAGTTATCTCGGGCAGAGGCAATTCTATCCGTTTGAAAAGCAGTTGTTTGTTCGATCGTTCAAGCCATTCGTAATGATGTGCATAGAATGCTCCGATATCATCCGATGTCAAAGCTTGTTCCGCAATGACTTCCAGACAGTCGGGAGTCAGCCAGTCATCCGCATCGAGCTCTAACAACCATTTTCCTCTTGCCAAGGACAATGCTTTGTTTAAACAGAAGGCTTTCCCGCGATTTTCTTCGTTTCGGATCAGGATGACACGGGGGTCGATGGCATATGGCTGCAGCTTCTCCCCTGTATCATCCTGAGATCCGTCGTCGATTACGATCAGTTCCCAATCAGTGAACGATTGAATAAGCATGCTGCGTATCGACCACGGCAGATATTCGGCGTTATCGAATGTACACACGACCACAGTAATGATTGGAATTGCCGTCACTGAAACCGTACGCGGAATAGAAGATATTATTGGGTGAATACAGGACCATTCTTCTTTCGATTTCCTCCAGCCAGGGCTGCTGCTAAAATAGCGGGCCTTCCATGACTGAGTACGATATTCGCGCCAAGTCCATGCAGAAGAGAGCCGGTACATCATTTCCAGCAGTACATATTGCTCGAACGGGAGGTTGACGCTTGTCAGAAAACTTCCGGATGCATCAGGCTTGCCGATGTCTTCGCCCGTTTCGCCGATCATTCCCGCGACAGCTTCCCTTCGCCAGACTACCGGCCCCCGCGGTGCGATTGACGATAACGGGAGTACATCGGAAGTTGGCTCGGAGGGCTGAAGGCATATTCCGGCACAATCGTCCGGAAGTTCCTTAAACCAATCCTGCAACTCAGAATGAAATCCATGTTCCAGCTGCTCACCGGCATATAAAGTAATGAAAAACGGCTCGCGAGATGCTTCGATGGCACGGTTCATGATCGCCGCAAAGTTGAGATTCACCGGGATGCTTCTGAAGCCCGAAAATGCGTTTTGAACGCTTATCTCCGTTTGTCGAAGCGCCACGGGATTGAACTCCAGATCCAGAATAAAGACAATCATACGGCACCTCTCAGCAAATGATGCAGGACCGTGTCAATAGATATTTGTATCCTATGTTGCCCTCCGTATAATTGTTCTCGGACTTTTCGCAAGGTTATCGTTTCACCAATCGTTATTATGCTCGCCGAACAGCATTTTGGTGGATAACCGGAGGAATAAATATTAATGCAAATTAGATATGAAAAAAACCCTTACTAGGTAAGGGTTCCGAGGTTTTTGAGGTATGGTGCGGTCGGCGGGATTTGAACCCGCACACCCTATGGGCACTACCCCCTCAAGATAGCGTGTCTGCCGTTCCACCACGACCGCACATTTTGGGAAAGTCGTCCGATCCGGCTTACGCCTTACGGAACTATAAATGGTGAGCCATGAAGGACTCGAACCTTCGACACCCTGATTAAAAGTCAGGTGCTCTACCAACTGAGCTAATGGCTCGCAATGGTGACCCCTAGGGGATTCGAACCCCTGTTACCTCCGTGAAAGGGAGGTGTCTTAACCGCTTGACCAAGGGGCCATTTCCGGTCTGCGATTACCGTAATTTTGCGCTGCCCGTTTCAGACGACAAATATGAGTATATACCAATGAGAGGACGAGTGCAAGCACTTTTTTGAACAAAACACCGGGAATATCGACCATCTGAGCGAATGGGATATCGTCAAAGGGGTAAAATCAAAAAGAGCCCATCAGCGTTAGCTGGCGAGCTCCCTTAAGTCGGCTTATTGAATTTACATGGCGGGGAGAGAGGGATTCGAACCCTCGCACGCATGACACGTCTACTCCCTTAGCAGAGGAGCCCCTTATAGCCACTTGGGTATCTCCCCATGGCTCCCCGAACAGGACTCGAACCTGTGACAACTCGATTAACAGTCGAGTGCTCTACCAACTGAGCTATCAGGGAAAGTTTCAAAAGCGACAAGTAATAATTTATCATGGTTCATGCCCGAAGTCAAGCATTTTTAAATCGCGTTCCGAAATTATCACCCTGGTGCCCGGTTGCTCTCAAGCTCGGGCTGCTGTACTTGCAGCAGCTTAAGCCGGCCGCGGCAACGCCCGCATGCGTATTTATGGGGATCCGCCCGCCGCTTCCTAGGATAGTTCATGCCGCACGCCGTACACAGTAGAAGATATTTAACCGGAAGACTTCTCCTCGCTCCCGGAAGAGGGCGGCAATGCCTCGTGGCGCCGACCTCGACGAGCAATCGCTTGAAGTCGGCATCGCGATGCTGGTATCCTTTGCGCTGCAAATGCAGATGATAATGGCAAAGTTCATGTTTGATAATGGCTTCCGTCTCTTCTGCGCCATGAACGGCTAATTGATGCGGACTAATCTCGATATTATGGCTCTTCGTAAAATATCGGCCTCCGGTCGTTCGGAGCCGTGAATTAAAGGATGCCCGATGCAAGAACGGTCGTCCGAAGAAGGCTAGAGAAACCCGTTCAATCCATTGTTGCAGCTCCTGATCGTTCATTTCCAGACCTCCTTGGTTCCAGTCAAGACATTCTTGGTTCCAGTCAAGACATTCTTGACGTTAGATCAGCTTGACCTACTTGAATTGTAGACTTGGATTGGGCTACACTGTCAAGTAGAAATGGTTGAGGGGAGACCGCGTCGTATGCCTGAAATGTCTTATATTCTTTTGCAGCAGGAGCAAGGCGATCTTCTATTCGTGGAGATGCCCGCTTCCCATGCTTACCAGTTAAGCGCTTTGAATCTTCGCCTTCATAAAGAGCTATCCAAATTAACGGCCGATAATGTACCGAAGCTGCCTAGAGCGATCGCGGAGTTCCGCGCCTTGGATCTGCTGGACGAGAACCAATCTCCGATCGGCGGACTCCATTACGTGAACGAGCTGGAACGGACTTTTGCTTCCATCCGCGAAAGCGCCTACCCGCTCGTGTCGCTGCTTACGGAAATACGCGCCCTCCAAGCGCAATTAGAGCAATGGTACGAAGAAGAGGATATGCTATAAGCATCATTACTCGTTCGGACCTGCACAGTCATCCGCCTAACCCCATATGCTATTCATACAGCATGTGAATGGGAGGAGGACGATTCCGATGCCTCAATGGCTTTGCAACCAACTCATGTCCGCGTTTCAGAAAAAGGATCGCCGGCAAATCCGTCTGTTGAACGATTGCTGGTTTTATTACCGCGCCAAGCCCGAGAAAACCAAAGATAATGCCGGAATCAATCCATGATACCGCGAAAAAAGGATCTTCCTCCCGCCGGAATGGCAGGATTGGAAGATCCTTTTTGGTAAGCGCTTATTGGTTGAATTCGTTCCAGCTGGTCACTTCGTCGACCGTCAAGCGAACGGAAGGATGTCCCTCTTTCGCCGCTTTGCCTATAGCGATCAGCATGATCGGAATATAACGCTCGCTGACTCCGAAAGCTTCTTTGAATTTTGCGGCATCATATCCGCCCATCGGTACCGTATCGTAACCTTTGGCCTTCGCAGCCAGCATCAATTGCATGGACACAAGACCGCCATCCGTGTGTACGATCTTGCGGGCGATTTCATCGGGAAATGAAGAGTACATTCCGACGGAACGCTCGACCATGGCGTTCTTGGTTTCTTCAGGAATGTATCCTGCTTCGAAAGCACGCGTGTAAATCGTATCGAGGAGTTTGTAACCTTCGCGGTCGCCCAGTACGGCGATGACGGCGGAAGCTTCGACGACTTGCTGCTGATTGAATGCGATGGGCAGCAATTTCTCCTTCAGTTCCGGAGAATCGATGACTAGAAAACGCCAAGGCTGCACGTTGGAAGAGGAGGGAGCAAGGATGGCTTCTCCAAGCAGTTCCTTCATTTCTTCCTTGGAAATCTTGAACGTCGGATCGTAACTTCTTACGGAGCGGCGACCACGCATGACTGCTTCGAAAGACGGACTTTGCAAAGATTGCGACGTAGACATTGATAATTCCTCCATTCGGATGATCGTGTAACTGAGGCAATTTTTTCACAGTTTATCGCGTAAAAAGAACTGCAATTCTAAACGCATCACGCCAATAAAGACAGTTAATACATTTAGAATTTCTAACAACTGTTTCGATATTCGCACAGTAAAAGAGAAATAAAAAACCATTTAACTGTTACTGATATTGCACAGTATATGACCAACAAAAAGAAATGTCAATCCCCGGAAATTCCGATTTCCGCGTGCGTGCTTCCCGTACAATTATGAGCGCGCTCAGCAATTTGACCTACGGTATAGCGGTTCAGAACCTCAAGCAAGGAGTGGTCCATCGCGGTTGTAATGTCGTTGAAAATAGCGTTCATTTCCTTGCCGAACGTGTGAGAGCCCGTCGTTTCTTTAATCCCGAGACAAAGCGGATCGCTTACCTGGAGAACGGTATACACTTCTGACAACGTAATCGTATAAGGGTCTCTGCGCAGCCGATAACCTCCGTCGCGGCCTTCCCGGGTATCCAGAATGCCTCCCTTGACGAGGGTGGCGAGGATCCGTCGCAGCAGCGTCGCTTCCGATTGAAGG
The DNA here is from genome assembly GCF_004564235.1 of Cohnella luojiensis. GTDB lineage: Bacteria > Bacillota > Bacilli > Paenibacillales > Paenibacillaceae > Cohnella > Cohnella luojiensis. The sequence continues at coordinate 48,143 of NZ_SOMN01000010.1, forward strand.
AGGACGGCTAATTCCGCGCTCGGGCACGTCTTAACGTTGTCCTTCGATAAAATGACTAGCGCTTGAAGCGCTAATCCAAACCATTTGGGATGATGGGATCCGATGCATTTTTCCGGCTTCATTTTATCGCCTCCGATTGCTTGAATTGTATCGAAATCCGGACGCTAGGGCAAGAGGTAATTGTAAGCGTTGAACAAATAAAAGCCCGAGACGGAATATTCCTCTCGGACTTCGAAAACGATATTAAGGCTGGCGCATCGTCAAGCTGACGCGGCCTTTCTTGAGATCGGAGCCCAGCACCCATACCGTCACGGTATCGCCTACGGCGACGACTTCCGTTGGATGCTTGACGAACTTGTTGCTGATCTGGGAGATGTGCACGAGACCGTCGTTCTTGATCCCGATATCGACGAACGCGCCGAAATCGACTACATTGCGAACCGTTCCCTTAAGCTCCATCCCCGGCTTCAAATCCTCTATATCCAATACGTCCGTATGGAAGATCGGAGGAGGCAGCTCGTCGCGGGGATCCCGTCCCGGCCGCTGCAAGCTATCCACGATATCGCGCAGGGTCGGCACGCCGACTTCAAGACGCGCGGATATTTCTTCCAATCGAACTTCCTTCAGTTTTAACTTAAGCGGTTCCGAACCGATATCGTTAAGGTTCAAGCCCAAATCCTTGAACAGACGGCCGACGACTTCATAGGATTCAGGATGAATCGGCGTGCGATCCAGCGGGTTCTTGCCGTCCGAGATGCGCAAGAACCCGGCGCATTGTTCGTAAGCTTTCGCGCCCAAACGCGGAACTTTCTGCAATTGCTTCCGTTCGACGAACTTGCCCGTTTCTTCGCGGAGCTTCACGATATTCTTAGCCATCGTGGCATTGATTCCCGATACGTAGGAGAGCAGCGACGGGGAAGCCGTATTTACGTCCACGCCGACATGGTTAACCGCCGATTCCACGACGCCGGACAGGCTTTCGTCCAGCCTTTTCTGCGTGACGTCGTGCTGGTATTGACCGACTCCGATCGCTTTGGGCTCGATCTTGACGAGCTCCGCAAGCGGATCCTGCAATCGTCTTGCTATGGAAACCGCGCTGCGCTCGGATACGTCCAGGTCGGGGAATTCCTCTGCCGCAAGCTTGGAAGCGGAATATACGCTTGCGCCCGCTTCGTTTACGATCAAGTACTGCAGATTACGTTCCGGCAAAGCATGGATAATCCCGACGACGAATTGCTCCGTCTCGCGGGAGCCCGTGCCGTTGCCGATGACGATCAGTTGGATTCCGTATTGATTGATCAACCTGCGGAATACGACCTCCGCCTCCGCTTTCTTGTTGTGCGGAGGGGTCGGATACGTAACGGCAACCTCCATAAGCTTGCCCGTATCGTCCACGACGGCCAGCTTGCACCCCGTCCGGTAAGCAGGATCGACGCCTAGTACCACTCGCCCCTTAACCGGAGGCTGAAGCAATAGATTACGCAGGTTCTCGGAGAAGATGCCGATGGCATGCTCCTCCGCCTTCTCCGTCAGTTCGCCGCGCAGCTCGCGTTCGATTGATGGAGAGATCAGCCGCTTATAGGCATCTTCGGCGGCGGCAGCCAACACGTCGCGCGTAATGGACGGCCCCTTCAAAGTCCTTCTATTCAACTCTTCTACGATCCGATCGACGGGCACGTCGATGGACACTCCCAGCACGTCTTCGCGTTCGCCGCGATTCATCGCTAGAACCCGGTGAGGCGGCAAGCGCTTGACCGGCTCCGAATATTTGTAATACATCTCGTAGACGGATTCCGCCTCGGCATCTTTGGCTTTGCTATGTAGAACTCCTTGATCCCACGTGAACTTCCGCACCCAACGCCGAATATCAGCATCGTCGGCAAGTCCTTCCGCCACGATATCGGAAGCGCCTTGAATGGCTTCCTCCGGAGTTTGGACACCCTTGTCTTCATTGACGTATTTCGAAGCTTCGGCAAGAAGATCGCCATGCCGCGGCTGCGAGAGCAACCATTGGGACAAAGGCTCCAAGCCGCGCTCCTTGGCGACGCTGGCGCGAGTCTTCCTCTTCTGCCGGTAAGGACGATATAAATCCTCCACTTCCTGCAGCTTAGCCGATTTTTCAATGGCGGCTTGCAGCTCCGGAGTCAGCTTTCCCTGCTCGTCGATCAGGCGGATGACCTCGCTTTTGCGGTCCTCTAGTCCTTTCAAATACGTTCGGCGATCGTCTATGGCGCGAAGCTGCACCTCGTCCAGCTCGCCCGTCATTTCTTTGCGGTATCTGGCGATAAAAGGAATCGTATTGCCGTCATCGAGCAGAGCGGCTACCGTTCTTACTTGACCCAGGCTAATCCCCAGCTCCGCGGCGATTTGCTTAACCATTCTCTCCCGCACGTTCGTTACCGTCGTCGTCTCGTTGCCCACGCTCATGAATAAGTGCCTCCCGTTGCTTGTACATTCTATTATTATGTAGTCCATGGCAACGAGAAATCAAGCTTGGAGTAAAAACAAAGGTTATCCCTAAGGTCTGGATTGACCTTTGGAATAACCTCGAAGTCTTCATGTCGCAGCTTCCGTTCCCTGGTAAAGCTTAAAACCCTTCGCTTCCAGTTTCGCGGACATTTCCAGGAGAATGATTCCGCTTATTTGGGTTCCAAGCTCCACGGTCTCTCCCGGAGGCTGGCTCCAATCCGGACCGAATAACGTTCTGGCTTCGTCCCTGCCTTCGTTCCATAAAGACACCGCATTACGCAAGAGTACATCGGCCAGCTTAGGGAATCGTGACGGGTAATCCGCCGCCATGTTCGCAGCGTACCGGACGAGAATCCCCTTGAACAGTCCCCCGTCGCCCTTTCCTTCGTTAGGCAGCAAAGCGGTTTCCTTATTCGTCAATCTATCGATGGCAGTGTTAGCGGTCCTCTCGGCATCGAAAAGATAAAATTCGTTCCCCGTCGTCCGGTAAAGCTCGTGCGCCGCTCCGATGAATACGCCCTGGCAATAGGTGAATTCCCAATCCTTATCGATGACTCCTTCGCCTGTGCGGTTTATCCCGTCCCAGACGAAGCCGCTATCCGGATCGACCAAAGTCCTTTTTTGCCAATCGTAGATTTTAAGCGCCCACTTCAGGTACTCCCCTTTCCCGAAAGAGCGGTGCATGCGGGCGGCCAAGATGATCGCCGGAGCGTTAGCCGGCGTATTCTTGTAATCGAGCTGGCTTTTCTGCCAAGCGATTCCTCCGCCCATGTGATCGTTCCAGCCGGTCTTGATGTCTTCCCAGAGCACGAGTGCCGCTTGCTTGTATTTCTCCTCGTTCGTTGCTTCGTAAGCCCTTAGCCAAGCGATCGCCATCCATTCCATATCGTCATACAGCGAATTCGGCCAAGCTCCGCCATTGCGCTTCAGCAAACCTTCGTACAATTCGGCCAACGTATCGCTATAAAGGGAATTTCCCGTTCTATTTAATCCGTCTACCAACGCCTCTACGGCGTGCGCCATCCACCAATAATGGAAAATCGTATTGCAAGCGCCTCCCGGACATGGCGTTTCGATATTGTACATGCCGATCTCCGGGTTCCAGAAGCGATCGCGAAGAGCTTTTTGCGCGTGATCCGCCCATGTTGACCCTATCCGTAAGTTCATTCCGCTCCGCTCGCTTTCCTCATGATTTCTTATCTTTTAACCTTTTACGCCGCTAAAGGCGATCCCTTGCACGAAATACCGTTGAAGCAGGATAAACAAAATCAGAATGGGTAAAATCGCGACAAGCGCGCCGGCCATCATCGGGCCGAAATCGGTCTGATGGTTATAGGAAAATGCTTGCAAACCCATCTGAATCGTATGCTTTAGCGGGTCGTTCAACACGATCATCGGCCACAGGAACGAGTTCCAGCCCGCTTGGAAGGTAAAGATTCCGAGCGTGGCGAGCGCCGGTTTCGTCAGCGGAAGGTAGATACGCAGGAAAATACGGAATTCTCCGGCTCCCTCGATTCGCGCCATCTCCATCATGTCGCTAGGCAGAGTCAAGAAAAACTGCCGCATGAAGAAGACGGCGAACGTGCCCGACGCGCCCGGAAGAATGATCGCCCAGAACGAATTCAGCAGACCGCTGCCTCCGGAACCCGACCAGTCGTTACCTCCTAGAAATGGCAAATGCATGAGAACATAGAAGCTTGGAATCATGGTCACGACGCCCGGAATCATCATGGAAGCCAGAAGGATGCGAAAGATCGGTTTATTGAGGCGAAAAGGCAATTTCGCGAAAGCATACCCGCCAAGCGATCCGAAGAACAGATTCGTTAATACTCCCATGAACGCGAGATAGAAGGAGTTACCGAAATATCTCATAAAAGGAACCGTCGTAAACGCATCCGTATAATGCTCCAAGGTAAACCTGGATGGCAGCCATTGGATCGGAAACGCGAAGATTTCGTTGTCCGGCTTGAGCGAGGTCAATACGCTCCACAAGAACGGCAGGAACATGGCAAGCGACACCATGGCAGCCACGATGTAGAAAGCGGTCGCACGGAGCGTCCGAGCAAATACGGGCTTGCTGGAATAGGTAGATTTCATAACCGTTCACCGCTTTCTATACGATAGGCTCTTCCGCCTTGGACAGCCTCATATTGATTAATGAGAAAACCAGAATAGCTATTGCCAGAACAAATGCTTGCGAAGAAGCGTAACCCATTTGCAGCTGATTGAAGCCTTGTTGGTAGATTAGGTATACCGGAGTCTTCGTCGCGTTGGCCGGTCCTCCCTGGGTAAGAACGAAAGCTTGATCGAATAGTTGGAGAGCGCCGATAATGGACATCGTGCTCACCAGGAACGTTGTCGGTCGAAGCTGCGGCCAAGTGATGAAACGAAACCTTTGCATCGCGTTCGCTCCGTCAAGCTTCGCGGATTCGTACAAGTAATCGGGAACCCCTTGCAGCCCCGCGAGGTAAATTACCATGTTCGATCCAACGGACTGCCATAACGTTACCATGATAATAGAGGTCATAGCCGTATCCGACTCCGCCAACCATGCGGGTCCCGTCACGCCGAAATAACTTAGAAAGCCGTTAAGCAAACCGTATTCGGGGTGCAGGATCCATAACCATACGGTTGCTGCAGCTACTGCCGATGTCAGTGTCGGCAAATAATTCAGCGTACGGAACGCCTTGACTCCGAGCCAGGCTTTATTGAGCAGTAACGCGATGAGCAGGGAAGTTATGATATTAAGAGGAACGAAGATTACCGTGTAATAGAGTACGTTGCGAAAGGTTTGCCATAACAGGTTGTCGGCAATGAGCTTCCGATAGTTGTCCAGGCCGACCCAGTCCATTCTGCTCAACACGTCGTAATTCGTGAAGCTTAGATAAAAGGCCATGAACACCGGAATGACGGTGAAGACGGCGAACAGCAGAATGGTCGGAGAAATAAAGAGATAAGCCATTCGAGCTTGATGAGCGTTCAGCTTGCGGGATCGAAACATCCGTCTACCATCCTTCCTTTGCCTTTGATCATCTCGCGACGCGTATGCCGCATACGTCGAGAACGAGCTCGCAGTACATCATGTTCGCCCACGAGAACCACTCTCTCGTGTACCTATTTGAATCGTCCGCGTCAAAACCTTCGTGCATCATCCCTTTGCCTCCGTCCGTTCGCTCCAGAAGATCAAGCAAACGCGTCTTCTCCTCGGGCGTTTCAGCCGTTAATCCTTGCATCGCCAACGCGATATGCCAGACGTATCCGCTGGGAGTATGAGGACTGCCAATGCCCGATGCCGCGGCACCCGCGTAATAATAAGGATTGTTATCGCTAAGCACGAATTTTCTTGTATTCAGATAAATCGGATCGTCTGAACGCGCGTAACCCAAGTACGGAATAGATAATAAGCTGGGTACGTTCGCGTCGTCCATCAAGCGATGATTGCCGAGCCCATCGGTCTCGTATGCGTACAGGGTGCCGTAGACTGGATGCTCGACGGTTCCGAATTCGCGTATGCCTCGATCGATTTCCTCCGCCAGCGCCTCGGCTCTTAGCTTCATCCCGGGATCGTTAAGCACGGTGCCGGCGATTTCGCCGAGGTAACGGAGAACAACGACGGCAAACATATTGGAAGGGATAAGATAGCCATACTCGCAAGCATCGTCGCTAGGCCGGAATCCCGACCATGTCATGCCTGTTTTGCCGGTAAGGGTCCCTTTTCCGCTTCTAGGAAGCGTATCGGTAATCGGACAGTTTCCGCGTTCGAAACGGTATTCCGAATCATGTTCATGGTTTTGTTCTTTCACCCACAAATCCAGGATGGCGGCGGCAGCTTCCTTGAAAGCGTCGTTGATATGAGTCGTCGACCCCGTATTCTTCCATAATAGGTAAGCGAGCTGCAGCGGATAGCACAGAGAATCTATCTCGTACTTTCTTTCCCATATCCAAGGCGTCATCGCGGTTTCGTCGTTCTGATGTCCTTGGCCGTTCGGCGATTCGTTGAAGGCGTTGGCATAGGGATCATGGATGACGTAACGAAGCTGTCTCTCCACGATTCCTTGCAACATTCGCTCTATTTCCGGATCTTCCGCAGCAAGTAAAATATAGGGCCTTGCTTGCGCCGCGGAATCTCGCAGCCACATGGCCGGGATGTCTCCCGTGATGACGAATGTCGTCCGATCGGGGAGTTGGCGGAATGTCGTCTCGATCGTATTGCGTATGCAGGCAGCGAACATGGCTTGCGTCTTCGGACGATCCTGGAGCTTCTTCTGGACCGTTCCGATCCATCTATTCAACGATTCGAATGTGTTTGCTAGTTGAGCCATGTTTGTTCCTCTCCTTAGTTCATCTCTGTGTATGGGGTAAAAGGAAAAGGGAGGCCCGCCTCCCTTTTCGCATTTGGATCGTTAACGAACCCGATTATTTGACTTCCGCGTTGTCCTTCAGGAGACGGTCGCCCTGTTCTTGCGCTTTCTTGAGCGTTGCGGCGGCATCCTGCTTGCCTTCGAGGAACAATTGCAGGTTAGGAATGAGTCCATCGCCTTCCATGACGGAATAGCCGGGATGCTGCGGTCTGATCTTCGCGATTTCTAGCGTATCGAGGAAAGGTTTCCAAGATGGATCGTCCTTGAAGAACGGATCGTCCAATGCCGGCTTGAAGCCCGGAAGGTTCAAGCTCATTTTCGACCACATCAAAACGTTATCTTTGTTAGCCAGCCACCATTTGACGAATTCCCACGCTTCTTCCTTATGCTTGGAGCCTTCCCCGATCACGAGACCGAAGCCGCCCATAACGCTTCCTTTGTCTCCTTTCGGACCTGCAGGAGGAGGTACGATTCCGAATTCGAGATCTTTGCCGTATTTCTTATAAGTGCTAAGCATCCAAGGTCCCGTGTATTGCATAGCCAGTTTACCCGTGACGAAGGCGTCTTGCCCTTCTCCCAGCCCTTGCTCGAAACCGATTTTGTATACTTTATCCTGATTCAGCATGCGGTCCCACAGGTTAAGTACGGATATGCCTTTATCATTGTTGAAATCGGTCGCATCCATAGCCGAGTTCAACATCTGTCCTCCCGCTTGCTGAAGATACATATTGAAGAGTCCGGGGTCTCCGAGCGAGAAGCCCGCGACTTCAAGCTTGTTGCCGTTCCATTTCGTCAGCGCTTTGGCTGCCGTCGCCAGCTCTTCCCAGTTTTTAGGCGGTTGCAGGTTCGCTTCGGCGAATAGCTTCTTGTTGTAAAATAGCGCGCGGGCGTCTACCGTTAGCGGAAGGCCGTACAACTTTCCGCCATGGCTAAGCTCCTTAAGCGCTTCGTCGTAATAATCCGATTTGTTGATGCCGTCGCGGTCCATGTATTCATCGATGGGGTGGAGCACGTTTTTCGGAGCGTATAGATTCGTGCGCCAGCGGTCCCAGAACATGACGTCGGGGGAACCGCCGGAAGTTGCCGCGGTCAGGAATTTCGTGATCATATCCTGCTGCAGCACGTATTTAACGCGGATCTTGTCTTGGGATTTATTAAAAGCGTCGACCATCGTTTCGAACTGCTTCTGGCCCTCGCCGCCCCAATCTCCCCAGAACGTAAGCTCGACCGGTTTGCCGCCTTCCGGCTTAGGTGAGTCGCTTTCTGCCGCAGGCGATGAACTGCCCGCCGAAGATGCCGCTCCGTTATCGTTGCCGCATGCGGCCAATATCGATAATAGCATGACGCAGGTTAAGGCCAATTCCATCCATTTTTTCATTTTGAAAGCCCCCCACTGAAATTTTTTAAGCGCTTACAAATAGTATATTAATTAGATTATGTTAATATGTCAATATGAAAATAATTAAAAATATATATACCAACATGCATAAAATGAGAGATATAAGACGAAAAAGCCCGAATTCGTATTCGGGCTAATCAGAAATAAGGGACGATTGGGGATTGTAAGAGTTATTCGGTAGAATCGCCTTTAACAATCGTATAGGGGATGATATTGTTAAAAGGCACTTCCTTCGACTCCCATTGCTGCTGCAGAAGCTCCGCCGCCCGTTGGCCCATGCCGAACTCGTCTTGACTGACGTGGGTGAACAAATATTTGCCGAAAGGATTGCGCGGCGAATCGAAGCAGACGATGCTGCATTCTCCGGGAATATCTTTGCCCATGGAGAGCAATACCTCTCTTAGAATTAATGCCAGATTGTATTCGACCGCGACGAAAGCCGTCAGCCCCGGATTCAATTCCACGAATTTCTTGACGTTCTCGAAGTCGACCTGGACGTTGCGTTCCTCGAACGACCGAGGCACGGAGCTGTATAGATTCGTCATCAGATGCTGCGGATTAAGCCTAAGACCGTGCTGGATAAGGGCGTCGGTATAGCCCTGAATTCGATCCTCGATCGTGGATGTGTTCTCTACCGGCAGGGAAATGAAGCCGATCTGGGAATGCCCCCTGTCAAGCAAGTATTTCGTGATATCGAAGGCGGCAGCCCGGTTGTCCGAATAGACCGAGCAGGCGGCAAGTCCCTTCAAATAACGATCGACGAATACGAGCGGGTATTTATCCAGCACGAGACGAAGCAATTCCGAATTGTAGTGCTCCCCGTGGACGGGGAATATGATGAAGCCGTCTACGCCCAACTGCAGGAAAGAACGGATTGCCGCCTCTTCTTCCTCCCGCTTGTCGTAGGTAATCTTCATCAGCATGCGTCCGCCCAGCTCCGAGCACCTTTCCTCGACCCCGTGAATGAGCCTTAACCCGTACGACTCCGCGAAGTCGGGCAAGATCAAGCCCACCAGCTTCCAGCTTTGCGGATCTTTAGCCGTCGCAAGCAGACTATCGATCGATTCCGGCAACGCCTCCGCTACGAAAGAACCTTTCCCCTGCACCCGCTCGATCAGCCGATTGGCTGACAGCATCTCCAAAGCCTTCTTCGACGTAATGCGGCTAACGTTGAATTGATCGGCCAGCTCCTTCTCCGAAGGTACCCGTCCCCCGCTTTGAAGTTCACCGTTCTTGATTTTCTCGAAAACGTATTTATAGATTTGTTCGTACAATGGACCTTCCATCTCATCATCCCTTGATGTATCATGATATATCAACTATACAAAAAATATTCAAACCTATCAAGATCATTTAAAATAAAAGCGCGAGCCGGCAGTCTCCCCGTACATCGGGATGAATCTGCGGCTCGCGCTATTGAAGCTAAACCGGTATGATTTCGTTACTATCACTGCGTTATTTACTTCCAGAGGCCGGAGTTAGCTAAGTTCCATCGTTAATTCGGCCCAATCCGCTGGCGGCGAGCGGAATTAGCTAAGTTCCTTCGTTCTCTCGGTTCAGTGACGGCGTGCGAAGATAGTAAGCTTTTGTTACTATCTCGTTTCGTTTCGACTACGGCGGGCAGAGATAGTAAGCTTTTGTTACTATCTCGGCTCGTTTCGACTGCGGCGGGCAGAGATAGTAAGCTTTTGTTACTATTTCGGCTCTTTTCGACTGCGGTGGGCAGAGATAGTAAGCTTTTGTTACTAGCTCGGCTCGTTTCGACTGCGATGGGCAGAGATAGTATTTTTTCGTTTCTATCTCGGCTCGTTTCGACTGCGGTGGGCGGAGATAGTAAGCTTTTGTTACTGTTTTGTCGTTATTTGCTCGCATAAGCAATCGTCTAACTTAGATCGCCCAGTTGCCCTTCCGGAACACCGGCACTACCGTACCGTCCGCAAGCACTCCGTCGATATCCATGTCAGCGGAACCGATCATGAAATCGACGTGCGTGATACTGGAGTTCACGCCGCTATTCGCAAGCTCTTCGGGAGACATCTCTTTGCCGCCTTCCACGTTAAAGGCATATCCGCTGCCGATGGCAAAATGGTTCGAAGCGTTCTCGTCGAATAACGTGTTTAAGAACAGCACGTTCGATTGAGAAATTGGCGATTCATGCGGTACTAAAGCAACCTCGCCTAAGTAATGCGAGCCTTCGTCGGAATCGACCAGCTGCTGGAGAATCTCCTGCCCTTTCTCCGCCTCCACGCCAATGATGCGACCGTTCTCGAAGGTCAGCTTGAAGCCATCGATGACATTGCCTCCGTAGCTTAACGGCTTAGTGCTCGACACATATCCGTTTACGCCCGTCTTCAGAGGCACGGTAAACACTTCTTCCGTCGGCATGTTTGCCATGAACGGAATCCCGTTCATGTTCGTGCTGCTGGCTCCTACCCAAATATGCTTCTCCGGCAGCTCGACTGTAAGCTCCGTACCCGTGGCGCGATATTGCAGCTTGCGGAACCGCTTCTCGTTCAGGATATCGCTTTTCCCGTGAAGCGTGGCGTTATGCTCTTCCCAGGCCTTGACCGGATCGGCTGCGTTTAATCGAACTGCCGCGAAGATCGCTTCCCATAGCCGATCGACCGCTTGCTGTTCCGACTCGCTATTCGGGAACACCTTAACCGCCCAATCCTTCGTGGACGCGGCGACGACTGTCCAGCTTACTTTATCAGCCTGAATCGCTCTTCTGAACTCCGCAAGCCCTTTGCCGGACGCCTTCTGAAAATTGCCGATTCGCGAAGAGTCGATGCCTTTCAACAGATCCGGGTTCGGAGAGATAATGGAAATGAAAGCTGCCCCGCTAGCGACGAACGCGCCTCTCTTGGCCGTCTCCCACTCGGGGAATCGCGTAAACACGTCATCGGCTGCTTTCTCGTATTTCAATCGGGACAGTGCCTCGTCCGTCCAATCCACGTGCACGTTGCTAGCCCCGGCTTCATACGCTTTACCCGCTACAAGGCGTACGAGAGTTGCCATCTCGATCGATCCCGTAACGAAAACCTCTTGTCCTTGTTGCACGTTCACTCCGACTCTTACGATAAGTTCCGCGTATTTCTCAAGCTGTTGGTTGAAGGTTATCATGAAAACAGCACGCTCCGATTCGTTATGTAAAATCACAAAAACGACAGGCAACCGCGAAACGCGGCTCCTGTCTTAATTTTTTTTAAAAATCGATTAAACCGACGCTAATTTGCAATGCTTCGTCGACCTTGCGCATGGTCTCGTCATCCAGATGAGTGATCTTATCCGTCAACCGTTGCTTGTCGATCGTCCGGATTTGCTCCAGCAGGATAACCGAGTCTCGCTCCATGCCGTGGTTCTTCGCTTCGATCTCGACGTGAGTCGGCAGCTTCGCTTTCTGGATTTGGGCCGTAATGGCCGCTACGATAACCGTTGGACTGAATCGGTTGCCGATATCGTTCTGGATAATGAGCACGGGGCGCACCCCGCCTTGCTCCGACCCTACGACCGGCGACAAATCCGCATAGAAAACATCCCCGCGCTTCACGATCAAAGCCTACACCCCGCTTACGAGGCGACCGAGAATGCTATCCGTTTCTTCTTCGGCGTGAAACGCTTCAGAAGCCATATGCAGATTGATTTTAGCCATTTCCAAATACCCGCGCTGCATGGCGTCGCGAATCAACCGTTTTTTGCGATCGACCAGGTAATGCTTCATTGCCTGACGAATAATCTCGCTGCGGTTAGTATTCTCCTTGGCGACGACAAAATCGACTTCGCGCAGCAAATGATCCGGAAGACTGATCATAATGCGTTTCGTATGGTGTAAATTGGCCACCGAACAGACACCCCCAAAGATTTTCCAACAAGCAACCTATTTCCCAGTATGCATGAGACGGCTAATAAATATACGAAAATTCAGGTAAAAAACGGTCATAATAGTAACCATTCTAGATAGGAGTAAAAATTTCCTGCCAAATCACAAAAAAACAGGATGCTAATATTATCCTAATAGCGGGTTTACGACCGTTACGACCTCTCCGTTGCTTCTGTAAACCCGCGGCACCCTTGCCGCAAGCATGCAGGTCAATTCATAGTTAAGCGTGCCTAACTTCGCTGCGACTTCGTCGGCCGAGATCAATGCCTCTCCTTGACGGCCGATCAATACGACTTCTTCCCCAGGCACGATCTTCGATCCTCCCGCAGCCTCCGCGTCATCTAAACGGATCATGCACTGATCCATGCAGATCGTACCTAACACCGGTACCCGTCGTCCTCTGACAATCACTTCGGCCTTGCCGCTAAGCATCCGGCTGAACCCGTCCGCATAACCGATCGGCAGCGTGCCGATCGACTCCTGACGCTGCGTGAAGTAACGCGTCCCATAGCTGATTCCTTCGCCTGCAGCCAAGCTCTTCACATGCACGACGGAGGTCTTCAGCGTAAGCACGGGCTCCAATTGAACCTGACGGGAATTGACTTCCGCGCTAGGATACAATCCGTACATGCTAATGCCTAAGCGCAGCATGTTGCCGACGTGCTCAGGCAGGTCGATTCCCGCAGCGCTATTGCCGGAATGGATAATCGATATCGGCATTCCGATGCGGCGAACATATTCGACTACTCCCGCGAATCGCTCGACCTGGAGGAGCGTGTAGCCCTTATCCGTTTCGTCCGCGCGGGCATAGTGGGTGTACAGCCCTTCCACTTCCAAATGCGGGATGGCGAAAGCCCTCTCCAGGAATCGTTCCGCTTGCTTGCCGGGAAGCAAGCCTAACCGGCCCATACCGGAATCGATCTTGATATGCGCTCTTAATTTCTTGCCGGACGCGGACGGAGGAAGACCAATCACCTCATCCAGCGTTTCGTCTCGATATAATGTTAAGGTAATGTCTTGCTCCCTTGCGACGGGGAACCCGCTCGAAGGCGTATAGCCAAGGACCAAAATGGGAGCATCGATTCCCGATGCGCGCAATTGCAACGCTTCGTCCAGGAAAGCGACCCCCAAGTAATCGGCGCCGACGGCCACCGCTCTTCTCGCTATTTCTACTGCCCCATGCCCATAAGCGTTCGCCTTGACGGAAGCCAGCAATCTCGTGCCGGAAGCCAAGTGCTTGCGAAATGCTTCGATATTGCGATCGAGGGCATCAAGGGAAATCTCGGCCACGGTCGGCCGGTAATAACAGTCCACGGACCGTTCACCTACCCTGCTGCTGCAAAAGCTACAATAAAGTAATGTTACCGGGAGGATGAGGTACTGTCAACGATATTCAAGCAGGCAACCTTTTCCTTCTTAGTGAACAAGAGGGCCGATCGCTTTGTGATCGGCCCCTATTCCAACCTTATTTGCCCGAGGATTGCTCCATCGATTGGGCGATTCGTATCATATCTTCACGCGGCAAGTCCTGGCTATTCAAGCGGTATTCCACGCCTTCGTAAGTCCAAGTCAATGTGCTCGTCTCGTCTTCAGTCAGATGTCCGATCGTAAATCCTAGATCCAAGAGGATTCCCTTGCTCATCGTTTCCTCAACATCCTTGGATATCATCTCGACGATCGTAAAGTCGTAAGTACCCCAGTAGCGGAGCATGACGCCTTGGTGATCGCCAAGTTGCAGTTCGCTTTGGTCCAGAAATTCTACGCCCACAGGTAGAGCGTCCGCATCCGGTTCAATAACCGAAAGCTCTACATCCACGGCAGGCGTTTCGCTGCCTTCGCCAGCCGTTCCTTCTTGATCCGGCTGCGCTGACGTATCCTCATCATCCGGCGATGCGGTTGCATCCGGGGAAGAGCTGGCATCCGGTGCTGCCGATGCGTCAGGGCTTGCCGTTCCTTCCGACGAATCCGAAGGCTTGGAATTGGAATTCGGGATAACTCCCATGTTCTTATCCATGTCGAAGGCGGACTTATCGTACTTCTTGTCGAATTCGAAGGAAGTAAAGGAAACCTCGACCATTTTGTTTCCGTTGGCATCCGATACCTCGACATGCGTCGGCGCGTAATTGTCTTGAGCAAGCCAGATCTTCTGGCGAGCGAAGGAGCCGTTCTGGTAATTCCCGGCCATTACGTCGAACACGTAATTGTCCTTGTCGGTCGTAAACTGCCTGGAATTATCCAAGATAATGCTTTTCGCTAAAGTCTGGAACAGATAGACTTGCCCTTGATTGTCCGGCCAGTCGCTCTGGAAACGATAGCTCTTGTTCAATTGCGGGGTTAGTACGAATACCCCTTCGTCGTTGCGCAGAACGATTTGCGTGATGTCCCGCTTGGCGTTGGTGAGCGAGATCCGGTATCGATCCGGCTTCTGATACAGCACTTCCACTTTGTACTCCAACGGCTGCTGACCTGTATGTAAGATCATCGTACCGCTGCCTTCATAACTCTCCATCTTGTCAACGACATTGTCCAGGTCCTTCACGATCGAATCCGCGTTCTTGCTCCCGCAACCGGTCAGGATGATGACCGAGATTAGGGCAATAGCGGTGATCCATGAAATCCGACGACGCATGCGATCCACCCCTCTGCACATTAATAATTCCATGGTTCATGTCTATGAGGGGACTTGACCAATTATGCAGACTAGCATGACAAGCTTGACGAGCTTATAACTTGAACGGAAAAAGGGCTATCCCTCAGGTTATGAAGACCTGATGGATAGCCCCATTCTTGCTTACTAATTATTTACCTTCTTGCGCTCCGTACATTTCAGCCGCATAGAAGGCACCCAAACCATAAGCTCCAGCATGCTCTTGAGCAATCGCTAGAACTTCATTGTAATGAGTTTGATCAGCCCAGTCGCGTTGCAGTTCAAGCAAATACTGCAACCAAGTCATAGGTATCGCGCCAGCTTGGATCATGCGCTCTACGGCCATGTCATGAGCTTCCTCGGATACGCCGCCGGAAGCATCGGAAATGAAGTATACTTCAAATCCTTGATCTAGAGCTGACAAAACAGGGTCTACTAGGCATACTTCTGTCCACAGACCGGCCATTACGATTTTTTTCTTGCCAAAGCTGTTGACTTTATCTGTTACGTTTTTGTCTTCCCATGGGTTCATGGTCGTACGATCGATAGGCTCTTGATCAGGAAATACTTTTTGAACTTCCGGGAAAATCGGTCCGCTAAAAGTCTTAGAAGCTACAGTTGTTAAGATCGTTGGAACATTAAATGCTTTTGCGGATTTAGCTAGCGCTTCAGTATTATTGCGAACCAGCTCTACGGAATGAGATTTAACGGCAAATGCCATTTGCGGTTGATGGTCTATTAACATTAAGGAATGATCCGTCGGCGTTAAAAGTTGATGGGCCGCTACAGGTTTTGCAAGTACTTTAACTTCTGAGTTACCAGCTGCTTTCGAAGTTCCGTTTACCGCTGCGAAACCCGTAGCAATAAGTGTTAGGGCCATTACACCCGTTGCTAACTTTTTGAAGATTGGCAGTTTCATTTTTATGATCTCCTTTATGATGGCTTTTTTGTGATGCTTGCGTAGTCGCGCTCTACAATTTTTAGTATATAACAAAAAGTTAGTAAGGTATAGAAAAATATCTTAAATTTAAGATGTATATTTTTCCAACACCATTGCCGGACAATTCAGGGAAAAATTCGTTAACGAAAAATGGCGGGGCAGGAATTATCTCCTGCACCGCCACTTTTAGATTGATCGGGCTAGTCTTCTTATTACTTAAAGCTTTGCAGCATGGGCATGATAGTTTTAATCATTCCATATCCCATTTTCATTATCGGCCATGCTTTTCCCATAAACCCCATGAAACCGCTCAAACCGCCTAAACCCAAGCCGCCGCCACCTCCCGGTATTCCAGCCCCCGCGGCTCCGGGGTTGACGCCTCCGCCCATCAGGGAGCCACCTCCCAGCATGGACCCTCCGCCCAGCATGGAGCCTAGCATGCCGGGTATAAAGCTGGAGACCTGCGCTTTGCTAGAGCGTTTGGAAGAGGTCACCCGAGGCTTTAGAGGACTTCTCCGGCCGGAAATTATCAATTGCCCTCTCTCCGCCCCGGTTACCAACCCGATGTACGAGCTGCCGTCCTTTAATTCGATATATACGGGCTTGCCGATCCACTGCTTGGCGTTTCTGCTCGTAATCTTAGATTTTGCAGCCATCTGTTCATCACCTCTTTTCCACATGTACTACACTCTATTCAGGCTATCGGGAATCGCCTGTACAGTGGAGCTAGGTTGGAGGCAATCAAATCTCAAGATTCCATTATGAACCCGGCCAGCATACGCGCGCCGAAACCAGTCGCTCCGATAACCTGTTCTCCCTTAACGGAGGACGAATCTTTCGGTCCGTTCATGTCGATATGCACCCATCTTAGAGAAGGGTGAACAAACTTTCGCAAGAACAACGCAGCGGTTATCGTTCCCGCTCCTTCGCCGCGGCTAATGTTGCAGACATCCGCGTAATCGCTGTCCATGTAGGATTCGTACTCGTCCACTAAAGGCATCTGCCACATTTTCTCGCCATACGGCTCTCCGGCTTTTTTCAGCCTGCCAACCAGTTCGTCGTCCCCTAAAACGCCGGCGATCTTGGTTCCGAGCGCTCCGACGACGGAATAGGTTAGGGTGGCCAAATCAACCGCTATTTCGGCGCCGATGCGATGAGCATGAATCAAGGCATCCGCTAGGATGAGCCGGCCTTCTGAATCGGTATTGCCAACCTGAACGGTTAGCCCGTTCGCGTAACGGATCACTTCGCCCGGCAACATCGAACGGTCGGACGGACTATTCTCCGCTAAAGGCACCAGAACAGCCACGTTCGCCGCTGCCTCGCTTCGAACCAAAATATCGAGCGCGCCAAGAACCGCCGCCCCTCCGGCCATATCCATTCTCATGTCGCTGATATCGTTGTCCCGCTTGAGACTAATGCCGCCGGTGTCGAAAGTGACTCCCTTACCGATTAACGCTATAAGCGGCAGCGTCTCGTCCGTGCAGTATCGCAGCTCTAGAAAGACGGGCGGATACGCGCTTCCTTTACCTACCGCTGCCAGACCAACGAAACCGAGACGCTCGAGTTCCTCGCCTTCATGAACGAATACTAGCGCTTTCGTCCCGGTAAATCGCTCAACCGTTCTATCCGCCATCGTTCGCGGACGCAAATAATTGGGGGGTTCATTGGTCAAATCCCGAACCCACATCGTACTTTCCGCCCGCACTCGGCCTTGTTGAATCGCTCCTTTCCCATTCTCGCATGGTTCATCTATAAAATGAACGGTTATGTCCGCGGACTCGGACCGTTTTTCTTTATACTTATCGAATGAATAAGTGCCTAGCAGCGATCCTTCGACCCACGCCGAAACGAGGTCTGCCTGATTGCGTCCTGAAAATTCTGCAAGCTGTAGAGCTTCGAACGATACTTCAACCGTCGAGCGCTTCTCCTTGATAAGCGATCGTCCCGCATTGCCGGCTGCTTCGCGCAGGAAGGAGGCTTGAAACTTATCGACCTCGCCCAGACCGACAAGCACGTAATCCGGCTCTCCGCGTTGGCCGTAGAACCATGTGACGGCGTGTCTGGCTGCCATATGCGGCAATACCGACAACGAGCCGAACGCGTCGCTGATATTCGGCAAACGCGGCAAGCTTTCCACGAACACCGGCAGGATTACGGTTTGCGGGGAGGCGGCTCTTCCGATTTCGAATTTCATCGAACAACGCCTCCATTATCCTGAACGATCCAGGTGTCAAAATCTCGCTTGCCTTCCCGAAGCCGAATCACGCGCGCGCCTCTTTGCAATTTGCCGTAACAGTTATAACCGGTAACCCGTCCGTAACATAGTCGGATTCCGTGGACGGTGCCGCAGTAGTCGTTGTCATGGTCGTGACCAACGAAGGCGCCCATCACGTCCCCCATTTGGACCATCGCTCCGAACAATCCGGTGTTGATTTTGGGACACTCGACCTTTTCCTCTTTCGTTCCGATTACCTGATCTCCGTTCCATGCGGCTTCGTATTCCGGAACCGGAATGTGAAAGAAAGCGAGCGCGGGAAGAGGCCCTCCGCTCCCTTCCGCCAGCTTGCGGGATTGCTGCGTATACCAATGAATCTGATCCGGATGAATCCATGCGTAACCGCCGATAGGATCCGGCGCGTTGATCCCGGAGTCGAAGAAATACAATGCGGCAGTATCCCCATTCCCGGTAGATCCCTTCACTTTTAACACAAAGTTGCCTACGCCGTTAATGTCCGCGGGCCCTGCGGAGGTAAGGCAATTCTCGGATTCCCGCTGAATGTCCAACAGTTCCTCCCTCGAAACCCCGTCTTCCGCATCGTGGTTTCCGTAAACGGCGGCCCAAGGCACCTGCGAGTTGACGATCGGCGCGATCGCCCTTCGGAATGAAGCTTTAGGATCTGCAACGCCATGACTCCAGATCATATCGCCGGTGAGCACCACGAGATCCGGCTTCTCGCTTGCTATCACTTGCTCCACTAAAGCAGCCGTTTGGCCGTCAGCATCCCGCTCTTCCTCTTTCCCGTCCCCATAATGCATATCCGTGAACTGTATGATCGTAAAAGTACCGTCCTCGCGAAATTTCAAGTCGGCATCCATAAGCGCCCTCCCGTTCCGATCAAAATCATCTTTTTGCCGCATGCTATTTACTCAAATATATCTGAATGCTTTCCAAAGTAGGCTGCCATCTGGATGCCGTGACGGATAATCTGATGTATCGGGCGCTCACCTCGCCGAAGCGGCAAATTCGTTTGTAACCGACAACCGTCCCGCGATCAAGAGGTTTCCAATCGTCTCCGTCTTTCCATGCCAATTCAAAGCTTTCGATCCGTTGGCCAGCCCGGATATGTTCCATCAGGACGATGCGGTCGAATGATTTTTCCCTCTGCAGGTCGATGATGATCTCCGCCTGCTCCGCACCTTCCGGAGGGCACCAGAAAGAGTCGCGCTTCCCGTCCAGCAGGTTGACAGCCGGATGCATGGCGTCCTCGTGAGAGGCAACGACCGCGGCTTCCAGGCACATATCGTTCCGGAACGTTTCCCGGATCTTCTGGCCGAGCTCTCTCATCCGTCGCGCATCGTTCTCGTGGATCAGCCCTCGCTTGTCCGGCGGCAGATTCAGCAGAAATGCGGCATTGCCGCCTACCGACCGGTAGTACACTTCCAGCAATTCATCGAGCGACTTTACTTGGTCATCCTCTTCGGGGTGATAGAACCATCCCGGCCGGATCGAAGTGTTGACTTCCGCGGGATACCAAACGAGTTCGTCCGCTTCCCGTATGATCTTGCGGCTTCCCAGGTCATCGTCTTGCGAGTTGATTCGCTTGGCAAATTCGCCGTCATCCTTTTTTTGCGAATTTTCCTGGATCTTCTCGTTGTCCCGCATGCTCGCGGGCACGACGCTCCATTCGGACGTTCGAGTATGGCCCGCTTCGTTCCCGCACCAACGCACGTCCGGTCCGCATACCGAAATGACGGCTTCGGGCTGCAGCTCGCGTATCAGTCGGTAATAACTTTCCCAGTCATAGACCTGTCTTTTACCATTGGGTCCTTCACCGCAAGCCCCATCGAACCATACGCTGAAAATATCGCCGTATTCGGTTAACAGCTCCCGGAGCTGGTTTAGAAAATAGGTATTGTACGCCGCCGAATCTCCGTAAGCAGGTTCATGAAGATCCCACGGAGAAAGGTAGATACCGAAGCGAATTCCGCCAGCGCGGCAAGCATCGGCAACCTCGCGGACCAGATCTCCCTTTCCCTCTCTCCACGGGCTGTTCTTGACGGAATGCTCGGTATACCGGCTTGGCCATAGGCAGAACCCGTCATGATGCTTGCAAGTTAGGATTAATCCTTTCATTCCGGCCGCTTTGCAGGTATCTACCCATTGAACGGCATCGAGCTCGCTCGGATTGAATATCGCCGGATCCTCTTTTCCATTGCCCCACTCCGAATTCGTGAACGTGTTGACCGTAAAATGAATGAAACCGTAGAACTCCATCTCTTGCCACGCGAGCTGTCGCTCCGAAGGCCTTATCCTTGCTGCCGATTGAATGAACTGGTCCATAATCCACATCCTCAAATAAGGAAATTTTCGCCTCTTAAGCTCGAACCCTTATACGACTGCCCAATGATCCGTCGTTTGCCCTTCATTTTCCGCAATAAAACGCTCTAGCGCGGCTCGGTCAGGAGTCCCCGTGCTTCCGCCGAAATGGCTGACGGACATTGCACCGCAAGCATTCCCTAACAGCAAGGATTGCTCCGTCGGTTGACCTGCCAAGAAACCGAAAATGTACCCGGCATTAAAAGAATCTCCTGCGCCCGTCGTATCGACGACGGGCACCTCGAATCCGGACCGATACATCCTTACGCCGTCAACCGCCGCCACGGCTCCGATCGAACCAAGCTTCAGCACGAAATGGCGGCTATGCTTGGAAAGCTCCCGCATGCACTCGTCTATCGAGGAGCGACGGGTATATTGTTGGACTTCGACTTCATTCATGAAGATGACGTCCACGATTTCCATCAGTTCGAATATGCCTTTATACCATTCTCCGGTATCGTCCCAACCGACATCGAGAGATAGGGTCATGCCCATCTCCTTCAGTCTGCACGCCGTTTCCATATATTCCATATGGTTATGGCTTCCGCGGTAACTAGTCAAGTGAACATGCCGCCCTAGCTCGACGCTTTTCATGTCCAATTGCCGAAGGTTAAGTTCAGCATTAGAGCCTGCATAAGTAATGAAGGACCGGTCTCTGTCCGGATTAATGGCAATCGAAATACCGGTATTGTTCAAGGTACTCGTCTTAATAAATCTGGTATCGATACCATATTGAGTGAATTGCTCCCGGACGAATTGTCCGAAGCCGTCCCCCCCTAGACTCCCGTGAAATGCCACCTTCATCCCGAGCTTGGCGAGCGCCAGGCTGAACAAAGCCGCGCCGCCGCCGACATGGAGAGTCATGTTATTAACGAACACTTCTTGACCCGGTCCCGGTATCTCGTTACATCCCGCAACGACCAAATCTATATTCACGTCTCCGATTACAATGGCATCGAATGGTTTCAATGTTATCCCGTCCTCGTAACTGCGGTTTGCTTAATCAGGTTGTCAGGTTGCTATGCTATTCATATGCGCGGTTGACAACTTTCGCGTATGACCAAACGATGTTCCAGCACGACATCGCCCGTCGGAATTTTTTTACCGGAAATTTGTTTCAACAGCACGTCCATGGTCGCTCTTCCCATCTCTTGAATCGGCTGCTCCATCGAAGTCAGCGTCGGCCGGACAAGCTCCGTCAACAAGCTGCCGTCGAACCCCATTACGGATATGTCCTCGGGCACGCGCAATTGATGGTCCCGGATGCAGTTCATGGCCCCGAGCGCCATATCGTCGCTGACGGCGAACACGGCGGTAGGCGGCCGTTCGATGCTAAGGAGCTCTTTCATATGAAGATAGCCGCTTCTGACCTTGTAATCGCCAAAACGGATATGCTCGTCGACGAGCGTTTTGCCGTTATCCGCCATGGCATTCCGATATCCGCTGTAGCGGTTTTGTCCCGACGTGATATCTTGCAAATCCCCGCCGATGAATCCGATCGTTTCATGACCCAGCTCGATCAAATATTTCGTTGCGTCGTAAGACGCCTGATAGTCGTCGACGATAACCGATGCGAATGATTGATCCAGCGGCTTCACGCTAGAGAATATAACGGGAATATTAATTTTATGGATTAAATGGCGAATCTCTTCGTTGATCTTCTCGTGCATGATAATGATGCCTTCGACCCGCATTTCTTGAAAAACGTTCAAATATTTGAGCTCTTTATCGATATTTTCGCTAATATTGCATACGAGAAGATTGTAATCGTTGGCGCTTGCCATATCTTCGATGCTGCTTAGAATCGTCGAATAGAAGCTTGAGGTGAGGTCCGGCACGATGACGCCGATCAGATTCGTTTTATTGCGAACCAAGCTGCGGGCGATTTGGCTCGGAGCGTATCCCAATTCTTGGATGGCATCGTTCACTTTGGCTTTGAGATCGTCTTTCACGTACCTTTCTCCGTTCAGAACCCTGGATACCGTGGTTACGGACACACCCGCATGTTTCGCAACGTCTTTGATTTTGACCTGCATCTCTCTCACCTCATCGAAAAACTGTAAAGCTACCAAAGAGATGGATTCGCCGCGAAAACGTTATATCCTTTTCAATATCCTATTTTTCGACAAAAAGCGGCTGGGAAAACGCGGAATACCCGCCTTCCAAATAGACGGCGATGCGCACGTATCCTTCGTCGCCCTTGCACTCGTATTTCGCTTGTTTGATTCTGCCCGTCGTTTCCTGCAGCACCCGTCCGTCTTTACCGAAGAACGTGACGTATTTGTACATTTTGTCCAGCAGCTCATTCGAACGAAGATCGACCACTACAGTATCGTCTTCCACTTGGATCGCATCGAACCCGTATCCCGTAGAAACGTAAAAGTTGCCTTTCACGATCGCGTCGACGATCGCTTCGTTCGTGTTTTCCATGGCCATGACCATGTTCCAAGCCCGCTTCTCTTGACCGTATACATGGGAGTCGTCGTTTCCGAAGCCCCACACCTTACGTCCGGCGGACAACAGCGCGTCCCATTTGTCAAAGGCGATATCGTACTCCGGGTTGCCGTCGCCGTTATAAACCTCAACCCCAAGAAAATTTTCCATCTTAAACATGTCATCCAATTTCCAAAAATTAGAAAAGTAACGATTCGGATGCACGAGTACCGCGAATCCGCCGTTTGCCGCCGTTAAATCCACGAAGCGTTGATAGTTCTCGATCGTAAACTCGCTGCTGTAGTTTTCCATGATGCTATGAGGAGGATTGACGAGCAACATATGCGTTTGCCTGCTGCTAACCTCGATTGCTTCGAAGACGGTTGGAATTTCCCTTTCCCCTTCGTGTTTCGTGATTTTGTCATGATCGGAAATGCCGAGAAAATCGTATCCCCCGTACATTTTGTAAACCGTCTCCAGCGGAAACCAGCCGTCGCTATTGGTCGTGTGGTTATGGAAGCTTCCTCTTAGCCATTTTCCCGTTATTTCGTACGGATTCCAGATCTTCATCCTTATTTCCTTCCTCTCCTCTCCCGGCTGCATTACTCTTTCATCGAACCGATCATGATTCCTTTGGCAAAATATCGTTGCACGAACGGATAGATGATGATGATCGGAGCGACGACGACGATGATCGTTGCCATTTTAAGCGAATTCCCCGTAATCTGGATTCTTTCAAGCATGTCGTAGTTAGCTCCTGCAGCCTGGTTCAGCGTATCCCGCATAGCTTCCGCGCTCATCAGCATCTCTTGAAGCAGAGTGGACAGCGGTCGAAGATCCGCCTTGCGGATGAAGAAGGCGCCGGTAAACCAATCGTTCCAGTGGCCGACGGCGGTAAACAAGCCAATGACGGCGATAACCGGCCGGCTTAGCGGCATGATAATGCGCAAAAAGATCGAAAAATCGTTATATCCGTCTATTCGCGCTGATTCTTCCAGACTGGGATGAATCTGTTGGAAGAATGTACGAATGATGATCAAGTTCCATGCGCTATACAAGCCCGGGATAACATAGACCCAGATGTTGTTCGTCAGATGGACCGACTTCAACAGCATGTAATAGGGGATAATGCCCCCGCTGAACAGCATCGTAAAGAAAATGAACATCATGAAAAACTTGCCGCCCGGAAGCGTTTTGCTCTTTAACGCGTAAGCGGCCATCGCGGTTAGAAATACGCTTGCGACCGTGCCTACGACCGTGCGGAAGATCGAGATTCCGAATGCGCTCGCGATATTGGAGGCTTCGAATACCTTGTTGAAATTATCCAATGACCAGATTCTCGGCCAGAAGTAAATACCGCCTCTCTCCGCGTCTTTGCCGGGGTTAAAAGCAAGCGCAAAGATATTCAGGAAAGGAAGGATGATCGACAAACACATCAAGGCAATAAGCAAGTAGTTGACGGCCTTGAACACCTTCTCGCCAACGCTGAGCCTATAAAATTCGTTTCCCACTTGCTCCCTCCTCCTCTAGGAAGGAAAGGCGGTTCATCCGAACGCGCGGATAAACCGCCCAACCATCGTTATCTTACAGCTTTACCGGAGTTTTCGGATCGGCGTTCTTTTCTCCGACCAGCTTCAAATAATCGTCCAGTCCGGCTGCTTTCAGTTGCTTCAGAGCGCTATCCAAAATTTTCTTCGCTTCGTCCGCGGTCTTGCTGTAATAAGCTCGGATAAGGTTTTCGTTGTAGCTGTCCAATGCGGATTTGAGCTCCGTGCTTCTATCGAATTCGCCGAGGAAAGAGGTCGGCGTGTACGCATCGACGACTTTGGCGTTTTTACGCTTCTCGTCAAAGTTCCAGTATTCGATGAGCTTTTGAGCACCTTGATTTACGCCTTTTCTCAGTTTGTCGCCGTATTCCATTTCTCCGAAATCGGCCATGAAGTCGATGTCCGTGCCTCCGAGCAACTCTCCCCAGTTGTTGCCTACGCCCGCAAAGCCAAGCTTCTTCGCTTCGTTCGGGTCTTTTTCTTTCAGGTCGAGAACTTCCTGTTTCACAAGCGGGAAGCCGTCAGCACCGAGCGTGTAGTCGCGACCCTCCAAACCGTATTTCCAGAGAAGCTTACCTTCTTTGCTAGCTAGGAAGTCTGCGAGTTTAACGACTTCCTCCGGTTTTTTCGTCGTGGCCGGAATGGCCCACGCGGAGTATCCGGATTTGAAGTCGACTTGCATTTGGTAAGGACCGTCCACTTGATTGATCGGTCCAAGCGGAATGTAATGCATGTCTTGGTTGTATTCTTGATAGTTGTGCGTATCGGCGATAATCGCCCAGGAGCCGTTCAATGCGCCTTCCGTTGCGCGGCTTTCGTCGATCGTGAAGAATTCCGGATGAATCAGCTTTTCTTTGAGCAGCTTTTGGACATACTCCACTTTCTTCAAAGCAAATTCCGTTTCCGCTTCGTGAAGGATTTTGCCTTCTTTGGATTGTTTGATCCGCTGGTCATCGGCGCCCCACTCCAAATCGTTGAACAAGGCTCCGACTTCTTTACCGCCCCAGTATGCCGGACCGATCGGGGTAACGGCACCGCCGTTGTTGTCTTTGAAATTGCCTTCTTTGATCTTTTTAGCCAGATCGTACAGCTGAGCGGTCGACGTGATCGTGCGCGGGTCGATTCCGAGCGAGTCCGCGATGTCCTTGCGGATGTAAGGACCGCCAACGTATTTGCGGGTTTGATATCCGCCTTGGCGGTTAACGTTCATATGGACGAAATAGGAGGACCCGTTAAATTCCGGGCGGAACATGACTCCGAACTTCGTATCCAGGGGCAAGAAATCCTCTTCCAGATATTTGCTGTATACCTTCGTATTCTTAAGCAACGGAGTCAAATCCGTAAACATGCCTTCGCGTCCCGCTTTCAACACTACCGGCATTTCTGGCCTGCCGCTGTTATTGAGGTAGAAAGCAACGAAATCCGGCAAGTCGTTCGCCGCGATGCCTGCAATCAAGCCGTCGATGGAATGTTCGGCTTTCATGATTTCGATTTCGAAATCGATCCCCGTTTGCTCCTTGATTTTCGCTTTGATTTCCGGATTCATATCTTCCGTGTAATCGTCGGTACCCATGAATACAAGTCCTTTGATCTTGCGATCGGCAATCCAAGTCGCCGGTTTCCCTTCAGGCGCAACCGAAGCCGTGCCGCTAGCGGCAGGATCAGCGTTGTTGTTACCGTTGTTGCCGTTGGAGCAACCCGCGATCAGCATTGCCGCCATCAAAGGAATCGCAAAATACTTTGCCCATTTCTTGCTCATGCGTTTTTTCCCCTTTTCGAAAAATGATTTTTATGAAATACGCCAAAAGGCGTCTCCCACCGGATGGATGGTCTAGAAAATCGGTATGGGATCGTTATCATGGAAACGTTACCATAAGGAAGTATCAGAAACCTTGCGTGAGATGCGATTCGCCATAATGACCAAAATCAGTCCGATTAAACCCTGTAGCATGCCCACCGCGGTTGCGTATCCGTACTGGCCGCCTTGCAGACCGACGCGGATAATATAGGTGTCCAAAATATCGGAGAGCTGCATGTTGCCCGGTGTTCGAAGCAAGTAAAGCTGGTCGAACCCGGCGGACAAGATATTACCCAAAGACAAGATGAAAAGAATTACGATAGTGGGTGTGATCGAAGGCAGCGTAATATTCCAAACTTCACGGAGCTTGCTGGCTCCATCGATTTTTGCCGCTTCGTACATGTCGGGATTAACTCCTGAAATCGCTGCCATATAGATGATCGAGTCCCAACCGATAGACTTCCATAGATGGCTTCCGAACATGATTTGGTAAAAGTATTTCGGCTCCATCATGTAGAAGGTGCTTCCGTCCCCGCCCATATTGGATATGACTTGGTTAAGCAAGCCGGTGTCCGGAGCGAGTATCCGCTGTATCAGTCCGACCACGACGACCCAGGAGATAAAGTGCGGCAAGTAAAGCACGCTTTGCGATACGTTCTTGAACCATTTGGAGCGTACTTCATTAAACATAAGTGCCAGTATGATGGGAAACGGCAAGTATAGAAATAATTTCATTCCGCTTATGATAAGAGTGTTCTTGACTAAATCTCTGCTTTGGTAGGAGTTGAAAAAGGTTTGAAAATACTCCAGCCCCACCCAAGGACTTCCCGTAATTCCTTTGTTGAACTTGTATTCCTTGAAGGCCAACAATAAACCGCCCATCGGAATGTACGCAAATACGACGAAGAACACGATACACGGCAACAACATGTAGTACAAATAGCGGTGCTGCAAAATGCTTTTCCATAACGCGCTTTTCGGCTTTGCCAGCTTCAACGGCGATGATGCTGTTTGTTGCATAAGTAGGGAATCACCTTCTTCGGATAAAATATGGTATCGATACCATAGTGAGACCACGCCACTAATAATCCTTAGCAAATCACCCTCTTCACGTAATATACATGTCTTTCCTCTTTTCGATTGACCGTTCAACTCTTACCGCAAATTATCCTGAATTGAGCATATGATTATAAAATGGTTAGTACAAGTCATGAATGGTTAGTTACAAGTAAACTTTCTGTAAATTCTCACTGACTATAAAAGCAGCGAGTTGTATGCCGCGTTTTCTGGAATCGCTACCATGTCAATCAAAAAAAGAGAGTCGAATTAAAAGAAAGCGCTTACTTTTAGTTGATTATATCAGATATATGATCTAATTGCTACAGCCTATTCTTTGTTTTTAATAAATTCCATAAGAATTCGAAGATACGCCTTCTGTCTCCAAACTCATTACGCCTTCCATGTAAGCCAATGCGGCGATTGCATCCTCGTAGTTTTGGATTTTCTTTAATTTCAACTGAATTCGAATGACAAAAAAACGATTGCTTTGTTGATCGCCCGTTTCATCGTTCTCGATCGTCAGTTTGTTGATTTGCAGCCCGCTTCGATTCAAATGCGCCAATACAAGATTGAGGCCGGACGACGATTTATCCATTTTGATTAAAAGCTCGCGCACCTTTTTCGTTCGGGAGAACAGCTTCTCGACTTTGTTCAACGCAAACAAGCTCATCACCACCAGGAAGGTCGCTATGAATGCACCGTAGTAAAAACCAGCTCCCGCAGCAAGTCCAATTGCCGCGGACACCCATAAGGAAGCTGCGGTTGTTAGTCCGGACACCCCAAGTCCCGTCCGCAGAATCGTGCCCGCACCAAGAAAACCGATGCCGCTGATCACTTGCGCGGCCAATCGTGCCGGGTCCAAACGAACATTCGGCTCCGAGGCGAAATCGGAAAATCCGTACATCGATAATAAAACAATGACCGCAGAGCCAAGGCAAACCAGGATATGCGTCCGAAAGCCGGCGGAATGCCCGCCAAGCTCACGCTCGAGTCCGATCAAACCGCCTAGCGCCAAAGCCAGCAATAGTCTAAGCGTCATCTCCGTTAAGCTAATTTGCCACACGGTTGGATCATAAATAAGCTCCATAGTGTCTCATCCTTTAAGCGGCAATGTTTTACGTACTCCTCGCTCGAAATAAACGACTTCTTCGTAACCGACCTCCCGGGCTAGCGAGGCGGCTTGCTCCAGCATCGTGCCAATATCATCCGGAAAATGGGAGTCGGAGCTTAACGTAATGGGAACGCCATATTGCTGAATAATGCGCAGAAAAGCCGGGCTCGGACACATTTCCTTGACCGGATAACGATAGGCAAGGCCGGTATTAATCTCCGTTGCTACATCCGCCTCTTTCATTGCCGCAGCCACTTCTTCATACATCCGAAGCAACGATGCCTCCTCAGGGCGATAATCGAACACCTTCAGATTATCCGGATGGGCGATGATATCGAACAAATCGCTGCGAATCGCTCCCAAAAGGTGATCGAACAGCTTACGATAAAGGGCGACCAGATCTTGTCCTTCGAACAATTCTTTCGTCTGCGGATTATCGAAACCCCACCCGTCAATAAAATGCACGGACCCGACGACATAATCGAGGTCGAATTGTCCAAGCAACGCGCCGAGATCTTGTTCTCCGCTCGGGAAATAGTCCGCTTCAACGCCGAGGGAAATCGGATGTCCGTCTTGTTGGGCTTGGCGCACCGCGGCCAAGAAAGGTTCAATGGAGCCGATGCATACCCGATCTAACCAATATTGCTGCAATTTCCCTAATTCTGAATCGTCCACGATCATATACTTCTCGTAATAAGAGCGAAACTCCGTAAATCGATATAGATGATCCACGATACCGAATTTTTGAATACCTTGACGTTTGCCCCGTTCTATATAATGGGACAACCATTCCTGGGAGAAGCAACCTTGCTCAAGTCTTTCCGTCAGCTTTCTATTCAACTCTTCCATCCACTCCAAAGAGTGCCGTCGGGCCCGAAAGCCTTGACGGTTTTCCTCTAGCGTCTCGATTGCTTTGGCCGTCCTTCTAAGCCAATCGATGGAATACGGTCCTTCTTCCAAGTGAAAATGGAAATCAACGATCATTCGCAACTTCCTCCTCCTGCAATGGTATCGATTTCAGATCGATATTTCCATCAGTAGAAAAAGAGGCATGTATAACCCTTTTTTGGGGTGTCATCCATGCCTCGATTACCACCGGAAATGATTAATTCGGGAGCTCGATCGAGACTTCGCGTCTGGCTTCTGCCGACCGAAGAACCCCGTCGATAATCGCTTGTTGGATAAGGATTTGCTCTCCCGGAATCGGCGCGGGACGTCCATCGCGAACCGCCTCGGCGAAGTCCCTTACTTTCTCGTCGAACAGGTTAAGCTTATGCCCGATCAGAGGAATCGGGGTCTGAGTATGTCCGCCGTATTCATCGTGGAACAGCGACATCTCGCCGATCGCTCCATCCCAGACTCCGGACCATGGACCTCTGCCGGCAGGCGTGACTTTAAGTCCCGCGTCGGTTCCCAGGAACATCGTCGCTCCGAGCGTGTCCATATGCATCGCCCAAGAAATCTTGAATTGAAGGACCAGATCGTTCTCGAATCGTACCATAGCCACGCCGAAATCTTCGACTTCGAATTTGCTCGCTTCCGGATGATAGAGCGGATTGCGACCGAAATGGTTCGATGTGAACGCGGATACGGTTAATGGACGAGGGTAACCCATGGCATTAAGCGCCATATCCAGCGAGTAACACCCGATATCCGCCATTGCGCCGGCACCTGCCAGTTTCTTGCTAATGAATGTTCCTCCCGGCATACCGCGGCGGCGTCCGCCGCCTGTCTCCGCATAATATACCTTGCCTAGACGTCCGGATTGAACGATGTCCTGCAATAGCTTCATGTTAGGATCATAGCGAGGCTGGAACCCTAAGGTCAGCATGTTGCCCGTCTCGCGAGCCACTTGCGTCATCTCTAGCGCTTCTTGGAATGTAACGGACATCGGCTTTTCCAGAAGTACCTGCTTGCCGGCGCGCAACGCGTCAACCGTCGTCACATGGTGCGATACGTTAGGAGTACAGATGCTTACGCCATCGAGATCTTGCTCCAATAACTTCTGATGTCCATCGTAGGCTGCCGCCCCTACGAGCTGCTCCGCCTCGACGAACTGTCCGGCTTTCCCCGGGATTACGTCCGCAACCGCAACGATCTCTACGAACGGCAACTTTCTGTAAGCAGATACGTGGGCTCTGGCGATTCCGCCGCTTCCGATGATTCCGATCCGTAAATTTTTACTCATGATAATTCGCTTCCTTTTCTCTAATTAATGGATTTAAACGTTCCGCGAGCTTCTCCGGTATGCATCCGGCGATAGGCCGTCGGAGTAACCTCATACTTGCCCTTGAACACGGGATACAGATAGTTCGGATTCGCGTAGCCGTGGTTAATCGCGATCTCTTCGATCGGCTTATCGGTGTGGATCAGCTCGGAACAGATACCGGTTAATCGGACATGCTCCAAGTAATCGCGGAAAGTCGTCTGCCCTTCGCTGCGGAAAATCCGTTGCAATTGCCTAGGGCTAATATTAATCGTCTCCGCTACCTGCTCCAAGGAGATGGGCAAGCTCTCGTTATCCTGAATGTACTGGGTAGCCAGCATGTACCGGTGAAAATTCATGTCCCTCTCGGGAATTCCCGGCTTATCGTTCGGATTATCGAATACGCGAGTCGTCCGAAGAAGGATCTGTACGATCGCTTGCTTCATGAGCGTGTAAAATCCGGACGGCTGCTCCTCCCAGGTCCGATAAGCCTCGAGGAACCCGTTCATCGCATGGAACCGGTCGACCACCGGAATAGCGGGAATCCGATCCAGGGAGGATATGCATTCCCTAGCTTCGCTCGCCTCTAATCCGTCTCCCCAGTTTTCCCCCTGGCGATCTCCGCCAAGAGGAACGATGTCCAGATGCAGACATAGTTCATGCATCGGATCATCCGGATCCGATTCCTGGTAGTGGACCATATCCGGTCCGGTCATGTAAAACAAGCCCTCGTGAAGATCATAGGCCTGATCAACGAGTATGACCTTCCCTTTCCCTTTCGGGATATAATGAAATTCATACTCGGAATGCTTGTGAAAGTTAATGATCTGTCCGGGCGAGAATACCGCAAGATGGCAACGCAGCACCCGGATTCCGTAATCTCCCCAGCGAAACTGCAGCTCGAGTCGATCCAGGGCATCCATCTTATCGGCCATTCGGGCAAAAGGAAAGGGACCGGGACTTCCGGCGAGCTTACGATCATGCGATTTCCTGGAATGGATGTCTTGCTTAACCGTATCCTCCGCCACCGTGATCCCACCCCGCTTCATTTCAGACTTATCATTTCGAATGGATTAAGCTAGCTCGTCAATGCGAATGGAACGCCCTTCAGCCACAGAACGCGTGGAGGCTTCCATTAAGCGGGTCAGGTCGACCGCAAGGTCAACGTTATCCGTCGCTTCCGTTCCGTTCCGAATATGCTCCACCCATTGATCGAACGCGACAGGGAGTGCATCGCCTACTGGGAGCGTTTCCCACTTATCGCTTACTCGGTTAGAGCGGATGATCGGATTTCCATCCGGGAAGCCGTATAGCAGCGTGCCTTCCGTGCCGTGGAGCTCGATGGAGAACGGCGAGTGACTGTTTACGAAGCCCGCTTCGACGATGCCTAGGGCACCATCCGCATAGCGAAGGATCGAAACCGCGTTATCCTCAACCTCCTTGCCCGTAACATATCCGAAATTCGCGCTAACGCTTTCCGGCATGCCTAAGAACAGGCGCACGAGGTACATCGGGTGGCAGCCCAGATCGATTAAAGCTCCTCCCCCGCATTGCTCCTTGGAATAGAAGTGCGGCGGCAACCAATTCGCCGTCGCGCCATTATGGGATAAACGGACTCTCGCCATCGTCAGCTTGCCCAGCGTTCCATCGCGGACAACTTGATTGATCGTTTGCGTCGATCCTGAATACAGGCGGGGAAGCGATACCGTGAACTTCACTCCGGATTCATGAATCGCCGAAAGGATTTCTTGAACTTCCGTATTCGTCGGAGCGACAACCTTCTCGGTAAAAATATGCTTGCCAGCGCGAGCGGCCTTCACCATTACGTCCCGGTGAATGTTCGTTGGCGCGTCGACGATGACGGCATCGATATCGTCCCGGGCAAGCATTTCATCTAGTGAAGCATAATAAGGCACGCCATATTCAGCGGCTTTGGCTTGTCCCCGCGCAGGCTCCTCATCCCATATCGCCGCCAATTCCGTAAAGGGATTTTTTAGCGCATATTGCGTGTACTCGTCTGCGTGCACGTGCCAATAACTAATCTTGCCAATCCGAATCATGTGTAGGCCTCCCTGGCTCATTAACTAAAAATATACGACAACAGGTACAGATTACACAAGTTATTATTCGTTTATAATGAGTTTATGTGTCATTTAAACTATAAATTCGCGACATCATTGTTGCGTGATAATTAAAAAAGGCCGCCAATTCCACTTTAACCCGTGGAATGGCGGCCTTCTCTTTGCTACAAAACCTTGCTAAGAAACTCTTTCGTACGGGGATGCCGAGGATTTGCGAGTACCTCGCGAGGCACTCCTTGCTCAACGATAACCCCTCCGTCGATAAACAATAACCGATCGCCGACCTCGCGGGCAAATCCCATCTCGTGGGTCACGATAACCATTGTCATCCCCTCGCGGGCGAGCGACTTCATGACATCGAGAACCTCTCCAACCATCTCGGGATCCAGCGCGGACGTAGGTTCGTCAAAGAGCATCACGTGCGGTCGCATCGCCAACGCGCGCGCGATCGCGACACGTTGCTTCTGTCCGCCGGACAACCGGCTTGGATAGGCGTCCCGTTTCTCCTCTAAGCCGACTCGCCGCAATAACTCCATGCCGATTTTATCCGCCTCGGACTTGGAAGTATTCCGAACCTTAATCGGAGCGAGACTGATATTCTGCAGAACGGTCTTATGCGGGAACAGGTTGAATTGCTGAAACACCATCCCCATATTTTGGCGCAGCACGTCTATGTTCAGACCCTTATCCGTAATCCGCTTGCCTTCGAATTCGATCTCCCCGCCATTCGGCGTTTCGAGAAGGTTGAGACACCTTAGAAATGTGCTTTTGCCCGAACCGCTTGGCCCGATGACGACAACGACCTCGCCTTTGGCGATGTCGGCATCAATTCCGTTCAGCACAGTCGCTTTGCCGAACGATTTCATTAATCCGCGTACTTTAATCACTGGCTTTCAACCTCCTTTCGCCGATTCCGAGCAGCTTGGACATCGTGAAGATTAGGACGAAATAGATTCCGGCGATAATAAGCAAGGGCTCGATCGTAATGAACGTCGCTCCGCGGATGGTATTCGCCTGGTAAGTCAGTTCGGCAAATCCGACGACCGACAAGATGGAGGACTCCTTAACGACGACGATAAACTCGTTGCCCAGCGCCGGAAGCACATTCTTGAAGGCTTGGGGGAGAATGATTTGCCGCATGGCCAAGCTTCGGGACATTCCCAAAGATCGCGCCGCTTCCATTTGTCCCTTGTCCACAGCCTGTATTCCCGCTCTCATGATTTCGGCGATATAAGCCCCGCTGTTCACCGTAAGAGTCAAATATGCCGCCGTAAAAATACCGATATCGAAGCCGAGGAAAATCGGAAGTCCGTAGTTGAATATGAACAGCTGCACGATCAACGGAGTCCCGCGAATGACTTCCACATACGAAGAGCCGACGAAACGAAGCGGCGACAGCCGCGACATCCTAAGGAAAGACACAAGCGTACCAAGAACTAGGCCGCTCAGGACGGCGAGCAGCGAAACCTCCAGGGTCATCCTGATGCCGGTTAAGAAATACGAACCATATTCGTCCATAAAAGAAAAATCCCAATTATAAGCCAATAACATAGCGTTAGCGCTCCTCTTCCGATCGTTAAAAAAGGGAAATAGCGGCCGCTTGGCAAGCGCCCCCTATTTCCCCACCGATTACATGTTGTCCTTTTATTGGTCCGCCAATTCGGTCATTTCGGAAACCCACTTGTCGATCGTCTTCTCGGCAGTCAGACGATCCAGCGTTTTCTGAATTTCGGCGAGCAATTCCGTTTCGCCTTTGTTCACGGCCACGGCGGAACCGCCGGATTCATACTCGGGAACGATACTCGTTAAGAATAAATCGGGATTCTTGTTCACGTAGCCTTGGGCGACGGGAAGCTCCACGATTAACGCGTCCACTTTCTTGGATTTCAGCTCGAGCACGAGTTCGGTCGTCTTGCCCAGGGATTTCACTTTCGCCCCGGTAATATCTTTAGCGATCTTTTCTTGCGTCGAACCCATTTGCACGCCGATCGCCTTACCTTCAAGGTCCTTCATCGTCGTGAACTTATCCTTGTCTTCCGCTCTTACGAACACCGCTTGCGTAGCTTCGTAGTAGTTCTTAGTGAAGTCGACGCTTTTGCGGCGATCCTCGTCCGGCGTCATGCCCGCGATGACGAAATCGATTTTGCCAAGCTTAACCTCGGCTAGAAGGTTACCGAAATCCATGTCTTTTATTTCCAGTTCTACCCCGAGATCCTTGGCGATTTCTTTGGCGATCTCGATATCGAAGCCGACGATTTGGTCTTTGCCGTCCACGTTTTTGTGAAACTCGTACGGCGCGTACTCGGCGCTCGTACCCAGAACGATTTTTCCTGCTTCCTTGATATCGGCAAGTTTGCCGGACTTCTCATTGTTGTTTCCGCATGCCGCAAGCGTTAAGGCAAGTACTGCCGACAATACGATCATTAATCCTTTTTTCATTTCATTCCAACTCCTGATGTATATTGATTCAGCATTGTTCATTTTAATACATTTACCGGATGCATTACCACTGGGTTTTTATTCCACGCGCCGCTTGATTAGCTTGATTGCCTTCCAACGAACGGCTACCATAGAGTTAATCCTATTTCTAAGGAGCATACTCATGATCGACCTTAAGAACAACATTAAAACCACGATAAAAGAGTATTCGGCTAAGCTGCGGGAAATTGCCGCCTTTATCGGCTCCCATCCCGAGCTCGGACACGAAGAGGTGCAAGCTTCTTCGCTTCTAGCCGGCGAGCTTGAGAAGCTGGGATTTTCCGTGGACAGAGGAACCCTAAGCCTACCTACCGCCTTCATCGCGGAATATCGCTCCGGGACACCCGGGCCGACCGTGGCTCTGCTCGCGGAGTACGATGCCCTGCCGGAGCTAGGCCATGCTTGCGGGCATCACCTGATCTGCACGATGGCACTCGGCGCGGCCGCCGGATTGCGATCGATCGCCGACACGACGGGAGGAACGATCCGGGTGTACGGAACGCCGGCGGAAGAAACGAAGGGAGCCAAGATCGACATGGCAGCGGCGGGCTTGTTCGACGACTGCGACATTGCGATAATGGCGCATCCATTCCATGTCTATGAACGGTCAGGCGCTTCTCTTGCCATGGATGCCCTGCAATTCGAATTCCGCGGCAAGGCCGCTCACGCCGCGGCCCATCCTGATCATGGCATTAACGCGCTAGATGCCGTCATTCTCCTGTTCAACGCAGTTAATGCGCTTCGCCAGCAAACGAAAGACGATGCCCGAATCCACGGCATCATCTCCCACGGCGGGCAAGCGCCGAATATTATTCCCGACTACGCAGCCGCCCAGTTCTATGTCAGGTCGGCTTCCCGGGCCTATACCGATGAGCTTGCCCTTAAAGTAACCGCCTGCGCCGAAGCGGCCGGTATCGCTACGGGATGCAAGCTGACCGTCAGCAACTATGAATACTCATATGATGAGTTGCGCACGAACGAGACGTTATCAGGTGCGTTCACGGCGAACCTCATCGCTAGCGGGATCGCAGAAGATGATATCCGTTTTAGCCAAGATCACGGTTCGCTGGATCTGGGCAACGTTTCGCTCCGCTGTCCGGTTATCCACCCCTACATCAAGGTCGTGAACGAGCCCTATCAGCTGCACACGATCGAGTTCCGGGATGCCGCTCAGACGGATACGGCCTATCAGGCCATGATATTCGGAGCGACAATGCTCGCTTACACCGCTTGCGACGTTCTCGCGGATTCCGAGCTTCTGAAACGGATCAAGGAAGAGTTCTCCCGCTAGGTTTCCTTCCTCCGCGGTTGGGTAAGGGGCGCACGCCTCTTGTCCAACCGTTTTTTATGCTGGAGAGATGCTCCGAGACACCTAATAAGCTATAATGCTCTTAGCTATACTTTTTATATCAGCTAATTCGTCCACATCATTCGTATTTTAGGAGGCGTTAGATCATGACTACACCAGCCGCTCCATCCTCTACGGTCCCGAAGGTTCCCGGGGTTATAGAATGCTCCATAGAAAAAACGTTGGACGTCATAGGAGGTAAATGGGCATTTCTCGTGCTGAGAGAACTTTTCTGCGGCACCCGGCGGTTTGGCGAGCTTCAACGCAGCATCGCATCCGTCAGCCCACGCGCTTTGACAAGCACGCTGCGGCACATGGAGGAGAAGGGCGTGCTCATTCGCACCGTCTTCCCTACCGTCCCCGTCACCGTCGAGTACACGCTGACTCCCAAGGGAGAAGACTTGCATCAAATCGTCAAAGAGATGAAGCTCTGGTCAGCCAAGTGGACGTAGGGGCTCAAGTCTCCACGTTGACTTAGGTTAGCTGCTTATGAAAAAAACCACCTCCGCAGCGGTATAGCGGAGGTGGTTTGGCGATTCTCTTATTTTACCGATAACAGAATCTCTTCTATGGAGGCAAGCGTTTCTCCCGTAAGAACGACGCCCGTTGCCTTGACATTCTCTTCTACCTGTTCAGGACGACTCGCTCCGACAAGGGCGCTGGCTACGTTAGGTTGGCGGAGAATCCAGGCCAGAGCAAGCTGTCCCGTCGTAAGGTCGATCTCGCGAGCGATTGCGGAAAGCTTCTTCACGGCTTCTATCTTCTCTTCCGTGATGCCGTTCTTCACCCACTCCAGCTTGGCGGCGCGGCTGTCCGACGGGATTGAAGCCGCCGAATCGTATTTGCCCGTCAGCAAGCCCTGCGCAAGCGGCGAGAAAACAACTTGCGATATACCTTTCGCTTCGCCAAGGGGAATGACTTCCTTCTCGATGTAACGGTTGAACATATTGTATACGGGCTGGCTGACCACGATCCGGTCAAGCAAATATCGGTCAGCCGTTCCGAGCGCTTCTTCTATCTGGGCTGCCGTCCACTCGCTGACGCCGACGTAGAGTACTTTGCCCTGCCTGAGGAAGTCGTCAATAGTGCGCAGCGTCTCGTCAATCGGCGTTTCCTTATCATAACGGTGGCAGTAGAAAATATCGACATAATCAAGCCCCAAACGGCTTAGGCTCGCGTTGATCTGTTCGGTTACATGTTTGCGGGACAGCCCCCGGTCGTTCGGCCCCTCTCCCATCGGCCAGAAAGCCTTCGTCGCCAAAACGTAACTTTCCCGAGGGTAATCTCGAAGAATTGCTCCCATCACTTTCTCGGCCGCACCTTGCTCGTACACGTTGGCTGTATCGAAGAAGTTCACGCCAAGCTCGTACGCTTTGCGAATGGCGGATGCCGCGCGTTCCTGCTCGACGTATCCTCCATAGGTTAGCCAACTCCCAAGACTGATCTCGCTAACTTTAAGGCCGCTGCGGCCTAATCGACGGTAATTCATCGCAAAATCATCCTCCCTAACATTCTATAGGTTACAGATGACATTTTATCGCAGCATCAAGGTAAGGGGAAGAAGTGAAAGTTTTCATACTTAGTATACTTTAGATAACTAACGTCGATAAAGCGCCCGAACGACCCTGACCGCTATCTCATACCATAGGGTATCTTAAATTAAGGAGAGTACGGTGTATATGGATATTCCTGTTACCGGATTCGTTTTCCATTCTGGCGATGATGACCCTCATCACTCCCATAAGTTGTATATTACTTCGTGGGATGGCAGGCCGGTTCACGTTCATCCTTTTGAGGGAATAACTTCATTCGACGTTGGACATCAACATCACTATGCCGGGGTGACCGAATCGGCGCCAAGCGGCGTACAACATTCTCACGGTTATTATGCGGTCACTTCGTTTAACGACGGCCATACTCATACGATTAGCGGCAGAACCGGTCCGGTAATTCCACTCCCGAACGGAGGACACTACCATTATTTCGAAGGCTACACCACCGTGAACGGGAGAATACCGCACACCCATATGTACCAAGGCAACACTGGCGATGAGGAATGAGCGGCTTAACGATGATCACTTATTGAGAAGGTCAAAAGGAGCAGTGAGGATTTCCCTCCTGCTCCTATTGCTTTGTTAATCCTCGAATACGATATTCATCTCCAAAAGATGGTTTTTATCGAGGATTATTGGTATTGATAATACGCTCATTTTAACTGCGGAT
The DNA here is from genome assembly GCF_004564235.1 of Cohnella luojiensis. GTDB lineage: Bacteria > Bacillota > Bacilli > Paenibacillales > Paenibacillaceae > Cohnella > Cohnella luojiensis. Next base: position 86,723 of record NZ_SOMN01000010.1, read on the forward strand.
ATTTCGATTTGATTTCCCACGATTAACGTTGGCGGAGTAATATCTAGTGATATGCCTTCTTGAGAAAAAAAGCTCATCGCATTTCCGCAAATCATATTGGCCAATTCGGAGATAGCGCTTTGTTCCAATGCACCCAAGGCGGTGACTGGAGCTCCCCCCATCATTGATGAAACAATTTGTAGAAAACTTGATACTGCCCCTCCAAAATACATTTGACCGCGTATGTCTCCTGTTATACCAACAACTGTTAAAACTTCTAGCCCGGAAAATGGCGAAGTTGTAAAAGAAGGTTTTCCGACTTGGCAAGGCAGTTGAAATTGTTCGAATACATAGGAGGCGGATTTGAGAAAAGGATTAATGTAAATGGCTTTCAATTGATATTTACCCCACTTCTTTTAATGAGAAATAAAAAAACCTCCCGAATAGGAGGTATTAAAATTACCTTCTTATTTCGGCAACTGGCTGGCATGACGCATAACAATGCGTTGTAGCCCCTCTAGCTTTGCGACCCTATTTTTCAGTAGGTGTGCCTTTTCTGTTTTGAATAGGTATTTCGACATGAATACCAATAGTTCGACAATACTACCCAATGAAGATTATGTCAATTACTTGAGTTAAAAGATCTAAAGATAATTCATGCCGTTAACCGTTTCGCTAGCTTGCCCAAATCCAATCGTCCTTCAAACTAACTGACTATTTTACACTTAGTTTTTTCCGATGATGGCGGGGGTGCGGGGGTGCATCTCCACCACTCCCCTTATAAAAGCACAACTGCTAGCAACTAAAAAGGCTTCTCACAAGTTCATTTGAACTCATGAGAAGCCTCTGTTATTGAATGGGTAAAACCGCGTTTCCCATCAAGGAAACCTTATGCACAAGACTTTAACGCCTTGATTACATCATGCCGCCCATGCCGCCCATATCAGGCATGCCGCCGGCAGGACCTTTGTCTTTCTCAGGCTTGTCGGCGATAACCGCTTCCGTCGTCAAGAAGATAGCGGCAACGGATGCAGCGTTCTGAAGCGCCGAGCGAGTAACCTTAACCGGATCGATGATGCCGGCTTCGAACATGTTAACCCATTCGCCGGAAGCGGCATTGTAACCCGTTCCAACGGTTTCCTTCTTCAAACGTTCAACGATAACGGAGCCTTCTTGGCCCGCGTTAGCCGCGATCGTACGAATCGGCTCTTCCAAAGCGCGAAGAATGATGTTCACGCCCGTTTTCTCGTCGCCTTCGGCTTTAACCGCGGCAACCGCATTGTATACGTTAACGAGGGCAGTACCGCCGCCGGATACGATACCTTCTTCTACGGCAGCGCGAGTCGCGTTAAGAGCATCTTCGATACGAAGCTTACGCTCTTTCAACTCGGTTTCCGTAGCCGCTCCGACTTTGATAACCGCAACGCCGCCAGCTAGCTTAGCAAGACGCTCTTGCAATTTCTCGCGGTCGAAGTCGGAAGTCGTATCTTCGATTTGCGCTTTGATTTGATTCACGCGCGCGGTGATATCCGCTTTGTCTCCGGCACCGTCAACGATGATGGTGTTTTCTTTATTTACGCGCACTTGACGTGCAGTACCCAATTGTTGAACGGTAGTCGATTTCAGCTCCAAGCCCAACTCTTCCGTGATCACTTGACCGCCGGTAAGAGCGGCGATGTCTTGCAGCATCGCTTTGCGGCGATCGCCGAAGCCAGGCGCTTTAACGCCGACGCAAGTGAACGTGCCGCGAAGACGGTTAACGACGAGCGTGGACAACGCTTCGCCTTCGATATCTTCCGCGATGATCAGCAATTGCTTGCCGGATTGAACGACCTTCTCCAGCACAGGCAAGATCTCTTGAATGTTCGAGATTTTCTTGTCCGTGATAAGTATCAATGGATTCTCTAGGTTAGCTTCCATTTTGTCCGTATCGGTAATCATGTAAGGAGTAATATAGCCGCGGTCGAATTGCATACCTTCCACGACTTCCAGATCCGTATTGAAGCCTTTGGATTCTTCAACGGTAATAACGCCGTCTTTGCCGACTTTATCCATTGCGTCAGCAATCAATTGGCCCACTTCGTCATCGGCAGCGGAGATTGCAGCTACTTGAGCGATATCGTTGCGGCCTTCAACCGGTTTGGAGATCTTTTGCAATTCTTCTACAGCCGCTCTAACCGCTTTGTCGATCCCTTTACGGATGACCATTGGGTTAGCGCCTGCGGTTACGTTCTTCAAGCCTTCGCGAATCATAGCTTGAGCAAGAACGGTTGCCGTAGTCGTACCGTCGCCGGCGATATCGTTCGTTTTCGTTGCGACTTCTTTAACGAGCTGAGCACCCATGTTTTCGAATGCGTCTTCCAACTCGATTTCCTTAGCAATCGTTACGCCGTCATTAGTGATGAGCGGGGAACCGAATTTTTTCTCCAGAACGACGTTACGGCCTTTCGGTCCGAGAGTTACTTTTACAACGTTCGCCAAAGCGTCTACACCGCGAAGCATCGCGCGACGGGCGTCTTCGCTGAATTTAATTTCCTTAGCCATCGTTAATTACCCTCCTTGAGTTTGAGTCGGTTATTGAATTAGCCTACGATCGCGTGAATATCGCTTTCTTTCATGATCAAATATTCTTTGCCTTCATATTTGATCTCCGTGCCTGCATATTTAGAGAACAACACACGGTCTCCCGCTTTCACTTCGAGCGCGATCCGTTCACCGTCTTTAGTCAAAGCTCCGCTGCCCACCGCGACAATCGTACCTTCTTGCGGCTTTTCTTTCGCAGTATCCGGCAATACGATACCGCTAATCGTTTTTTCTTCTTTTGCGTTCGCTTCTACGAGAACGCGGTCACCCAAAGGTTTAATCATGTAAATAGCCTCCTTCTTAAATAGGTGTTTGTTTTGAAGCCATTTTCCTGTTAGCACTCAATTGTGTTAAGTGCTAATAACCATTTTCTATGATACGGTTTTTGTAGATGGTTTTCAAGTCCTTTGTGTTAAATCCTGCATAAAAAAATGCGAATCCGCATTTACAGCGGATTCGCATCGAAATGTCACATCTTCCATTGTCTCCCTCGAGGGATAAGCTCATTCAAGTTTTGAAATTTCCGACCAAGCCTTTCAAGCGGGAAGCCATCGTGCTAAGCTTCTCAGCCGTGAGAGCCATTTCCTCCGTAGAGGACAATTGCTCCTCCGTCATGGCCGATACCTGTTCGGTGAACGAAGCCGTTTCTTCCGTGATGCGGGAAATATCTTGGATCGACTGCACAACGGACGTACTGCCTGCAGACATCTGTTCAACGGACGCCGCGACATCCACGATGTTGCCGCTAAGCAATCCGACCTTGTCTACGATGTCGCGGAAGGTCTCTTCCGCATTCTGCATCCCGGACACCGCCGAGAATACTTGGCCCGCGCTTTGCTCGAACATCGCGGCTACTTGCCCGATATCGCTCGACATCGTACCTATCGTATCCCCGATCTGAACGGCGGATTGTTGCGTCTGATCCGCGAGCTTGCGGATTTCCCCGGCGACGACCGCGAATCCGCGTCCATGCTCGCCTGCGCGGGCGGCTTCGATTGCCGCATTGAGCGCCAGCAGGTTCGTCTGATTCGCGACTTCGGAAATATAACTAATTACTTCCTGAACTTCTTCCGATTTATGGTTCAGCCCTCTAACGACTTCCTGTAAGGAACGGAATGCCTTTTCTACTTGTACAATTTCTTCGGAGGTTGTTTGCAGTAACACAGAGCCTGCCTCCGCGCGGCTAACCGTCGATTGCGCGGCATCGGAAACTCCCGTCGTCGTAGCCGCCACCTGATTCAAACCGTCAAGCGTCTCTTGCATCGTTGCGGAGATTTCCTGCGTTTGGGCGACCTGAGTTTCGGAGCCCGTTGCTACCTTCTCCACAGCCTTGGATACTTCGCTGCTCACGCGAGCGTTCTCGTCCGCTCCTTGCTTAAGCAGGATCGCCGATGCTGCGAGCTCAGCCGTGCTGTCGCGAAGCTCCTTCATCATTTTCTGCAGACCGTCTAACATTTGGTTTGCCGCGCCTGCAAGATCGCCCATCTCGTCGTTCGACCGGATATGTATGCGTCTCGTTAAATCTCCGCCGGAGGAAGCGATGTTCCGAAGCGTTGCGGTTACCCCGCCGATCGATTCCGTCAGATTGCGCGACAGCCACATTAATCCAAAGCCCGCAGCTCCTGCCAATACGACGAAAATAACGATCACCTCAATGAACAAGGCCTGGTTATCGGCCAAATTCATCTGCGTAAGCAATAGCACGAACGCCAACCCCAATAACACTATCAAACCTAAGAAACCGATCAACATTTTGCGACTTAAAGTCAAATTCCGCATACCTATGCCCCTCCCGATTTTCACTGCCCCATGAAACCCTTTTCTTGGTACAAGTGTATCATAATTTTTCCAATTGGAATATCGAAATTTGACGCTTTTTGTTTATTTATGGAAGGGTTGACACTAGTCTAAAGGCCATGGAACCGGGAGTTTACATGCTTTTTTTAGTCTGCTTGCTCTAACGCCCTTTCTTTTTCCTCGCGCGCTTTCATTCTTTTGCCATAGGCCATCCTCGACAAAACTACGCTAAGTTCGTACAGTAAAATGAGCGGTATCGCAACCAAGATATCCGATATAAAATCCGGAGGGGTGACCATGACTCCGATCATAATGAGGATAAACCAAGCGACTTTACGCATCTTCTTCAGGATTTGAGGGTTTAAGATTCCGATCCGGCTCAGAAAAAGGATAATGAGGGGAAGCTCGAAGAGCAGCGAAATCGGAAGCAGAATGTTGAATAAGAACGAGAAGTATTGAGTCACGCCGTAGGTTTGTTCCAAGCCCAAGTTAAACGTGATCTTCTCCGTGAACAGGAAAGCCATCGGAAAGACGACAAAGTAGGAGAAGGAGAGTCCGATCAGGAACATGATGAGCGCCCAAGGCACGAATTGCAGCGTGGCTCTCTGCTCCTTTTTACCCAGACCAGGTCTAACGAATGCCCATAATTGAAACATCGTGAACGGGATAGCCGCGATGAAAGAAATCAGAATCGCGAATTTCATATAGAGACCGATCGCATCCCATGGCGAAAAGGCATGAAGGTCCAAATTGTCTACGGGAGCTGCCTTTACCAAATAGTCGAACACGGATTGCGCTCCGAATAAGCCGCCAACCAGCCCGATAACAAAGACGATCAAACAATAGATAATCCGTTTGCGCAATTCAGTTAAATGCTCCGTCAAAGGCATCCAATCTTGATCCTGCGACGAGCCCGCATTTCCACCCATTCCTATCCGCCTCCATGCAACAACAGGGCTGTCCCCTTAGCAAATGGTTCATCTGCTCCGAGAGACAGCCCCTTATATGTGTTCCTTGCCAGTCTCGTTTATTCCGGGAGACGCCGTTCCGCCTTCGGTTGCTCCGTCTCTTCGGGAGAGACGTCCACGCGGCTAGCTTGACGGTCTTTAGGATCATCCATCAGATCGTTAGCGCCTTTCTTGAACTCGCGCAGCGTACGGCCGAATGCTTTGCCCAATTCGGGAAGCTTGTTGGGACCAAACAGCAGCAAGGCGATAAGCACGAGCAATATGATACCCGACGCACCAATTCCAGACATAAATCTAACCTCCGTTCCTACTGTGACTACGTACTAGCAACGATGTAATCCACCGTAGCCCATTTCGACGATATCTTCCTTCACGACAGTATCTCCAGCCAAGATCCTCGGCAATAAAACATCAAAAGAAGTGTACGGGTCATGCATGACGCAGCCAGGCAACCCGAAAATGGGCACGCCTCGCAAGTAGCCGAATAGCAGCATCGAGCCCGGCAACATCGGCGTGCCATAACTTACGATATCCGTACCTGCTTCCGCGATGGCACCCGGCGTGCGGTCGTCGGGGTCTACCGACATTCCGCCAGTTACGAGTATCATATCATACCCTTGTTGCAGGAAATAGTGAATTTCCTTGACAATTGTATGGCGATCGTCGGGGACGAAGCGTTGCTCGGCAACCTCGGAGCCTAGCGCCTCAAGCTTGCCTCTGACCGCCGGACCGAACTTGTCGGCGATCCGGCCCGTGAACACTTCGCTTCCCGTCGTGAGAAGCCCGACTTTCATCGAACGGAAAGGACGGACGCTCACCGGCGCAATCCCGTGCTTACGACGGTATGCCTCGGCGATTCTCTCTACCTCCTGAACCTTATGTTCCGGAACGATGAGCGGAATGGCCCGCGTGGCCGCCAAGCCTTCGCCCGGTTGAATGACGCGATGGTTCGTCACGGAAGCGAGAGCGATCTCGCCGAGACGATTGATTTCGTCCACTACTTCGCGCGCGATGCAGGCAAGGCCCGTAATTTCCGATTTGACGGTTACTTTGCCTTCATGAGGCTCTCCGTAATTCGTATTTTCACCGCTTAATGCTACAGCCATCCGCAGCGCGGCGTCGTCCTCGTGAAGATCCGTGTCCGCAAGCTCGATGACATACAGGTTCTCTTTGCCGATATCCTTCAGCTTGGGGATGTCCTCGGTGACGACGACATGCCCTTTGCGAAACAATCTTCCTTTGAACTGGCCCGGCAAGATCTGCGTGAGATCATGGGCCAATACCATTCCGACGGCTTCCTCGACCTTGACTTCCCTGAGAAGGGAAGAGCTTAAGACGGTTGACTCGTTCCGCGGAGGCACCCCGGCGCCGCTCATCTTTCCAGCTCCCCTCGCAAGCCTTTTACCTGATCCAACGCTTCCGGAAGCATATCCATGACGGCCATCAAATGCTCGTGGACGCCCTTCGGATCTCCCGGCAAATTCAGAATCAACGTACGCCCGCGAATCGCGCAAATCCCGCGGAACAACAAGCCTTGGCGCGACCGCTGCGTGACGGCCGCCCGCATAGCCTCGGGAATGCCCGGGACGATCCGTTCCGCGATCATAAGCGTCGCTTCCGGGGTGACATCCCTATAAGCAAGTCCAACACCGCCCGTAGTCAACACGAGATCCGCTTGAAAATAGTCGGACATCTCGATCAGAGCGGCGCGAATTTCGTCTTGATCATCCGGCACGATTCGATAATCGACGATATCTCCGTGCAATTCTTCTTCAACTAACTCGCGGATCACTTGGGCGCTGGTATCTTCCCGTTCCCCTCGCGACCCTTTATCGCTTGCCGTCAACAATGCGACTTTCCAACGCATCTTTATCCCTCCGCACCCATGAATATGAGATTTATCTGTATTGATGCTTGTCTATTCCGCCGACCGCGCGTAATCGCCGCTTTTACCGCCGGTTTTGGTTAACAGCTTAACGGGACCGATCACCATATCCTTCTGCAGAGCCTTGCACATATCGTATACGGTTAACGCGGCCGCGGATACGGCGGTCAATGCTTCCATCTCCACGCCCGTTTTGCCGGTTGTCTTTACCTCTGCCGTAATCGTTAGAGTGTCTGCCCCATTGTCCGCGAATTGAATGTCAACTCCGGTTAACGGCAACGGATGGCACATCGGAATCCAATCCGATGTTTTCTTGGCTGCTTGGATTCCCGCAATCTGAGCAACGGCTAGCACATCCCCTTTGGCAATGGAACGATCGCGTATTCTCCGAAGCGTATCCGGCGCCATCGTCACTTGACCCTCTGCCACGGCTACTCTCGCGGTTACGGCCTTATCCGACACATCTACCATCCTTGCACGGCCCTGTTCGTTAAAATGCGTCAACCTATCTTCCGTGCCATCCATCAGCTTTCCCCCTGACTTATGCTTTTTGATCGTTGAACCAGATGACCCGCGCCTCAGTTGCGAGAACATTCAATCTGAGATCATGAGACTCCACTGGTAATGGTTCCGCGGCGACTTGAGCGTCAAAAGCGAAACCGATCCAGAGCGTCTCCGCGTTGCCTCTTCGGAGCATATCCTCGTATAACCTATCGTAGTAACCTCCGCCGTAGCCTAATCTTCCGCCGGTTACGTCGTAAGCTAACCCCGGTACGATAACGGCGTCTATCGGCTGCGTGCTTTCTATTAAAACGGCGCGAACCGGATCCGGCTCCGGGACTCCCCATTTACCGGGAATCCAATCCGTCAATTGTTCGACCTTCCGGAGCTCCATTCCTTCTTCGCCGGGAACAATGCTTGGCGCATAAGTTTGATCTCCCATCTCCCAGCAACGGAGAAGCAGCGGTACAGGAGATGCTTCAGAACGGAAAGGCGCGAATACGCAGAGGTTCATAGGACGGTTTAGCCGTTTCCTAAGCTCACTTAGAACCTCCGTCTCCAATCGATCGCATAGCTGTATAGAACGGCTTTCTCTCTCCGCGGAAGGAATGCTGTCCCTTGCGGCCATGAAGCGGCGACGCCGCTCCGGTTTGCCGATATTCCCTTGCCTATCGCCATAAGCCATGGTTAACAAGCCTACCTTCAATAAATCCGTGAAAATCTGTTTTCATTTTATCATTTTATGGCTATTTTCGCCAAAGAATAACGACTTGGACTTTTCTTGCGTTTTTACGGTACACTTGGGGTGTAAGGTTGAAATGAACTTGTCGGAGGGATTCCTCTTGCTTTTACAAGCATCCAGCATCACGAAACATTATGGCGTTACCCCCGTGCTAGACGGAGTTTCCATCCAGATTAACGAGCGCGATCGCATCGGCCTGGTCGGAGTCAACGGCGCAGGCAAATCCACTTTTCTCCGCATCTTAGCTGGAGAGTTGACAGCGGATACTGGTTCGGTGTCCAAGCCTAGGGAGCTTAAGATCGGGTATTTGGCCCAAAACGGCGGCCTTCAGGGGCACCGCACGATTATGGAAGAAATGAATTCCGCATTCGGACCGTTGTTGGAGCAAGAGCGTGTTCTGCAGGGGTTGGAGGCCAGGATTGCCGATCCGGCCGAACTGGAAAACGCGGAGCGTTACGAGGCTTTACTCGCGCAGTATGCCGACGTGAGCGAGAAATTCCGCGAAAGCGGCGGTTACGAGATGAAGAACCGTATCCGCAGCATCCTTCATGGGATGGGCTTCGGCAGCTTTGCTCCCGATACGGAGGTTTCCTCTCTCAGCGGCGGTCAGCGAACGAGGCTCGCTCTTGCCAGGCTGTTGCTCGTCCAACCTGAGCTCTTGCTGCTGGACGAGCCTACTAACCATCTCGACATCGATACCCTCACCTGGCTCGAACAGTACCTCAGATCGTATGCCGGAGCGATGGTCATCGTCTCCCATGATCGTTATTTCCTTGACGCGACGGTCACGGCCATCGTCGAGATCGAGCGTCATGCGGCAATCCGGTATACCGGCAATTACAGCCGCTTCATGGATTTGAAAGCCGCGGCTTTCGCGCAGCAGCTTAAGCTGTACGAGCAGCAACGCAAGGAAATTTCCCGTATGGAGGATTTCGTGCAGCGCAACATCGTACGGGCATCCACGACTCGCCGCGCCCAGAGCAGGCGCAATGCGCTGGAGAGAATCGAAAGGCTTGAGAAACCCGGAACGCTGCGCCAAGCGAGCTTCTCGTTCTCGACGGAAAGGCGAAGCGGCAAGGAAGTACTTAGGGCCATTAATTGTTCCGCCGCTCCTAAAGAGGATATGGCACCGTTGTTTCGAAACGTGTCGATAGAAGTTAAAAGAGGGGAAAGACTTGCGCTGCTCGGACCTAACGGAGTAGGTAAAACGACCCTGCTTCGGGCATTAATCGACAAATTACCTCTTCGGACCGGCGTGATCGAATGGGGAGCCGGCGTATCCCTTGGTTATTATGACCAAGAGCAACGCGAGCTTAATCCTGCCAACACGGTGCTGGAGGAAGTATGGAGTGCCTATGCCATGCATCCCGAGGCGGAAATCCGTACCGTTCTGGGAAACTTCTTGTTCAGCGGGGACGACGTTCGCAAGAAAGTCAGCGCTCTAAGCGGCGGAGAGAAAGCACGGGTGGCTCTCTCGAAGCTTATGCTTCGAAAAGCGAACGTACTCCTGCTTGATGAGCCGACGAACCATCTGGACCTCATGAGCCGCGAGGTACTCGAAGCCGCTTTGGACGAATATGACGGAACTTTGATTTTCGTCTCTCATGACCGCTACTTCCTTAATCGGATCGCAGATCGCATTGTCGAACTGGCACCGGACGGAACCGCGAATTTCCTGGGAAATTATGACGAAATGGTCGCTAAAAAACAAGAAATGAAAGAATGGGAAATCGCTCAAAGTAACTCGTCATCTCAAGCATCGCAAACCGTAGTCAGTAATTATGAAGCGGATAAGCAAGCCAAACGCGAGGATCGGGCACGCACCCGCAAACGGGAGCAGGCCGAAGCGGATATTGCCCGGTTGGAAGATGAGCTCGCCGCGCTGGAGTTGGAGATGGCTTCTCCGGAGATGGTGACGGATTACATGAAGCTTCGGGAAAAACAAGAGAAAGCGGAGAAGAAGCGAGAACTGCTGAACGCGGCCTATCAAACTTGGGAAGCATTAATGGAAGAATAAGCGATTTAACTGGAAAATAAGTTGTTCACATAGTTGTACACAGCTTGCGTGCAAAAACAGGAGTTTGGGTGGAGAGAAAAAAGCTCCCAAACACTTGGTACGCAAGCTTTTTTTGTCGATTTTTGCGTTGAGGCATAGTTTTCCACCATTTTATCCACATTGTACACACTGTCCACACCTCGCCTGTGAAAAACTAGTCCCATTTTCAGTGGTTTTCAACCGTTGATTTAACGGCGTTTTTTGGTGTTATACACATTGCCCACAGGCGGTGTGGATAAGTTTGTCCACACTGTTCGGGACAGGAGATATGGATAAAGACTCGCTGCTAGTGATGTGGAGCTGCAGTTCGGCTTGGTCGAACAAAATCGCAGTTTGGTGCTCGTGGTTAAGCTGTAGTTCGGTTTGGTCTAACTAAATTACAGTTTGGTGCTTGAACGGGGACTGTAGTTAGATTTGGTCGAACTAAATTGCAGTTTGGTGCTCGTGGATAGGCTGTAGTTCGGTTTGGTCTAACTAAATTGCAGTTTGGTGCTTGAACGGGGACTGTAGTTAGGTTTGGTCTAACTAAATTGCAGTTTAGTGCTCGAGCGGGGGCAGTAGTTTGGTTTGGTCTAATTAATTAATAAACGGGAATGCTCGACAAACACCGTTCGCTTATCGAGCATTCCCGTTATTTAGATTCTCCGGCCAATATAGAGCAGATGCGACGATGATCCCAGGATGTACGGACTTTCGGCGGTCTTCATGATGATCTCCATTACTTTCTCGAACTCCACATCCCCTCGGCGTCTCCAGTAGTCCCACTGCTCGGGTTTCATCGCTCCCGCAATGCTACCGGAAGCGATGATCTTCATGTTCTCGAAACCGCGTGCTTCCATAAAGGGGTCAATATCCTCGATGTTGAAATAGAAAGCGCCCGTAAACCTACCCTCGTCGTTATGGTTAAACACTCCGGTTTCAAGAAAATCAACGATTCCTTGAACATTATCATTCGGCTTCCAGGCTTCGGGAAACATCAAGGAGGTCGAGAGATGTCTGATTCTAGACATGAAAGCAACGAAGACAAGACCATCCTTCTTTGTAACCCTGCGTAATTCATTGATGGCTTTGCTACGATCTGCTTCCGTTTGCAAGTGATACATAGGCCCCAGCATCAGGCAGGCATCGAATTGCTCATTCTCAAATCGCCCAAGATCCCTCGCATCCGCCACATGAAATCCGTCAAATCGCGATTCCACGCCTGCTTCGCGGGCTCTGAGTTTAGCCTGATCAACAAGGCTCGGAGTAAGGTCAGCTAACGTAACCTCATACCCCCGCTGCGCCAACGCAATCGAATACTTCCCAGGCCCCGCACCAATATCTAAAATACGACCATGCGCAGGAAGGAGCGATCGAATAAAGTGGGAGTTAACCAGGAATTCGACGGGCTCCCGTTCTAAGCGTCCCCATTCATCGAACGAGCTATAGTACCGTATAACATTCTCCACGACGACAACCGCCTCCCTAATTTACGCGTTCCCCATTACTCTCCCGCTGCTTCCTTGCGCTCTTCGTTCTTTCTGCGGGCGAGAATGACGCCGTTGACCGCCGATACGTATGCCTTGGCTGCTGCCAAAATGATGTCGCGGTGGATGGCTGTGCCGATGTTCCGCTGTCCTCCGCTCGCGACGGTGACGACGGCTTCACCCGATGCATCTTCTCCCGTCGACAAGGAGTGCAGCTCCAAATCCTCGAACACCGCATCGACCGGCATCGCCTCGCGAATGCAGTGGATGACCGCCTCGAGCGGACCTTCTCCCGAACCCGTGTAGGTCCGCTCCTCCCCATCCTCCGAGCTGAATATCGTGACGGAGGCGATACGGGAACGATTCGTACCCGCCAACACTTGCAGATCAATTAAGGTATAGGGTTGAACGATCGAATCCGTCGATTCTCCTACCAATTGCATCAGAACGTCATCCGTGATGATTTTCTGCTCATCCGCTTTGGCTTTAAACCGGTTGTACAGATCCTCCATCTCCGAATCGCCCAGCTTAATTCCGTATTCGGCTACGCGATGCTTGATCGCATGGCGGCCGGAGTGCTTGCCTAGAATGATCATGCTGCGCGGAATGCCCATCGCTTCGGGATCCATGATCTCGTAGGTATTGCGATTCTTAAGCAAGCCGTCCTGATGGATGCCGGATTCGTGCTGGAAGGCATTGCGCCCGACGATCGGCTTGTTGAAAGCAATCGGGAAATGCATCGTGCGACTGACCAAACGGGAAGTTTCATAAATGTGTTCCGTCGAGATCCCGGTTTCGACGCCCATGGAGTCTCCCCTCGTCTCGATGGCCATGACCAGCTCCTCCAACGAACAGTTGCCCGCGCGCTCTCCTACGCCATTCACGCTGACCTCCACCTGGGTAACGCCATGGCGGATAGCTGCCAGGCTGTTGGCAACCGCCAAACCCAAATCGTTATGGCAGTGGGTGCTGTAGATTACTTTGTCCCCGCCACGAACCCCTTCGCGAACCCGGGTAAACAGAGGACCGAACTCTTCCGGCAATGCATAACCCATCGTGTCCGGGATATTGATGATCGTTGCTCCCTCTTCGATTGCCGCTTCTACTACCCTGAACAGGAACTCCTCGCTGGAACGGGAAGCGTCCATCGGGGAAAACTCGATTTGGTCTACGAACTGCTTACCGTACGAGACCATGCCGCGAAGCATCTCGATGACTTGATCCTGCGTTTTGCGCAATTGAAAGTCAAGGTGAATCTGCGAAGAGGAGATGAACAGATGCAAGCGGCGGCGCGCGGCATCTTGAGTAGCTGCAACGGCGGAATCGATGTCCGCCTTGACGCAACGGGCAAACCCGCAAATTTCCACGTTCTGAAGCTCGCGAGAGATTTGCTGGATCGCTTGAAACTCTCCGGGACTTGAGACCGGGAAACCGGGCTCGATAATATCCACGCCCAGTCGAGCCAATTGGCGGGCTATGACGATCTTCTGTTCCGGCTTCATCGAAGCGCCCGGAGCTTGCTCACCGTCTCTAAGAGTCGTGTCGAAAATTAGGATGCGTCGTTTAGCGGCTGCGATTGTCATTGGATTAACGTTCTTCGTGGTCATAGGGTAACCCTCCTTAGATTTCATCCCCTCTCGGGAATGGGTATCAAATCCAAGAGAACGTCGGCCCATCGTTATTCCGGGTGGATCGGTGCGCCGCCAATCGCTCCCGGATAACGCAAAAAGCCCGTCGTCTCTTAAGGCTAGAGACGACGGGCTCGTGAGCCGCCGCGGTACCACTCTGCTTGGAGGGGTTCGTCTTCCGACGGACGAACGGTTCCTCCCACTTGTGCGCGGATAACGATCGTTCGGTCGATCGACATCCGCGAGCGCCCTATAGCGGGGGCCAACCGTAGCGATGTACCTGAACTTCGGCCTTAAACGCCGAGTTCGCTTCCACCGTTCCGCTCCCGGGCGAGTTCGGTTTCCTCTTCGGCTGCGTCGCACCGACCCGCAGCTCTCTGCTCCCGAGGAATTCCTACTACTCCCGTTCATTGCGTATACAAATATAAAAGCCCGCCATCTCTGTATAAGAGACGGCGGGCTAATTTTAGCCATCCGCGGTACCACTCTTGTTGATATTCCGTTCTCGCCATCAAATCTCTCCGGCCGGAATATCCGCTTTGTACCTCATCACGGGGGTTAACCGTACGAATGTACGCATCGGACAATCCTTGTCCGAATGTTCCATTCATCCGCTCCCAGGCGAGTTTCGGGTTCCCATCTACTGCGTTGCACCGTCCCGCAGCTCTCTGAATTCCGGGTATTCCCTACTATTCCTGATCTTCGCGTTTGCTTTTGTATATTCCCCTTGGGGATTGGTCTTTATTATATTCACCGGAAAATAATCTGTCAATTCATTTTAAAGCGTAACTTTAATTTTCGGGCGTGAGTTGAACCCCAAAAACCAATGCTCAGATAAACTTGCGCTAAGTCTGCGGCATCACCCCTCTCTCTATAAGTTTGCTAACATCTCCACGGTCCGGCATGGAAGGAATACCTCCGCGTTTAGTAGTCGCCAGAGATCCCATTGCATTTCCATAAGTAATGATCGCAGTTAGTTGGGCTTCGCTAAGCTTATGAAGCTGTGTTTCCTCATCTAGAACTCCACTTAATACTCCGCCAAGAAATGCGTCTCCCGCTCCCGTGGTATCAATCGTTTGAACTTCAAAAGCATCCACAAAGCCTGTTATCGCGCCCGCTCTGTAAAAACACCCCTTATCGCCCAACGTGATACAAATCAGAGGAGTCCTATACTGTTCATAAATCCGTCTAGCCCCATCCTCTAGATCCTCCGTGCCTGTTAGAAAGGTCAACTCTTCTTCGGATATTTTCATAATATCCGCATAGTGGATCACGCTTAAGATTTGTTCCTTCGCCGTTTCCCGATCTGGCCAAAGAGGTAGACGCAGATTCGGATCGAAAGAGATGAGCACCCCGTTCTGTTTGGCATGAGCAAGTGCTTTCAATGTGGCTTGGCGGCTAGGCTCATGAGTCATGGAAATGGAACCATAATGAAAGACCTTAGCACTGGCGATAAAATCATAGTCGATTTCATCCTTATTCAGCATCATGTCTGCACCTGGCTTGCGGTAAAATGTAAAATCGCGATCCCCTTTATCATTCAATTCTACGAACGCTAGCGTGGTATTCTCTCTATCCGAGAAAACCAAGCCTTTAGTCGAGATTCCGTTGGATTCCAGAACATCTGCTAGATAGGTTCCGAAAGAATCGTTTCCTACCTTGCCTATAAACGCTGTTTTTTTCCCTTGTTTGGACAGGGCAGAAAGAACATTCGCGGGTGCTCCGCCTGGATTTTTTTGAAAGTAGGCGTCTTTGCCACCTTCCACCGATTGTGGAGTGAAATCGATCAGCAGCTCGCCTAAAGCAATAACATCGTACATTCCTGCACCTCGTCTTTGTTTTCGGAAATTATGTTTAATTGCAAACTCACTAGGAATATGAGAAGATCAAGTTGGACAATTTTCTTTTCATTGGCGTGATCGGCGTGATGGCTGCTTGGTGGCTCCATCTCCTGCACGCCTTTTTATTTTGTTCCTTAAATCGACTCCGACTTTCTCTCGCCGTCACCCTCTACGATATGCAGCTCGCCAAATAGTCCGTAAACTATATACACAAAGGGAATTGATCTTAACGTTCCCTCCTCGCGAATAGAACTCCAACCCCCCGCTGCCAGGATCGGGAAAGATGAGATCAGTCATGACTACTTCGCCCTCATTCGCAAAAACCTCAATAGATGACCAATCCACATAGATGTGTACCTTGATCCTATTATTTACAGGTTTTAGTCCAGCATCGTGCCGGCACGAAAAATGTTCATGTATACTATCTGTCACACCGGAATGAGACCGATCGATAAACAGTGCTTCTTTCTCTGCATCGAAGCCGATGATAGTAGCTTCCTTATCGGATACTCTGACCTTGAAACCAAATTCAACTGCATCCCGGAGTTCAATCTCAGCCTCAATCTCTAGACTATCGCCTCGTATTTCCTGTAGCGGGTTCATACCTGTTTGTATATTCTTATTGTGCAATTCATAAATCGGTTCTCTAAGTGCTTTGAGCTCATTGATCGGCTTCTGTATTAGACGTATCCCTTCATTTGTTGCCTTCAACTCCAATACGCGAGGAATCGTCATCGAGCCTCTCCAAACCTCTGTGGGCGTTGACTTAGCGTATTTCCAATTCGTCATCCAGCCGATTAGTAACCTGCGTCCATCCTGTGCCGGGACATCGGACCAAGTTACGCCCGCATAATTGTCTCTGCCGTGATCCAGCCATAGCAGGGTGTCAGGTGAATGATCATTTACGAATTGCGTACCATCGAATGAACCAATAAAGTACTGGGTTCTGGAACCTTCCGGGACATCTGGATGATCGCCGATACTGACAATTAGCACCCATTTGGACTGCTCCTTATTGCCATCAACGGGCAGTTCGAACAAATCGGGACATTCCCACACTCCCGCATGGGATCCCTCGCGTTCCCCGAACTCACTGCAGAGCGTCCAATCCGATAAGTTAGGAGAGCTGTAAATCATTACTCGGTCACCTGCGACAAGAAGCATGGCCCAACGTTGCCTAGGCTCATCCCAGAACACCTTAGGGTCTCGATAATCGATAAACCTTGCGTCCTCCAATACCGGATTCCCCTTGTACATGGTCCATGTCCTGCCCCTATCCCGACTATAAGCCAGGCTTTGGCGTTGTCTCGAAACGCCGGTTTCCGGGTTAGTATCCTCATGCGTGAATATCGCTACCAGACCGGATCCGCCTTCGAAGAAACCACTGCTGTCCTTCCAATCCACGACCGCGCTTCCGGAGAAGATAAATCCGTTATGGTCCGGCTTCAGAGCAATTGGAAGATGCTTCCACGATACTAAGTCCGTGCTTACCGCATGTCCCCAATGCATGGGTCCCCACACGTTGCTCTCCGGGTGATATTGATAGAACAAATGATATTCACCCTCGTAAAATAACATTCCGTTAGGATCGTTCAACCACTGGCTCGGAGGGGAATAGTGGAATTGCGGACGATACGCTTCATTATAGTTTGTTGTAGTTAACACATTATCTTCTCCTCTAGCTCGTCTTTGGTCCGGCTTCAAATACCGACGACATCTCCCATACCTCTATCGACACTCGTTCTACCAATCCGTCCGCCCAAATCCGGAGCCCCGTTGCATCGGTTCTCGAGGGATATGCTCTCGTCGTTAAGCTCTTCAATCCATTGGCATAACCTTCTATAAGAGACCTATCGACGAAAATACGCAGTTGGAGCCTTTCACCCTCTTCTAACAAAAGGCTGCCGCCTTGAATACCCGAAGAACGCTCCCTGTCATCCAAAGTCGTTTTTTCCCTATTGACCATCAACTCTTTGTTTACCCTGTCATAGTAGATAACCGTTTCCTCTTCGCCATTCGGTGATCGACGGATTGAAATTCCGTATTTCTTCGCAGATGGGGACTCGATATCTATCATAATTTCCAGTAAATCTCCGTGGACATCAGCCAATTCGAAATTTATCTCATCCATTGCTTTGCGTCCCGCGGAGGAGTATAGCTGCTTACCTCTGAGTTGAGAGATTTCCTCTATCGGTTCTACGCCTAGCTGCCCATCTTCTCTTAAGTAAAGTGCAACCGGCAGTCCCGCGCTGTGAGACCATCCACAGTCATAATCAATCTCAGGCGTCCGTTCGCCCTGTGCGATTGTGAATAGCAGGGAGCGCCCCGATAATGGATCTACCATTCCGCTAGGGCCTGTAAAATGGAAATCTCCGACATCAATAAGCAAAGGCTGCTCATGATCTGGAATAAACCTGCATTCGGACTTGTCGAATGTTCCGATCCAATACATCACTTCTACTTTGGAGCCGGGTCCCCAGGGACTGATCAAGAAAACATGTTTTCCCGAATCCTGCCCCTTACGTTTCAACGGAAGTAGAACCGGAAGCTCCCAAGCGGTTCCTAGGTATGGGTATTTAACGTAGTCGCTGACAAAAAGCGGGCCTCGATACTTCCACTCCTTAAAGTTTAGACTTCGGAATACCAGTATCATCGAGAACATGATGTTCGCTATCATTAATGAATTTCAAATGAAACTGCCTTTTTACGAGATAAATATCAAAGGAATGTTCATTCAACTATTCATTCATCTACTTCGCGAGAATTATTGGAATCAGAATCCTCAGTTACTTACCAACATGGATGAATTAATCAAGATTCGGAATTACTTGCGAAATCATGTCGAACAAAAGGTTACACTGGACGAGCTAGTTAAAACATCTGGAATAAGCAAGTTCTATTTGATTCATATCTTTAAGAAAACGTTCGGTATGAGTCCGATTCAATATCATCAGCTGCTTAGAATCGAAAAAGCGAAGGAAATGATACAGTTTACTACAGAGCCTTTGACAGCTATCGCGGATAAATTCGGGTACCCCGATATTCAGTCCTTCAGCAAAGCATTTAAGAAAACTGACGGTGTAAGCCCCTCTTTTACCGCAAACAAAAATAAGCGCCATCGTAGAGATGACGCCCTCTTTGGTTAACCAGCACTCCAGATCGATTTAAGCTTTGACAGCTCTAACGATGTCAACCGGGTTTTCCCTTCATTTGAAAACAGTATGATTTGATTGCATGGGTCATTCGGAAATATCAAGCTCGTAAAGACGGCTTTGCCATCATTAGCGAAAACCTCTATTGAAGAAGTATCGATAAATATTTGAAGCTTCAAGCTATTATTGATCATCTTTATCGGAGCTTCCTGATTGGCCGAGAAGGATGCAGAAAAGCTATTGTCCCCAGCATGGGTTCGGTCAACAAACAGCTTTTCCGTTACAGCGTCATAACTTATGACTGTTTTTTCCGTTTCAGAATGTTGAAGGATAATACCAAAATAACTTGAGCTTACTTTCTCAAATTCAATATTTATTTCCAAGAGATTACTGATCGAGTTAATCGTCAGAGGATTTGTTTGATTCAATAATTCGTCTTGATAAGATATTGTCTCTTGCCTTATTTGCTGAATTTCCGATACCGGTTTTTGGATCAAACAAATGCCATGCTCGCTGGATGTTAAAGCTAACTCTCTTGGAAGCGTCATCGCGCTTCGCCATTTTTCAGTCGGGACTTGATTGGCATAACGCCAGTTGCTCATCCAACCAAGGTAAATCCTCCGACCATCTCGATCCGGAATATCAGACCAGCTTACACCTGCGTAATTATCTCTGCCATAATCTAACCATTTAATAGTTTCTTCTGGGTTGTCATTGACAAAGGTTGTTCCATCAAAATGACCGATAAAATATTGGGTTCTTGATCCTTCTTTAAATTCCGGGTTATCCCCAATACTGACTATCATTACAAATTTTTGATTGTTTTCATCTTGATCGATTGGTAATTCAAATAGGTCGGGGCATTCCCAAACACCATGGTGTGAACCAGCTTTAGCACCAAATTCACTTGCGAAATCCCAATCTATCAGGTTTGGAGATGTATAAAGAGTTACGGATTGTCCCGTAGCTAATATCATGACCCATTTTTCGGTGTCCTTATGCCAGAATACTTTAGGATCTCGAAAATCGGCAATGTTCACATCCGAGAGTACTGGATTATTCTCATATTTAGTCCACGATCTTCCTGCATCCTTGCTATAGGCAATGCTTTGTCGCTGCCTGGGCCGGTTCGTTTCAGGATCATTATCGTTACTCGTATAAACGGCGACTAATCCAGGTGTTTCATCGAACAATCCCGATGTATTATTCCAATCAACGACAGCACTACCAGAAAATATAGCTCCATTTTCATCTGGGTATAAGGCTGCAGGCAGTTCTTCCCAATGAGTAAGATCTTTACTCACCGCATGCCCCCAATGCATCTTATCAAAAACAGGAGAAGTGGCAAAAAGAGTGTGTTGGTAAAACAAATGATATTCACCGTTAAAAAACACCATACCGTTCGGGTCGTTCATCCAATATTGTTCGGGTGAAAAATGATACTGGGGACGATGCTTTTCTTTATACTTTTCTCCCATCGCTAGTTTCTCCTTTAGTAGAATAGACTAAGGCTGTACGACAAAGCATGTACAGCCTTAGTCTATTTTTGATGAATATGTTATTTTACGTTTCTGTCATAACCTGCTTGTTTTATTTGCAGCCACTCTTTTAAGCCTAGGCGATCTAGTTCTGTCAGATATTTATCCCATTCTTGTTCGACCTTTCCATTTTGAATCCATTCTCCCCGCTTGCGAAGCACATTAGCAAACAAATCCGTTTCAATAATGGCAAGTCTGTCTAATTCTTCTATTGAGAAAAATACTTTTGGATAAATATTTTTTGCTTTCATGTCAGGGACCATAACCTTTTTCAGTAAATCCAATCTCCAGGCAGCATCGTCTGGTTTCGTCGTAACGGCCCCATAATACTCATCCAATATCGCCAATGGTCCGCCAACAAACGTTTTTTGTCTTAATTCCCATGGAGAAGTTCCATCAAGAGGCAGGTGTTTCAGCATTCCTGAAGCTTCATCTAATTCGAAAATATTTTGTACTTTTTCATCTCCATAAGTACCCCAGTTATTTTGTACGGATTGAATTGGATCATAAAGCTGATCAATCCACTTTGCAGTTTCTTCCACCTTTTTATTGGCATTGGTGATAACCATTCTTCCTCTATCCAGACCCATTCCATTTGTTCTGGTTACGTTAACGTGGCCGTCTGGACCTGCCAGAGCAGGCATTAGGTCATATTTATCATTCATGCCCGTAATATTTCCTTTATCCCAAGTGAAATACAAACCATAACGATCTTCTTTTCCTTTTGCTAGATAAGTATTCCAATCCTGCGAGAAGGCTTCAATATCGATTAAGCCTTCTTTGAACAATTCATTAAGAAATTTTATACCTTCTTTATATCCGTCATCCGATGCTGTAAATAATACTTTTCCATCATCGCTTACAACGGTATGATCCCAGTTTTCACCTAGACCAAAAGAGCCGAATAAGAAAGCCAAGTCTTCTCCACCGGTTTTATTAATAAAAGACATTGGAATTTCATCTGCTTTTCCATTTCCATTTGGATCTTTTGTTTTGAATGCTATCAATACTTGTTTTAATTCTTCAGTCGTCGTAGGCATTTCTAAACCTAATTTTTTTAACCACTCTACGTTTATCCATGGCAGATCATCTACGGAGTGGATGCTTTCTTTACCTGACCCTAACTCCTCAATCCATGGAAAAGAATAGATATGCCCATC
Organism: Cohnella luojiensis; assembly: GCF_004564235.1. Lineage (GTDB taxonomy): Bacteria > Bacillota > Bacilli > Paenibacillales > Paenibacillaceae > Cohnella > Cohnella luojiensis. The sequence continues at coordinate 108,019 of NZ_SOMN01000010.1, forward strand.
TGGTGCAGTAATCATCGCTCTATACTCAGGCGCTGCTTCTAGTACTTTATTAAGGTTAGGCATGTGTTTCTCAATTAATTCTTCAAGCGGAATGATCGTGCCGTTCCTTGCCATTTTCAATAAATCATAGTCCGAATAGGCTGCATCGAATACTGCATCCGGTAGATCACCACTGGCAATCGCTAAGTTTCTTTTTTCTACAAATGTATCCCATGGATGGTTTGTCCACTCAATATGGACATCTGTTTTCTCCTCTAAACGTTGATAAATTAGCTTTTCATTTGGATCAGCAGGCGCCAATGGCGAGCTTTGAGTCAGAAACTTTAATGTAACTTTTTCGTTTGATTGCGAATTTGCGTTTGATGAGGCAGGATTTTGTGATTCTGATTCCTTTTTACTACTGCAGCCTGTAATAATAAACAGAGTCGCAAGAATCAAGATTAGTGCCTTTTTCAAGTTCTTCATACAACAACCCCCAAATTAGTTTTATAAAGCATTTAAGAATCTATGTGTAAGCGGTTCATTATTTCAACGAACCAGCCATGACACCTTTTTCAAAGTATTTTTGAAAAAAAGGATACATCAGAATTAATGGAAGACTCGAAATAACAATTGAAGAATACTTAATCATTTCTGAAAGCCGTTTCAGTTCAGCCATGGCTAATTGATCACTGATCATCCCTGGATCTGCTTGGTTTTGAATTAATATCGATCTTAAAACTAACTGTAACGGCTTTAATTTAGCATCATCCAAATAAATCATCGCATCGAAATAGGAGTTCCATTGAGCAACAAATGCGTACAATGCGATCACGAATATAATTGGTTTTGATAGAGGTAATACAATCTTGAAAAAGACATGTCTATCGGAAGCGCCATCAACATTGGCCGCTTCGTTTAATTCTTTCGGGATGCCCTTAAAAAAAGTTCTGGTCAAAATAATGTTCCATACATTTACTGCCCCAGGAACCATAATGGCCCATACGGTGTTTAACATTCCTAGGTCTTTCACGACTAAGTAAGTAGGAATTAAACCGCCGTTAAAGAACATCGTGATAATAAACAGCGTCATAAATAAGTTTTTACCCACTAAGCCGTTAACGGATAATGAATATCCAGCAAAGATAGAGATCACAACCGTAATAATAGTAAATCCGACTGAGTAATAAACAGCATTTGCAAAGCCTCGAATCATTGCTTCATTGGATAAAATCAATTTATAACCTTCAAAAGTCCATGCTGAACGATCAAAGGTAATCCCTTTACTTAACAACTCTGTCGGATCCATGAATGAGGCCACGACTACATAAAACAAAGGTACGATTACTAATAAAACGGATAAGCATAACAAGAGATTGCTTGAAGCTAATAGGATTCGATCCAGTTTAGTGTGCTTAAAATTCATATGGTGACTCCTTTATTTTTTAATAGAGGCCTTCCCCTTCATTTAGTTTCTTAACGATGAAATTAACGGCAACAAGCATAATCACGTTAATAACAGAGTTGAAGAGACCAACTGCGGTGGAATAGGCATAATCACCCGCTTGTAAACCTTGTTTATAAACATAGGTTGGTATAATTTCGGAAGTCGGCAAATTCATTGCCGTTTGCATTAAAAAGGCTTTCTCAAATCCGATCGCCATAATACTGCCTGCACCTAAAATAAATACGATCGCCATTACCGGTTTAATTGTCGACAGATCTATATGTCTAATTCTTTGCACAATATTAGCGCCATCAATAGTAGCAGCGTTATGCAATTCTGGATCAACACTTGCTAATGCAGCTACATATATAATCGATGCCCAACCTGCTCCCTGCCAGATTCCAGATATGATATAGACAGATCGAAAATATTCAGGATCCGTCAAAAACATTAATGGTTTACCTGTAATGTTAGTGAGGATGATATTGATGGGACCGGCTGGCGATAAAAAAATGAATATCATCCCTACGATAACTACAACAGATATAAAATTCGGTGCATAAAGGATAAGCTGAATGTTCTTTTTGATCGCATTTCTGCGCAACTGATTTATCATCAAGGCTAAAATGATGGGCACCGGAAAACCCAGAATTAGACCATATAAGCTTAGTTTGAGCGTGCTCATAAATATGATTTCAAAGTTGGGTGAAGATAAAAACCTAGTAAAATGCTTTAATCCTGCCCATTCGCTGCCTAAAATTCCTTTCATCGGATTAAAGTCCTTAAAAGCGATAATCGCTCCATACATGGGTAAATATTTAAAAAGAAGAGTAAGTATTAATGCCGGTGCTAAGAGCAAATAAAGAAAGTAGTTCTTAAAAATGTAGTCCATTCTGCCCTGCAATATTTAAACCCCCTCAAATTCCCCCGTTTTTTGTTATTGTTACATTTGTACAAAAAGTAAGGGTTTACATTTTAGAATTGTAATGTCTTCCGCAAATAGAATGTAACAGGATTCAGTGATATGGTCAATACTTTTTGTAAAATTATTTTGCCATTTGTAATCTACTTTTATTTACACATTTGTCAATTATATTGACAAATTGTTTGTTTTTCATTGATTTTAAGCGGGAATTTAGCATATTTCATATAAAAACTTAATCTCCACCCTTAAATAACCATAAAGGAAAAGATGATGTATGCACATTTTTGTAAACCCATTAGATTACATCTATAATCGTTTAATAATGTAAAAACTTAATTGTGCATTTGTAACTTTCCTATTGATATTTCATTCGAATTATTATACATTTACCATAGCATTTCCTTATTGCAGTATGGCGGATCAGTCCGACAGAGGATCCTTAACGACCTGCAAAATGTTGGGATTAGCCGAGGTGGCCAACTAGAAATGAAAAAAGAAAAAATTACCGCACAGCATATCGCCGATTCATTGGGACTCTCCAGGAATACTGTATCCAAAGCTCTAAACGGGAGTGAAACAATCCCTCAAGAGACTCGGAACAAAGTGATAAAAAAAGCTGTTGAATTAAAATATAAGCAATTCGCTTATGTGGATATCGAAAATTTGACTGCCAAAAATACGGGTAATATCGCTTTACTAACATCCAATATGCCCAACAAATCGCACTTTGGCTCCTCGCTTCTTGGCGGACTCGAGAAAAAAATCAGTTCCGAAGGATATAATTTGTCCATTCATATTCTCAGGGAAACTGAAGTAGACAAGCTGGAACTCCCTAATAACTTTGAAACAAAAAATGTAGACGGAATTATATGTATAGAGCTGTTCGATAAACAATACAGTAAATTAATAAATGAATTAAAAATTCCAACAATCTATATTGATTCTGCAGCAGATATTTTATATTCCGAACTAAATGCTGATATTATTTTGATGGAAAATGAACATAGCACCTATTCGCTCACCAAAAAACTGATAGATCATGGACATCAAAAAATTGGTTTTGTCGGCGATTACAATCACTGTAGAAGCTTTAATGAAAGATGGGTTGGTTTTAAAAGGGCACTATCCGACTCCAATATAGAATTTAACCTGTCTCACTGTATTGTTGGCTATGATCGATACTTTGCTGCTGACTCTAACTGGCTGGAAGAACAGTTGGTTAATATGGAGAGTTTGCCTGCAGCTTTAATATGCGCCAATGATTTTATTGCAATTAGCGTTATGAAAGCATTAAAAAATAATAATATAAAAGTACCGGACGACATTGCTGTTTGCGGCTTTGACGACTCTGCAGAATCACGTATTATCGAACCGCATTTAACTACGGTCCATATATTCAATAATGAGATGGGTATTATCGCAGCGGAAATGCTATTATCAAGGTTAAAAAATCCTTCAAAGCCGTTCCAGATCACTCATGTGAAAACGGAACCCATATTCAGAGAATCAACTGGAAACTTACAATAAAACAACAAAAGCCAGCCTCTTTCGGCTAGCTTTTGTTATTTTAGTTCTAAGATCCATTGAGCATGTTCTCTACTTCTTGCAGTTTCGGTAATGAAGGAATCGCTCCCTTGCGCTGCGTTGCCAAAGCACCTGCAGCATTTGCGAACCGAACGCAATCACGAATTTCACGATCCATCAGCGTACTAAAGCGATCCGGTGAATCCAACAATTGATAGAGTATGGCACCAAGGTATGCATCTCCTGCACCATTCGAATCCACAGACTTAACAACAAAACCGGGTACGGTCCCTGTGTAATTGTGCACGTTATAATAACATCCCTTACTTCCAAGCGTTACGAATATGGCCGGTATGCTATAACGATCGCTGAGCCACCGGCAGCCTTCTTCTTTAGTCCGAAACAACGCCACTCACTCCGAAAAATCGGTGCAGATACGTTGCGCCAGCCTCATTTGCATTTCGACTTTTATTATCAAGATGACAGTCCCTTAGTAGGAGTTTCCTTCAAAAACTTGCAGCACATAACCGACGAGGAATCGCATTACTTCCGCCAAAATATCATGGATCAGATGCCGGTTAAGCTTTCAACCCATTTACGGTTGCAGCAGCCGGGCGTCATTGAGCGAATGTTGTTCGATATTATTAATGAATTTGAAATGAAACTGCCCTTCTACGAAGTAAAAGCCAAAGGACTGTTCATCGATCTATGGGTTCAATTGCTGCGTGAAAACATCTGGCATCAGAATCCGCTTCTGATTTCCAATCTACAAATGCTGAACCGTGTAAAGGAGTACATTAAGGTCAACTTCTATACAAAGATATCATTGGACGAACTTTCCTCCAGATTCAATTTCAGCAAGTCATATCTCGTTCGATTGTTTACCCATACATTTGGAATGAGCCCCATTCAATATCATCAATTGATACGGATTGAAAAAGCGCGCGAGATGATTCAATTTACCGATGAACCACTCACGTCGATTGCCGACAAGATCGGTTACACGAGCATTCATTCTTTTAGCCGGATTTTCAAAAAAATTGATGGCGTCAGCCCGTCATACTATCGAAGAAACGAAGTGAAAGAAGAGTTAACCGAAAAATCATTACCGTGGAGATAAATCTGTGTCAAGCTGGTACATATAGCCTTTTACATTATGCGTTTTTAGAGGTAGTGAAGTCATTTACCACGCCCTCTGATCAACATAACGATAAAAAGAATAGTTGGTATAACTCCAATAAAAATCATATTGGCCTTGAATTGTTCCGCGATGATTTTCCCCATTTCTAAATGCGACTGCCAGCTCCGCGGAAGAAAGGAAGCGGCATACATTACGGCTCCAACCGGAAGGACAAACCTTCTATAATCGGTATTAAACAACTGAGACAACCCAAGTACGGCGGCTAAATACCATATTGTCGTTTTAATAAATATTCCCGCATAAAAGAGCAAGATAACTAATTCGTCGAAACGCTCGAATACTTCGGCGATCTTAATCAGTTGTACGAATTGTAATAAGTGGCTTTTTAATCTGCGCCGGATTAACGCTATATTGGTAACCATATCCTCGGTAAAACTATCTTTAGGACCCCGAACGACAGATTGGGACGAAGGCTCATCTACGCTTCTTTGCTTCCATTTGGACGAACTTCAGAAATGCCCTGTTCCAAACCTTCAGCGGAATAATCGTATCTCCGTTAAACATAGCCGACATAAATTCGTCCATTTTACTTATCGTATTTGTTCGGTTAACTGTATGCCCCTTGAAACGTTCGAATGGCTATATCCGAGCTGTATTTATTGATATTTTGTTGAAGGTTTTCGGATAGCGTATCGGCTTGCAGAAGTTTATTCACCTTACCATCCCATCTTCCCAACAAATGTGTAATATCGCTCGTCAATTGAATTGATTATTTTGGGCAAAAGACAATAAGCTTAATCAACAGCTAAGCTGTAGATTAAGCTTATTTCATAATTACATAGCAGTCGTATGTGGGAATTCAGACCGACCATTCTTCCAATGACAATATCGGCTCCGCCTTCAGATCGAGCGAGGAATACTGCCCTCTGCGCCACTTCAAATCCGCCGCGGCGGCGATCATCGCGGCATTGTCGGTGCACAGCTTGTTCGGCGGGATGAGCAAAGGCACGCCCGCCTCCTCGCACAACGAACTTAGCCTTTCCCTTAACCCCCGGTTAGCCGCGACTCCGCCGCACAACAACATCTGCTTGGCGCCGAACTCCTTGGCCGCTCTAATCGCCTTGCCGGTTACCACGTCAATTACCGATTGCTGGAACCCGCGGGCAAGCGCGGAAAAGTCCGGAGATTCCCCCTTCATCCGGGAACGGTTAATCTCCGACAAAACGGCGGATTTCAAGCCGCTAAAGCTGAAATCATAGGAGTCCTGCTCCAGCCATGAGCGAGGGAGTACGATTTCCTCCGCAGCCTCCTGAGCGAGACGGTCAACGCAAGGTCCTCCCGGATAAGGAAATTGCAGCGCTCTTGCTACCTTGTCATAGGCTTCGCCAACCGCATCGTCTCGCGTCCGTCCGATGATGCGGAATTTCCCCTCTTCTTCAAGAAGCACGATCTCCGTATGTCCGCCGGACACCACCAGAGCGATGGAAGGATAAACGATATCGCCGATAAGGTGGTTGGCATATATATGTCCCGCGATGTGATGAGTTCCGATCAACGGGACGTCAAGGGCCAGCGCCAAGCTTTTGGCAGCGATGACTCCCACGAGCAAAGCCCCGATTAGTCCAGGTCCTTGCGTCACCGCCACCGCGTCAATATCCTCCAACTCCACCTTTGCCTCCCGAAGAGCTTCCTCTAGGATTAACGTAATGCTCTCCACGTGCTTGCGCGACGCGATCTCCGGAACGACGCCGCCGAACTGCTTATGCGTCTCGATCTGGCTCGAGATGATGTTGGACAGTACTTCCCGTCCGTTCCGGACGACGGCAACCGATGTTTCATCGCAACTTGTTTCTATAGCCAAAAGCAGATAGTCGCCTTCCGAGGAAGCCGATACTGCTTGGAATGTTTCGCTCATGCCTCTTCCCCCTCCGTCGCTCCCGCGTATTCCGAATCCTCGAAGTCGTCATTCGGCACAAGATCAGCCCACATGATGAGCGCATCCTCTAGATTATCCGAATAATAGGCTGGCCGAACCCCGGACGGGGAAAATCCCATTTTACGATATAAGGACTGCGCTCTTTCGTTAGATACCCGTACCTCCAAGGTCATTCTTCGCGCCCCGAGATAAGAGGCGGTCTTCATCATTTCCTTGAGAAGCTTTTTTCCGTAACCCATTCCTTGATATTTTTCCCTAATCGCGATATTCGTAACATGCGCTTCGTCGATAATAAGCCACATCCCGCCATAACCCAAAATGGTATCCTCGCGTTCCATGACCATGTATTTGGCGAATAAGTTATGGGTCAGTTCGTTGCGAAAAGCTTCGGCAGACCAAGGCGCCGTGAAGGCTTCGCGTTCGATATCCACGATCGTGTCGATATCGTTCAAATTCATCAAGCGATAATTCATTCCCGTCACTCTCCCCGCGACGCCGCCAGCAACTTCGCTTCCGCTTCCGCCAATTGCGTGTAATTCGGGACGAAGCCGTGAACGTCATCCCGTTCTCCTTGCCTGAATCTATGCTCCGCAAGCTGTCCGACAGCAGTTGCGTTCATGTCGCATGCAAGCACTCGCAATCGCGTCCCCGACTGCTCGGCTTGTTCTATCGCGGCTTGGTGGGGAGCGGTTTCGCCCACGAACCAGATGGCGGCCACCTGCGAATCCGTCGAAGCCTCTCCCTCGATGCGACTGGCCCAATCCGCGATCAAGCGAATGCCGTCGCCATCTACAGTCTCCCATTTGCCCGCCGCGTCGGCCGAATAACGGGCGGTGTATACTTGACCTCTCCGCGCATCCATGAGGGGCACGATCCAGGTATCCCGATCCGGCACCATATTCTCGTTCGCCTCGCGCAAAGAATTCCATGCGCCAAGAGCCAGCGCTTTCAGGCTGGATACGCCAATGAGGGGCTTGTTCCAAGCCCATGCCAATGTTTTGGCTGCGGTTACCGCGATGCGAACCCCCGTATAAGATCCCGGGCCTTGACCTACGGCCACGGCATCCAGATCCTTGCCTTTTAAGCCGTTCCGGCTAAGAAGCTCCTTGATCTCCGATAGAACCCTGACCGAATGATTGCGTTCGGTAAAGGAAATAATGGAATCAACCCTGATCCCGTCCCTTACGATGGCAGCCGTAAACGCAGCCGTCGAGGTGTCGATGGCCAACACCGTCACGGAGCTGTCTTCGCTCCTGTTATCGATTGATTTCATGCGGTCGGTTCCTCCTCCTCGACTTGCCGCAGCTCTAGCAGGCGACACCATCGTTCGTATTCCTGCCCTACCGGCAAGCAGCTGATCCGACGAGATTCGGGTCCGGTCGTCTCTATCCGGATATGCAATCTTTCCGGCGGCAGAATAGAGGCAATAATAGATGCCCATTCAACCAAAGTGACCCCTTCGCCGTGGAAATATTCGTCCAATCCAAGCTCGTCGGCTTCTTCCAATGACAAGCGGTACACGTCCATATGGTAAAAAGGAAAGCGAGATCCCTCATATTCTTTAATAATCGTATAGGTAGGACTGTTCACGATTCCCCGAACTCCGATCGCAGCCGCGAATGCCTGCGCGAATCTCGTTTTCCCCGCTCCCAGGTCCCCATCCAGCGCCAGCACCGTTCCAGGCTGCGCCAGCTTAGCCAATGCTTCCGCAAAGGCTGCCGTATCCCCCTCCGTAGGGATTTCCAGAACGAACCTCATCGGATAATCTGCTTCATTCCATTGCATGCTTGGCATTATCCCTTCGGAAAATGATTGTAACCCTGCTTAAGCACCGGCTTGTACGCACCGGATGCTGTTTCCATGACGACCTCGGGCTCCCCGGCTTCGACTTCTCCGATGACGAACAAAGGGATTCCTTCCGCGCGAAAACGTACCCTCATCTCTTGCTCGGATCGCTTGTCCGCCGTACCGAGAAGAACGTAATCCTCCCCGCCATACAGCATGAAATCCAGCGGTTGTATCCCGTTATCATGGGCATAGGAAGCAAGTTCGCCCGATAGGGGCAGGAGCGTTTCCTTCAGTAGAAGCTTAACTCCCGAGGCTTCGGCGATTTCCCATGCTTCGCTGGCAACTCCGTCGCTGACGTCGTTAAGCGAAGCTCCCCATCCGTGCTCAAGAAGGATCCTCCCGGCTCTGACGGAAGGAGAAGGACGTTGATGCGCTTGAGTAAGCCTAAGCGATAGGGATTCGGCTTTGTTCATTAAGCCGTGGAGCCCTCCGGCGGATAAACCGGTAGGACCGGTCAGAAAGACGAATTGTCCGGGCTTGGCCCCGCTGCGCCGGATGGCTTGTCCTGCTTCGACCGTACCTATTACCGTTACCGCCACGACTAGCTGATTCGGTGCCGACGTGGTGTCGCCACCGATAATGGCGACGCCATATCGTTCCGCGCATTCGTATAATCCATCGTACAATCGCTTCATCCGATCGGCATCCCATGACGGGGGAACGCTCACCGAAACCAAGGCGAATTTCGGAATGCCGCCCATTGCGGCAATGTCGCTCACGTTGGCGGAGAGCGCCTTGTAGCCGACATCCGACTCGCCCATGGTCTCGTTCAGAAAATGAACTTTCTCTACCATCGTATCCATGGCGAGAAGCCATTCCTGTGCCGCCGAACCTCCTGCGACGATAGCGGCATCGTCGCCGATGCCGAGAGTGACTCCTGCCTGAGCAAGGAATTCCCTGGGCTGACGGCCTTCCGTCCAGGAGCGAATAAGCCCGAATTCGTCCAATGGCCGCACGGCGTATCCCCTTTTCGTCATTTTGTTCCTTCATTATATCGGGGTGCGCCCGAACATGCAAAGACCCGTCCGGCTTATGCCGAACGGGAAAACTCTTGAATCCGCTATAACCGGCCGAAGCTCCGCAGCGTGCGCAATGCTTTAAGCGTCAGAATACCTTGCCACTCCACCCTCGCCTTTTCCCATGTCTCCTCAAATCGGCCCCAAGCCCAATTCGGAGACCACGCGCCATCTTCTCCTTGGCTTTCGATCAGGGAATCCAGATCGCCGGGGATCACCTCCGAATACCAGGGATAATACCGTGAAACGGGAGAATCCACGATTAATAAAGGATAGCCGCCATAGCCTTGGCGATCTGCCGGGTTCTTAATGACGCAATTATTAACGAACTCGTCGAGCTTGCCGCCGATCGCCTTTCGTGAATCCTCGGGGAGGGTTTCAGCCCAGCGCAAGTAGCAAGCCATCTCGTGCATTTCATTCAAATCGCTAACTTCCCGCAATTGCTCGGTTACATAAGAATTAAGCGTGGCTGCTAATTCCGTGCATTCGACTGAAGGGATTTGGTTGAAATAACCGACGATCTCCGCGTTCGGATTTCCCCAATGATCGAGGAATGCTCCATATTCCCACCAAATCGCCCTTGGGAATTGCTCTGCTTCTTGAGGAATGATGTCCCAACCGTGACGGCTCTCGTCATAAGTACTCAGGAAGTAGCGCATGGCTCCTTCAATCATTTCTTCATTCCGTTCCGTGATTTTCAACAAAGTTTGCATCGCCGTCGTCGTAGCCAAGGCAGAAGAGGCAGCGCACCGAATGTCGGGCTCCAACGCGTTCCCGAAGCCCCCGTCTTCGTTTCTGAATGTCGCCAATTCCTTGTATACCTCTTCCGCATCCCCCTGTTCGAACTCGTGCAGGAACAATGCCGCCTCCAGTTTCCTGCCTCTTGTTAACAGAAACCGCCTAGCATTCTCATAAGCGTCTTTACTTAATAAAAGGGTCATGAGTTTCTCCTCTCGCGACAGCGATTTTCCGTATTTTCCTAAGCGATGGCAATGTGCAAATCAATCTCGTTATCGGGGCTATCCGGTATAAACCTTTCGTCCATAATCTCGAAATCGTATCCAACGGGATGTGTTCCGAGTTGACCTACGTACGTGCCGTATAAAAAATCGTAGGTGCGGCCCAACTCGCTCTCCAACCCTTTGTGCGTGCATTTGACGTAACGGTTCGCGGGAACGACGTGATGGATCATATCCGTCGGAGCGATGGAGGAACCGATCACTTTATAGCCAATAATCTGCGTGAACCTATCCACGTTCGGATTGAAGTTCTCTTTCATCGGATAAATTTGAACGAGATAGATGGCATCTCCGACGCGCCCCATGACTTCATCTGCGCGCGATTTCAAGCTTGCCGCAGCCTTGCTCCCGAGCTCTTCTTCAACGATCTCCTTCAAATTCGCCGTAAAAGTCACGCCCACAACCCCGAACTCCTCCAATTGCACAACCGATGGCTCCATCGCTATTCCTCCTGATTTGACCGATATGCGAATATATATTCGCCTTTTTACTGGAAATACCTTCTTAACGAGAAAGAAAAGTGCCCATTATTGCACGGTATAATAGGATGAGAATTTTGTAATATGTTCGGCAAAAGCCTGTTGTAACAGCGAAAATCAACTCAACTTTTCATAATTGTTAGATTTTATGAAATGAATTCACTAGGAATCCCTGATAGACTTTGAGATATTCCAAGCCTAAGGCCAACAAAGGGAGGACACATTAATGAACAAGTTCAACAACAAAGGTCTTAAAAAGACTCTCATATTAGGTACGCTAGCCCTCGCGATCTCCATTCCTACGGGAGTTGGCGCGGCATCGGCGGCAAGCAATAACGCGCCAGTTAACGGCAGCACGGTAACGATTACGCAGTTGACTAGCCGTCTAGGAATTGATCTGAACGCTTTGCTTCAGCAAATCATGCAAGGCAAATATCCGGTCGTATCCAATCCGTCCACAGGCACTGGCAACACAGGTAACGGCGGCCAAGTTACGCAACCGAGCAAGCCAGTTCAACCTTCCAAACCGCCCGTTCAACCTTCTAAACCGGTGCAACCTTCGAAACCATCTCAACCGAGCACCGGCACCGGAAATACAGGTAACGCCGGTACAGGAACAGGTACGGGTACTGAAGCTCCCGCATCTTCGTTCGCTAACCAAGTCGTTACGCTTGTGAACCAAGAACGCGCGAAAGCCGGTTTAAGCGCATTAAAATCATCGAATGCCACGTTAACGAAAATGGCTTTGGATAAAGCGAAAGACATGTACAACAACGGGTATTTCGACCATAACTCGCCGACATACGGTTCGCCGTTCGACATGATGAAGAAATACGGAATCAGCTACCGTTATGCGGGCGAGAACATCGCCAAAGGACAACGTACGCCGCAAGAAGTAATGACTGCATGGATGAACAGCTCCGGCCATCGCGCCAACATCCTTAGCGCCAACTTCACGACCATTGGCGTTGCATACTACAACGGCGTGTGGGTACAAGAATTCATCGCGTAAGATAAAGTTCAAGGTAGGGGCGGCTAAGCCGCCTCTTTTCTTTGCTTAGACCGCTCTCAGCGGCTTAGAGCTCCCAGCTACCCGGATTTCCGGCGTTTAGACCGCTCTCAGCGGCTTAGAGCTCCCAGCTACCCGGATTTCCGCCATTTAGACCGCTCTCAGCGGCTTAGAGCTCCAACTACCCGGATTTCCGGCGTTTAGACCGCTCGCAGCGGCTTAGAGCTCCCAATTACCCGGATTTCCGCCATTTAGACCGCTCTCAGCGGCTTAGAGCAATTGTGATTACATTATAACGAACGTTCCAGTTAAAAAGGCATCGGGAAACGCGCTTTCGCGCGTCTCTCGATGCCTTTATTTTTACCTAACTCTTCAGCACGTCATGGTCCACGTAACGCTCGCCATTGATTTCGCTAATGACGTTAATGGCTACCTTAGCGCCGTCGCCAGCGGTGATGATGGTGTGCATGCTAACTCCCGCAGCCGTGCCGGCTGCCCAAATGTTATCCAAGCTCGTCTTGCCTTCAGGAGTACATTCCACGATCGTTTTGATCCGCGGCTCCGTCCCGGGCTTCGTACGAACGCCGCTTGCTTCCGCAACTTCCACGAACAGACCCGTCGCAAGAATGACGTGTCCCGCCTCGTAGGTTTCCCCGTCGGTTTCGATCGTTATGAATCCGTCTCCCGCCGTTAAACGCGTTGCCTTTGCCGTCACGAATTCCGCTCCGAACTTCGCCGCTTGTCCCTTGCCGATGGCCACGAGGTCCGGACCGGTAATTTCATTTACCCCGTAGTGGTTTTTAACCCATGCTCGTTTTGTTACGCTTTGGTCGCTATCGATTACAAGGGTCGATTTGCCTGCCTTAGCGGTGAAGAGGGCTGCGCTCGCTCCTGCAGGACCTCCGCCGATGATGGCGACATCATACATGACGATCACTCCTTCGCGGGAATATAGGGAAACTTACCCTATTGTACCATGCGTTCAACCTACTTTCATTAAGTAAGCACGCATCGCGTGATCGTCAGCGACTCCTAATGCTCCTTCAACCGTTCCACTTTGACCGTTTGGACGTCGGTTGGACTCTTCCCGACCTGGACGGTTGCCACTCCGTTCGAGACATCCACTTTCTCGATCCATACCGATTGTCCATCATCCAACCGAACCGCGATATGGTCGGATGATTCGTAAATTTCCTTGGCTCTTTGCGCGTTCATGGTGTGTCCGCCTCCATAGTATCAGTCGTCGTCTCCGAGATCAATCCGTTTTGAATGGTCACCTGACCTCCGCCCAAGCCTTCATTGATCATGCGGTCAATATCCATGTCGTAGACTTCTTTGCCTTCATGGATCGAATCCTGGATGGGTTGCAAGTTGTCGTCTGAATCCATAGCTGCGAGCTCCCTTCTTGCATTGGCTTATCGTCCTTTCCAATATTCCCTGAGCGGTTGATTTACATGCGGAGTGGGAATCTTAAGCGATAGTAAAAAGCAAAGGAGCTTACGTCCATGCATACGGTCTGGAAAGGCGCCATCAGCTTCGGATTGGTACATGTTCCCGTCAAGATGTTCACCGCCACGGAAGACAAAGACGTCCACTTGCGAATGATTCACAAGGAATGCGGAACTCCGATCTCCAACGTCCGCACCTGCCCGCACTGCGAAAAAGAGGTTCAATGGGAAGAAATATCAAGGGGGTATGAACATGAAAAAGGGCGTTTCGTTCTCTTCGAGCCGGAAGAGATTGATGCAATTAAGCCGGAAAATACGCGCACGATTCAAATCCTGGACTTCGTAGACCTGACGGAAATCGATCCGCTTTATTATCAGAAGGCCTATTACCTTTCACCGGATCAAGCCGGCTCTGGAGCTTACAATTTATTGCTCGAAGCCATGCGGCAATCCGGCAAGATCGGCATCGCCAAGATTGCGATCCGCAGCAAGAGCAGCCTGGCCGCAATTCGCGCCGTGGACAATTGCATCTGCATGGAAACGATGCATTATCCCGATGAAATCCGCTCCCTGCAGTTAGTGCCGAATCTGCCGGAGCAGACGACCGTAAATGATAAGGAGTTGACGATGGCAAAGATGCTGATCGAGCAGCTCTCAACCCCGTTCGATCCGACCAAATACACGGATGATTATCGAATCGCCTTGCAGGAAGCCATTCAACGCAAAATCTCCGGCGAAGGCACGGATATCGTCACGGCTCCCGCGGCCGAAAGGACGAACGTCATCGATCTTATGGCCGCTCTGCAAGCGAGCCTGGAAGCGGTCAAGCCCGCGGCGCCGGCAGCTGCGGATGCCGGCGGAGACAGAGGCAAAGCCAAAACTCGCAGCACCCGGGGACGAAAGAAGGAAGAGGCCGTACCTTGAACGATTGTATATCTGTTTTGGCAGTCTTGACGTTATCCCCTATGGATAACGTCATTTTTGTCGAGAAAATGTTATCTAACCAAATAGGGAATAATGCTATTTAAGATTTTTATTTAGAAAGGCGGCAGTATCAAGTGGAACTTACACCAGTTGTCCCGTTCGAGCCGATAAGAACAGAAAGAATGCCTAAGGTTGGTAATTGGGTCGCACAGGTCAAATGGGATGGCGTGAGAATGCTCTCTTATTTTAACGGAACAAAAGTACAATTAATAAACCGACGGCTTAACAATCGTTCATTGCAATATCCTGAGTTTTTATCGGCTCAAGAATATTGTTCTGCTAAGTCCTTCATTTTAGACGGTGAGTTTATTGCATTCGATGAAAAAAAACCATCCTTTCACGAGATCATGAGAAGGGATAGCCTTCGCAAAAAGCAAAGCGTAGAGGCTTCAGTATCGAGCATTCCCGTTACCTACATGATTTTCGATGTGCTATTTTTTAATGGAAATTGGGTTGTATCTAAATCGTTAAGCGAAAGGCAAAAGGTTTTAAACGACATCATCAAGCCATCGAATAAGGCTCAGTTAGTCGAAAACTTTGAAGATGCAGATAGGTTGTTCCAACTTATGAAATCTCACAGCATGGAGGGAATTGTTATAAAGAATTTAGAAAGCAGCTATCTTATCAACGGAAAAGATGCTCGATGGCAAAAAAGAAAATTATTTTACGATCTCTTTGCCGTAATAGGCGGTATAACCTACAGAGATGGAATTATTAATTCACTTTTGTTGGGGATTTACTCAAATCATTCGCTCATTTATATCGGTCATTCAGGAACAGGTAAATTGACTCATGCTGACTGGATTAAGCTGACTCGTGATATGGAACCTTTAATTATTTCATCCTGTCCTTTCGAAAATAAACCCAGTCGTTTCAAGGATACAGTATGGGTAAAACCGAGGGTAGTAGTTAAGGTTCAATTTATGGAATGGACTGCTTCGAAAACGATGAGGCATTCAAGCATTCAAAGTATAAATGAAAACTTGCCGGTTAGTGAATGTAACTTCGAGCAAAATCAGTTATAACTTTGACATAGAAAAGTTGGAGCCAAGGAATATGGTGAAAATTACTACAGAAAAGTGGTTACCCAGTAAAAACAACTTGGTTCGTCTATTGACAGTTTCGTTCAAATGATCGGACAAATAAAATTCCAGAGAGAACAGTAAGCATTATACGAATTTGTGGTTCCACTAATATCTCAATAAAATATGAACCTACTCCAAACCACAGTGTATAGTAATGTATTGGAATAAAACATAAGATTATTAAAATGATAGTAGGAATAATAAGATAGTTAATTCTTATATTTTTCAAAATAATGAGAAATGATCTCCATTCAATTAAGATTCCAAAGATGAACCCCAAAAAACTCAATTTAATGGACTCCATCCAGTAATTACTTTCCATAAATCTATTATTAGTTATCGACTCTTTAAATAATATTAGAAGAAAAATCATCCCTAATACGATAGATATCTTATACAAATATTTTTTCACTTTACACCTCCCTCTAAGTTTTATTCGTATTCGTAACTTACCGGGAAAAAGAACGTACTGGGATGTCAAAACTCAACTATCATGAATCCATTAAGCGTAAGCGTCAAATAATCCACACCTTGTTGTCGGTGGTTAAGAACTTATATACTTAAGCGCGCGCCGGTTGCGCCCACGGTTCAAACGCCTGGGCGTTTTTGACCTTTTGAATGAACTGTTTAATTATTGTTAAAACTAATTTTATGACCTAATAAGGAGAGAAGCAAGATGAGAAAAATTCTCCTCAGCCACATTTTTCTGTTAATGATCGCCTTAGTCCCGTTACATCAGTCTTCTCTAGCTAAGCCTTCGTCAAATTCACCCTCAGTACTTAAGCAATTAGAGAAAGAAAGTCACGGTACTTTGGAAGTTACCTGGAGCAAGGAAACAAACACGCCGTCTATGCTTAAGGGCAGGTTGACGGCCCCTTCAAGACATTCACCCGAGTGGATCGCCTATGAATTTGTTAATAAAAAGAGAAAGCTGTTCGGCCTCCAAAACCCGCGTCGTGACTTGAAGGTAGTGGAGGTTGATCGTCTTCATGAAAAGACCGTAGTACGCTTTCAGCGTTTGCTATTTCGAACACCGGTATGGGAAGATTGCATCCTGGTTGAAATAAACAATCATGACGGGGTAATCGAGCGCATTGAGGCCACCGTTCATCCCAACTTAGAGAAACGTCTATTTAACCGACCTATGCACCCCGCTATTTCAAGCAAAAAGGCTATAGATACGGCAATGTCGTCAATTAAAGGGGAATTCGTTAAGGAGTCGTCGGTGGAAAGCTATTACTTAGCCACGCGTCCAGGAACGCCTTTAATATACGTCGTAAAGCTTCAACATCTCTCCCCGGCAAAAATGACGACCGTTATGATCCACTCCGTCACCGGACGGATAATAGAGCAAAAGAACCCTTAGCGAAGGAGCCTTGCAGGCTTAGTTCGCTAAGGGTCTTTTCTTGTCAAAGCAATACTAATTCCATTCGACCTTCTCCAAGAGTCGGTGTTTTAGAAGTTCCAGTACAAAATCAACATAGTAATCTTGACGCGCGATAACTCGGTAGTGATGATTTTCATATTCGTAGAATAAAACATCGGTAAGCACGCTGTTTTCCTCGAACTTCTTCTGGATCTCTTTCATTCCAGCCCATTTATTCTCTGCTAAAATCCGGATGTCGAACTCTACATCCGTCTCATTAGGAGTTTCGATTATTTGAATAACGGCTTCATTGAATTGATACGTAAGTCGCATTTCCCTTCGCCTCCTCCAAGGTTAAATTAAGTACCTAAGAAACACATAAACGCTCGCTAGCACAATAGACAGAAGCATAAGCGGGAACCCGTATTTCATGAACTGCACAAACTTGATCGGGTGGCCTTCTTTACTCGACATTCCTGCGACGATAAGGTTTGCGCTCGCGCCGATAAGGGTTCCGTTCCCCCCTAGACAAGCACCCAAAGCGAGACTCCACCATAACGGTTCCAGATTGCTCACGCCCATATTGCCCATTTCTTGGATCAGAGGAATCATCGTAGCAACAAACGGGATGTTATCCAGGAACGCAGAAGCGATTGCGCTTAACCACAAGATCAACATGGAAGTAGCCACAATATCTCCATTGGTTAATTCAATGGCTTGTGCAGCTAATTCGGCGATTACGCCCGTTTCAATAAGACCCGAGACAAGCACGAATAATCCAACGAAGAAGAATATCGTTGCCCATTCTACCTTGGTAAACGCCTCCTCCATCATATGCTCGCCGGTAAGAAGAAGGAGAACGAATGCGCCGGCCAAAGCAACGGTAGCCGACTCCAAGTGCAGCGATTGATGCAGGAAAAAACCGATTATGGTCAGTCCCAATACCGTCAAACATTTGCGCAGCAGCTTGTGATCTGCAATGAGCTGCTTTTCATCCATATCCATAATGCTTTGCGTATATTCGGGTTTGGTTTGAATCTGTTTGCGAAAAAGCAGAACGAAAAGGGGAATGAAAATGACCAAAATGATGGCTGCAATAGGAGCCAAGTTGTTGATGAACGCCATAAACGTCAGTTCTTTGACCGCGCTGCCGATCATAATGTTCGGAGGATCCCCGATCAGCGTGGCCGTGCCTCCGACATTGGATGCGATAATCTGAGTAATCAGGAATGGTAACGGAGGAACTCGTAGTTGCCGCGTGATACTGAACGTGACCGGTACCATAAGAAGAACCGTAGTGACATTGTCCAAGAATGCTGAACCGATAGCGGTTATAAGCGATAAAGCGATCAGAATGCGTACCGGATTTCCTTTGGATTTCTTGGCGGCCCAAATCGCGATAAATTTGAATAATCCCGTGTCAGCCGTTATGCTTACGATAATCATCATCCCGATTAGAAGGCCAAGCGTATTGAAATCGATATGATGCAATGCCGTTTCTTGATTCACGATACCCAATGCGACCATTAGCAGTCCGCCGATCATGGCTACGATGGTGCGATGAATTTTCTCCGAAATGATAAGCGCGTAAATGACAAGAAAAATACCGATTGCCCAGATGGCTTGTTGTTCCACAGATGATTCCTCCATTATAAACTACATTTAAAAGCATCATTTTTCCATTCACATATACGGTCCCCGCTACTATTCACAAACATACATCAAGCAATTCAGATCATCGAAAAACAAAAAAAAGAGCCCTTGGTGACAGGCTCCTCCGGTTGCGAAACGATATGTATGGTTAGGTAAAGGATACAACGGTCGGTTGAACAAAGTCAAGTTATTAAACGTCAGTTATTAAACGTCAGTTATTAAACGTCAAATCGATATTACATCGAAGGACCCATCATCCATGGTGGAGTCCTTATTCGTTTTTAAGGCTATACTAATCCCATATTCTCATGGAAAAAAGGGGATTGAAATGGCAAAGCAAAAAACGATCGTACGGCTAGGTGAATTCGAAATGGCGATTTCCCATCCGGAGAAGCTGATCTGGCCGGAAGCAGGAATCACGAAGCTAGATTACGTACAAATCCTGAACGAGCTAGCGCCCTTTCTTCTCCCCTATACCTCCGACCGCTACCTGACAACGATCCGCTATCCCGAGGGTATCCACGGCACTTCCTTTTACCAGAAAAATGCCCCTGAACCGACGCCGGACTTCGTTCGCGTATCCCCGGATGGCAGCATCCGTTACGTCGTCATGGACTCCGTGCCAACGTTGCTATGGATGGGAAGCTTGTACAGCCTGGAATTCCATGTCTCGTCCGATGAGATTTCGAACCCGCTCCCGAACACTTGGATGCTGGACATAGATCCGACCTTGGAGGAGGAGCCCCGGTTAATGGAGGCTACGGACTTGGTCGGGCAGCTGCTGGAATCGCTGGGACTGAATGCGGTACCTAAGACGTCCGGAGCGACAGGCGTACAGGTCGTCATGCCGATTGAACGCGGCCCCGACTTCGATGACTTAAGGCGGTTCGGCAAATTCATATCCGAGTACCTTGTTGCCAAGAGCCCGCAGCTATTCACCGTCGAACGTTTGAAGAAGGACCGCGGGGATCTCATCTATCTGGACTATCTGCAGCATTATGCAGGCAAGACGCTTCCCGCGCCTTACTCCCCGCGAGCTCGATCCGGTGCCACCGTGTCCACTCCCCTCTCTTGGGAGGAGGTTAGAAGGGACGTAAAGCCGACGGACTTCCATCTGCTCAATATTCGGGAACGGCTTCGCGGACAGGGCGATTTGCTTGCCTCCGCGGCCAGGCAATCGCTCCTCCCTATCCTTAACCATATACAAGGCAAATGATGATCATAATAGGGGGGACAAAATGCGCGCCATCGCTTCCTTAACCTTCTGTTTGCGAGGCCGCATCAGAAACTTCTGCAGGTTAATTTCCGTGCTGTCCTCCAGATCCTGCAGGAAATGTTGCTCTACTCCAGCAATCGCAACCGGATCGAATAGATGGGCATTGATCTCGAAGTTGCTGAAGAAGCTTCGCAGATCCATGTTCGCCGAGCCCACCACCGCCACAAACTTGTCGGCGATTAGCGTCTTGGCATGGACGAAGCCTTTTTTATATTGCCATACCCGTACTCCCGACCGCATCATCTCCTCCACGTACGATAATGTCGCTAAGTGAACGAGCCAAGTATCCGGGACGTACGGAATGATGATTCTCACGTCAAGGCCGCTAAGGGCCGCATCATGAAGCGCCATGGCAATGCTCGCGCTCGGAATGAAATAAGGCGTCGTCACCCATATCCGCTTGCGCGCTGCCGTGACCATCGCGTACACGGAATCGTGAATGGCGTCTCCCCGCCGGTTCGGGCCGGCCGGAACGATCTGCACGGGCTCCGACTGCGAGCAGTGATGCACCGGAAAGAACGAAGGATCATCGGGCTTCTCGCGAGTCGCAATCTCCCAATCTTTCAGAAATACCTCCTGCAGCCAGTAGACCGAATCCCCTTCCAGCTTCAGATGGGTATCCCTCCAATACCCTAGATGCGGATGCTTCCCTATGTATTCATCTCCGACGTTAATTCCGCCTACAAAACCTACCTTGCCATCTACTACGATGATTTTTCGATGGTTCCGGTAATTCATCCTTTTCTTTAGAAAAGAGGGCCTTAGGGGAAAGAAACAAGCGCATTCCACGCCTCCCTCGCGCAGGATCCGAACGTAGGAATCCTTGAGCGTAATGCTGCCGATTCCGTCGTACAGCATCTTCACCTTCACGCCTTGCTTGGCTTTGCTTATCAACGCTTGCTGAAAAGCTCTTCCGATATCGTCGTCCCTGACAATGTAGGTGGACAGGTGGATGTGGCTTTTCGCGTTGTTAATGGCCTCGAACATCGACTCGTAAGTATCCATGCCGTTATTGAAAATCCAGCTTTGGTTTCTGGAGGAAATGGGCAGCTCCCCGCCTTTGCGCAGAGCTCGGAATAACCTTGTCTGCGATGCGATGCCGGTCGATTCCGGCAGCTCCGAGATATCGGTTACGCTCGTGCTCATCTTAAGCAGTCTTGCCCTGCGTCTTTGATCCATGCCGGCTCGCTTCCGGGCTTTCCTGCTCCTGCGGAATTCCGTGGCCAGGAAATAGTACAAAATGAACCCGACAAGCGGGAAGAGAAACAGAATAAACAGCCATGCCGTGGCATGCGCCGGCCTGCGAAATTCAAGCAGCAATATCGTTGCCGCCTGGAAGATGAAGATGAATAGGAGGATGCTGATTCCAAGCCAGATCATTCACGTAGCCTCGCCGTCTCTTAATGTTATAGGAATGAAAGAAAGGTTTTCAGAATAAATAGAATTAGATCAGGATATTCTCGATTCCGAAAGGAGATCCGATGGCTAACAGAAAGCGGAAACCGCAATGGTCCTTACTCCTCATTAGGGGTGCCGACCATCGAGTTAAGCAGTTTCGGGTGTCAGGAAGAACGGTCGTGTTCCTTCCGGTCGCAACCGCACTGGCCGTGGCGGGCGGTTTCGGTGCATTGCATCTGCAATCGGTGAATCGAATCCACGAGCTGGAAGCTCGTCTGGCCAGCGATTCGATACAGAATAGCCAAGACATTGCCGTTAAGAATGGAGAAATTCGCTCCCTGGAGCATGAGCTCACTCTCCTTAGCGAACAAACCAACGTTATCAAAAGCCGCATGAATGAATTGAGCGAACTGGAGTTGAAGCTGCGGCTTTTCCTCGGCAAACAGGAAGACCGCTTATCAGGTGCGACAGTTGCGGCAGGTACGGAAGATGCTGAGGTATTCGCTTCCGGTTACTTCGATTCCACAGAATCGCCAGTGCCCGATCGTCTGTCCATGGCGGCCGTAGAGTCGAAGATCGACGACTTCACCGAGTTGTCGCGGATGCTGGACGAGATGGCGATCTCGATGGCTGAAGGGCTGCGCAAGGCTGAGCTAAAGAGAGCCGAGATCGACGCCATGCCGACGGAATGGCCTACAGTATCGAGGCGATTGACCTCGGGGTTCGGCTATCGGCGGGATCCGTTTACCGGGAAATCCACATTCCATGCCGGTGTGGATATCACCGGAGATTCGGGAGATCCCATCTACGCCGCTGGCGACGGCAAGGTTAAGGAAGCCGGCTTCAACCGTACACGTGGTAATTATATCATCATTACCCATCGAGATGGATTGGAATCATGGTATATGCATTTGAAGGTCATCGGCGTAAAAGCGGAGCAGAATGTCGATCGAGGAGAGCTTATAGGAGAGATGGGCAATAGCGGGCGAAGCACGGGACCGCACCTGCACTTCCAAGTCGTGGTCAGCGAAACGCCCGTGAACCCGCTCCCTTATTTGCGGCATGTAAAGGAGGACTGACGGATCATGTTCAAGGATAACAAGAAGCTGGCGTCAGGGGTAACCGATACCTTAATCGGAGCCGGTACCGAAATGAACGGATATCTGAAATCGATGGCCGGAGTGAGAATTGAAGGAGCTTATCAAGGAGACATCGAGAGCAACGGGGATATCGTCATCGGCGAAGGCGGCATCGCCAAATCCAACATTACGGCTCGAGACGTGACGATCGCGGGCAAGGTGTACGGGGACGTACATACGCGAGGCAAATTATTAATAACCCCGACGGGGCAGCTGCACGGCAACTCGCATGCCTCAATCCTCCTCGTTCAGGAGGGAGGCATACTGAACGGGAGCAGCCAGATGGAGCGTGGGGAGGGGAAGGTTGGGGGAGTAGCAGCGGAAACAACGGCATCTAGCGGTAATGCGGACAAGAAGGCTAAGCAAGCGGGTTGATCCCGCTTGCTTCTCATTATTGACTGTGTATGGATTACAAATTATAAAAACTTGCCAATCCACTTACGGCTAAGCTTATCCAATTCGTTGTCTGGGGGAAGGAGGTACTTCTGGTCATCCAGGTCCGTAATGACGCGTGATCCGTTCAAGAGGTTCGTCGTTATTTCATAGATAGGTCCGGTAATCATGTGGAGTTGACCATAGTCAGTATCTACTACCCAGACATAGTGGTTGAAGCGACGGCGAATCGAGGAGATACCCTCAATTAAAGGCAGATAGGGGCTAACCCGCAGTTCAGAGCTAAGCGCCGCTCTACTCAACTCATCCAATCCGACGTTCGATAGCAGTATGCCCCATTCGTTTCCTTCAGGATCAGCTATGGCGATGTAACTGTCTCCCCGCGTAATCGGGAATAATCTCCTAACTGTAACCGTGCCTCTCATTCCCTGCCATGCTGCTTGAAGCAATCCGCCTTCGGATTTAGTAAACCGAATTTGCGATGGATTGATGGACAGCCAATCATGGGTTCCTTCGTCTTCGGCAATGGTTCCGCTAAGATTGACAATCGTACTCATCGAACGCCCTCCCCGACATATTCATACCCCGACTTCGTAGAATCGATTATACGCCCTTTGTCCAGTTGCACGATCCGATCGGTATTGCTTAACGTATGAAGCCTATGCGCGATCGCAATCGTCGTTCGGCCTTTACACAGCTGTTCAAGCGCTTCTTGAATTTCGCGTTCCGTCTCGATATCCACGGAAGAGGTAGCCTCGTCAAGAATAAGCACGGAAGGGTTCTGCAACAGCGTTCTCGCAATGGAAATTCGCTGTTTCTCCCCTCCAGACAGATGCTCCCCGCGTTCTCCGACATTCGTGTCATATCCGTACGGCAGCCGCGAGATAAACCCGTGAGCGTTCGCTTGCCTTGCAGCGGCTATGATTTGTTCGGGGGAAGCTTCAGGACAACCAAAGGCAATGTTGTCCGCGATAGTGCCGTCGAACAGATAAGTTTCTTGAAAAACGATTCCTACATGCCGGCGCAGGTCGGATATCGCCAGTTGCCGCAAATCTACGCCGTCAATCTCGATGCTGCCGGCATCAGGGTCGTAGAAGCGGCAGAGTAGATGGATCAGGGTTGTTTTACCTGCTCCGGACCGGCCTACGATGCCAATTTTCTCCCCCGCGCGAATATGGAGGTTTACATCTTTCAACACGTTAATCCCTTTCTCGTAACCGAAGGCAAGTGATTTCACGACGATCTCCCCGCGCATCACGGGCATCGCTATGGGATGTTTCGACTCGCTAACTTCAGCTTCCGTATGCAGAAGTTCCAAGATGCGATCAGCGGACATCAAAGAAGCATTAAAAGCCTTCGTTATCCTAAAATTCCCCTGAAGCTGCTCAAGGAACATCGAGAGATATGCAGTGAAGGCAATGACGGTCCCAAAACTCATCGCCCCATTCATCACCTGGCGACCGCCGAAAAACCACACCATCGCGACGCTCGTCGATATCGCAAGGGATATGCCTGGTTTTAACCACAGCGTATACCGTTGCTGGTCCATCATTCTCCTCACGGAAGTCTCGTTATATTCCCTGAACAGTTCCTTTTCCTTCTCATCCCGGTGAAAAGCTTTGACAACCCGTATTCCGTGCAGAGTCTCGGATATATATTGCTGCAGCCAATAATCGGCATTCCATTTACGGTTCATTAACGATCGCATAACGGGAAAAACCCGCCAGAGCAGCGTGCAGCTTATGGCTATCGCTGAGACGATCAGAAGAGAAATTTGCCAATCCAAAATAAACAGGATGACCAAAATCGAACACGCCATCAGAAGCTGTACCAGGATAGAGGTTATACCTTTGGTGAGCAAACCTTGAATGCCATTGGCATCGTTCTGCACTCGCCCGATGAAATGGACGGTTTTCCTGCGTTCATAGAATCTAACGGATAAGCTGATAAGCTTGTCGAACATGTCTTTACGGATATGGCTCATGACCTGGCTGCCGATCCGAATGCTAATGGACGTCCGAACTACTGCGAGCAATGCCTGCAAAATGTAAACGGTCAACAATAATCCTATCAATCCGGCGAACTTACTATTCGAGGATGGCAGAACGCCTCCGTCTATTATCTCTTTGAATAAATACGGCGGCGCCATTTCCAAAGCTACCGTTAGAAGCAACACGCCGGCAGATAACAGAATCTGATTGCGGTAAGGCAATGCATAATGCGCTAGCCTGCTAATAATCCGTATCCTTTGGCGCAAAGTTAGCGGCTTCGTCTTCTCTTCGTCCCATTTCTCATCGGCAGAAGATCGACTCTCTATCGGCGCCCCTCTCTGAGCTGGTCCTTTCAAGTCCTCATTCACCCAATCGGTAATGGATCGCTGGCAACGGTAAAGGCCCCTCATTCCTGACAATGGGCTGAACGCGATACGCCGCGACTCGCCTCGAAGATCGGATATCTCCAGATAGGCGCCGCTGCCCGTGTCCAATATTCTTGCTTTATCCAACTCGCGACGACCGATGATCCACAGGACATTGCCTTCGGCATCCAACAGTTCTAATTGTTTGGAAGTGAGAATAACCATCCGGTCAATCAGTTTACCCTGCTCCGATATATCTTTAACCGGGTGGCTAATTCTCGATGTTGCTAGAACAGACGCCATTATGCTCTCCTCTTCCCTGTCGTGCTTTGGTGCAATGCCCTTTTCTTCAGCTTTCCAAGCACCACGAATGGCAGCATAAATAAAGGAAACCGAGACGCGAAATAAGACCATAGCCTTCTCGTTTTCCGGTTCTCCGGCATTACCTTTCCCTTTCGCTTGAGATCCATAAGTACGCCAATGATCTGTTCACTTTTCACGGGGGGATCATAGAACCGGTTCGCATCGCCGCGAAAAAAATACCGGGCTCCTTTATGGCTCCTCTTAACTCGGTGAAGACGATGGGAGTAAAGGATTCCGATATGAGAGGCCACTAGACCTATTTGACCGATTCGGAGCGATCCGGTAAGCGACACGAATCTGCATTCATCGTCGGGCTTAATGTATGGATACATGCTGTATCCCGAAGCCGCTAAGCGAACCTCCCCTTTTCGCTCCATTAATGCTCCGAATGTCCGAATGTTCTCCTCACGCACTGACGACCAGACCCACCTTCTCCAGCTGGATCAGGAAATTCTTTAAATCCTCGCTAGCTTTCTCCGCTTCCACGTTGTATTCTTTCGTCAATCGTTCCGTTAACTGCTCAATGGAACTGTTGTCCTCTAAGGAATTCCAAATCCAACCTCCGACTTCATTTAGCTTGGTTACAGCCAATGTTTTCTGATTGAGGATAAGCGTCTTCCCGTCTATCTCCATAATCTCCGTATTTTCCAAGCGGCTATAAATTGTCGTCATGAGATTTCCTCCCAAAATAGCTCGTTTTTCTGAAATTTAAGCCGGTAGACCGGAACTTGCTCTACTAACGCTTTGCATAAGCGAACGACCTTGAGCGAGTCTTCATTATTATGCGGCCAGTACCAAATATTTTCTAAGATCGATAGCAAGGCTTTGCTCTTGTCGAGGCGGCGTTTCTTAATTATTGGGGATTGCTCAAGCATGTAAA
Organism: Cohnella luojiensis; assembly: GCF_004564235.1. Taxonomy (GTDB): domain Bacteria; phylum Bacillota; class Bacilli; order Paenibacillales; family Paenibacillaceae; genus Cohnella; species Cohnella luojiensis. The sequence continues at coordinate 134,683 of NZ_SOMN01000010.1, forward strand.
TGGCTTTAATAGGTACGGAATGTATGGGGGAAGGGTTCATGATATTACTTCTTAACGGGGAATCGTAAACTATGACACGGCCATCCTGACCAATCTTCAGGATGGAAGCCTCATCGGATAATAACGTTCTAGGGTGGGAAAGCTTGGCGACGGTCGTCTTGCCCACTCTGGACTTTCCGGCGAATACATAAGCTTCGCCTTGGTCTACCAATGTAGAAGAATGAACAAGGAGGCCCCAGTCGTAATGGGTGATAATCGTGCTGTACCAATTCATAAGAACGCATCTTAGACCCACGTAATTATAAAATCGAACATCTGCTTCCCTGTAATCCGGACTGATGGCTAGATAGTAATCCGGACGATCAAAAATCATTCTTCCCTGCACGTCGCGCGTGAACGTGGTGTTGATACCCGGGTTCTTCAAACAGCCTTGTTGAATCGTAATCGTAAAGCTTGTGTCCGGATCCCTAAGCTGCGAATCTGAACGTTCTCCGAACATTTGGTTCATGAAAGACATCGTTTCCGCCCCGATAACCCGAAATAAAACGGAATGCGTTCCAATCTGCTTCCATAGCTGCTCCAAGAATAAACCTCCCGAGGATTTATGCATCTAACGAAAAAGAAGAAAGGAGAAAGGTCCTCTCTTCTCTCCGAGTGTTCTAAGTACTTAATGCCGTTTTACCACCATTTTTTCTTTGGCTTTTTAGAACCACTACCACTACCACTACCACTTCCGCTACCCGTACCGCTGCCATAGCCGTGTTCGAATACGACTGATTGATGCAAGATAATCGCTGGAGTTACATAGTTTTTCAACAAATATCACCTCACTTTTCTGTACTCATTTTATGATACAAAATGTATCTATGTCAATAATTTATAATGATTACAATCCTTTTTGGATCAGGAAATATTTAGACAATATTGAGGGAAAGTTAAACTTAGATACCCCGTTTCAAGTTATGTGTTCTCACTTTGCAAGGCTCTTTTATAATGACGATTAATAGAAAAGAATATAATTAAACCTAAACAGGCTCCCGAAGAATCTATCATGACATCGAAGATTGATGCTCCTCTAGCCGGAACAAAGAGCTGGTGAATTTCATCCCCTACACCATATAATGTCGCTCCAAACCAAGCAACTAGATATGATCGTTTATGCTTATAGAAAATAATCTTTAATAGTATAGCGAGAGTACCGAACAAAAAGAAATGTGCTCCTTTTCTTAAGACCATATTAAAGACCTTAACGTCATCTTTAGGCTCTTCCATAATGGTGGAGAGTTTCCTAATCGTACTGCCATTTGTAAAGTTATCGGATTGTGTGAAATAGAAAATTAAGGCACAAAGCAGCACTGCCGCGCAGATCCATGGCCATTTTTTCATAGTAATCTCTTTCCCCTTATACCAATTGGGCCTGATAAGCTTCTATCGTTCTTTTCAAACCATCTTCCAAAGTGATTTGCGGCTCCCAGCCAAGTAATTTTTTTGCTTTGTCGATAACGGGTTGCCGAACTTTAGGATCATCTTGCGGCAGAGGATGGAATGTAATTTTACTATTTGATTGGGCCATTTCTTTAACGAGCTGCGCAACCTCAAGAACCGAATATTCAATAGGATTGCCTATATTAACGATTTCGCCTTCTGTATCTTTCTTTACCATCAATAGCCTTAAAGCCTCTACCGTATCATCCACATAGCAAAAAGAACGGGTCTGTGAACCGTCACCGTAAACTGTAATATCTAGATTTGAAAGTGCCTGGTTGACAAAATTAGAAATGACTCTTCCATCATCATTGCGTAGTCCAGCTGAATACGTGTTAAAAACACGGGCTACCTTCACACGAACTCCAAAGCGGGCATAATATTCATAACAATAAACTTCACCCAACCTCTTCGCTTCGTCATAACAAGCTCTCGGCCCAAATGTATTTACATTCCCTCTATAGCTTTCTGGCTGCGGATGTACTTCTGGATCTCCATAAGCTTCGCTTGTACTTGTAAACAAGAATTTAGCTCCTGTACGAAGAGCTATATCAAGCATATTTCGAGTCCCTATTGTATTAATATCAATTGTTTCAAATGGGTTGTCTTGATAAAATTTGGGGGAAGCCGGTGAGGCTAAATGATAGATTTCATCCGCCTCTTGAACCTCTTCCAATTCTCTTACTTCAGGATTGGCAACATTCACTCTCAATAATTTGAACTGGGGATGATTGATGAATGCAGATAGATTCGTTTCCTTGCCCGTACATAAATTATCCAAACCAACAACTATGTAACCTTTGTTCAATAAAGATTTCGTAAGATGAGATCCTAAGAAGCCTGCAGCCCCCGTAATGATGGCCTTAATCAATTTCCCTCACTCCATCCATTATATTTATTATCTGATTAATGCATTGCGAAGCAATGATTTTATCAATATAGGCCGAGAGGCGATTAGGATTGTGGCGCTCAAATATTTCTTCTTTTCTAAGCGATCTTTAAACAACAACTCAGCTAAACCCCTTTGTTTCTTTTTACGGTGTGACTTTAGAGCACTTTCAATTTCCGGCTCCTGACTATACGTGGTAATTAGTTCTCCAGTAAAACGAATTTGCGACTGATGCAAAACGATGGCCCTTGAAATGGAAGAGCTTAAGGAGTTAGGGCGAGTTCGATAATAATACATCGGTTCCGGAATCAGCAGCATCTTTCCACTGTGATAAATACACTCTACTAGAAACTTAAAGTCTTCATCACCATTCAAATTCTCATCATAAAGAAGTCCTGTATTTTTAATGAGGTCGGATCGAATGATTGGCTTTAAGTAACCATAATCGTCGCTAATCATTCTCGATGCCGATAAAAACGTCATTTCTTTATGATGTCCGATAATTTTAGCCCTGGATTTTAAGTGCGTTGTATAGGGTACCTCTTCTCCGTCATGGATCAACCACAGATCATCACAAACAATATTGGCATTGTTTTCAATGGCATGATTCAACATCTTCTGTAGCCGTTCTGGACTCCACCAATCATCGGAATCCATAATGGCAATCCACTCACCCGACGATGCTTCGATTGCTTTATTTCTTGAAAATGACACACCCTTATTCGTTTGATTTTGTACTAGCTTGAGTCTAGTGTCATAAATACTCTTTATGACATTTACAGTTTCATCGGTAGAACAATCATCAACCACGATCACTTCAATATCTTTCAGTGTTTGGTTCAAGGCGCTCTCAATTGCCTTTTTCACATACTTTTCAACATTATAAGCAGGTATGATAACGGAAATCTTACAACTCATTGTGACTCTCTCCTTCTTATATAACTAAATTTGCCACAATTTCTTCCCACGACAGACATAGACGTATAATGTCTTCCTCCACTAACTCGCTTCCCGTCTGTATTTCTATAATTTCAAGATCCTGTGAAGCACGGATACTGTGGCTTGCATAGGCTGGTATTTTAAGCACATCCCCCGCTGTAACCCGGGTAAGCTGACCATTTAGCACAAACTCACCTTCTCCGGCTATAATGGTCCAGACTTCATTTCGATGTGCATGTATTTGGTAGCTTAAATTTTTACCTCCCTTTATACAGATCCGTTTAGTTAGAACATGATTCCCGTCCGAAAATTTCTTATAATCCAAAACCCTGTATGAGCCCCAACGGCGTTCTTCATACATCGGTCTTTGTTCGATATGACCAATAAGTTCTTTAACCCTTGGACTAGCATTTTTATCTGAAACTAATATACCGTCCGGGCTGGACGATACAATGATATTCGATAAACCCAAAATGACTACTGGTATATCCAATTCATTTATGAGGTGGGTATTTACTGAATCTCCACTTAATGTCCCGTTTCCAATAATAGGATTGTCAATCTGTTCCGTTAAGGTGTTCCATGTTCCGAGGTCCTTCCAGTAGCCGTCATAAGGGATCACAACCGTATGGCGCGCCTTTTCGACCACTTCATAATCGAAACTGATTTTCGGAAGAGTGTGGTATTTTTTAACTATCTCTTCATATTGAATGGGCAAGCCTTTGTTGATTAGAAGCTCGATCATAAAGTTCAACTTAAAAGCAAAAACCCCGCAATTCCAAAGCGCCTGCTGCTCCAGCAGTTCTTTCGCTTTGTCGGTGTGGGGTTTCTCGATAAAATGGCTTACCGTCATATAATCTCTGTCGTTATCCGAAGCCTTTGGCACGATATAGCCATATTTCTCAGAGGGAAATGTTGGATTCACGCCCATCAAGGCAAGCTCCGCATCCGATTGATGAACTGCTTCTTCCAGTTCCTTCATCTTGATGAAGAATTTCTCTTCCACGAACGGATCGACCGGTAATACCGTAATCACTTCATTTAGACTGACTCCCTGGATGGAGTACAAATAAGTAGCCGCCAATGCAATAGCTGGAAATGTATCACGTCGATCCGGTTCGATGATGACCGGCACATCCATGCCGATTTGGCTTTGGAGCATCTCAAGCTGACCTTTTCCGGCCGCGATAAAAGCGTCTTGTGCGAGATTTGTTTTACCCAGCTGTGACCAAACTCTTTGCACCATGGATTCCAGCTGATCATCGGAGTTCTTTAATACTTTCAAAAATTGCTTGGACCTAGAGTCGTTGGATAGCGGCCACAAACGTTTACCCGAACCTCCGGAAAGCAAGACCAGCTTCATAGGTTATTGAACTCCTTTCTATTGTTGTCAATGTATTGAAATAGTGTCCGAATAAATATAGATACACTGAATTGTTCTGCATGGTTCCGTATTGTTAATGGATCCCAACTTGTTTGATCCATATCCATAAGGGCAGTGGCCAAAGAATCAGCCGTCTGCAGATCAAAGAAAATTCCGTTTACTCCCGGAACAATTGTATCTAAAGCTCCGCCCCCCTTGAAGGCAACCACGGGCCTGCCGCTTGCATTGGCTTCCAAAGGGGTAATGCCGAAATCTTCAATCCCAGGAAATAAAAACCCCCGACAATGCTGCATGTAGTAAGCGACTTGATCATCCGGTAATCGTCCCATAAAAGTGACTGTAGGTCCGGCAAGTGACTCCAACCTTTTTCGGTCCGGCCCTTCTCCAATGATGATCAAAGGCTTTCCGATTTTGGTGCATGCTTCGACAGCCAGATCAATGCGTTTATAAGAAACTAAGCGCGAAACCACTAAGAAATAATCTCCTGGGTCCGCATCCGATATTTGAAACCTTGAAACATCAACTGGCGGGAAAATGACCTCCGCTTTTCTGCCGTAACAGCTTTCAATCCGATGTTGAACTACTGTTGAGTTCGCAATCATGTGATGAATCTTTAGAGAAGTCGTTTTATCCCAGATCCGCAGAGGAAGCATCGCCCATTTTGCCAGCCATTTCTGAATGGCTGATATCTCGCTCCCTTCCATATAGGTAGAGAAATCCCAGGCGAAACGCATCGGGGTATGACAATAACAGATATGAACTGTCTTTCCTTTCACAACTACACCCTTTGAATAGGCGCTGCTGGAGCTAATGACAAGATCATATCCTTGTAAATTCAAGAATCGAACAGCGAACGGGTATAACCAAAAAAAATGCTTGTATCGCTTCAGAATTCCCGGGATCTTCTGCATCCAAGTTGTTCGGATGTCTGCATCCTTAAGCTCAGGAAGCAGTTTATTTCGATCTGCGACTGTTGTATAGATAGGCGCTTGCGGGAACATTCGATGAAGCACACTTACCACTCTCTCCGCTCCACCCATCTGATTCAAATAATCATGGACGATCGCTACACGAAGGTTACCGTTCATGAAATCTCCTTTCCTTTGCTGAACTTCAATTCTTGTACCGGTTTATCCATAATGGATTTGTAGATACTCTCTACCTTGTAAACCGTGTTTTGGATGGAAAAGAAGTCCTTTACCCGTTCCGCTGCATTTCCGCCCATTCTTTGTCTCCATTGATCGTTTTTTAATACGCTATCCGCACAGTCCAGCATTCCTTCAAGATCTCCAACCTCATACAACAATCCGCTTAGTTCATGGTCAATGATTTCAGGGACTCCTCCTGCATTAGTTGCCACTACAGGCAAGGACTGCGACATGGCTTCGATAATGACACGTCCAAACGGTTCATTGTCTGAACATAAAAAAAGAAGATCCGCTGCACAGCAGATCTCCATCACATCTTTACGGAACCCTGTAAACCTTACACGATTTTCTACCCCGAGTTGGGTAGTTAACTCATGAAGGGAATGCCAGTATTCATTACATGCCTGACCAAATTTAGGTTCACCGACGACGCAAAGATAGATATCATGCCCATCATCCAGCAACCTTTGCGTTGCACGAATCGCATCCTCTTGTCTTTTCCATGGGGCGATTTGTCCTATAATGAGAATGACTTTACTCTGCATCGGAAGTTTTAATTCCTTTCTAATCTCTGCCTTCCAACGCCCTTTTTCCTGCTCTGAAAACTCGCGAATTTCTAACCCGTTATGTACAAGGTGCATTCGATCTTTCCATTTCGTTCGGTCAAATCCCAATAAGACGGAGCACGATATCCCTATGATTCCTTGTGCAGTAAGCCTTGCAAGGCGATCAATTCCGTTGCCAATTAGTCCCTTAGGGAGATTATCCCTCACGTGCCATATCATTGGGCGACGATGCAGCCAACCAAACAGGGCAGCCATAATCCCGGCTCGCATGGAATTAGCATGAATAAGGTCAACGGAATGAATTCGAATCAATCTGGCCAAACGCAAACCCTCCCCTAGCATTCCGATCATATCCACCAGAAGTCGAAGTGGATTTTTGGAAAGCCTCGCCCTGTAGCCCTTGATAGGAACAACTTGCAGCCCTGCTTCTCTTGCTCGATCTGTCAGCTCACCCTCGGGCGAGAAGATAACGGGTTCGACCATCGTCATGTTCTTCACTGTCAAGAGAAGACTAATCTCAGCACCGCTGACAACACTCGTATGATTATAGTAGGCTACTTTCATATTTCCCTAGTTCCTTTCGCTGTTGAATCGCTTGATCAAACACGCGAGTAACAGACCGGGCAACCTTGGTCCAAGTATAATGCTGAAGAACATGCTGACGACATTCCTCGCGCGAGGGAATGGAACAGTCACCTTTCAATATCGAAATGATTTTTTCCGCAATTGCATCCGGCGATCCCTCGCGAAACAACAATTGGTTTGAGAAGGGCTCAAGGATTTCCTTCGTCCCCCCGTAAGGAGTGCCGAGTACAGGAGTGCCACATGCCAATGATTCTGTTGTGACTAAGCCGAACCCTTCAAGTGTTCTTGTTGGAACGACACTTAAATCAGCAGCTTGATACCACCGAACCAGATCCTCATCGGATACCCTTCCTAATAAACGAACAGTTGATTGTAAACGAAGCTCTTCTATTAATTGTTCATATTCTTCTTTAAGCGCCCCTTGCCCCGCAATGAAAAGCAAGGTACTGGGAGCCTCCCTTGAAACCTCAGCCATGGCGCGAATCAATTGATCAATCCCCATCCGCCGAACCAACCTTCTGGCGCAGAACAGAACCTTCTGATCCTCTAGTATACCCAGTTCTTCCCGCAGGGCGCCTCGATTCTCTGAGGGTCGAAACCTTTCGATATCTGCCGCACCCGGAATCCGATGGATGCTATCTTTGGCAATGCCGAATTCTCGCGATAATAGGGCTCTGAAATAATCGCTTAACACAATAAAGGCATCGGATCGGCGATAAGTGGTTTGCTCTATTCTTTTTTTAATTTGATAACGAAGCAGCTTCGTTATCTGATTCCCCCCATCTTCCACTAGCGACTCTTGTGCCCAAGGGCCGTGAAAATGGGTGACAATCGGCACATGGCCGGGAATAAATCTCCTAGTGGTCAAGGAAGCGTACAATCCAAAATGGGGATTGATAATATCAGGGGTAATCACTGAGGTACGGTCTCTTATCGAAGCATGAAAAAATTTCATTCGTTGATAAGTACCCAATTTCGCGCTGCCGGAAACTACATCCCGGATATAGGAAGGAGCCTCCATCACCTTCCGCTCTGACGATATTAGCCCCTCCACTGTATGCCCATATTGATTCATCGCCTTCAAATAATCTGCAAAGTAATAATTTAATCCGCCTGGTCTATGTTCCGCCCATTCCATTCCGGTCGCTAGGATTTTCATTTGGTTTCTATGCCCCCATATTTAAGTTTAAAGTGCTCTCCCTTCCTTCGACTTCTGGTAAACTCGTTTCCAGCTTTAATCGCGTTATTCTCAATCAAATACCAACAAACATATGCAACAATAATTCCTGAGGTAAGAACCAAAACGTTAATAATCCACACAGGTACAGTATAATGCTCCCATAGGTTGAGACACAGGAGCGTGATAAATAAGTTATAATAAAACCATGGAAAAACGGAACCGATACACCCCAGAGTTTAAAACGAAGGTTGTGCTGGAGGTCTTGCAGGAAGAGC
>NZ_SOMN01000115.1 GCF_004564235.1 Cohnella luojiensis
ACGTTATCAGAAAGTCAGGCGAAGAGCGAATTGTTATCAAGTTCAGGCGTGTCCGCATTGTGTTATCTATTAAAGACGAAATAAGATCAAGAACAGATTAAGATCAAGGGAAAATTAAGACTAAGTGCGAATAAAGATCAATGGAGAATTTAGATCAAAAGCGACAAGGGCGAATTAAAAAATAAGGTCGAATAGGGTCAAAGAAAAATTAAGATCAAGAACTAATTAAAATCAAGAATGAATTAAGATCAAGGAACGAATTAAGATCAAGGAACGAATTAAGAACGAGTACGAATTAAAGAACTAGATGCTTCGCTAAGAACTTGTGAGTATATCGAAGAAGGCCTAACCATCTGATAACACCATGTTCACGCTTCGGGGCATGCGCCCCTCGGTCCGGACAGAGGTTAGAAGAGGATTCGATGTAGCAATTGGCAGTAGCAGGGAAGCGGAATCAGCCGGACACATCCTACCACCTAACCGCATCGCGGCCAGTCGCTTCGCTCCTTTAAGGTGGTAGGACGTCGTGAACACAAGAACGTTAT
>NZ_SOMN01000011.1 GCF_004564235.1 Cohnella luojiensis
GCGGAATTTGTAGGCTTTATGATGCAGCATGACGAACACGGTCTCCTTTCGTTTTGGCATATACATCTATTTTAGCACACATGTTCGCATTGAAGTGTTGTTTTTGTTTGTATCCGTTTCCTAAACATATGCGATAGTTAACATGGCAAAAGCCACGCCCTATCCGAAGTTTTCTAACTCACGACTGAAGTCACGAGTTTGCGAAAACTGATCATCAATCTATCCCGCAACCTCCCCTCCCGCTAAATCACATAATTACTCTTGAATTCATGTTATTGTTTTCCGAATCGTGTTTGCCTTGTCCGTTCCGGTCATCGTTCCGCTTACGATCTGGTTTTTCCTGGCTAACTGGAACGCTTGGAACGTCGTGCTGGCAGGCGCCGATACCAACCTTTATCCGTTTCTTCATCACGCAAAAGTACTTGGTTGAAGGCATCAAAATGAGCGGCATTAAATAGTGAATTGCTATAATTGCTATCCTCAACAAACGTAAAAAAACCGCTCCGTTCCCCGAGCTTTCCGGGAATGGAGCGGTTTTTCTTGGACAATCAGAAAGTATAAGTTTTCGAGCTACTTATACTCATCTGATTGCTCCGATATAAACGTATACGCCGACAAAGTACGGCGAAAGCCGTTTATACTTGGAACCGGTTTTTATTTCGAAGCGTTGTAGATCGCGCCGACTGCGTTCCAGTCGACGACGTTCCAGAAAGCAGCGATATAATCAGGGCGTTTGTTTTGGTATTTCAAGTAGTAAGCGTGCTCCCATACGTCTAGGCCAAGAAGGGGAGTTTCGCCTTCCATGATCGGGCTGTCTTGGTTAGGCAAGCTGTATACTTTCAGTTTGCCGTCTTTCGTAAGAGCAAGCCAAGCCCAGCCGGAGCCAAAGCGAGTCGCGCCCGCAGCAGCGAAAGTTTCTTTGAACTTGTCGAATCCGCCAAGCTCGCTGTCGATCGCCGCCGCCAATGCGCCGGACGGTTGTCCGCCGCCGCTTGGACTGATCGTTTTCCAGAACAGAGAGTGGTTTGCATGTCCGCCGCCGTTGTTGCGAACGGCAGTACGGATGCTTTCCGGAACAGCGTTCAGGTCGGCGATCAGGTTTTCCACGCTTTTGCTTTCCAACTCGGGAGCGGATTTCAAAGCGTTGTTCAGGTTAGTCACGTAAGCGTTGTGGTGACGACCGTGATGGATTTCCATCGTTGCGGTATCGATGTTCGGTTCCAATGCGTCTGTTGCGTACGGTAGTGCCGGCAATTCGTGTGCCATGGGTGAAAACCTCCTAATATTGATGTTCTATATGTAGCTTTTTGTTGCTCACGTTTATTATTATCCCTTATCTGTAAGAGTAAATCAACATAGATGTATAAAAAGTCAAAAGTCGGGTACTTACGACATTGTTCAAACATCGACAACTTCTTTATCGTTTCCAATTTAGGTTCAATTAACTCCCGAATTGATTCGAAAATCGCTAATTAATCTCGTTAACTCTAACTAATCCCCAGCAATCGCCTATTTTAAAGCGTTTTCATCCTTTTTTCTAGCGTTTATACGAAAATATTTATATTTTTTTTAGAAAAGAACTAGAATTTTCGCTAAATTGTCGTAGAATTAAGAGACTGTTATCTGGATGTAAAACTTTATGCCCGGGGGAATTCTACAGCATGCAGATTCGTTCTTTCCAATTGTCAGACTACAGGTCGGTTGCAGAGCTTCTGGAAGAAGTATTGTCGGAAGAATGCTGCGAAGAGACGATGGGTGCTTTTGCCCGTCAATTGTCTTGGGACAGCGAGTTGGTGCTTGTTGCGGAAATAGCGGGCAACATCGCGGGGGTTCTAATTGGAACGATAGATCAGCAAAAGGGTTATGTTTACCGCGTAGCCGTCCGGAAGGAATTCAGGCGCCAAGGCGTCGGACGAGCGCTCGTGTCCCACATGAACAATCGGTTTCGTCAGCGCAACGTGCTGAAGGTGCTTATTGCAGGGGACAAGCATAATGAACTTTTGCGGCCATTTTACGATTCGCTCGGTTTAAAGCCTGTCGATTTCGTTCGGTTAACGCAGCCGCTCTCGATCGTAGCTGGTTAATTCGATAGCGGACTGCTCTTTTTGGAAGCATATCTTTTGCGCCATTGCTTTTGGCGGAGAGATATGCTTTTCTTATAATATCGGGAGGGCATGCCATCATGAGCAGAGCGGATGGTCCATATCGGAAGTACGTCATCAAAAGCTTTAAACATGATGGTTCATTGCACCGGGTATGGCTTGAAAACTGGCGAGTGCCGGATGACCTTCTTCATCCTCGGCATGCCGCGCAGGCGGTTTGGGTCGTATTGAACGATCACACGACGATCGTGGAAGCCGACGGCAAAGAATGGGTCAGCAGAGTTCCCGCCGTGTCCTTCTTCATGCCGGAGCGATGGTATAATGTCGTTGCTCTTATTGAAGACAAGGGAATCCGGTATTATTGCAACTTGGCATCGCCTCCCTATCGTTACGGGAACGTCCTCACTTATATCGATTACGACTTGGACGTCGTGGTTATGCCCGGCGGAGCCGTGCATGAGCTTGATCGGGACGAATTTCTGCTTCATAAAGAGGAATACCGCTATGGAGAGGCCGTCGAGAATCAAGTCGAATCGGGACTGCAAGAGCTTCTGGATAAGATAACAAATAAGGACTTCCCCTTCGGCGATGCCGAGGTTTATCATTATTACGAACAGTGGAAAAAAACAGCCGAACGCTGAAGGAGAGAGCGAATCGCCATGAGACAACAAGCGGAGCAGACGGCTTCCGGCAGAAGAAGGAATTCGTCCCCGGCGCCGAAGCCAGGTATGAGCGGATGGCGCAAGGAACTGTGGGATTGGTCTAAAGCGCTTATCGTGGCCGTAATCATCGTGCTGCTGCTTAGGGCTTTCGTTTTTCAGCTTTCCACTGTAAAGAAGATATCGATGGAACCGACGCTGCACGAGAACGAATGGTTGTTCATAAACAAGATCGTGATGGAGTTCGGAAGCTTGGAACGAGGAGACGTCGTAATCCTTAAGGATCCGAGCAAGGGTCCCGACCGCAAGGAATATCTCGTGAAGCGGATCGTAGGAATGCCCGGAGACAAGCTGGAGATCCGAAAAGGCGAGCTATACATCAACGGAGAATTAAAAGTAGAGTCCTATACGGACGTGAAAATAGAAGACGGTGACTTCGGTCCGACGACGGTAAGCCCCGGGCATTATTTCGTATTGGGGGATAACCGCCATCAAAGCGCGAGCAAAGACAGCCGCGCGTTCAAAGAAGTGCCCGAGGATAGGATTAAAGGCAGGGCGGACATGATCATCTGGCCGATCAGCCGTTGGACTAAGCTGTGAATAGCCTAACCATGCGGAAGGATACCGCTTTCTGGAAGCAGTTGAAGGAAGAGATGATCGCCGCGGCGCCGGAACTTGGAATCGATAAGCTTAGAGTAACGACGGCGGATCCTTTCCTGGAACTGAAGGAACAGCTCGTTCGCCATCGCGAGCTCGGGCATGAATCAGGGTTCGAAGAGCCCGACTTGGATTTACGGACGGAACCGGCCTTGATAATGCCGGAAGCGCGTTCGATTATCGCGATTGCCGTCGCTTATCCTTCCAAGATGAAGGGAGCACCCGTATCGGAGCCAGGCAAGCGCCGGGGAATCCTGTCGAGATCGGCTTGGGGCGAGGATTATCATCAGGCGTTGCGCCGACGGTTAACGAAGCTTGCCGAGTGGATCATGGAGCGGGTACCGGAAGCGAAGCTGATGTCGATGGTCGACACGGGCGCGCTGTCCGATCGGGCCGTCGCGGAGCGTGCCGGTATTGGGTGGAGCGGGAAGAATTGCTCCACTCTGACGCCGGAATGGGGTTCATGGGTGTATTTAGGAGAGATGATCACGAATCTGCCGCTGCCGCCGGATCAGGCGTTGCTGGATGGTTGCGGGGATTGCACGCTTTGCATCGATGCTTGTCCAACCGGCGCGCTGGTCGGTCCCGGCCAACTAAACGCTCAAAAGTGCATCTCTTTCGTAACCCAAACCAAGGGAATCGTGGAAGATGAGATGATGGCGAAGATTGGCAACCGCTTATACGGTTGCGATACTTGTCAAATCGTCTGTCCCGTTAATCGGAAGATCGATACGAGGCATCATACGGAGCTGCTTCCCGATCCGGAGGTTGCCAAACCGCTGCTCAGACCATTGCTAACGATGGGGAACCGCGAATTTCGCGAGAAATTCGGTTCGAGTTCCGCGGCGTGGCGCGGTCGGAAGCCAATTCAGCGCAATGCGCTCATCGCGCTCGGCAACTTCCGCGATGCGGAGTCCGTGCCGGATGTGGCGGCAGTGCTGCGCAACGATCCCCGCCCCGTACTTCGGGCAACGGCTGCTTGGGCGCTCGGGAGAATAGGTTCTCCGGAAGCGGTCGAACATTTGCGCGACGCGCAATCAAGCGAGAAGGATGACGAAGTTTTATCGTCCATAGCAAGGGCGTTATCCCTTTAGGAGGCTTAACTGATTATTTCCGAGGAAATGAGACGATTTCAACCTTCGCGCATTCACTTTTGCGTCTTTTTTGCCGAAATATAGTTCTAGGCATCCAAGATATAACTCTGCGAAAAAGTAGGAGAGATACAAGATGAAATTAGTCGATATCGAGACGGTCGAACCGGGGCAAATATTAGGAAAAACGATCTTCTCCTCTAACGGGACGGTTCTGCTATCCACGGGAGTTCAATTGACCGTGTATATGATCAGCACCTTGAAGCGGATCGGCGTTACGACGATCTATATCGATAATCCGATGTACCGCGATATTTCACATGATGAAATGCTTTCTGAAGATACGAAAAGAGCGGTCATCCACCAGATGTCGGAGATGTTCGGATCTCTGCGGTCCGGTAAATCTTTTAGCTCGAAGGCCATCGGACAAACCATCGACGATCTGCTGGATGACGTGTTGAAGAACCAGAACATCCTCATTCATCTTTCGGATATCCGCACGGCCGACAACGCGATGTTCCTCCATGCGATGAACGTATGCATGATATCTTCGTTGCTTGGGCTGAACATGGGATTAAATATGATTCAGCTTAAAGAATTGGCAATCGGGGCCTTGCTTCATGATATTGGCAAGCTTGGCGCGCCGGAGGTGCAAGAAGGGCGCATGCACCATGCATGGCGCGGATTCGATCTATTGAAGAACAAGCGTGAATATAGCTTGCTCATCGCGCACGTGGCCTTTCAGCATCACGAGACTATCAACGGAACAGGCGTACCGCGCGGATTGGCTGGGGAAGATATACACATCTATGCGAAAATAACCGCCGTTGCCAATGTGTACGACAATATGATTTACAACTCGGTCGATGGAATGCCGTTATTGCCGCATGAAGCCTGCGAAAGGTTGAATGCGATGTCGGGCACGCTGCTCGATCACGAAGTGCTCGTTCATTTCATGCGAATCGTATCGATCTATCCGAACGGGATTTCCGTTAAGTTGACCAATCGCCAGACCGGAGTAGTCGTAGGACAACATAGGGGGCTTCCCGGAAGGCCGATTATTAGGGTTATCGACAAGGAAGACGATGAGGCGGTAAGCTATCGCGAGATCGATTTGGCCCAGCATCCGACCATTTTCATAGAGTCCGTTTTATCGTAGAGGAATCTTAGCCCGTTATCGGGTTTTACGTTTGCGCCCCGTAGTTCGACCATGCTATCATAGTACGACAGCCCTGCTCAGACGCATCGTGGCGTTAGCAGGGTTTTATTATGAGACATTGTGGAGGCGTTTTGATTATGTGGTCCTATATCATTCCGATTCTGACGTTAATCGTCGGTTTAATCGTTGGTTTTATCGTCGGGGTGTACTACCTGCGCTCCCAAATGACGAAAATGCAGAACAATCCGGAAATGCTTCAGAAGATGGCTAAGCAAATGGGCTATAACATGAACAGCCAACAGCTGGCGAAAGCGCAGCAAATGATGAAAAACCAAAACCAGGGCGGTGGAGCGGCCCCGAAGCAAGGCGCTAACCCGAACAACAGAAACAATCCTAAGTTTCGTAGATAGGGTAGAGGGGGATTATTACAGTGGCAGGAGCCAAAGATTACTCCAATTCGCAAGTCAGCAATAATCGCGAGCAGGTTGAGTTTCATGTTCGGGAAATATTGAAGCTCATCGGCGAGAATGTCGAGCGCGAAGGTCTGCTCGAGACGCCGGCTCGCGTCACGCGGATGTACGAAGAGATTTTCGCGGGTTATGCGGTTGATCCAAGGGACGTTCTCGGCGTGACCTTCGACGAACGGCACGAAGAGCTTGTTATCGTCAAGGATATCGTCTATTACAGCCAATGCGAACACCATATGGCGCCGTTCTTCGGCATGGCGCATATCGGATACATCCCAAGCGGCAAGATCGCGGGATTAAGCAAGCTTGCGCGTCTAGTCGAGGCGGTATCCAGGCGGTTGCAGGTACAGGAACGGATTACTTCGCAGATCGCGGATATCCTGGAGGAAGTCCTCCAACCGCACGGAGTCATGGTCGTCGTGGAAGGCGAGCATATGTGCATGTGCTCGCGCGGCGTTAAGAAACCGGGAAGCAAGACGGTTACGTCCGCGGTCAGGGGACAATTCCGTCAAAGCGCCGCGCTTCGTTCGGAGTTTCTGGAGCTGCTTAAGCGGTAAAGGTAGAAAAAGAGTTCTTTACGTTAAACGCCTGCGTTCATTCGCGGGCGTTTTTTGCAAAAGACCATACAAAGTAAGCTAAAATGGGCATGACAGTTGGAAGGGTCAGTGGATTATGATAGGGAGAGACGCTTAAATCATACAGGATCAATGGAGGAATCGGGAAACTTATGAGTAACAAGAAAATTCGCATCGGCCTCATCGGTGCAGGCAATATCGGTAACGTACATCTACAGGAATTCGGCAAGCTGAAAGACGAATGCGAATTCGTTGCGGTAACGGATACTTTTCTTCCGCTAGCGGAGCAGAGAGCGCAACAATACGGCATTCCGGCCGTATCCCCGTCTCCGGAGGAGCTTATTCGCCGGGAAGACGTGGATGCCGTTATCGTCGCGGTACCGAATCAAGCTCACGCTCCGTTGACTATTCTCGCTCTCGAGCATGGAAAACATGTTCTGGTCGAGAAGCCGATGGGACTCAACTCCGAAGCAGCCAAAGAAATCGTTAGGGCTCAGAAGCGCACGGGCAAAACTGTCATGGTTGCGCATCAAATGCGTTGGGAGCCGCTTTCCCTGCAAGTGAAAGAACAAATCGATCGTGGAGAGCTCGGCAACATCTATACGGCTAAGACCGGTTGGTACCGCCGTAAGGGTATTCCGGGTTGGGGAACTTGGTTTACCCAGCACGGTCAATCCGGTGGAGGACCGCTTATCGATATCGGCGTTCATATGCTCGATCTTGCGTTCTTCCTGATGGGCGAGCCGAAGCCGGTATCCGTCTACGGTTCCACATACGCGGAGTTCGGTCCTCGGAAAAAAGGGATCGGATCTTGGGGCAAGCCCGATTGGAACGGAGTTTACGACGTGGAGGACCTTGCGACCGCGATCATCAAGATGGACAACGGGACATCGCTAACGCTCGAAGTCAGTTGGGCGGTTCACATGGATACGGACAGTTCCCCATTCCTGCATCTGATGGGTTCGGACGGCGGCGCCGTGCTTCGCGGCAACGAAGGGAAATTCTTGACCGAGCGCTTCGACCAGACGGTTGACGTTCCATTGACATCGCCAACTGAAGATGAAGGCGCACGCGTTCGCTTAAGCCGTCATTTCCTGGAATGCGTCCGCACGGGCAAGACGCCTTGGACTTCCGCGGAGACGGGCTTGCGCAGCAACTTGATCATCGACGCGATCTACGAATCTTCCCGTAACGGCGGCGAAGTGAAGCTCGATTGGAGCCTGTAAGATAGAAATTGATTAGTGAGATTAAGGGGCTGTCTCAAAAGTGAAAACTTTTGAGCAGTTTCTTAATTTTTTTTTAGATCGGGACGAACTTGGTGCCGGAATAGTTGCTACTACCATGAAGAATTCATCCGTAACACAAGGAGATAAGCCTGCATTTTTCGTTGTGTTCAAACATATAAATATAAAGTGCTTTTTTTACAAAATCCATAAGATTGCGGGTGATGTGAAATGGCGGCGAAATTTTGTTCAAAATGTAATGAGAAATTCGATGATGGTGTTCTATTTTGCAAATATTGTGGTCTTCCAACAACTCGATCTGAGGATGAAATACCCCAGGTTGAAAATAAAAAATCAAGGAAAGTTGTCCTATCCATTGCTATAGCAGCATTAGGCATTGTAATAATTGCGCTTTTTATGATAATTGAAATATAAGTGAGGGGGCAGCTTAGGCTGCTCCTTTTTCAATTAACGGACAAGGAATCGTCGTGCCCGCTCGAGGTTGCTACCTTCAGAATCGTAGGCCTTGTAATATTCAGCTCGAGCATATGGCGTCCAGTAGCGAGATACGTCGTATGAGAAGGCATGCAGTGAAAAAGGCTGTCGCTCAAGTGAAATTTCTACTTGTGAGACAGCCTCTTTTTGATTATTTAATTGCCCAAGCAACTTAAATAAGTTTTTTGCTTGCCCGAAGGCCAAAATAGTGCCTTGAATACCCTCAATAAGGGACCCACTGCAAGGTTTTTGCCCTTGCATACCTATCCTCGACGTAGGGCCAGTTCACGACGTTCCACCAGTCGCGCGTATAGGCGGGACGCTCGTTCTGATGCTTGAGGTAATAGGCGTGCTCCCAGACATCGAGCGGCAGCAGAGGGACGACATCCCATTGCGACAGATTCTGATGTTTCTCGGCTGTCAGGATTTCCAACCGGTGGCTGCGAGGACTCCATACGAGTATGGCCCATCCTCCGCCCTCCACGTTATTGGCGGCTTCGGTAAACTGTTTTTTAAAGGCGTCGTAGCTCCCGAAGCTGCGGTTTATTTCTTCGAGCAGGGCGCCTTTCGGTTTGCCACCGCCCTTTGGCGACATCGTGTCCCAGAATAGCGTGTGAAGGTAATGACCTGCACCGTGGAAGGCGAGCTCCCTCTCCCAGTGCTTCACCAAGTCGAAGTCGCCGGTACGCCTTGCTTCCTCAAGCTTTTTCTCCGCCTTATTTAACCCGTCCACATAGCTTTGATGATGCTTGTCATGGTGGATCCGCATCGTTTTCTCATCGATGTATGGCTCCAAAGCCCTATAAGGATAAGGGAGCGGGGGGAGCTTGTGCCCGCCGATCGGTACGGGATTCCAAGCGGAAGGCGGGGCATGCCCGATGTCGCCCAACTGGCCTGACCACGTACCATCCGGACGATTAGCTTGATCGTTGCCGTTCGGCCGCAAGCTCAGATCGCCATCAGCGGGTTCCGGACCGCCATAGCCTTCCGGGCTGTCGTCTTCCGAACTTAACGGCCGCCCCCAGTTGATGGCTCCCGATCTCTCCAACCGTTCCATCACGCTATTGAAATATTCCGGCTGCCGATTCAGGTAAGCCAGAGCCACGGAAGAATCGCTCATCCGGGAAATCGCACCGCTATGCTCGGGCAATAGCTGCAACTGGCGGGCATACTCCCTCGATTGGTTCAGGGAGTCCTCTAACAGCCGAGGGAAGAGAGCCGCCCATTCGACCGGTCCGACCTGAGCCGAGTCCTCTTGGGCAGCTTCTTTGGTTTCCTGCGCGAACTGCGCCGTCCTCGCGAAAACATTTTCCCAATCCGACAGCAATTGCACGTAATGAGGCTCGAATTCCGGAATAAGAGAGCGTGCCACGACCGCGTGTTCCTGTTCTTGCGTTTTCCAATACACGATTTCCTCCAACAAGCGCAAGGGGACGATATTGCCGTATACGGACTGCATAAAAAACCTCCTCTGATTACTTGTATCGCTCTTGGCCGAAGTAACCTTCGTACCAAGCGTATGCGAGAGGAGGGTTGTATCAGAACTGCAGAACTATAGATTATACCTGAGCGGGTTCGCCCGTTTGAATTTTGGCCAATACTCTCGTATGCACGTGTTCAAGAAAAGAAGTCGTACGTTGCACGTATTCATCGGTATGAGTTCGGTAAATCATTTCATGAATGGCATCCGGAACGATCCACAGTTGGGAGAGCAAGTTCGTTTGGGCTTTCGCGACATTCTCGGAAAGATATACGGGCGCTTTGTCATCTGCGGTGCCGTGAATGAGGAGGATCGGGAAATCGTATGCTTTTTCCTGAACCTGCGCGGACGGGATTTGCTCTAAACGGGTTCCGCTCACGAGCGGGAAAAACCAACGGATAAGCGATACGGACGGATATTTCGGAAGATCGACGTAATTGCGCATATTATGATAGATAGTATCTTCGTCGGGGATAAAGGTGCTGTCTAAAATCATCGCATCGACGGGAGCGCCCTGCAATCCGGCTTGCAAAGCGGTCCCGGCTCCCATGGAGAAGCCCCAGACGATGAGCTCGACGCTTCCTTGTTGACGCGCGTAGTTTATCGCTCCGAGAAGCTGTTTAGACTCTATCAATCCGCCGGTTGCGGGAGTTGCATGGGATTTGCTCGCAAAACCGTAGTCGAACATCAAGACATTATATTTCAATCCGTGCAGCAGATCGGCAAGATCGTACATCGGTACCCAGGATTCCTCGCGATTTGCCCCGTAGCCATGGCTAAGGATGATCGTACGACGGCTTTGATCCGCGGGAATCCACCAGCCTTCGACCGTTGATCGTTCATCGGCGCTCGCGAAGGTAACCTCTGAATAGATTAAGTTCTTGGCTAGCATTGGATTCGAGCCTAGGGTGATCACTACCGGGTGAGAAAGTGCCCAAGCGACGTAAGCGTGAAAAGCGAGGAACAGAAGGACAAGTAGACAAGATACGACAAAAAGCGAGTGTAGTACAATCCGGCTTAACTTTCGAATCGAACTGCGTTCGGAGGATAGGGCGGGAGTCGGAATAACCGATCCTGATCCGGCTAGTGGAAGGGGCGTCGACATCGTTGTCATCAGGGATCGCCTCGCTTTATCGGGAGCACTCGGGGGACTCTAGTAATATTATCGTAGAACGCAAGACCTACAGCGTCAATAAGCTGGAGCGACTTGTAAATCGCGCGTAATCAAATTGTAATAAAGCGCTTCCAACATTTACGAGAATCGGTGTTTGGGTTATACTAGGCGTAACAGGGTTTCACAGAGTGAAACGTAACGGTACGAGGAGGGGAACGATATGGAAGAGGAAAAAAGAACCGTACGCGCGGTCGAGAGGGCATTGGACGTGCTCTTGTGCTTCGCATCCGGTCATGAATGGGGCTTAACGGAAATAGCGGGCCGCGTCGGTCTCCATAAGAGCACCGTGCATCGGCTGCTGGCTACGTTAGAGGACAGGGGCTTCGTTACACGAGATGCCGCAACCGATAAATATAGGCTGGGCTTAAGCGTTTTGGAATTGTCGGCGAATCTATCGCGCTCGGACGATCCCTCCGTCGTTCTTCTCCCGGAGATGGAGAAACTCAGGGATCAGTTAAGCGAGACGGTCAGCCTATACGTGAGAGACCGCACGGAACGCGTTAGAATCCAAGCGGTGCAGAGCACGCAGGCGATTCGCCGCGTCGCTACGGTCGGCGCGCGTCTTCCCCTTTCCGTAGGAGCTTCGAGCAAGGTGCTGCTCGCCTTCGCCGAACCGGCAGTCCGCGGAATCGTCATGTCGGATACCGCATGGCCAACTCAATTGGACCGAGAAGCGTTCGGGAAACAACTCGACGATATCTTAGCGGCGGGTTACGCGACCAGTTTCGAGGAGAGGGAGCCGGGCGCCGCGGCGGTCTCCGCGCCGATCTTCAACCGTTCGGGCAAGATGGTAGCAGCTTTATCGGTATCCGGTCCATCGAACCGTCTGACCCCTGACCGGATGCACGAGCATGCTCCCGCGATTATAGAAGCGGCTCACCGAATGGGCACGATATTGGGGTAGTCAAGTCTTCTTCGGCGCTAACCCCTTCAGAAAATCGAGCGCCTCCTGCAGCGTGGATACCTTCACGAGCTTAGGCGATAATTTCAGGTCCTTCACCGTCTTTTCGGCCAAGGTCCAGTTCGCTTTATTTTTCTCATTGTAGGGGACTAGAAAATAGTCGGCATTCTCCCTGTCCGCCGCCATGAGCTTGTAGTTGATTCCGCCGATCAGGCCGACGGTACCATCCGCGCTGATCGTGCCTGTACCCGCGATCCTAAAGCCTCTCGTCAGGTCCTCCCCGGTCAGCTGCGCCACGATCTCCAGCGTCATCATCAATCCCGCCGACGGTCCGCCCGTGTCCGCGAAGTCGAACTTAACGGGGTCCGACGGAGTTACCTTCAGGACGGTATCGTTCTGGAAACCGATTCCGGTTCGGTTGCCGGGATTCATTTTGATAAGAGGCACGGTCGCTTCGAATTTCTCTTCGCCTCTCGTTCCCGATACGGTTACTTTATCCCCCGGTTTTTTCCCTGAGAGGTACCCGGAAAGCTCTTTGACCGTTTTGGTTTCTTTGCCGTCCGCATGGGTAATGATATCGCCTTCCTGCAAGCCGTTCTCGCGCGCCTTCGATTCGGGCAACAGCGCGTAAACGATAACGCCCTCCTGTTTCACGTCGATGGGCTTGTTCATGACTTTATACGCGGCCATTAGGGCATTGGCTTCCGAACTGTCCCGCATCCAGGATAACAAGTTGCGGTAAGCCTTAATGTTCGTCACGCCGCCAGTCGCCTCTTCCTGCGATTTGACCTCCATGCGCGGGTTCAACCGTGCATAGATAATGGAGAAAATATTCGGATTCGAATAGGTTGAAACGGTCGTAAACAATAACGCGCCTTTTTCGTCGAGCTTGTGTCCGGTCTCCACGCGGGGGTGAACGGACTCGGCGGAGCCTGGTCCATACAACATATAGGGCCAAGGTTTTAAGTAAGCGAATAAGAATAGCAGGAAAAGAAATCCGATGAGGAGGGCCGTCCGGTAACGGCGTATCCCAAGTCTGTTCGTTGAAGCCATCCGGGCTCGCCTCCAATTATGCTGCCAGCGGCAAAGGGTTTGTGGGACTATTATAACTTATGTGACCTCTCGGAAACAAAAGCACGATAAGCATTGAATTTCGAAAAACCCATCATCCTCGGATGATGGGTTTAAGAGCTTTCTTAGTTTGAAAATTATTGTGCGGCGATCATCTGACGAAGCACGGTTTGCAGGATACCGCTGTTCCGGTAGTAATCTACGTCGACCATCGAATCCAAACGCGCGATCGCTTGGAATTCGAACGTTGTTCCGTCTTCGCGTTTCGCGGTTACGGTAACGGTCTGACCAGGCGTAACGTCGTTGGACATTCCGCTGATTTCGAACGTTTCGCGTCCGGTTATTCCGAGCGTTTTCCAACCTTGGCCTGTTGGGAATTGCAACGGAAGAACGCCCATGCCGACGAGGTTGGAGCGGTGAATCCGCTCGAAGCTTTCCGCGATGACGGCTTTAACGCCTAGCAGGAACGTACCTTTGGCCGCCCAGTCGCGGGAGCTTCCGGTGCCGTACTCTTTACCCGCGATAACGATTAGGTTCGTATTGTTCTTTTGATATTTCATCGAAGCGTCGTAGATGGACATCACTTCGTCGGTCGGCAGGTAAGTCGTTACGCCGCCTTCCGTTCCGGGAGCCACTTGGTTCCGGATACGGATGTTTGCGAACGTGCCTCTCATCATAACTTCGTGATGGCCGCGGCGGGAACCGTAAGAGTTGAAATCTTTCTTATCTACGCCATGCTCGAGCAAATATTTACCCGCAGGGCTGTCGGCTTTGATGTTACCGGCAGGGGAGATATGGTCCGTTGTTACGGAATCGTCCAGCAAAGCCAGCACGCGTGCGTTCTTAACGTCGGAAATATCGCCCGGTTGCGGAGCAAGATCCGTGAAGAACGGAGGATTGGCGATATATGTGGATTTATCGTCCCACTCGTACAGCTCGCCTTTCGGTACCGGGATTTGGTTCCATTGCTCGTTCTGCGTAAACACGTTCTCGTACTTGGCGCGGAACATATCCGGCGTCAAGGAAGCATGGACGGCTTGTTGAATTTCTTCGTTCGTTGGCCAGATGTCCTTCAGGTATACCGGCTGATTCTTATCGTCGAATCCGATCGGATCGTTAACGAGGTCGATATTAACCGTACCTGCTAATGCATAAGCGACAACGAGCGGCGGCGAAGCTAGGTAGTTGGCTTTCACCTGCGCGTGCACGCGGCCTTCGAAGTTACGGTTACCGGATAGAACCGCGGAAACGGAAAGATCGTTCTCGGCGATTGCCAGGCTAACTTCATCCGGCAACGGACCGGAGTTACCGATACAAGTCGCGCATCCATAACCTGCTACGTAGAAGCCGAGTTTCTCCAAGTAGGGTAGGAGACCCGCGTTGTTCAGGTAATCGGTAACGACGAGAGATCCCGGAGTCAGGGAGCTTTTCACGTAAGCCGGTTTCTTTAAGCCGCGTTCTACGGCTTTCTTGGCGACAAGTCCGGCGCCGATCATAACGCTCGGGTTGGATGTGTTCGTACAGCTCGTGATCGCGGCAATCACGACCGCGCCCGTGCCGATGCGGCTATTCGCGCCGTTCGGATGTTTAACGTCGACCGTTTGCTCGATTTGGGAATCGGACAAGCCGAAGCCGCCTTTGTCGATCGGCGTACGGATAATATCGTTGAAGGATTGCTTCATAGCCGTAAGCTCTACGCGGTCTTGAGGACGCTTAGGGCCAGCCAAGCTTGGAACGATAGTGGACAAGTCGAGTTCCATGACTTCGGTGAACACCGGATCCGGAGTCTCATCGGTACGGAACATGTCTTGGGCTTTGTAATAAGCTTCCACGAGATCGATTTGGTCTTCCGCGCGGCCAGTCAGTCTCAGGTAGTTCAAAGTTTCGCCATCGACAGGGAAGAACCCGATCGTCGCGCCGTATTCCGGTGCCATGTTGGCAACCGTAGCACGGTCTGCAAGGCTGATATTGGAAAGGCCGGAGCCGAAGAATTCGACGAATTTGCCGACAACGCCTTTTTTGCGAAGGATTTGGGTAACGGTCAATGCAAGGTCAGTCGCGGTCGCGCCCTCGGAAAGTTTACCCGTCAGCTTGAATCCGACGACTTCAGGCATAACGAAGTAAAGCGGTTGTCCGAGCATGCCGGCTTCCGCCTCGATACCGCCAACGCCCCAACCGACTACGCCAAGTCCGTTGATCATCGTGGTGTGGGAATCGGTTCCGACGAGGGAATCCGGATATACTTCGATAACGCCGTCTTTGGATTTCGTAGCGGCAACGGACGCCAAGTACTCGAGGTTAACTTGGTGAACGATACCGGTTGCCGGAGGAACGGCACGGAAGTTGTTGAATGCCGTTTGCGCCCAACGAAGGAAGCGGTAACGTTCTTCGTTGCGCTCGAATTCAACGTCCATATTGTATTGCAATGCGTCTGGCGTACCGAAAGCATCAACCATGACGGAGTGGTCGATAACGAGATCGACGGGAACGAGAGGGTTGATTTGTTTCGGATCTCCGCCGGCTTGTTTAACCGTCTCGCGCATAGCGGCGAGGTCGACAACGACGGGAACGCCCGTGAAGTCTTGCAGAACGATACGAGCAGGGATGAACGGAATTTCTTTGTCTTCGCGTCCTTCTGTCCATTTAGCCAGTTGCTTGACGTGCTCTTCCGTGATGGCGCGTCCGTCGAATTGGCGGATCGCCGCTTCAAGCAGTACTTTAATGGAGAACGGAAGTTTGGAAACGGGGCCTAGGCCTTGCTCTTCCAAGGCTTGCAGGCGGAAGTAACGGTAAGATTGACCCGATGACTGCAGGTTTTCTTGTACTTGATAAGGAAATTTGGACAAGTGTGTAGCCTCCTAGATTAGCATCATGATTCTCAACTGTATTTTTATCGGAATCGTGTTCTTGAATGGAGTGTATTAGAGATGGCTAACCAGTTCTAGTTTCACTCTGTGAAACGCGATTTCAAAAAAATACTCTATGCTCTAAGTATACTCCGTTGTCGGTGCTCCGTAAAGACGTTTTGAGGGAAATGGGGGTCCAATTCATGGCTATTCCGTAAATCTTCATTTCATTAGAATGCCGCATTACCCCGAGTTTTCATCCGTCGCGCATGTTACAAGATTCGGCTAACCGGGAGGTATGGAATGGAATTTCGAAACATAGGATGAAGTGGCGCAATCCGGCGTTGTTTAACCTCGATGCCGTTAAGGGAGGAATGCTCATGCCCAGCGAAGAGACGGATTGGAAACAAGCCTTATTCGGTTATGTAAGCACGATTAATGAAGCGGCCTTGCATACGGATGCTCGTAAGCTGCGCGATATTCCCGACAGGGAGCACCGCGATCGGCTTGCTCAGCGACTCCTGTTGACCGCGCAGAGGGAAGCGAAATGGGCGATTCGGCCAATCCGCAGCGAGATGCGGGCCCGGATCGAACGCTTTAATGCGGTTCGAGGCGAGGTTGTAGCCGATATATCCATTCACTTGGTTCGTTCTATGGAGCAGCGAAAACAACCGTGGAGAGAAGAGCGGGTGGAGCGGGAAAAAATCCGCTTCGTGCGCGCGGGGAAGAGCTGGCGGTTGGATACCGTTAAGCCTCTGGCGGTGGAAATGCCGGCACAACCGTTCTCCGCGGATGAGGATGAGGTTCAAGATCCTTGGGATGGCCAGCGGAAAACTCCTCAGCCTTCGGCTCCCTATATGAACCCGCAAGCTCTGTAT
This sequence comes from Cohnella luojiensis, assembly GCF_004564235.1. Lineage (GTDB taxonomy): Bacteria > Bacillota > Bacilli > Paenibacillales > Paenibacillaceae > Cohnella > Cohnella luojiensis. The sequence continues at coordinate 16,779 of NZ_SOMN01000011.1, forward strand.
GGTTTTAAGTCTAAGGTGTATGCCGGATCGTCGGGGGGAGATCTAGAGAACGGGTACGGCGGCAGCTACGGGAATGGCTTCGAGAATGGCCTTGGAAGGACGCTCCGCGGGATTCCCTACCTGCGGGAGTCAGCTGTTACCTACGCCGAGAGATGGTGGAACGAGCCCAATCCGAATTACGAGAATTTCGAAGTGAATTGCACGAATTACGTCTCCCAATGTCTCTTTGCAGGCGGAGCGCCTATGAATTATACTGGGAGAAGGCCATCGGGCTGGTGGTACAAGGGCTACTCCAATAAAGAGGAAATGTGGAGCTTCAGTTGGGCCGTAGCGAATTCGCTGCAGCATTATCTGAGTAATCCGCGAGCATTCGGACTTCGTGCGGAACCCGTTCGAAGCCCCGATAGGCTTCAACTCGGAGATGTCATCTGCTATGACTGGGAAGGCAGCGGACGCGTGGGCCATAATACGATCGTAACCGCATTTACGCCGGATGGGATGCCGCTCGTTAACGCGAACACGGTTAGCAGCCGCCATCGGTATTGGGATTACAAGGATTCGTACGCATGGACGGAGAAAACCCGGTACTTTTTTTACCATATTGCCGATGAATTTTGATTATACCCGAATTTGCGTGAAGTTATTCCCTATGGAGTTTCGTGAGCGGAAATGTCGACTAAGCCGGAGGTAAATTACATTATGGGAAACAAAATACGAGTAGGACTCGTGTACGGCGGGCGTTCGGGCGAGCATCAGGTGTCGTTGCAGACGGCGTTGGCCGTATTGAAGGCGTTTGACTACGAAAAATACGAACTTATTCCATTCTATATTACGCCTAAGGGGCAATGGAGATCGGGAGCTTTACTGAATGCGCCGCCAACGGCGGTCGCGGAGTTGCAGTTCTCGACTGATTCGGGAGAGGCAGCGGGGAGTAACGATACTGCGCTTATGCCCGTTCTTCAAGGGATGTCGGAGATCGTATTAACGGAAGGATCGGCCGTGAACGACGGTAAAGCCATCGATGTCATGCTGCCGCTGCTTCATGGCACGTTTGGGGAAGACGGCACGATTCAAGGGCTGTTCGAGATGGCAGGACTACCCTACGTTGGCGCGGGAGTTCTAGCTTCCTCCGTCGGGATGGACAAGGTGGCAATGAAAACGATGTTCGCGCATGCGGGGCTGCCGCAGGTCGCTTATCGTCACTTTATCCGCTATGAGTGGAAAAAGGATCGGGAGAAGTGCGTTCGCAGCGTCGAAGAGCTTGGATACCCATGCTTCGTAAAGCCCGCGAATCTGGGCTCCAGCGTTGGCGTATCCAAAGCCCGCGACCGCGAGGAATTGGTTGCCGCGGTAGAAGAAGCTCTGCGCTATGACCGCAAGGTCATCGTCGAGGAGTTCGTCGATGCTCGCGAGATCGAGGTTAGCGTGCTAGGTAACGACGATCCGCGCGCCTCCGTGCCGGGCGAAATTCTCAGCTCTAATGAATTTTACGACTATAAAGCCAAATATATCGACGGCAAGTCGGTGATGGTGATTCCCGCGGAAGTGTCGCCTGAGGTAGCGGAATCGGTGCGCGCCATGGCTGTGCAAGCATTCCGCTCGATCGACGGCTCGGGACTGTGCCGAGCGGACTTCTTCCTCCGCCGGAGGGACGGCGCGCTGTTCATCAATGAGGTGAACACGCTGCCTGGCTTTACGCCTTATAGCATGTATCCGCTTATGTGGAAGGAATCCGGCGTCTCTTACCGCGAGCTGCTCGATACCCTGATCGAGCTCGCCCTCGAGCGCCACGCCGAACGCCAATCCATCGACTACGGCGGCGGGGAGTAGGGTTTTATGAGCTTTCGTCTGCCGGAGCATGAACAGCCCCAATAGCGGAACGGGGTTCCGCTATTTCGTCTGCCGGAGCACGAACAGCCCCAATAGCGGAACGGGGTTCCGCTATTTCGTCTGCCGGAGCACGAACAGCCCCAATAGCGGAACGGGGTTCCGCTATTTCGTCTGCCAGAGCACGAGCAGCCACAATAGCGGAACGGGGTTCCGCTATTTCGTCTGCCGGAGCATGAACAGCCCCAATAGCGGAACGAGGTTCCGCTATTTCGTCTGCCGGAGCATGAACAGCCCCAATAGTTATAATGAACGAAACCGACAGCCTAATTGTTATTTCGTAGGTTAACTTGGTAAAAATGGTGAGTGTAAAGCCACCAAAGACCAAGTCAGAGCTATAAACAATAAGGAGTCGGTTTATTATGAGTATTGCCGTAAAATATGTGGGTTTAGACGTGTCTAAATCAAAATTGCAGTCGCTTGCGCGGAAGAAGGCAGACAGGAAGCGCGTTATTGGGGGAGCATCGAACACTCGAAAGCAGCGGTAACTAAACTTGTGCAACAACTGAGTCGCGAAGATGTAAAGCTCAATGTTTGTTATGAAGCTGGTCCGACTGGTTATGTCTTGTATCGCTGGCTTCTTGAGTTGGGCGTCTTCTGTAACGTCGTCGCTCCGTCGCTCATTCCTAAAAAGGCGGGCGACCGGGTGAAAACAGATAAGCGAGACGCGCTTAGGTTAGCACAGTTGTATCGTGCCGGCGAACTGACGGCCGTATATGTCCCAACGCCTGAGGACGAGGCGCTGCGGGATTTGGTTCGCGCTCGCGAAGATGCGAAGGAAGATCTGAACCGGCATAAACAGCGGTTAGGCAAGCTACTGCTCCGGCTCCAACTGTCAGATCCTAAGGGCTCAAAGCCAGGTAGCTCTAGGTATGAGGAATGGCTCGATACATTGCGCTTTAATGATGACTGCCAGCGTCTGGCGTTTCAAGAGTACCGCCAGTCCATTTGGGAGACGAAAGAACGCATTAAACGCTACGAGCAAGAAATCGAAAAGCAGGCTGTAACGAGTACGCAAGCACCGGTCATTCAAGCCCTCCAAGCTTTGCGAGGGGTCGCTTTAGTTACCGCTGCGACACTTTCTACTGAGATTGCGAGCATTTCTCGGTTTGCGTACTCCACTTCGTTCATGAGTTACTGCGGGCTTGTTCCTAGCGAGTATTCGTCCGGAGACAGTCGGTGGCAAGGGAGAATCACAAAAGCCGGCAACGCGCACCTTCGCAGGGTGTTAGTGGAAGCAGCATGGAGTTACCGCTACTCGCCAGCCATTCGAAGAAAGATGGCCGAGCGTATCTCGGGTCTTCCCGCTGAAATACAAGCGATTGCATGGATCGCACAAAACCGGCTAAACAGAAAATACAAAAGCATGATGTACAAAGGCAAACATAAAGGGTGCATCGTAACTGCCATCGCTAGAGAACTTGCGGGATTTGTATGGGCCATTACCAAAGAGTTGGAGAAGTTACAGCTACAGAAGCTCGCTGGATAAGCTATGAATTCCAACGTAATGAATACTAAAACGCAATAAAAGGAGGCGATTCGGGGAGGAATTATTTCTTATCTCGGAGGCAAAATCAGGCAAGGTGAATAGAACAACCCGCGTGTTCCGCTTGAGTAATTTCTCAATGCATGCTCGAAAATAGTTAGCGGTAAGCTCTTCAGACGTATGTAAAATGTGTGTGAACCCACGAATATCAGATTGCCAACCGGCGAATTGCTTTTGCCTTCGAGCTAAAAAATGATTCCCCCTTCCGTCCCCTAAAGGGGAGACGCAGGGATCACGCCCCCTGCACCCCGTTACTCGCCGTATGGCGGGCTTCCGCCGAACGTCGGAAGCTATATGAAAGTATGTGTTGAAGGTAAGTCGCCTGTAAAGAAAGTCGCTTGACAGGCTTAGTTTAGGCTGAAAAATAACAGGACTAGGCGCTTCGATTTGACAGGTTTCGTTCATATCAGCGGAACGGGGTTCCGCTATTGGGGCTGCTTGGAGTTGTAAGTTGCTTCCACTATCGTTTCAGTCGATAGCTACGAACGCGGTTATCTCCACTAGCATGCTCTAAAAACCCTTTCGACACCAACTGGTGTAGCTGAACTCGTGCGAACCTGTCGCTTTTTTCAATAAGAATGCACACCATCTCAGGAGTAATCGGAACTCTCGAACGGGTGGCTAATCGCACGATTTCCCGCTGATAGACAGACAACTTACTCACGTCCGCGCCATCCTCCCCATACCATTCCTCGAGCATGCGCCGAACATGCTTCTGGCAACCGAGCGGATTTTCCTTCAGCTTGTCAGTCGAGAACCTAAGAATGTTCCATTGGGAGAGAACGATTTCGTTCTGCCGATCTAAGCCGTTGGAGAAAGAATCCCGATCCGCGTCGCGTGCATGGGGACCGAAGCCGTCCGACTCCAGGCAGGTGAATCTCGGCAAGCGCAAATACGCGAAATCCAAATAATAATACCTGCCGTCCGCATCCACGAACTCGTATTCCGGGAATAAATCGTCCAAATTTCCGACGAGCGGCCACCATACGCGTTCGAGGAAGCTTTTTTCGCCGAATCCGTGACGAGTTCTTAGCCTTCGCAGCCGCTCCCCTGTGCCTAATGCAAAGTGCTTATCCATCCAACTCCGATACTCCCTCTCGAAATCCTTCTTCATCCGTCACCCAACTCCCATAAAATAAAAATAACCGCCCCAATCCCGAATGGGATCGATGGCGGTGTGCTTCACTCGCTATGTCTCGCTATGTCTAGCTAAATCGCTATGCCTCGCTAAACTCGCTATGTGAATATCTTAGTTCAACCGTCAACGAATGTCACTATTTCCTCCAACTTATCCTCCCATTATCCCCTCTAATCCACAATCCAGTGTGGAAAACAGCCCTTGTTTCCCCGAAACAACTCTTATCCACATGTGGAGAACTATCCGGCATTCCCTATTCTACAACCTCGAGTGTGCACAACCCAATCGCAGTCGCAATTTTTGCGAGTTATCCCCACTTTTCCTCATGAGCTGCTGGAGGTTATAATGAACGGATACTAAGATTTATTATAGGAAGTCGGGAGGAATCGCTGTGGGTTTTCAAACGGAGTTTAATTCGGTGTGCAAGTTCAAATCCGAGCAAGAATTGTATGAACTATTGGAATATGGCCGGGGTAAAATGGTCAAAAAACAATTTCGCGTTTTCCCCACGGGACAGAAGGTCATTGCTTATGCGCCCGATAACCAAGCCGTCGCTATCGTGCGAATCGTCGCGTCCATCGCGGAAATCAATTTTCAAGGCGAGGAAGTCACGCAGGTGGAGATGGAGCTCATTCGCCGGCTAACAGATGAGGAATCCCGTATCCAAACGGCGCTCGCACATGAAATGTTCTTCGGAGAGCAATCCTAGTCGAAGTCACAAGTAACATGAACAAAACCGCCCTCTGAGAGGACGGCTCAACTTTCGTCAAGCTCCGGCGACGCGAACGGAATGACTTTGCCCTTCTCCGACGTCGACGAGCAGGTAGGATACCATTTTTCCGCCCGCATCAATCTCGATCTGCGTTGCGGTCGGTGTGCCGTTAAGCACTAAATGCGAATGGGTTCCCGGGAACGCGGCCGTCCACTTTATCGATTTGCCGCGTCGTACCGTCAACCGTGTTTCGGTCGTCCCGTCGTGTTCGACGTCGATCACCCGGTTCAAGACCGGAACGAACCTGAGTCGCGCGAACGGAAGCCGATTGGTAAGCCGACTCACCGTCGCAACGCCGTCGTCGCCGTCTGCGGACAAGCCCATCAAACCGGTTGCGATCGCGCCGACGACGCAGAAGGAAACCTCGGGGTATTCCCTTCGATCCAACTTGGGATCGACGAGCTCAAGCAACTCCCTGTACGCGTCCTCGTTGTTCCCATATCGGTAGAAGATATCGGGCATGTACGTTTTCGCTTCGACGTTGGCCGCTCCGTTGCGGGCCACATCCGAAAGCGCGGAGCGGAGCTTGGTCTTCTCCCGCACAATGCCGAAATAAAGCGGGAGATAGTTCCCTTCCTGGTAGTACCTCTCGTAGTACGTCCGGTCCTGCAACAAAGCGCCGTAGAACCGGTCGCTTTCCCCGTTCCACCAATCCTTCTCGTACAGCAACCTGAACGATTCCGCCCGTGCCGAATAGCTCGCGAAGCCGCGCGAATCCCCGTTCAGCGCCAACAATTCCGCATATGCCCGAAAGCCGGCGAACTGAGCGGCCAACAAATCTCCCCCGACAAGCGGCTGCAAGCCGTCTTCGTTATAGGAAGCGATACCTCTTCTGCCGTATTCGGGCAAATGCTCGACGATACCGTCGCCGTCCTTGTCCCAAGTAAGGACGTAATCTTCGCAACTATGCCGGTAAAACTGCGTGAGCACCGGATGCCGCAAGTAGTCGGCGTCTCCCGTCCACAGCCACTGTTTGTAACAGGCATCGATCAGATCGAAGTTCGCGGGAAGGTTGTACCAGAAGTCGTTGTCGTCGGTATAGTCGACCGACGCCGGGAGGTTGTCTCCGGTCATCTCCCAATAGGTGCACCAGTCGCGCGATGCCGAGATATTTTCCGCAAAACGGATGAACATGTTCTTCGTATGAGAAGACAGCCCCAACACGGATGCTCCCGCACTGTGATGCGCGACATCCCGGATGCAAAAGGCTCCCCGTCCGGGAAGGGCAGCCTCGTACCATAAACCGACCGGATCTCCGCCGCTATGGGAGTAGGCAAGCGCCTGCGCAACAGCCCACTGGAAGCCGGCGTCAAGAACGGCCTCAGAGGACGAGAAGGTTACTTGTTGATTCATCTTAAGTTTTTCATTGGCAGTCATGCGATATTTTCCTCCTGTGTCAGCCTTTAACCGAGCCGAGCGTGATGCCGCCGATGAAATACTTCTGCAGGAAAGGGTAGACCAGCAGAATCGGAACGGTAACGATAATCGTCGTTGCGGCTCGCAGCGTCAAAGGCGATAAATCCCTGAATTTGTTGTAAAGCATCTGCTGATCTTGGATTTGCTGCAAGCCCTCCATCTCCAGTAACAGCCGTCGCAGATAAACTTGCAGCGTGTCGTAATCTCCGCTCGGGTTGTAGAGCACGACGTCGAACCACGAATTCCAGTGAGATACCGCCAAATAAACGGATACCGCCGCGAAGACGGGCATGCAAATCGGGATAACGATTCGCCAATAGACGCGAAATTCGCCCGCGCCGTCTATTCTGGCCGACTCGAACAGCGCTTCCGGCTGATTCTGGATGTAGGAGGCGATCAGCAGCATAAAGTAGACGTTGAATAAGGAAGGCAGCCAATAAACTTGAAATGAATTGGTCAAGCCCAGCTTCAACATAAGCAGATAAGCCGGGAAAAAGCCGCCGTTGAAGTACATGGTTACGAAAAAGAGAATGCGCAGCAGCCGCTTGCCGGAAAAGTGGCGGATGTTCACCAGATACGCCAGCAGCCCCGTAGCGAACAGACATAGCGACGTTCCGACGACGACGCGCAGCACGGACCACATTAATCCTTCCAGCATTTTGTGATTCTGAAACAGCAGCTCGTACGCGGACAACGACAACTTGCGCGGGAACAGGTATATGCCGCCGCGCGCGGCATCGATTCCGTCGTTGAACGACAAAGCCAGCAAGTTCAGGAACGGATAGATCATGATACAGCCGAAAGCGAGCATCAAGGCGATGTTGCCCGCATCGAAAAGTTTACTGCCGACCGATGTTCTCAAGAATTCGCTCTTCATGCGTTCACCTCAGACGATGGATGTATCGAACAACTTCTTGGCGATGCGGTTCATGCTTAAGACAAGGACGACGCTGACTACGGCTTTCAGCAGGTTGACTGCCGATGCAAACGAGTAGTAGCCGAGCTGCACGCCGTATTTGTAGACGTAGGTGTCGACGACTTCGGAATAATCGGAAGTCGTCGGCGAGCCGAGCAACAGCTGCTGCTCGAAGCCGGCGTTCAGAATGCCGCCGATCCCGAGAATCCATAGCAAAATAATCGTCGTGCGGATACCGGGCAGATAGATGTGCCAGACCGTGCCGAACCGGCTGATGCCGTCGACCTTGCCCGCGTCCAGCAGTTCACGGTCGATGCTGGCGAGGGCGGATAAGTAAATGATTGAATTGAAGCCGATATCTTTCCATATATTCGAAGCCGTGATGATCGTCCAGAAATATTTTCCTTCGCCAAGGAAGGAAATCGGGTCCTTGATCATGCCGAAATCGAGCAGCAGCCTGTTAAGCAGCCCGTCGCTGCCGAGCAGCGTGAACAAAATGCTTGCCACGACAACCCACGAAATAAAATAAGGAATGTAAGAGAGCGTTTGGGTCACTCGTTTGAACGTCTTGTTCCTCAACTCGTTCAGGAGCAGGGCAAGTATAAGCGGAGCGGGAAGGCCGAATAAAATATTCAGTCCGCTCATCGCCAGCGTATTGCGCATGACCTGCAAAAAGTCGGGCGACGAGAAAAAACGCTCGAAATGCGCGAAGCCTACCCAGTCGCCGGAGAAAAACGAATTTCCGGGTACGTAATTTTGAAACGAGATAATCATGCCGTACATCGGGTAATACGAGAACACGAGCACCCATGCGATCATGGGGACGGCCATGATCCAAATCTGCCGCTCCCGGACGATGCGGCGCATCAAATTTTGCATGTCAAGCTGCCTCCTGTGAGCCGAAACAAAAACAAAGAGGAGGATATGACAGGCACACCTTCCTCTTTGTTCGGACGGCTTATTCGTTCAAGAGCGCAAGTTGTTTCTTGTACTCTTCGGTCCTGTATTTTTCGAGATCGTGCAAGCCAAGCTTATTCGCCTTTTCTCTTAACTCATTGAAATTGGAAACGAAGTCTTCTTCGGTTTTGCTTATGACGGCTTTGGCGAAGCCGTCCGTTACCATATCCTCAACTTGCTCGTTGACCAGCGTGAAAGGATTGTCTGCAGCAAATACGATGCGTCGGGCGGTATTGTCGTAAATCGTATCCTTCAAATTGTCGTTCATTGTTTTTTTCCACTTGTCTTCACCGTTGAAATTTTGATCGTACCAAGCCGTGCTCTTCCCATCGTCCTCGAGCAAGCCTTGCCCGTGAACGATCCAGTACGCGTTGCCGCCCAACTGTTCGAAATGGTCGTAATCGAACGTGCCGTTCAGCAGCGCCTGCTTCTGAGTTTCGTTGAAGCTCCAAACGCCGCCGCTTTCGTAGTTCCACCCGGAATCCTCAAGGTTCGGAACACCCCAGCCCATGAGTCGAGTACCCATAGGAGACATCATGAAATCGAAGAACTTGATGATCGCTTCCGGATTTTTAACTTTGTCGGTCAGTACGGTGTAGTTCCAGCCGGTCGTATCCTTGGGCGACAGATACGCTTTCTCCGCGCCAGGCGCTTTGAGCGCGATCTGGACGTAACGCATATTATCCTTGTAGTCCGGCAAAGTCGTCCGCCACATTTCGTGACCGGCGTCCCACGATTGCCACCACAATCCGATATGGCCGACGATTCTTTCGTTCGTGAACTTGATTTTCCAATCGTCGAATTTGTTGATGAACAAGTCGGGATCCAGAAGACCTTCGCGATAGAAGCGGTTGTAATACCGGGCAGCTTCCATTCCCTCATCCGTATTGACCCAGTGCGTTAGATTGTGGTTCGCATCCTCCTTGTAGCCGTCCTTCAAACCCCAGATGCCCATCACGTTGTTGATTTTGATCTGGTCGTTCCAAGATAGGGCATACACCTTCTCGCCTTGAGCGTTCGTCGGGTGAGCGGCGACCATCTGCTTGAGGACGTTGTAATAATCCTCCGGCGTCTCGATTGGCGGCGAACCCATCTCCTGGTACCAGTCGAGACGAATGTGGGCGCTGAAATCCGTAATCGGCAAGAGGCCCCAGCCGCGCGGAATTCCGAGCAGCTTGCCGTCCTTATCCAAATACGATTTGTATTTGTCGCCAAGCGCCTTCTTGATGTTCGGACCGTATTGATCCACCAGCGGCGCAAGATCGAAGATTTTTCCTTGCGCGTTCCATTTCGATACGTTGTCGCCGTCCATCGCGACGATGACTTCCGGATAATCGCCGGAGGCGAGCATCAGATTCAGCCGCTCCTTCGGATCGACGTCATACACCGTTTTCTTCAGATCGACGTTGAAATTGTCTAAAATGTACCGGTGAATTTTCTCCGTGTTTCTGGCGACCTTGTCGGGATTATCCCGGTCTCCCTGGTAAAAGTCGATCACGGTCGTCTCCGCGGGCGGTGTCCAGCCGAACAAATTCGCCGCTGCTTCGGGCGCAGCCGAACCCGACTCTGAAGCCGACGCCGAACCCGACGCCGATGGCTCCGATTCATTCTTGCCGGACGAGCATCCCGCCGTAACCCCAACCGCAATCGCCGCCGCAAGGACGGCATTCCACATCTTTTTCAATCCGGTTCTCCCCTTTAGATGTTGTGCCTCGGCGGAAACGACTACCTGGCTCCCGCTTCGTAATTGTCATTGTAGATCGCCGGGAGCGTTTGCAACATGTCATTAGCTTCGAGAAGTTGCGGTTTTCGGTACTTTATAAAAGCGCTTTCAGAAGATCCCCATGTTTTTGCGAAATTCGCTGGGCGATAATCCGACGTATTTTTTAAATACTTTGGTGAAATGAGGGTAGTCCGGGTAGCCGATCCGTTCGGCGATTTCATACGTTTTGTATTGGCCGCCGGCAAGCAGCTCCCGAGCTTTGTCCAACCGGAATTCGATCAGGTACGTTTTGAAATTGCGGCCCGTTTCTTCCTTGAACATTTTGTAGAAGTAAGCCGGGGATACGTTAACGAGCGCAATGACCTCCTCGAGCGACAATTCGGGGTCGTGATACCGTTCGTGAATATGGTTGAGCGCATTGCGGATCGCTACACGCTGTCCCCAATTGCGGTTGGCGCGGATGACGTCTGCCGCATGGTCGACGTTGCGAACGAACAAATCCTCAGAACCGCGTTCGGTCGGCGCGACGTCTTCGAGCTCCAGCCCGCGTTCGCGGATTTGCCTGCGCAAATAAGCGGTCAGATCGGCATACAGCAGAGCCTTCTCGTCATCGGTCAGAAGATCCCCGCCAATCCGCTCCGATATAGCGGTCAAGCTGCCGTTCCAGCCCGCTTCATCGAGCAGCCATAGCTGCTCCGCCAGCTTTTCGACGATCCCCGTGCAAGCCCATAAGCAGCTTCTGTAGCGTTCAAGCTCGGCGCTGCGCCGGACGTTCTCTTCCCGCAAGCCGTTCAGCAGCTTGCTGACCGACTCTATTTTCATCGGCTTGAGCAAATAGTCCTTCACTCCATACCGCAGCGCCTCTTGCGCGTATTTGAAATCGTCGTAGCCCGACATGACGATCAACTCGGTCGCAGCGCTCCACTCCCGAATGCGCGCAATCAGTTCGATTCCGTTCATCACCGGCATCGTAATATCCGTAATAACGACGTGCGGGTTGTGCAGTCGGACGAGCTCCAGCGCTTCGAGCCCGTCCTCGGCTTCGCCGACAACCTCGAACCCCGGGCAATGAAGCTCGATGATTTTACGCAGGCCTTGCTTGACCGCTTTCTCATCATCCACCGTGATGACCTTGAGCATGTGAAATTCCCCCTTACAGGTTATCCGTCATGACGGGCAGTCGGATGGCTATGACGGTACCCGTTTTGTTCGATTGAACTATATGTAAGCCGTAACTTTCTCCGAACGTCATTCTAATCCGATTATGCACGTTCCACAAACCGATGTGCTGATGCTCGCCGGATTCCTCCTGCGAAGCTTGACTGAACAGGGCGTTGTAACGTTCCATAATAGCCGCGTCCATTCCTCCACCGCGATCGGATACGAGAATCTCGTATCCGTCCGGCGTCGTTCGGCCCGCAATGCTGAGATAACCGGGCTTCATGCGATGATTCTCGTAGCCGTGCTTGAAGCTGTTCTCGACGATCGGCTGCAGCATCAGCCGGACGGCCGGGACGGCGGTCATTCCGGGCTCCCCGATCGAAACCTCCGTTTCGAGGCTCCCGAACCGCTCCTTTTGAATTTCCAGATAGAAGTCGGTATGTTCCACTTCCTGCCGGAGAGTAACGCGGTCGCCGGGGTTACCGACGCTGTAGCGGAATATTTCGCTAATAGAGACGATCATTTTGCTGATTTTGAAATTGCCCTCTACAATGGCATTGGAGTTGACTACCTCCAGCGTATTGTAAAGAAAATGAGGGTTGATTTGCGATTGCATGTAGCGCAGCTGTGACTCCTTCTGCTTGACTTCCATCTCCTTTTCCTTCAGCCGGGCATGGCGCACAAGCTCGATCAATTGCTTGATTTCGCTTACCATCCGATTGAAGCTCAGGAACAGGCTGCCGATTTCGTTTGTTTTATTTTCCGGCGCCTTGGCATCCAGATCGCCCCGTTCTGCCCGAAACATCAGCTTCTTGAGCAACAGCAGCGAATTCGTTAGCGGATGGACGATCAATCCTACGATAAGCAGCGACAACGCTAGCATGAGAACAATAACGATGAGTATGGAAATGAGACTGAAGCGGACGAGCGGCGCGTTCAGCTCCCGATACGGCACCTCGGATACGAGCACGAGATTCGTTTTGGCGGAATAATTGAACAGGACAAGCTTCTTGCCCTCGGGCGAATCGACGACTTTAGAACCGCTTTCTTTCGGGAGAGATTCAGGAACGTACTCCGGCAACGCTCTCTGTTTCATCAACTCTTCGTCCGGGTGGTAGAGCAGGTTGCCGTTTGCGTCGGCGATCCACATGAATCCGGTTCGGCCTAGCTTTACGCTCTTGCAAATGCGGATAATCTCGTTCAGCTTCAGGTCGACGATGAGCAGCCCGGTCGCCTTCTGTTTGCTCGCGTCCAGGAACCGTAGCGCCATCGCGATGACATTAGTCGACAGTATCGTTTCCCGACCCATGATCTGGTACTTGCCTGGCGATGGAATACGCGAAATGTAGTCGGCGTATCGCTCCTCCGCTGAAATAAAGCTTCTGCTGGAGCTGGCGATCGACTGATCAGAGATGAGAGAAATGCTGTGAATGTTCTCGCGGTTGATCAGAATAGGAGTGAACAGCTTCTTGTCGATCGCTTTGGAAAGTTCGTATCTGCGGTAATGATCGTTGTTCGAGTAATCCATGAATTGCTGCGTCAGCGGGTTGGCTAGCATCGGGAACGTCAGCTCCTGAATATCCACGAAATAAGTGTCCAGATGGGAATTGACTTGCTCGACGATCTGCTTGGTATAATCAATTGCGTTGTTCTCGATGGCGTTGGCCGACGTCTTGTACCACAACATGCCCATAACGACGATGATAAGGAACAACGATAACATTAGAAGGTTGAACTTCAGTTTCAGAGACATCTCTTGAAAATATCGCATTCGTAAAACATCCTTCCAAGCTTGCAACGAATGATAGCGGTAGCGCTTACAGTATAGCATGACTGTCTTTGCCCAGACATAACTCGGCAAAGGAGGAACTTGTCGGAATCGCTTTATTCCTGTTGTTTTCTATTCTTGAATCCATTTGGCCTGTATTCAAACCGCGCTCGCACATGAAATGTTCTTCGGAGAGCAATCCTATTACCCGTACATAGTAAGTGCGGGAGGACGAAACAATTGATCGTAAGGTTCGGATACGTTGCGATGTCGGTCGAGCTCGAGAACGCGTCTCCTTCTAAAACGATGACGATGGCGAGTTTTTCGAAGCTGGCCGATCGAGAGGCGGGATTGCGTCGTCTTGAGCGCATTGCCGAGGAAAATTTGCACAATACGTTACGTCTGCTGAAGCATAATCGATACTTGGGCATACGCGTGTACCGAATGTCGTCGAAGCTTATTCCCCTGGCCACCCACGAGGACCTGCAGGATTGGGATCCGTTCCCCGCTTTGGCGCCTTCTTTCGCTGAAGTCGGGGCCTTTGTTCGTGAGCATGACATTCGCGTTTCTTTTCATCCGGATCATTTTACGGTATTAAGTACTCCTCGCAAGGACGTGTTCCGGAAGTCAGTCAACGACCTAAACCATCATGTGCGAATGCTTGAAGCTATGGGTTTGGATCAACGCGCCACGAACAATATCCATGTCGGAGGAAGTTACGGGGATAAGGATGTATCCGGGCGTAGGTTCGTCGAGCAATTTCGCACGATCGAGCCGAGAATAACGGAACGTCTAACTTTGGAAAATGACGATAAAACGTTCACGGCTGCCGAAACGCTATGGATCGCGGAAGAAGTGGGCGTGCCGATGGTGCTGGACATTCATCACGATGCGGTAAATCCGAGCAGCGAGCAGGCAGCGAAATTGTGGCCGCGCATACAGATGACATGGGATCGCTTCTCATGGAACGTCAAGCATGCGGGCACTCCGCAGCGGCTGCCCCCGAAGATCCATGCTTCCAGTCCCAAGAGCTCGACGGATCCGCGCGGTCATTCCGACCATATCGACCTGGGTCCCTTGCTGAAGTTTCTTTACGAAATCGCAGAATCTACTCCCGCGATAGATGTGATGATCGAGGCTAAGCGGAAGGACGAGGCTTTACTGAAGCTTGTGGACGACTTCCGCGCGATTGAAGCCGCGGATGGACCCATCCGAATGATCGATGGGGGCAGCGTCGAAGTGCTTTAGTGAAAACGCCTACATTTCATCCGTAATACAAGCGATTTGACTGTTGCAATCCATTTGGAAATCAGTTACGTTGGACAAAGAAGGGTGTCATGTCAACGATTGGAGGCTATGGACAACCTTACTTGCGGCGAGGAGGATTTCCAAGGTATGAGTGGATTGCTTCAAGGAAAGAACATCGTGGTCATGGGTGTTGCCAACGAGCGCAGCATTGCTTGGGCCATAGCGCAATCGCTTGCGTCTCAAGGGGCGCGGCTGGTGTTTACATACGAGAACGAGCGGGTTGAAGAACGCGTCAAGAAGCTGGCGGATACGATCGAAGGATCTCTGACGCTGCAATGCAACGTTTCCTCGGATGAAGACATTGACGATCTTGCTTCGCGTCTAAAGGAAGAGGTAGGCGTGCTGCATGGACTAGCCCACTGCATTGCTTTCGCCAAGGCAGAGGAGCTGGACGGCCTTTACGTCGATACTTCCCGTCCCGGGTTCGCGTTAGCGCACGATGTCAGCGTATATTCCTTGACTGCCGTCGCGCAGAGACTACACCCGCTTATGACCGAGGGCGGCAGCATCGTGACCTTGACCTATCTAGGAGCGGAGCGCACTCTTAAAAATTATAACGTCATGGGCGTTGCCAAAGCCGCGCTTGAAGCATCGGTTCGTTACCTGGCGAGCGACCTAGGTCCTCAGGACATTCGCGTGAACGCAATTTCCGCAGGCCCGATCCGCACGCTTGCGGCCAAAGGAATCGCGGGCTTCAACACGATTCTGAAGCAGGTTGAGGAGAAAGCTCCGCTTCGCCGCAACACGGAAGCCTCCGACGTCGGAGATACCGCATTGTTCCTGATGAGCCCATGGGCCCGCGGGATTACAGGGGAAGTACTTCACGTGGACAACGGCTATAATATCGTGGGGATTTAGATAATAGGACTCATCTATTATGGGGCTGCACCTTTGTCGTTACGATAAAGGGCGGCTTCTTTTTACAAAACGGGAGACATTCGTTGTAACCGGTAAGATGCTTTTTCGTATATGATAAGAATAGGACAACCTGGTCCGCATGCAGACGATATGATTTGTATATTCGTTGCAAACGATATTGATGATTAGAGGGATGGATAATGGACGAGAACCAGCCGGAAAGCATTATCGGTGGCAAGAGCTTTACGGCGGTAGCCGTCAATTGCGCCGCCAAAGCGGGAGAATGGATTAAAAGCAAAGTGGGCAGCATTACCCAGTTGGATACGAAATACTCGATGCACGATCTCGTCACGGAAGTCGACAAGGGCGCCGAACGAATGATTCGCAATCTGATCCTCACGCATTTCCCAACTCACTCCTTCTTAGGAGAAGAGGGCGTTGAACCGGGGCCGGAGGCATCCGCGAAAGCTTTGCAGGAAATGAGCGAATCCGAGTACCTGTGGATCGTCGATCCCATAGACGGTACGACCAATTACGTGCACGGATTTCCTTTCTACTCCGTATCCATAGCTCTCGCGCATCAAGGGAAAGTCATCGTCGGCGTCGTGTACGATCCGTCGAGGGACGAGCTGTTCGTTGCCGAGAGAGGCAAGGGCGCTTATGTTCATGGCCGCAGAATGCAGGTGGCGAAAGAGAACGCTTTAAACAAAAGCTTGCTGGCGACGGGTTTCCCTGCGGATCAGCACGTTGCATTGCCGGCGAATATGAAGAGTATTCAAGCCTTGGCGCCTAAAGTTCGTAATCTGCGCGTGGCAGGCTCCGCTGCTCTTCATCTCGCCTATGTCGCAGCAGGACGTTTAAGCGGCTTCTGGGAATACAACCTGAGCGCATGGGATATCGCGGCAGGCTCCTTGCTCGTGGAAGAAGCGGGCGGACGCATGTCGGACGTAGCAGGGCAGCCTTTTCACCTCGGGGTACGCAACGTTGTCGCAAGTAACGGTCTCGTACATGATGAATTAATAGAAGAGCTTCGAGTAGCAGCCCGTACATGAGATAGGGAGCTTTCGACCATCCTATGACGAAGGGGGCGAAGGAATTGGATCACAAGGAAGCAGAGGAGCTTCTCGCACGCAAATTATCCGAGGAGCAGGCTGAAGACTCGCAAGAGAACGCAGAAGAGAAAGCAACCAAGCAGTTGCTTCCCCGCTGGGAAATCCGCATTCAAGCGAAGCGCGATCCGGTGGTCGAGGAAACGAAAGCTTATCGAACTCTCGCGCGGGAAGTGGATGACAGGTACGACAAAGTAAAAGTGGACAAGGACGCAGAAGAAGGGCAATCCCGCTGAGGGGTGCCCTTCTTTTCATACTACAATAATGGAGTAAACTCGCCCCTCCGCAGTCGAATCGAGCCGAGATAGTAACGAATGCGTACCATCCAAGGCACCCACTGGCAAATGGAGCCGGGATAGTAAAGAAAGTTTGCTAACTCCGCCCGCCGCAGTTGAATCGAGCCGAGATAGTAAAGAAAGTTTGCTAACTCCGCCCGCCGCAGTCGAATCGAGCCGAGATAGTAAAGAAAGTTTGCTAACTCCGCCCGCCGCAGTCGAATCGAGCCGAAATAGTAACAAAACCTTACCAACTCGCCCCTCCGTAGACGAATCGAGCCGAGATAGTAAAGAAAGTTTGCTAACTCCGCCCGCCACAGTCGAATCGAGCCGAGATAGTAACAAAACCGTACCAACTCGCCCCTACGCATTCGATGAAATCGATTAAAAGACGGCGAATTCGTTTTTTCTTAACTTGTTCGTCCGATCTCCTCATCGGATAAAGGGAATCGTTCGGTTCGAAGGCGAGCAAGGACTTCATCTCATTCAGTATGCGTACCGGGAGCTGGAAATGATGCCGATCCGGCCGCAGAAAGAAGTTCAAGAAGTTCTCGTCGTAATCGGGGAGCCGGACGCCCTATCCCTTGCTAATGAAACGATTCTCGGACTCATCGGATTCTAAGCATTAAGATGCAACGCAGCCAGCGAATTGTTCCTTGAACCAAGCTTCATCCAGATTGCGTCCGATTATGACGAATTCGCTTAGCGGAGTTTCATTGCTTCTCCAAGCGCGATCGGCATAGGAGCTGAACAGCATGTGAATCCCTAGGAAAACGACACGTTGATCGACGCCCTTGATATGTAATACGCCTTTGTAACGGAAAGTGTCCGTACCGTGATCCTGCAACCACTCGTTTAAGAACTTATTCACTTTGTCGATATCGAGCGGGCGCGTCTCCCGGAAAAATAAAGAAGCGACATCGTCGTCATGATTATGGTCTTCCTCTTCCAGGAATCCGGGATCGATCTCGAGCTTCGTGGCCAAGTCGAAGGCTTCGATTCCGAGAATATGCCCGATATCGATTTTCGATTGCAGCGTCCGGTACTGCTTGGCGGCCGGGTTCATGGCACGAAGACGCTGCTCTAGACGGACTAGGTCGTTTTCCGGCACGAGATCCGTTTTATTCAGGAGCAGGACGTCCGCGAACGCCACCTGCTCTTGCGCTTCATGGCCTTCGTCGAGATGCTGTCCGGCGTGTTTGGCGTCGACAACCGTTACGATCGCGTCCAAACGGTAGAAATCCGCGACCGCTTCATCCACGAAGAAGGTTTGCGCAACAGGGGCGGGGTCCGCTAAACCCGTCGTTTCGATCAAGATGCGATCGAATCCGCCTTTCCGTTGATCGCCTTTGCCTTGCTTGGCTTCCATTAGCTCGGAGAGAATCCGGATTAGGTCTCCCCGGACCGTGCAGCAAATGCAGCCGTTATTCATCTCGATGATTTCCTCATCCGCGCCTACGATGAGTTGGTTGTCGATGCCGACTTCACCGTACTCGTTCACGATGACGGCGATTTTCTGCCCGTGATCGGCCGTGAGAACATGGTTCAGCAGCGTTGTTTTTCCTGCTCCGAGAAATCCCGTTAAAATGGTAACCGGTACCCGAGTGTCTTCATCTTGATTCAATGACATGGGTTTCACTCCTTTTACTAATAGTAAATTTTACGAACAACACAAGTATAGATTTATGCAAAATCAAAGTCAAATCCAGACTTGTTTTTTCGACGACGTCTCTTTATAATCGTAATAATTACAGTTAAATATGTAAGGAGGGGAAATCGTGAGTACATTGAACTTAGAAGGCATGCAGACTCACTTGCTCATTTGCAATGGAGAGAGCTGCATGCTTCGATGCGGAGAAGAAGTGACTTTGGCGATTAGGGAAGAAATATCCCGGCTCGGTGCCGATCGTCTTATCCATACGACGCGCACGCGTTGCAATGGAAGATGCGCGGATGGGTGTATCGTTATCGCGTATCCGGAAGGAGCGTGGTACAGGTACATGACTCCGACTGCGGGCAAGGAGTTGGTTAGACGTGTAATCGAAGGACGGCAGCTAGAAGAACGGTTACTGTATTCTTTTAATCCAGATACGAAAAGGAACTGGGGATGAAGAAAGGATGAATCCATGGTACGAGGAAAGCTTTGGCGAGGACTATCTGCTTGTTTATAAACACAGAGATAGGCGGAATGCGGCTGATGAGGTCGGCAAAATGATGGCGTGGCTGAAGCTTCCGAAGCATAGCCAAGTGCTGGACCTATGCTGCGGCATGGGGAGACATGCCCTTTTGCTTGCGGAAGCGGGCTACCGGGTTACGGGAGTAGATTTGTCCCCCGTATTGCTGAGGCAAGCACGCGTGTCGGATTCCAATCAAGCTATCCGTTGGATCGAGAGCGACATGCGTTCATTGCCCTGCGATGCATCGTTCATAGAAGCATTCGACGCGGTCGTTAACTTGTTTACGTCCTTTGGCTATTTTGAAGAGGACGCCGAACAGTCGCAAGTGTTAAGGCAAATTCGCCAAGCGCTCAAACCGGGAGGCCGGTTCATTATCGACTATTTGAATCCGCAATTCGTTGCCGATCATCTTGTGCTTTTTTCGGAGCGCGAGGTCGATGGGTATAGCATCAAAGAAACCCGTCGAATTCGGAATGAATTCTTGACGAAAGAAATTGTCGTAGGGGTACCGGGCAGACCGACGCGACGATATAAGGAAAACGTGAAGCTATATTCTCTTAACCGGATAAGGGATATGTTGAGCAAAGCGGGTCTGGCCTTGGACACCGTTTATGGTAACTACGACGAGGACGTCTATCATGAGCGGGAGTCGCCGCGAATGATCATGGTGGGACACCGGATCTAATGTCTTGACACACCTAATCGTAAAGGTTACTATCTATAAATGTAATGGTTACGATTAAACGGACGATGCGTGATGAGATTGACGTTCTTTTTTTCAACTATCATACGTAATAATTACGAATTGTCTAGAGAGGTGCATCCGCATGGAGTATCCCGTAGAACAAATCATTCGGATGATCTCCCGCAATGGCTTGCGGATTACCGAACAACGCAGGTCCATCGCCAGATTGTTCGCTGAAGCTTCGGATTTATTGACGCCCATGCAAGTCTATCATGACTTAGGATCGAAGCATCGGGGACTAAGCTACGATACGGTGTATCGAAATCTGAAGCTGCTTCAGGAAATGGGAGTTCTTGAACCGTTCTACAATAAGGACGGAGTAAAATTCGGAATCAATCGCAATTCTTCCGATGCCGATGCCGTTTCCGGGCAGCATCATTTCGTATGCATGTCCTGCGATATCGTATATCCGTTTGAATCCGTCTGCGCTTCGGAGACTCCGCAGCTTCCTGCCGCTTTCAAAGCGGTCATGCACCGTCATGAGGTGCTGGGGTATTGTCCCGATTGCAGCCATTTCTGATCGAATTATTTTCAAGGTAAAGGGTGAAAAAATGTTACTTGCATCGATGAAAAATGTCGTCTTCGGCTACGGGGACTCGCCATGCTTGGAAGACGTGGACATAGAGATACACAACGGAGAATTCGTAGCCGTAACCGGTCCCAACGGTGCTTCCAAAACAACGCTGCTTAAGCTGTCGCTCGGTTTGCTTCAGCCATGGAGCGGAACGGTGGCCAGAGCGAGCAAACGCGCAGACGGAAAGAAGCTCGTCGTAGGGTACGTCCCTCAACAAATCGCCGCGTTTAATAGCGGATTCCCCAGCACGGTGTTGGAGTTCGTTCTTTCGGGAACCTATGCACGGGGAAAATGGTTCAAGCCCGCGAGCGGCGAAGATCGGGAGCTCTCCGAGCAAGCATTGAAGCAGGTTGGCATGTGGGAGCTGCGAAACCGTATGATCGGCGAGCTCTCAGGCGGGCAGAAGCAGCGGATATGCATCGCGAGGGCTTTGGCGCAGCAACCGGATTTGCTCGTGTTAGACGAGCCGTCGAACGGGATGGATACGGACAGCCGGTCCAGATTGTACGCGCTGCTCGGCGGGTTGGTCAAGGAACGCGACATGACCGTAGTGATGGTTACCCATAGCTTGTCCGAGGCAAGCCCGTATTTGGATCGCATTATCGAACTGGAGAAGAAGGAGGCGGGAGGATGGAAATGCTGCACTACGACTTCATGCAAAGGGCATTTTTCGCCGGTGGTCTAATCGCCTTGGTCGCTTCGGTTCTCGGAGTGTATCTAATGCTGAGAAGGCAGGCGCTTATGGCGGACATGTTGTCGCACGTTTCGTTGGCGGGAGTTGCGCTGGGCGCGTTGATAAAGGTTAATCCTTCCCTCTTCGGCTTCATTATCGCCTTAATTGGCGCGGTCGTTGTCGAATTCGTCAGAAGATCTTACAAAACTTATTCCGAGGTGTCCATCGCCATCATCATGATCGGGGGGTTATCGACCGCCCTCGTGCTTATGTCGATGAATCCGGGAACAAATCGCAGCTTTTCTTCCTATTTATTCGGCTCCGTCGTCGCGGTTCAGAAGACCGAGATTTACTTGGTCGCGGGAGTGGCTCTATTGGGTGCATTGTTTTTCTACGGATTAAGAAAGCCTTTGTACCTCATCACCTTCGACGAAGAAACGGCTAGGACGAACGGGGTGCCGGTCAACTTGATCTCGCTGCTGTTCAGCGTCATAACCGGGATGATCGTCGCGGCGGCGATGCCGATCGTTGGCGTTCTGCTCGTGTCTTCCTTGATCGTGCTGCCGGCGGCTTTGGCCATCCGGCTAGCGCAGGGCTTTACCGCCGCCTTAGGGCTGGCGATGCTGTTCGGGCTGATAGGCGTATTCTCCGGATTGACGGCTTCCTATGAATTAAGCACTCCTCCGGGGGGGACGATCGCGCTGACCCTGCTTCTTTTTCTAGTCGTCGGCATCGGGATTAAGAAGTTCGCGGTGAAGTGGAGAAAGCAACACAGCAAGCTGAAGGAAAAAAGCGCACTAATTAATCCTATTTATCGAGAGGAAGTTTGAGGAAATGAAATTAGGAAAAGGTATGGCAGGAGTAGCGATCGCGGCATTGGTATTATCAGGGTGCGGTAATTCGAACGGGAACGACGCGGGCAAAGCGGATAAATTGAAGGTCGTTGCCTCTTTTTATCCGATGGTAGAATTTACGAAGCAGGTAGCGGGAGATCGCGCGGAGGTCGTCGGATTGATTCCTTCCGGCGTGGAGCCGCATGATTGGGAGCCGTCTCCTAAAGACGTTGCAGCCATTCAGGAAGCCGATTTATTCGTGTATAACGGACTGGTAGAGGGCTGGGCGGAAAAAACGCTGGAGAGCGCGAAGAATGATAACCGCGTCGATGTTAGGGCTACGGACGGCATCGAGTTAATAGAAGGAACGGATGAGCATGAAGAAGAAGAGCATGAGGAGGAAGGACATGAGGAGGAAGGACATGAAGAAGAAGGACACGCTCTCGATCCTCACGTTTGGCTGTCTCCTGCACTAGCGCAGCAAGAAGTACGCCATATTCAAGCCGGACTGGAGAAAGCCGATCCGGACAATAAGGAAGAGTACAAGAAGAACGCTGATGCATACATCGAGAAACTACAAGCGTTGGACGAGAAATTCAAAAACGACTTAAGCGGCGCCAAGCAAAAGGAATTCGTCACCCAGCATGCCGCTTTCGGCTATTTGGCTAAAGATTACGGATTAACTCAGGTTCCGATCTCCGGCTTGTCTCCGGAACAAGAGCCTTCGCCGGAACAGATGGCGGAAGTCGTCGCCTTCGCGAATGAGCATGAGGTGAAGACCATTTTCTTCGAAACGCTGGTGGATCCTAAGATCGCCCAGACGATCGCGGACGAAATCGGGGCCAAAACGGACGTGCTTAATCCTCTCGAAGGCTTGACCGATGAAGATATCAGCAAAGGGCTCGATTATATCGGAATCATGGAAAATAACCTAGCCGGACTAGTTAAGGCGCTTAACGAATAATAAACAAGACCGGGTTAAGGGAGTTATAAGAATGAATAACAATAAGAAGCTTCCCGTAACCGTGTTGAGCGGGTATTTGGGCGCGGGAAAAACGACGATACTCAACCACGTATTGAACAATCGGGAAGGAATGCGGGTTGCGGTTATCGTGAACGATTTGGGCGACGTGAATATCGATGCCGATCTGATTAAAGACGGCGGAGGGCTCTCCCGCACGGACGAGAAGCTCGTGGAAATGTCCAACGGATGCATCTGCTGTACGCTAAGGGAAGATTTGCTGCGCGAGGTGGAGAGGCTGGCCAAGGAGAATCGCTTCGACTACGTGCTCATCGAATCGACCGGCGTGGGAGAGCCTATCCCCGTCGCTCAGACTTTTACTTACATCGACGAAGAGCACGGCATCGACCTTACGCAGTTCTGCCGGCTGGACTGCATGGTAACCGTAGTGGACGCCTACCGATTCTGGAGCGATTTCGCTTCGGGCGAAACCTTGATGGACCGGAAGCAGGAGATCGGGGAGGACGATACCCGCGAGGTCGTCGACCTGCTGATCGACCAGATCGAATTCTGCGACGTGCTTATTCTGAACAAGTGCGACAGGGTGGAGGAGAAGGAGCTCGAGGAATTGGAAACGGTGCTTCACAGCTTGCAGCCTCGCGCCAAGTTGATTCGTTCCGCTTATGGGCAAATTAATCCATCCGACATCCTGAATACCGGCTTATTCGATTTCGATGAAGCGAGTCAATCCGCCGGATGGATGCAGGAAATGGCCAAGGAGCACCATGTCCCGGAAACGGAAGAATACGGCATCTCCTCGTTCGTATATGAAAGAATTCGTCCTTTTCACCCTGAGAGATTGATGAACTGGATGAGCGATTGGCCTGCCGAAGTCGTCCGCGCCAAAGGTATGGTGTGGCTTGCGACTCGCAACGACATGGCTCAGAACCTCAGCCAGGCGGGGCCTTCGATACAATTCGGCCCGGCGGGGCATTGGGTCGCGGCGCTTCCCGAAGAGGAAAGAAAGGAAGCCATGAGCGAGGATCCTAAAATCACGGAATATTGGGATCCGACATTTGGCGATAGGATCAACAAGGTCGTGTTCATTGGTCTCTCGATGAATCAGCAAGAGTTGTCCGGGGAGCTGGACGATTGTCTGCTCACGGACGAGGAGATGGGCATGGAGTGGTCAGGCTTCAACGATGAGTTTCCGAATCAGTCGAACGTGCACTTGGAAGAGCAGCTTCAATAAGAAGAAAAATTAAGAGGGTTGCTCTCAGTTGAGAGCAACCCTAAATTGTCGCGCGCGGGAGGCTGTAACCATAAAAAGTATGGCTAGAGCACCTAGATGGAGCCCTGGAAGGGCTGCAACCATAAAAAGTATGGCTAGAGCACCTAGATGGAGCCCGGGAAAGGCTGTAACTATAAAAAGTATAGCTAGAGCACTCAACCGACGCGCAGGAGTATCTCTAGCTATAAAAGGTGAAGCTATTTAGTCGGCAGTCTCAATCTCCGGCCATCTCGCGAAACGATTCCTGGGTTGCAACGAGCGTCTCGTCGATGTCCGCGTCGGTGTGCGCGATGGTGAGAAACCACGCTTCATATTTGGACGGTGCCAAATAGATGCCTCGCTCCAGCATCAACCGGAAGAAGCGGGCAAACCGCTCCCCGTCCGATCCTTGGGCTTCCTCGTAATTGGTCACGGGATGCCCGCAGAAGTGGGTCGAGAACGCTCCGACGATCCGATTGATCGTAAGCGGAACGCCATGACGGTCTGCGGAACTCTGCAAACCATCGGCTAGCCGCACAGCCATAGCTTCCATCCGCTCATAAGCTCCCGGTTCCCTTAATACTTCGAGGCAGGCTAGACCCGCCAACACGGAAGCGGGGTTGCCCGCCATCGTTCCCGCTTGGTACGCGGGTCCTAGCGGAGCGATCATCGCCATCAAGTCGGCTCGTCCGCCGTATGCGCCGATGGGCAAGCCGCCGCCGATGATTTTGCCTAGCGCGGTTAAGTCCGGGCGGATGGCATCCTGATCCGAGAACGCGGAGAATGTTTGAGAGGAGCCGTAATGGAACCGGAAAGCGCTAATGACTTCGTCGTAAATGACAAGCGCGCCCGCATCCCTTGCCATCTTGCACAGTCCCTCCAGAAAACCGGGCTTCGGCATAACCATCCCGAAGTTGCCGACGATCGGTTCGACCATGACGGCCGCAACCTCGTCGCCCCACCGTTCAAGCGCAATCCGCAATCCGTCGAGCTCGTTGAACGGAACGGTAATGACTTCGCTCGCGATGCTAGGCGGGATTCCCGCGCTGTCGGGAATCCCGAGGGTCGACGGGCCGGAGCCGGCAGCGACCAATACCAAGTCGGCGTGTCCATGATAGCAGCCTGCGAATTTAATGATTTTGTTGCGTCCGGTAAAAGCCCGGGCAACGCGGATCGTCGTCATGACCGCTTCCGTTCCGGAATTGACGAATCGAACCTTATCCATGGAAGGAATCGCTTCCTTCAGAACCTTAGCCAACCGAATTTCATGCTCCGTAGCCGTGCCGTAAAGAGTACCGTCCCGTGCCGCCCGGACGATCGCCTCCGTCACTTTCGGATGGGCGTGACCGGTAATAATAGGCCCGAATGCAGCCAAATAATCGATATACTTGTTCCCGTCGACATCCCATAAATAGGCGCCTTGCCCGCGTTCCATGAACACGGGAGCTCCGCCCCCTACCGCTTTGAACGAGCGGGAGGGACTGTTCACCCCGCCGACGATGTGTTGCTGGGCTTCTTCGTATAATTCGGATGAACGTAATCTGGGTTTCATTTTCCGTATGAGCCTCCGCTGTGATGATTCGAACTTACTTTTTCCCGCTGGCAGTTCCGCTTGCCGTTGGAGACGGCGTCCCTATTGAGTCGTCCTTGGCCAAAGTTTCCTGCACGTACTCTTTGAGGGCATCAAGACTGCGGATGCCAAGCACGGAGGAACCGTCGACTATCTCGTCGGTAACAAGCTCCATCGGAGGAATCTGGGCCGATCCGGCTTGATGGGATTTGTAACCTAAGCTTGCTAGCTTCAACATATCGTTGGCGGACATATTCGACTCCATGTAAGGAGTAACCTTGCCCAGGATTTCGGGAAGCTTGATCAAATTCCAGCCGGATTTCAGCTTGGCCGCGATAGCCTTCAGGAAATCCCGCTGGCGTTCGGTACGGGTGAAATCGGACATTTTATCATGCCGGAACCGGACATATTGAAGCGCCTTGTCGCCGTCCAGGTGCTGTTGGCCTTTTTTCAAATCAATGTCGTAAATATGGTCGTCGGCCGAATCGGAATACTTCATATCCTTCTCGACGTAGAAATCCACGCCGCCTATCGCGTCCACCAATTTAATGAATCCTTGGAAATCGACATATACATAATACTGAATGTCCAAGCCGGTTAAGTTGCCGATCGTCTTCATCGTTAACTCGGGACCGCCGAGGGTAATCGCCGCATTGGCGCGATTTGCCCTAAAGCCGGGAATATCCACGTGAGTGTCGCGAAGGACGGAGAAGAGGTGGGTTTTCTTGCTGGCGGGATCGAAGGAAACCACGAGCATGGAATCGGAACGGGCAACGTCGCCCTCCCTTAGACCTCTTTCATCGCCGCCCATGAGAAGCACGTTAACGCGTTCGGAGCCCTCCCATTCCGGGGGCTTATATTCGGGCTTCTCTTCGAAATGGCCGAAGCGCGATTCCTCTTTCGACTTTTGAACGTTGTCCGCTACATTATAAAGACCATATACTTTCCATCCAACGAAGCATAATACGATAAACATGAGGCTTAGAACGCCGATGAGCGTGTATTTCCACTTTTTGCGCATGAATAGATGTCCTCTCCCGGTACTGTATGTTAAAATTATAAAGTTTCGGCGCAGGAATAAGCAAGTTTGGCTAAGTCGGCCGAATTCGCTAACCAAGAAACGCGACTGAAAACAGGAGGATCGTATGCTGGCTATAGACGTACATCAATTGCGCAAAGAATTCAAGGTGCAGAAAAATAGAGAAGGCCTCAAGGGCGCGCTCAAGGACTTATTCAAACGAGAGCATACCGAAGTGGCTGCGGTTAAAGACATCAGCTTTCAGATTCCTCAAGGAGAAATCTGCGGTTACATCGGGGAGAACGGAGCCGGTAAGTCTACGACGATTAAGATGCTGACCGGCATCCTCGTTCCAACCTCGGGGAAGCTTGTCGTCAATGGTTATATTCCCTACAAGGATCGCGAGAAATTCGTGCAGGGAATCGGGGTCGTTTTCGGCCAACGGAGTCAACTTTGGTGGGACATCGGCGTCATCGAGTCTTTCCGTTTGCTTCGGAAAGTATATCGGGTAAGCGAAGAGGACTTCCGCCGCAGACTGGACGAGTTGGTGGAGACCCTTCAGCTGCAGGAGCTTCTGAACAGGCCTGTCCGCAAGTTAAGTCTCGGTCAACGGATGCGTTGCGAGCTGGTGGCGGCGCTTCTGCATAATCCGTCCATCCTGTTCTTGGACGAGCCGACGATCGGCCTCGATATCGTGGTGAAGACGGAAATCCGCGAATTCTTGAAACGGTTGAACCGGGAGCAGGGCACGACGATCTTGCTTACGACGCACGACCTTCAGGATATCGAGGCGTTATGTTCGCGCGTAATCATGCTTGATGACGGTCGCATTATTTATGACGGCGGATTAGAGGAGCTTAAAACGCGTTGGGGAAAAGGCCGCGAGGTGCAGTTCCAATTCTCCGATCCGATTACATTGGGCGAGGTAAGCCTGATGACAAGCGGGTTGGACGTTCGATGGACTCTCGAGAACGATTTGACCGCGAAAGTGTGGATTCCTCGCGAGATGAACGTTTCAGAAGTGCTCTCCAAGGTAGTGGGCATGAAAGATATTAGCGACATCAAGATTTTCGAGACGAACACGGACGAAATCGTAAGGGAAATCTATCAGTCGGGCAGCGCGGACGCTCCCCGGGACTTGTCGGCTCTGTCTTCCTCGGATTCTGCGGATGTTGACGAGAAGGAGCCGGTAAAGGCGGGAGCCGGTGAGTCATGACAAGCGCATATTTAGACTTCGTTCGCATTCGGTTCCTCATGATGCTCGCTTATCGGGTCAATTATTATAGCGGTATTATCATTTACGCGATTAATATCGGAGCTTATTATTTCCTGTGGAAAGCGATTTTCGGGGAGGCCGAGACGCTTCAAGGCTTCACGGTCATCCAGATGTCCACTTACGTGGCTGTTTCTTGGATGGCGAGAGCTTTTTACTTCAATAATCTAGACCGTGAAATATCCGGGGAAATCGTGGACGGCAGCGTGGCGATCCAGATTATCCGTCCGTACTCGTATCTCTTCGTGAAAATGATGCAGGGCTTCGGAGAAGGGTTGTTCCGTTTGGGGTTGTTCATGGTTCCTGGGATGATCATCGTTTCGTTTATTTTTCCGATCGAGCTGCCTACCGACCCTATGCAATGGATCGTGTTCTTCATCATGATCTGGTTCAGCTTTCTGATAAATTCGCAGCTTAACATTCTGACGGGGCTGAGCGCGTTTTTCTTCGAGAACAATCAAGGCGTCATGATGATGAAAAGAATCATGGTGGATCTGCTGTCCGGCGTTATCTTGCCGATTGCCTTCTTCCCGGGCTGGGCCATATCCGTCATGAATTGGCTTCCGTTCCAAGCGATCACGTATTTGCCGGGTTCCGTGTTCACGGGCCGGATTCAGGGCGGGGATGTATGGAATGCCCTGCTGACTCAAGTCATCTGGACGGCCGTGCTGATCGTGCCGATTATGCTCGTATGGCGGGCGGCGCGACGTCGCTTGTTCGTGCAGGGAGGTTGATGGGATGAGCCGTTTTGCGTTTATGCTGGGTTTGTACCGTGATTATTTCGCCAATTATTTGAAAACCAAATTATCTTACCGCGCTGATTTCTGGATCGAGGTTCTGTCGGATTTGATGTTTAACGGACTCAATCTCGTGTTTATTTTCGTCGTCTTTCTGCATACCCCTACGCTTGGAGATTGGAGCGAGGCCGAAGTCGTGTTCGTATACGGTTACTTCATGATCGCTTCGGGGCTGTTCTCGACCTTCTTCAGCGCATGGAATTTCAGCGAGCGGTATATCGTCAAAGGGGAAATGGACCGCGTACTAACCCGTCCGGCCCACTCCTTGTCGCAAGTCATGCTCGAAAATATGGATCCGCCCGCATTCGTAGGCTCCATCGTTGGGTTTGTCATTATGATCACCGCGTGGACGACGCTCGGCTTGCCGTTTCATTGGTACGATCCGCTGGTGCTGATCATCATGGTGCTGGGATCATGCTTCATCTATATGGGCATTTACACGGCGCTATCGGCGATTTCATTCTACTCGGATGCGCCGACGGGCATCGGTCCGTTGATCTATAACATCCAGAACTACGGAAGATATCCGGTTGAAATTTACAACAAAACGATCAAGTTCTTGCTCACTTGGCTGCTGCCGTTCGCCTTCGTCGGCGTCTACCCGGCCTCGTTCTTCCTCGGACGCTTGGACGACTGGTGGATGGCCTGGTTGACTCCGGTTGTCGGCATCGTCGTGCTGTCGCTTGGGCTCTGGTTCTGGAACTACGGCGTCAGACGGTATCGCGGCGCGGGGAGCTAAGTGGGCGCGTTGCTCGAATGGTGGGGAGTTGGCTGCGTAGCGGCAGGTTTTGCCTGTAAAGAGTGCACGATCGGCGGGCAACGGGTGGCGTAACGGCAGAATTTGCCGTTAAGCCCGCACAAGTGGCGGGCAATGGGTGGCGTAGCGGCAGATTTTGCCGTTAAGCCCGCGCAAGTGGCGGGCAACGGGTGGCGTAGCGGCAGATTTTGCCGTTAAGCCCGCGCAAGTGGCGGGCAACGGGTGGCGTAGCGGCAGATTTTGCCGTTAAGCCCGCGCAAGTGGCGGACAACTGACCGCGTAGCGGCAGATTTTGCCGTTAAGCCCGCGCAAGTGGCGGGCAACGTACCGCGTAACGGCAGAATTTGCCGTTAAGCCCGCGCAAGTGGCGGACAACTGACCGCGTAGCGGCAGTTTCTGCCGTTAAGCCAGAACAAGTGGCGGGCAACGGCCTGTGTAGCGGCAGTTCTGCCGTTAATCTAAATACATTGATCGCCCCTTCAGGGTTATCCGATAGTTTCGTGTCCGCATCGAACCGCCGCCACCGTTTTCCAACAACTCCTTTTCAACAAGCTCATGAAGGATCATGCGCGCTAGTCGGTTCCCGATTCCGAGTTGAACGCATACTTCGATTGGAGTTATCGGCCGCTCCAGCCTGATAGACATACGAAGGATTTCCCGTTGCTTGAGAGGCAGCCGAGAGTCGGTCTGAGCAGTGCTTTTGCCGCCGTATAGTCTCCCAAGTGTTCTGAGCACGGATTGCTGACAATGAAGAGGTCTTTCTTTGAGCGTGTCCAGAGAGAATCTGTACACTTTCCAGTCCTCGTCTATTAGCTGATTTTGCCGTTCCTTTTCGTATTCGAAGCCTCGGCGCGTGACGTTCTTGGCGTGCGAACTGAAGTCGTCGATTTCCAAATCCAATTTGTATGGAGAACGGATATACGCGAGATCGAGATAGTAGGAGCTGTTACGGTAATTGGCCACTTCATGCTCGGCGAACAGATAATCAAGATTTCCGACTGCAGGCCACCACGCTTCTTGAAGGAACAGTTTTTCGGCATGCCCATGATCTTCATCTAGCTTACGAAGCGATTCCCCTTTTCGACCTCTGCGTTGACTTGCTAACCAATGTCCGTAGGCTTCTTCGAACAAATACGATACACTCCTCGAAGGCGATAAAAAGCAAAAACCGCGACCTCCCGAAAAGGAGACCGCGGCGTGCTTCGCTCGCTAAAATATGAAATGATGATACAATTAAAATAAATGAAATCCGTCTTTTTGTCACGTTGATTTTGGAAGGAGCCTCACCAATGACTCAATTGAAAGTCGGACTGCCCGTCCCGGATTTCGAGCTTCCCGCGACGAACGGGAAAACGGTCCGACTAAACGAATATCGCGGCCGCAAGGTCGTTATCTATTTTTACCCGAAAGATTTGACTCCCGCTTGTACGCAGCAATCGTGCGATTTCCGCGATGCGAACGCAAATTTTGGTAACGCGAACGCCATCATACTAGGCATTAGCACGAGCGACATAAAGACCCACCATAAGTTCATCGAGAAGTACGAGCTTCCTTTTCTTCTGCTAGCTGATCCGGAGCATCAAGTATGCGAGCTATACGGCGTATGGCAGGAGAAGAAGCTATATGGGAAAACCTACATGGGCATCGTGCGTTCAACATTCCTTATCGACGAATCGGGCGTGCTTGTCCAGGAATGGCGCAACATCAGGGTAAAGGGACATGTCGATAACGTGAAGCAAGCTCTGATGGCAATGAAATAAGACCGCAGCCGCTCGCCTTGACGCTGTCGAAGGCGCAAAGCTATAATAACTTCAATTGATTTAGGGAGGCTCGGCTTACAGTGACTACTAACCAGCATGAAATGATCGTCGTGCTTGATTTCGGCGGCCAATACAACCAGTTAATCGCCCGCCGTATACGCGACTTGGGCGTGTACAGCGAGCTTTTGCCTTTTAATACGACGGCGGACAAGCTGCGGGATCTCGCGCCGAAAGGGATCGTCTTCTCCGGCGGGCCGGCGAGCGTCTATGCCGAAGGAGCGCCTACGGTCGACCCGGCTATATACGAACTGGGGATCCCGATTCTCGGAATCTGTTACGGCATGCAGCTGATCACGCACCAGCAAGGCGGCAAGGTCGAGCCTGCGCACAAACGCGAATACGGGAAGTCCGATGTTGATTTCACTGCGGATTCCCACTTGGTTAAAGGCTTGGAAACGCGTCAGACCGTCTGGATGAGCCACGGGGATCACGTAACGGAGCTGCCTGCAGGTTTCCGCGTCGATGCAAGCACGGAGCACGCACCGGTTGCCGCGATGAGCGATCCGAACCGGAAGTTTTTCGCGGTACAATTCCATCCCGAGGTTCGTCATTCCGTCTACGGGAACGAAATGATCCGTAACTTCCTTTTCGCGGTATGCGAGTGCAGAGGCGATTGGACGATGGGTTCGTTCATCGAAGACATGGTCCTGGACATCCGTAAGGAAGTCGGCGACAAGAAGGTACTATGCGCGTTATCCGGCGGAGTCGACTCTTCGGTCGTTGCCATCTTGATTCATAAGGCGATTGGCGATCAATTAACATGCATGTTCATCGACCATGGTTTGCTGCGCAAAGACGAGGCCGAGAGCGTAATGGAGACGTTCGTAGGCAAATTCGATATGAATGTCGTGAAAATAGACGCAAGCGAGCGGTTCCTAGGCAATCTGAAGGGTGTCGAAGATCCGGAGCAGAAGCGCAAGATTATCGGAACCGAATTTATTCGCGTGTTCGAAGAAGAATCCGCTAAATTCGACGATTTTACGTTCTTGGCGCAAGGAACCTTATATACCGATATCGTAGAGAGCGGTACCGCTACCGCGCAAACGATCAAGTCACACCATAACGTCGGCGGATTGCCGAAGGACATGAAGTTCAAGCTGATCGAGCCTCTGAAGACCTTGTTCAAGGACGAAGTTCGCAAGGTCGGAGCGGAGTGCGGGCTTCCCGACGCGATCGTCATGCGTCAGCCGTTCCCGGGACCGGGACTCGCGATTCGCGTGCTAGGCGAAGTGACGGAAGAGAAGCTTACGATCGTAAGGGAGTCCGACGCGATTCTGCGCGACGAGATTGCCAAAGCGGGCTTAGACCGCGAAATCTGGCAATATTTTACCGCTCTGCCTAACATGAAGAGCGTAGGCGTCATGGGCGACGGACGTACGTATTCTCACACCGTGGGCATCCGTGCCGTCACCTCCATCGATGGAATGACGGCGGACTGGGCAAGAATTCCGTTCGACGTGCTGGAGAAGATCTCCAACCGTATCGTGAATGAAGTACAGAACGTTAACCGAATCGTATACGATATCACCTCCAAGCCTCCCGCGACGATCGAGTGGGAGTAAACGAATTGAAATTCAAGCCTGTCGAGAATTTTCTCGGCAGGCTTTTTGCTTGTTAGAGAATAGTGCGATGATTTGCTTGAATGGCGGAAGTACGATTTTTTTTATCGTTGTTTTCTGTTAGTGAGTGAGTGTTGAAGAAAAGAAATAGGAATGATTTTCATCGTACTTCGGCATTTTCTGAGATGGAAGTCAGGAGACGGCTAGCATTTAGAATGTTTTTCATTGCTAATCATTTCCATATTAACACCAAGTTTAGGAATAGCGATGTTTTTCATTCTTGGTGGTGACCTATGAGCGCAGGGGTCTAGTAGTTTTGGTCTAATTACTGTCATGGCAGAGTCTCCAAGCTCATAAAAAAACTGTTGAAATTAGTATATTTGTACCATATAATGAATGTTCATCTACACTTTTTGTAATAATTTAGGCGAAAGAGGCAAAATCTCCGAAAGGGGATGACGCAAAGCCGTGGGTCTAAAGCTCTAAAAGAGCTACGATTGCCAGGTTGCCCAAAGGTGAACGTAATATTTTCAAAAAAACCTTTATGCAGCTCAACGCAATCCTCGCGGCTTTGCGTGCCGGGTTGTTTTTTTTGTTTTTTTAATAGGTTTGAATTTTGGGAGGGTACTTATGAAGAAGCGCTTTGTCGTCTGTTTTTTGATATTTTCTGTTATTATCAGTTCCATTCAAGCATCCGTTTTTGCCAGGAATGGAAGTGATGGTACAGTTCCTAGCTATGTTGACCCTTTAGAGATATTGAAGCAGCTGCCGGGACAAGCGGACGGCTATCACCCGCCGCTGCCTAATCCGATGCAGGGTGCTATTCCTTCTCTGCCTTCTGGTCTAAGTTCCGGACGGCCGACAGCTCCGGGAGCAGGCTCGTAAGGGGGATCTGCAACCGGTGGGGCCATAAGCCCAACTTCTGAAGATCCAATGAACCACCCAGTAGACTTGGCTACGGGTCTATTAAAGCTGCAAGCTACCGATATTCATCTACCTGGAATCGGGTTCGGCTTCGACTTAGAACGAAAGTATGATAGTACAGCAAGTGAACCGGGCGCCTTCGGGATTGGGTGGGACTATAATTGGAGTTCTCTCCTTCGCATGTACTCAGATTATGCTATGGGAGAATTTCGTTGGGATGAGACAGCTGCGAGCTATACCTTCATGAAAGACGATCCCGATGGATACATTCTGAAATACGACGGGGACGATAAAGTCAACTACGAGCTACATAAAGGCCATTATGAGCCTAGTGATGGGGAACAATTGGAAAGAATCAACGAGAACGAATATGTTGTCACCACAAGCAGCGGGGCGAAGGTTACATACTCTGGTTATTTTGCGCCTTGGCGCAGTGTGCAGGATGTTAGAGCAGGGAAAATGGTGAAGCTTCAGGACCGCTACGGAAATACGATGTCATTTACTTATAACGATAGCGGCAATCTGACTAATATTACAGATACGGCCAATCGTCACATCCAGCTCCAGTGGGAGAACGGAGTAATCTCGAAGCTCATCGATCCAATGGACAATGAAACCACCTTCAACTACGATACTTCTGGTCGTCTTATTGTGGTAACGTCACCTGAAGGTAGGACTGTCAGCTATGACTACGACGCCAAGAATCGTTTGTCCTCGATCATTAATGGTGAAGGAGCAATCAAGACCTTCCAGTATAATAATCAGAATAAAGTCGTATCCATTAAGGACAACAATGGCTCGGTTCAGCTTGCTTTTGCCTATAGCGTAGACAAGACCGAATTGACGGATGCGCTAAATAACCTGTGGGTATACGGCATAGCAGATGGCAAAGTCTCATATACCACGAACCCATTGGAAGAAACGATCAGCTATCAATACAATGACAAGGACAAGGTCACGAGAGTAGAATCGGTCCGTGGGATTGAAAAGACGGAATATAATGCGGACGGCCATGTAACTAAACTAACAGAAGTCAGTGGCGCTGTGACGAGATACGAATACGACGATCAATGGAAGCTGCCGAAGAGAATCACGCATCCTGAAGGCTCACTGACAACATTCGAGTACGACGATCGTGGCAATATTAAGCTCAGGACCAACCCTGACGGCGTTATCGGCCTTTTTAAGTACGACGATAGAGGACGTCTCGTATCGATGTCTAATGAAGAGGGCGGATTAATCCAGTTTTATTACGATGATTCAGGAAATATTGTTAAGAAGACTGATCCACTCGGAATTGAAACTCTATACGAGTACGATTTAAATGGACGATTGGTGAAAGAAACCTCTCCAGGCGGATTTCAAGCGGATATGACCTATGATAAAGATGGCATAGCGATTCGTCTCATTACTGGTAATACTGCCATAACTGAATATCAATATGATCTTAATGGGTTGCTCGTCGAGGAGAAAAATCCTCTTGGCCTCGTTACGACCTATGAGCGAACTGAAGAAGGAAATTTGATACACATCAAAGATGGACTGCAAAGATCAGATTCTTATAAATTTGATCGAATGGGGAGGCTATCGGAAGCAACCGACTCGATTGGTCGAATAACGCTTTTTACACGAGATGCGATTGGAAGAGTGACCGTGCTGATCGACTCTCTCGGACGAACCACCCAATATACATACGGTTCGTTTGGTGTGAAAACTGTGGAGTCGCCTAATGGCAAGCTGGAATACGAATATGATGCTGCAGGACAACTTTCCAAGACCAAAGACGAACATGGCCGTACGACTACACTCCTCTATGACAATATGGGCAGATTGCTTGAAGCTAGAGATCCTATAGGACGCACCCGATATTATACCTATGACGCTGCTGGCAGAGTATTGACCGAACAGCGTCCCGACGGGAGCCTTATAGCGAACGAATATAACAGCTTGGGATTACTCGAGAAAACAACGTATCCGGATGGAACGGCTATTCAGTATGTCTATGATATAGCCAATCGATTAATGAAAACCGTTTACCGCGACGGAAGTATTTCCGAAGTAATCTATGGGGTCAACGGACAACCTGCAAAAATCATTAATGCGCTTGGACAAGCCATTACGTACGTGTATGACGAGGCTAATCGTGTGCAGCAGGTAATTGATCCTAAAGGAAACACATTGAAGCTAGCCTATAATAAATCTGACTTATTAACGTCTGTTGCCGATCCGCTTGGAGGAATTATCTCTTATGAGTATGATGAGGGCGGACAACTGAATAAAGTGACAGATGCGTTAGGCCAGACGATTCAATACGACTACGATTTACTTGGGAGAATAGTTCGTACAGTTAATCCCGAAGGCAGAGAAACGAAGTGGATCTATGATGATCAAA
Source organism: Cohnella luojiensis (assembly GCF_004564235.1). Classification (GTDB taxonomy): domain Bacteria; phylum Bacillota; class Bacilli; order Paenibacillales; family Paenibacillaceae; genus Cohnella; species Cohnella luojiensis. The sequence continues at coordinate 52,956 of NZ_SOMN01000011.1, forward strand.
TGAACCAAACGATTGTGACCGACGCGTTGGGTGGAAAGTACATCTATGAGTTCAATCTACGGAATCAAATCAAGCGAATGACCGATCCGCTTGAACATAGCAGCACCATATCTTATAACAATATGGGGCTGCCGACTCTAATCACGGATGAACTAGGCTATCAAACGACCTACACCTACGATGCTATTGGAAGATTGCTTAGCACCGCCGATCCGGAAGGCGCCACAACCTCATACATTTACAACGAGATGGATCAGATCGTCAAAGTTACTAATGCTCTTAATCAAACGACCGAAATGACCTACGATGTCATAGGAAATGTAACTACGGTAACTGATTTTCGTGAACGTAAGAGCGAATTTTTCTATGATGCTATGGATCGTAGAACGGCGTTAGTCGACACATTGGGGTCTAGATGGTCATGGGAATATGATGCTTTAGGGCAAGTCACAAAAATGACTGATCCGCTTGGTCATAAGAAGGAGTTGACATATAATGCGCTCGGTCAGATGATTGAAGTCAAAGAAGCGGAAGGCGCAGTTACGAAGCTGGATTACGATGCGCTGGGCCGTATGATCAATCAGACCGATGCGCTCGGACACACGACAAGTTTCCATTATGATGCGAACGGTCAGGTTAAACGAATGACGGATGCTTTAGGCCAAGTCACTTCTTACGATTACAGCAAATCCGGTGAACTGATCCATTATGTGAATGAGACAGGGCACGGAACAACATGGACTTATAATAAGCTTGGCTTGCCGGCCACGATCACGAATGTGCTCGGTCAGGTGGAAACCTATGAATATGATAAGGCAGGCAGGATGATTAGGAGCGTTGATCCGCAGGGTGCGGCGACCGAGTATCGGACCGATGCATTAGGCCGAACGGTATCTGTAACAGATGCGCTCCATCAAACGACGGCATTCCGTTATGACGGAGCGGGACGGACTTTAGAAATCACGGATGCGCTAGGTGCTTCCAAACAATTTTCGTATGATAATCTTGGACGTTTAACATCTGAGAAGGACCGTCGCGGCATGCGATCGGAGATTGTCTATGACGATATTCAAGGCATTCGGACAATTACTGATGCGAGTGGAGCTTCAACAACCGTACAGACAGATGCCCTGGATCGAATCGTGAAATCCACAGATCCGCTTGGACACGCTACTGAGTGGGTATACAATGCTTTGGGATCTCCCGTTCAGCAACTCGATGCTAACGGGAACCTTACGTCGTGGGAATATAACTCCAAACAGCAAGTGATCCAAGTGAAGGATCCGAAGGGTGACGTTACGAAGTTTGAATATGATTTAGTGGGGAATCAAACGAAAGAGACAAACGCCTTGAACGCAGTGACGGTCTATTCCTACGATGCGCTGGATCGACTTGCCCTTGCAGTATTGCCGAATGGCGGAACGATTCAAAACACTTACAGCGCAGATGGGAATTTAACGCAGCGTACAGATGCTGAAGGTGGCATATGGAAGTGGGAATATGATCTATTGGGCCGGGCTGTTTCTGAAACTAATCCGTTAGGCTATCAGAAATCACTTGAGTATAATGCCATGGGTCTCCCGACCGTAGTGCGGGATGAGCTTGGAGCAGAGACGGTTTATAAGTACGATGTGCTGGGCAGGTTGACTCATCAGAAGGATGCTTTGGGATCAATCTGGAGCTATGAATATGATGCTTTGGGACAACCCGTCAGAACAGTAGATCCTCTAGGTTCGGTATACATCTATGAATATGATAGTGAAGGCAATGTTATTGCGATGGAAGACCCGCTTAAGCATAGGACCGAATACGCTTATGATCAAGTCGGTCGTATGACCGAAATGAAAGACCCAGCGGGTTATTCTACCCTATGGGGATATAATGACTCCGGTCTTCTGACCTCTGTAACCAATGCGTTGGGAGATGCAACTTCATTCGATTATGATCCTATCAATCGGCTGGTGAAACAGACAAGCCCGAGCGGTGCAGTGGAGCAGCGTGTTTATGATGCCAACGGTAATCTCGCTTCACTTATTGATCCATTGGGACATAAAACGCAATACGAGTATGACGCACTAAATCAATTAGTCTCTGTTACAGACTCGTTAAACGGGAAGACAACCTATACGTACGATGGAATGGGACAGCTTGCCAAACTAACCGATGCCAACGGGAATAACCGTAGCTGGACGTATAACTTGAACGGACAGCCGCTCTCAGAAATCAATGCACTTGGTAAGGATACGCAGTACAGCTATGACGCTGCTGGACAGCTAAAGGAAATGCTCGATCCGAAGAATCAGCAAACTCGGTATTCCTATACACCACGCGGTCAGATTTCCGCTGTAGAATCCACAGATGATAAGGTTGAATATGCTTACGATCTGATGGGGAGAATGTCCGAGGTCTCCAATCATACATCCAAGGAGCAATTCTCATACGACAAGCTTGGTAGAGTTATTTCACAAAACAATGTATCTATAGGGAAATCAATCAATTACGAATACGATGCCAACAGCAATCTTACGCAGCTAACGAATAGTGAGGATCGAGTTACCCGTTACGAATATGATGTTCGCGATCAGATGGTCAGCATGACAGACCCGGAAGGAAATCGAAGTGCTTTTGAATATAATGCCATGGGCATAGAGACCAAACGCGATTTAGCTAATGGAAATCAAATCATCAGTACGTACGACCAAGACAGCCAGCTTGTAAAGGTAGACAACCGTAACTCTGACGGGTCGACGATTTCGTCCTTCGCTTATGAGTACGATGCGGCAGGAAGAAAGATATCCGAGACGGAAGCAGGCTCTCGTATTGACTACGGCTATGACGCATTAAATCGTTTGACTGATGTTAGCTATGGAACTGGAAAAGCCGCTTCAAATCAGTCTTTTACTCAAGTAGCCAGCTTGAATAACGATTATTTATATTCACCTTATGTCCAAGTTGCTGCTGCTGATAAAGAGACGGGTAATGGCAATGGCAATGGCGGGAACAGTTGGGGAAATGGCAGCGAAAACGGAGGAGGCAATTCGAGCAGTTCCAATAACGGAAATGGCAATAGTAATGGTAATGGTAATGGTAATGGAAATTCCAGTTCCCCGGATGCAGGTACCACCGGTAATAGCGGCTCTTCCGATAATGGTAAAGGTAATAATGGTAACGGAGATAGTAGCAACGGTAATGGCAATGGTAACAATAACGGAAACAATAACGGAAACAATAACGGAAACAATAACGGAAACAATAACGGAAACAATAGCGGAAACAACAATGGTAATGGTAATGGTAACAAAGGTAATGGCAATGGCAATGGCAATGGCAATGGCAATGGCAATGGCAATGGCAATAAGAATTACAGTGCCCCCTCGTGTCAGCCGGGAATTGTAAAACCGACAGCTATTGACAACGAAGGCGAAACAGAGATAGTCGAAGAGATTCCGTTTCCAATTTTTAAGGAGGTGCAGCTAGGCTATTTAATGGACCGATATACTCACGCTTCGTATTCTTATGATCCGGTAGGAAACCGATTAACCATGACTGTTGACGGGGCCGAGACACAGTATAGCTATAATGCTTTAAATCAACTGCTGCAAGCCGGGGATACGTCGTACGAATATGACGATAACGGCAATCAAATCGCACAAAACGGACCTGATAGCCGAGTTGAGTATGCATACAACAATGCGAACCAACTCACGGATGTTATATTTGAAGACGGCAGCTACGCGAAATATGCATACGACGGATTGGGTCGAAAAGTATCTCGTGAAGAGCTTACGTTACATCAATGGACGCCTGAAGGTCCGAAAACGATCGAAGAGCAGCCAAAGAACAGCAACGGCAATGGTAATAACAACAATAGCAATGGCAACTCCGACCATGCAAATAACGGAAATGCTTATGGTAAAGTGGGTTGCGTTGATAACAACGGGAACGGTAATGGCAATGGCAATGGCAATGGCAATGGCAATGGCAATGGCAATGGCAATGGCAATGGCAATGGGAATAGTTCTTCTAATGGCAAAGGAACACCTAATGAGAACGCACTTTTAAACGGGGAAGGCAACAAATACGGATTGTACAAGAATCTTGACGGTGACCCTAGTACGGGTGATCCGACAGCTCCATCGATTAAGCCAGATTTAGAACAGACCGTCTATCAGTATATGGGCATGTCCAACATCATCCATAAAGAATACAGCGACAAGGGCTCCCCATACGCAGAATATTACATGGGTCCAGGTAGTGAGGTTGTATCTCGCAAGATGTTCGGATTACACGGACTGACTAATCCAAGCAAAGAACCAGATTTGGATACAAACGGCGGCCTAATGTATTATTTGTCTAACGGCAGGCATACCGTCAGTGAACTGACCGATCGCCACGGCAGCGTTATCGAAAGCTATCGTTACGATGCATTCGGGGGTATTTTCAGCGGCATTACCGCACCGTACAATACTGCAGGCTACACTGGTCAGCATTATGACGACAAGTCCGGGCTGATGGATTACGATGCCCGTTGGTATGATTCGACATCTGCTCGTTTCCTAACCGAGGATACCTGGCCGGGAGTATTAAATGAACCCTATACACAAAATCGCTATGCATATGTCGGTAATAACCCCATTAACATGTGGGACCCGACTGGACACGTGCCGCAGTGGGTGAGGTCCAATAGTAATTTCACGGAAATCAGTACATCAACCGATTATAATTACGATTTCGACCAAGACGGTGACGGTTTAGCGAACGATTGGTACTATACGGAAAATTATAAAGCTTGGTATGAATTTAACAGCTACAGCAGTTCTTCGGTGACGGTTCATGATAATCGAGTAGAAAGTGAACGGTATTATACGGATTTCTATACAAAAACGATCTCCGAGAGCTGGAATTACACCTATCATCAAGACACGATTTGGAATGTTAGCTTTATTGGAACAATTGAAGATCACGACTCATCGTCCGTTGATTTTGGTGAAATGACGGATTATGAATGGACCGAAACTACAACAGCCGGAGAAGTGGCGGAAGCAAATGAAGAAGCAAAGAGGATCTATGGGGAGCCGCCGGCAAACGCATATAAAAAGGTTACCTTCTCGGTTAACGGAATTCCAGTTACACGAAGTCATTCTCTGGATGGGGTTACCATCGCAGCGGAAGTGATTGTAGGTGGTGGAACGATCTCGACGTTACCTAGCGTAGAACAACATATCGTGCAAAATTCCATATTCTCATTTATTTTATCCAACGCTGCAATAGGTAATCTTGTAGTACCGTCATCTTTAGGAATACCCATGGATGATATATCAGAAGAAGACGAAAGATCACTCATGGAGCTCGCTCGAAAGAATGAAGCTATGTTTGGGGTAGAAGCTCAACTTACAGCAATCGACGAGCTGTTGGCAGCTTATAATGAATATGAGTTGCTTCTTAAAGAAATTGTATCCCTAAATCAAGAAAGCCTTAGATTGCTGCATGAAATAAAAGCGGGCAATGAGCTTCAACGTGATCTTATTCGGGGTTTGAAAGACGAAATTAATCAAGTGATGGTTGATGTTAATGATATTATTGTCCGAGAGCAAAATAGGTTCAGTGAAACAGGAAGTCCAATCCGTTCAAAGGGATCTTATACTGAGCTAGACCTAGAACAAATGGTAAAAGACGAAGCGTTGAGAAGACAGTATATGGGTACTAGTGATATTGAACTTGCCATTGATACGCTAGGACAAATCAAGCTCTCTGATACCTTTCAGCAATTATTGATCGGTAAAGCATCGAGTAAAGTTACAGTGGCTGGAACCTCGATACAAGTAGGTTTAGGCTTAATTGGATTGGATGCACCGTGGGACATCCAAAGCATTGCTTATGATTTAGAAAATTGGGAGTGGAGCTTAGACCATGCTGGTGAAACCTTAATAGATACCGCAAGTTTAGTCCCTATTATTGGTGCTCTAAAGTACGGTGATGAGGTTAAAGACATATTAAAAGGTTGCAACTGCTTCACTGCAGGAACAAAGGTTCTAACAGACGAAGGGGAGAAGAATATCGAAGACATTGAGGTCGGAGATATGGTTCTTTCCAAGGATGAAGAAACAGGTGAACAGGCTTATAAAGAGGTAATTCAACTACACCGCAACGAGAAGGATACAACTTATAAGCTATCAGTAGGCAATCAAATTATTGAAACTACCGATAATCACCCATTCAGGGTAGAAGGTAAGGGATGGGTACTCGCAGTTGACTTGAAGGTGGGCGATGAACTAGTTCAAAGTAACGGAAATCATCTAAAGATTGACAACATTGAAATTGTACATCACGATGAGAAAGTAAAGGTCTACAACTTCACTGTGGCTGATTTTCATACTTACTTTGTTAGTAGTTTAGGTATTTGGGTTCATAATATCGAGTGTAAGTTACCCAATGTGAAGACATATGAACAAGCAAGAAATCAAGCTACGGACATTCTCGGGGACTTTGGTGAAGGCTCTACGGCTTGGATTGGTGGTATGGAAAGTAGCTATGGATATGGAAAAGTGATTGGCAGGATTTCTGCCGATGGCAAAAAGCGTTGGCGAGTTGATTGGGATTCAGAAAAAGGCATGCATATTAATATCGATGATTTTAGTAACGGGAAAGGCGACAAAGCATACAAAGCTTATATTCCGTTTGAGGGTAACGAAGATACATTCAAGTCTTATATTGATATGTTAAATAAATAAGTGGCAGGTGTAAGTATGACTTTATTTGATGAATGTATTGAAGCACTATTACCTCAAGTCGAAGTTCTACCTATTAGTCAAAGGAATGAACACACCCGATTAATGACAGCGGAATATCCAATTTCAATTAATGGGAGAATTGACTGGGGAATGGTAGGGTTTAAGCAGAAAGTTAGTTCATGCAATGAAATAGTCGATGTATTAAAAGAACATTTTGATACTATTAACACTGATGTATTGATAATTTGGGATGGGGCTCATTTACCAGTAGTTAAGAGTAAATTAACAAAAATTTTTGAGTATATTGACGATGTAACAGCTGTGGGTTTTGATACGTGGCTATATTGTCCTGAACAAAACTATGTAATTGAATTTTACCATGAGGGTGAAATTACAGTAGGGTATGAAGTACTGTAATAAGTATACCTGTTAGAGACCTTGGGGCATTAACCTCCAAGGTCTTTCTTTTATTCCCTACCCAGTGCCAAATGAATCGGGCGGCTAAGTGACAGATGTAATTTTCATTTGAAAAGAACTCATGATGGTAAAACTTCATGGTAAAATTACAAACAACCTCATGCAAGTAAATACTGTCGGTAAAGATGCCCTTAGTTTTGACTGATTTACGCAGAACCCATGGATGTGATCCTGAATGTGATTGTTCCGAAGAACTCATGGACATGATGGCTTAACATGAAGAAGGCGGACGAGACCGTCGAGACTCCGACATGCTGACTTAAGTAACGGCAGACCGGACAATGTACCATAGCGGACAGATCGTGGTGCAAACGCAAAGCTCGAAGGTTCAAACATTAGGATTGACCGTGAGTATGTCATAATCGTCACACAGCAGACAACCCCTGAAGTGGGCTGCGAGCAACTTCGTAAACTTAGAGCCGATAAACTTAGGACACTTGATTCACCATTTGGTGATTTGGGGTGTCCTTTTTATTTTTTGAATCAATCAATCGAGAAAGGGGCTAGCTGCCGCAACTATATAATACTTAATACTGTAATTAGGCTATTCAATGGCGGTTACGTCTACCATGTGCCGCGTTGTCGCCGCGAATAACACACTACCATTTCCGAAAAGTCTGCAAATTCCGAACGATACCACCGTAAATAGGGGTCGAATATTCGTAAATAACCGTTGACAGACAGGGGCTTACGACCTAGAATATGGATTGGACAAACAACTGAATAATATCTTTTCGTATAATCCCGGGGATTGGCCCGGGAGTCTCTACGAGGTCACCGCAATGATCTGTCTACGGAAAGGGAAAGCATGCCGAGGGGATACGCGCGTTCTCCGCCGGAATGATTTTTCCCGGTTGTGCGGAACCTAGAGATGTATTCTCTGGGTTTTTTGTATGTTTATACTTAGTTTTTCCACATTCATTCAAAATCTGAAGGGAGAGTTTATGGAGACATGGAAAGTTTCTTTAAGCTAAAAGAACTGGGAACGAACGTACGCACAGAGATCATGGCCGGTTTGACAACGTTTATGACGATGGCGTACATTTTGGCGGTTAACCCGGGCATTCTGGGAACCGCGGGACTTGATCCTTATGGCGTATTTCTCGCAACGGCTTTGGCGGCAGGTATTTTTACGATCGCGATGGGCTTGTTCGTTAACTTCCCCGTCGCATTGGCGCCGGGAATGGGGCTTAACGCTTTCTTCGCTACGACGGTAATCGCTTCTAAAGCGACCGACAATCCGATCTCGCCTTCCATGGGATTGGCTGCGGTATTTATCTCCGGGGTTATTTTCCTCATTCTAACGCTCACGCAAATTCGGCAAATTCTTATCGTAGCGATCCCCGATGCGCTTAAGCATGCGATCACGGTAGGAATCGGGCTTTTCATTACGATTATCGGATTGAAAAACAGCGGACTTCTGACGGTAGCGCTAGACGCGCAAGTAACCGAAGTGGCTAAAGGCCAATTTACGGATTTGCTGGGCTTTGAAACGGTATTCCATATGGGGAATCTTGAAGAACCAAGCGTATACATGACGATCCTCGGCTTGGCTATCATCTCGGTACTTATGGTACTTAAGGTTCGCGGCGCTATTCTGTACGGAATCTTGCTCGTAACGCTGCTTGGTCTCATCCCGGGCATTGACCTTGTGAGCTTAAAAGCCCTTGAGGGCCAAGATTGGGTTCCGCAGATGGACAAGCTGAACTTCTGGGATTTCGATTTCGCGGATTTGTTGACGACGGGACTGCTTACGGCGGTAGCGACGTTCACTTTCGTTGAATTGTTCGATACTTTCGGCACTTTGGTAGGTACGGCAAACCGTGCCGGATTCTTCAAAGATAAAGAAAAGGGCAAGAAAATCGTAGGTAAAGCGATGTTCGTTGACGCGGTTGCGGTCAGCGGCGGCGCCATGCTGGGTACGAGTACGGTAACGGCATACGTGGAAAGCTCCGCGGGTATCGCCGAAGGCGGACGAAGCGGTTTGACCGCCGTATCGACGGGAGTATTTTTCCTCCTCGCGTTATTCTTGGCTCCGGTTGCTTTGCTGGTTCCTTCGGCAGCTACAAGCGCGGCGTTGATCATCGTCGGCGTATTGATGCTCCAATCGGTCAAAGAAATCGACTTCTCCGACTATGTCGTCGGCATTCCGGCTTTCTTGACGATCGCCCTTATGCCTTTCACTTACAATATCGCGAACGGTATTTCCTTCGGTATCGTTTCCTACGTATTGCTTGCATTCGTGGCGAACCTTGCCGGAGACAAGAAACATCGGATTCACTGGCTGATGTGGGTGTTGTTCTTCATCGTTATCGCCCGCTACGCATTCGTCGGTTCGCAGGGCTAATTCCTTCGCGCGTATGAGCTGAAAAGCTCATGGCATAAATCAACCCCGCTTCACTTCCGGGTATCGGAGGTGGGGCGGGGTTTTCCATTTTCGTTCCTCTTCGCCATCGCAAAGCAGAATGACAACCAAAATTGTGTCAAAATCCGAACATTAATATTTCATGACTACCAAAGCGTTCGTCTTTGTTTGACAATCCAACCGGGTCTAGGGTAAACTTAGAAGCGTCATAAAAGCATTTGCTAGCCTTACGAGGCAAGGCTTAATGCGCGTATAAGTCGGGAATCGGCCCGAACGTCTCTACCCGGAAACCCTAATTTCCGGACTACGCGGAAATCGTCAAGACACCTATATGGAAGCGCGGACCATCCCAGGTTCGGGCTTCCTCTTGTCGCCGTTGCGCGGTAGGTATCCGTAGTAGAGATTTGAAGGCCGAATGGGGAATACTAACTGTATTCCCAGCGGCCTTTTTTTATTGCGGGAAGCAAAGATTGCAACTGGGGAAGGGTGGAACCATGTCATCACTTGTCGGCGTCATCATGGGAAGCACGTCGGATTGGGAAACGATGAAGAAAGCGTGCGACGTGTTGGAGGAGCTAAACATTCCGTACGAGAAAAAAGTCGTTTCCGCGCATCGGACGCCGGATCTGATGTTTGAATATGCTGAATCCGCCGCTTCGCGCGGCTTGAAAGTGATCATCGCGGGAGCAGGGGGCGCAGCCCACCTTCCGGGTATGGTCGCAGCCAAAACCGTTCTGCCCGTAATCGGAGTGCCTGTTCAGTCCAAAGCTCTGAACGGGCTTGATTCGTTACTGTCGATCGTACAGATGCCAGGTGGTATCCCCGTTGCTACGGTCGCCATCGGAACGGCCGGAGCCACGAACGCGGGATTGCTTGCGGCGCAAATGATCGGTTCGTTCGATCCTGAAGTACAAGCTCGCGTCTCGGCGCGTCGTGACAGAATTACGCAAGACGTTCTGGATAATGCGGAGTTGCCATCATGATGGGCGACATTAAATTAGTAAGTCTATTCAACGGCGAAGGCGCGTTGTGCGATGATTTCGGTTGCGAGGTCGCAGAGCGCGAGGACGCGGCGGCAAGCCCTCGAACGATTTTGCCGGGAGCGACCGTCGGCTTACTGGGCGGGGGACAATTGGGTCGCATGCTGGCCCATGCCGGAAACCGGCTTGGGTATCGATTCGTTACGCTGGATCCGACTCCGGATTCGCCTTGCGGCCAGACGGCAGCGCAGATCGTGGCCGCTTACGACGATGCCGACGCCGCCAGAGAGTTGGCTAGAAGATCGGACGTCATTACGTATGAATTCGAGAACGTAGACGCCGGGGTTGCCGCGATGTTGGAGAAGGAGTCTTATGTTCCGCAAGGGAGCTCGCTGCTCCATACGACCCAGCATCGTCTTCGCGAGAAGCGGGCGATCGAGGCGGCCGGCGTACAGGTTGCTCCCTACGCGGAGATCGTCAGCCTGGAAAACCTACGCGAGGCTGCGGCTTCCCTTGGATTGCCGGCCGTGCTTAAGACCGCAACCGGCGGTTATGATGGTAAGGGACAATGGGTGCTTCGCGCGGATGATGAGCTAGAACCTGCATGGAACGAGGCTAGTCGAAGCGGAACGCAGCTCGTGCTTGAGAAATTCATTGTTTTCGACAAGGAAATATCCGTGATTGCGGCGCGAAGCCCCTCGGGGGAAGTAAAAACCTTCCCGCCTGCGGAAAATATCCACGTTCATAATATATTGCACTTATCTATCGTGCCTGCCCGCATCGGGGCGGAGGTCATGAAGGAAGCCGAGAAGCTGGCCGTTTCAATAGCCGAGACGCTCGGCGTCGTCGGACTGATCGCTGTCGAGCTGTTCTTGACCGCAGACGGTCAATTGTTCGTTAACGAACTTGCTCCAAGGCCTCACAATTCCGGCCACTATACAATGGAAGCTTGCCGGACCTCGCAGTTCGAGCAGCATATCCGGGCAATCTGCAATCTTCCTCTTGGCGATCCGGCGCTTCTTACGCCGGTAGTAATGGCGAATATACTCGGAGAGCATATGGAGCCGTTGCTTGCTTGGATGGCGTCGCGCGATGAGGCGGCGGAACGATTGGGCGTCGAGCCTAAGGTTCACCTGTACGGTAAAGCGGAAGCGAAACATAAACGCAAAATGGGTCACCTGAACGTGCTAGCCCCGAACGTGGAAGCGGCGCTGGAATGGATCTCCCAATCGAATATATGGAGGGTTTAAACCACGATGTTAGAACGCTATAGCCGCCCCGAAATGCGGGCCATCTGGACGGAAGAGAATAAATTCAAAGCATGGCTCGAGGTTGAATTGTGCGCTTGCGAGGCATGGGCGGAACTTGGCCATATTCCTCACGAGGATACGGTAGAGCTGCGCAAGAACGCGAAGTTCGACATCGACCGAATCAACGAGATCGAGTTGGAGACGCGCCATGACGTCATCGCCTTCACCCGCGCGGTATCCGAGAGCTTGGGGGCGGAGCGAAAATGGGTCCACTACGGACTGACTTCCACAGACGTAGTGGACACGGCTATGGGCTATCTGTTGCTGCAAGCGAATCGGATTCTTCGGCAAGACATCGAGAATTTCATCGGAATTCTGCGCGAGCAAGCGATCAAATATAAAGATACCCCGATGATGGGCCGTACGCATGGCGTACACGCGGAGCCGACGACGTTCGGGTTGAAGCTGGCTCTGTGGCATGAGGAAATGAAGCGGAATCTGGAGCGGTTCGAGCGTGCGGCGGACGGCGTTCAATTCGGGAAAATGTCGGGTGCGGTAGGCACTTACGCGAACATCGACCCGGCGGTGGAGGAGTTCGTATGCCGCAAGCTGGGCATTACGCCTGCTCCGATCTCGACGCAGACGCTGCAGCGCGACCGTCATGCGGAATACATGGCGACGCTCGCTTTGATCGCGACTTCCATCGACAAGTTCGCGACGGAAATCCGCGGCTTGCAGAAGAGCGAGTTCCGCGAAGTGGAAGAACCGTTCGGCAAAGGCCAGAAAGGCTCGTCGGCAATGCCGCACAAGCGCAACCCGATCGGCTGCGAGAACATGAGCGGCTTGTCCCGAGTCATTCGCGGACATATGCTGACTGCTTACGAGAACGTTCCATTGTGGCATGAGCGCGATATCTCGCACTCCTCCGCCGAAAGAATTATTTTACCGGATGCGACTATGCTCCTGAACTATATGCTCAACCGTTTCGGCAACATCGTAAAAAACCTGACGGTGTTCCCGGAGAACATGAAACGCAACATGTCCCGTACGTACAATGTGCCTTTCTCCGGCCGGGTGATGACGAAGCTGATCGACAAGGGCTTCAGCCGCGAGCAAGCTTACGATACCGTTCAACCCCGCGCGATGCAGGCGTGGGAAGAACAGCGCGACTTCCGCGATATCGTAGAGTCGACGCCGGATTTCACGGACGTGCTGTCTAAGGAAGAAATCGCGGATTGCTTCGATCCGACTTGGCATCTGAAGCACGTTGGCACGATATTCGATCGGCTTGGATTGAAGTAGTGATAGAACGTAGCACCGAGCACCAAACGAGCATTTAAGTCCAATAAGTGGTCTTACAAAGCCGCATCCAGCATCAAACGAGCGTTTAAGTTCAGAAAGTGGTCTTACAGAGTCGCACTGAGCATCAAACGAGCATTTAGGTCCAGATAGTGGTCTTACAGAGTCGCACCGAGCATCAAACGAGGGTTTAAGTTCAGAAAGTGGTCTTACAGAGTCGCACCGAGCACCAAACGAGCATTTAAGTTCAGAAAGTGGTCTTATATCGTCGCGCCGAGCACCAAATGAGCATTTAAGTCCAGTAAGTGGCCTAACAGCAGAAAATGAATTTCGTGACAAGGAGGCAGACATGACTACCCAAGCTTTAGCTACGGCCGAAGGGCTCGTTAACGCCCCCTTGATTCATAAGGGCAAAGTCCGGGAGCTTTACGATCTCGGCGAACATTTACTGATCGTGGTGACGGATCGCATCTCCGCTTTCGATTATGTGTTGGACCCGCCGGTACCTGGAAAAGGCAGCGTGTTGAATGGCTTAAGCGCTTATTGGTTCGAGCAAACGGCTGCGATTCAGCCTAATCATGTCGTGCACACCGAAGTGGCGTTACTAGGTGATATCGTGACCGATCCGGACAAGCTGGCCGGGCGCATCATGGTTAGCCGGAAGGCGAAGAGGATCGATATTGAGTGCGTCGTGCGAGGCTACATTACGGGCGGCGGTTGGCGGCAGTATCAAGGGAATGGCGAGGTTAACGGCATTTCGTTGCCGGAGGGCTTGCATAAGAACTCCAAGCTGGAGCAGCCGATCTTTACGCCCGCGGGCAAAAATGACGTCGGTCACGACGAGGACATTCCTTTCGAGGAGATGGCGCGCCGAGTCGGCAAGGAGCTGGCTGAGGGATTGCGAGCTCGCAGCCTGAAGCTGTACGAGTTCGGCAGGGACTACTGCGCGAAACGCGGGATCATCCTTGCGGATTGCAAGTTCGAGTTTGGTTTGATCGATGGCGAAATCATTCTTATCGATGAATTGTTTACTCCGGACTCCTCGCGTTTCTGGGCGGAGGAGAATTATAAGCTAGACGTCGAGATCGATAGCATGGATAAAGAACCGGTGCGAGCGTATTTGGCCGGATCGGCTTGGGACAAGAACAGCCCCCCGCCGGCGTTGCCGGCCACGGTTGTCGAGGCGACAACGTCGAGGTACCGAGAAATCGCTCGCAGGCTGATGGAACAAAAGTGAGGGTGCCTGCCGGAGTAACCCAATAACGCACCTACAGTACGCTATTCCGCCGAACGAACGCCAAACGGAGCAAATAACGCACCTACAGTACGCTATTCCGCCGAACGAACGCCAAACGGAGCAAATAACGTACCTACGGTACGTTATTCCGCCGAACGAACGCCAAACGGAGCAAATAACGCACCTACAGTACGCTATTCCGCCGAACGAACGCCAAACGGAGCAAATAACGCACCTACAGTACGCTATTCCGCCGAACGAAAGCCAAACGGAGCAAATAACGCACCTACGGTACGCTATTCCGCCGAACGAACACCAAACGGAGCAAATAACGTACCTACAGTACGCTATTCCGCCGAACGAACGCCAAACGGAGCAAATAACGCACCTACAGTACGCTATTCCGCCGAACGAACACCAAACGGAGCAAATAACGCACCTACAGTACGCTATTCCGCTGAACGAACACCCATCAAACGAAATAGCGGTACCAGGAACCGCTATTCGCAGAATTCCGTCCTGGATGAGCATTCCCGCCACCAATAGCGGAGGGAAAGATCAATAACAACCCAAGTCACACCATTCATCGCATGAAATAAGAGCTTCTAGGGTCGCTATTTTCGCACAGGAAGTTTTTCAACCCAGTCCATACCCCATACTCAGGAGGAACTCCCCATGAAAGCAAAGGTTTACGTGACGATTAAGCAGAACGTGCTCGACCCGCAAGGGAACGCGGTGCAAGGCGCGCTTCATACGCTTGGGTTTGGCGAAGTCGGCAAAGTGAGAATCGGCAAATACCTCGAGTTGGAACTGGATACGAACGATCGCGCGCAAGCGGAAGAAAAACTCAAAGTGATGTGCGAGAAGCTTCTGGCGAACACGGTCGTCGAAGATTATCGTTTCGAATTGGAGGGCTGAGGCGCTCATGAAATTCGCTGTCCTAGTATTTCCGGGCTCCAACTGCGATATCGACTGCTACAAAGCGGTAGAGGATACGGTTGGGCAATCCGTAGACTACGTTTTCCATACGGCAACCGACTTATCCGCGTATGATGCGATACTTGTTCCGGGAGGTTTCTCCTATGGGGACTATCTGCGTTGCGGCGCCATCGCGCAATTCGCTCCGGTCATGACGGAAGTTCGCAAAGCGGCCGAAGCCGGCAAGTTCATCCTAGGAATCTGCAACGGATTCCAAATCCTGACCGAAGCGGGACTGCTCCCGGGCGCGCTTATCCGCAACAACTCGCTGAAATTCCGTTGCCACCAAGTCGACCTCGTCGTCGAGAATGCGACTACGGCATTCACGAACGCTTATAAACAGGGCCAAGTCATCGATATCCCGATCGCTCATGGCGAGGGCAGCTACTTCGTGGACGATGAAACTTTAGCAAGCCTGAAGGCGAACAATCAAATCGTTTTCCGCTATGCGGGCGATAATCCGAACGGCTCCGTAGAAAACATTGCCGGCGTATGCAACGAAGCGGGCAACGTGGTCGGAATGATGCCGCATCCCGAACGGGCGGTTAAAGACATCCTTGGATCCGATGACGGCGTGAAAATGTTCAAGTCCGTATTAAATGCATTTGTAACGCAGGCAAAGTCCGGCGCCGTTAACGGCGCTGGGGCCCGCTAAGGAGGGAACGAAATGGCGCAGCAAGTATCCGTTAAGGAACCGACTGTCGAGCAAATCGCGGAACAGAAAATATATAAGCAATTCGGAGTGTCGGACAAAGAGTACGACCTCATCTGCGGCTTCATGGGCCGCAAACCGAACTACACGGAAATCGGCGTATTCAGCGTCATGTGGTCCGAGCATTGCGCGTACAAAAACTCGAAGCCGCTCTTGAGGCGTTTCCCGGTCACGGGACCTCGCGTCCTGATGGGACCGGGCGAAGGCGCGGGAATCGTCGACATCGGAGACAACCAAGCCGTGGTGTTCAAAATCGAATCCCACAACCATCCGTCGGCGATCGAGCCTTACCAAGGCGCTGCGACGGGCGTCGGCGGAATTATTCGCGATATTTTCTCCATGGGAGCTCGTCCGGTGGCGTTGCTGAATTCCTTGCGTTTCGGACGCCTCGAGAACGAACGCGTTCGTTACCTGTTCGAGCACGTGGTCAGCGGGATCGCGGGTTACGGAAACTGCATCGGGATTCCGACGGTTGCCGGAGAAGTCATGTTCGACGAGGCATACGAAGGCAATCCGCTCGTTAACGCAATGTGCGTAGGACTGATCGATCACGATAAAATCCAACGCGGAGTCGCCAAAGGTATCGGCAATCCGGTGTTCTACGTTGGTCCGGCCACGGGCCGCGACGGTATCCACGGCGCAACGTTTGCATCCGAGGATTTGACCGCGGAATCCGAAGCGAAGCGCTCGGCCGTTCAAGTCGGCGATCCGTTCATGGAGAAGCTGGTTATGGAAGCTACGCTCGAGCTTATCGATTCCGGCATCGTGCTCGGAATTCAAGATATGGGCGCGGCGGGATTGACTTGTTCGAGCGCGGAGATGGCAAGCAAAGCCGGCAACGGCATGGAGCTGTACCTCGACGAGGTTCCGCAGCGCGAAGAAGGCATGACGGCTTACGAGATGATGCTGTCCGAATCGCAAGAGCGCATGCTGTTCGTGTGCGAGCCTCAGCACGAGGCGCAAGCGAAAGGGATTTTCGAGCGTTGGGGCCTCCACTGCGCGAAAGTGGGCAAGGTTTCGGACGATGGCCGCCTGAAATTGTTCCACAAGGGCGAGCTCGTCGGCGATATGCCGGTACACGCGCTGGTCGACGATTGCCCGATCTACGACAAACCGTCGCAAATTCCGGAATACTACTTGAAAAACGGATCCATCGATACGAACCGCTACGATCAAGTTCTCGACCTGAACGCCGCGCTGCAAAAAGTGCTGGCTTCTCCGTCGCTTGCGAGCAAAGAGTGGGTATATAACCAATACGATTACATGGTCCGCACGGAAACCGCCGTTCGTCCGGGTTCGGACGCGGCAGTCGTGACGATTCGGGGCACGCGCAAAGGCTTGGCGATGACGACGGACTGCAATGGACGTTACGTGTATCTTGATCCTGAGGTTGGCGGACGTATCGCGGTCGCGGAAGCGGGACGCAACATCGTTTGCTCCGGCGCGGAACCTCTTGCGATCACGGACAACCTGAACTTCGGAAGCCCGGAGAAGCCGGAAATTTTCTGGCAGATGGAGAAAGCGGTAGACGGCATGGCTGAAGCTTGCCGCGTATTCGAAACTCCGGTAATCGGCGGTAACGTGTCGCTTTACAACGAGAACGCTCGCGGCGCGATCTACCCGACGCCGGTCGTCGGCATGGTCGGACTCGTCCACGATACGGATCACATCACGACGCAAGAGTTCAAAGCCGAAGGCGACGTCATCTTCTTGCTTGGCGAGACGAAAGCGGAAATCGGCGGCAGCGAATTCCAATACGCGGTTCATGGCGTAACGGAAGGCCGTCCTCCCGAGCTTGACCTTGCGACGGAGAAAAAATTGCATGAGACCGTGCTAAGCGCGATTCAGCAAGGTCTAGTCGCTTCGGCGCATGACTTGTCCGAAGGCGGACTCGCAGCGGCTTTAGCGGAAGCAGGCTTTGGCCGCGGTCTTGGCGCCAACGTTGCGTTCGAGACGAATCTGCGCCCGGATATCGCGTTGTTCAGCGAATCGCAATCGCGCATCTTGCTCTCGGCTAAGCCGGAGCTAGCGGATAAGCTGGCAGTAGCTATTACGCTTGCGGGAGTTCCGCTCCAGCGTCTCGGTACGGTTGCCGGCGATCGCTTGAAAATCGATATCGGCGGCCACGACGCGATCGACGCATCGGTTGCCGAGCTTCGCAAGGTTTGGAAGGAAGCTATTTCAAACCAAATGAACGGTAAGAAAGCATGACATCCAGTGTTGCGAACGGAGGGACAGCAGTGGCGAAGCTCTGGACCGGGGATTATTACAACGAGGGCAACGGCGGCAAAGACTCGATTTTCGATAAATTGAAAGAGGAATGCGGCGTATTCGGGGTGTTCGGACATTCCGATGCCGCAAACCTTTCCTATTACGGTTTGCACGCGTTGCAGCATCGCGGCGAAGAAAGCTGCGGAATATGTACTTCCGATGACGGCACGTTCCACTACCATCGTGGAATGGGGCTCGTCAAGGAAGTGTTCGACCGCGACCGCTTGGAGTCCTTGACTGGCAACCAGGCGATCGGCCACGTGCGTTATTCCACGGCGGGGGCAAGCAAATTGGCGAACGCGCAGCCGCTGGTGTTCAAGTATCGCGGCGGGGATCTCGCCGTGTGTACGAACGGGAACTTGGTCAACGAGCCGGGTATCCGCAAGGAGCTGGAGGACTCGGGATCGATCTTCCAGACGACGAGCGACACAGAAGTGATCGCGCATCTCATCGCGCGTTCGCCTAAGGATCTCGTCGAAGCGGTTAAAGAAGCGTTCGCCCGGTTGATCGGCGGATTCGCTTTCCTCATTCAGACGCAAGGCCGCTTGATCGCGGCGTGCGATCCGCACGGTCTTCGTCCTCTCGTCATGGGACGGCTCGGCGACGCTTATATTTTCGCATCGGAATCGTGCGCTTTGGAAACGATCGGCGCCGTCTACGAACGCGACGTTCAGCCGGGGGAATTGCTCATTCTGGACAAGGACGGATTGCGCGAGGATCGGTTCGCTCCGATGGAACGCCGTGCGGTATGCGCGATGGAGTATATCTACTTCGCGAGGCCGGACAGCGATATCTATGGCGTTAACCTGCATACTTCCCGGAAGCGGATGGGCCAGACATTGGCGCAGGAATCGTTCGTCGACGCGGACATCGTAACCGGCGTGCCGGATTCGAGTATTTCGGCTGCGATCGGCTACGCGGAGCAGACGGGCATTCCTTACGAGCTAGGCTTGATCAAGAACAAATATACCGGACGGACTTTCATTCAACCTTCTCAAGAATTGCGCGAAAAAGGCGTGAAAATGAAGCTGTCCGCCGTCCGCAAGGTCGTCGAGGGCAAACGCGTCGTCATGATCGACGATTCGATCGTCCGCGGAACTACCTCCTTGCGCATCGTCAACATGCTTCGGGAGGCGGGAGCCCTAGAGGTGCACGTACGCATAACTTCGCCGCCATTCATGAATCCTTGTTATTATGGCATCGATACGCCGAACCCGGCCGACCTGATCGCTTCGAGCAAGACTGTGGAAGAGATTCGGCAGGCGATCAACGCCGACTCTCTCTATTTCTTAAGCGATAAAGGCTTGATCGATTCCGTCGGCGGCCACGACAATGAATACAATCGGGGCCTGTGCCTGGCGTGCTTCAACAACGATTACCCGACTCCGGTAGAGTTCGAAGACGCCAAGCTGACTTCCTGCGGGTGCGATTGATTGCATTCGACAGTTTATAAAAGTACATCTCACTTGATCAAATTTGTAATACCTGCGTGAAACAGCAGGTGTATGCCCTTTATGTCAATAAAACTCAGGAATCGGGCCCAGAGCGGCGGAGGGACAACCATCGGGTGGAGAGTTTACGTCCTGCCTTTGTATTCGCGTGATTACCTTCTAATCCAATCCGAATCACGCGAATACAACCAGCAGGCGGAACCCGATGGTTCGTCACGGAGCCGCGTATGCGGGCGATATCCCCCCAAGGAGTGAAAGATTTGTCCGAAGCGTACAAACAAGCCGGAGTCGATATCGCGGCCGGTAACGAAGCGGTCGAACGGATGAAGAAACACGTAAAGAAAACGTTTCGTCCGGAAGTGTTAACGGGGCTCGGCGGTTTCGGCGGGCTATTCAGCCTGAACAAAGACAAATACGAAGAGCCCGTGCTCGTTAGCGGAACCGACGGCGTAGGCACGAAGCTGAAGCTGGCATTCGCGATGGACAAGCATGACACGATCGGAATCGATGCGGTTGCCATGTGCGTGAACGACGTCATCGTTACAGGCGCGGAGCCGCTTTTCTTCCTGGACTACCTAGCCTGCGACAAGATTATTCCCGAGAAAATCGAGGCGATCGTCAAAGGCATTGCCGACGGCTGCCAACAAGCCGGTTGTGCGCTCATCGGAGGCGAAACCGCGGAAATGCCGGGCATGTATTCCGAAGGCGAGTATGATATCGCAGGGTTTACGGTGGGAATCGTGGATCGCAAGAAAGCGATCGACGGTTCGACGATTCAGCCGGGCGACGCCGTCATCGGACTTGCATCCAGCGGCATTCACTCCAACGGCTTCTCTCTCGTTCGCAGACTTCTTCTGGAACAGAAAGGTTATTTCCTTACGGATAAGCCCTCCGAGCTGGAAGGGAAAACGCTGGGCGACGTCCTGATCGAGCCTACCCGCATCTACGTAAAACAAATCCTCAAGCTGTTGGATAGCGTTACGATTAAAGGAATGGCGCACATTACCGGGGGCGGGTTCATCGAGAACATTCCGCGCGTGTTGCCGGAAGGCGTTAACGTGGACATCAACCGCGGCGCTTGGCCGGTTCTTCCGATCTTCGGATTGATGCAGCAAGCCGGCGGCATCTCCGATCGCGATATGTACACGACGTTCAACATGGGCGTCGGGATGGCGCTTGTCGTTTCCGCGGATCAAGCGGAGCAAGCGTTGGCCTTGGCGAAAGAGCAAGGCGAGCAAGCTTATCGTATCGGCACGGTTACGGCGGGCTCCAAAATCGTCACTTTCGAAGGCGTTGAACTGCCATGATCTCAAGCAATGGGGCAGGCGAGGCGGCAACTGCGCCAACGGAGCCTTCCGCCCCGATTAAGATAGCCGTATTCGCTTCCGGCAATGGAAGCAATTTTCAAGCGTTGGCCGAATCCGTGCGGGATGGCAAGATTAACGCAACGCTGGAACTCGTCGTGTGCGATAAGCCTTCCGCATACGTGTTGGAACGCGCCCGGAGCTTTCAGGTGGAGACGTACGTTTTCTCGCCGAAGGAATATCCTTCGAGGGAAGCCTACGAGGCGGAGATCGTGGCCAAGCTGCAAGCCGCGGGCATCGACCTCATCGTCATGGCCGGGTATATGCGGCTCGTAACCAACGTTCTGGTAGAACCTTACTATGGTCGAATGATCAATGTTCATCCGGCTCTTTTACCGGCTTTTACCGGAATTAAAGGCGTTGAACAAGCGCTTGAATACGGCGCGAAAATAACCGGGGCCACCGTCCATTTCGTGGACGGAGGCATGGACACCGGTCCGATTATCGCGCAGAAAGCCGTGGAAATACAAGATCGGGACACATTGGAAACGCTAAGTGCCCGAATTCAACAGGCCGAATACGACCTATTGCCTACGGTTGTCGGTTGGTTTGCCGATGGGCGAGTCGCCCTGAACGGACGGAAAGTAACGATAAACAATTGAACGGAGGGTCATTGTGGCGATCAGAAGAGCGCTGGTCAGCGTTTCGGACAAAACGGGAATCGTTGAGTTATGCCGAGAGCTCGCGCAGCAAGGCGTACAAGTGATATCGACAGGCGGAACGAAAAGCTTGCTGGAAAAAGAAAACGTGCCCGTAATCGGAATTTCGGAGGTTACGGGATTTCCGGAGATTCTAGACGGACGCGTGAAGACGCTTCATCCGGCGGTACACAGCGGATTGCTCGCGATCCGCGACGATGCCGAGCATATCAAGCAAATGGAAGAATTGAATCTGGACTACATCGACCTTGTCATCGTTAACCTATATCCGTTCAAGGAAACGATCTCCAAGCCTGACGTCTCCTACGAGGACGCGATCGAGAACATCGATATCGGCGGTCCTACGATGCTCCGTTCGGCTGCGAAAAACCACGCATTCGTAACCGTAGTCGTGGATGCTGGCGACTATTCCCAAGTGCTGGAAGAAATTCGCGGCGGCGGCGATACGACGCTTGAAACCCGCAAACGACTGGCGGCCAAGGTGTTCCGTCATACGTCTGCTTACGACGCGCTGATCTCCGACTATTTTGCCGAACAATTGGACAATCCGCTGCCGGAAAGCCTAACGGTCACTTACGAGAAGGTACAAGAGCTTCGCTACGGCGAGAACCCTCACCAGAAGGCCGCTTTCTATCGCAAGCCGCTGAGCTCCGCTGGCAATATTACTTCCGCGGAACAGCTGCACGGCAAAGAGCTGAGCTACAACAATATTAACGACGCGAACGCCGCCCTTGCGATCGTCAAGGAATTCGACGAACCGGCCGTCGTGGCGGTTAAGCACATGAACCCTTGCGGCGTAGGTATCGGCGCGAGTATCGACGAAGCTTACGTGAAAGCTTACGAATCCGATCCTACTTCCATCTTCGGCGGCATCATCGCG
Organism: Cohnella luojiensis; assembly: GCF_004564235.1. GTDB lineage: Bacteria > Bacillota > Bacilli > Paenibacillales > Paenibacillaceae > Cohnella > Cohnella luojiensis. The sequence continues at coordinate 75,610 of NZ_SOMN01000011.1, forward strand.
GCTAACCGGACGATCGGAGCCGAAACCGCAACGCGTCTCAATGACCTCTTCTTGGAAATCGTTATCGCGCCGGAATTCACGCCGGAAGCATTGGAAATTCTGCAACGTAAGAAGAATATCCGTCTTATGCGGATCGGCAACCTTCCTTCGGCGGCAGAGCGCAGCTCCGAATGGCTGGTGACCAGCGTCGAAGGAGGAATGCTCGTCCAGCAGAGCGACGTGCACAGCCTGAGCGACAGGGATATCAAAGTCGTTACGAACCGCGCGCCGACGGAGGAAGAGCTGAAACAGCTGCTCTTCGCTTGGAAAGTCGTCAAGCACGTGAAATCGAATGCGATCCTGCTCGCGAGCGACAACATGACGGTTGGCGTTGGCGCAGGACAAATGAACCGCGTCGGTGCGGCCCGTATCGCAATCGAGCAAGCAGGCGACAAGGCGCGCGGAGCCGTGCTCGCATCGGATGCGTTCTTCCCGATGGGAGATACGGTCGAGCTCGCCGCGAAAGCGGGAGTCACCGCGATCGTCCAGCCTGGCGGCTCGATCAAGGACGAGGAGTCCATCGCGGCGGCCAATGCCCACAATATCGCCATGATCGTTACGGGCGTGCGCCACTTCAAACACTAATTTTAACGGGAATAGAGCAATAGCGGCAGAAATTGCCGCTATTTTCGCCATCTAGAGGATCACGGAATGAGTGCGGCAGCCCACATTTAACAACAGTCAGCCAAACGAGCTAAAAAACCAATTTAGTTCGACCAAAGCTAACTAGAGCCCGACCAAACAAGCTCAAAAACCAATTTAGTTCGACCAAAGCTAACTACAGCACACCATACGAGCTCGAAGACCAATTTAGTTCGACCAAAGCTAACTACAGCACACCAAACGAGCTCAAAGACCAATTTAGTTCGAAGCTAACTACAGCACACCCAAACGAGCTCAAAGACCAATTTAGTTCGACTAAAGCTAACTACAGCACACCCAATCGAGCTCAAAGACCAATTTAGTTCGACCAAAGCTAACTACAGCACACAAACGAGCTCAAAGACCATTTTAGTTCGACCAAAGCGAACTACAGCACACTAAACGAGCTCAAAGACCAATTTAGTTCGAAGCTAACTACAGCACACCCAAACGAGCTCAAAGACCAATTTAGTTCGACTAAAGCTAACTACAGCACACCCAATCGAGCTCAAAGACCAATTTAGTTCGACCAAAGCTAACTACAACTCGCCAAACGAGCTCAAAGACCAATTTAGTTCGACCAAAGCTAACTACAGCACACCAAACGAGCTCAAAGGCCAATTTAGTTCGACCAAAAAAGGAGAAGCAGCTATGAAGGTACTAGTCATCGGACGGGGCGGACGCGAGCACGCCATCATCTGGGCGCTTAAGAAGAGCGCGAAGATCGCACGAATTTACTGCGCTCCGGGAAATGCCGGAACGGCTCAATTGGCGGAGAACGTGGATATCGGCGAGCTGGAGTTCCCGCGTCTCGTCAAATTCGCGCAGGATACGGCGATCGACCTTGTCGTCGTCGGACCTGACGATCCGCTTGCCGCAGGTATAGTGGACGAGTTCGAGGCGGCTTCGATACCGGTTTACGGTCCTCGCAAGAACGCCGCCGAGATCGAAGGCAGCAAGATCTTCATGAAAGACCTGCTTCGCAAATACGATATCCCGACTGCCAAGTACGAAACGTTCACGGATTACGAAGCAGCCTCCGCTTATCTAAAGCAGCAGCCTCTTCCGATCGTTATCAAAGCGGACGGACTTGCTGCCGGCAAGGGCGTCGCGGTCTGCTTCACCCGCGAGGAAGCGGATAAGGCGCTGGAAGAAACGATGGTAGACAAGTCTTTCGGAGCAGCCGGGGATAAAGTCGTCATCGAGGAGTTTCTCGAGGGACAGGAGATGTCCATACTGGCGTTCGTCGACGGGGAAACGGTACGGGCGATGTCGCCTGCGCAGGATCATAAACAGGTGTTCGACAACGATAAAGGACCGAATACGGGCGGTATGGGGACGTACTCGCCGTTGCCGCATATCGCGCAATCCATCATCGACGAGTCGATCGAGAACATCATCAAGCCAACCGCGCGCGCCATGGTGTCGGAAGGACGCCCTTTCCGCGGAGTGTTATTCGCAGGGCTTATGATCACGAAGGACGGCCCTAAGACGATCGAGTTCAACGCGCGCTTCGGAGATCCGGAAACCCAAGTGGTGTTGCCGCGTCTGGAGACGGATTTACTCGATATTTTCCTCGCGTCGATCAACGGAACTTTGAAGGACATCGACATCAAGTGGAGCAATGAAGCAGCGGTGTGCGTAGTGTTGGCATCGGGCGGTTATCCCGGCTCTTATCCGAAGGGTTACCCGATCGAAGGGCTGGATAAAGTAAGCACGCCAGGCGCGCTAATCTTCCATGCGGGAACCTCGTTAAAGGAAGGCCAAGTCGTCACGAACGGCGGCCGGGTGCTCGGTATCGTCGGACGGGGTGCCGGAATCGCAGAAGCTCGGGTTAACGCGTACAATGCGGCTGCCAACATCACTTTCCAAGGCAAACAAAACCGTACGGATATTGCCGCAAAAGCGCTTCTCTAGCTTAGAACGCCATAAATAAAAAGCCACCGGGAATCCTTGAAAAACAAGGGGGATCGGTGGCTTATTCTTTGTAGAAAAGCGATTTGTGGTGAGCGATTATATACCATACCGCATAAGCGGTTCCAACGATCACTAACGAAATGACTGCGTGGTCGGATACCCATTGAACGAAATTTTTCATGATTTCATCTCCTTATGTATGCTTAAGTTTCGGGGATGTCATTATAAGGTAGGTTACCCATTGACAGCAGCTATATACGATGGTAAAGTTTAATTCATAGTAAATTCATCGGAATTAAATGGAATGAGGGATTGCTTATGGAAAGACCGTTCTCGATTCGCCATGAGGATCTGACCTTGACGGCTACGATACATTATCCAACGAAAGACGGCGTTTGCACCGATAAGAAAATGCCTCTCGTCATCATCTGCCATGGATTTATCGGAAATCGAATCGGAGTCGATCGTCTGTTCGTGCTTGCAAGCAGGGAATTGGCGCGTAGAGGCTTTTTCGTGATTCGCTTCGATTATGCGGGCTGCGGAGAAAGCGACGGCATATATGGGGAGCATGGTCTGGACTCCATGATTACCCAGACGCGTTCCGTATTGGACTATGGGCTAAGCCTGGATTGCGTTGACCCTCTGCGGGTGACTTTACTGGGGCACAGTTTAGGGGGCGCGGTTGCGTTGCTTACGGGCACGAAGGATCGTCGGGTCAAGGCGCTAGCCCTATGGTCGCCGGTCGCATACCCGTTCAGCGATATCTTGAAGATCGTTGGACGCCGAACCTATGACGAAGCGGTCGAGAAGGGCTATTCGGATTATCTTGGCTACAAGCTCAAACCTGAATTTTTCGATTCGTTGCAGCAGCACCAACCGTTTCAGGAGGCTCCGAAATTCCAAGGCGATGTGTTTATCGCTCACGGAACGTCGGATGAAATCATTCCCGCGGACTATAGCTTTCTTCTGGAGAAAACGTTCTGGTTGAGAGGCGAGGGGCGCTGCGACAAGAACATCCTTTTCCAGGCGGATCATACTTACTCCAAAGGCGTCCACAAAGTTGAGCTATTCCAATCCACGCTAGAATGGTTGGCAAGCCACGAGAAGCGTCAGCAGGATTGGCAGCATTGGAGTATCTAGCAAGCTATGAGATGCAAGTAGTTTAATTGCATAATTACACTTATTTCTCGCACTTTCCTTTACGACAATGGAGGGGGCGCTGGCTTAAAAAAAGGGACTATCCCAATAGGATAGTCCCTTTTGCGTTACGAGTTGCACTCGAGATTGATAATAATACCTTGCTGACTTACGCCTGAGACGCGGAGCGGCTGAGCCAATCCTTGAAATGGGTAGTCATAATGCGCGGGTTGTCGCCCGACGGGACGAGAGATTGATCGTTCACATCTACGCTGGCGAAGTATTGCGCTTTCTCATCTGTGACAACCTGACATCCTTAGTTGCACTCAAGAATAGACGAACGAATTCGTCAAGGACTATCATGTCTGGACCAGCCACCTCGACAATGCCATTCGCGGGAGCTGCAAGCGTGAAGCCAGCAAGCGCAGCGGCAACGTCATCCGAAACGATGGGTTGCACATGGGCAGATGGCAAACGAACATTTTTCCCTTCGGTGGCTACATAGGCGATGCTGCCTGCGAATTCGAAGAATTGCGTCGCACGAACAATGGTATTGGGAATCTTAGAATTCGTGATGAGGTCTTGTTTTACCGATATCCTAGCACAGAAATCACTGTTAAATTTTTCACCCCTGGATACGATTTTGGATACACCTGGAAACCTATGCGCAGAGATCTTTTATTCAGCCTCAATATGGTTTCAAACAGATTGCCGAATTAAACGAAAAGTGCAGAACAGTCATACTTCCAACGCTGTCCATCTCGAAACGAGAATGGAAGGAAGATAAAAAGGAGAAAACCATGTTTAAAATAATCGGTGCATACGCTATGCATGAACATCTAATGAAAGCGTGGTTTTCCGAAGACGATCTCAAAGGATTGAGATGGTTTAATAAGAAAACGAAGCGTGCTCTCGTTAAAATTCCCGATAATAAAAAACCGACAGGAACGTTAGTTTTAATTAAACCTCATCATAGGATACAGATGTTAATCGAACCAGATGAAGCACGCTTTAACATATACATAGAGGCTCGTGCGGTTGTTGAAGAAATGACCGAAAATGTTTCCATAAAGGCGATGGAAGAACAAGCCGAAAGAGTGGTCCGGGCTGAAATCCTATCGACGTATCGAAAGTGACTTTCCACGCAGACGGACCTGTTGAATTTGTTTGGAGAAATTTATAGAAACCATCCAAAAGTATGGCATCGCTTAAACGACAGAGACCAATTGGTATTAAAATAGGACACCATAAAGGAGATTGATTTCAAAGTGAAGCTTATGCAAACCGGAAAATATAAAGGCAGAGTGCTTCCTGAGTAGTAGATACAAGCGAACGCATCGATCAATCTTCTTATTAGACCAAAAAGAACCTTTGCAGGGTTCTTTTTGGCGAATTGTCTTTCAAATATTCGGCTCGCAAGCACGCGGCAAGTAGCGCGAACTATACTTTGCTTTTGCAATTGGTTAGCTCAAACCAGCTTTAGTTAATCCAAACGCTACGTCAGCCGAACCCGGTACGTATTTGAAAGCTATGTTAAGACGGTTCCAAGCATTGATAGCCATAACGGAGAAGGTAAGATCGGAAATTTCCTTTTCAGACAACTGTCCGCGAACGCGGTCATAAACTTCATCAGGTACACCATGTGCAGGCAGAGTAGTCAAGATCTCAGTCCATGCCAGCGCAGCTCTTTCGCGCGGACTGAACAGAGTGGATTCCCGCCAAATCGAGATGTGATAGAGGCGACTTTCGCTCTCGCCATGGATCTTCGCTTGTTTAATGTGCATGTCCGTGCAGAAGCCGCAACCATTGATTTGTGAAGCTCTGATGTGAACGAGATAAAGGATCTTTCCTTCAATTGTGCTCTTTTGCTCGGCTCCGCTGAGCTCCATCATCTTTTTGAAAAATTCTGGAGATTGCTCCATGTAATTTAAGCGTTGCGTCATAATTTTTGTACCTCTCTTTACTGTATTTTGTGAACTAATTTTGCCTTCGGACATATAACGAAGCTGCGATTCATTCTGTGACATTGTAGCCGATGTTCCAGTAAACTTAATTGATATTGGAAGCTTTACGGCGTTGTCGTATACTGCCAATCATCCATAAAATCAAGGGTATGGCAATGTACACGAAAGGGTAAAAAAAGCCGATCTGAAACAAGCTCGTATACGTAAATCCAATTCGAAGATTGTGCGTGCTATAGATCACGTTTGCTAACAAGATGAAAGTCGTTAGACAAGCAATAAGCTTCCAATTCTTGAAGCCGGTCCACTCGGATAACCCGTAGCTAAGGATGAACAAGTATACCGATAATTTAATAAAGCCGCCAAGCAGCCAAAGAGGGATAAAAAGTGCATCGATATTTTGAATGAAATTCAGAATGGATACAATCTTCGTGAGAGTGTATACGGGAACTACCAATTCAGCGGCCATGCCTGGTCCGGTTACGAACAGAACAACCAGAGTGGCTAAAACGCCCCATATCATAGCAACCGCCGTTCCCCATAGGATCGCTCGCGAGGCGGTTCGCTTGTTCTCGGCGAAAAAGAACAGCATGAGAATGACTGAAGGATCTACCATATAGTTGAACGAATAAAGAGTGCCCTTCAGAATGGGAATCCAGCCCGTGTCCGCATAGATGGGCAATATTCTTTTCATATCCATGTCCTGAGGATTCAGGAATAGCTGCCCGTATAAGATGAAGACGAAAAAGGGACCAATGATCTCAGCGCATCGGCTGATAGCCGTAATCCCCCCTCTATAAACCGAATAGGCAACGAGAAACAAGAAACACAGTAAGATGACGATCATCGGCGTGTTATGGAGCATAACTAAATTTTGAAATTCTACCGTACCCCTTGCGATCGAGGATATCTGCAAGAACCAAAGCAGGAAATAAACGGTTACGATTATTTTGCCGAGCACGGTACCTAAGAGGTTTTTCATGAAGCCGACTAACGTTTTGTCCTTATTCTGCATGCATACCCGGAGCATGATCCAGGTGATGGCCATCATGATCATGCACCCAAGCAGAATGGATATCCAAGCGTCCTGGCGCGATTCCTTCGCCGCTAACTGGATGGGAAGGTAGGAAAACACGATCATGGAGGAGATGCTAATCAGCCAGAACAGTTGATAACTGCTTACTTTCATACTCCATTGCCACTCCTTTCCCTTAATCATTTTAACGGTGCGCCGGTCGCTCCGGTTGACCTTAGTAGAATATCCGCCTTGACGGTAACTTCGATATTCTTGAATTTTTCATCCCAATCGTCTTTTTGCGACTTCCACCAGTAAGGATATTTGCGATGAAGGTGTTCGCCGATGCCGAATACGTCAGGTCCCCACTGCTGGACTTTATCCATCGTCAGCTGCAATTCCTTTTGGATTTGCTCGTTAACGTACTTCTGGATCTCAATCTTGTTATCTACATCGGTCGTGTCCAGCGGGGTCGTGTTGTCAAGAAGATAAGCTTGCGCCTTAACGGTTAATACAATTCGTTTGGAATCATTGCGGCTATAGGAGTTAATTCGGCGTTGAAGATGGGTAAGTCTAAACGATAAGATGCCTTTGCCGTTCTTCCATGGAATCGTTACCCCTTTAAAAGTTCCTTTCCCCGACATCCAAATGGCTCCCGAGCCTTCGTCTTCGTTCAGTAATCCTTTGACCTTAAGCTTCTTGTTCAAGACGGCGATACCGGATAATACGGCAATTGGATTCGTGTTTTTACGGCTCGTCTTGAAATTTTTGACTTGGAGAACCGGCACCAGAGACCTAATTCCTTCAGAGAGATAGTCGACGATTAATTGCCTCGAAGTGAATTTCCTCAACCCGTTGATTTGCAGCTCTTTTCCGGCGGCAATGCTGGAGAGACGTTCCATGGGATGCTTAAGCATAAGGAATTCCTTAGCGCTCCCTCCTTTAATCAGGAGGACAATATCCCTTAGATTGTTCGCGGGATCTCTGCTCAGTTTATCGAATAACTTGCTTACGTCGTTCTTATTGAAATACTCTTCGCTTATCGCCATTGTGACACGATGGCTCGTCAACAATCTTCGGGACATTTTTATCTGGATTTTCTCACTGGCTTCGAAAACATCTTTACCTTTGGCCGACATAACGACGAAACTATCCGAATCGCCGGAGCTTCCTCCCTTGCTGCTCAGCTGAGAGGGAATTACGATCTGATAGCTGACTTCGATCGACCCGTCCTCGGCATGATCGATCGCCCCCCCTATTACGAAAGCCAATTGATTCGGTTCGACAAAATCCGCGCAGCTGGTGGAGGACAAAATTAAGATTAGAAAGACGCAAGATAAGAGGATGCCGCGGATCATCTTGGACGACTCCCTTTCTTATTCCGGCCATCCCTGATCCAGAAGGGATAGCGGATGATCATGTCTTTAATCCGCTTGCCGTCGAATGGGGCTATAGGGCTCAAGTACGGCGTTCCGAACGATTCAATCGTTACGAGATGGATCAACATGAAGATAATGCCGAACGCAAAGCCGACGAAGCCGAGCCAACCGGCTATGAATAAAAAGAGGTACCGGATTAAGCGAAAGGGAAGGGTGGCGCTATATCTTGGAATCGTGTAAGATGCGATACCCGTTAAGGAAATGACTATGATGATAGGCGTGGATACGATGCCGGCTTCGACGGCGGCTTGTCCGATGACCAGCGCTCCGATAATGCTCATGACCGGGCCTAGTTGATTGGGAAGATGAACGCCGGCTTCTTGCAATCCGTCGAATATGAACATCATAAGAAATACTTCGATGACGGTAGGAAATGGCGAGTTTTCCCTCGCGGTCGCGATACTGATCATGAGATAGCTTGGGATCATTTCCGGATGGAAAGTAGAAAGCGCGACGTAGATAGCGGGCAAGGCAAATGAAATGAAGGTCATGACGTATCGGATTAACCGATTCAAAATGACGAAAACGAACCTCTCGAAATAATCGTCCGCCGATTGAAGACCCGACCAGAAGGTAACGGGAAGAATGAGGGCAAAGGGGGTTCCGTTAGTGAGGAGAGCGACCTTTCGCTCTAATAAACATGCGGCCACGATATCCGGGCGTTCGGTATTCTGGATTTGCGAGAAGATGGAGAAGGAACTATTCTCTAGCCATTCCTCGATATAGGCGGAATCGATTACGCCGTTTAACTCGATCTTACCTAGCTTTTCTCTTACTTCCGACAATACTTTCTCGTCCGCCAGTCCTTGCATGTAAACAAGGACTACTTCGGTTTGCGTGTATTTGCCTATCGTATAAGATTCCATCTTCAGATCCGGGTGAATAATTCTTCGTCTAACCAACGACGTATTCGTACGGATATTCTCGACGAAGCCTTCCTTGGAGCCGCGCAAAGTCGATTCCTTTTGCGGCTCTATGATGCCTCTCGTCTCGAAGCCCTGAACTTGGGCGATGAGCGCGGATGCTTCGCCATCCACCAATATCCCCAAGCTGCCTTGCAGGATATGATTGACTAGATCCTCCAAGGATTCGTCCGTCTTTACATTCGTTAATGGAAGCCATTCGCGTCTGAACATTTCGGCGAGCGACTGTATCCGGTCTATTCCTTGCGGCAAACCGCTGAAAATCAGGGGCTTCAGAATGTTATCCTCTACGCTTTGCAATCGAGTCATTCCATCTAAATAAACGAGTAAAAGCAGGGTTTCATCCCTTAATATAAAGGACCGCAATATAACGTCCGAGGAATTATGGAATTGTTGTCTGAGATAGGCTTCATTCACTCCGATGCTCCTGCTAATGGAACTCATGGATGATCACCCCGGTCGCAAAATATCACTAGAATATTATGAACAAAGCGGGATGCGTTTATGCAGATTTTGGATATTAGTTAATGCATGCATATTAGAAATGAAGTTGGTAATGTTATGATCAGTAAGAGCCATAACTACTTGATAATGTCACAGATTAACCTCTTATCTCGTTTAATTATTGGGGCGAACTCTAAGATAAACGAAGAGTTTAAGTAGATAAGAATGGAAGTGGATAGATGCAAGAGTTATATACGCAATATAAAGGGCTGTTGTTTAAACTCGCCTATCAACTGACAGGATCGGTTTCCGATGCGGAGGATGTCGTTCAGGACGTTTTTCTAAAAGTATATGACGTACCGCCGGATAAGCTAGCCGAGCCGAAAGCTTATCTTTGCAAAATGGTCACGAATCGTTGTAGGGATTTGCACAAAGCTGCACGCAACAAGCGGGAACAATATTTTGGAGAATGGCTTCCGGAGCCTTTTCTTAGTTCGGCTGAGGATTCGATGGAATCCGTCGTCCGCGATGATCTCTTGTCTTATGCGATGCTTGTTCTGCTCGAGCGGCTGTCACCTTCGGAACGGGTCGTTTTTGTTCTTCGTGAGGCACTCGGCTTTGATTATCACGAGATAGCCGAGCTCATTAATAAAAGCGAAGTGAATTGCCGCAAACTGTTCAGCCGTGCGAGTTCAAAGATGGGGCTTACCTCCGAAGAGATTGTTCATACTGAAGCGGCTAACCAGGAGTGGGTTAACGGCTTCATGGCAGCACTTAAACAGGGTAACATGAATCAAATCTTATCTATGCTTGATCCGAATGTTGTATTGGTCTCCGATGGGGGAGGCAAAGTGTCTGCTGCCGTCGATCCGATCGAAACGCGAAATCTCGTTGCACAGTTTCTTCTTGGTCCGATACGTCAGGCTGCTACGATTGAAGGAGCCGCGGTTCGAATCGATCAAATAAATGGACAACCCGGAATTATTCTTAGTTCGAGTGAGGGCATTCATACGGTAGCGATGCTGCATATCGAGGGGAATTTGATTCGCAACTTATACGTTGTCCGAAACCCCGATAAACTGAAGCATGTAGGAAAATGAAGCTGCTCGGCAGGCGAAGTTAATCCAAACGCCGAGTCAGACGACCTGGCACAGTCTTGAAGCCGATGTTTATGCGGTCCAAACTATTGAACGCCATGACCGAGAAGGTCAAGTCCGAGATTTCTTTTTCAGACAACTGCCCGCGAACACGGTCATAAATGTCGTCAGGTACACCATGCTCAGGCAGTTTGGTCAGGATCTCGGCCCATTCCAGCGCGGCCCTTTCGCGCGGAATAAACAGAGTCGATTCCCGCCAGATCGAGATGTGATAGAGGCGAAGTTCGCTCTCACCATGGCTCTTGGCCTGCTTAACGTGCAAATCCATGCAGAATCCGCACCCGTTCATTTGCGAAGTCCGGATCGAAACGAGATCGAGGATCTTCTCTTCGATTGCGCTTTCATACATAGCGTTGTGAAAAGCCAAGAACTTTTTGAAAAGCTCCGGTGATTGCTGAGCGAAATTTACACGTTGTGTCATTGCTGAACCTCTTCTTTATTGTTTTTGCCAACCACTCATCAGACTTATAACGAAACTGTGATTCATTTTGTGACAATCGAGCCGATGTAACATTTTCCAGGTGATCTCGCTTAAATTTTTTAATCATTTCCTAAAGTAAATATCGTTCTGTTCAAACAATCTCCATACTTGTTCTGCCATTATCTGAGGTGAATGCGGCATTTTATTCTGTATCCACCACTCCACTGCACCCACGAAGGCCGAGGCTATAAAATGAATCATCAATTCTTTATCCATTTCTTGATCGATGTCCTGCTTATCTATCTTCTCTTTTAAGTTGGATGCAACGATCTGCAACATGCGCCCCCGAAATACGGAGGTCCTATTATTAGAGAGCATGGAAGAAAAGAATAGGAAATTTTCCTCGAAATAACTAAATACGGGCTTTAATTCACTGATCAGATCTATTCTATCTCGGTTAAAGTCGAGCGGAGCGCATGAAATGAACATTTTGTTTAAATGATCATCTATGCATTTATCAAGCAGGTCATATTTATCCGCGTAGTGAAGATAGATGGTTCCCCGGTTTACATTGGCCCGTTCGGAAATATCATTGATCGTGATTTGTTCGAGCCCTTTCTCGGCAAACAGTTCTAGAAACGCTTTGTTTATGGCATCCTTTGTTTTTAGGATTCGTCTATCTATTTTCGTTTCTGTTGCCATTCAGCAATTGCCTCCTCCAGTTAATGAACACTTGTATTATGAATGTTGTATATGAAACAAAAGCGCGTTTATTAGCGATTGAATTAACTTATCTTCTCCATATAATAATATTCAACAACTGTTAATTAATCAACTTCAGTTGAATAATCATCTAGGAGATATTGTAAATGAAAAATAATTGGACAACCTATCAAATGCCTAATCAGCAGGGAACAACGGTAGTTATTACAGGTGCGAGCAGCGGAATCGGTTATGAAATCGCTCGAGCTTTTGCGGCGAAAGGCGCACAGGTAGTTATGGCCATCCGGAATTTAGAAAAAGGAGAAGAGGTCGCGAGACAACTGAAGAGGGAGAATCCGGGCGCATCGCTGAAGCTGATGAAGCTGGATCTTAGCGATCTTGCCAGCGTTCGTAAATTTGCCCATGAGTATCGGCAAACGTACGATACACTCCATTTGCTGATCAACAACGCCGGCGTCATGACCCCGCCTTTTCAGAAGACCAAGGACGGTTTTGAACTCCAGTTCGGCAGCAATCATCTCGGTCATTTCGCGCTTACAGGACTTTTGCTACCTATGATGAATAATGTTCCTTCTTCGCGTATTGTTACTTTAAGCAGCACCGTAATAAAAGGAGCCAATATTAATTTCGATAATCTGGATGGCAGCAAAGGCTACAACAGGGTGAAATTCTATGGTCAGAGCAAGCTAGCCAACTTATTATTTGCCCAAGAGCTGAATGTACGACTGAAAGCAAGCGGTTCTACTACCATAAGCTTGGGCAGTCACCCTGGCAGAGCAAATACGAATCTGTACTCGCTCGGATCTGACAAAACCGGACCTCTAATGAAAATAGTGAAGGTACTCTTAGCTCCGCAATCAGCGGAAATGGGAGCTTTACCGACTCTGTATGCAGCAACTAATCCAACGCTTAGAGGCGGCGAATACATCGGTCCGGATGGAAAAGGCGGAAACAAAGGTTATCCACAAGTGGATACTTCCGTGCTAAAAATGGTTGACCCGAAGATAACCAACCAGTTGTGGGACGTGTCTGAATCTCTGACCGGTATTTCGTATTTATCTTAAGAGAGTCCCAAACTTGACAATATGATGAGCGATTATTATAGTTAGCGAGTAAATAGTTAACCACTTAACTTTATGAAGGGAGGTCAAATAGTATCGAGAAATGGAGTCCTTTTGAACAACCTCTTCAATCGGTCAGCGTTTTTCTGACACTCTATAAAACGAATCATCATTTGGTTCAACAATTAGAGGAACAGCTAGGAAAGTTCGATCTGACGTTGGGGCGGTGGTGCGTGCTAGTTGCTCTAAAGTCTAGCGGAAGAGCGATGGTCCCTTCCGAATTAAGCGACGATCTTGCCGTTACAAGGGCGAATATAAGCAATTTATTAAATTCTCTTGAGCAAGCAGGCCGCATCCGAAGGAGTTTCGACCCGACCAATAGGAGAAGAATTCTAGTCGATTTAACGCCTGAAGGTCATGAGATCATATTGAATGTATGGCCCGTATATGAACAGACTATCGCTCAAAACGTCGGAAATAAACTTACTTTGGAAGAACAGAAACAGTTAGAAACTCTGTTGAAAAAATTAGTTTAGTTAGGCTTGCCTGTCCTGTTAAAGGACAGATTTCCTCTATAGTTAATTAATTAATTATTAATCGATAAACTGTTAAGACCAAAATTGCAAATTCTAAGGAGAAGTGAACATGTTTAAAGACAAAGTTGCGATCATCACAGGCGGCGGTGGCGGAATCGGACTAGCAACGGCTCAAATGCTGGCTGGAAAAGGAGCAAATGTACTCATCACTGGACGTAACAAAGCCACATTGGAGGAGTCCGCGGCTACTCACCCGAACATTAAGGCTTTTGTGGCGGACGCCAGTGATCCAGAGTCAGCCGCCAAAACGGTTGCAGCGGCGCTTGGACATTGGGGGCGCATTGATATTATCGTGAATAATGCCGGCGGCGGCGTCATTCAGCCGCTCGAAAGTGCGGACGCGAAATCGGTAAATGATATTTTCGCTATAAATGTCACTGCACCGACACTGCTTGCCTCAGCTGCGCTCCCGAGCCTGGAAGCAACGAAAGGTACAATCATCAACATATCTAGTACCTACGGCAGTAAGGCAGGAGCTGGCTTATCGCTTTATGGCGCTAGTAAGGCTGCTGTAGAACACCTTACGCGATGCTGGGCTCTTGAGCTCGCTCCAAAGGGAATTCGCGTAAATTCGATCGCGAGCGGACCTGTCGAAACAGCTTTCCTTAAAGACCGTATGGGACTTAGCGACGAGCAAATCGATGCGGTTAAGGAGCAGGAGCGTAATGCAATCCCACTAGGGCGTCGTGGCGTGCCAGATGACGTAGCAACATGGATTGTTAATTTGGCTGAATCGGGTTGGATCACAGGACAAATCATCGCAGTCGACGGCGGACTCGTTATTGCTTGATCTGTTATAGTTAATCCGAACGCCGCGTCAGTCGCCCCGCTTCAGTCTTGAAACCGACGTTTATGCGGTCCCAACCATTTACTGAGATTACCGCGAAAGTCAGGTCCGAGATTTCTTTTTCAGACAATTGCCCGCGAACAAGGTCATAAATATCGTCAGGTACGCCATGCTCAGGCAGTTTAGTCAGGATCTCGGTCCATGCCAGCGCGGCCCGTTCACGTGGAGTGAACAGAGTCGATTCCCGCCAATTCGAGATATGATCGAGGCGAAGCTCGTTCTCGCCATGGATCTTGGTCTGCTTAAAGTGCATATCCAAGCAGAATCCGCACCCATTGATTTGCGAAGCCCTGATCGAAACGAGATCGAGGATCTTCTCTTCAATTGCGCTTTTACTTAAGGCGTTGGAGAAAGCCAAGAATTTTTTGAAGAGCTCCGGTGATTGCTGAGCAAAATTTACGCGTTGCGGCATAGCTGTACCTCTCCTTACCGTTGTTTGGTAGACAACCTGGAATTATTCTTCGTTCAAGCGAGAGCATTCATACGGTAGAGATGCTTCGATTGTCGAAAAAGGGAATACAGGCTCTTTTTCCCTAGGGCGCGAGTATGGTTTAATGGAGAGGTACGTACTTGCGAAGGGAGAATGAGCATGACGCAACGATTACGAATCGCGATGCAGCTAATGCTTGCATCCGCACTCGTAGGATTAACCGCATGCGGAGAATCGAAGGAAACCATTACGCAGCCCGTCGTGACGACGGTACCTACGGCCAGCGCTTCCGAATCTCCCAGCGAGACCTCGAAGACGCCAACCGCGGATTTCCTAGCCCCGCTGACAGGGTTGCCAATGGAGAAAGAAGTGACAAACAGGCCTTTCGCGGTCATGATCAATAACCTTGCCCCGGCTAGGCCGCAATCCGGACTAACTCAGGCGGATGTCGTCTGGGAGTTGCTTGCCGAAGGCGGGATCACGAGACTGGTCGCCGTATTCCAAAGCAAGGAATTCACGGATCCGATCGGACCGATACGGAGTATCCGCCCTTATTTCATTCAAGTAGGCGAGTTCTATAGCGGCGTTCTTGTTCATGTAGGCGCAAGCAACGACGCATTCGCCATCCTGCAGCGACAGCACAAGGAAGATTTGGACGAGATTACGAATGCCGGCGCTTATTTCTACCGGGACAAGTCCCGCAAAGCGCCCCATAATGTATATTCGACCTTAGAGCAATTACGCGCGGGCGCCGAGAAGCGTAAGTACAAGAATACGGCAACGATGCCTCTGTTCTCATTCAACCAGGCGCCGCCGACACTCGCAACTGCCGCTCCGGCTACTCGGATCGACATTAAATTCATGTTGTCGGATTATAAGGTGTCCTACACTTATGATGCAGCCAATGCAGTATACTCTCGTTTCATTAACGATAAGCCGCATATCGATAAGAATAACGACGAGCAACTAACCGCGACGAACCTTGTCGTTCTATCCGCTAAGACGGACATCAAAGACAATGTCGGACGGTTAGCCGTCGATCTTGACAGCGGCGGGAAAGCCGTTCTATTCCAGAACGGCAAAGCGATCGCTTGCCAATGGGAGCGCAAGGAAGGGGACGTCGTCCGTTTGACGAAAGACGGCGAAGAGCTTCCGTTCCTCCCGGGAGTGACCTATTATCACGTTGTGCCTAGCTCCTCATCCATGGATCAGCATTTGACGTACCAATAGATCAAGAGAAATTATATCACAAGCGGTCCTTCTGCTATTTCGGCAGGGGGACCGTTCGTATTTCCGAGTACAATCAGGACAAATAGGTCAAACTTAAAAAAAGTGTCACATGTACTCGATTAGGACTATACAAAGCCCGTTCGCACTGTGCTAAAATAAACAAGTTAACGCGGTGTAAACGCAGCGTTAACGGAATGTAAACTTTAATCAGTTACATATAGGGAAAGAAGGGCTATCCGTGTTTCGGAAAAAAGACATTTTTTTTAAGACGTTGGAGGAAATGGCTGATATTATCTTCCAAACGGTCGATCGCTTCGCAGTTGCCGTCAATGGAGACCTGCCAGACGTGACGGCATTCGCCAAAGAAATGAAGGAGTATGAACATAAAGGCGACAAATGCACCCATATTATCCTGATGGAGCTCAACAAAACGTTCATCACGCCGATCGAGCGCGAAGATATCATGGAGCTCATCAAGAAGCTGGACGACGTACTAGACGGTATCGAAGCATGCGCATCTCGCTTCGAAATGTATCAAATCACGAAGTCCGATCCGTTCATTCGCAAATTCGGGGATTGCTTGCGCCGTTGCTCTCATGAGATCAAATCCGCCATCTATCTGCTCACGCAGAAGAAGCTGCTTGCCATCCAACCGCATTGCGTGAAAATCAACGAACTGGAGAACGAGGGCGACGATCTGATGCGCCAGGGCATCAAGCATCTGTTCCAGAACGTGAAGGACCCAATCGAGCTTATTAAACATAAAGAGATCTACGAAAGATTAGAGCAGACGACCGACTCGTGCGAGGATGTCGCCAATACGCTTCAATCCATAATCATGCGCAATTCTTAATCGGCGCAAGCGGGGACGGAACAGAATATAATGGATTACACAATGTGGTTGGTTGTCGTTATAGTCGTGCTAGCGCTCGGCTTCGATTTCATCAACGGATTTCACGATACGGCCAACGCTATCGCGACGTCCGTTTCAACGCGCGCGCTCACTCCGCGACGCGCCATCATACTCGCCTCGGTTATGAACTTGGTCGGCGCGCTGATGTTTACGGGAGTCGCCAAGACGATTGGCGGTAAAATAACAGACCCCTTCAAGCTGGAACATGGCTTAACGGTCGTTATCGCAACGTTGGTCGCGGCCATTGTCTGGAACCTCATCACTTGGTGGTACGGAATTCCGTCTTCCTCATCGCATGCCATTATCGGAGCGTTGGCGGGAGCGGCGATCGCTTCCGAGGGTTGGGATGGAATTAACTACGCCGGCTTCTCGACCATCATCAAATGGCTCATTTTATCGCCGATTATCGCATTTATACTCGGATTTTGCATCATGTTCGTGCTGAAGCACGTATTAGCGAATTCAAGCCCTCATCGTATCAACAAGGTTTTCCGACACGGACAGGTATTAACGGCAGCCTTCCAGTCGTTCACCCACGGAACGAACGATGCGCAGAAAGCGATGGGAATTATAACGCTGGCATTGGTAACCGCGGAAATACAGCCAACGTTGGACATCCCTCTATGGGTTAAGCTCTCTGCCGCTTTGGCCATGGCCCTAGGAACCTCTGTCGGAGGATGGAAGATCATCAAGACGATGGGGACTAAGATTTTCAAAATAGAACCGATGAATGGATTCTCCGCGGATTTGGCATCCGCATCCGTTATTTTATCGGCAACGCTTGCGCACTTTCCCGTAAGCACGACGCACGCGATTACCGCTTCCATCCTTGGAGTCGGTTCGGCGAAGAAATTTTCGGGCGTAAAGTGGAGCATGGCCGGACGTATTATCATGACGTGGGTTATTACGATACCGGCTGTCGGAGCGTTGGCCATGTTGATTTATTACGTCCTTAGTTTGTTCCTTCACTAATTTGGGTACATGGTTTAAGAAAAAAAGGCGTGGGATCACCCAAACCTGAACGCCCGAGATTACTACAATAGAGTAAGGTTGTTGTCATCTCTATTTAGTCTGGAGGACACCCATGCATACGTACACGGAACAGGCGAAACCGACGATCGAAGTGTTGAAAGAATTCACAGCAGCAGGCAACAACGCCTCCAGAGGGCGCAAGCTCATTTTCACCGGGGTAGGGACCCGCGACGTCTATAACATCAGCGCGCCATTCAAAGACGATGGGGATTTAGTTATTGCCGGCCGCGTGGAGGATCGCGACAGAGAATTATCCGAAGTGATGTTCTTCGTCGAACGCAATGGCGAATGGGTACCGAGGAATGGCGCGCCGGTATTCGCTTTGCAGGATCCGTTCTTTACTTTCATCGGAGATGAGCTCGTATTCGGCGGCGTCGAAGTCTATTTCGACGGAAACGATCCTCATTACGTGACTTCCTGGCGTACCGTATTCTATAGGGGACATTCCATTAACGATCTCGAGCCGTTCGCCAAAGGCCCGTTATCGATGAAGGATATCCGGTTAGTGGAGCTCGCTAACGGCCGAATTGGCGTATTTACCCGTCCTATGATGGTAGAAGGCGCCCGCGCGCTGATCGGATTCACGGAAATCGGGACTCTGGATCAGTTAACCGAAGAAGTCATCAGCGGCGCCCGTTTACTGCGCCATCAGTTCCTTCCCGAAGAATGGGGAGGGGCGAATGAAGCCCATTTGCTATCGAACGGCTTAATCGGCGTGCTTGGGCACATAGCTTGGATGGAAGAGAACAATATTAGACATTATTATCCGATGGTGTTTGCTTACAATCCAGCGGATCATCAATATACTCCGGTTAAGATAATCGCTACCCGCAGCATGTTCCCCGACGGTCCGGCCAAACGCCCGGATTTAGAGGATGTCATCTTCAGCGGAGGGCTCGTTAGAGAAACGAATGGAACCGCATTCCTCTACGCTGGGGTTAGCGACGCGGAAGCCCATGTCATTGAAATTCCGGATCCGTTCCTGGAATACGAGAAATAACGGAGAGGTTGTTCCCGTTGCGGAACAGCCTCTTTTTGGTGAGCGTAACCGGCAAAATGCGAGTTAGCGGCTAAACGAAGAAGACCGAAGTCCCTGCCTTCGGTCTGGCTTCTCTTCGATAGTAGTTCATGTCCTTACGTTAGCGCCGTTTCGCCGGACGACGGGTACGCGCCTTGCTCCCCGACGGTCTGCGGCTTCCCGGTCGCCTGCGCGGGGTAGAGCTTTTCGAGCTGTTGGCGGTCGAGGCTTTGCTGCCCTTGTTGCCCATGAATAGCTTAACCATCGGGGCAATTTGCTGCATGGTAGACACGAATTTCTGGAATTTGCCCATCGTCGAGAGGATTCCTTCAACGCCTCCCATGCGATCGACTAAAGCTTTCACGTCCGCCATGTTGGAAATGTTAATATTGAAGGGAAGCTTCGTAGCGGAGGCCGTTACTTGATTCGGTATGACGGTCGGATTTATGACAGCGGGAGGACCGGCGAACGCGTCTCCGATTCCGGGAAACTGTTGCTGTCCGAAGCCCGGCGTCCAGCCGTGCAGAGAGGGCGAATGAGGTTCGTTCATGGAGTCACACCCTTTTTTATAATAGGTTATGACGGAAGTCGGCAACGGGCATGGACGGATGCCCGGGTCCAGGGACATTTTACCCCTGTAATGCGTGAATACGGTGATGCTTGAACTATTGGCAGGTACGCAGTACAATGGGAACAAATGCAATCGGTACCCGAGAGGATGCGAACTTATGCAACTGAAGAAGCTGAATGATAAATCCATAGATCAACTGTTCGAAGCCGTTCTTACTTTGAAGAACGTTGAGGAATGTTACGTGTTCTTCGACGACTTATGCACGGTGAACGAAATCCAATCTTTATCGCAGAGGCTCGAAGTGGCACGGATGTTAGGCAAGGGCCATACGTATAACCAGATCGAGACGGAGACGGGCGCGAGCACGGCGACCATTTCCCGCGTGAAGCGTTGCCTCAATTATGGCAACGATGGCTATAAGCTATCTTTAGAGCGGTTAGGACGTTTCGGTTCGGAAGAAAAGCTGGAAAGCAGCAACTGAGCTTGTTCGCGACGAACGTGGTATAGTAAGCTGCTCGCCGCCTCCGCGAACGAGTGGAGCCGAGATAGTAACGAAACTTTACTGACTCCACCTTCCGCGGTCGAATCGAGCCGAGATAGTAACGAATCTTTACTAACACCACCCTCCGCAGACGAATGGAACGGAGATAGTAACGAAACTTTACTAACACCACCCTCCGTAGTCGAATCTAGTCGAGATAGTAACGAAAATTTACTAACTCCACCCGCCGCAGTCGAATCGAGCCGAGATAGTAACGAAACTTTACTAACTCCACCGTTAACGAAGCAAATTCGCTAACTCCGCCCAAAGCGTGCAACCCCGCCGAGTTAACGAAGCAAATTCGCTAACTCCGCCCAAAGCGTGCAACCCCGCCGAGTTAACGAAGCAAATTCGCTAACTCCGCCCAAAGCGTGCAACCCCCACCGAAGTTAACGAAGCAAATTCGCTAACTCCGCTCAAAGCGTGCAACCCCCACTGAATTAACGAAGCAAGATACGGGCTCCGTAGATCCTTCCAAAGCTGACGATTATATCGCGAAACTTAAGGCAAACGGCTTGGATGAAAAATCATAGCAGAGAAACAAAAACAATTGGATGCTTTCTTGGCTTCCAAGTAAGAGTAGACATAACGGAGTGGAGTGGTAACCTTCGGGATGCTCAGGGAACCGCCAAGCGCGCGCTTGGCGGTTTTTGTCATCCGTTGGGCGAGTTGTGCGATAGGTGTATGTCCGGTCTTCGTCCAGCGTTGACATTGGCTTAACGTTTCGCTAGCATGAATAAGAAGGTGGAACAGTTGGGAAAGAAAGGGGATCGCTCTTTCATGAAGCCAGGCTTACTGGTGATCAGCCATGGATCGAGGGAAGCGGGTTGGGTAGCTCTCGTAGACGAGACGGTTGAGGCGGCTCGGACCGCGTTAGGCGATACCTTGCCGGTGGAAGCTGCATTCCTCGAATTGGTGGAAGGGCGACTTATCCAGGATGGAATAGATCGGTTGGAAGCGGCCGGGGTCACGCATTTGTTCGCATTGCCGCTGTTCGTATCCTCAGGCAGCACACATGTCGACGAGATCGGATGGGCGCTTGGGGCGTATCCCGAGCCGAAGACGGAAACGGATCTCGAGAAATATCGGATTTCGGCGCGGCTTACCTATGGAGAACCGATGGATGACGATCCCGAGCTCGTAGGCGTCATCTTGGAACGATTAAAGGAAATGTCCAAGCACTCGGCTAATGAAAGCATCTTATTGATAGGACACGGGAGCAACGAGCCGGGTTTTCGCGAAGCTTGGGAGCGGGGTTTGAATGCGATATCGGATCAGTTAATGAGGTTCGGGGGGTTCGGCGCTTGTACGTCGGCGCTTCTGCTGCCGAATCAGGTGCAAGAACGATGGGAAAGATTACGCCAAAGCCATCCTAATCATGTCATCGTGGTGGTGGCATTGTTTCTAAGCGAGGGGTACTTCACTAAGGAAGTCATTCCGCGCAGATTAGCAGGGTTGGAATGCCGCTATGACGGACGCGCGCTCATGCCGCACCCCAAGGTGGCAGACTGGATCGTCAGGCGGACCCAAGATTGGCTGGAAAGCTTGGATCAAGGTTCGATAAGAGATTGAACGAGAGATGAAGAGGGGATAAGGGTTGGATACCATTCGAGCCCGGTTAATCTATAATCCGACTTCCGGCCGGGAGGAAGTCAAACGCAAGCTAGCCGCGATCCTGCAACGTCTGGAGCGGGGCGGCATCGAAACGTCTTGCCACGCGACGGAAAGCGAAGGGGATGCGATTCAGGCGGCTTCGGACGCAGTGGATCGCGGTTTCGATATGATCATTTCCGCAGGCGGAGACGGTACCTTGAACGAAGTGGTAAACGGAATATCGATACACGAACGGAAGCCTTCGCTAGGAATATTGCCGCTGGGTACGACCAATGATTTCGCGCGCGCGCACGGAATTCCCCGCAAGTGGGAGGCTGCGTGCGATTTGATAACCCGGCGTCATACGACCCCAGTTGATGTGGGACAGGCTAACGAGAGATTTTTCATTAATATCTCCGGCGGCGGTTCGCTAACGGAATTATCTTACGATGTGCCAAGCAAGCTGAAGACGATGGTTGGTCAGCTGGCTTATTATATGAAGGGATTGGAGAAGATTACGCGTCTTCATCCGACCCATATGCGTATCACGGCGGATGGAGTTGGCGAATTCGACGAGGAGTTCATGCTCTTCTTGATCGCCAACAGCAATTCCGTAGGCGGTTTCGACCGTCTCGCCCCGAGTGCCAGCACGAACGACGGGGTGTTCGACGTGCTCGCCTTACGCAAATGCAACCTGGCGGAATTCATCCGCATAGCGACATTGGTCATGCGCGGAGAGCCTGTGTTGAACGACCCTCACTTTATTCATTTTCAGACGAACCGCGTCGTCGTGGAGTCCGACCATCGCGTGCAATTGAACGTGGACGGGGAATTCGGCGGAACGCTTCCGTGCACGTTTAATCTGCTGCCGGCGCATATTAACGTTATCGTGGACGAGCACGGGGAATCCTCCTATCGTAAAAATGGTCCTGGAAGGGCATTGCAGCTATGAGCGGACGGAACGGTAAAGACAGCAAGGGCAGACTTGGCGGGAAAAAGCGTGGGAATGATTGGAGTGGGAGTGTTCCTCGCGGGGGTGGTCGCGTCGGCGGCGGGAAATCCGCGGCTTCTTCGATCGCGGGCGTTCCCGTTTCGGTAGGGCAGTTTATTGAATGCGAAATAATCGGATTGACGCACGAGGGTGAAGGGGTAGGCCGGGTCGAGGGCTATACCCTTTTTGTTCGTGATGCGCTTCCCGGGGAGACTGTTCGGGCAGAGGTCCTGAGTATTGGCAAGTCATTCGGGAAAGCTCGGATGTCGGAGCTCATGGAATCGGGGACGGGGGCCGGTAAAGGTAGCGGAATTCGCGTCGTTCCTCCGTGTCCGATTTATGATTCGTGCGGCGGTTGTCAGCTGCAGCACATGGCTTACGCGGAGCAGCTTCGTTGGAAAAGGCAGCACGTGGTGGACAACTTGGCTCGGATCGGGAAGCTGGTCGTGGCTGAGGATGATGGTCAGGCCGGGGTGGTTGTGCATCCTACTATCGGGATGGATGATCCATGGAGGTATCGGAACAAAGCTCAAGTTCCGATCGGATTCGGCGATGGCGGCCTGATCGGCGGCTTCTACGAAGCGGGCAGCAACGACATCGTGGAGATGGATGCTTGCCTCATCCAACAGGAAGAGAACGAGGAGTCCGTCCGCGCGGTGAAGGAAGCCGCAAGACTACTCGACATTAGCGCGTACAATCGTGCTAACGGACGAGGCTTGCTCCGGCATGTCGTCGTCCGCCATGCCCGGTCAACCGGACAACGGATGGTCGTGCTCGTCACGAACGGCCGCGATATTCCTCATGCTCAGGAGCTCGTCGCGTTGATTCGCGAGAAGGTGTCCGGCGTCGTGAGCGTATGCCAGAACGTGAACACGGCGGTTACACCCGTTGTCTTCGGAGAAGAGACGCGAGTATTGTGGGGCGAAGACGTTATCTACGACGAGATTGGCGGCATTCAGTTCGCGATCTCTCCGAGATCATTCTTCCAAGTCAATCCGGAGCAGACGGAGCGGCTATATGGAAAAGCAGTAGAGTATGCGGCATTAACAGGGAATGAGACCGTTATCGACGCTTACTGCGGCGCGGGGACGATTTCTTTGTTTCTGGCTAAGCACGCAGATAGAGTGTACGGAGTTGAGATCGTGCCCGAGGCGATCGAGGACGCTCGTCGCAATGCGTTGCTTAACGGGATACGAAATGCCGAGTTCGCGGTCGGTCCGGCTGAGGTCGTGATGCCGCGTTGGCAAGCCGAGGGAGTGTCGCCCGACGTCATCGTCGTCGATCCACCTCGTAAGGGGTGCGATCCGGCACTGATCTCGACGATGTTGGAGCTAAGGCCTGAGCGGATTGTTTACGTATCGTGTAACCCATCGACCTTGGCTAGGGATTTGAGGCTGCTCGAGGACGGGGGATACTGGACGGTAGAGGTTCAGCCGGTGGATATGTTTCCTCATACGGGGCATGTGGAGTGTTGCTCACTGTTAGTGCGGAAGGACATTTAAATCGGAGATGTATTGGCGGAAATAGCAAAGAGGGGCGAACCCTTCTTTTTTCATTGTTGTAAACCAGTGGACTTTTGCCCATTTTGCTTACCTGTAACTGGGCAGTTGCATAGGATAAATGGTCAATAAGAAAATCACTGAGAGGAGCATGATTATGTACTCTAATTCATGCTATCACCATCATTGGCATAATCCAATGCAATGCCACTGGAATAACAAATGGAGTTATGATTGGAATCCCCACTATTACAACTGGAACAATCGCAACTATAATCCATATGGAAACATCACATTACAAGATTATGGAACAAGACCATTTGTTGTGAATATTGACCAAGCAACCAAGCAAAACAACAATTACCGTACCGCTTTATGGACAGGTAAGTATTTTCAAGTAACTTTGATGAGTATTAATGTTGGTGAAGACATAGGTTTGGAAGTC
The DNA here is from genome assembly GCF_004564235.1 of Cohnella luojiensis. Taxonomy (GTDB): domain Bacteria; phylum Bacillota; class Bacilli; order Paenibacillales; family Paenibacillaceae; genus Cohnella; species Cohnella luojiensis. The sequence continues at coordinate 100,195 of NZ_SOMN01000011.1, forward strand.
CATCCGACAACTGACCAATTCATACGGATTGAAGAAGGTCAGGGACTTGTTCAAATGGGTGATAGCAGAGATAACTTAGATTTTCAAGTAATGGCGTACGATGACTATGCAATTATGATACCTGCAGGAAAATGGCACAATATAATCAATACAGGTAATCGCCCTCTTAAAGTTTATGTTATTTATGCACCGCCTGAGCATCCATATGGTACAGTTCATGAAACGAAAGCAATCGCTCAAGGAACGACGTAATTAGTTTCTAGCCGCCCTTAAGGGGCGGTTATTTACGTCCGACAAACATTTTCGGAAAAATTTCAGGCGATTCTAACACCACTAAGTCTTTTCTAGTCCTCATTTGCAAACGACTAGGACCGTCAAGATATACTCTAAGAATAAGTCTAGCATATCAACCGTTTTTTCCTTGACTGCCACTGTAATTGCCTGTTTACCTTGTCGCTTTAGGTTTCTCCAATCACGTCTCCCATTGGTAACACTCTTGAGCAAGCATCTAAGACCAGTGAACTCGTTTGTATTGGAAACGAACCGGAAGCCTTTTTTATAAAGTCTTCCGTATCGTACTTAGTAAGCGGCTTTTGTTTTGGTTTTAATCGGAACTCGATTCTCGTCATTGGAACTGATTCAGTGCCCTTAACAGTAATAGCGGCGCGGAAAGTGTATGTTGCGAATGAAGAAGGAACTAAAGAAGTTCATGGGTCTGAAAGAACTGACCCCCGATATGCTTCATCGTTTGGTCGATAAGATAGTAGTCAAGGCGGATGGCTAGGCGAACATTCAGTATAAGTTCGCCGCCACCGCCATTATCTAGGCAAGTTTACCAGTGACCAGTAGTCAAGTCACGTGGAGTGCTGTGCGTTGTTGGTGAGGTGTACAGGGGACATATCACTTTCTTAATCTTATATTTTCTTGGAAAAGATTATGGGGCCTAGAACAGGTGGGGTTCAGCGCTTTTTCGGAGTATCGCCGTTCACTTTCCTTGTCGGAATGAGAACGGTTTTTTTCTTGCCAAGAGTAGCGGTGATGGTGGACAATGTTTACGATAGTTATAATGCTTCATAGAAACCAAACACAAACCTGTCAGTCACTGACATTGTTCTCCGAAGTAGCATACAGGAGGAAGGGTTTATAATGTGGAGCCGGATAAAGCCGAAGAAGATGTATTTAAGTATTTTTTTGTATTCCTGCGTTGCTGTGTGCTTGCTAACCCTGGTGTTCACCATGTTCCTGAGTCAACGTTTCGCTCGGAGCGCAATGGATGAAATGGACAAGTCTAACCAAGAGAAAATGAGACAAGTCGTTAAAGCCTCGGAATTTACGTTGCAGAAATTGCGTCAGTTTGCTTTGAGAGTCTATTCGGATGAAAGTATTGCACTCTGGATAAACACGGATAATAACGATTACTCTCCATTAGCATTGAGTAAAGCCGCGACAAGCGTAAGGGAATTTATGAGCAGCGAACCTTTCATTCACGGCATTTATTTAATCAACTTCAATATTGGCCAAATCTACACCTCAGACTCAAGCATTTACACGACGCAGGATTTCTACGACCCCATCATGTTGGACTACATTAAGGGCCATAAAACGCCGTATCTGCAATACGTTAACCATGAGGTGGGAGGCAAATCGTTTCTGGCTCTTGTCGTACCGGCAGCCGGTCCTAATCAGAACTATCATGGTTTTGTTGCGATTCTGTTCAGTAAACCCTTGTTGAATGTGAACATGCTGCAGATCTCGGAGGAAGATCAGAACAAAATATATATTGAAGGCAAGAATAAGGAGTTCATTCTGGGAAATACGGATCCTGCGTTAACGAAAGAAATAATGGAAATGGATAAATCGGCAGCGGAACAGAACGGGAGATGGAATTCCGGCAAAGAGACCTGGTCTATTCAGACAGAACGGTTGCCTATAGAAGGATGGAATGTTTATCACTTATCGCCGATCTCTCTCTGGCAAGCAAAGGTAACCAAGATCCGGTCCGAAATTATCGGTTCTTCGATCTTTCTGCTGTTAACTCTGCTCTTATACTTGTTCTGGCAGTCCTATCGCAGCTTGAAGCCTATTAGCGACTTGGCTTATCAAATACAAAGCAAGCTGGGCAAGAAGCATCCCATCGTACGGACAACGAAAACCAATACTGAAATGTCGTGGATTCATTCCGGGTTCGATTCCCTTGTCGAGAAGATCGAACAATTGAACTTATCGCTCAAGAGCAGCAAAGCTTTGGTGAAGGATGATTTCTTGCGCCAATGGATTCTAAATTCGAAGTCTTCCAGACCGATTGAAGAGTTTATAAGAAACCAAACGCAAATTCTCCGAACCGGATGGTTCCGCATGGCGGTCATACGTCTGGAATCGTACGGACGCTTCGAAGAGCAATTCGACTTTGCTTCGCGCAAATCATTGCGCTTCGCATTAGGGAACATTATGACCGAGGTCCTTGTGAATCACGGATATGCTGCAGAAACGGTCGATTTCGGCTCCGATCACATCGTGGCGCTCATTTCTTCGTCTACTTCAGAGGAAGACGCGGGATTAGCTGTGGGAGCGATGGAGGACGTAAAGATCCAGATCAGTCGATGGCTTAAGCTGGAGGTGCAAGCTGCTGTAAGCTCTGTGCTTGATGTGGAGGAGAATTTGCAGATTATTTATACCCAGCTATATGATCTTACGTTATTGGGATTCATTAATCATGAGGATAGGGTGTTTACCTCCGAAGATCTGGAGCGGTATGAACGAGGCAAAGACAGCGATCTAGATGAAGCATTGCTGAAGCAGGTTATTCACTCTGTTCAGCTCAAGAACGATAAGGCACTTGAAGGTTATTTGGATCATCTCACCTTGCATATGCAGGAGCTAAGCTATGAGGAATGCAAGCTGCAACTGACCCACATCATTTATTCGATCATGAAGAGCTTCAAGAACTATAAAACATTTCAAGGAATGAAGAGTATCCATACCTTCCTGGAGCAATTTGCAACCTTAGAGGAAGTGAAATCGTGGCTGTACCAAGAGATGCTGCAGATTATAGACCAGCACCGCAACAAAAATGCCTCAAGCCGAAAGGATGAGGTCGCTGCCGAAATGATTGAGTATGTACGCAATCATCTTCACAATCCGATGCTTTCCGTGGATGACATCGCGGCTCATGTATCCATGTCCGTGAACTATGCCAGACAAATATTCAAGGACCATTTCCATTGCTCATTATCCGATTATATTACAAACCAACGGAAATCGAAAAAGCTGATGATCGAAACCGATTGGCAATACGGTGAGAATGATATGCTGACGGGCGAGCTGAAACTTCACGCCGAACCGCAAGGCCTGGTGTTGGAGACGTCCGCCGCGCAGTGGGTGATCGTAACGGAAGATCAACAGTCATATTTGCAGGCGGCGGCTCAGGATCAGAATGGCGAAACCTTCACAGTCAGGATCATGGCGCCGATTTCGTCCAAATCCGGAGGCAATCCGCAAACTCCCGTATCGGTGACGATCTGGCAAGGAACGCAAACGAACCAGAGACCGTTTTTCCAAGTATTCGGTCAAAATTTTTACGGAGTCGTGCAGGAGACCGAGTAGAATAGAACGCCATTAACGTTGATATCACAAAAACGTAACCCCGCACAACATGGAATTGTGCGGGGTTACGTATGATCTTTTCATATCGCCAATCAATAGATGAGATTTGGGGCTTGGCTCTTAGTCATCCGACTTTTTGGACGAACCCTTTTCATCGTCCTCGTCGTCCTCATTGTCCCCATCCTCACCATTTCCGTTTGACAACTTTACCGTCTTGTGCGCAATTACCAAGTTGCCATCGACATAGCCACGGAACTCCAAGGCGACTTCCGATCCGGTCCAAATAAATTGGGAACGATCAAATTTGAACTGTCCTTTTTGCGCTTGATTTAGATATCCATTGGAGCTTTTGTTGCGCTCGTCCTGATCCTCATCGTCGTCCCGGACTTGATTGCCGTTGCCGCCGTTGCCGCCGTCAAGAGCTTTCACTCCGTTGACGGTAACGGTACTCAGGTCAAATCCCCGGGGGTCGAATCCGGATGGAAGTTTAACTCTGACCGTGAATACGCCTTTATTGCCTTTGATCACTTTAGGCGTCACTTCCATTGTTGCCGGAATATAAACCGTAATTTGTTTTTCAACGGTCGTGCTCCAGCCCGCTCCATCGGCAGCAGTTACGACAATGCTATAGATCCCCGGCTTGTCCAGAGAAAGTATATCTCCGTTCGCGGACGTCACGGAGGTGCCGTCCGGCTCCGAGACCGTCATTTTCTCGAAAGCGATTCCCGAGAGGGTATCCTCCGCTGCGTAATGAAGCGTCAGCTTCCCGCCAAGCGCATGTTCGCCGCCCAAGTCCATTTGGACAATCGGCGCCGTACGGTCGATTTTGACTTCTGCCGCCTGTTTCGTTTCCTCATTGCCAGCTTGGTCAACCGAATAATACGAAACGGTATGGATTCCCTCTTGGCTGATAGTAAAGGAGCTTCCTTCAACGAATTCCGATCCGTCCACCGAATAGAAGGTTGTTGCCACTCCACTGCCGCTGTCCGACGACGTTAGCTTCACGGTTACGTCTTCCTTCACCCATGCAGACGGAGAATCGGCGCTCGTTACCGGCGCGGTACGATCGATCTTGACCTCGATCGTCCGGAGGTTTTCTTTATTGCCTGCTTTGTCAATCGAGTAGAAGGATACGCTATGGATTCCTTCTGTTTCTATCATTAAGGCATTGCCTTCCACAAAAGGTTGTCCGTCCACGGCGTAATAAGTTCCTGCGACCCCGGTTTCATCATCCGCAGCCGTAAACGTAACGTTGGCGCTTTGATTCGTCCAGCCTGCAGGCGCATTCGCCGTGGTGATTGGAGCTGTCGTATCGACGATTAATTTGGCCAACACAATATTGGACGGTTCCGACTCCCCGAAAGAATTGCTGTACGAAGTCACGTAATATTGATGATCGGCGTACGGCAGGTCCGATACCGTATAGGACAGGTTGTTCAGATTATGAATCAGGAGCACCGGCTTTCCATCTACGATTTCGTAGACGTTGTAACCATTGGAATACGTAACGAAATTCCAGGAAATCTGGGCGCTCGTTTGACTCAAGAGTTTAAGATTCGCCGTCGGCGCCTGCATGTCCGGATAGATAATCGTTTCGGCAACCCGGTTGGACGCAGCCGATTCGCCAAATCTCGTACTGAACGCCGTAAGCTCGTATTCGTGAGTTCCTTCCGTCAGGTTGAACGCTTTATAGGTGAGTGCTTTTCCTTTATAAAGGAGCTGTCGATTACCGTTCACCCATTCATAAAGCCGGTACTCATTCGCCCAGGTGACGGCTTGCCAAGTAAATGTAATATTGTTTACGTTAGAAACCGTGTATTTCAGAACCGGAGGTTGAACAACCGGCCAGGTCAGCGTAAGGCTTACGATACCGCCCTCCGTTGATTCTCCGAAGCGGCTGCTGGAGGAATGAATCTCGTAGCTGTAATCCCCCTCAGGCATATTGGTGAATGTAACAGATGTGCCGGTGACTGTCTTGCTCAGTACCTTTTGACCGTTTTCGATCGCATAGATTTTGTACGAATTCGCATAAGCGGCGGCTTTCCACCTTAACACGATATCGTTGCCGTTTGTGATGCTGTATGTCGCATCCGTCGGCGCCTGCATAACCGGATGGACAAGCGTGAAAGTTAATTCGCTTCCTTCCGGGGACTCGCCGAAACGATCGCTGTAGGAATGTACGATAAATTTATAATCCCCTGCCGGCATATTGGGCAAGGCCGTCGAAAGCGAAGTCACCGTTTTCTTTAGCACGGGCTGCCCATCCACCAACTGGTAAACCTTATACGCTGTAGCGTAACTGACGGCATTCCATTTTAAGCCGATGTCATTGCCGTTTGCGATGCTGTAGGTAAGATTGCCTGGCGGCAACATCGTTTGATCGCTAATCGTAACGTTAACGCTGCTGCCGTTCTGAGACTCGCCGAAACGATCGCTGTAGGAGCGAACTTCGAAAACGTAATCGCCAAAAGGCATTTTGCTGAAAATCGTGCTTGTGCCCGTCACCTTTCTCTGAAACACGGGCTGTCCGTCCACGATTTGATACACGTTATAGGCGTTCGCGTAGGTGACCGCATTCCATCTTAAGGTAATGTCATTGCCGTTGGCGATGCTGGACGTCAAATTCGCCGGGGCCGCCATGTCAGGGAAGACAAGCGGAACGGAGACTTGGCTGCCTTCCGGCGAAACGCCGAAACGGGTGCTTACCGAGCGGACGATGTATACGTGATCGCCTTCCGTTTCGTTTGCCAGCAAGACAGACAAGGACGTCGCCGATTTTCTGGGCACTTCCTGCCCGTCCACCAGCTCGTTCACCTGATAGCTCGTCGCGTACGGAACCGCCGTCCAGGTCAATACGACATCGTTGCCGTTTTGAATTTTGTACGTCAGGCCACCCGGCGCCGCCATGGTCGGATAAACCAGGGTGAACGCAATCTCCGCTCCTTCGGGCGATTCGCCCAGCAGCGTCGAGTAAGAACGGATGACATAATGATAATCTCCGGCCGGCTGGTTCGTGTAGGGTACAGAGGTGCCGGCCACCGTGCTTTTGAGGACCTCGCTGCCATCGACGACTTGGTACACTCTGTAGTTCGTTGCGTAGTTTACGGCTGTCCATTTTAAAGTGATATCGTTGCCGTTTGTCACACTATAGGCTGGATTGGCCGGAGCCTCCATGACTTGTCCGTTCAGTGTAAAAGTGATTTGACTTCCTTCCGATGACTCCCCGAAACGGGAAGACACGGAATGAACTTCATACGCATACTCGCCCGGCGACATATTCGTATACGAGACCGACGTGCCGCTTACCGTGCTTTTCAGCGTTTTTTGACCATTGAGGATTTGATAGACTTTGTAGCTTGTTGCGTTTTCCGAAGCCGTCCAGCTCAATTTGAAACTCGTCGCGCTGACGATTGTTTGCACGAGGTTTGCAGGCGGCTGCATCACCGGATGAACCAGCGTGAGCGAAACAGAGCTGCCGTCTGACGATTCGCCCAAACTTGAGGAGTAAGAATGCACCTCGAATGCAATATCCCCGGCCGGCATGTTCGCATAGGTTATGGTCGTGCCGCTTACCGTGCTCTTCAACGTTTTTTGTCCATTGATGATCTGATAAATTTTGTAGCTGTTTGCATTGGACACCGCGGCCCAAGTCAATACGATATCATTGACATTTTTAATTTGGTAAACGAAATTTTCAGGCGCCGTCATGGTAACGCTGGCTACGGTCAACGAGACTTGGCTGCCGGTTGCCGATTCACCGTAGCGGTTGCTAAAGGAGCGGACTTCGTAAACATAATCTCCGGCCGGCTGGCTGGCATAAGAAACGGAGGTACCGGTCAGCGTGCTTTTCAATGTCGGTTGTCCGTCCACGATCTGATAAATCCTGTAGTCGGTTGCATACGGAACAGCGTTCCATTTCAAGTTGACCGTATTCACATTCGACAACGTATGGGTGAAATTTGCCGGAGCTGTCATGATCGGCAGGACCACGGTTGCTTCCACCGGCTCCGACAGCGGCGATTCGCCGTATAGATTGTTAGAGGCGGAAACGGCGTACGTATAGGTTCCGGCAGAAGCATTGACAATGGTGTATGTACGCGCCGTTGTCTGCGTCACAAGTGTTTTTTGGCCGTCTGCCTGGATCTGATAAACTTGATAGGATTGTGCGTAAGGAGACGAGCCCCAGCTCAGGACTATGTCATTCCCGTTCTGGAACTTGTAGGCCAAGGCGGTTGGCGCCGCCATGTCCGGATAAACAATGTCTGCCGTTACCGGAGCGCTGGGACCGGATTCTCCTTCAGGGCTTAATGTCGATACGACATAGCTGTAAGAACCTTCCGAAAGCTTGTTGATCGTATAAAAAGTCGCAGTTGTCGTACCTAGCAGCAAAAGCTGACCATCCGAGATGCTATAGACTTTGTATCCTGTCGCACCGTAAACCGAACCCCAGGTTAGCTTCACATCGCTTGGAGTCAGAAGCTGGGTCGACAGATTGCTTGGAGGGAGCATGCTGCCGCCAGTGGTTGCCGCAAATGCCGTCCACGTGGGAAACAGAATTTGCACCAAAAGAAGAAGTGAGATCAGAAACAGCGGCTTGTTGAAACGTTTATTACTTGTCAATTTGACCGTCCCTTTCATTGGATGATGGATTCCCTTGGAGAAAAAGAAAAAAAGAGCCTCAAACAAGGCCCATAGTAGAATCCCTATGACTCCTTGTGGCAACCGGCTGCCTCCGCGAAATTTTACCTTTTCTGCGGTTCAGGCCCTTGGCTTTGCGTCCCCCGGTTTCCCGAGGTTTGCCTTTTTCACTTTAGGATAATCGAACTATAAATCTATCATAGGTTCTATCTTTGTTAATGTTAATAGGTCTAAAATACCAAAAAAGCTCCAGCGTGCTTGCCGAAGCTTGGTATTTTGCTGAGAAAATGTCACTTTTGCGATGCTAATTTTTAAGTATTACAATTCATTTTTGTACGGGTCTATGGTTTGAATGGTACCATCATCATTGTAATTGAGCTCGGTATATTTTACGCAGCGCTTGTTGTCGGCTCCCCCCGATAAGGAACTATCATGATAAAATAGAAACCATTTCTCCTTAAATCGAACGATGGAATGATGGGTAGTCCAACCTACGACAGGCGTAAGGATCTTTCCTTTGAAAACGAATGGACCTTTGGGATTCGTGCTGACGGCATAAACAATAGTATGGGTTGTCCCGGTAGAATAGGAGAGATAATAGGATCCATTGTATTTGTGTACCCAGGGGCCTTCAAAATATCTTCTTTCCTCATCGCCGGCGAGTATAGGGTTGCCTTCTTCATCCACTATGGATATTTCTAGCGGCGTTTCTTTGAAAGTAAGCATATCATCGTTTAATTCCGCTACTCTTGGTCCCAGAGCAGGTTCATGATCGGCAGGACCGGCAGCATCCTGTTGGAAAGTGCCGGTCTGCCATTTCTCCAATTGTCCGCCCCAGAGACCGCCGAAATACATATACGCCTTGTTGTCGTCATCGACTAAGACGGCAGGATCGATGCTGAAGCTGCCCGGAATATAGTTCGGTTGCGGCAAGAAAGGTCCTGAAGGAGACGAACTGATTGCTGCGCCGATTCTAAAGATATCGTTCTTATCCCTTGCCGGGAAAAACAAATAATAGGTATCGTTCCTAAAAGCGGCGTCCGGTGCCCATAGCTGCTGCTTGGCCCATGGAATATCCCTAAGATGAAGCGCTTCGCCGTGGTCTACGCAAGGAGACAGTTCGTCATCCATAGACAGGACGTGATAATCCTCCATGTCGTATTGGTCGCCGTTATCATTCGAAACTTGTTCATGATCGAGATCGTGAGAAGGATAAATATAAATTCTCCCATCGAATACGTGAGCGGAAGGATCTGCGGTATAAATATGGGTTACTAACGGTTCGTTTCGTTTTGTGGAATTTTCCATCTCTTTTCCTCCTAAGTAGGTTCCTAATTGAAACATTGCTTACCACAATCTTATCAAACATTAGGTTGCATGGAACACCTAGCAAGCTATGGAATTTACCCTAAAAACTTTAGATATTCCGTATTCATTGACCGAAACTCAAGTCATATAGGAATCGGCCTTAGGGTCGATTTTTCTTTTTTCGAGCTTAATCGGACGATATTACAAATAAGAGCGGTCATTGTTCTATTCCTTCAAGCCTGCTAACCGAGCCATAATACTAACAAGCAGTAGAGGAGGGTACATATGGCAACAATCTTGAAAAACATGCCGGAACGGAAGTTATCGCGAGCATACTCATTGGAGAGATTAGAGCGGCGGGCCGGCTTAATGTTTGCATTGCCGGTTATCGTCGGTTTCCTATTGTTTGTGTTGATTCCGATGATCTGTGTTTTTCTGCTCAGCCTGTATAAAGTGGATTTAATGAGCAATACGTTTGAATTCAAGCGATTCGAGTATTACGACAAAATGCTCCATGATCCAGATTTCTGGAAAAGTGTTCGAAATACCCTGTACTATATGGTGATTTATGTCCCTTTAACTCTAGCGTTAGGGCTGGGAATGGCTTTAATCTTGAATACCAAAATGAGGGCAAGAGGCCTTGTTCGCACGTTCTTTATTATTCCTTATATCACAACCTACGTAGCTACGCTGGTCGTATGGAATGTATTCCTGCATCCAACGGAGGGTCCCGTCAATAGCTTGCTAGTGAGTCTTGGAATCGCGAATCCGCCGCAATACATGGTCGATACGGACTGGGCGCTCCCGATGCTGGCTCTGATTGGTGCTTGGAAAGACGTAGGCTATCACTGCATCTTGTTCTTGGCAGCCTTGCAAGGCGTATCCAAGGATTATTACGAGGCTTCCTCCATCGACGGAGCGGGTCGATTTCAACGCTTCAAGCACATTACGTTTCCCCTAATATCGCCAACGTCTTTTTTCCTTCTGCTGATTACCATTATCGGCGGACTGCAGGCCTTCTATCAGATGGCGCTGCTGACCAAGGGAGGACCGGCTTTCAGCACGACTACGATGACTTACCATATCTATCGTTCCGCTTTTGAATACTACAACTTCTCTTACGCTTCGGCGGTGGGCATGTTCTTGTTCTTGCTTACGCTAGTTTTAATTGCGATCAACTGGTTCGGCCAGAAGAAATGGGTCTTTTATCAATAATTCGCCATGGAAGGAGGATTAGATCGTGCTGATGAGCCAAAACGTCCGATATACGATTCGCTCTGTTATCTTTTTGTTGATCGGACTTGTTTTTATTACACCGCTGCTATGGATGGTCTCTACCTCTCTCAAGTTTGAGAATCAGGTTTTCGAGAGACCTTTCGTCTTTATCCACTGGGGTCAAATCAATTGGGACAACTACAGGCAGATCTTAACGGAAACTGCGTTCCCTGCATGGCTGTGGAATTCTGTGTTTGTCGTTCTGATCTCAGTCGTGCTTCGACTGCTGCTGTCGGCACTAGGAGGATATGCCTTCGGCTTTCTGAAGTTCCGTTATTCCGACACCATCTTCTTCTTTTTCCTGATGACCATGTTTATACCTTATCAATTAACGCTGCTTCCGCAGTTCATTTCTTTCCGGTTTATAGGCTTGCTCGATACGCATTGGGCATTAATCATACCTAATATTGTTGATATTCTCTCTATCTTCTTAATGAGGCAATTTTTCCTCTCATTCCCGAAGGAATTAGTTCATGCGGCTTACATGGAAGGGTCGGGAATTTTTCGTTCCTTCATAAAGGTCGCGCTGCCGCTAGCGAGAACACCTCTATTAACACTGGGCCTACTTAGCTTTTTTATGATATGGGATCAGTATTACCAGCCTTTGATCTTCCTTCATTCCAAGGAAATGTATACAATACCCATTGGGCTGCAAAGCTTCCAAACGCAATTCGGCAAGCAATATGCCCTGCAGATGGCACTCGCTTGTCTGGCGATCATACCGGTGTTGGGCGTCTTCCTGGCCTTGCAGAAGCAATTCATCGAAAGCATCGTATCCTCAGGGTTGAAAGGTTAAGGCCGTACAATTGTACAAATAAAAAAAGCTATTATTACATTTGAGAGAACCGTATGCACGTTCATAATGAGAACTGGGCAACAACAATAAGGGGAGGTTACAATCTTGATCAAAAAATGGGGATTACTCGCAGTGGCAGCTATGCTGTTATTCACGCTTGCCGCTTGCGGAGGTAAAGGGAACAATTCGGTAAATAGCGATGCTTCTTCACAGGCATCCAGCTCAGCGGCAGCATCCGGCGAGACGGTTACGCTCAAGTTTCTTAATATTTCGGAGTATATGGATTCAGTGGAATTCAAGGCGTTTCTAGACCGGTTCCAAGTGAAATATCCGAACATTAAGGTAGATCCGATATCTGTCCCCCATGAGCAATATATTAATAAGCGGAATATCATGCTCGCTAGCGGAGAGCAAGTTGATCTCCTATGGGGGAACGGCGTTGAGCAGTTTGATGCAATCAACAAAGGGTTTCTGATGGCCATTGACGAAGCGGCCAAAGAAGTAGACGTCGATATGACTAAGGACTTCGGTGATTTCAAGCCGGACAAAGACGGCAAATATTACCGGTTCCCGATTCAACAGAACAACTGGATGCTATATTACAATAAGAAAGTATTCGACGATGCCAAGGTGCCATATCCGGATGAGAAGGTTCCGATGACATGGGATGAAGTGGCCGAAGTGGCACAGAAGATTACTAACCTAAATGGAAAAGAAAAAGTGTATGGCATGTTCTACAACAACTGGGGAATGTACTTCTATGGTTACGGCAGCCAGTTAAACAATGGGAAATTCTACACCGATGACGGAAAAGTCAATATCAACGCTCCTGAATTCGTACGCAGCCTCGAATGGATGAATGACGTGATGAATGTTAAGAAAGCGGCAATGCCGATCGCAGAATTCATCCAGAATAATACCGATTTCCTCTCCTATTGGAACGGGAATTACGGAATGGTAGTCGGTGCTCAGTGGTATGCCCAGCTCGCAGCGACCAAGAAGGATAAGTTCCCGCGTGATTGGAAAACAGGCATCGCTCCGATGCCGGTTCCAAGCGAGATGGCTGGCAAACATATGAACTGGTCCAGTATTGATTCTCTAGCCGTGCCTAAGAATTCTACTCACGCGAAGGAAGCGCTTATTCTGGCCAAAGAATATGTGTCCGATTATACGTTGAGCACGGGTGCGTTGCCCATGTATACTAAAGTAGCCAAAGACAATTATTTCGAAGAGCTGGCATCGGCTTTGAAGGATGACGATATTACGCTCGAACAAGTCACCTACCTATTCGGCGGCGATCCTGCCGTCATTAACGTCGAAGAGAAGCCGGTATTAGGCGCTCCACAGGAATATGAGTCGACGTTCCTTGATATCATCAGCCAATACTATACCGGCGCTAAGAAGGTTGATGAAGTGCTGAATGAAGTGAAAGTAAAAGTGGATGCCGCAATCGAAGAACAACAAAAAAATTAACAAAGACAAGTGGCTATGCCCATCGATCAGGATGGGCTTAGCTTTTTCTCGTAAAGGAGATACAGTATGGGCTGGATAAGCAAGCGATATACGGGTCCGAAATCCGTACAGCGTAGAATTATCGTTCTGCTTGTCGTTATATTCATTCCACTCATCTTGATCTTATACACAGCTTACCATTATTCCGAACGTACGATGGTGAACAAAGTAGGCGAGATTAATCGAATCAAGGTCGAGCAGACCGCTTCAAGGGTGAAGGACCTGTTTCAACGCGCCTTTATGTCTACGAACAATTTCATCTATGACAAGTCATTTATTCAAGCCCTTCAAGAAGAAGATCCGTTAAGCATCGATAAAAACTCAACCTATCTTCAAGCCATCGAACGGCTGCAGTATACCTTTTTCCTCAATGAAAAATATGCTGTAGTGATACAGGACAATTACGGAAATGTCTTTGAATCCAATCCTTCCAGGCTCGGCTGGAAGAAAGGGGAACTGAAGGGGCGAATTCTGAGTAAGGTTCATTGGGACGGCCATGACTTCTTTAATAGCTTCCAGTGGGGATTGCTAAAGCCGGAAGGATCTCAAGAGCCCTTAATCGTGCTTAGTCGCTGGATATTCAGTCCGGTAACCGCTAATAAGCGAGGAATCGTCTCGATGGTCATACCCTTGACGAATTTGTCGGAGATCTTGAATAGCGATAATGGATCTTACGCGATCAGAGACGACCAGGGCAATCTCGTTTATTCCAATCGTTCGGAGATTTCCAGCGCTGGCACCGAATTGGACGATTCATCCATCCTGCTGTCGCCAACACCCTGGAGAATGGTACAAACGGATTCCACGACGGTCATTCAGAATGAACTACGATATTTCCAGCTCACCGTTATTGCGACTATCCTAGTTATTCTAGTGATTTTCCTAGTAACTTCGACTTTCGTAATGCGAACGGTGAGTCGAGTCTTCCATCAGATCAGATTATTGTCCAAACGGTTGGTGAATCCTTCCTTCGACTTGTCTGTCTCGGTCCACTCTGATCAACATTTAGAGGAATTATCGGAGCTTCTCCAGCAGCTCGTTCATAATCTTCAAATTTCCCGCAGTAATCTGGAGTGGGCGGCTGCCGAGAAACGGAATCTTGAAATGCAGATGCTGCAGCAACAGATGAATCCCCATTTTCTGCTGAATACGCTCAATACCATTCGGTTTCTCGCGGAGAGATCCTCTCAGGATAAGATCGGCTCTCTCGTGCTTTCGCTTTCCTATCTCTTGAAGCAGCAATTATATCGAAGTGAAGGCTACTGGACCTTGGAGGAAGAACGGGAGTACTTACTGAAGTATGTGGAAATCCAAAGGGCGAGATTCGGCGAGAATATTACCGTGACCCTTGATTTCTCGGAGGAATTGTCCCGAATGCCTATCTTAAGGATGCTTCTTCAGCCCCTGGTTGAGAATTGCTTCGAGCATGGCTTCGGCGGGAGAATGAATGGACGAATCTGGATCCAAGCCCAGTACTGGGAGAGGGGTGTACGCTTCATCGTTTCCGATGACGGAATTGGCTTCTCCCATTCGCCGGGTAACGCTTCTCGTAAATCGATAGGTTTAAGCAATGTGCGGGAACGCCTGCGATTGCATTACGGGGAAGAGGCTGTATTGGATATAACCGGAACCCAGCCAAGCGGGACAACCGTAAGTTTAATTATCCCGGAATTGAAAGGTGAAGTGGCATGAATATTATGGTCGTAGACGACGAATATAGCATTCGCAGCCACTTGGCTTCCATGCTTCAAGGATTGGACGGCGACGGCGTAACCATTAGGGAGGCGGTGAACGGTAAGGATGCCTTACGGCTGATGGAACAATCGCCCAGTGAGATTGTATTGACCGATATTCGGATGCCTGTCATGGACGGTATGGAATTAATCCGGCAATGCCGCATGAAGCATCCGGGCATTTGGTTTATCGTTCTAAGCAACTTTGCAGAATTCGAGCTGGCACAGAAAGCTCTAGAATATGGGGCGCGAAATTATCTCCTGAAAGCAACGATAACCCAGGATAAAGTGCTGGAGGAAGTGCAGAGGGCGATTCTTCATCTAGAGAAGTCTAAGGAGAAAGAAGTTAAATTCAATCCCAATGAATTTCTAATGGTCCAAAACTCGTTATTTTACGAACGGTTGCAAGGACATATTCAGAATATAGAGCTGCTCCGAAGGGCAGAACGTTTAAAGGTATCTGTGTTCCTTGAAGCCTTCGATCTGCCATCGAAATTCGCCATCATGGAAATAGAAAGGTTTAGCGATTGGACGGGAAACAAGTTCAGAGGCCAATCGGATCTTGCTGTGTATGCCCTGATTAATGTGGTGAGGGAATCTATTAAGCAATGGAATGAGAGCAATGAGTTGTTCCACATGGGTGAGAATCGGTTTGTCGTCCTTGATCTGGGCGAGAGGGACGATGAACGCCATATCCGCAAGATCGTGGATATTTCCGAGGTAACCCAAAAATACTTGGGGCTAGAAGCCTCATTCTTGACCAACTGTAACTTTAGCGATATGAGCGATTTTTTCTGGAGAGTGCAGGAATCCCGCCATCAATTAGCTCATTTCTTCTATGAGATGAACGCCTGTATGATTAACGCCATGCAAGTGCAGCCGCCGGAAACGGATCTTGATCTGTTTACCTTTTTCCAATCCGTGGAGGGTGGTGAAGAAGGAAGGCTGCAGGTGACTGCTCTGCCAGGACTGGTGGATACATACTTCGAATTGCTTCGCCACTTACGCAGACCGTCTTTAGCGGCCAAAGGAGACGTAAAAACGCTCATCCAATTTATCGAAAATGGAGGGTTTGCAGTCCCTACAGCCTTGAAGTCTGAGATTGAACTGCTACAGGCTTCCCGTTTGGCGGATTTCAAAGCTCCCTTCACCCACTGGCTCGGAGTGTTGGGCGGTAATAGCAGACATCGCGAAGAGATCTCCAAAGCGTTGTCCTTCATTCATGATCGTTATGCCACAAAGATATCGCTTGAAGATATTTGTTCTCATGTCAATCTAAGCCGTTCTCACCTCTCAAAGCTTTTCAAGGACCAACAGGGCTTACCCGTGATGGAATATATGGAAACTTACAGATTAAAGCAGGCTCGTATGCTGCTGCGGACAACCAAACGTCCGATAGCGGAAATCATCGATCGAGTCGGGATTGCCGACGTCTTTTACTTCAGTAAATTGTACAAGAAGCATTTCGGCATCAATCCTAGCAAAGATCGATAAGCATAGGTTTGTCTAAGTCATAAAGCCCATGGAAGGAAGTGATAAACAATGAATGTAGAAATGGTTATGCAGGAGCTTGAAGCTCTCGGCAAGGAACGAACCAAGAAATTGTACGTATCCAATGGCGCGCACGAACCGCTCTTTTGATTTCTATAAGTCTCAATTGTGTTATAATCAAACCCAATGCCGATACTTATGCGGCGGGATGGTGTCGGGACCCATTAACCAAATCAAATATCAGACGGCATTCGGCTGATTGGAACCGCTCCCCGATTGGGTTGAATGCATTGTACAGAGATTAATGAATTCGTAAGAGCAGCCAGGAAAATGGGCTGTTCTTTTTTCAAGGATAACGTTTAGGTAAATGAAAGGAGGATGTCTAATATGACAAACAAGCTTAATGCGCCGATGGACAAGTTTTGGCCTGCGATTACTTACCCGCTCTCTTATAAAGATGCGCTGAACACAATGACTAAAGATGAATTGACGAGTGTGCGGACGATTTTGCAAATAAGCAATGTTAGTAATCTAAATAAACAAACTCTAATCGACAAATTGCAAAAGCTTATTCCGGATAACATTGGGGAAACTATTCGTAACTGGGACCGGAAACGTACGCAGTTGATTCAAAAAATCGTTAGCGGCAATGGCCGGTGGTCTCAGCCTCTGCTAGAAATACAGCAATATGAATATTTCCGCAATCGCGGTATTTTGTTTCCCGGTACGGTTGACGGCAATAGAATGCTCATTATGCCTTCAGAGCTGGTGGGGTGGTTTAAATCGGCGAACCTTTCCGCGAATTCGGACATCATCAAGAGGAATACGGAGTGGATTCAACTTTCCCGAGGCTTGCTTTATTACTATGGAACCTTAACGTTAGGTCAATTAGAGGAACTTGTCTTCTCGTATTCCAACAAGAAGATCGGTATTAGGGATTTCATGGACGTGCTTATAGATGCAATGGACTATTATGATGAAATGATGAACGATTCGGCAGTTTACTTTTCCGATTTCCGAGTGGTCGATTCGGACAAAATTCGCAGAGAGCAGGCAGCTAGAGCCAGTCTGGATTTTTATCCTTTTACGAAAGAACAGATCATGAAAGCGGGAGAACCGGATTTCGTCGATCGGAACGTGTACTACGTTGAATTGGTTCGTTTTCTGCTTGCCCATTACGAATTAGATCGCAAAGACGCGGATTTAATGGTGGATGAATGGGCCGACGCTGCGAGGAATGGGGATTCACTAGCAGAAGTGATGCAATCGGTACAAGAGTTCGTCGATATTGACGATATGGAGACGATGTCGGCGATTGCGGACAGGCTTGTGCCTCTGATGAATAGTACTAGGCAATGGGTATTAAAGGGTTACTCACCGGACGAACTGTCGGCTAGCAGGGGCAATGGCAACCGTAATTTGAGTACAACACCAAAGCAGGCAACTAAAGCTGACGTAATTTCCTTACAAACTAAACAGAGGATCGGCCGAAACGATCCGTGTCCTTGCGGCAGCGGGAAAAAATTCAAGAAGTGCTGTTCTTAAATTTATTGAGAAAGGCAAAGCGAGGTAACGAAATATGTTCGATCCTACAGTCTTCGACAATATTAAAGTCGCTTTTGAAAATCAGATTTATGATTTGGATAATTTGTCCGGCCAAATTCGAATAACCAACAGGATCGATCGTCTGGAAATGTCGATCATGTCGAGAGAGTTCGCGCTGCAATTCCAATTGATTAATCAAGAAAATGTTACTGCAGAAATTCGCTTGGAAGCTTCTTTGAAGGATTTGGCAGCAGAAATTTTGGAGTTGCAGGGTGAAGCGCCAGCGTGTACGCTAATTTTACGTTTTAATCTTCAAATCCAGGAAGTATCGGAACAATGCAAGAGAGTCTTGGAAATAATGCAAAGGATTTGGAATCCAGAGGAGCCGCCTACTCAAACATTAAGCTTTGCTTACGGACAAGAGATTACGGCTTATACGAATACAGTGGAGATGAGATTCAATCGTCAAATCAACGAGGATCAAATGGAGGATATCCCCAATTTGATTGAGCATGTGCTTCAAACCCTCGATGAATTAGGTGCTATCTGAGTGAAAGCCGAATACCGACTATGTTCGACTGCTAAACCTCTAAAAAGAAGGAAGCGTTAAACAATGAATGTAGAAATGGTTATGCAGGAGCTTGAAGCTCTCGGCAAGGAACGAACCAAGAAATTGTACGTATCCAATGGCGCACATGAACCGCTGTTTGGCGTGGCTACAGGCGAAATGAAGTCCATCTTCAAAAAAACAAAAATAAATCAACCTCTGGCTGAGCAGCTTTACGCTACTGGGAACTACGACGCCATGTACTTTGCCGGAATAATTGCAGATCCAAAAGCGATGACCGAAGCTGATTTTGAGCGTTGGATCGATGCGGCTTATTTTTATATGCTGTCCGATTATGTGGTTGCAGTAACCTTGGCAGAAGCAGATATTGCACAAGAAGTTGCTGATAAATGGATCGCAAGCGGCGAAGAACTGAGAATGTCGGCGGGCTGGAGTTGTTACTGCTGGCTTTTGGGTAATCGTCCGGACGGTGAATTTTCCGAAAGCAAAATGGCCAATATGCTTGAAGTTGTGGAAAATACGATTCACGATTCTCCCGAACGAACGAAATATGCTATGAATAATTTTATTTACACAGTGGGGGTATCCTACTTGCCGCTCCATGATAAGGCGGTCGAGACCGCAAAAGCAGTAGGCCCGGTAGAAGTCAAACGGGACAAGAAAAACAGCAGTTTTCTTCTCGCTTTCGAAAATATTCAAAAAGTGGTGGATAAAGGGCGAGTTGGTTTCAAACGCAAACATGTAAGGTGTTAAACTATTGCTTCACCACAATCACAGCAACGAGCCCTTCACCGCTTAGTTAAGCGGGAAGGGCTCGTTGCGTCTAGCGGTGGATGAATTCCATTAACCGCCTGCTCAACTCGCAGGATTTTTTCATTACAAGCAGGTCTGACGGAGATCAGCTCTGTTCCAGGACTTCAATATTCTCTCGCAGCCGATTGAGAGATTCGAGACGCCTGTGAAGTTCCTCGGTCGGCATGTCTGTTTGTACCTTTGATTTTTTGCAAGGTAAGCTTGTCATGTACTGTACGATCAACTTGTCCAGCATCTGCGATTTTCTAATAACACGGGGATCGGTGATCCCATATTGCTGAGCCAGATCCTGCATCGAACAGCGCAACTCTTCGATTTTTCTTAACAAGTGATACACTCCTTTTTCTCATGGGCTTGTATGAGAAAAAGGAGTTTCTGGGCGGCGGTGTCGGAGGTTCGTTCCCCCGCTTCGTGATCAACTGCCTGGTGTTCCTGGCATAGATTCGCCTGCCGCTATTCTGCATCGAGGTAATATCGGCCGCAATCGCGTCGAAAAGCTTCGGATAATGATAGCCTCCGTGGCCCGTACCCGACTGTGTCTGCGTGTTCATCCCGACACCAGGCACGGCGTTTGGGTTCGCGTTGTTGCACCAGGGAGATGGATCGTCGTTTGCCGTCCAAATTGGCACCTGTGCAGGTTTCGGATGGACAGCGACAATGACGTCTGTAGCGCGACCTTCCTCCTGCTCCATCTTGTTTACAGGAGCCTCGCGAGGCTCCAAATTATCTTCACGGACGGCTTCGGCGCCGCCTAGGTCAGGTTTTTGTTCTAGTCCAGCGTCGGGAGCTGCATGGCCGTCGATCTTGCCGCCGGGCTGAGGCTCCCCGTGCGTTGTCGGCACCTCAGGAAGGCGCGGAGCCTCGGTCTGCAGACAAGGTTTCAAAGCGCATACCGTTACTTCCACTGCAGATGCCAATGGCTCCGGCAGAATCTGAACGGTGGAGGATATCGCTTCATCCACCGACAACAATACTTTGTCCGCATAGAGCAATTCCGCAGCTCCGCTCGCGAGATTCACGGGCGTTTCGACCCTCATCTCCACGGTCTGTTCGAGCTTATTCCCGGCGGTTCTTATCACTTCGACTAGATTTCCCGAGACTTCCTCTGTCAAGCTGGTGATTCCGGCGATCAGATCAAACCGGCTTGAGCCTCCCTGTTGCCCGTTGCCGTCGGCTTCCTTCTCGGTCGATAAGCCCGGCAATTGGGCTAAGGCGATTCCGTCTTTGCAGAGCATGATGATGCAGAAGGCGAGCGCGCCTACGTATAAGTATCCAATTCCGGCCTTCATGATTCTCACCTCATTCCGAGCGCGATCCGGCACTGACGAATGCAGTGAATCACCGGTTGAATAGATGTTGTCTATTATAGAATAATGTCCAAAATTTGTCATAAGAACAGAGGCGCATTTGCAATCCATTCACGATTCGCCGTAAATCGACATTTTGGCTCTTTTCTCAGGCAGGCAATCGGATGAGTTGCGGATAGAATCGCTCTTGTTAAAGTCATTTGAAAAGTATCATTTTTAGTTGAAAAGGCTAATTTTAATAGCGCTTTAACTTTATTAAGATAAGAGTATGATCGAATGGCAGCAGGAGGGATGAAATGGCGCAACTTTCCGTTGATAGAGACTTCATGCCCAAGAAGAAATTGGGTAACACGTTTATTCGGTTTCTGAAGCAGTGGGATATCCAACTCATGGTTCTGCCGGGTTTGGCGTTAATCTTGGTCTTCAATTACATACCGATGTACGGCGTGCTGACAGCATTCAAGGATTACAATATCATTCGAGGATTTATAGACAGTCCTTGGGTAGGTTTAAAGCATTTCGAGATGTTCTTTAACTCCCCGGATTTCCAAGAAGTGATGCGTAATACGATTGTCATCAGCCTTCTTAAGTTCGGAATAGGTTTCCCAGCTCCAATCATTCTCGCTCTTATGCTCAATGAAGTCAGGCACATGGTTTTTAAAAGATTCGTTCAGACGGTCAGCTACTTACCGCATTTTCTCTCCTGGGTAATCGTTGCGGGCATGGTGATGTCCATGCTGTCGACCGACAATGGCAGCGTGAATATGCTCCTTGAGAAAATGAACCTGATCGACGAGCCGATCAATTTCTTATCGCTGCCGGAGTATTTCTGGTCCATTCTGGTTTCTACCGGCGTATGGAAGGAAATCGGTTTTGCTTCCATTGTATATCTGGCCGCGATTGCGGGCGTCGATCCCCATATGTATGAGGCGGCAGAGATGGACGGTGCGAGCAAGCTTAAACAAATATACCTCATTACTCTTCCGTCGATTATGCCGGTCGTCATCATCTTTATGATTCTGGCCATCGGCAATTTGTTGAACGCAGGCTTCGAGGATATCTTACTGCTGGCCTCCAATCCCATTCTGAGGGATGTATCGGATGTCATAGATACTTATGTATATCGCGTCGGTATACAGAATTCACGCTTTTCCTATGCGACGGCTATCGGATTATTCAAAGCTCTTATCAGTGTAGGGATGTTGGTTCTAGCAAACTGGTTTGCCCGCAGATCCGGTAACAGCCTGTGGTAATTCTATCTATCTAACAGAAGGGCGCGGGTGAACGTATGCGAAGACTTAGTTATGGCGATAGAAGCATGTTGATAATCATTTACATCTTGCTCAGCTTGTTGGCGTTTACGACCTTTTATCCCTTTTGGAACGCACTAGTGATTTCCTTCAACACGGGAAGGGACACTTCCTTGGGTGGGGTGACGTTCTGGCCGCGGGATTGGACCTGGGAGAATTATAGCATCGTTTTCGGTGACTCCCGATTACTGGGCGGCTTCTCGATCTCCGTCTTGCGAACGGTCATTGGGACGGTTACCTCCATACTGGCAACGGCGATTTTCGCTTATGGTATGACGAAAAAGGAGTTAATCGGCCGTAAGCTCTACATGGTTGTTTGCATTATAACGCTGTATTTCAGCGGAGGTCTGATTCCTACTTATCTGCTCATTCGCGAGTTGGGTCTGATGAATTCCTTCTGGGTGTTTATTATCCCTTCCCTGATTAGCGTATGGAATATGATCATCTTCCGAACCTTCTTCAACGGACTGCCTGATGGTTTGCTGGAATCGGCGAAGATTGACGGCTGCGGGAACTGGGGGACGTTCTTTCGGATCGTTCTCCCGCTTTCCGGACCCGTAATCGCGACACTGGCTCTTTTTACGGCGGTATACCACTGGAATGAATGGTTTCTGCCCAGCATTTACATTACAACCGATAATCTGATGCCGATCCAGCCGCTGCTTAAACAGATACTCAACTCCAATATCGTCACGGAGCATGTCTCTTCTCTGGATACGGCAGCGCAGGGACAGCTTGGGAGAATGCAGACGGTAACCAGTAAATCGCTCTCCATGGCAACCATGATGGTGGCTACCCTTCCAATCATTCTCGTCTATCCGTTTCTGCAGAAATATTTCGTCAAGGGCGTACTCGTCGGTTCTTTGAAGGAATAAACGGATTGTATCCCGCGTTTAGAGCAATTTGCTTTAAACATAAATTAAACTGAGTTGAAAGGGGCAGTAAGAGAATGAGGAGCTCGAAGAAGGCTTTATTCGTATCTTTTGCAATTATGCTCGTAATGACGGCTGTTCTTGCCGCGTGTTCCGGAAGTAATTCCAATAGCAGCAGCAGTCCGGAAGAGAGCAGTACGAGCAGCAGTCCTAGCAGCAGTCCTAGCAGCACGACCTCCAGCAGTCCTTCCACCGCGGAAGGCACGTTTGAAATCGGCGCTAGTCCTCTAGAGTTCAGCTTTTACGGCCATTATGACTGGTACACGATGCCTCCATGGGGAGAAGACATCTCCTCCAAGTGGATCAAGGAAACAAAGAAGATAACAGTCAACGCTGTACATTCCGGCGGGAATGCGAAGCAGAAGCTGAATACCATGCTCGCATCCAAGGAGCTGCCGGACGTGATCTGGCTGGATCGTGGTCCTGACGTGGAGATGCTTCGCCAAGCGGATATGCTTGTACCGTTCGATGATTACCTCGACAAATATCCGAATCTGAAGGAATGGCTTGGCGAAGAAGGTCTTAATATGCTTCGCTCCGAAGACGGCAAGATCTATCAGTTCCCGAATTGGTACACGAGCCAACCGAACGGCAACGCAGGATACGTAGTCAACAAGAAGATCTATGAAGAGCTGGGTTCTCCTAAATTAGAGACGACCGATGACCTGTACAATTACCTGAAGCTGGTTAAAGAGAAATATTCGGATGTCATCCCGTTCGAGCCGCATCTGGCGATTGATGGTCAAGGGCTTGACATCTTGTACACCGCTTTCGCAGAAAATGCATTGAACAGTTGGATTGGCATGCGCGCTGTTCCGCAAGGCGATAAGCTAACTTCCATATTCAAGGACCCTACCTTCCGCGAATCGATGCAATTCTCAGCCAAGCTATTCCGCGAGAAGCTCATGTCGCAGGATGCTTTGACCCAGACGGTGGATCAAGTGAAAGAGAAAGTGAACAATGGCAAAGTAGCTGTATTCGCAAGCGCAAGCCCGACTGAAATCGCGATGGGAGCCCATGCGATTCTGTCGAAGCAAGATCCAAAAGCCGGTTATTTCATGATCTGGCCAATCGCCAAGCCGGGGCTGGATAAGAATAAGATTTTCCCGGGAACTTACACCCAACTGGGCTGGAACGTCAACGTTATTACGAAATCGGCAAAGGACCCTGAAGCAATCTTCGCATTCCTGGACTGGTACACTGGACCGGAAGGCCAGAGCACTCTCATGTGGGGACCTGAAGGAACCTATTGGGACGGTCTTGAGGCCGACGGTATTACACCGATATTCACGGAGAAATATACGTCAGACGCCGAGGGGCTTAACAAGCTGCAGGCGGTCACGACCAATATTCACTGGAATGGGAATACGGTGTTCATTGACAAGACAAAAGCAAAATTCGAAAGTACGCTCCCGGAAGAGAAAAGGAATTGGTCGACCCGTTGGCAATATGAAATTACGTGGAAAACGCAAGCTAACGCAACCGAATACATTAATGTAGAACCGGCACCAGATAGTGAGGAAGGAATTGCAATGACGGCTGTCGAAGATATCTTCGATGAATGGAGAGCGAAAGCGCTGTTCGCGAAGAGCGACGAAGAAGTGCTAACGATTCTCGACCAAGCGGATGAGGACGCCATGTCCGTTGGCTATGAGAAGGTACTTGCCTTTAAGACGCAGAAATGGCAAGAAAACGTTCAGAAAATGAAGGGCAATTAATCGTCTCACCTGACGATCGGGCAGGAGGGTATACTTAACGGTATACCCTCTTTTGTCACACTTGCGAGGAGTTGAGGACGTGTATAGAGTACTGCTTGCAGATGATGAAATACTGGATCTCGAAGGGATGCGCACCTTTATTCCTTGGAATGAGCTGGGGCTCGAAGTGGTGGATGCGGTGAATAACGGCTTTGCAGCGTACGACGTTATCAAAAACGAGCAGATTGACATTCTCGTCACCGATGTTCGCATGCCGAATATGTCGGGGCTGGAGCTAGCGACAAAGGCGATCGAGAAGCAAGGGGAACTCAGAATCATTTTCGTCAGCGGCTACCAGGATTTTAATTACCTCAAGCAGGCGATAAAGCTGAATGCGTACGGCTATGTACTGAAACCGATGGATGATAAGGAACTGATCGATTCCTTGACTAAGGTCCGTCAAGATTTAGACCTCAAGAAGAGGCGACGGGAAACGGAAGAAGTCTATAAACAGATGGTTCCGATCGTTAAGAACGAGTACTTATTGCAACTGTTACTAGAGATTCCGGGTGAACGTTCTACGTCTGGACTGTTGGATAGAGAATATCATTTGGATCGTCTTTCTTGGCCTATTCGAGTTGCCGTACTTGAAATCGACGACAATTCATGGAAGCTGAATCCCAATGCAGACAGAGAAAGAAAAATACTTCTGGACCGCTTCTACGGCTTGCTCTCTTTGCTGTTTAGCGAGTACGGAATCGAGCATGTATGTAAAATATCGAAGCAACGAACTGCGCTGTTGTTAGGCGATAACGCAGGACTTGAAGCCATTGGACGGCTCCCGGAACGGATCAAGAAGGAATTCCCGTTCACGGTTACGATTGGATTGGGTTTAACCTGTGCCGATTTGCATGAGTTGAATGTCTCTTATGGTCAAGCGGTTAAAGCATTGGATGATAAAATATTCCATGGTAAAGGAAAGCTGATCATTTACGACGAAGACAGGGCCGGAAGCACGGACATACAGGACGCGAGAAACTTGGACGTGCAGCTAGACGCCATGATGACCGCGATGTCCCATTACGAGTTGGTTCGAATTCACGATGAGCTATCCGGGCTTTTTCAGATTACTTCGCGAATGGAATCCAAGGTGACGGTCCACAACTTCGCTATGTACATCGTCATGAAGCTTAACGAATATTTGCGTACGATGAATGAAGACCTGTTCAAGCTCTTCGGTATGGAGCTTAAGAATCTTGATATCTTATTGCAATTCGAAACGATCGACGATATTCACTCGTGGCTGCGCCGGCGGGTATTCGAAATATCCGAGATGCTTCACCTGAAGAAACACAGCAAGAACGGAAAGCTCGTACAAAACATAATGGAAAGCGTCCGTGACCGGCTGCATGAGAATATTACGTTGCGAGACGTGGCGCTCCGTTTCTCGTTTTCTCCCAATTATTTAGGTCATTTGTTCAGGGGAGAGACCGGCCAGAACTTTAGCGATTATATTATCGCGCTTCGAATGGAAAGAGCGCAGGAGCTGCTTCGGAATTCGAAGCTCAAAATATATGAAGTCGCGAATCAGGTCGGGTATCGCTATTTGCCTTATTTCAGCAGACAGTTCAAGGAAACGACAGGGATGGCTCCCTTAGAGTATCGCAGGAAGCATTAACGAACCGTATCAACAGAGGGCAGGGACACGTGATGAATACTATTCCGGTTCGGAAATATATGCCTTTCGGATATAAGCTAATGCTTTCCTATTCGGTGTTGATCATCATTCCCGTGCTATTGGTCGGTT
The DNA here is from genome assembly GCF_004564235.1 of Cohnella luojiensis. Taxonomy (GTDB): domain Bacteria; phylum Bacillota; class Bacilli; order Paenibacillales; family Paenibacillaceae; genus Cohnella; species Cohnella luojiensis. The sequence goes on from NZ_SOMN01000011.1 coordinate 126,530, forward strand.
ACATTGCCAACTCCATCTTCGTCAGCTCGATCCGCGTGCAAACGCGAAGCAACATACAAGGTACTTTGCAATTGATGATGGACAACATCGCGTACAAGATGGAGGACACCCAGCGAATATCCGATATGATCTACTATGACGATACGCTGTCCAGACACCTTCGGCACTACGAAGCGGGTTGGGTCTCCTATGCGGCTACGACAAAGTATTTACTTCCCAAGTTCCGTACCGTGCTCGATGCCACCGATCGCAGTTTGTGGCTGTCTTTTTATTTACATAACGATACGCTTCCGGAAATCTATAGCCATTATAACCAGGCGGATCCCTTGATGGCGAAAAATCAGCTGTTCGATTTATACCACATCAAGCGTATCGTCGATAAGGATTGGTATAAGGAATATCCTCAAGAGACATACGGAAAGACGTTACAGTGGAAGAGAATCGAGGATGACGAGATTTATGGCCGAATATCCCTTCTGAGAAGAGCCGTGGACATCAACCTTGTTCAAATAAAAGAGATTGGGTTTGCAAGAATCAGCGTACGTCTGTCGGATCTGTTCGAGAGCGTGGATTTTCAGAAAATCGGAGAAGGGACAACCATCTTCATATCAGACGAGCACGATAGGATTGTTACTTCATCTGGTTCGCCCTCCTTGCAGGTTGGAGACCTGTGGAAGGAGGCTAACGCGGGGGAACAACTGGTGATCCGCCAAGCATTGCCCGGGCTGGGTTGGGACATTACTGCCCTCGTACCCGCCAATCTAACGGAGAGGGATACGAATAAAGTCCGTCTTCTAACCCTGTATATTTGTTTAGGTTGCTTTGCTGTATTCTCCATCGCGGGTATATTCATTTCCCGATTTTTCTCTAAGCGGGTTAAGAAGATCGTGACCGTATTGGATTCCTTCCAGGAGGGCGAGTTTCACAAGAGAATTCTGTTCAAGGGAAATGACGAGTTTACTAGAATCTCCTCCGCGCTGAATGAAATGGGACACAACATCGGAAGTCTGATCCGGGAAGTGTACATGACCAATCTGCAGAAGAAAGAAGCCGAGCTTGAATCCCTGCAAGCACAAATCAATCCCCATTTTCTCTATAACACTCTTTCCTCCATAAGCAGGCTGGCTAAATTCGGGGAAGTGGACAAGCTTCACCAAATGGTATTGGATTTAGCGAAGTTCTATCGCTTATCGCTCAATGACGGCAAAAATATCATATCCATATATAACGAGCTGGAGCAGGCCAAAGCCTATATCGATATCCAAGAAACGAAATACGGCGAGCGGATGCAAGTCCATTACGATATTCAGACGGACATTTTCGCTTACGATACATTAAAGTTAATCCTTCAGCCTTTTCTTGAGAACATATTGGAGCATGCTTGGTGCGGGGACAGCATTAACATTCGAATAATCGGTTCCCTTGAGGGTCAATCCGTCGTGTTTCATATCATCGATGATGGCATCGGATTCCATCCTGAAACCATTAAGCAAATTTTGGGGTCCGGTGACATTAACCGTGTCGGGTATGGCATTCGGAATGTCGACAAGCGTATTAAGCTGCATTACGGGAAGGAGTACGGGGTGACGATCGCCAGTAAACCAGGCATCGGATCAACGATCCGTATCGTCATTCCCGCTAGCAGGTTGAAGGAAGAAGACGGCAGCAAGAATCTTGGCTCGGGCTGGTAAAGTGCTTCAGAGGATAGAACTGGGAGCTTGGATGAACGGATTGACGCCCTCCTGAAAGAGCTTCACCCCTCGCTGATCATTACCTTCTATCCAGGTTACAGCGTTCATCCCGATCATGATGCATGCGGAGCAGCCGTTATCCGAACGGTTGGAAGGCTATCCAAGGAAGAAAGGCCTCCCGTCCACTGCATGGCTGTTGCCAAAAATCTTCATCAAGCTATCGGGGAACCTCATGTGATAAATGATGTCAAAGATTATTTGAAGCAAAAGATGGCATCCATCCAAGCTCATCGATCCCAATTCCAAGCCGCTGAGTTATTGGGCAACAAAAAATACGACTGTTGAGTTTTCAACGCCAGGCAGGTTCAAACCAGTTGAAAATATGGTGGGCGGAGGAATCTTTCGGCTTTAGTCCTTTTGGCAAGCTACTATATGGAAGGACACCAAAAGTGATTACAAACCGTTGTAAGGAGGGGGTTCGGTTATGTTATAATTTTTTTAGACCGTAGATCAGAAGGAGGCTGTTTACGTTATGTCCATACCGAAAAAAATGGATAAACAAACTGCAAACGAATTGCGTTCCCTTTTGACTAAAATGAATGTGACTCAGAGCAAAGTCACAATCGACTTGGATAACGATACTATTGAAGTCGAAGATGACTATTCCATTGAGGATATTCTTGAATCAGCAGGGGTTTTAACTCCTGAACAGGCTAAAGAATTGACAGAAGAAGTCAAGAAAATGCGCAGAGAAGAGTGGAATTGATGGGGATCGACGGTTACTTAATCGATACGAATATTGCAATTGCACTCCTTGCAGGTGAAGAAGCTGCACTGTCATTTGCCAAGCAAGCCAAAGATAACCGTATGCCCATGTACTTTTCCGTTATAACCGAATGTGAAGTATTTAGCGGCTTAAAGTCAGAGTACCGTTTGCGTGGTATCAAATTGTTTAATTCTCGTAGATGCATAGAAGTTACCTCACAAATTGCACGTATTGCCGGCGATATTCGAAGAGAACAAAAGGAAAAAGGCCGCAAGCTCAAAGCTCCCGATGCCATCATAGTTGCTACGGCTATTGAATATCATCTTGGTTTGGTATCAAGAGATTCAGATATGAATTTTGTGCAGGAAGAGTTTGGTTTCCCACTCTTGAAAATATAATGTGTTCTCCAGTCTTGCCTTAACGGGTAAGGCTTTATTTTTTGTTAAGCTGAGAAAGACGAAGTAAATGAGGTATAAAGACAGGGGCAAAGGCAAGTTGTGGAATCAGATTATCGAACGAGCAAAACGTGCCTCGCTTCCTTTCGGAGTGTGTATGACACTTGGAATTCCTAACATATGTCGCTATCAAGGGTAATGGGATTCTTGAAACCGGGACAGATCGTTCATCTTCGTAAGAATTCCGATAACAGGGCGGAAATCCCACCGATCGGTAAAATCGGTTATGTCGTGAATAGTACGCATACGTGTCCCAAAGGATGCAGAAGCGTCGGCCGTATTTATAATTCATTCGTTCAGCGATTTGGCGGCACCGTTCGTTTTGTCATCAAAGATATTGTTATTGTGGAACTGGCGCCTAACCTTGAGGAAATATATCTGATCAAGATGTCGGATGATGTCATTTTCACAAGATAATTGTCCCTCGGTTTCCGGTTAAAGGAAGGAATGGGGCTCCTTCTCATCGAATTTAAGCTTAATAGAATTACAGAAAGTGGTGATTACAGATGGATCTGGTAGACTGGCTTTATGAGAAGGTTAATGGAGGCCCCCCTTCCGAAAGTCATATTGATCAGTAACCCTCAATATACACAAATTTATACCAAAGAAATTCTTCACAAAAACTAATTGGACACGATAAAAGAGAAGATCAGCAAAGAAATAGAAAGTTTAATTAGCGGAGATTTAATGGTTATTGAAAGTATTATTCAACTGCAATATTGAGGATATTGCATAGGTTCATAGGTAAATTATTGGTCTAAGGAACCGATTTGGTTAGTTTTTTAATATTTGGTATTGAAATACTCGATTATATTGTGGTATTATTTAGGTGAAAGTTCCTAGTGCTAGAGGGTGATACATTGATTGAATCGTTCTGGAATATCTGCTTGCTTCATGACATTAGCTCGCGGGATCAATTATTGCGGGAAGCTGTTCGAGTTACTCTGACAAGAAAGGTGTTGGAACAACAAGGGGCAGCTAATTCGACTCTTCAAGATCCGGAAATGTTATTCCGAATAATGAAGGAAAATGTAGGCGAGCGAGAATTGGGACACTTCCCCGGAGATCGGGATTTATATTATAAACTGTATCAAGCAGGCAAGGATATCGACCTATTGGATTACGCCTTGCAGACATTGCAGCAAGATCGTGTTACCGGAGGGATCATTGTCCATTCCGGAATCATGGATAGGTTTATAGCCATGTGCGGTCGCAACCATTATCAGTCTCTTCTCATCACTGAGACAGAGAAATATATTCGCGGTCTAGTAGAAACACAGTGTTACAAGCAACCGTTCAAGATAACATTGCTGACAGAGAGCTACATAATCGCCAAACTACTGAAGATCTATTTTGAGCCTTACCCCAATGTTTCTGTTATTCAAGGATCAATTTATCATCCTTTGCCGCTAACGGAGAAATTTGAAGCCATACTAACCATTCCGAATTTCGGGATGAAAATGGACGATGGTGACGATGTGTCAATTCGGGATTCAGAGGGTGTGGCAGTCAACCATCTCATTCCACTCGTACAGGACAGTGGGAGGATTAGCGTAACTTTTCCCGCACGGATGATGTTTCAATCAGGAAGTATTGCAAATTGGCGAAAACAAATAAACGACACAGCCCCAGTCAGTTCTATACATGTGCTTCCGGACGGGTTGTTCCGACCTTTCACTTCCGTCAAAACCTATCAAATCGAATTGGGGAAGTTACCAACGGAAGAAGTGGTTCTCGGACGATTACAACTTCAAAAAATGACGCTAATTACGGAACGTGAAATTACAATTCGTTCCGATCAGTTTGGTCTGCTCGATAATTGGCGAATTGATATGCTGCTGGATGAAGATCAAGATACGTTACGATCATTCCAACAAGCTCTAGTCCCTAAGGTGAAGCTGCGAGATATTGCGGATATTTTTCGAGGGAAATCCATCCTCAAGCAAGATTTAAAAGCAGGAAATATTTGGGTGCTTAACATCTCTAACCTGGAAGACGGCGAAGTGAATCTTGAGCAGTTAGAAACGATAGATGAAGAAGAACGCAAGGTTAAACGTTACGAAATACTGCCGGGTGATTTGGTCATGACCTGCCGTGGAACAGTGCACAAACTTGCAGTATTTCCTGATTCTGATGGGGTCGTAATCGCGTCATCAAATATCATTGTTCTTCGGTTCAAATCAACTATACTGAGCTCATTCGCGAAAATATTCTTGGAAAGTCCAGTTGGAGCAACTCTGATTCAGAGCTTTCAACGGGGAACAACCGTTATGAATTTGAATCCTGCGGATGTAGCGGAAATCGAAGTTCCTCTTCTTTCGATAGAAGAACAGAAGGAACGCATAAACCGTTATACCGAGGAGAAAGAGCGTTACAGAGCAACAGTTCGGGACGCAACAGCTCGCTGGGAACAAGTGAAGAACAAACTTTACAGCGAACTATACTGAGGAGGATTCTTTAGAGATGTCGGCAGCCAACTTAGGATTTGAAGAGAAATTATGGAGCATGGCCGATAAGATGCGCGGCAGCATGGATTCTGCGGAATACAAGCATGTCGCGCTTGGTCTGCTGTTCCTTAAATACGTATCGGACGCATTCGAGGAGAAGTATCAGATTCTAAAAGAAGAAGCCTACGCGGATCCAGAAGACCGGGACGAATATATCGCGGCAAATATTTTCTGGGTACCTAAGGATGCACGTTGGAGTAATATTAAAAGTAATGCCAAAAAGCCGGAAATCGGGCAAATTATCGATCAAGCCATGATTGATATCGAGAAAGAAAATCCATCGCTAAAAGGCGTGCTGCCAAAGGATTACGCTAGACCAACACTGGATAAAACTAGGCTCGGCGAAGTCATTGACTTGTTCTCATTCAAAGTAGGTGATGAGGAAAGCCGTTCTAAAGACGTGCTCGGACGGGTGTATGAATACTTCCTAAGCAAGTTTGCGAGCGCTGAAGGCAAGAACGGCGGCGAGTTTTATACCCCGAACAGTGTTGTTGGGCTACTAGTAGCGATGATCGAACCCTTCAAAGGCCGCGTCTATGATCCCTGCTGCGGATCAGGCGGGATGTTCGTACAGAGCGAGAAGTTCGTCGAGGAACATCAAGGCAAGCTTGGCGATATCGCGGTATATGGGCAAGAGTCAAACCCGACTACTTGGAAGCTGTGCAAAATGAACTTGGCGATTCGCGGACTCGATAACAACTTGGGTGAACATAACGCCGATTCGTTCCATAACGACCTGCACAAGAATTTAAAGGCAGATTACATATTAGCGAATCCTCCCTTTAACATCAGCGATTGGGGCGGTTCTAGACTGACCGACGACGCTCGTTGGGCATATGGCATTCCGCCAACAGGTAATGCGAACTATGCATGGATTCAGCACATCGTAAACAAGCTTGCACCGAGCGGCCTGGCCGGCTTCGTATTGGCCAATGGATCGATGTCTACGAGCACAACGGCTGAATTTGAAATTCGCAGCAACCTCGTCAAAGCGGATTTGGTCGACTGCATTGTCACTTTGCCGGGTCAGTTGTTCTACTCGACGCAGATTCCGGTTTGCCTGTGGTTTTTGGCTAAAAATAAAGCTTCTAAGGGGCACCGCGATCGTCGCGGCGAAATCTTGTTCATCGATGCGCGCAAAATGGGGCATATGGTGGATCGGACTCACAAAGAGCTAAACGTCGAGGATATCAAGAAGATCGCAGACTCTTACCATGCTTGGCGTGGTCAAGCTGAGGCTGGGGTTTATGAGGATACTAAAGGCTTCTGCAAATCGGCGAAGCTTGCTGAAGTTCATGAGCATGAATATATTTTGACGCCAGGTCGTTACGTTGGGATTGAAGATGTCGAGGAAGACAGAGAGCCATTCGAGGATAAAATGGTTCGACTGACGACAGAGTTAGCAGAGCAATTCTCGAAGTCACGACACTTAGAAGAAGAGATTCGCAAGCGGCTTGGGGGGATCGGGTTTGAGTTCTGATACAGTTGAATTACAAGAAGTTGCGAATGTAGTCGACTCCTTGCATAAGACGCCCGAATATATCAAAGAGGGATTCCCCATTATTAGGGTAACCGACATCAAGGGTGGTTATTTAGATTTATCTCAGACACTGAGAGTAAGTTATGAAGTTTACGAGGAGTTTAGCAAGAAGTATAAGCCTCACGCGGGTGATATTTTAGTAAGCAGAGTCGGTAGTTATGGAAACTTTAGTTTTGTGAATTTTGATAGTCCCTTTTGCTTGGGGCAAAACACTGCAATTATTGTACCTAAAAACGTAGATAATAAGTTTCTTTATTTTTGGTTAACTTCAAGTTCAGTAAAGCAACAAATTGAACAAAGAGTGGTAGGTTCAACACAAAAGACACTTAGTTTGAAAAACATAAAAGAATTAAGGGTTCCAAACCTTAGTCTGGAAGACCAACGTTCAATAAGTAACGTATTATCAAAGCTGGATGAAAATATTGAACTTAATAAAATTATGATCCATAATATGGAAGAAATAGCCCATGCCCTGTTCAAACGTTGGATTGTAGATTTTGAGTTTCCAAATGATAACGGAGAACCTTATAAGTCCAGCGGCGGTGAGACAGTATGGTCTGATGAACTAGCTGCAGAAGTCCCGATCGAATGGGAAGTTAAGAGACTGGATGACTTGATTGAATCGATATCACAAACATATAAATTCACTGAAAATCAAGTGATCTTCCTGAACACATCAGACATTTTAGATGGTGAAGTTTTGCATGAAGATTATTCATATCCATCTATTTTGCCAGGCCAGGCTAAAAAAAGAATATATACTGGTGACATTCTTTACAGCGAAATTAGACCAGCCAATAAGAGATTTGCCTATATTGATTTTGATGCACAAGAATATGTGGTTTCAACAAAGTTAATGGTGCTTCGATCAAAATCGATTGTGGACTCAATTATCATATACTACTTTTTAACAAGTAAAACGATAGTTGATTTTCTCCAAACTCTTGCAGAATCACGTTCAGGGACTTTTCCGCAAATCACTTTCCAGCAGTTAAAATTAATTTCTATTGCTATACCGCCAGCCGATTTGTTAAATGAGTTCGCTTGTACTTTAAGGTCTATTTATACCAAGATACAAAACAATAGAAAAGAGAATAAGTTTCTTTCCCAAATTAGAGACACCCTCCTCCCCAAACTCATGTCAGGCGAAATTCGAATACCTGTCGAGCATGAGTATATTCTGGATGCTGACCTGCCGATGGTTGCAGAAACAAGCGCGAACTATATTTCCAATACTTAGCTTAGAAGGAGGTGCATCCATGGCCCTGTACACCACATCCTACACCGAGAACGACCTTGAACAGGCAGCGCAAGAATGGTTCGAAGAACTGAATTACAGTAAAGCTTACGGACCGGAAATATCTCCCGAGGGAGAATACCCGGAAAGGCTGCTTTATCAGGATGTCATTCTGAAAGAGCGTCTTCGCGAGGCTCTCATTCGAATCAACAAGAAGCTACCACGGGAAGTGATCGACGAAGCGGTTCGCATTATCGAATTGCCCCGCAGCCCTAGTCTGATCATCAATAATAAAGCTTTTCAGAAGATGATTACCGACGGTATCGACGTCCAGTATCGGGCGGCCAATGGAGATTATCCGACAGAGAAGGTTTGGTTGTTCGATACGCATCCCGAACGCGTCGACAATAACGACTTCTTGGTCGTGAATCAGTTTACGGTCATCGAGAACCAAACCGATAAGCGACCGGATGTGGTGGTTTTCGTCAATGGGCTACCGATTGCAGTATTAGAACTTAAAAGTGCCTCCAACGAAGAAGTAGGTATTAGCGATGCTTACAATCAGGTGCAGACTTACAAAAAGGCGATCTCATCTCTTTTCACTTACAATTCCTTTCTGGTCATAAGTGATGGCGTCAATGCTAGAGTCGGTACTCTAACTTCGGATGAGGAACGGTTCATGATGTGGCGGACGATCGGCGGGGAAGATATAGCCTCCTCCTCCCTACCTCAGCTCGAAGTATTGATCAAAGGCATGTTCGAAAAAAGCCGGTTGCTGGATCTCATTAGACATTTTGTATTGTTCCAGACGGACGGAGAAAAATTGTTCAAAATATTGGCCGGTTACCACCAATATCATGCCACCAATAAGGCGATCGCCTGCACCGAAAGAGCGACGATGGAGGAAGGCGATCGAAAAATCGGAGTCATCTGGCATACGCAAGGCTCCGGGAAAAGCCTATCTATGGTCTTCTATGCCGGTAAACTGGTTTTGGCGCTTGATAACCCGACGATTGTCGTCGTAACTGACCGCAATGACCTAGACGATCAACTCTACGCATCGTTCAGCAAGTCGAAGGATTTGCTTCGCCAAACACCACAGCAAGCTGACAATCGCACGCATTTGCAAGAGTTGTTAGCGGTGGAGTCGGGCGGGATTATTTTCACAACGGTTCACAAGTTTTCTCCGGAAGAAGGGGATACGAAATATCCTGTACTTACGAACCGCCGGAATGTAATTGTTATCGCGGACGAAGCTCATCGCAGTCAATATGGATTCCAGGCGGAAATGGTTGCTAAGGACGATGAAGCAAACATCAAATACGGCTATGCCAAATACATGCGCGATGCGTTACCGAATGCTTCCTACATCGGATATACAGGTACGCCGGTTGAATTGACCGATAAGAATACTCCTGCCGTGTTCGGTGATTATATCGATGTCTATGATATGACTAGGGCCGTCGAGGATGGAACGACCGTCAAGATTTACTATGAAAGCCGGGTTGCGCGGTTGGAGTTGTCTGATGTTGAGCGCCCGGTTATCGATGAAGAATACGAAGAAATTACGGAATATCAGGAATATACGCAGCAAGAGAAATTGAAATCCAGATGGGCGCGGCTTGAAGCTTTGGCCGGTTCGGAGAAACGGATTAAAAAAGTCGCCCAAGACATGGTTACTCACTACGAGCAACGTCAGGGCGCCATGTATGGCAAAGCGATGATTGTTGTTATGTCACGTCGTATTGCCATCGATCTCTATAAAGAGATTATCTCGATTCGTCCAGATTGGCACAGTACTGATGATAACGAGGGTAAAATTAAAATCGTTATGACAGGTAGCTCCAGCGATCCTGCGGAATGGCAGCCATATATCGGTAACAAGCGTCGCCGGGAACATCTCGCGAATCGGATGAAGGATCTGAACGATCCGCTTGAAATCGTCATCGTTCGAGATATGTGGTTGACTGGGTTTGACGTGCCGAGCATGAACACAATGTATGTTGATAAGCCAATGAAAGGCCATAACCTCATGCAAGCGATTGCCCGGGTTAACCGCGTGTTCCGAGATAAGCCGGGCGGATTAATCGTGGACTATATCGGCATCGCGGATATGTTGAAAGCGGCGCTCCAGCAATATACGGAAAATGATCGCAAGACCGCTGGCGTCGATACGGATCAGGCGGTTGACTTCATGCTAGAGAGGATACAGCTCATTAGAGAACTGTTACATGGTCATGATTTTACTAAATTCGCATCGGAGAAAGCTTCTGAGCGGATGAAGGCAATAGTTGAAACGGTTGATTACGTGCTTGGACTCGGCGACAAAGGGAAACGTAATTTTGTGAATTGGACAACGGAGTTGGGAAAAGCCTATGCTCTATGCGCAACTACAGAGGCTGCAGAGCAAGTGAACCTAGAGATTAGTTTTTTCAAAGCTGTCAAATCCGGAATCGTCAAAATCATCACGACGGAAAATAAGAAGAAAACGACGAACGAACTGGATGCGGAGCTGAATCAACTGATCTCTAGGTCGATCATTTCCGATGAGGTCATTGATATTCTTGAAGCAGTCGGTTTGCAGAAACCGAACATCGCGATATTGTCGAATGAATTTTTGGAGCATGTGAGAGGTCTGAAGCAGAAAAACCTTGCGGTAGAGTTATTGAGAAGGCTGCTTCAGGGTAAGGTGAAGGCAGTTTCCAGAATCAGCATCATTCAGTCGAAGAAGTTCTCTGAGATGCTGGAGGAAGCTGTTCGTAAATACAACAATCGTACAATCGAAACAACGCAGGTCATTGAAGAGTTGATCCAGATGGCCAAAGAGATGAACGAAGCAGTTAAGCGCGGTGAGGATCTTGGGCTCATTAAGGAAGAAGTAGCCTTTTATGATGCGCTTGCTTCGAATGAAACCGCAAAGGAATTGATGGGCGACCTCGTTCTAAAGCAAATTGCGCATGAACTGACACAGGCAATCAAAGGCAACATTAAGGTAGACTGGACGCTTCGGGAGAATGTTCGGGCGCAGATGCGGATTACTATTAAGAGGTTGTTGAAGAAATACGGTTATCCGCCGGATCTGGAGAAGATGGCGATTGATCTTGTACTTCAACAAGCTGAGTTGATGGTTCAGTCAGAGACGGAAGAATTCAGGTACTATTAGACATCAGGCGTAGAACATCAAAGAATTGATGTCCTACGCCTATTTTAAAATTAATATGATTGGAGACAAGAGAATGAATGTATTGAAGGATCTCTCATTGATAAGACTAGCTCATTATGTACCATTTGAAAGTCTTGACTTAGCTGCAACCACTAAGAATGATCTTGTACTCAACGCATTGTTTATTGAGAACACTGCATTAACTGCTACGGAAATTAAAGAAAAAATAAGTATGATTTTGGGCTGCAACTTAGATTTGCAAACAATTCAAAATAGCTTAAATTCTTTAACAGATGATAATTTAGTTACTCAGTCTAAGGACAAGTATGTCCTTAGTTTTAACTGCTACTCTTTAATGAAGTCAAAAGTAACGGAAGTTGGAGCGTTTCAAGAAGAGGTTATAGAAGATTGGATCAATGAATCTATTAAGCCGCATTTTGTAGAACTTGACAGCGTAGAAATTAGTAGCTTGAAGGATCAATTAATTCAATTTCTTTCGATACTGTTTCTGCATCATGGAGCGGCAAGTAAAGCTTTAATTGAAAATGAGTTGCTTACTGATGACAATCTATCAACTAATGATATAATTGAAAGTCTCCCTTTTCGTTCTCAATCGCTAAAGATAATAGCGAAAAAAGAATATCTACTATTCCTTGGTTCTACTAATGCCAATATAAGACGTTATCTTGAACAATTAATCGAAAAAGCATTTCGGTACCTAACAACCATATGTGACCCAAATATTCTAGAAGGAATAAAACATTCAATTCAAGGTAAGGACCTATATTTAGATTCAAGTACTGTGTATAGACTATTAAACTTACAGGGTGAACATCGCTATTTACTAGTAAGAGATGTTGTAAATTTATGCCGTGAATTTGGCTTTAATCTTAAGGTTTCAGTGATGACATTAAAAGAGCTTGAGAGAAGGATTTCCTTTGATTCCAGGGTGCTCCTTGAATTTCCTACCCCTGTTGCACTTTCTGCAGTTGGTTATAAATATATGACAGAAGAGAATTTTGTAAGTACATACTGGAGAACTGCGAAGAGACAAGGAATCGAAATAAGCGATTTTATTTCAAAATATAGAAATATTGATATAGTTCTCGAAGAAGAAGGAATTGAAGTAGAGAGGGTCATACCTGCTCATAGTAATGAGTTTAATGTTGAGTGGACTGATCTAATAAGTAAAATAAATAACAGAAGTGATCATGAAAAATCAGCAGCAGCTGCAGAGCATGATGCTTATCTAATAAGTTTGATGGTTGAATTGCGGAAAAACCAAGTTATTAATCGATTCTTAGATAGTCCTGCATGGGTATTAACTACAGACCGGTTTTTTATCAGGTTTCAAAATTCTGAGATTCGTTTTAGAGAAGAACTACCCTTTGCATTATTACCGACGCAGTTGATTCAAATTCTAAGATTTGTAAGACCTACCGATAACAAATTCAATGAAATGTTTCTTGATGTTTTTTCTAGAACATTCGTCCCAATATCAGATGGATTAAGTAATATGCATACTCAAAAGATCTTGTCTCGAATATCACAATATAAAGGAGCAACTCCCTTTTTGGCAGAAAAAGTTCTTTCTGACCAATATTTCAGAAATAGGTTCAAAAATAGTGAATCTGAAGAAGAGAAAGAGGAAATAATTCATGAATCCTTGGTGGAGAAAGCAAGCGAATTAGAAGAACTGGTTGAGGAAAAAGATAATAAATTACAACAACTAGAAAGTCGAATAGATGAGTTTAATCAGAAACAAGAGCGGTTGTTAGAAATAATTGGAGAAAAGACAAATGTTATAACTTCTGTCTCTCAGGAACTTGAAGATTCAAAAAGAGAATCAGGTGCAGCTGTTGGAAATATAATAACTCTTCAAGAACAGTTAAGCAGTTCAAATATGACTATTGAAGGATTAAAAGAGCAAGTAGAATTGCTGATAGCAAGACAGACCGAAAAGGACAGTAGGCGAACGAACCAAATTACGAATTTCAAGAAGATTACTACAGTTGTTTTTTTTATACTCGGGGTAGCATTATTGTTTATTTTCTTATTTCCGATATTTGAAAAAATTGGTAAGTCGACAATTCTAACACTAGTAACTATTTCTGTTTGGCCATTATCTTATTATCTTTTTAAGAATAAAAAATATGCTACATTAGTGGCATCTATAATTAGCATTGTGGCAACTATTTTTGCTCTTTACTATACTATCCTTCAATAGCTGCACATTCAAATACTTCTGATACTATTTTCTATCGCTGGTAGCGATGAGGTCAGTTTTTGGATGCTATTATTGATGTAGACATCATCAAATACGAGCGGTATGGAGCCTTCTGTAACAGTTTCAAAGCTTTTATACTCCCGCATACGGTGGAAGTCATGGTGAATGGTGAGTTAACGGATAGCGCTCATTATTCTATTTTGAAAGATGAATATAAGTAAGTTTGCGAACCGCGAAGGCTTGATGCCAAGCGGTTTTTTCTAGTGCGCCCAGCATGGGCGTTATCTATAGGGTGAAAGTCCCGAGTGACGAAGGCAGTAGTAGTCATTAGCTTAAGACAAGGGTGTCGACCAAGAGGTCGAATCTGAAGGAAGTCGGCGGCAAAC
>NZ_SOMN01000012.1 GCF_004564235.1 Cohnella luojiensis
CAAGTCGTAAAAACGCCAAAAACCTGCACAACTGGTCGTTCTATCAATTGCAAATGTTTATCGCATACAAAGCAGCATTAGCAGGTATTCGGGTAGTAGAGGTGAATCCTGCCTATACCTCACAAACTTGCCCCATTTGTGCGAAGCGAAACAAGGCAATTGACCGAACATATAGGTGTTCATGCGGGTTTCACGCACACCGTGATCGGGTTGGCGCAATCAATATCATGCGACAACCTATGGCAGATGGTAACAGTCTGTCAGCCTAAGTTCTATCAATTGCAAATGTTTATCGCATACAAAGCAGCATTAGCAGGTATTCGGGTAGTAGAGGTGAATCCTGCCTATACCTCACAAACTTGCCCCATTTGTGCGAAGCGAAACAAGGCAATTGACCGAACATATAGGTGTTCATGCGGGTTTCACGCACACCGTGATCGGGTTGGCGCAATCAATATCATGCGACAACCTATGGCAGATGGTAACAGTCTGTCAGCCTAAGATGCTATACGCACTGTCTTAGGATTGGCTGATGGCACAGCCCCAAACTTAGCAGTTGTCCAAACTGGAAACAGACTGCGGACGTACCAACTAGCTAAGAATCCCACGGCTTTAGCCGTGTGGAGTGTCAAAAAGAACCCCTCAGCTATAAGCAGCTGTCCGAGGAGCTTCATTTTCACGCAAATTATATCGCCCTATGCATGAAGAGATCGTTCGGGTGCACCCCGCTCGAATATTTAACCAGGCACCGCGTGGAACAAGCGAAGCAACTGCTCGTCAACACGAATGAGCCGATCGGAACGATCGCGGAAGAAACCGGCTTCGGCTCCTTCCCGTACTTCGTACGCTGCTTCTCCCGCCATACCGGCTTCAAGCCGAAGGCTTTCCGGATAAGATATAGATAATCGGCCACCCATACCCCCCCTCAATTTTTGGTAATCCGGTATTCGCTGTAACCTTATTCCGACTCCTTGCGTCAATACATGTATAGAATAAAAAAAGCCTTCGATCCACATATTTCTATGCGAACTCGAAGGCTTTATTATTTTTACTACAGCACTCTCCGTGCCGTTACGAACTTATTACTATAGTAGGTAGAATTCATATTGGATAGCGTAATGCCCTTTTTGCTGCTCGCGTGGAGCATCTTTCCGTTTCCGGCATAAATCCCGACGTGGCTAATTCCGCTACCGCTCGTATTGAAGAATACGAGATCCCCTACGCTTAGATACGCTTTGTCGACTTTTTGGCCCGTGTACGCTTGCGAGATCGACGTTCTTGGAAGGTTGACTCCGAATTGATTGAATACATATTGAACGAAGGAAGAGCAATCGAACGCATATGTAATGCCCGCTGGTGCTCCATAACGATATGGCGTGCCTATATGCGCTTTGCCTGAAGCGATAACTTTCAAGGACTCCGGCGTCGCAGCGCTCGCCTGTGAAGGTGCGCTTATCATCGTTCCAAACAACCCCGTGACTGCCAAGCTGCCGGCTAGCAATAATTTCATCGAAAGCTTTTTGCTCATATCTATTTCCTCCCGACTGATCTGGTTCCGAATGAACCTTTCGTTGTCGGAAATAAATATAACACATCTAAATTCACCGATAATTTTCCAAGGAGAGCGCAAACGCAGGCAACAAGGCACATTCCCGGCTTTCTTAGAAATAGGTTAGAAAACGTTAATTTTGTTACAAGTACGCCCCATTTGGGTATTTAACCTCTTAATCCCCTGCCGATAAGGTTTGCGGAAACCGGCTTCTTGCCGACTTCCCGCGCCCATAATGACAGCTGCCCGACATGGTGAATCTCGTGAGCGATGACATGCCGCATGATTTCTCCCCAGCTGTCGACCACATCTCTGCCATCCTCAAGCTGCTCCTTGAATAACCGATCTTCCAAACTCGGGTCCCATGTCTCAACGAAAGCCAACACTTCTTCCTTGAAAGCGGCATCGAGCGCGCGAACTTTGGATAAGCTGCTATATCCCTCGAATTTCTCTTGGAAATCGGATTTCCCTTGCATGGCGCGAATCCAGCTCCACTCCACGTCGACGATATGGAATAACGTATTCAGGATTCCGCCTACTCCGCCGGTCCGCACCTTCAGCAGCTCTTCCTCCGGCACGTCTTCGCACCACCTATACCAATCATTCCGTACTTGCCAATTGTATTCAAATAGCATTTTCATGCTTCGTTTCCTCCTCTAGTTGTTACGCTTTTAATCGAAGATATTACCGTTTTCCACCCGCTATACCTTTAGCTCAGTATGTTGAATGGCCGAGGTCTCGATTTGGATCGTCGTGTGTTGGATCTTGAATTGCACCTCTAGCTCGCGGATAGCTTGTTGCAAGATGATTTGGCTGTCGGCGCCGTCCAAGATTAGCAAGTGGCAGCTCAGGGAGTCCAAACCGGACGTAATCGTCCAGATGTGAAGATCGTGTACGTCTAGAACGCCCGGGATTTCCGTTAGCGTTGCTTTGACTTCCTCTTGGTTAATCGTTACCGGCGTACCCTCCATCAGAATATGGACGGTATTCTTAATAACTCCCCATGCGCTTCTCAGGATTAGAAACGACACTAGAACGCTTATGATGGGATCCGCGGCATACCAACCGAATGCCAGCATGATAATGCCCGCAACGACCGCGCCGACCGATCCCAGAGCGTCGCCGAGTACGTGAAGATAAGCGCTCCTAAGGTTGAGGTTGTTCTTGACGTCTCCTTGCCTAAGCAACGCGAGCGCGCTTAATAAGTTGGCGATAAGTCCGATAGACGCAATCAGAATCATGGATAAGCTTGATACCTCCGGCGGCGAATAGAACCGTTGTAAGGCCTCCCACATGATGAAGCCGGCTATCACGAAAAGCGTAACGCCGTTGAATAAAGCCGCTAAAATTTCGAAGCGGTAGAAGCCGTAGGTTTTGCTTGGAGACGCGGGCTTGGCGGCGAACCAGAACGCTACCAGGCTGAGAGCTAAAGAGCTCACGTCGCTCAGCATATGGCCGGAATCGGAAAGCAAGGCAAGGCTATTCGTGACGAGGCCTCCGACGAATTCCAGAATCATAATGCCTGCCGTGATGAGGAGAGCAATCGTTAAGCCGCGTTTGTTCCCAACGCGGACGGCGTCGTGATGGTGGTGTCCGTGGCCGTGATGATGATGGTGGCCGTGTCCGTGATGGGCGTGGTCGGAGTGATTGTGGGCGTGATCATGGTTGGAATGATCGGATGGACCATGAGCGTGATTACCGCCGCGGGTTGATTCGTGCGCTTTAGTTTGATTCTCGTTGGTCATGGCTTGCGGATCCCTCGCTAACATATGAATACATACTCATATATAATATGTTATAGTCGCTCATTGTTGTCAATAACATTCCCATTATATTCAAAGGCAAATTCTAACGGACTTGATGAACAAAAAGCGGAGTTAGCGAGCTTGCTTCGTTAATTCGGCAACATCCGGATGCGGTGGGTGGAGTTAGCGAGCTTGCTTCGTTAATTCGGCGATATCCGCATGCTGTGGGCGGAGTTAGCGAGCTTGCTTCGTTAATTCGGCGATATCCGGATGCGGTGGGCGGAGTTAGCGAGCTTGCTTCGTTAATTCGGCGATATCCGGATGCGGTGGGCGGAGTTAGCGAGCTTGCTTCGTTAATTCGGCAACATCCAGATGCGGTGGGCGGAGTTAGCGAGCTTGCTTCGTTAATTCGGCGATATCCGCATGCGGGGGGCGGAGTTTAGCAAGCTTGCTTCGTTAATTCGGCGATATCCGCATGCAAGGGGCGGAGTTAGCGAGCTTGCTTCGTTAATTCGGCGACATCCGCACGCGGAGGGTGGAGTTAGCGAACTTGCTCCGTTAATTCGGTATCTTCTTCTTGCGGCGTATCGTGTTGCTGGGGTGTTAATGTTTGTGAGCAGACAGGAGATCCATTATTTTGTCGAAAACCTCGCAATCAGCGCCGCTTCTGGACCATGGTTCCGTTATTTTAGGTAAAATCGGGTTACTTGGCACCATTTTGGACGAATAACGGAACCCCTGTCCACATTACGCGAATTCGACGCAAATCTTAACAGATAACGGAACCACAGTCCGCCTCGCGCTAGTCTCATGCAAAAAAGAGACCTCCGAATGAAGGTCTCCCCTAGTAAACTTATGATTGCGATTCTTGATAAGCCCTAAGACCAAGCGCGATCGAGCCGCTTAATCCGGCGTTGTCTCCAAGACCGGGCGGAACGATGTACTCGTCGATCCCGCCAGCCTCTAGTGCCGCCGAGACCAAGTAGCCTTTCAGGTTGCTTCTTACTTGCTCGCGAATAAGCGGGAACAGCTGCAGTTGATGCATGACTCCGCCTCCGAGAATGATTTTCTTCGGCGATAGCAACAGAATCGCGCTGGCAAGTGCTTGTCCGATGTAGAAGGCTTCCATCTCCCAAGCCGGGTGATCCACGGGCAGCTCGCTCGCTTTAACGCCCCACCGTTCTTCGATCCCCGGTCCAGCTGCCATTCCCTCTAAGCAATCTCCATGGAAAGGGCATTTGCCCGCATAAGTATCGTTCGGATGACGCCGGGTCAGGACATGCCCGCCCTCTGGATGCACGAGTCCATGCACCATGTTGCCTTCGGCAAATACGCCGACGCCCACTCCCGTTCCGAACGTATAGTAGAGGCAGCTATCCAAGCCTTTCGCCGCTCCCCATGTCGCTTCCCCTAGGGCAGCCGCATTGACGTCCGTATCCCAACCGAACGGTACGTTTAACGCCTTCTTTAGCTCCGCAAGCACGGGGTAATTCGCCCATCCCGGCTTCGGCGTCGTCGTGACGTAACCGTATTGAGGGCTCGCCTTATCGATGTTGATCGGTCCGAACGAACCGACGCCGATCGCCTCCACCTGCTTGTCCCGGAAATAAGCGATGACCTGACCGAGCGTTTTCTCCGGCTGCTCCGTCGGAAAACTGATCCGATCCAGCACCTCGCCCTTCTCGTTCCCGATACCGCATACAAACTTCGTTCCGCCTGCTTCAACCGCGCCGATTAACAATGAAAATTCCTCCTGCCTGTACCCGAATCTATTTGTTCACCCGATAGAAGCTTTCTAATTGAGCAACGACTTCCGTCTTCGAATTATCGACTACGACTTGATGCTTTGGTTTGTCGAACAGCTCTTGAATTCGTTCCGGGAACTTCTGCTCGATCCCGAGCAACCGGATCGCCTCGTCGAACTTAGCCGGATGAGCCGTGGCTAGCGAAACGAACACGCCGTCATTCTTGTTACCCGCCCCTTCGTAGGCTGCGATACCGCATGCGGAGTGTGGATCCAGCAAGTAGCCGTAACGATCCTGATACGTCCTGATCGTCTCCAGACACTCCGCGTTTCCGACGCTGTATGCCGTCAGATCCTGCTGGATCCGCGCGACTTCCTCGGAGGCGAACGTTAGCTGTCCTTCGGACTTGAACTTCTCCATGCGGGATGTAACGGCGGCCGCGTCCTCTCCCATGAAATAATAAAGATACCGCTCGAAGTTGCTCGCGATTTGAATATCCATGGAAGGGCTATGCGTGCTGCGGAATCCTTCCGGTTTGTAGACGCCTTCGCGGACGAACCGCTCTAGAATGTTGTTTTCGTTCGTGGCCAGCACGAGTTGTTTGATCGGCAGCCCCATTTTCTTAGCCAAGTATCCGGAGAAAATATTGCCGAAGTTGCCCGTCGGTATACTGAAGTTAACGCCGCTTGCCTTCGCTTTCTCGGGCAATTGCAAATAAGCGTAGAAATAATAGACCGATTGCGCCAGAATACGGACGAAGTTAATGGAGTTAATCGCGCGAAGATGATACTTCGTCTTGAACGGAATGTCCTCGAACAATTCCTTGATGATCTGTTGACAATCGTCGAAGTTGCCGTTCACCGAAAGGTTCAGCACGTTGTCGTCATGCACCGTCGTCATTTGGAGCTCCTGAACAAGGCTGACTTTGCCGTTAGGATGGAGGATGCAAATCTGAATGCCTTCCTTGCCCCGAACGCTGCTAATCGCCGACGCCCCGGTATCCCCTGAAGTCGCGCCCAGGATATTGACAACTTTGTTCTGCTTCTTGGCCACGTACGCATACAGATTTCCCATGAACTGCAGGGCAACGTCCTTGAACGCAAAGGTCGGTCCGTGGAAAAGCTCAAGCACGTGCAGGGAATCGTTTAATGTCGTTAAAGGCAATACAGCTGGGCTTGTGAAGCCGGCGTAGCTATCTTGAATGAGCTGTCTTAAATCCCGCTCCGGAATTTCGCCGTTCGTGAACAAGGAGAAAATCTCCAGCATGAGGTCCTGGTAGGAAAGCTTGGACCATGCCTTCAGTTGATCGTCCGTAACGGAAGGAATCGTCTCCGGAACGATCAAGCCGCCGTCCTCGCCAAGTCCCATTAGAAACATATCGATAAAGCCGATAGGTGCTACCTTCCCTCTCGTGCTATTGTATTTCATCTTCGAATTCTCTCCTCGTCCTCGTCTTGTAATGTTCTCCATCCATTGTGGACGAAAGCAAACATAATTTCAACATATCCGTATGGATTGCCTGCAAACTAGAACGTGACGGGTAAATTTCCCTTTGTTCACCGTTCCGCGATCCGTAATCGTGAACCCGGCTTGTTCGATAATCTCATCTATCGACTCTATAGTAACAATAACTGCTATTCTAGCGAAATTTCTAGCGCTTCGAAGCATCTCCAGCTTTTCCTCAGGGCCAAGAACCGAGCAAAGATTATAGGGCATATCAATAATGGCCGCATCATAAAATTCAGCAATCTCTTTCATATCTCCTAAAGTCACTTTCGCCTCGTACCCGAAATAAGCCAAATTCTCCCTTGCTCCGATCGCGGCGAGCGGATTCATTTCCCGTCCGACGATGTCGATCCCCATCGACAAGGCTTCAACCAATACGGTGCCTATTCCGCAGCAGGGGTCAATGGCTTTAATTCCCGTCGTTTGCGGAATCGCGATATTCACGACCGCCCGTGCGACCCGGGTACTTAGCGCGGTGGAATATTTTCTCGGCTTATCGTTATGCTTCAGCCAGATAGCCTCACCCATCGCGCATTCTCCCAATCGCCAGCGGCCTCCCGTTCGAACTACGCCGAATATGCTATCGGGATTGCGCATTTCCGCTTTTCCCCGAATACGCAAGCCAATCTCCCGCTCTACCGCGCGTTTGTCTTCATACTCCATTATCGCGCCGCCTTCGGGGTCATAGTTGTCAATCGCGATCACCTTGAAAGTCGCTCCAGCCAGCTCTATGAATTTCGCTTGTTCCGCAATCTCTTCGATGCTGCCGCCTTCATGCAGCACTGTGATCCTCATCTTAATGAAAGGACTACGGCTAGGTTCCACCTTAATCGGACTTTCCAAGAGGTTATGATACGGCTCGGCACCGAAAAAAGCTCGCATCTCCAGATCGCATAAAGATCGTTCTTCCTCATTAGATACGGTTTTATAGATATAGTCGTTCAATTTTGCGAGCCATCCTTTGTTCGTCGCTTTTGCATCACATGTTCCTTTTGAATTTCTTTCGCAGAGCATATACTCCTAACAACAATAAAGGTAAAAGTATACTATACGTAAAGTCTAAATTTGGCCAGTATTTTGATATAACTTCATTGTAGTAGGTGATATTGGGAGCAACCATAAGCGAAAGTAAAAGCAGGATCATGCCCGAAGGCAGAGTTAAAAACCGATATTCCCTGAGTTTTAACGTTTGAGCTAATCCCAAATTGAATGCATAATAATAAAGGGTTATCTTAAAATAGATCGAGATAAACCATATGATTGCCAAAATCGCTTCTACTCTTTCCAGAAAGTTTCCAATGCTTATTTTTTTGGCCATGAAAAAACTGGGATATATGTTTCGTGCGACAAGATCGGCTCCTAGAACAAGAATGGATAGAGCGACAATCGCGATCAGTACGATTCCTCCCAGCAACGCTCCCAATAAAAAGCTTCTTCTTATTCGGTTTGTTTGATTAACATAGGGGAAGACCATTAAAAAAACGACAAGTTCCGCGAAGGGGAAGGCAGCAGATGCAATAGATCCGCGTATTACCGGTTTAATCCCTTCCCCCAAAACAGGCAGCATATTCTTTATATCCGCTTGAGGAATAAGAAAAAGGATGAACATCAGAAGAAGTAATATAAACCAAGGGAATAATATTTCCGCCGTACGCGTTAAAGTTTCAAGTCCCAATCTTGCCCCCATGACTATAATACCTAGAAATAAGATATTTATGGCCATTATTGGTGTTTCGGGCATTATGTTGGTAATCATAAAATCGCTGCTTTCCCTGAGATGTGCCGCCGCAGAGAAAAAGAGATAGGATAAAAAAAATAGAGATATGGCTTTCCCGAGCCATGTGCCTAGTATCTTTTCATTGTATTCAACCACGGTCAAACCAGGATAGAGCTTACCTACAATCGTTAATAAATAAACGATAGGCAATCCAATGGCTAGTCCTATCACAACCGATATCCACGCATCCTGTTTTGCTTCAATCGCAGGAATGGACGGCAAAACCAAAATCGCATCTCCAATGGAGATCAGAATAACAAGTATGGTTAATTGACGTACGCCGATTTTGCCGTTCTCAAGCATTTTTCTCATCTCCTTTTACTTTAATAACCCAATTAAAGCATCAGTGAGCGGCTTGTAGATTACAATTATCCAATCCAACGCTGGAGGTAATTTCATATGTAAACTTATTGCTACGCCTAGTCCAAACCCAATGAGAAGCAGAATGGAAAATACCCATAATTCCTTTCGCAACTGTTTTCTCCGAAGAGAAGGGGCTTCGAACATAATGATTGCAATAATTACTGCAATGATTCCTGCAATTGCCCACATGCCGATTACTCCTTTTTCTTCATTTCTTCCAGAAATGAATTGCCCACGGTACCTAATCGCCGAATTTTCACATCCACATTTACATGAACCGGAAGATCGACAAATATCCGATCCCATTCTCCCTTCACTTTTTTCCAGTATTTAGGGTGATAACGACTGATCGCTTCTCCAAATCCGAAAATATCCACTTTGTATTTTTCCTGTACCTTTTCAATTGTCATTTTAATGATGGATTGAGCCCTTTTTTCCGTACTATTCTCCAACTCGGAAATCGTTTTCGTCTTGGTCAGATCCATTGAACATTCCACCTCCCCTACATTGGCTTCTATTCGAACATTTACATCCATTCGGGGTTTTCCGTTCATGAGCTTGCCTTTGACTTCCGTTTTCGATCGTACGACCTCTATTGAAGCTTTGCCGCCATTAGGACAAGCGACAACGCCAACCGTGCTTTTCACTTTGTCGATGATATAGTTATATCCTTTGCTTTGTTCTTCGTTTAACCATCCGATCAGCTTGTCATTGTTAAACACAGCCAGCCCCGAATACTGTAACTGAGCAGGAGAAGCAATCTCCTCCACGTTTCTTTTGCTTTCGCCTATTTTTTGTTCCCCTCTTATTCGAAGACCTGTAACTACGGGATGTTTGCCTTCGCTTACAATGTCGGCTATCAGTTTATCTAATGTAACTGTCACTGCAGGTGCCCATGCTTGTTCAGACGTTTGGAGCGAGGAGAACATTTGATTGGCGGGGATCGATTCCAAATGCGTTAATATCTTGAGCGTATTTGCGGCACTTGTATCCTTCGCAATGACGATGAAAAAATCGGTTCGGACTTCATGATCCCTGGACATGAAATCCAACACTTTGCCGATCCCTTCCTTAGCAACATCTTCTTGAATCGAAAGCATCCGTACATGCGACATATATATTTTTCTGGGAGCGACCGTTGTCATTTTTCGTAACGCTTCAAAGATCGTGTTCCCTGTAGCTTGATACATCGTCACCGGCGTGCGGGTACCGCCCCCTTTCTTCGCGGCTACTTCTCCCGGATCCACAACTTGAGCGGATAATCGAAATTGTTTGCCCGATTTATCGATGCCGATAGCTATCGCGATCGCAAGATCATTCATTTCCCGGCGATTCCAACATCCGGTGACGATTAGAGCTAAGACGACGAATAACAATATGAGGGCCAGCTTTCGTGTTTTCATCGGGCCTTCCCCTTCCTCTCGCTATTTTTCGGCTTTGGCTTCGGGGGCTGATTTTTCGCGCGAATCACATTTTTCTGGCTGATCAATCGAGGACGGGAATACATTGCCCAATGGGGCAACCGAAATAGCGTATCCCTCTGGTCAGTCAGGATAAAGGGACTTAACGGACTCATGTAAGGAACTCCGAAAGATCGCAAGCTGCACAAGTGAAGAACAAGCGCAACGATCCCTACGCTGATTCCGAATAAACCGAATGAAGCGGCAAGCCCCATTAAAAGGAAGCGAACCATTCTAAAGGATATAGTCATATTCATCGAAGGAATAACAAAACTGGAGATCGCAGTAATGGATACGATTATAACCATCGACGCGGATACGATTCCCGCCTCGACAGCCGCTTGTCCGATTACCAATGTTCCAACGATGGATATCGCCTGCCCTATAGCCCTTGGCATTCTGATACCCGCTTCCCGCAAAATTTCGAACGTGATTTCCATCATTAGCGCTTCGATGAATGCAGGAAAGGGGATACCCTCTCGTTGGGCTGCCAAACTAATCAACAATTGAGTCGGTATCATTTCCTGATGAAAAGTCGTAATGGCGATATATAATGACGGGCCTAGCAGGGCAATGAAGATTCCGAGAAAACGAAGAATGCGAATGAGACTGCTTATATCCGCACGTTGAGAATAATCCTCAGGAGATTGCATAAATGAAATGAACAAAGCCGGAACAATGAGAACATGCGGGGTTCCGTCCACGATGATAGCAATTTTCCCCTCCAACAGTTCGGCAGCAATCGTGTCGGGGCGCTCCGAGTTGTACACGGTTGGAAACGGACTATATGTTTCGTCCTGAATGAGCTCCTCGATATACCCGCTTTCCAGAATTCCGTCAATGTCAATGCGTTCAATACGCTTCCGTACTTCCTCCACGATCTTGTCATTTGCAATGCCGTTTATGTACATGATGGATACGTCGGTTTTGGTCACTCTGCCGATTTGTCTTGTTTCCAGCCATAGATTAGGATCTTTGATTTTCCGCCGGATTAGTGCCGTATTCGTGAGGATCGATTCCGAGAATGCTTCCTTCGGCCCGCGGATAACGGCTTCTCCGGAAGACTCCGTCACGCCCCGATCTTTAATGCCGCTCATGCCGATAGAAAAGCCCTGTTCATATCCGTCGAGCAGCAAAATCGCAGCACCGGAGAACAAGCGCGTAAATAGCATATCGAAATCCTTCAGCTGCTGCATGTCGCCTACTGTGAGAATATCGGCAATATTTTTTTTTGTCATATCTATGTTCCGAACATCTATCAAGAGCGTTTCCATTATGAAATCTTGTACGGAATTCTTATCTACGAGCCCATCCGTATACAACATGGCTGCATTTATTCCGTCGCCATCTCCGGTCCTGAACTCCCTGAAGATGATATCATTACTGTTCCCGACTGCCTCTTTAAGCGAACGGAGATTCTCTTGAAGATTCGTTCCGATCTGTTGCGCCATACTGAGACCTCTTTAACAAGTTTTATTAATCCAGTATGGGCAATGCAAACTTGATCTACACCGAAAGAATACCGGCATAATAAAAAACACCCCGCAGAGCCGCCAATTGCAACGGCCAGCAAGGTGTTGCGACACGGGGACCCTCGCTTTTATAATTGTTTAGAAAAATTTGGTTACATAGACTACTATAGAGGAAAGCGGTTAGATTACTTTGGGTAAAAGAGGAGGATGCGCATGCTGGAGAACTATCGTCTAGACGAGAAGCGGAAGGTTTCTCTGCAAGACTATGATCCCAATGACACTGCGGGATACGCAGGGAAGGAAGATGTCGCTGAGAACTTCGCGCAAATGAAGGAGCAGCTTCAGGACATCCAGGAGAGATTGTATGCTTCGAAGACCAACGGCGTTCTGGTTTTGTTTCAAGGCATGGATTGCAGCGGCAAGGACGGCGTCGTGAAAAAAGTGCTGTCCGGTCTCAACCCTCAAGGCTTTCGTGCTGAAAGCTTCAAGAAGCCGACCGGCGACGAAGCCGCACACGATTTTCTATGGCGCGCTCATAGGGTTGCTCCGGCCAAAGGCCACATCACCTCCTTTAACCGTTCTTATTATGAAGAAGTATTAATTACCCGGGTTCATGAGCTGATCGACAAGAAAACGGCAAATTCCCGCCTCAAGCACATTCAGCACTTCGAGAAAATGCTCGCGGACAACGGCATCGTTTTGATCAAAATATTCCTCCATATCTCCCCGGAGTTTCAACTGCAGAAAATCAACGAGCGCATGGAGAATCCCGAGAAGCTGTGGAAGTTCGATCCGAACGATCTGGAGGAGCGGCGCTACTGGGATTCCTATATGAAAGCTTACGAGAATGCCTTCAAAGCGACCGCGACGAAGACGAATCCCTGGCATATCGTGCCCTCCAACAACCGCTGGTTCCGCGACTATCTTGTCCTCAAAATCATCGTCTCCGCTTTGGGCAAGCTTAAGCTGGAATATCCGCAGATTGATATTGAATACATGCAAAGGCAGGTCGAATAACCATGTCCTATTTATCCGTAAGTACTTGGAGCTTACATCGTCTTCTCGGACCACTGCGTTTGACGACATGGAATGCCGAAGCCGTCAGTCATCAAACGGTTATGCAAGATCAACCGGAAGTACATACGCTTCTTGAATTGCCATTAGAGGCCGCGAATCGAGGATATCAGGCTATTGAAGTGTGCCACTTCCATTTCCCCTCCACAGAAGCCGCTTATCTCGATAAACTGCGCGTGTCTTTTTCGGAAGCCGGAATTTCATTCGACACTTTGCTTCTAGATTACGGCGATATAACTACGACCGACGAGGCTCGAAGAACAGCGGATATGGGGTTCATACGCGAATGGATTGACGTTGCCTCCCAATGCGGAGCCAAGCAAATCCGGCTGATTGCTGGGGAAGCGCGACATTCGGACGAATCCGCTATTAGGCAATCCGCTGCCGCATTATCGGAGCTGGCGCAATATGCCGATTCCCGCGATGTTCGCGTCATTACCGAGAATTTCAAGGAATTGACCTCAACGGGAGAAAGCTGCTTGAAGCTGCTGAATTGGGCAGGAGAGGCTATCTCCATGATAACGGACTTCGGCAATTTCCGAGGGCAAGCCAAATACGAAGAGATCGCCATGACCACGCCGCATAGCGTCTCCGTCCATGCCAAAGCCGCTTACGACGATTCCGGCTATCCGGACGAGGACGAATTCGTGCGCTGCCTCGAAGCCGTGAAGGCAACCGACTATAACGGCGCGTTCGTTCTTATCTATGACGGACCCGGAGATATGTGGGACGGACTTGATCGAATTAAGAGGATCGTGGCCCGCTATCTCTAGCGCGCATGCCATCGGAAGCAACCTAACTTACCGACGAAAAGAGGCCGTCCCTTGTAAACTTGAAAGATAACCCACCTTCGAATTAGTTGTGATTGCGTTTTTCAAACTTCATGATATCAAGGGGTTATTTTGCCATGAGCAAACAAGGTTTCAGGTTTCTTTGGGTTGGCCAATCGTTCGCCAGCCTCGGCGACGTTTTATACGTCGTTGCTATTATTACTCTTTTATACGAAGCAACCGGTTCGGCCACTTATGCGGCGATGGTCGCTTTCCTGCGTTGCTTCTCCAATCTATTTAGCGGACTGGTAGCGCCGCTCGTCTTGGATCGCTTACCGCTTCGTTCCCTGCTTGTCTATTCCCAATTCGGTCAGGCCGGTTTATTGTTCTTATTGCTTGCTTGCCTCTACATCTTCGATCAGTCCTTTCGTCCCTTTACGATGCTCGTTTTCGTCGTGCTGATATCCTGGCTTGAAGCGTGGATATTGCCGGCCAAGAACGCCATCGTACCAAAACTCGTCACCAAGGAACGGCTAGTGCAAGCGAACGGCCTTCTCGCTACGGTAGATCAAGGCGTCCGGTTAGCAGGATGGTCTCTGGGAGCCGCCGCTTTCGTATGGATCGGGGGAATGCCTGTCCTATGGGTCACTGCTGCTTTATTCACGCTGTCGGCCTTGGCGATGGTCGGAATCAATGACAAGGTACAGCAGGATCAAGATTCTTCCACGGTCAAGGCAGACCTATCTAATTGGCATAAGCTTCGGGAAGGTTGGGTCATCCTGTGGCAAACCCCGGTGCTGAAAATCATCTCCGCGTTGGAGATCTTGGAAGGACTGGCGGGCGGAATTTTCGTGGGAGGCGTCATGCTCGTATACGTGAAAGAAGTCCTTCACCGCGGCGAGGATTGGTGGGGATTCATTAACGCCAGTTACTTGGTCGGCGCGCTGGTCGGAGGGCTGTGCGGCATCTTATTGTCCCGTCTCGTCAACCGCTGGCTCGGCCACACGATCATGTTCGGCTCGATTATTTTCTGCGCGCTTACGTTCAGCTTCGCATGGATACCCATTCCAGTTGTCGCGCTGATTCTGAATTTCCTGATGGGGCCGGCTTTCCAACTTCGCGACATCGCCCAACGCACCTTGTTCCAGAAGGCGATACCCACCCATCAACTGCCTCAGGTCTTCTCGGCCAAGGGCACGCTTGGGTTCGCCACCTTCGGCATTTCCGCCATCCTGATGGCCGGGCTGACCGATTACGCGGGCGTTCAATACGCATTGAACGTTTCCGCGGTCTTGTATGCGGCTTGCGCCGTTTTCGCGGTGTGGAATAAGTCGCGACTGCTCTCCTCTTCCAAAGCATAACGATTCGGTCGCAATACGACAAAAAGGGTTGAGAGGGGATTGAACCCCCTTCTCAACCTTTTTGCGCGTTATGGATTTATTGTGATAGCCGTTACGCACGGCCAAACACCTGGCCGCGACTCCTGTAACGGTATTCCGTGCCGTTATGCACGACCAAACACCCGACCGCGACTTCCGTAACGGCATTCCGTGCCGTTATGTACGACCAAACACCCGATCGCGATACCCATAACGGCATTCCGTGCCGTTATGCTCGACCAAACACCCGACCGCGACTCCCTTAACGGCATTCCGTGCCGTTACGCTCGACCAAAAACCCGGCCGCGACTCCCTTAACGGCATTCCGTGCCGTTACGCTCGACCAAAAACCCGGCCGCGACTCCCTTAACGGCATTCCGTGCCGTTATGCACGACCAAACACCCGACCGCGACTCCCCGTAACGGCATTCCGTGCCGTTGCAGCCGTCTGCGGCACTTTCGGCGAAATAGCCGTTCTGGCGCGGGTATTTAGTTAGTCGGCGGTACTTTCGGCGAAATAGCCGTTCCTGGCGCGGGTATTTGGTTGGTCGGTGGCACTTTCGGCGAAATAGCCGTTCCTGGCGCGGGTATTTGGTTGGTTGGCGGTACTTTCCGCGAAATAGCCGTTCCTGGCGCGGGTATTTGGTTAGTCGGCGGCACTCTTGGCGAAATAGCCGTTCCTGGCGCGGGTATTTAGTTAGTCGGTGGTACTTTCGGCGAAATAGCCGTTCCTGGCGCGGGTATTAGGTTGGTCAGCGGCAATATCAGTGAAAGTCGCACGCGTCAATTAGCCTGGCTTCGCGGCAGATATACGAACGGATTCGCCCGCTTTATAGAATACGATGGCACTTACCGCTACGACGGCCATGACAAGAAAGAGCACGGTCCCGTTGTAATGGCTGAGCAGTATTCCCCCGACCCATGGACCAAGGAAGTGTCCGAGGTTACCGAAGGATTGCGCCCCGTAATACGCCCCCCGCATCCCCTCCGGAGCTATTCGGTCCGTGAGCAGGTTGCCTGCGGGATAAGTCAGCATTTCTCCGAAAGTAAACACGATCATGGAGAGGATAAACGTCAGCCAACCGTTCGATAAGCCGAACCCTGCGTTCCCTAACGCATAGAAGGCGACGCCGACCGTTAACACGGTTAATGGAGAGTATTTGTCCGCCCATTTGGTGAAAGGAACTTGCAAAGCGACTACCGTGATCGCGTTCACGCTCATCATGACGGCGAATAATGCGACTCCATCCGCGAACTTGCTCCCGACGTACTGGGATAACGTTACCGTCATCTGGGAATATCCAATCGCGGTCACGATACCTCCCAAGAGATAATACCGGAGCACGATGTCGTTTCTCACTACGTTCCATACGGATAAGAAGGTATGATTCGTTTTGTTTTCTCCCTCGATTTCCTTGATACCGAATTTGTTCAGTAGCAAATACAATGAAATAGCATACACGAAATAGATGAAGCCGGTTATGAAAAATGGAAGCGTGCTGTCCAATGCCGCGAATAAAGCGCCGAGCAAGGGACCTACCGCCACTCCGATATTAATCGCCAAATATCTTAACGAGAATACCTTGAACCTGTTCTCTTTCTCGGTTAGGTCAGCCATCAGCGCTTGGGAAACAGGCTCATAGAAGGAGCGGCAAAGCCCATTCAATAAGCTTAGCAAGAAAAATATCACGACATTATCCGCCATCGCAAAACCGATAAATACGACGCCCCAGCCGAACAAAGCTCCCAGTAGGATCTTCCTTCTACCGAATAAATCGGACAATGCTCCCCCGATAAAGCCTCCCGCCGTCCCGGCCAAGGAACCCGCACCGATAATCAAGCCGATCATGACCGTACTAACATCCGTATGCTTCAACAGATAGATGGCGAGAAAAGGCAAGCTCATGGAAGAAGCAAGCCGTGCTAGAATCGTTCCTAGCAACAAGGAATGGACAATCGGATGATAGGATCTAGCGAAAGTTACGAGCTTATCGTAAAGCTTGCTTTTTCTCATAGAATGCCTGCCCTTCGCCCTTTAGTTTCACTCAATGAAACCGAGTTTCATTATAACTATCTAACAATATTTTAACTAACTCACCGAATGAAAGCTAGCCCCTTATCAGGGAATCCACTGAATAATTATTTCGCTAACCTCATCATCTGAACGACCGGACGGCCGTCTCCTCTCAGCTTGGCCTCACGGCTGCGGAGTTGCGACGAACCGTCCCCGTCCAGGAATATCCCGTTCTTAAGCAAACCGTTCCCTATTTTCTCCAAGATGGCTTCGCGGAAATCCGCAAGGAACCCCTTCGTCGTACTCACGATTAAATACAAATTTCCATCGGTATCGTACACGACGGCCGAACGCAGGCAGTAGTCGATTGGCAATGGAGCATGCTCGGCCTCTATCTAATTCAGCCACAGGTCATTTCTGTCGAGACTCATGCTTATGCCGCCTTGCGCCCAGAAGCGCGAACGATCCGTGACGACGAGCTCGCTCGCCTGTCGAACCACTTGCACGCTTAACCGATCCTGGCTTCCATCCCATACAAGCGTTCCCCGCGCATATTTGGCATTCGCCATACCGATTCCGTATTGTTCCTGTTCATCGTTCACGGGAACATCATTCACCACGGCAATGCTGAGCAGAGCCATCTGATAGAAGAAACCTCCGTTGATGCCATAGAAAGGCGCCGCAGTGACGTTATTGTGCACGGCCTCCAGTTTCACGTTTGAAGGGCGGGTGCGTAAGTAGTGGAGCTCCATGCCATTGGAGGCAACAGCCGTTGCGTAATCATATTCTTTAGGCATGTTCATCTCATCGTCTCGAGAAGCAACGCCACTATTTCCTGCTAGGAATGCAATCGTTATGACGAGTACTCCCAACACTACGACCAACATGCCCGCTATGCCAAGCTTAACTTTCGTTTTTCTCTCCATTCGGGTGCTACCTCTTTACGATTCATCTATTAAACTATCATTATATTGAAAAAACGTTAAAAAATCACGGCTAGTCCTTCCGCTTAAAATTTGCTTATAGAGGGTAAGTACGATTAATAGGGAACAAAAAAGCACATGAGGGAGCCGCTTCCGGAGCGGCTACGGGCGGAGTAGTCGGCGGAGTCACGGGGTTGCTGGCGGGAATAGGATTGCTTGAGATCCCGGGCATTGTCCCTATTCTAGCGGCAGGCCCAATCACCGTTGGCGCGGAGCGGGCGGGCTAGTCGGAGCTTTGATCGGACTCGGCATTCCGGAAATCGAAGTCAAGCAATATGACAGCTACATCAATGACGGGCGCATCCTTGTCTTAGTCGACTCCGACTCCGATCGCAAAGATTCCGTTTGCTGTTTCATGAGCTATCGTTTACGTCTCCGTCATATTTGGCTAGATGTCGGTCGCCTCCAAATAAAATGAGAATCTTTTCGAATATACGTTGACAGGAATATTCCTGTTAAAGTATATTAAACACATGAAATGATCAAGAATGGATTCTTATCGAGGAGGAATTATTATAATGACAACCCCGAACGCCGCAAACCAAATTATTTCGAGGGTAGAAGAACGGGATCTTTACCTAGAGCGAATTTTCAATGCCCCTCGCGAGCTTGTATTCAAGGCATTCTCGCAAGCTGAACATCTAAAGCGATGGTGGGGTCCGAAGGGCTGGACGTTACCTGTCTGTAACATCGATTTCCGCCCGGGCGGGGAATGGCATTACTGCATGAAATGCGAAGATGAGAAACAGGAATATTTCGGCTACGAGTCTTGGGGCAAAGCCGAGTACAAGGAAATCTTGGAGCCCGAGCGGATCGTCTATGTCGATTCGTTCTCCGATGCGGAAGGCAATATCAATGAAGGAATGCCGCAGACGATCGTAACCATGACTTTCTTCGAAATGGACGGCAAAACAAAGCTGCTTAACCATGGTCGGTACGCATCCGCCGAAGCTCTCAAGACCGTACTGGATATGGGTATGCTTCAAGGGATTACCGAGACTTTCAACAATCTGGACGTGCTGCTGGAAGAGATCAAGTAAGTTATCGTTGTCCGTTAACCACCGTAAAAGGCAGAACCGGGAAGGAACCCGGTTCTGCCTTTTTCAATGCATTCTTATGAAAAAGCCGCCAAGCCGAAGCTGGCGGCCAATGCGAGAGGATAGATTTATAAAACCCGTCGACCCGTCACATAATGAGTAGACCAAAAGCCGGTGCTTAGATTGCTAATGGCAAGGCCGTCGACGGAAGGCGTATCGTGGATGAATTTCCCGCTCCCCATGTAAATGCCGACATGATTAATAGCTCTGTTATTGCGTCCGATAGTGTCGAAGAACACGAGGTCGCCTTTGCGAAGGTTGCTCTTGCTAACGTAGTGACCTGCGTATTTCTGATATTTCGTTCCCCACTTCAAATCCACGCCGACTTTGGCGAAAATGAATTCCGTAAAGGAAGAGCAGTCGAAGATCAAGCGGGACGGGTTCCGGGTACCGAAATCATAGGTGATACGTCCTTTGTAGCTTAGGGCTAGACTGACGACTCTATCTGCTTTGGACACTGCGGCCGCTGCCGTCGGAATAAAGGAAGCTTGTCCCACGCTAAAAGCCGACATAAGTATGGTTGCACCTAAAGTGACGGTCATGATTTTACGTACGAACGAAAATTTGTTTTGCATTTGTATAGTCCTCCATATCGTTAGGTTGTCTAGGCTGCCTGTAACCAATGTACCAGATCTTCGGCTTCCTAAATTATCCCACGAAGAAACCAAAAACAGGCCAGAGAAGGATTTCAGTCTCTTTATTAGAAAAAAATGAGAATTCGTTCATAAAATTCAACTAGAAGGGGCTATCCCATAAGCTAATTACAAATCTTGAGTGACAGTCTTGTTTCAAAAAGGATTTTGAAATTTTAAGAAATGGTTGGGCAGATGGTTAATTCCTGCTCAACCGTTTTGCATTTTTAGTCTATTACCGCTTTCTTAAGCAAGTTATGGACAAGCGAAAGCACCGAGCTCTAAGCCGCTGTCAGCGGTCTAAATGAGAGGAATCGAAGTCAATCTGTGCTCTAAGCCGCTGTCAGCGGTCTAAATGAGATAAATCGGAGTCAATCTGTGCTCTAAGCCGCTGTCAGCGGTCTAAATGAGAGAAATCGGAGTCAATCTGTGCTCTAAGCCGCTGTCAGCGGTCTAAATGAGAGGAATCGAAGTCAATCTGTGCTCTAAGCCGCTGTCAGCGGTCTAAAAGCATGCTTTAGCTTCCTCTTGGCAATAATCCAGCTTGTATACGCGCGGGAATTGGGGCCAGGGTTTGTTCGCGGCGCGGGGCGGGATAAGCGTTCCTGGCGCGGGTATTTGGTTGATCGGGGGCACTTTCGGTGAAATAAGCGTTCCTGGCGCGGGTATTTGGTGGTCGGGGGCACTTTTGGGCAGCCCCTATTCCCCTTCAAGAAGCGCCAGCAGAGCCAATGCTCCTTCGTGCTCGGGCTCCATGGCTAATACTCTCCTCACGTAACTAACTTCTTCACTCCCAACCTCGTAGGAACAAACCGCCAGGCTGTACAGAACATCGGAATCAACCTCGGCTGCCTGAAGACTCGGAGAACGTTCAAAGAATATCAACGCATCCGCGAACGAATCCATTTGATACAATAACAGCCCGCACTCTAAAGCCAAATCATGCTTTTCTTCCATGGAGTAATAGGATTGCCACATCAAGTGAATCCCGCTGCGAATATCATCCATTTCGGCATCGTTGCTTGTTGGGAGGAGCGCCGAAATGCGCTTAACGCTTTGAAGAAGCCACTCCGCGTCGTAGCCGCCCAATCGCCAGATGGCCAGAATTTGATGCAACTCCATTTGCTCCAGCTGTCCGTCGAACCATTGTTTCATGCTGAAAAAATCATCCGGTCCAAAGCAGTCCACGAACCGACGATAAGCCAGGCGAGTATGGGCATAGCTTGCCGGGTCTTGAAGCATAAGAATGCAGCCTACGTTCAAGTTGTTATGATGATGCGCAGTGAAGTAAGACAGGGCGCCTTTCCCCTCGAAAAAGGCTTGAATCGCATGATAATTCGCGGTTAAAGAGAAGCTTCCGTGGTGGATTAGCCTTGGCGGCTCCGCGAATTCCCAGTTCTCCAAGCGATGGTCGCCTTTATCGGCCGTTAGCAGAAGAAACCCTTGCCGCGACAGCGCTCCAAGCCGTTCTAAACAGCTTATCCCAATGGCGGGCAAGAGAATATGGGAATCCTCCAGCTTTCGTAAATATAGCTCAATCAAGTCGCGGTACGGGTACGATTCCTGTTCGAATTCGGCTGCCCGGCGATAGTGATACTCTAGCGTCACTTTCCCAAGTCGTTCGGATACGCTAAGATCCGCGGCTTCGTCCGGATACTGGAGAGCGACCTTGCACTCGTAGACCTTGTTTTCTTCCACGTAAATGAGTTCTTGAGGGATGCTGTCGAAAAAATAATTCGCGATAACGAGCAGAGGCTGCACTAAGTCTCCCGGTCGAATTCTTTCGCCGGATTGCGTCAAGTTTAGTTCCGTATCCTTAACGGCATCGAATGGGCTGAAATCCAGAATCCCCTGCTGAACATAAGGGAACAAGCCGGCGTGTCGTTGCCAATAAGCAATATTTTTGACGGCTAAGTCAGTCATGACATAACGAAAAGGAGGGAGCGGTAGCCCCGAATAATCCCTGAGCTCGCATAGCTCCTTAAGAACCAGAAACGCCAATCGGCCCGAACCCGCTCCAAGCTCGACAATCGTTACGGCTTCAGCGGTGAAGCCTGCACGTGCTCTATCTTGAAGAAATCCAAAGATCATTTCCGCATAAGCGACGGCCATAATGGGATTACTGGTAATATACTGAGGGACTTCTTCACTTTGCCATGCCCTGATTCCCTGCTCCTCATAATAAGAACGCTGAAGCTCCCACAAGGGAGCTTCGCTGAAACGATAGAGTTTTTGTTCCGTATTTGCCATCTAAATAAGCCTACTTTACTGGAAGAATGATAATCCTTATGGATTAATATCATTAAGAATTCAGGAAAAACTGAATAGTGCGATCTCCTGATCCCGGCAGTCCCTCATGTCCGAAGTCCGGATAAATCGCAAGCTGCTTCGGAGCGGTAATCTTGTTGTAAGCCGCGAATTGCGTGGAAGGCGGGCAAATCGTATCCATGAGGCCGACGAACATCAAGACATCGCCGCGAATCCGGTTCGCGAGGTATTGCAGATCTATGTAGCCGAGCTTCTCGAAAATTTCGTCCTCGCGTTCGTGCAGCGGGTCGAAATGACGGAAATATGTACGCAGCTCTTGGTAAGCATCCTTTGCTAGGTCCATCTGCCAAGTCCGTTTGTAATCGCAGAGGAACGGGTATACCGGGGCAAGCTTCTTCACTCTAGGCTCGAGTGCCGCGCAAGCGATCGTAAGTGCGCCGCCCTGCGAACCTCCGGCCGCATAGACGCGTTCCGGATCGACTTCGGGCAAACCAAGCGCAATACCGGCCAATTGCGCGGTATCTAAGTAGATATGGCGGAAAAGCAGGTTGTCCGGTTGGTCGTCGAGTCCGCGGATAATATGGCCATGATGCGTATTTCCCTTCACTCCGCCGACGTCCTCGGAAGTGCCCCCCTGACCGCGACAATCCATTGCAAGCACCGAGAAACCCAAAGATGCGTAAGCCAGCTTGTCGCTCCAATCACCGGCACTGCCCGTGTAACCATGGAATAATACGACGGCCGGATGAGGTTCGGACACGTTCTTCGGACGAACGTATTTCGCATGAATGCGAGCCCCGCGAACTCCGGTAAAGTATAGGTCGAAACAATCGGCTTGCGGCGTCTGGAATGAGCTTCGCACCATCTCGACCTGCGGATCCACCGCGCGCATTTCGGCAATCGCCCGATCCCAGTAAGCATCGAAATCGGCGGGTCGCGGATTAATTCCCTGATACTCTTTCAACTTCTCTAGAGGCATATCAACTAACGGCATGAAATAACATTCCTTTCGATTCGAAATAAATAGACTGCGTGTTTTACCTACACTTTATGATATAGATGAGCAGCCGAGCATAGTCAAGTTTGACACTCCACACGGCTAAAGCCGTGGGATTCTTAGCTAGATGGTACGTCCGCAGTCTGTTTCCAGTTTGGACAACTGCTAAGTTTGAGGCTGTGCCATCAGCCAATCCTAAGACAGTGCGTATAGCATCTTAGGCTGACAGACTTTTACCATCTGCCATAGGTTGTCGCACGATATTGATTGCGCCAACCCGATCACGGTGTGCGTGAAACCCGCATGAACACCTTTATGTTCTGTCAATTGCCTTGTTTCGCTTCGCACAAATGGGGCAAGTTTGTGAGGTATAGGCAGGATTCACCTCTACTACCCGAATACCTGCTAATGCTGCTTTGTATGCGATAAACATTTGCAATTGATAGAACGACCAGTTGTGCAGGTTTTTGGCGTTTTTACGACTTGTTCTTGTCGTCTGGCGAATGTTTGTTAATTTCTCGATCTTGATGACCGATACTTGTGCATCAATCGCCATGTTCACAATCTGTCGGCTGATTTTATGGTTTTGGTCTTTCATGTAGCGGTGTTCCTTGTTTTGTTGCTTGCGGATGGCTGACAGCTTCTTGAGTTTACCCAACTTCCTTCGACACGAACTGTACTTGCGGCGGATGTACTTATTTTGTCTGCCGTTGCCGACAAACTTTGTTTTGCCTGTGGATGTGACAACGACTGCCGGCACTTTCAATCCAAGATCAATACCCATTGTTGTATCGCCAGTCGTTTGTCCGAATTGTTTTTCAACAGAAATTTGAACGTACCATTTGCCCGATTTCTCCATGAACCTTCATGAGTCCAAGTTTTCCGCTTGACAGAATGTTATACTCTCGTTCGGTCAAACGGGATGCGACCCTAAGACGCTGTACTTTCCCATCAATCATGACTGGAAATGAGACTACGTTGCCGTTAAACGAATAATTTTGATTGTTCACGTAGTAGGCTCTACGTTTTAATATCGGACGTTTCCCTTGTTTATTCGTCTTCTTATGTATGCTTCTTGCATCGCGAATGATTTGATTCCGTACCGCTGAAGGCAACTTCGCTTCAATGTCTTTAGATGTTAGATGGGGGAATATTCCTGCTCTTTCTGCTTGCATGGTGAGTCGGTTCGTCGCTTCGATATATGCGTTACCATGTTCGCGTAACAATGTGGGATTGTCAGGAAATATTCGAATCTGAACGGTTATGGTTTGCAACTGATCACCTCCTTCACGGATATTATACCAAACAAATGTTCGTATAAAAAGTCTTCACAATGACTTTGATGTCCGCTGACTCAAGCGATAACAGTAGAGATGTGTAGGACAATTAAGCTGTCTAAAGACAGCCCTTGTCCTAAGCCGATTCATCCCATGCCTGAAGGCAAGGGCTTTCTCGGCTTGATTCTGTAATATGAAGACACGATGTCTAATAATTCAAGAATCTCAAAATGCGAATGTCCGTCCCTTTGCTGCGAATGTCCTTCCTTGCCGTATGACGTATCGTGATCCGAGCGTTTTCCCGTTCAGGCAGATTTGGAAACATCGCGATAATAGGACGATAGGCCATCAAGCACCATTCGTCGAACAAGTTGACTTCATGGTATTCAACGCCGTCTAGCGAATATTCGAATATTCCGCTATCGGGACCGTGCAGCAGCAATATTCCCGCTCCCCTTCCGGAAACGGAGAAAGACAGCGACGCGCCGGGCTCTTCCGCATGCAAATGGACGATCCTATAGCGCCAGTTCATCAATGGTCCCGGTGCATCGCCCTTAACAGAAAAGCCATCCAAAACATCCGCGAACTGTAAGTCCTTCATGGAAGCAAATTCGTAATTCCCTTCTACTAATGGGGAAGGCAAATCTCCAGCGTCTTCGCCGATATTGCGCTCGGACGTTTCGCCTAATGCAAGCTCCAGAAATTCCCGCATATAAGATGCATATATCGCATATCCCGCATCGTTAGGGTGAACCCGGTCGTTGGCGAGCTCCTCCCATCTCGTTTGACCTGATTCCGCAAGCAAGCGGATCCTTGAGGCGAAGTTGACCGAAGGGATATCGTATCGGGCGGCGACCTCCTCATGGACCGCTATGTTGAAAGGAACGCCTTCCACGAGATTTTTATCCGCGGCGGTGTAGACGAATACGATATCCGTGCGAGGAGATTCGCTCCTGCACTGACGGACGATTCCTTCCATGCCCCGGATGGATTCTTCCCGGTCCTCGCCGTCGTTCACGCTGAATTCTACGAACAGCAGATCGATCTCCCCGTGGGAGAGTACATGTTCACGCAGCCTGTGGGCACCGAACGTGGAGGTCGTGCCGCCGACTCCCGCATTGATGAATGTTACCCGTTCTTGTGAATACCGTTCCCGTAGGTACTGGCCAATCAAGGCCCGCCAACTGGTCGCATCCGGGTCCGACGCTCCGGCTCCTTCCGTGATCGAACCTCCCAGAAAAGCGACGACGATCCGATCTTGCCCGTTGAGCTTATTTTTAAGGCGAGGTAACCCTCCCCGGAATTGATTGCTTTGATTAGACATGATAATATCCCCTTCCGCGTAATTTTGTTGGGAACAAACCCTCCCGGCGGAACGGGAGGGTTCGATAACGTTACGGCGTAACTCTCAGCGAATCCAACAGCATGTAAGTTCCCGTTTTCTTGACGCCCTTAATGGTATGGGAGCCGCTGGCCAATCCGTTAATGCTATATACGACTTGATTCGATAATCTCGTCGCATTGTAAGTGCTGACCGTCTGCTTGAACACGTTGTCCACGTAGATATCGATGTCACCCTGGTCGGATTCTTTCTCCGTGATCAATTCGATACCCGTGCCGGTAAACGTAAATTGGAAATAATCGTTGTTCGTTTGGGTAAAATGCACGTCGTTGTTATAGTCTCCGAAACCCCTGTTGCCGTTAAGCGACCAAGCGCCCGTATAAGAAATGCCAGGGTCCGTATTGTTGTACTGAACCTTTGTTCCGACGAAGCTCAGTTTATCGAGCAGCATGAAGGTTCCGGACTTCTTAACGGCCTTGATCGTATGGGAGCCCGGCGTCAAGCCCGATATCTTGTACACGGTTTGCTGGGCCAACCGGCTCTCGTTGTACGTGTTTACCGTTTCCTTGAACACGTTGTCCACGTAGATGTCGATATTGCCCTGCGAAGAATCCTTCTCCGTAATCAGCTCGATTCCGGTGCCCGTGAACGAGTATTGGAAATAGTCGTTATTGTTCATCGTGTAATGCACGTCGTCCTTAAAGTCTCCGAATCCTCTAGCCGTGCTATGCGACCATGTACCGCTATAAGTGATTCCCGCGTCGGCGTCGTTTACTTGGATCGGCGAAGCCACGCTGAAGCTTAGCTTGTCGAGCAACATGAAGGTACCGGACTTCTTAACGGCTTTAATCGTATGGGGTCCGTTGGACAAGCCGGATATGCCGTACACCTTCTGTTGCGCTAGCCGTGTCGCGTTATAAGTGTTCACCGTTTGCTTGAAAACGCCGTCCACGTAGATGTCGATGTTGCCTTGGGAGGAATCCTTCTCCGTGATCAAGTCGATACCGGTGCCATTAAAGGTGTATTCAAAAAAATCGTTGTTCGTCTCGGTGTAATGAACGTCGTTCTGGAAATCTCCTAGCCCCCGGTTGTAGCTTCGTTGCCAATCGCCGGTATACTTGATTCCCGTATCGTCGTCGTTCACCGCGTTGGAGCCGCCTTGGGATACGACTCTAAGCAATCTCGACGCGTGAGGCGCCAAGTTTACCGAGCTATATCCCGTATTGAAGGTGCCAATATCGGTATGGCTCCATAGATCCCTGACGGAAGCCGCTCCGCTGAGCCCGATATCGCTCCAATTCACTGTCACCGTTGCGGCTGAGCTCTCTAGATTGATTAGTCCGACCGTGTAGCTTCCGTCTCCGTTATTGGCATACCAAACCTGCTGGTTGTTCGCCGTGGACACGGGATGCGCCGGCCGTCCCGCTTGGTTGACGGCGATGACCTCGTCATTGGTGAGCAAGCCGATTCCGAAACTGTCCAAATTGGTCAAGTCGTTTCCCGTGTAGAGTTGAGCAGACGACATCGCCCATAACGTCATTGCCGTCCGGCGCTCGTCCTGGGTGATTCCGTCCATGGAGCCGTTGCCGACGTTCAGGGAATCGAAGTCGTTCCAGCCTCCCGGACTGCCGTGCCTCCACCATTCCTCCGCCTTCGGGAAGGTGCGCGCGATATTCGCCCACGTCGTCAAGCCGCCGGTACCGCAATAGCACTCGATGTCCCAATCGACGCGCCAACCGTTGGCGTACTCCTTCCAGTAGTCGACGTAATTGATGTCTAGCGCCCAGGAAAGCTCAAGCCATATTCCGTGCGGAGCCAGCGCTTCGGCCCAAGCCTTGACGTCGTCCCGCGCATCGATGGACGTATCGTTGTGCCCGGAGCCCGGCGTAACGCTGTCGAATTTCAGGAAGTCGATTCCCCATTCCCCGTACAGGTCCGCGATGGAGTCGATATAGCTTTGCGCGCACGGCTCGGAGAAGTCTATCTTGTAGCCGAGGTTCCAATAATCGGCCGTCCTCAAAGGCTGGGCCGCGATATCCTGCATCGAGCAGCCCGGAGCGCCGTAGATCGGCAAATCGTTATCGTAAGCTTGCGGCGACATTCCGGGGATACCGTATATCCCGATTTTCTGACCGTTGGCGTGCACGTAGTCGATCACGTCCTGAAAACCGTCGGGATATAACGTCGTGCTGGGGATAGGGCGGCCATATCCATCCATGCTTCCGTTCCATCCGGCATCGATATTGATGTATTCGTATCCATGTGACTGCAAAGTAGCGTGCATGGCATCCGACTGCGCTTTAATCTGGGCTGCGGATATGATTTGATTATTGCCCGTGTACACTTGCATGCTGAAGCTGCTCCAGCCCATTAACGGTTTTAGCGCCAACCCGTTGTCCGCCGCTTGCGCCACGGGCGCATTCGGAACGACAAAACCTATTTGCGCGACCGCTAAGATAAACATTAATAAGCCCATGCGAAGCTTGCTTAATCGCAATTTCACATCATTCAACTCCTATGAGGGTATCAGCCGGATCTTCTCTCCTATCTCCGTCTCCATAACCAATACGTCCCCTGTCAACGTCTTCTCCCCTCGGCTCCGGATGCATCTTGCCTTGTCCCACGGGTTGTATACCCGAAGCGGCGAACCGGCCTCGCTGTAGATTTCAATCCCCTGGACGATTCCCTCATCTGCTGTCGCGCTCACGAGGAATCCTCCAACGGCCCGGAGCGTGCTGAATTCCGCGCGCTTGTCCATGGGCCAGTTAGGGAAGAAGCGAATGATTCCGTTGTAGCTTTGCATTAAGCACTCGTTGACCACCGCCGGCAAAGCAAAGTTCTCGAACCATATGCCCATCGGGCCCATATAATCGAACGGGGTCGTATCCGAATATCTCCCCCCGGATTCCAGCAATTTGTCCGTGCACGTTCCGTTCGGAAGCAGGCAATAGTCGATTTGGCGCTTGAAGCGTTCCAGATCGAGCTTCCCCAACCGCGCCCCGGCGAGATTAAGGAAGACGAGCTCGTTCCCTCCCTCGTTCCGGTGATTCAGATAAGAATTCACCGCGATCCGGTATTGCTCCGGCGAAGAGTGCAAGCCGTGATCTTCCCCGGGGAAAACGGTCGAGATTCCGTTAGGCACGTTGTAGACCACTTCGGGATCTTCGCCCGGGACGGACACGAACACGGTTCCGCGCTGCGATTCCGCGGTCGGATAATCGGGGAAATGGCTAAGGATATCCCGAACTTCCGCTAGCAGCTCAGTCTCGGCTTCGTTATGTCCTAGAACCTCGCAAGCTTGCTCGAATGCCCGAAACAGAAACTTCGTCAGCGTCAAGTCGACGATGCAATCGCTGTTTTTCTTGAACCCCGGCGTAAGCTCATACAGCTCAGGCACGACCGTCGGAAAAATATGATAGCGGTCGTCCCCCCAAGATTCCCCGCTTGCGTCCGGTCTCTTCATATAGTCCGCCATGAAAAGAACCGCTTCCTTTATCGGAGTATAAGCGCGATCCGCTAAGAATGATTTGTCCATCGTGTACAGATAATGCCACCATAGACTCTGCACGGTCCAAGGCGTTTCGCAGACTTCCCAGCCCCAGTGGGGAACGGGGTAAGGCATCATGTTCATCTCGACGGGGTAAGCGGAATGCGGATAATAGGCACCGCGCAAACCGTAATACTCCTGCGCCCACTTTCGGCTAACGGGAAGAACGTGATCGACCATGTTCGCGTAGGCCAGATGTTTTTCCACGTGGTTGCTAGAGAACGCAAGCCAGAAAGGCTGCTGCGTATTGTAGTTCATATGGTAGTCCCCATGCCATTCCGAACCGATCCTGCCGTAGCTCCAATTGGCGAATATCCCCGGGCACGTCGCATCGGGCTTCACGGAGCATTGGAAGAAATAGAGATTCCGATACCATACGCGTTCCAGGAATTCGTCTTCCAGGGCGACGCCCGAGCGGGACCAATA
This sequence comes from Cohnella luojiensis, assembly GCF_004564235.1. Taxonomy (GTDB): domain Bacteria; phylum Bacillota; class Bacilli; order Paenibacillales; family Paenibacillaceae; genus Cohnella; species Cohnella luojiensis. The sequence continues at coordinate 29,424 of NZ_SOMN01000012.1, forward strand.
GTCCTCCCACTTCTTCTCGGAAAGAACGAATGCCGCGGAAAACGACTCTTTATCGGGAGATTCGATGATTGAAGTCTCTCCGGGAACGTTCGCATCCAAGCCTTCTTTCAGCTCGACGCTAACGGTGAATTCCGCCCCTTCGCCAAGCTTGGCTTCCAATCCATTGGCGGATCCTTGAAAGGCAATCCCGCGAGAGACGCGAGCCGATAACCGGAATGCCTTGTCTTTGGAAGTATCGCCGGCAACTCCCTCCTCCTTCAGGGAGTAAGGAAGCGCTTGACGGAAGGCAAGCTGGTTAGCCGGAACGTCTACCGAAGCTGCGAACTTGGGAAGCTCTGGCGGCGTATTCGGGTCGGGGATCAATTTTATCCGATTAAAGATATTCGCCCGCGGCGTCTCACCATCCGAGTTCCGAAGCGTTGCCCACAAGCGGTCCGTATTCTGATCGACGAATACGAGCAACGTTACGAAGGAATCCCCTGCGTTGAAGAAAATTTCGCACAATCCGCTGTCGATGCTTAACTTATGTCCAAGAACCTCCGTCGTCCGCCGATCGAAACCGAGCAGCAAAGAGCCGCATGGCATCGGGCGCGGGTACGGGAAGTCGTAATTTTCGCTGGTCATCGCTACGTATTCCCTGTACCAGGCTTCCTCGCTTAACGAGGAATAACCGGCGGGGATTTCCTTCAACCTTGCGAATAAGTCCTCGAAGGTTCCGATCTTGTCCTGATGCTTCTCGGCGATTCGAATATCCCACACGTTGTTATGTCCGAAATGAATGACAACGGCGTCGGGACGTGAAGTCACGACCGCTCCCAAGCCACCGTTCCCAAGTAGCGCTCCTTCGAAAAAGTCCGGTGCCGGACGGTTGTAACATATCGCGTGCTTGCTTGCTTGTTCCCTTGTATTCATCTCTTCCGCCCCCATGATGTACCTTCGTTATATCAAGCCCTCCTAATCGTTTAGGAGGGCTTGATAGTGAAATTAGCTTGTGACTCTTATGGAGTCTAAGAGCATGTACTCTCCGGATTTTTTCACGACTTTAATCGTATGTGTTCCTTTTGATAACCCTGAGATCTGGTACACCGTTTGCCCGATCAATCTGGTAGGGTGATAAGTGCTTACCGTTTGTTTGAATTCGTCGTCCACGTAGATATCGATATTTCCTTGTGAAGCGTCCATTTCCGTAATCAATTCGACTCCCGTTCCCTTAAAGTTAAACTTATAGTAATCGTTGTTCTTCTCCGTAATATGAACGTCATCCTGATAATCTCCCAACCCTCTGCCGATGCTGTGACTCCATGTCCCTTTATATTTGATTTTGGAGTCCGTATCGTTGATTAAAATCGTAGAAGGCACAGTAAATCTCAGCTGATCCACCAGCATATAGTCTCCGGATTTCTTCACGACCTTGATCGTATGAGTGCCATTGGTCAACCCGGAAATGCCGTACACCGTTTGCCCGGTTAATCTGTCGGTGTGATAAGTGTTCACCGTTTGTTTAAACTTATTGTCCACGTAGATATCAATGTTTCCTTGAGAAGGGCCTTTAGCGGTAATGAATTCGATTCCCGTGCCCTTAAACGTGTATTCGAAGTAATCGTTGTTCGTCTCGGTGGAATGCACGTCGTTCTGGTAATCGCCGCGGAAGGAGAAAGTCAGCGCAGATGTTCCTACCGGTCGTGTTGCAAGGTATTCCTTCTTGATGGTAACTTGATTGCCAGTCAGCGTGTAATCGCTGCCTAACACCAGCGTTGTTTCACCGTTGGTTATGCCTGCCAAGTTGCTGCCGTCGATATTCAACGATGTCGTTACGTCAGCCTGTGCGTTCCTATCAAAGCTTGCCGTGTCGGGGCTGATAAGATCCGCTATCTTATATTTCAATTGATCCAGCAGCATGTAATAGCCCGATTTCTTCACGACCTTGACGGTATGCTCGCTATCGGACAATCCGGTAATGTTGTACACCGTTTGCAGAGCTTGCTTGCTTACGTTATAAGTACTAATGGTTTGTTTGAACTCGTTATCCACGTAGATGTCCATATCGCCTTGAGAAGAATCCTTTTCGGTTACGATCTCGATTCCCGTTCCCTTAAACGTAAATTCGTAATAATCGTTATCGGCCTCCGTGAAGTGCACGTCATCCTTGTAATCTCCGAGTCCCCTGTTTCTGTTATGCTGCCAAGCGCCATGATAGGAAATTTCGGTATCGTCATCGTTGACGATTACATACCTGCCTCTGGATGTATCGCTTACGATAACGGCAAGATTCTGGGTCGCTCCCTCGCTGAAGGAGAAATTCAGGTTGGTCGTTCCCGTCTGCAAAGTCGCGAGGTATTCCTTCTTGATGGATACCTGGTTGCCCGATACCGTAAAGTCGGTACCTAGTGCCAATGCGGTTTCGCCGTTCGCGATGCCGCTCAATTCATTTCCGTTGAAAGCTATTGTCGTCGATATATCCGCCTGCGCCGATGCTTTCTGATCGAAGCTTAATACGGACGGGGTGATCGTGCTGTTCAGCGGCGTCGAATCGCTAACTGTGATGACAAGGGTTTGCACGACTCCCGAACCGAAGGTAAAAGTTAGATTGGTCGTTCCGACCGGCCGGGTTGCGAGATATTCCTTTTTGATGGTGACCTCGGTGCCCGATACCGAGTAGTCCGTGTTTAACACCAATGGAGTTCCGCTTTGCGATATGCTGCTTAGCGTGTCTCCGTTCAGCGTCATGGTTGTGCTGACATCCGCTTGGGCGGTTGCTTTCTTATCAAAGCTGCCCGTTGCCGGGCTGATCCCGACATTTACGCTGACGCTCAATTTATCTAACAGCATATACGATCCCGATTTTTTCACTGCCTTGAACGTATGCAAATCATTGGACAGTCCCGAAATGCTGTAAACGGTTTGTTGAACGGATCTACTATCGTTATAAGTACTCACCGTTTGTTTGAACTCGTTATCCAAGTAGATATCGACATCACCCTGCGAGGAATCCCTCTCCGTAATGAAATCGATCCCGGTTCCCGTGAAGGAATATTCAAAGTAAGCGTCGTTTGCCTCGGTGTAATGAACGTCATCCTGATAATCCCCGAGTCCCCTGCCCGTGCTATGTCCCCACGGACCCGAGTACGTAATGCCGGGATCGCTATCATTGATGGAAGCCGTACTATTCTGTTGCCCCGTGTTACTAACGGTGATAGCAAGAATTTGCGTGGCTCCTCCGCTGAAGGAAAAAGTCAGGTTGGTCGTTCCGATCGGCTCAGCCGAAAGGTATTCCTTCTTGATCGTGACCTCGTCGCCAGAAACAGTGTAGTCGGTGCCTGAAGTCAGATTTGTTCCACCGTTTGCAATCCCGTTCAAGTTATTCCCATCGATGATCGTCGTCAATACATCAGCCTGTTGCGTTGCCGCTTTATCGAAGCTAGCCGTCGAAGGGCTGATCAGATCGGGGACGGTAACCGTCAATTTATCGAGCAGCATGAAGAATCCCGATGATTTCTTAACGACCTTAAGGGTATGGGCTCCGCTCGGCAATCCGGTAATATTGTAAACGGTCTGCTGGGCCAACCTTCCTAAGTTATAAGTGCTTACGGTTTGTTTGAATTCATTGTCAACGTAAATATCCATTTCGCCTTGCGAGGGATCCATTTCCGTAATCATTTCGATTCCCGTGCCCGTAAACTCGTATTCGAAGTAATCATTATTGGTTTCTGTCCAATGGACGTCGTTCTTGTAATCCCCGAGTCCCCTGTTCGTGCTATGGTTCCATGCGCCAGTATATACGATGGAGGCGTCGTCATCGTTAAGGGAAATCGATCCGCCTTTGGACGAATCTTTAACGATCAAGGCAACGGTTTGCGCGGCTCCCGCATCGAAGGAGAAGCTCAGGTTCGTTGTTCCCAGCGGCAAGGCGGCAAGGTATTCTTTTTTGACAGTAACTGAATTGCCCGACACCGTATAGTCCGTGCCCGGTACCAAAGTTGTTTCGCCGTGAGAGATGCCGCTCAATTCATTTCCGTTCAAAGTCATCGTCGTCGTTACGTCGGCTTGAGCCGTTGCTTTCTGATCGAAGCTTATCGCAGCCGGAGTAACATCGCTGTCCCTAATGGTAGTATCGCTTACCGTTATGTCTAAGGTCTGCGTTGCCCCAGCGCTGAAAGAGAAGGTGAGATGGGTTATACCGACGGGCCTGTTCGCAAGATATTCTTTCTTGATCGTGACCTCGTCGCCCGAAACCATGTAGTCGGTACCTAGAGTCAATATCGTTCCGCCGTTCGCAATGCTGCTTAATTCATTTCCGTTAAGCGTCATCGTTGTCGTCACATCGGCCTGAGCGGATACTTCTTTATCAAAGCTTCCGGTTGTCGGGCTTATCGTGCTGTTTTCCGCCGAAGCATCCTTAACCGAGATTAATAAATTTTGCTTCGCTTCCGTAAGTTCCATTCCATCGTTTCGTTTCCAGGAGCCCGTATACTTCACGCCGGTATCGTCATCATTGAGAGATGCCGTGCCGCCCTGGGACGTTACTTTGAACAATCGCGATCCATGCGAGGCCAGATTAACGGAACTATAGCCGGTGTCGAAGGTTCCAAGATCGGAATGACTCCACAAATCCCGGACGGATGCGGGGCCGGTCAACCCGATATCGCTCCAATTGACGGTAACCGTCGCGGCCGAGCTTCCAAGGTTAAACAGACCGACGGTATAGGTTCCATCTCCATTGTTGGCATACCAAACCTGCTGTTCCGTGTCTATCGACACGGGATGCGCGGGGCGCCCCGCTTGATTGACGGCGATCACTTCGTCGTTCGTCAATAGCTCGAGTCCGTAGCTGTCCAAATTGGTTAGATCATTGCCCGTATACAATTGCGCCGACGAAATAGACCAAAAGGTCATGGCGGTCCGACGTTCTTCCGGCGTTATGCCATCCATCGCTCCGTTGCCGATGTTAAGGGAATCGAAGTCGTTCCAGCCTCCCGGGCCGGCATGCCGCCACCATTGTGCCGCTATCGGGAATAGCCGGGCTATGTTTTCCCACTTCGTTAACCCGTTCGTCCCGCAATAGCATTCGACATCCCAATCCACGCGCCAGCCGTTCGCGTATTTCTTCCACGTATCGATATATTTAATATCCAGAGCCCACGACAATTCGAGCCATATCCCGTGCGGCTTCAGCGCCTTGGACCAAGCAGCCACGTCATCCCGGGCATCGAGGGAAAGGTCGGAGATGCCCGAACCCGGCGTGACGCTGTCGAATTTCAGAAAATCGATTCCCCATTCCCCGTACAGGTTGGCAATGGAATCAATGTAACTCTGCGAGCAAGGGTTGGAGAAATCTATCTTGTAGCCGAAACCCCAATAATCCGATTGCGCCAATGGCTGGGCGGCAATGTCCTTCATGGAGCACCCCGGTGCTCCATATATCGGGAGATCATCCGCGTAGGCTTGCGGCGACAAGCCTGGGATTCCGTATATTCCGATTTTCTGCCCGTTGTTATGTACGTGGTCGATTACTTCCTGAAAACCGTTAGGGTATAGCGTCGTGCTAGGTATGGGGCGGCCGTAACCGTCCATGCCCCCGTTCCATGCGGCATCAATGTTGATATATTCGTAGCCATGCGATTGCAATTTCTCGTGCATGGCGTCCGATTGCGCTTTTATTTGGGCCGCGGTTATCCAATGGCCATTGCCGGAGTAAACCTGCATGCTATAGCTGCTCCAGCCCATATACGGCTTCTGCGCTAATCCGTTGTCCGCAGCCTTCGCAACGTTCGAAACCGGAACTATAAATCCCAATTGAGCAGCAATCATAATGAATGCCAGCAACCAGATCCTGAATTTTTTTAACGATTTTGCCACATGATTCATCTCCTATGATTATGATTTCGAGGTTGCGTTCGACTTTCAAGTAAACCGGCTCCTGGCCCACTCCCATATCCGATCGCTCTGTGCCCGCCCATATGGAATCGAGCCCTCCTCCCGTACGGAAGGGCTCAATCGAACCGTTATGGTGTAACTCTCAGAGCGTTATTCATCCTCCTTTGATCATTAAAGTAAAAATCAGGCGCTCTATTTCGCAATAAAGCGCCTGATTTTAGAAAATCTTATTATTTCGCTGATGCGTCGTACGCTTTTTGCAGGATTTCGAGGTAACGGTCCAATTTCAAATCTTCCAGCCCGTTAACATAGGAGTCCCAATCTTTGTCCAGGCTTTTGCTGCCGGTGACGAATTGGAGGGAATTCTCGTCAATATAAGTTTTGATGTTGGTTTGCAAGATGTTTGCCTCATCCGAATCTGCAGGGTCTATCCAAAGCGCCCAAATCGGGAAAAGCTCTTTCGGCTCGTGGCCTTCGTAAAGTTGAGTGGCTTGGTACAGGCGGCGCTCGTAGTTGGCGAAACCATCATAAATATCCGTTCCTTGAACCCAACTGTCACGGTATTCCCTCGGCATATAGAAGTGGGCCACTCCGCTCCAGGTGGCATTGCGCGGCTCTTCGCCTTCCTTGCCGGGAATCGGCTTGACTTTCGGTTCGACTCCTTCTCCAAGCGCCATGTCGCCGGGTGCCGGATCTTCCCAATCGATGCCTTTCATACCGGATGCGCCATTCGTTTGGCCTTCGGGCGTAAACATGTAATCGACCATTTTGATCAACGCGATTTGCGCTTCCTCACTCGCCTTGTTCGTGATGGCGAATTTCGCTCCCGGAGCGACGCCGCCGCCATCATGCGTGGCGTACGATACGCCTCCAGGGCCGGTCAGCGGAGGAAGCGGATTGTATTCCTTCGTATCTCTGCTGCTTGCGACATCGATAAAAATGGCCGGATGCATACCCGCGCCTGCACCCAGAATTTGCGCATCCGCGTTTTTGCCGATCTTACTGAAGGCTTCCGCGTTTTGAGTGAATGCGCCAGGATCGATCAATCCTTCGTCATACAGGGACTTGATATAAGCGAGGCCTTGTTTCCATTCCGGCTTGATCGCCGCCGATTCGACTTTTCCGTTTGTCAGGTTGAGGTGGTTCCGGTCATCGTCGTATACGAAGGCGTTCATCAGATAAGGAATCACGCGTACGCCGAAATCCTCCGTCGATCCACTGAGGGGCACTTCGTCTTTTTTGCCGTTGCCGTTCGGATCGTCGTTTTTGAACGCTTCCAGTACTTTTTTGAAATCTTCCGGCGTCTTCGGCTGCGGTAGACCCACTTTTTCGAGCCATTTGGTGTTCAGCCACAGCTTGTTCGGATAAGAACAGTGGAAACATTGGGCGTAAGCGGGAAGTCCGTAAACTTTTCCGTCCGGGGCCGTTGCAAACGCTTTGAAGTCCGCATTGCTATCAAGTGCAGCTTTGATATTAGGCGCATACTTGTCGATGAGATCGTTGAGGGGAATCAGCACTCCTTGTTGGCCAAATTTCAACAGATCCGCCTGCGAGAATTGGTCAACATAGGCCGTCAGGATGTACGCGTCGGGGTAATCTCCGCTCGCCAGCGAAATTTGCCGTTTTTCTTTGGCGCCATCCGAGGGAACCGTCTCGAATTTGAACTTGATGTTAAACTTTTCTTCCACATGCTTGGTGAATTTATTCGTCGGCAGGTCGATGCCGTTTTCCTGTACCGCAAACACGCTGATATCCACCGGCCCGGCCTGGGAAGCGGGTGCGGATTCGCTTGCCGGCGCGCTGCCTGACGAGGCGGGCTGCGATGCCGACGGTTCATTCTTACTTCCGGAACAAGCGGAAATGATTACGCTTATAATTAATACTAGTGCCAATAAGCCTGAGACTCTCTTTTTCAATGTGCTTCGCTCCCTTTTCAAATGGTATTCGATTCATATCCTTGCTGTAGTACCCTACATACCCATCACTCCTCTCAAGCCAGGCGGTTTTTATCCTTTGATGGAACCTACCATCATTCCCTGAACGAAATAACGCTGGACAAACGGATAAATAAGAAGCACCGGCAAAGTGGCGATGACGATCAGCGAGTATTTCAACAGCTCCGTCAACTGTTGCCGTTGCACCTGCAATCCTACATCCGCGATGCCGCCGCTGTTGTTCTGGATAATAATGCTGCGCAGGATCAATTGCAGAGGGTACAGCTTATCCGATTTAAGGTAAATCAGGGCATCGAAGTAGGCGTTCCATTGACCGACCGCATACATGAGGACCAGTACGGCAATGATTGGTTTGGACAAAGGCAGCACCACGCTACTGATGAACCGGAAATCGCTGCAGCCGTCGATCTCGCTGGCTTCCAGCAGCTCTTCCGGGATGTTCGATTGGAAGAAGGATTTCGCGATGATCATCTGCCATACCCATATCGCGTTGGGAATGAGAACAGCCCACCGGGTATCGATCATCCCAAGCTCCCGTACCACCAAGTAGGTCGGAATCAATCCTCCGCTGAAAAGCATGGTAAAGGTAACCATAACGAGGATCGCGCTGCGGCCGTAGAACGTCTTGCGAGATAACGGGTAAGCGATCATGATCGTCAGCACGACGCTGATCGCCGTGCCGGCGGATGTATAAATGAAGGAATTCAAGTAGCTGGTCTTGATCATGGGAGTGTACCATAACGTCAAGTATCCGGTGAAAGAGATATCGACCGGCCACAGCCATACTTGGCCGGATGTTACGGCGTGCGGACTGCTAATCGAGCTGCTGACAATGTAAATCAAGGGATAGATCACGACAACCAGCACGATGCAGAGAATCGCGTATACGAATATCATAAAAATCTTGTCATTTGTGGAATCTTGGATCTTTCGGCTCATTGATGCCATGTCCTGCACACCTTTCTCTACCAGATACTGTTGTTGGACAAACGTTTGGCCAAGGCGTTCACCGCGACCAGCAGCACGAGATTGATAACCGAGTTGAACAGGCCGACCGCCGTGGCGAAGCTGTAGTTTGCGTTCAACAGGCCGATTTTGTAAACATAGGTGGAGATGACCTCCGAGCTGGAGATGTTCAGCTTGTTTTGCAGCAAATAGATTTTCTCGAAGCCGAGGGCCATGACGCTCCCCACGTTGAGGATCAGAATGATGGTGATAGTGGGAAGGATCCCCGGCAAATCCACGTTCATGATTTTCTGGATGCGGGATGCCCCGTCAACTTTGGCCGCTTCATACAGCGTAGGGTCGACCGCCGCCAGGGCGGCGAGATAGACGACCGCCGAGTAACCGGCCGTCTGCCAGATGTCCGACCATACAAAGATGGAGGAGAACATGCCCGGATCTCCAAGATAGTTCTTCGATTCCAGTCCGAAGTAGTTAAAAGCCGTATTGACGAAGCCGAGTCTGGGAGCGAGGAACAGCATGATGATGGATACCATGACAACCGTCGAAATAAAGTAAGGCGCGAACGATACGAGCTGAACAAGCCGTTTGAATTTTGCGCTTCGCACTTCATTCAGCATCAGAGCAAGCAGAATCGGAATCGGGAATCCCGCCAGCAGCTGGTAGAAACTGATCACAAGCGTATTTTTCACCAGTGTCCAGAAGACGGGGTTTTCAAAAAACATTCTGAAGTGCTTGAACCCGACCCAAGGACTCCCCCAAATTCCTTTGATGACGTTGTAGTCCTTGAACGCAAGAACCGCATTCACCATCGGATAATACTTAAAAATCAGAAAGAACAATACCGGCGGTATGACGAGCAGGTATAACTGCCAATGTTTCCTGAAGCTCATTCCAGCTTCTTCGAATACCCCCCGTTTAATATTGCGCGTCACGGTATTACGATTTAATGCCATCTCTTTCTCCAGAACAATCCCTCCTAATTCAGTTGCCACAGCTAAATGATAGCGCTTTCTAGAAATTATCATAGTGGAAGACGGCTTTTGTCGAACAGGTACATTTAGGTAGTTTGGCGTACAAATCCCCCTTTTTCGGGGGTTCAAATGTCCATTGGTACGTACAATTATCTGTAGTTGTCTTATCCGAGACTATTTTTCGCTTTAATCAAAAAAAGACCGTTAGGTGGAAACGGTCTTTTTGTTTGATTTGGTTCCTTGATATCGGTCATTCCTGGGCGGATAATCTATACACGCTTGGGGAAATGCCAATGACCCGTTTGAAAGCTCTCCGGAAGGAATGCGAGCTATTATAACCGACCCTCGATGCGATTTCGTCGACTGTAAATTCGTTATCCCTTAATAACAACGCGGCGTGATCCATTCTGACTTTCTCCAGATAATCGGATAGATTCATCCCGGTCACTTCTTTGAACAATTGGGAAATATATTTCTCCGGACGTTCCACCTGTTCGGCTACCCGGTACAAGGTAAGCTCGGAGTTGGAGTAAGTTTCCTTGATATATTGTTTGATCTGCTCGACAATTCTCGTATGACCTTCGTTTTTCTTGCTAATAATCAGGCCGCACAACGCTTCCATGATTCCTGTCATCTCTTCATGAATCGATTCAATCGAGCTCGTCTCCTGGATATCTATAATCTGGTTTTTGACGGATTCGAAAAGATCGGATTCCAGGAAAGCTTTCTGGTCAAGCAATTTCAAGAAAGTTCCTTTCAATTCCCTGACCAGCTGATGTTTCATCTCGACGGAAAGCTCCCGATGCTCCGTGTTCTGCGAGATGATGGATTGAAATATCCGTTTGGCTTCTTCGATTTCCCCCGCTCTGATCGTGCTGATCATCCGAAGTTCGATATCAAGAGGATAATAGTAGGTCGAGCTATCCATTCGAGTCTCATCGAACCATGATATGTCTTTTTTATTCGAATGTAGGGCGTATTCCATCGCCTGTTTGGCTTGTTCGAAAGAATAGCTTATTTCCGTTTCCGAAGTGAAAAGATCGCCTAAAGCGGCTGTAACAGATATTCTGTACTCCGAAAACACGAGCCCGGAAAGATGAGTCAATGTTTTCGTTATTTCCTCCCTGCCGATTTCATTAGCCGTCATCCGATCCTCGAACGCGAATAAGAAGACAATCTTATCGGAGCTGATATCCGTCATCGGGATCGGACTTCCCGTTGCGAGGAGCGCTTGCTTCAAGATCAATCTTGCCACGTTAAGCTCGTTGAGTATATCCACGTTATCCATGCCGGAATAGCCATTTATCTGTAGAATCCCAACATAACCAGTATTACCGTTCAAGCCGGAGTTCGACTGGACGGCTGCGGCAATGATCTCGTCCCGCGATTGAAACTCTCCCGCGATCAGTCGCTTGAGAAAAGCGTCCCGCACGAGAGGAAGTTGACGATGCAGTTCAGATTCCAGTCGCTTGTTGTTCGTGAGCATCTCGGAAATGTTTCCGTGCAAGAAATCGTACTCGTTGCGTCCGGCATTCCCGTCTTGGCCGAATTGCTCTTTCATGACGCCTACCAGCCGATTGATCGGAGCGCTGTTCCGGTAAGAAAGCAGCAAGCCCACGAGCAGACCGATCAGTAGTGCGATACCGGTTACAGACCAAGTGATGTATTTGATCTTATTCGCATTCTCAAGCAAGGTGTGCCTCGGAATTCCGGCCCGGTATACCCAATCGTTCGTCTTAGAACGGATCGTGATGACAAGATCATCTTCGTAAAATTGGCTAACCTTTTCATTATCGAAGCGACTATCCGAAGACAATTTCTCCACGTATTGCTCATCGATTCCCTGTAACCCAATGGTATGGCCTTGCGCATCGGTTATATGAGTCCATCCTCCATATCGGTCAGTAATGCCCGAGAGCAGGGTTGTTATCTTTTTTTGATCGATAATGACGACTACGATAGCGGGTGATGAACCGTTGAAGCTGTCTAGCGGTAACGATTGCATGTAGGTGACGACGGAGGTCTGCGTGTCTTTGTTGACAAAAGGGGTAAGAGGCATGGTCTCGCTTCTGTGTGTCATTTCAAGAATATTACTCTTCCACTCCGTAAAGGAGAGATCTCTATACTTATAACTATCGTAATAATGTTCAGGTCGGAAATACGCCGATCCGGGCGTTAGCACGACATTATAATTTTTGAGGTAGACGAAATAATGCTCAAGAAAATCGTTAGTTTGACCAAATGTCAGAACGTCCCTCATCATTTTCCATATGCCGTAAACGTTAGACTTATCGTCGGAGCTCTTCTCGTTCATCAAGACGCTCAAATCTTGATTAATCGCAAGCTGTCTCGTAAACCCTTCAACTTCGGCCATTCTTCGCTCCAAGATTTCTTTGCTCTTCTGAAGCTGAGTCACGCTGTTCTCGATCGAGACGGATTGGGTGACTGAAATCGAAGTACGGTACGACATATATCCGGCAATGCTTGGGATTAACAGAATGATAATATAGGAGATCAGGAATCTTCTGAACACTCTGGAATACCTAGGCACGAACAATCCTCCTTTCTCGATTGAGAGCGTTATCATAACCGATCAAAGCCTATTCTGCAATAGTTTGCGTAGAAAAAAGCAACTGACGATAAGGAACTTACCGTAGTTGCTTATTCTCTAAGATTTTTTCGTTAAATGTCGCTAAACGATGCGCAGTTGACTATCTATCTTGTAGACGCGTCCTTGTTCTAGATCGAGGTGAACCGTCTGCTTCCCGTGCCTCAACGAAGTCTGTCCGTCCGCGTATGCTTTAATCCTAGCTTCAATCAAACTGCCGTTCTTCCATGCGATATCCACTTCCGCGTTCCCCTTGGCCCGCAGTCCGGTAACCTCGCCCGTCTTCCATTGCTCCGGCAATGCGGGCAGCAAGTCGATTTCTCCCGCATGGCTCTGCAGAAGCATCTCCGCGATAGCCGCCGTCCCTCCGAAATTACCGTCCGCGACGAAAATATTCGTCTCGGCTCCCGCAATTCCCGCCTTGGAAAACGTAAACAAGTTGTCGAAGCACAATCTTCCGATTAGATAGGTTAATTGCTTGTGAGCATTCGCCCCGTCCTTTAACCTGGCGAAGCTCGCCGCGATCATCGCTAGCGTAAATTCCACGTCCTCCAGGTCGGAGCGTCCCATTCGGTTCTCGAGCGTCGTTCTCGCCGCGGCGCTTAAATCGGGCGTTCCGCGCGGCGTTACTTGATTGCCCGGATAGAGTCCGAACAGATGGGACAAATGCCTATGGTCAGGCTGGGCTTCCCCATAATCCTCAAGCCACTCCTGCAGCTGTCCCCTCTTGCCGATCTGCAGCGGAGGCAGCAAAGAGATCGATTGCTTCAGCTTCTCCCTGAACTCGGGATCCGTATCTAAAGCTTCGGCGGAGGTCAAGCAGAATTCGAACAAGTCCCGAACCAGCATCTGGTCCATCGTCGATCCCATCGATAAATGGTGGACTTCGCTTTCCTCCTCGCCGATATAGAAGCTATTTTCCGGAGAATTGGATGGTCCCGTTACCAGCCACCCGTATTTCGGATGGACGCTCATGTAATCCAGAAAGAAGGCCGCCGCTTCTTTCATAACGGGATAAGCCGTCTTTCTTAGGAATTCGCTATCCAAGCCGAACTCGTAATGCTCGCGAAGGTGGGTCGCCAGCCATAAACCGCCCGTTACGTTCATCCCCCAGGAATATCCCCAGCCCGGCGACGCGAATCCCCATGCGTTGGTGAACACATGCGCTACCCAACCCTCGCAGCCGTAGAATGCTTTTGCGGCCGATTTGCCCGCGACGGATAACTTTTCCACGAAAGCCATCAAGGGAACATGACATTCCGCCAGATTGCCCGTCTCCGCCGGATAATAATTCATCTCCGTGTTCACGTCAAGATGGTAGTCGCAGCTCCATTGCATGCGGTTCGCTTCCCCGTCGTTCCATATTCCCTGTAAATTCATCGGCAGGGGAGAATCCTCGCGGGAACCCGCTATCATTAAGTAACGGCCATACTGGTAAAATAAAGCGAACAGCTGCGGGTCTTCCCCTTGACCGTCCATGAGCATACGTATTCTTTCGTCGGTCGGAAGCTCCGAACGAACGGAACTCCCAAGCTCGAGGCTCACCCGCGAATAAAGCTTGCGGTAATCGGCAACGTGATCCTCCCTCAGGCGCTCGTATCCTTTGGATATCGCTTGCTCCAGCTGCCTGGCGCTTTCCCGGGTCCAGTCCTCGCCGCTTCTCCCGTATTCGGTCGCGACGGCGAAGTAAATGATCGCCTCGTCGGCGTTCTTGACGGCAATGCTGCCCGCTTCTCCTACGACCGTTCCGCCCCTGGCGACTACTTTGACTCTTCCCCGGGATAAGACGCCGCAGCTTCCGTCGCTATGCATGTCTTCCGTTGCTTGACCCGCGAATTCGATCGTTCCATCGTCTGAAACGGTAGTCGTGAAATGCGGCGTCCTGCCTTCAAGCCCCAGAACGAAGGACAGTCCTCCGGATTGTTCGCTGCGGATCCGGGAAACCACGATGCCGTCCGCATGCGAAGAGAAAACCTCCCGAGTGCGGCTTTTCCCGTTAACCTTGTAAGAATGATAAACGATTGCGTCTTCTAGATTGAGCTCGCGCCCGAATTGTTCGCCTTGCTCGTCGTTGAAGCGCAGCTTAACGTCGCATAACGTCAAGTTCGTACCGAAGTTCTTCTTGGTGGGCTCAAGAACTTGCTGGGCAAGTTTCTCCCCTTGGCGATAGTCTCCTGCAAAGAAAAGCTCCCTCATTCGCTTAAGATCCGCTTTGCCTTGCGAAGTGCTCTCGATCTCTTCCGGTTGGCCTGACCAATAAGTGACTTCCGTCATGCTCCATATTTCGGACTCTATCCCGCCTTGGATGACGGCACCCAATCTTCCGTTTCCTATTGGAAGTCCTTCCGACCAGTTCATCGCAGGACGCGAATACCGAAGCTTCATTCCATCCATGTTGCACCATCCCGTAATTAGAATCTTGTTAGCGCTTTCTAATACGAAATGTTACCCGATTTCCGGATTCCCCGTAAGGTACATTTTTGGTTTTTAACGTACGATTTTCCTTCTATTTGACCCGGTATTCGTCAAAATAACGCGGAATGATCGTTGTCGAAGCCCCTGGTTGCTGGGGAAGAGCGTAGAATCCGTCTTTCACGGTTGCCGGTTCTTCGAAAATGTGGCGAATCCACGGAATGTACTCGAGCATGATCGCGTTCGGAGTGGCGGCAACGAGATGCTGATGAATCTGTCCCATATCGCCGACGTGCGGACATACGGGCAGATCGTATGCCGCGGCGAGCCCGGCAACTTGCAGCCATTCCGTAATGCCGGCTACCCTGGTTACGTCCACTTGAACGTATTCGACGGCACCCTTCTCGATATAATCTCGGAAAGCGTATTTATTATAGACGTGCTCGCCCAGCGCTATAGGCACGTTTAATTCGTCGGCCAGTTTACGATGATTGCCGACGTCGTCCGGGTTAAGCGGTTCCTCGAGCCAGATCAGATCGAACTGCTCCAGCTTCTTGCCCCAGGTCATCGCCGTCGTGATATTCCATTGCTGGTTCACGTCGATCATCAATCCGATGTCGTCGCCGATCGCCTTGCGTACGGCTTGAACCCGATCGAAGTCTTCGCGCGGATCCGGCTTGCCGACCTTCATTTTCACCGCGGAGAAGCCTTGCTCTAGAATGGCGCCCATGTCCTCGATCAATCTCTCCTTGCTCCAGTTCAGCCAACCGCCGTTCGTGTTGTAAGCCTTGATCTTATCCGGCTTATGCCCGCCAAGGTATTGCCATAACGGCTTGTTCGCCGATTTGGACATGATGTCCCATAAGGCGATATCGACGGCGGCCAGCGCCATATGGGTAATCCCCGCTCTCCCGATCCAGTGCATCGGTCCGAAGCGAAGCTCATCCCAAATCTGCTTGACCATGAAAGGATCCTTGCCGATCAGCGCCGGCGCGTAATACAGATCGATCGTCTGAGCGATCATCTCGTCTCCATTCGCGCAGGTTCCGGTATAACCGTAACCGGTGATGCCTTCGTCCGTGCGAATGCGAATCCCCGTTACTCCCCAATGGGTCGCGATGTTAATGGCGTCCGTGATCGGCGGAGTGATAGGGACGTGCAGGATAAAGCTTTCCGCGCTTATGATTTTCATTATGATTTCCTCCCTTGTTTAGTAGCCTAAGGATGCTCCTCCATCTACCGGCAGAGCGACTCCCGTCATGAATCTCGATTGCTCGCTCGCCAGGAACAACGCCGCGTCCGCGATTTCGCTTGCATGCGCGGGTCTTCCCAACGCGTGCATGTCGTTCAGCGTTTGGCGCGTTGCCTGAGGATCGTTCTGTTCCTTGATCCATTGCTCCAGAAGCGGGGTCATCACGCCTGCTGGGCAAATGCAATTGACCCGTACGCCGTCTTCCGCGTAATCAAGCGCAAGCGCTTTCGTCATCGCGATGATGGCGCCTTTGCTTGCCGCATACGCCGAATTCTGCTTCTGTCCGACCAACCCGTTCAAAGAAGCCATATTGACGATAATCCCTTTCGTCAGGCGCAACGAGGCAATCGTATGCTTAGTCATTAAGTAGACGCTCTTCAAGTTAACGTCCATGAGCTTTGTCCACTCGTACTCTTCAACTTCTTCCAACGCTTTCGGCAAGATCTTCGCCGCGTTATTGAATAGGACATCGATCTTTCCGGACCGCTCAAGTATCGCCTCAACCAGCTTGCGAACGTCTTGTTCGGATGAAACGTCCGCGGTTATCGCATAAGCCGCGGCTGGACCGTGTGCTTGTTTGATTTCTTCAGCCACCCGATTAGCTGCCCGATCATCGATATCGACTACGATAACGGTTGCGCCTTCCGCCGCAAATCGTTTGGCGGTCACTTCCCCGATACCGGAACCGCTTCCCGTGATGAAGCAGACTTTACCCGAAAGAACCATGGCCTTTTCACCCCTCCTTTCTGAATGATAAGCTTTTTAAATTATAAATCGTGTATGATTTAAATAATATCATACACGATTTATAACGTACATAAGAATTATTCGAAGTTATCCCTGAGTCGTTGATGCGAATTGTTCAGGTGCGACCTCATCGCTTGCACGGCTTTCTCGGTATCCTCTTCAAGGAGCGCTTGAACGATTTTCTCGTGTTCGGACTTCTCCGCGCTAAGATCGATTCGAAATTGATGCAGGCTTAAATACCGATAAATGCGCTCGATAAGCGACACTACGGTTAATCTTAGATTTTCATTCTTGGCGTATTTCAGAATCGTGCCATGCAAATCCTCGTTCATTCTCGAGACGGCGCCTTCTTTGCCTACCTCATTATCAGCGCTTTTGCCGGCAGAAAGCTCTTGCGAGATCTGAAGCAGAATCTCCTTCGGTATGCGCGAAGCTGCCTTGCGGACGGACAACTCCTCCAACGACTGACGGATTTCGAAGATTTCGTCGATATCCCTCAGATTCATCTCGGCGACGAACATCCCCTTGAACGGAACGATAGTGACCAATCCTTCCGATGCAAGCCGGAAAAGGGATTCCCGGATCGGAATGTTGCTGACGCCAAGATCTCTCGCCAATTTGTCGATGTTGATCTTGTCTCCGGCGGGCATGGCATGCGTAAGAATTTGATTCTTAATCAGCAGATACAACTGGTCGGTAAGGACGTATCGGCTTAAAGTCTTCTTGGTCAATGTGCTCCACCTTCAGTTTCTAGCGTATTATTTGTCCATCCTATCATAAAAAACAGCAAAAGGAATAGCCGCCGTTATCCAACTGTTTCACGGTGGCTATTCCCGATTTTTCCGCGATTGCGGAAGGAGATCTATCGGTTATTTAAAGAATTTCGCTAGATGAGCCGCAGCTTTCTCCACGCCCTGCCGCTCCGCTTCCAGCGAACCCCAGTATCGATGATCCTCAAGCTCGATACTGATCGCTCCGCGATAACCGAGCCTCTCCAGACGAACGGCGACTTTCCCCCAGTCCACTTCTCCGTGCCCGGGAATCGTATACCGCCAAGAGCCTTCGGAGAAACCGTATTTCGCCCCGAACGTCGCCGTAAGCGTTCCGCACTCGTACAGTTCGTCGGTCAAGATCTCCGTGTCTTTGCCGTGGCAGTGGTTGATTCTGTCGCCGAACTCGGACAACGCCCGGAGGTGATCAATGCCGAGCCGTACCAGGTGGGACGGATCGTAATTCAGGCCGAAATGCTTCGACGGAATCGCTTCGAACATAGCCCGCAGCATCTCCGGCGTACACCCCAGAGTCGGATAATACGGCGCCGGCCCCGGCCAGCCTTCGATGGCAATGTATACTCCGGTTCTCTCCGCATGCTTGACGATCTCCGGAAACGTCTCCTTCCATATCGCATAACCCTCGGCGCGCGGAAGCGTCAAGTCTTCGGGAACGAGACACATGAAAAGTACTCGTCCGCCCAAGGCGGCAATCTCGTTCATCTGCTTCTTCAGAGCTTCGGAAGCGTTCGCCCGGCTTTCTTCGTTCCGGCTAAGCAATTGGCTTACGCGCTGGGCATCCACCGAACCGATCCCGATACCGGCTTGATCGCATGCTGCTTTTACTTCTACTGTAAGCGAGGGAACATCCAGAACGTCCAAACCCGTCTTCGCCGCCCATTCGGCAACCTTCCGGATCCCTTGCTCCCCGATCTTAGGAGGAATTCTCATGCCTATGTTGAAATTCACGCGTTAACGCCTCCCGCTTCGCTCGCAATCTTGTTAGGAGAATATCCTGCAGCTTGGTAGACCATCTCCGAGAACTTAACGACCTTGTATGCGAATTGTCCGCTAACCGCTACCTCTTGCCGACCTAGAATGGCGTCAACGAAGCTCTTATCCTGATTGGTCGTCTGCGGCGGGAGCTCAGGCACGACAGGCTCCTCCTTGAGGCGGCGCAGCGTGATCTTCCCGTTATCGTAGAAAATTCCGCCTTCTTCTCCGCAGAAAACATAGGTTTCGTGCCAGCATGGCGCGTAACCGACGAGGTTCAAGCCTGCTACCGCCCCTTCGGCGAAACGAATCGAAGTAAAGGTATCGATCTCTACGGGAGACCCGTGCTGATGCAGCTGCGGCTTGACTTCGATCGGAGTAAGTCCGGTCGTCCACAATAAGACGTCGATAATATGGCTGCCGGAATCCATGAGGAATCCGCCTCCCGACAAGGAAGGGTCCTGTCGCCAAGAGCCCGGAGTTCCTTGCCTCCACTCCTGGTAGAGCGAGGCGGTAATAGAGGTCAACTTACCGATCTCGCCTCTTGCGATCGCGTCCTTAATATATAGAAATTCGGGTTGGAAATGACGCTGGTACGAAACTTGCAGGATTTTCCCCGAGCGCTTCGCCGTCTCGATTAATGATTTCGCTTCCACGGAGGAGCAAGTCATCGGCTTCTCGATCAAGACATGCAAGCCCCGGTTCAGAACATCGGTCGCTTGCTTATAGTGCAGCGTGTGCGGAGAACAGATGACGACGGCATCCAAATCGACGACTTGATCAAGCATTTCCGCATAATCGGAAAATTCCCGTACGTCTTGCAAGTTGAATTTGCCCGTGAAAGTTTCCCTACTCTTCTCGCTAGTGTCTGCGATTGCGATAATGTCTACCTCCGGCAGCTCCAGCAGCTGACGGCCGTGCCACTGCGCAATGCCTCCCGTGCCGATCATGCCGATGCGTAACCTGCTCATTTGAATTTCCCTCCCGCGTTATGAATATCGGTCTAAGACAAGATCAGGGTATCAAATCTGGAAACGGCTGTATATCAAGAATTGCGACAAGTCTATATAACATCGCGCTATGTAACGCAGCGAATAGCCCCCGTTTATATGCGTGATAAACGGAGGCTATCCTTGACTTCGGCTATTCATTTATGGACTTCCCTATCCTCTCAATCCGACAAGCGTGCTGCATGTCTTCGAAATCGTATTCCCTGAGTTCCCGCATGCCCGCGAATCATGAAACCATTCGGTTCTAGCATGCTTCGCTTGCCTTCTCCAATGGACTATCCCCTTTCGTCATGGAATTATTTTAATCGACTCCAGTCGGTTAGCTAAGCTAAGGTGAACCTGTCCGACGGCGGAGGACTTCCGGTTCACTTTCGAATTCGCCTGAAGCCGAGTAAAACCGTTCAATCAGGTACTGCTTTGCAATTCAATTCGGTTAACGATGGGCTTTCTTACTTCTTATTAACCCTTCTTTAATAGTATTAAACAGTTATTCTAATATAATTTTAGAATTCGAATAGAAGCTCAATCCGGTTGTAAAGTTCCGGACTCCTCCATATGAAATCAATCGCGTACCAAGCCTTTTCCAGACCGAAATGATCACGGTAAGACCGTTGCTCGATCGAAGCATCAAGCCGCGAGTCATCATAACGAAGCAACGCGGCAGGCTCGCTGTCGTCTCCCTCGCGATAAAGGCGAACTACTCCGTTACCCGCCAGTACGGGTGGATGAAGCGTCACGATCCTCTCTACAATGTCGCGCGATTGCCCCGAAAAAACGAATTCATCCGTTAGCGTAAGTGTCGGCACATCGTCCGTCTTGCTCCACCTAAGCTCGCGAACAAGCGATTTCAGCCCGGACATGGGGTAAGCGCGCGACATCTCCAGCCGCAGCAAATCTTCCCGTTCTCCGGTCATCGCCTCCAACACGGTCGCAAAGCTGTCCGCTCCCGCTGCCTGCATGCAACCGTCCACGATCGGAACGGAATGCCCTTGCGACCCGTTGCAATCGTAGTCGTAGCGCCCTTCGCCGAAATAAGCCGCCGTATACTCGCCGCTGCCGAGGTCCGCGGCGACGGTCGTTCCGTCCGCGATCAGCATGAATTGGCCGATATCGTTATGATTATGCGGTTCGTCGTTATTCCCGCCTTTGGCAGCGAAGCCGAATCGCCTTCCCGAAGCCGTGACGTGCCTGGAGACGAGCCACTCAGCGTCGGGCAAATAGCGCGATGCCGAGCCCCACTCCGCTCCCGCTTTCGTAGGATCGAACCAAATCAAATCACGAAAGGCCGGAGCCCAGCCGCTGCAGTGATCATCCGCGAATCCCGCCGCATATCTCAAGGCGGGCACCTCCATCTCCGAATACTCCCCGGCCAAGTAGTGCGTAAGGCCACCATGGAATGGTATGCGCGGCAACGAATCCGAAAAGCAGGCAACAGCGTCGCCGTGCAAGTAAGCGGCTTGCTGGAACATCGCGATGCTTCGCACCTTCGGCTTCCGGAGTAAATCCAACTCCCCCCGGGTCAGCTTCTTCAGCAGATCGGCGAAGTAAACGTAATAGCCGAAGCCGTAATTCCAGTAGCCCAGTCCTTCCGGACAAGCTCCGTCCTCCCCGAACCCTTCCAAGTAATATTCCAAGCTCGTCAGCGCTTTGCCCAGCACTTCGGACAATACGTCCGTATCGCTGACCCTTAGCAAAGCCGCGGAACCGATAGATCCCGCGCATACGGCTGACCAATTGTGCCGCGCCGTCTCCCAGTTGTGAGGCCCATGCTGCAGGAAAGGCAAGATTAGCCGCTTCGAAACGGCGTTGTCGATTTCCTCCACGAGCGAAGAGGGAAGCCTATCGCCGAGAACGCAAGCGATCTCGCTTAATGCGAAGCCCGTCTCCGCGGAGAACAAGTCGATCGTCTTTCCGATATCCCTGCCTTTTACATGCGCGGGCAAGCACCAGGTCGGCTCGTCGAGCATGACCCTTATCGTCTCATGAAGATTGTTGCGATTAATCTCTTCTTCCGGCTCAAGCAAGGACAAGAGCATGAACGTATTCAATCTCCTCCGCCGCTCAAAATAAGCCCTCTCGTACTCTAAACGGGAGCCCGTTCGTGCATAAATCGAGAATAATTCATCCGTTAGCTCAGGGGGTAGTTCGTTGAGCAACCTAGCTCCTTCGGCTCGAATTTCATCGACGATCCAACCGTATTCCGGAGCATTCGCAACTCGCTGCCAATAAGCGTCCGAAATCTCTCCTCGACCATAATAAAGACTGTCCGTCGCGGGAGCGATCCGTTCCACGGCCGCTCTGACATTATGCTTATCCAATAGCCTCACCGCCTTATCCCCGATATTCCATAGGCGTCACGCCCGAGTGCGCCTTGAACGTCTTGATGAAATAGCTTTGGTTGTCGTAGCCGAGCTGCTCGCATATTTCCCCTACCGTATTGGAGGTCCGGTCAAGCATCTCCCTGGCCCTCTCCATCTTCATCCGGGTCACGTATTCGATGAACGTCTCTCCCGTCTCCTTCTTGAACATTCTGCTGAAATAACTGGCGTTTAAGTGAAGAATCTCCGCCACCTCGTCCAAGCTGATCCTGCGATTCAAATGGAGAGAAACGTATTTGCAAGCTTCTTTGATCTCCGGTCGCTTGCTGACGGATAACGCTCCTTCTCCTTCCGCCGCGGACATGAGCTGCCCGTGTAACCAATCCCGAAGCTCGCCTATCGAATCGATCTCCGAGATTTCCTTATGCAGAGTATCCGCGGAGTACCCTGATCGGACATACTGCAGCGTGCGCAGCTTAAGCTTGAGATCAAGCAGCAGCTTAAGCACCCAGTCCTTAACCGCGGCGGGCGGATATCGCTCTCCCGCGATCCGCTCGATCCAGGAATCGGCCAACTTGCGCGCGTCGGCGGGTCGTTTGCCGACCATCGTTTCCCGCAGCTCCGAGCTGGCCGTATCGTAATGGATAAACAAATCCTCTTCCGCGATGGGCTCCGTTCGGCTTTTGACTACCGAACCCGGGTCGAGGTAGAACCGTTGGTCCTCATCGGTTAACATCATTTGAAGGCTGCGCTTGAGGGATTCCGGGGAACCGCATTCCGTTCCCAGAAGGTATGTCGTCCGAATCTTCAGCACCTTGCTCAGCGCGGATTGAATGGTTCGGATATGGCCGGAGGCCATATCGTAAATATTCGTCTTCAGGCTCTTTTTATAAGAGAACAGCAGCAATTGCTTCCGTTCGCTATAGGCAATGTGCAGCATGCGAGCGTCAACCCCGCCAAGGATTTCGTTCATGACGTTCGCAATGGCGAATCTTAAAGTCTGCTCCGAAGCGAATCGGTGTTTAACCTGTTGGTAATCGTCCACATACCCGATCACCGGCAAGCACGCTTCATCCTCGACGAAGAGCCCGAAGCCGTTTGCCTCCCGCATCCACTTGTCCGCGGTCAGCAAGGGCTGATGAATGAAATTCTTGAACGCTTGCTCCTTGCGCAATTCCTGCGAATCGTTCACCAATGCATGAAGCCTCAGGTTCTCTCCGTTGATGTGCCGCTCTTCGTCCAACCCTAGCTTAAACCGATCCAGCATACGGGCGAGATCTTCCGGCTGCAACGATTCTTTAAGTAAATATTCCTGCACGTTCAGCCTCATCGCTTGTTGCGCATATGCGAAATCATTATGGCAAGACAAAATAATGATGCGGGTTTCCGGCTTCCTCTCCTTGATCTTCTCGCAAAGCTCAAGCCCGTTCATCCTCGGCATTCCGATATCGGTGATGAGAATGTCGGGCATGACGTTCTGGGCATGCTCCCAAGCCATGGCCCCGTTCTCGAACGTGCCGAGCAGCCGAAGCCCTTTTCCTTCCCAATCTATCGTCTCCGACAGCAGCTCAAGCACGGGATAATCGTCGTCCACCAACATGACGTTATACATCGCCATCAGCCCTCTCGTAAGCTATGATTATCCGGATCAGCGTCCCCTTGCCCGGATCGCTCTCCACTTCCATCTTGAACCGTTCCCCTTGAAGCAGATGCATCCTCTCGGCCACGTTAACCAAGCCCATGCCGGAGAATGCCCCCGCGGCGCCGCCCCCCGCTTCGGTTCCAGCCTGGGAAGAGCCGCCGGCTGCGACTAGCTTTTGATTAAGCGCCGCCACGGCCGGTTCATCCATACCGATTCCGTCATCCTCTACCGTCAAGGTCAGCACTCTTTCCCTCATAACGGCATGGATCCGAATAAGTCCGGCTCTCTGGCTGAAGCCGTGAATAAGCGCGTTCTCCACGACCGGCTGCAGGAAGAAACGCGGCACCCGGACGAGCATCGCCTCCGAAGCGATATCCAAAGATAAGCGAACCTCTTCCTTCTGCCTCAGGTTCATCAATTCCACGTAATGCGTAAGCAGCTCCAGTTCTTCGTGCAGGCAGATCTCGTCCTCTTCGCCGTTGATCGTCATCCGAAGCAGCGTCGAAAGAGAGCCGATCATCTTCGCGCTTTCCGGATCCCCTCGCCGCATCACTTTCATTCGAATCGAATTCAGGACGTTAAACAGAAAGTGCGGATGGATCTGGGCCTGAAGCATTTTCAGCTCAGCCTTGCGCTTACGCGCCTGAGTGTCCGAAACTTCCGCGATCATCTCCTGTATCCGGTCTAACATCAGGTCGAAAAGAAAGCCTAAACGGCCGATCTCATCCTTCCCGCGAATGCCCGACCTCACGCTCAGATTCCCCCGTTGCACGGAAGAGGTCGTTCTCCCCAGCAACACGATCGGTTTCGTGAAAGCGCGAAGCAACGCGAGCAATAATAGCAAGAAGATGACGAGTGACGTGAACTGCACGACGAATACCCGGTTGAAAATAGAGCTGATATCGACGATCGCTTCGCTGTATCGTTGCTTGGACACCAACCTCCATTCATTGAACGAGAATGGCTTTTCGGTAATCAGATATTTCTTGTTCCCCACAGTGGCTATCGAGGTATGTAAACCGCCCGTCGTCGTACCCGCATCCGTGAACGTTTGCCCGATCTTCGCCGCGTCCCCGCTGGAGAGTATCCGATTATTAGCATCGAGAAGCATCACTTCTTGTTCGGATGGCAGAGACTTGAATAATTGATTCACCCTTTTCTCCATTACGGTAACGACGATATAGCCGTAGATCCTCGAATCATCGCGCCGGAGCGTGCGGGCCAAGGAAATCTGATAAGGGCTTTCCTCCAACATATAAGCAAACACGGTTGGATTCGTCCCGATCCAGTAGGAGCTAAGCCACTTTAAGTCGCCCAGTTCCTTAAACCAAGGTTCTTCAAGCAAAGACAACGGATTATAGTCGCTTGTGGAATAATTCGTGAACGTCGTCCCGTCCGTAAGCAAAACGGTCACGTAGCTCTTCTCGCTGACGGTCAAGCTGTCCAACTGCTGGATGATTCGATTTTTATCGGTAAACTTCCGGTAGGCGTTGTCGTTTTCCGTATTGCCCGAAACCACGAGCTTAAAATAAGCGTTCATATCCGGGTTCATCTGAATATAGTTAGCGATGTTAATCATGCTTTGAAGTAAATTCGTGACGGAGCCGTCCACTAACAGCAAGGAATCCTGCGCGTTGGAAATGGCCTGACGCTGTACGGCGTCTTGCGTAAGGGAGGTGTAGATAAACTGCGTTAACGCTGCCGGGATAAGAATGCAAGCGATTGCAGCGATCATCAGCTTATGTCGCATGGATTGCAACCCGAACCATTTCTTCATCCGCAGCAATGGCAGTCCCCCTAGCAATGACAAAGGGAGACAGCGATAAGCTGTCCCCGCAATGCCAGTATAACATTTATTTTTTATTCGCTTCGATGATTTGTTGCGTCCGGTCTTGGCTGTTCTTAACCATCGCGTCAACGTCCTGTTGGCCGAGGATCAGCTTCTCGTATTCTTCGTTGATAGCCTTGTAGACCTCGCCTTGGTAAGAAGCGCCCGGAAGCATCTCGGAGGCTTTGGACATCAGCAACGTTTTGATCAGGGAATCCTTGTCGACGAGCTCAGGATTCATCGTTCCGGCAAGAATCGTATCGATAATCGGATTCAATTGATCGTTGGTGACCTTGCTCCAAGACGGAACGTTCTTGCCCTGGATCAATTGACCTTCGGTCGTATACCAGCGGACGAATTTGTAGGCTTCTTCCTTCTGCTTGGAGATGGAGGATACCGCCGTGTAATCCGTCGTCACCGGCGCGTAACCGATCGTATCTTCCTTGTTATTCTTAGGGAACGGAGCAACGGCTACATGGAACGTAAGCGGCAGCTTATCGGTTCCGCCGATTTCCGTGTTCATCCAGCTTCCGATCGTCAGCATGCTCGCGGACTGGTTGAAGAACTGGTTACGGTACGCAAGCTTTTGCGAGATGATGTCGGAGTAAGGGACGGAAGACTTGTCTTCCTTCTCCATCTTGACTCTCAGCTCCAACGTTTTCTTGAAGTTCGGATCGCTTAAGTTAGAGGAGCCGTCCGCCTTCAGGAAGTCGGAGTTGGTCGGTTGGTTCAACATTCCCAGCTTCAGAAACTCCATCCAGCCTCCGCCTTGCGGTCCGTGGAAGTAAGTGCCGTAACGCTTCGAAGTTCCCTCGCCCTTCGTTAACTGCTTAGCATATTCCGCGTATTCATCCCATGTCCAATCGGTAGGAACGGCAAGTCCCGCTTCGTCCAGATGGTCTTTGTTCAGCAGAACGTACCATGGGTTGAACTTTCCTGGGAGCGCATACACTTTGCCGTTCAAAGTCGTGTCTACCTTGTACTCGTCGACAACCTTGTAGCCCCCGTCCTTGGCAATGTAATCGTCTAACGGTTCGGTCATACCGAGCGATACGCGTTGCGCATATCCGGCAGGGTCGCTGAACATCAAGATGTCGATATCTTCCTTGGAGGCGAAAGCAAGATCCAGCTTCTTCATCGCTTCCTGCGTATCGCCCTTATCGCTGAGCACTAACGCCTCGACCGTAACGCCTGGGTTTGCTTCTTCGTAGGCTTTCAGCGTCTGGGACCAGTTATAGGTCGCTTCCGGTCCGAACGTGTACAACCGGAGATGAACGTCCTTCGCCGGCGCTGCCGACTCCGCTGGAGCGCTCGAGCTTGCGTTAGGACTAGGACTCGGGCTTGAGCTTGCGGCGGCATTCTCGCCGTTGTTATTTCCTCCGCATCCTGCAAGCAAACCGACCAGCATGATTCCGGCCGCCATTCCGTGCAACCACTTTTTTCTCATCGCCTGACACCCTCCCATGGGATACTCGTTCTGGTATTGACAATCCACATTATAAAGGCGACTCTTGGACACTCCATGAAACTATATTTACTTTTAGTGAAATATTTTTACTATTTTGTTCTAATATTGAATATAGAGCTAGACGCTACCCTTTTACTCCGCCAAGCGCGATCCCTTCGATGACGCTCTTCTGGCCTATGATGAATACGACGAGCAGCGGCACGATCGCCGATACCGCAGCAGCCATGATTAACGAGTAGAACTCGCCGCTCATGGAAGTGAACTTCTGCATCGCGAGCGGAATCGTATACAGCTTATCCGTACGCAAGAAGATGAGAGGATTCTGGTAATCGTTCCATGTCCAGATGAAACGAAGAATCGCATAAGTGGCAATGGCCGGCTTCACCAGAGGCATCGCGATGGACCAGAACGTGCGGAGATGTCCGGCTCCGTCGATCTTGGCCGATTCGATGTATTCCTGATGGATTCCCATGAAAAACTGCCGAAGCATGAACGTTCCCAGAACGCTGAAGCTTCCGATAATGATAAGCCCGAAATGGCTGTCGAACAAGCCGATATTGCGGTACAGGATGAACTGAGGAACGAGTATCGCCTGGTTCGGTACCATATAAGTGGCAAGGACGATAACGAATAGAAACTTGCTGGCTTTAAAGCGAACCTTGGAGAACCCGTAAGCGGCCAAACTGGCCGTCGCGCAGGAGATCAAGGTCGTAATGATGCCGATCTTGATCGAATTCAAGTAATAGACGTAAAAAGGATAATCGCCGAACCACACTTCCTTATAGTTGGTAATCGCGTTCCATTGCTTCGGGATCCACTGGATGGGATAGACGAATACGTCTTTCTCTATCTTGAAGGAAGTCGCGAGCATCCACAAGAACGGCAGCAGGAACAGAATGCTTATGACGAATAGGACGGCCGTTACGACCATTTTTCGCCAGTCCGGCCGGGGCAATTGTTCAGGCATGTTGTTCTCTCCTCCCGGTCAATAATTGACCCATCTTTTCTGCGCGATCCATTGCCCTGCCGTTATTAGAAGAACGAACAGGAACAGAACGACGGATACGGATGACGCATAGCCGATTTTCAAGTTGTTGAAGGCTTGATCGTATAGATACCAGACCATCAGACTCGTAGAGCCGATCGGCCCTCCCTGGGTCATGACCGCGATAATGTCGAACACCTTGAACGAAGAGATAATGCCGGTTACGAGCAAGAAAAAGGACGTAGGCGATAGCAGCGGAAAAGTAATACGCGCGAACTTCACCCAAGCGTTAGCCCCGTCGATATCCGCCGCCTCATACAAGTCGCGCGGTATAGATTGAAGGCCGGCGATGTAAATAATCAGATTGAAGCCGATCGACACCCATACCGTAATCATCATGATGGAAGAAAGCGCGAATTTCGGATCGGCGATCCACTTGGGCGGATTGTCTATACCGATCGCCTTGAGCATCTCGTTTATTGGACCATACGAAGGCTGGAACAGCACCTGCCACACGATAGCGACCGCTACGATGCTCGAAATATAGGGCATGAAGTAAGCGACTTTGAAAAAGCCTTTCCAATAAACGTACCGGTCGATCAGAATCGCCAGCACCATCGAAACGATCATATAAACGGGGACGGCCAGAAGGAAAATCAAGTTATTCCGTATCGATCTGATAAACGCGGGATCATCCAGCAGCTTGCCGAAATTATCGAAGCCGATCCAATGGATCCCGTCCCAACCCTGCACGAAGTTCCAGTCCGCGAAGCTGAGCGCGAGCGCGGCCATGATCGGCAGCAGCACGAGTATCGTGACTCCGATCAGCATCGGGCTTACGAACAGAAAGCCGGCCAGCGTCTCGTTGTTCCTCAATGAAGATCGCTTGCCTTGTTTAGGTTCGGCGATAAACGGGGTTCCGGCGGATTCTTCCATATGTAACACCTCTATCTAATAGGAAATCATTTGCTGTTCTCATTATAAAAAAAAATACCGTTTGGATTTGACGGTATTTTGATCACTTTCGCTATTAATTTTACTTTCTGCGCTCTATTTCTCTATTCCTCTCCATGCTCAAGCCGGAAACTCTATCGACCCGTTCGCGTATTTAGTATTGGAGGGATGACCATGATATTTCTGCGCAACGAGAATTTCCGGAGTTACGTTCGCTTATATCCGATAACGGCAATGATTCTCGCGGTGAATTTGATCGTCTTTATCTTCGACGCGCTCCTGCTCGATAAGCAACTAACGGAACGGGGCATGTTCTATCAAGAACCGGAACTGGACCGTTACGGGCTGAGCGAGCCTTGGAGATACGTTACCTCCATGGTATTGCACGCAGGCTGGGAGCATTTGTTGTTTAATTGCTTCTCCATCCTGGTTTTTGCTCCTCCGTTGGAGAAGTTGCTGGGGCGAATACGCTACTTGACGTTATACTTGGCGGCGGGATTGGCGGGAAACGTCTTGAGCGCCGTCGTGCATGCGGGGATCGAATACGGTTCCGTAGGAGCGTCCGGTGCTATTTATGGCGTTTTCGGAGCGTTCTTGTTTCTGGCCGTATTCCGCAAATTCTCCATAGACGAAGCCACCCGCAAAACAATTTATATGACTTTGATTTTCGGATTGATATACTCCGTGTTATCCCCGAACATCAATATTTGGGCGCATATCGGCGGAGGGATTGCCGGTCTGGCGATGATGGGCATTATCGTTGCGGGAAAAAGAGGATCGAAGAGCCGTGCGCAAGGCGGTTACCGGTAATTCCGGATGGCAGACGAGGTTCATGCCGTTAAAAAGACCCTTCCGTTAGGACTTCACGTCCTTAACGGAAAGGTCTTTTTGCACTAGGAGCTTGCGCGCCGAGTAGTTCGAGTTAGTTGAATTAATCACCTGCCGTAAGCCCCACGGGTGCGCCTTAGTTCGAGTTAGTCTAATTAATCACCTGCCGTAAGCCCCACGGGTGCGCCTTAGTTCGAGTTAGTCGAATTAATCACCTGCCGTAAGCCCCACCGGTGCGCCTTAGTTCGAGTTAGTCGAATTAATCACCTGCCGTAAGCCCCACCGGTGCGCCTTAGTTCGAGTTAGTCGAATTAATCACCTGCCGTAAGCCCCACCGGTGCGCCTTAGTTTGAGTTAGTCAAATTAATCACCTGCCGTAAGCCCCACCGGTGCGCCTTAGTTTGAGTTAGTCGAATTAATCACCTGCCGTAAGCCCCACGGGTGCGCCGTTGTTTGATTTAGTCGAAGTTCGCTAACTCTGCCCATCCTGCCTACGAAACCGCAAGTTAGCAAACTTTCTTTGCTAACTCCGTCGGTTACCCCCTCCAATTTCCAATCCGGATTGAGCGGAGGATACGAGCCACTTGGATAATTGCATTTTTCCGCGTCGGATGAAGGATTTGACAGTGTTTTCCGAGCACATGAGCAGACGGGCGATTTCGCCATAGCTGGCTTGCTTGAAGATGCGCAAGTACAACGCGGTGCGCATCTGAGTCGTAAACCGTAATAGCAGAAGCAGCACCTGCCGCTCGAATTCCCTGTCGAGAACGGCTTGCTCCGGGGTCGTATGGTTCGACGCCGCTTGATAATCAAGCGGAAGCCAGGAAATCCGCCGTTTGCGGCGCCATTGATCGACGAAGAGACGATATCCGGTTAACGACAGCCACTCCTTCGGGTGTTCGGGCACTCTATCCTGTTGGCATAACTTCAAGAAAATCTCCTGAACCAAATCCTTCGCTTCCTCTTGGTTGCGCGTCAGCTTGTACATGAAACTGCTCAAATGGACGGAATGTTGAACGTAGAGCTCATCCAGATTCGTCGTTGGTTCCATTTGCCGGATCACCTCCATTCAGAGAAGGTAAACCGGCAGTATCGCGGACCGGCTCTACGGCAACATCCGGCGGACCGATAATGACTCGTTTCCCGTCGAACTCAAGAACGGCCTTGCCGTCGACGTTCATCGCATCCAAGTACACCTTCGGGATTTGCAATCGGCCGACTCGGTCGAGGACGACGAACTCCTCGTGTTTCGCGCCGAACGCAGAGCCCGGAACTTCATCCGAGTTGGCGATTAGCGCCGCATCCGCCTCCCGTTTCACCCACTCCGTACTGGTTAACCCGTCCCGTATGGCGACGACGCGGTCGACTTTGTCCGCGACGGAGAGATCATGGGTAACGATGACGATCGTCACTCCCATATCCCGGTTGAGGCGCCGGAAAATATCGAGAATCTGCTCCCCCGTGGCGCTATCCACGGAGCCCGTCGGCTCGTCGGCGAGAACGAGCTGCGGCCGGTTAGAGAGCGCGATCGCGATCGCGACTCTCTGCTGCTCGCCTCCGCTCAGCTGCGTGAGGCGGCTGCCCATTCGATGCTCGAGACCGACCGCGGTAAGCAGTTGCTTGGCGTACGCCCGGTCCGCTTTGCCTTGAATGAGCATCGGCAGCTCGACGTTCTGCAGGGCGGTAAGATACGGCACTAGGTTTCGCGCGTTATTCTGCCAAATAAAACCGACGATTTTGCGCTTGTATTCGATGAGCTGCTCTTTGGTCATTTTCAGCAAATCCCACTTGCCGACGACCGCTTGACCGGCAGAAGGTCTGTCCAGTCCGCCGAGAATGTTGAGCAAGGTCGATTTTCCGCTGCCGCTGTTGCCGATAATGGCCATCATCTCGCCTTGCCCGATCGTCATGTTCAAGCCCTGCAAGGCAACGACCTCGATGTCGTCGGTTTTGAATATTTTCACCAGGCCTTCGCAATGGATCATCGCCGGGCCTCCTTCGTTTATTTCTCTCTTATCGTTCTTCGCCCAGCTTCACGGCTTGGGTAATACGCAGGCGTCTAAGCTGCAGAATGAGCAAGCACGCTCCGGCGGTTAACATGACTCCGGTGGCCATGTACAGCTTCAACATATCTTCCGCTTCGAACACGATCCGGAACGGAGGCACCTGACGCGTTCCTTCCACGCTTCCTCCTTGAAGGAAGGGCAAGAACAACCGGCTGGCGATCGAGCCTAGCCCGAGCCCCGCCGCGACCGACAACCCCGTCGTTAACAGCTGTTCTAGCAGCAGCATGCCGGTCAATTGCCCCCGCGACAGCCCCATTGCCCTCAAGATGCCGAGCTGGACGACCCTCCGGGAAAGGGTGAAAAACCAGAAGATCAAATAGCCGAGCTGCGAAACGAGCAAGGAAATAAGAAATCCGAGGCTCAGTATCCCGAACACTCCGCCTTGGGCCGGGTGATTTCTTCGTTGCGACAGTTCCGCGCGAGCATCGTCCACTTGGGTAATGGCAATCCCGCTGTCCGCCAATTTATCCAACACAGGATCTAACTTCGCGCCATCTTTCATTTTCAGCCATACGTCGTACGGTATCTTCTCGATCTGTTGATAGAGATAGTCCAAATTCGCTATGAAAAATGGGGACTCATCAGGATAGAGGCTTGGCCAGTAAGGCACGATGGCGACGACGACCAATTCCACCGGTTCGTTGTCGTAACCGATCGAGAGCCGTATCGGATCGCCTTCCTTCAAACCGTATCGTTCGGCGAAGCTATCCGAGATCAATACCGCTTGCTCGGTCGTTCCAAGCGCATCGAGATAATGGTAAGGATGAATCGGAAATAAATCCTCGCGGAACCATGCCGTCTTCGCGAAGTCGACGTTGTCGATGCCGATGAGCTGCCCGGAGCCGGCCGACTTGCCGCTGATCTCCGCTTTGACCGACGACTTCATGACGCGAGCGACCGCTTCTACGCCTTCCAGCATGGAGTAAGCCCCGAACGAAGGCTCGTTATAATAGGTTTTGTTCTGGTCTTCCTCGTCTTGAACGCCTTCCCAAGCCGCCTTCAGGACAATGTCGCTTCCGTATTGATAGTTCGTGCGATCCGAAGCGTTAACGTCCATCGTACGTGCGGCGGAGGAATTGTACACGCCGAGCCCGATCGTGAGCACCAATAAAATCATGATCGGATAGAACGTGAACGCCGATCGGGACAACTGCGTCATCGTAAGATACATCGTGACCGGCATGCGATTTTTCATGAGCGCGTTCCAGCATCGGAGCAATAACGGGAATACCCTCAGGCATAACAGCCCCGCCGCGAAAATGAACAAAGCCGGAACGACGAAGATAACCGGCTGAATTTGGGCGACTCCTTCGCTTTGATCAACCGAAGGAATTTGACCGATGTTCAGCAAATACCAACCGGCCCCCGCAGCCCCAAACAGCGCGACATCCAGGTAAAGTCTTTGCCAGAGCGGCTTGCGGTCGTGGTGAGCCCGCTGCTGCGTATGTTCGACGATCGATGCGCCGGCATAACCGCGTATGGGCGCCGTTGTCGCGACGACGGCGAGAACGGTCGCGCCAATGCCGAACAGCCATGATTGTTCGTTAAACCCGACCGGAATCGATTTGCGGCCCACGAAGGAGAGAAAACCGCTGGAAGATCCGATCGTTTTTGCCATGAGCCACGCTATACCCAGACCGATCAGCAGCGCTACAACCCCTAGAATTCCCGCTTCGATCACATAGAGCAAGGTAATCTGCTTCGGGCTTGCTCCTCTGCTATGCAGCACGGAAATTTCGCCCCGCTGCCTCGCGAGGGATTGTTGGGCGTTAAGCGTAATGAAATATAACACCATGGCCAGTACCGGCGCTGCAAGCGCGAATAACATCGCTTGAAGCAGCAGGCTCTGCCGATTGAATTCGTAGAGCATATCTATGAAGGATAAATTCACCTTCGTGTTTTCCAGCTTCTGGTGCAGGTTGATCTCCAGCCGCCCCAGTTCGCCGATGATCGACGATAAATCGCTAATGCGAATGTCCTTTAGATCGAACGCGTAAAACCACCCTGCGGAATCCAGTACGAGCTTATTGTCTTTAAGAATCGTATCCACCATCGTTGCGCGGTTAACAAGCAACGTTTCGTCGAGCTTTTCTTTTCCGTCTATCGCCAAGCTCAAATCCGATTCGTCCTTCAACTTGTAAGCGCCGGTAATGCGCACGGTCAGACGCTTCGTTTTCCCGTCCGCGTTCTTCGAATCGTAGTAGAAGGAATCGCCGACCTTCCAACCGTTACGGCTTAGCGTCTCGCTCGGCACGAGGGCTTCGGCGGCTCCGTCCTGCATGCCGTCCCGGGGCATCTTCCCTTCCGTCAAATCGATAAAGTCGGTCGATCCGCTCTGAGCCGCGAGCTCCATGCGAACCAATCGGCTGGAGCCGCCGGCTTTCGCGTCGGCTGAACGTACGGTAGACATCGGCAGGCTCATACGGCTGGAAAAGCCCTCCGCAGGGAATCCGATACGGCCGGGAAGCTCCTCGCGAATCCAGCGATCGGCTTCCGCAAGGCCTTCCAAATCCGTATCGTCCCCTCCGCCCGATTGAAATTTCATATAAAGAGATGCCGCGGGAAGACCTTTCGTCTCCTCTTGAAGCGACTTGGCCACCAGCCGCTTTAGCGTACCGTCGGCATACATCGGAATGCTCATCGCGAACGCCGCGGCTACCGTGAGCCCGAGCAGCGTGCTAAGCGTAAACCAACGGTTTTGCCACATTTTCATAAGGAGGTAGACGATGATCCGCATTATTTCCCCACGACCTTCTGGCCTTCCTTGAGCCCTTTGATGATTTCGACGTCCGTCGCCGTTTGCACGCCTACTTCAACGTCTACCTCGCCTTTGCTGCCGTCGGCGTTCGAAACGAGAACGTAGTTTCGGCCATTCTGCTTCCGCAGCGCCGCGACGGGAATAGAAAGCACGTTCTCCCGCTTCTCGACGATGACGGATGCAGACAAGGGGGTGCCGTGCTGTACTTTGGCAGGGAGTTTCTTCACGTCGATCAGCGCGTACGTATCGAGCGAATCTTCCTCGTTCTCCGATGTCGTAACCGGAAGTCTTCTTACCGCCCCCACTTGATCGCCGGCCGTATTAATGCTAATCAGGGCCTCCATGCCCGGTACGATATTCTCGAGGTCGCTCGAACCGAACTGGACGGCGACGACGAGCGAGTTCATATCGGCGATCTGCCCGATTTTGTCATAGGCTTTCGTAAGGTTGCCTACCTCCGCCGTGAAGCTGACTATAGTTCCTCCGTAAGGAGCAAGAAGCTTTGATTCGTCTACCCGGCTTCGCAACTCCGCGAGTTCTTCCTTCAACAGCTTATAGTCGAGCTGCTGCTTGCGGAGCTGAACCTCGGCTGCTTCGGATCCGTCGCGCATCGCGCTTTTCAAGTCGAGCTCGGCTTTCTCCATGTCAATTTCCTTGCGAAGAATTTGATTCTCGGTATCGCCCGTATCCAGTTCCGCCAGTACTTGGCCTTTCTCTACCTTGTCGCCGGCTTTCACGTGAACGTCCGTAATTCGGCGATTATCCTCCGTAAAGAAGAGATTTTCCTCCTTCTCCGACATCAGCTTCCCGGAGCCGTTCACTTTGGTTTCCAGCGTCCCGCGCTTAACCGGATATTCCGGCTTCTGCGAAATTTTCGGAGCCCGGATCATAGGCGGCTTCTCCAGCTCTTCTTCCTGCGGCAATAGAGAGCAGCCAGCCAATAGCGACAGGCACGCGGCCGCGACAAGCAACTGTGCGATTCCCTTCCCTTTATTCCGGAACGATCCGGCCATCGACCATCTGATAAACAACGTCTGCCGCCCCCCATAAAGTAGAATCATGCGTGGTCATGCAGATCGCGATCCGTTCCGCTTCCACGACTTCCCTGAATACAGCGATAATGCGAGCCGCCATGAGAGAATCCAGCTCGGCTGTAGGCTCGTCCGCGAGCAGCAAGAGCGGCCGGTGGGCGATCGCCTTGGCAATTGCCACCCGCTGTTGCTCACCTCCCGAAAGCTCGGATGGACGATGAAACGCGCGCTTCGTCAGCCCGACTAGATCGAGGCAACGGGCGACCCGCTCCTTCCATTCCGTCCGGGGTACACCAGCCATGCGCAAGCTCAGCTCGACGTTCTCCCTAGCCGTTAATAGCGGGAGAAGAGCAAACGCTTGAAAAATAAACCCGATCTCCTTCCTTCTCACGACGGTCAGACGTTTGTCGCTCCACTGATGAAGGGGACGGCTTCGGAACAACACTTCGCCTTCCGATGGGCGGTCAAGCCCGCCCATCAAATTAAGCAGAGTCGTCTTCCCAGAACCCGAACGTCCGCGGAGCATCGTCAGCCGGCCGGCCGCCACCGACATTTCGATTCCTTTAAGCACGTCGACCTGACGAGTGCCGGACAAGAAGCTTTTGCGGATGCCTCGAACCTCGAGAAGCGGCCCCTCCTTCGCGCTCGTCATTATTGCTGCCCTTCCGACGTATTCGCTTCCGTCAGCAAAAGCTGGCCTTTCGACTGGATTTGCTTGAGAGCTTCGTCAAGCGATACTTTCTCTTCCACGACCTGCTTGATTTGTTCGGCCGCAAGCTGGGAGAAGGAATCCGCAAAGCCTGCCGGCAACGTCTGCAATAAGGTTTGCGAGTTGATTTTCAGCGCGTAGAAAGCGTCGATGTTCTTCCCGTCCGCTTCATTCTTGAATGCGGTTCTAGCAGATAGGGAAAAGGAAGACTTCGAATTCGTCTTAGCCAACTGCTCTCCGTTCGCATACTTCAGAAACTCCCAAGCGGCGGATACGTTCTCCGACGAGGCGTTGATCGAGAACACGTTGTCCAAGCTCATGTTGCCAGTGACGTCGGGCTGGGATGGGTCCACTGGGACGGTCACGATATCCCATTCGAATTTCTTGAACGGACTCTTTGCAGGACTCGCTATGCCATTGGTGCTTTTCACTGCGCCTGCCGCTCCTATTCTCGATTCCCTGCCCATCATGTTCATGACCATCGGCCCATCGATCGCCATGGCCGCCTGACCGGACATAAATTTCATCGAATCGGGACCGAACGAGATCGCTGCACCGCCGCCTACTCTTGTAATCATGCCTCCCATTCCTCCGCCGCCGCTATCCGAAGGCATCGATACGCTGCCCGACTTGTATCCGTCGATAACCGATTGGAAGATCGCCTTCCACTCCGGCGAATCGATCGATAACGTCCCCGCGTCCGTATCCGCGTACGACAGACCTTTCGCCTCGCCGATCGTACGTACGAGATCGAACGGATTTTTCCACTGGGATGGTTGGAACAGCCCGTTCAATGAATCGTCTCCGTCTTTTTTCACCGGGAATCTCGCCGCCAGCTGCATGACTTCTTCCCAGCTCATTCCGTCCGTAGGGTAAGGAATGCCATGTTGATCAAACATATCTTTGTTGTAATAGAGCGCCTGGCTGGAGAAACTCGGACTTAAACCGTACAGCTTGCCTGCCCCGCGGCCCTTCAACAATTCAATGACGGAAGGGTGAAAGCTGTCGAGATCGAATTCGTCCTGCTTGACTACGGCATCCAGATCGTACAGCATGCCTTTGCCGGCCAACGCTTCGTATTGGTCTTCCGTCAAATACACGGCATCCGGCTGTTGCTCGTTCATGATTTTCTCCATCTCGGCCACCGGGTCTTCCGCTTGGAACACCGACTCCGTCGAGACGACTTCAAGCTCAAGATTGGGGAACATCGCCTGAAAAGCATTGCCGTATTGCATGTAAAAGGCTTGTTCGTTAAAGTAAGCGACCTTCAACGTCCCCTTGTCATCCCTGTTCAAGCTGTCTATTGCCGATTTCTCTTTGCCTCCCGACGACGTGCAGGCCGACAACGCGAATACCAATGCGAGAGCTCCAATCCACAATCCTGATTTCTTCTTCCAACGATTCATCTTTTCGATCACCCTTTTATCCATATTTCGTTCATTGCCAAGTATGGTGGCGAATCCTTAGAAATCGGTTAGAGAAGATGAAAGGAAGCTTAAATGACGCTGAAAAGAACATAAAATGCGGCTCTTTGCAGGTAATTTCTCGAAATTGACTAACACACGCTCAACATGGCACTCTGTAGGCAGTTGCTAAAAAAATCGACTAACTCACGCTCAACGTGGCTCTCTTCAGGCAGTTGCTTGAAAAATTGAAAGCAAAAAGGACTTTCCTCAAGTCTGAGAAGACCTTCGGAAAGTCCCTGAATATACGAAGCTTTTTCAACTTTCGCCGAAATAAGCGTTCCTGGCGCGAGTATTGGTTAGTCGGTGCCACTTTCAGCGAAATAAGCGTTCCTGGCGCGGGTATTTGGTTGGTCGGAGGCTCTTTCGCCGAAATAAGCGTTCCTGGCGCGGGTATTTGGTTGGTTGGAGGCACTTTCGCCGAAATAAGCGTTCCTGGCGCGGGTATTTGGTTGGTTGGAGGCACTTTCGCCGAAATAAGCGTTCCTGGCGCGGGTAGATGGTGCCTGCTGAACTATAAAGGAAAGGAAATCAACACTTGCGTGCCCATCGATAGCTTGCTCTCGACTCGGATCTTGCCTCCATGGCGCTCCACGATCCACTTGGCGATCGCCAGTCCGAGACCGGTGCCGCCATCTTGGCGGGAACGGGCTTTGTCGCCGCGATAGAAACGGTCGAAGACATGCGGTAAATTTTCCGGCGCGATGCCGATTCCGGTGTCCTCCACCTCGAGATGGACGGAGTGGGCAAGCTTACGGCACGTAACCCGAACGACTCCGCCTTCCTGCGTATATTTAATGGCATTGTCCAGCACGGTCACCAGCAGTTGATGGAGACGCTCTTCGTCCGCGTTCATCGAGACTG
Source organism: Cohnella luojiensis (assembly GCF_004564235.1). GTDB lineage: Bacteria > Bacillota > Bacilli > Paenibacillales > Paenibacillaceae > Cohnella > Cohnella luojiensis. Next base: position 67,896 of record NZ_SOMN01000012.1, read on the forward strand.
CAGGGTCGACCTCGGCATGCAGGATGACATCCTTGACTTCCGCCAGCATCTGCATTTTATTCACGCTCTCTTGGACGATCCGGTCGAATTGCACCGGTTTTAGCTCAAGCTCTAGCTGGTTGGAGTCCGACCGCGCCAGCGTAAGCAAACCGCCAACCAGCTTGCTCATCCGCCTGGCTTCCTGCAGAACGGTGGAAATATGCTTGCTGTCCTGCTCGACCGTGTGGTCGGGATGCCGCAGCAGGAGTTCGGTATGCGCTTGAATGACGGATAACGGCGTACGCAGCTCATGCGAGGCGTCGGATACGAACTGTTGCTGCTTCTCCAGGGAAACCCGGATCGGGATCAACGCCCGATTCGCTAAGTAATATCCGGCCGCGACGGCAACGAGTAAACCGACGAAACCGCCGTACAGCAGAATGTTCTGCAGCCGGTTCAACATGCCGATTTCGGCGGAAACATTGCTGAGCAGCTGCTGCGTAGTGATCTCGTACGTCGTTCCGTCCGAACCGATCGCCGCCATGAGGTCGGAACTGTCTATGTTCAGCACCCGATAATATTGATCGCCTACCTTTACGGTCTCCGGATCTTTCCCGAATCGGCTAGGTTCAAGTTGCTTATAGTGGCTTTCGCTAAATTCCGTGCTTCCCGGCATCGGCACCGGCTGATCATCCTTCGTCCAGTAAAGCTGGACAATCGGCCGATCCATCTGTCCGAGCCTGAACACGAGCGCTTTCTGCATGGGAACGGACAGCGTCGAACGACCGCTCATGCTCGTGACCGCGGGAACGGATATGGACGTTTTGTCTCTCAGACCGATGATCGAACGGTCGACCTGGGCGAACAACATTTGTTTCATGATCAAAAAGACCGATAGATTTAACGCGATTAATATCACGAAAAGAACGGCCGCGTTGCGGATCGTCAGTTGGGTATGAATTCGGTTGAACATCAGCTTATCTCCTTCAGCATATAGCCGACTCCTCGAACGGTATGGATGTAACGGTCGCACCCGAAAGGAGCGAGCTTCTTGCGCAAGTAATGCACATAGACGTCGACCACGCCGAGCCCCGCTTCGGAATCGATCCCCCACACCCGGTCTAGCAGTTGCTCTTTGGTCAGGATCTGTTCCCGGTTAAGCAGCAAGAATTCCATCAACTCAAATTCTTTCATCGTGAGCTTCAGCACTTCGCCGTTCGCATAGCCCTCCATGAGATGGCACTTCACGGAGAGTTGTCCGTAATTGAGCTCCCCGTCAGGCGCGCCCTTGGACAGACGACGCAACAATACTCTAATTCGCGCTAACAGCTCAGGTATCGCGAATGGCTTAACCAGATAATCGTCGGCACCGGAATCGAGCCCCTTGACCCGATCCTCCACGCTGTCGCGCGCCGTGAGTAACAGGATCGGTATCGCGATCCCTTTCGACCTCAGATCAGAGAGAACGAACAACCCGTTCATGCCGGGGAGCATGATGTCCAGAACAATCAAATCATGGACGCATTGCTGCGCCAAATACAATCCATCCAACCCATTATCCGCTTCGTCTACCTGATACGCTTCTTCCTTGAGTAACGTTACCACGGCATCGAGCAACGGTCGGTCGTCCTCCACCACAAGTATTCTCAATGGGTTTGCCCCTTTGTCTCAGGCTGATATATGTATACTGCATACCCATTGTAAATCACGAACCTTAACGAATGATTAGAAGCGAAAAAATAAAAAACGCCCCGCATTTACGGGACGATCTAATGATATTTAACTATGGATGTCCCTTGCACCGTAACCGATTTTCTTAAGCAAATCAATTAATACCCGTTTTCCTCATCCGTTACAAAAGAAAGATTGTTGGAGATCGTGGTTGCATGTCTAGGAAAAATATCGTCAAAATAGGCCTGCCCTTCTTCGGTTCAATATGACTCGAAAAAGTCTTAAATCCAGCTCCCGACGACTATTTTCGCATATTCCCATCCGCCAGCCTCCTTATCTGCGTTTCTGATACAAAGGATAGTCGACCTTTTCTGGAATATCGATTAGAATAATTCTCAATTTTTCTCCGTTTGCTTGAAAGATGATTTCATCCTCATCTTCGGCATGAAACACCAGAAAATCCTTATGTTCAAAAGAAATAGCTTTCTTTCCAAGGGAAGAAAAGGTTCCTCCTCCTCTTATCGCCAATCCCGCAAGAAAGCGATTCGGCAATAAACGATAGGTGTATGATGCTCCGTTGTCAACATTCACATCAACCATTTCTGCATCCGTTACCAAGCGAATAGGCGAATCATCACCCACAATCGTCTTAATCTCGACCCCGTTATGCTTAGCAACCGGAAATTGTTCATGCTTAAATAAAGAATAGGTAGGCACTCGTTTCACGGCATCATTCAAGTAGGGTTCGAACCAAATTTGAAACCCTTCAAAGCCCGCCTCCACGCTTTCGGAATGCGAAACTCCCGAACCCGTCTGCATAAGCTGAATATCTCCCGCTCTCAGGATGCTTTCGGTGCCAAGTGTATCTATGTGGGTGCCTTGGCCCGCTATTCCGTAAGTCATGATCTCGAATCCTTGATGCGGATGCAAACCAAGGCCCGAATTCGTCTCCGCTTGAGCCCATGCCCAATAAAATAGCGGGCCTAGTCTCGTGACGGCCGATCCTTCCCCCGAGAACCCTATCGGCTTCTGCTCCTGGATCTTGCCCCCATCGAATTCGCCTTTTCCTTGATTCTGGGGATGAATGATTTCTACGTTCATAAAAAGCCCTCCTCCATTTTCCTTAACGAGCCGTTTGGCCGCCTCCGGCGTCAACGTTAAGTTCTTTAGCTAGGTTCTCATCCGCAGGCATCGTAGAGGATACAAGAACTATTTTAATTTATCCTGTAATTATTTTTCTTATTATTAAGATAAATTTATCCTATCATTAGGGTAAATTCTTGTCAATATTATTTTCTATATTTTTTGCTTGGATAATTTGCAGTTTCGAAGTATTGCTCAAAAGAAGAACGCGGTGGCAGTCGCTCCGCGTTAATGTTGTGGTTGCTTATTCGACTGGGTAGAGGACACGGGCATCCCCATATTTGTACAAATCAATAAAACGGAATCAAATATTCGTGTATTTTTATTCACTTTACCAAAAACTGTCGAATAGGATCGAATTTTGTGCTAGTTTAACTTACATAGACATTCCAACCTTCTCTCGACAAGGAGCTCAGCCATGTCAATCGTATTGAAACCAGCCCTCATCATTTTGAATTCCCTAAGGTATGCTTACAAATTCATACTTATCGGCATTTTGATTCTCATCCCCCTTGCGGTGACGATGTATTATTTAGTGGTGGAATTAAACAAAGGATACGATTTTGCATACGACGAACGGACAGGCGTTGAATACAACCTGGCGCTGCATGCAGTGATGACCGCAATGGACGAGCATCGGAGGCTGGTCGTCTTGGGCGACGGACAAGCGAAAGCTGCCGAATCCGAGGTCGACCAGAAGATAGCGGATATGGATAAGATTAACCTTAAATTAGGATCCAAGCTGGAGGCTTCGGAAGACTGGGAGAAACTCAAGCAACACTGGGCCGAGGTTAAAGCTTCCGAAACTCTCTCCTCGGAACAATCGGGATATGAGCATACCTTTCTATTGCAGGAAGGAGCGGCTCTTATTTCGCATATCGGGGATACCTCCAAACTAATCCTGGATCCCGATCTGGACTCTTACTATTTAATGGATGCAACGGTCATTCGTCTCCCGCTATTAGCGAAGCAAATCGGCGACTTAAGGGATCGAGGCAAGCAGCTTACAGACAAGAAGGCGATATCGCGCGAAGATTTAACGGATCTAACTAGTCAAGCTACGGAGATACAGATCGGAGTTAACGCAATCGCTTCCGGATATTCGATCATCGTGAAAGAGAACCCTCCGCTGAAAGCTAATTTGGAGCAACCCTTGGAGCAATTCCGTAAGGACGTAGATAAATTCCTGTTCGCGTTGCAGGAAGGTTTTATCACCTACGGAGAGGTAACCGGCACTTATGACCAATACGCCGAGGCTTCCCGGACGGCTATTAACGCCACGAACAACTTGTACCTGACTGATGCGAAGCAGTTGGGTGAACTCCTTCAATCAAGACAGAGTTACTTCTCTCAAGTCAAATGGTTCGTGATCTCCATCGTTGTCGTTCTTGTCGTGATCGTCTGTTACATGTTCATCGGATTCTACTCCTCCATCATGAGGGCAATCCGATTGCTGCTCCATTCGACGACCGAAGTATCCAAAGGCCGACTTCAAACCCGTATGCCGATCGACACGCGCGATGAAATGAAATCGGCGGCCGAATCCTTTAACCACATGGTTTCCGAAATGCGGTCGTTAATCGGAGCCAGCAGTCGGAACGCCGAACAAGCAGCCGGCACCTCTGCAAGATTGGCGGACATCGCGAAGCATTCTACCGAATCCAACGCCCTCTTGTCGACCTCCATTCAAGAAACCGCCACGGGAACGAACGCGCAGCTTCAAAGCACGATCGACTCCGCCAAAGCGATGAACGAGATGGCGACCGGAATCGGAAGGATTGCCGAGACGACCGGAAGCGCTTTGCAGGTATCGCTGGAATCCGCGGACCATGCGGAGGAAGGCAAGCTCGCCTTGAATCGGGTCGTGAGCCAGATGGAAGCCATCCAACAATCGGTAAACGGAACGACGCAATCCATCGGTATGTTGAACGATTTAACTAAGCAGGTCGGGCAGATGGCCGAGTTTATTAAAGGATTAGCCAACAAAAGCAATATTCTGGCGTTGAATGCCTCCATAGAAGCGGTTAGAGCTGGCGAGCACGGACGAGGATTCGTCGTGGTAGCGAACGAAACCCGCAAGCTGGCGGAAATGTCCGGCTCCTCCGCAGACGGGATCGCCGACTTGCTGGACCAAATCCAATCGACGAGCGAGCGGTCGTTCCAAGCCATGAATCAAGTGCAGCAGGAAGTCCAATTGGGAGGCCAGACCGTTCAGGATGCCGGTTTAACGTTCCAGCTCATCCTCTCTTCCACCCGCAGCATCGCCAGCCAAATGCAAGAAATATCGGCCGCGGCGGAACAGATGTCCGCCTCTTCCGAGCAAGTATCGGCAACCATTCAACAAATCGCCGACATCGCGAAAGGCTCATCGGAGCAAGTGGACCAGATGAACGATATGTCGTCCCGCAATCTAGCGGCCATGAAAGAACTATCGGAACAAGCGGATATGCTGAAAAACCTTTCTCATTCCTTGCAGCAGCAGATCGATAATTTCACGACCGGATAACCGACTTGCAGCACGTTAAAAAGTCCCGATGAGTCAAACATCATTGGGACTTTTTCTGTGTTTTATTTCCCATTAACCCGGTATATCCGCGGCAGCGTCAACGATCTGTCCCATTGTAAATGAAACGCAGGAGATACGGTTCGATTGAACCGGCTCCTCTCTGTCATAGATATTCAATAGCTCATATCTGTTTTCAGACAATACATATTGCTCTAAGGCTTCATTGCCAGGATCAATAATCCAATATTCAGGAATATGATAGGCAGCGTAGATTTTGAGCTTCTTTTGTTTATCTCGCTTCACAGAATGAGGCGATAAGATCTCCGCTACCATATCAGGAATTCCTTCGATTCCCCTGCGCGTGATGATTTCCTTTCTGCTGCGATGAACCATGACGAGATCCGGTTGTCGGACTTCCTTTGCAGATAGGATAAGGTCAATCGGAGATGCAAATACGATGTACTCTAATTGGCAACTGTTCGTAAGCAGGGTTTGCATCTGATTGCTAATCACTTGATGCTTCGGCGTCGGAGCAGGAGACATTAATTCTAACACGCCATCGGCTAACTCATAGCGGCACCCATCATCAGGCATCTGCGCGTAATCGTCATACGTAAAGGTCTGTTCTCGAATAATGGGTTGTTCATCGCGTTTTTTCATCAAGCAATCCCCACCCTCTTTTATCCTCTTTCGATTCTATATTAACAAGATTTGGTATATCGGACAATGTCCTACCGGAAGTGTTTACTCACTTCAGCATACCATCTTTTCCATTCGGGTGAAGCACTCGCCAGATGAGCTTGCATCCCTATGGATCCTTCTGCTTTAATAGCTCGAGGAACGCTCTTTATTTGGGACGATGATACCTTGCGGTGACGCGCCGCCTTCTCCTTCATTCGTTCGCGCTTGCTTTTGGACATTCCTCACACCCCCCTGCTCTCGCTAGTCCCTCACCCATTCCCGGCGAAGCGCGAACATCTCTCTTAGTTCATTCGTCGAAAGCTCCGTTACCCACTGCTCGCCGCTGCCGACAATCTGGTTGCCGAGCGTCCTTTTACGCCCAATCATCTCGTCAATCCGTTCTTCCAACGTACCGAGAGCGACGAATTTATGCACTTGCACATCGCGAGTCTGCCCGATTCGGTAAGCGCGATCGGTTGCCTGATCTTCCACGGCAGGATTCCACCAGCGGTCGTAATGGAACACGTGCGAGGCAGCAGTCAGGTTAAGCCCCGTACCGCCGGCCTTCAGTGAAAGGATGAGAATCTGTGTTCCGTTGCTCTCCTCTTGGAACCCACGAACCATGCTGTCCCTTGCCTCCTTCGACAGCCCGCCATGCAGGAAATCAACCCGGCAGCCGTGCGCTTCCTGCAACTCTTCCCTTAATATATCTCCCATGCCTATAAATTGGGTAAAAATAAGGCCTTTCCGCCGTTCGCCCAGCATTTCCTCTACCATCTCCGACAGACGGGATAGCTTATGCGAACGAGCTCCTCTTTTCACGCCTGACTTGTCCATCGAAGCCCCGATATCCTTCCGATATAGCGCCGGGTGATTGCATATTTGCTTAAGCCTGCCTAATGTCGCCAGTATGATTCCCCGACGTTCCATCGCATCAAGCTGTTCAATCTTATCCATCATGTTCTGCAATTCCGCCTCGTACAGCGCCCCTTGCTCCATAGTCAGCGGAATGTAGATCCTATTCTCGTTCTTCTCCGGCAAATCGAGTTGGATGGACGGATCGTTCTTCAACCTGCGCATCAAGAAAGGCCGAATCATCCTCTGAAGCTGATTAACCCCTTTTTCGTAGCGTTGCTTATCGTCTGCAGCTTCGAAACCTTTGTCAAGAAACCCGAACCGCTTCTGAAAGTGACTGAACGTACCGAGGTAAGCAGGATTGATAAAATCGAATATCGTCCATAGCTCGGAAAGCCGATTCTCCACTGGAGTGCCGGTTAGTGCCACGCGGTGTTCCGCTTGTAAGCTGCGGATGGCTTTCGACTGTTTGCCCTGATGGTTTTTGATATTTTGCGCTTCGTCAAGACCGATAACGCTCCAGCGAAGCGTTTGAAGCCATTCTGAATCCGTGTTTGCCAACGCATAGGAGGTTATGACCAGGTCTTTATTCTCCAGGCTGCTCTCCCATTCCTCCCCGCGCGCCCTCCGTGGACCGTAGTGAAGATAGACTTTAAGGTTCGGGGCAAAACGTTCCAGTTCCTTCTCCCAGTTACCCAGCACGCTTGTCGGGCAGATAAGCAATCCAGGGGTTGTCAGAAGTCCCTGCTCCTTCAACGTGGCGATGTACGCCATGAATTGAATCGTCTTGCCCAGCCCCATGTCATCGGCTAGACAAGCACCGAATCCGATTTGCCTGAGCGACAGCAGCCAGCCCGCACCAATAGCTTGGTATGGACGAAGAATTGGTCGAAGCGTCTCGGAAATCGCAATCTCACCGCTTCGCCTTTCCTTATCTTCAAGCCCCGCTAACCATTCTGTTACCGGAGCGTTCAACTTCACCTGCCAATGGAGCTGGCTTTCTATGAAGTCTTCACCTGCATTGTCGACCTTGCCTTGAAGATCACCCAGGTCGAAAGAATGTCCACCCGACAAGTACGCCTCAACCGCTTCCGACAACGTCAGATTATCGCGTTTACCCATCCTCTGTATAAAAGTTTGCAGCAGCTTGACCCACCTTGGATGAAGCAGCATCCAGTTGCCATTATGCCATAGGAGCTTGCGATTCCCTTTGACCGCGGCCCGGAACGATTCCATGTCCAGATGCATGCCGCCGACGGAGATCATCCAGTCAAACGCCAGAAGCTGATCTTTGCCAAGTAGCCCCGACGCTCCAGACTCCTTCCGAAGCGAGGCTACCATGGAAGGCTTTGTTTTCCGGAGCTCCTCCCACCAGGATGGAAGCAGTACGTGGATTCCACGGGCAAGCAGCCCTTCGCTTTCCTGTTCTAGGAACACCCACACGCGCTCGGCATTCCATAACTCCCCAAGCTGCTCGATCCAGCCCAACCAGCGACCGCGCTGTCTATCAATCGCCTCAGCGACCTCCTGCTCTGGCCACGCGGAAATAGGCGAACCTACCTGCCCAGCAGCCGAAGAGCCATTCCAATCATAAATGTGGCCCATTGCAGGATTGCCGCGCTGGTGAACCCATGGTAGAAGCCGCCAGTTACCGTCTTGCGCGGATGGCTCTTCGAGTCGCAGTCCAATTGCAAATGGGAGCGATAACACCCGAAATCCTATTTCCTCCCACATTTCGTACTCATCAACATACATGGGGCGCGACGCAGTTTGCTGTACATAGCTGGACGCCGGATATGCGGCGCTTACTTGTTTCCAGGCTTGCGCCACCTCTTCTTCACCTGTGAACAAATCCGCTATGATGGCACCTAGCTGCCCATCAAGCTTCTCATACCCGAGTTGCTCGCATTGTACTGTAAACGTTAGTTCGGGATGGCTTTCATTGCCGCGAAGCAGCCTCCAGCCCGGCTTTCCCTCATTATCTCTCCCTGCGGTAAGGGCAGGGACAAACCAGCCTTCGGCCAAAGCTTTGGTCAAAAGCTTGCCTGCTTGTTGAAGCTCTTCCGCGCCCGAACCCCATTCGATTACGGTACCGTGTCGAAGAAGAGGCATCTCGCTCCAGAATCCTGCCGTATACCGCGCAGGCAATATGAATCCATGTTGGCCATTCGCTGGCCATTCATCTATGAACGTGCCGTAGTAAGACGGTTTATGCCAGGCGAACAGCATCCTTCTCAATTGTCGAAATCCCGGGAAATGCATGGGGTCGCCTGCGTAAAAAAGCTTCTGATCGCCGTTATCCAATACTTCGGCATCGATGCGACAAATTGGTTTGCTCATTTCGGAACAAGATGCCCCTTTCGTACTTCTTCTTGCAACGCTTTCAGACGCGAATAACGTTCCAGCAATTTATTCATATAGGCGTTCCAAGACTCCTGCTGCTTCAGCTTCCCATAAAGCTTCTGAAGTCTCTTCAGATGGGCGATGGCATATTGGTAGCCGTCACGCTTACGCGTTTCAATCCATTCTGCCGCGTAACGATGATAGACCGGTAATAGAAGCTCCGGAGCCTTCCGTTCCACGAGCGCATATCCGTCCGACTCGTCCGGCAGCTTATCGTAAGCCAGATGAAGATCCACCCACCTCTTGAAATCTCCTCGTTTCAGCAGCACATCCGCGTAGGGTTGAAAGCCTGCCGGCAGCAAGTTTTCCATAAACATTTCTAGATGTTCTATGAACTTGTCCGAGCTTAACGTCGCCTCGGCCATCGGTTCCCAGAAGGACAGAAGATCATAGACATCCCCCTCATGACCGTACTTCGACACCAGCTGAGATAGGCAGTTCAACCAAATGCTTAAATAACGCCAATTTTCCGAACGGCTATAAGCAATGAGATACCCATAGAATGGAGAGGGTCCGCTGTGCCAGTACTCTTCCACGTAAGCGGTCGCCGCCTCAGGTCCCTTCTCAAGCTGAATCATGTGCGTCATACCAAGTAATGCCTTCACACGTCTTATTGAATCTACTTGCGAGTCAATCATCTCTAGGAGCCGTGCTTTCTCGCGAATAATAGCATGCGGTTCTGCTGGAAGTCGACTCCACAGCCCGCGATAAATATCCATCCAGTCCACATACGACCGGCTATAGTCAAATCCGTATTCCCCGACAATGGCACATAACCCTTCTAAATCTTGGGCGAGTCGGCCGGAATCCCGCGTAAGGGAGGAGAGCTTGATCAGCGTCTTGTTGAATTCTTGTAAAAGGGTTTGCAGATTCGTTCCGATAGAGTCGAATGCATATCGTTGATGGTTAAAGGAACGGTCAGCGAGTTTGAACGCATATAACCATACATGAGCAGAAAACAGAAGCTTTCGTTCTTCGTCTGCCCAATTCAGCGAAGTCCTGAGTAAATTGTGGTCCACCCATTTAATGAATTGTGCAATTGGCTGCGAATAACTTGGCATATTCTTCTCGAATTGGCGATGCCATTTTCGGTAGCCGTCCCATGTGGTTGGTAGGTCTGATTCTACGGGAGCCGCTTGCGGCTCGGCTAAGGTTGGGTTTGCTGGCTTTATCGGCATATCTATCTTTTGCGATACTTCGATGGTTGCAGCTAACTGTTGTTGTACGGAGGTCGAAGGGGGAGTGCCCTCCACTGAAGCCAGTCCATGTTTGCGTATAAAAACAAACACAGGAACGTCGCAAGAGAACAACGCGTCGCATACGACAGCAATCATATGGGCGCAGCTTCCTTTAATTCCGCATGAGCATCGGCTGAACGGGAGAAAGCCAAAGTGAATACTCACCTTATAATTACTCGTTCCTTGCGGTAACCGAGCCGAGTAGGTGATGCCGTTGTCCCACTCCCCATCCTGCACATACCCTGTCTGGAAAAGTTGTACCCCTTCTTGGAAAATCTGCCGTACAGCAAACCCGCTAAGCTGCTTAGCAAGATTGCGCTCCACCTCTTCCGTCCAGGGCTTATTTCGGTCAAAGTTCATATCAGATCCTCCTCCACCTCGAACACAAACCGCTCCCCGCAATCCCAACATTTCAGTCGCTCCGGACGAAGTTCGGTATATTGAAGCGCTTGTTCCGTTTCATGCCGATTCATAGTGCCCCATTTTAGGCTCTAACCTGATTTCTGTAAGATTATTGAATCTATTGTAAACGATTTTTCAAGTCGGGGCTATCTTACGCGAATGCGAATGTTTGAACGAGTTATGGAATATTCATTATTACGATACAGGATACGATTTAGCTGATCCTTCAGCAAAAATCCGCTTAGAGAGGGAGAGTAGCTATGGATATTCCGTACTGCTGCGGCGCTGAGATGAAGGTGATTAGTCGATCGGATCATCCGCCTATTTATGATGACGCTTACGATTTGCAAATTCCGGTGTTCGTTTGTACGAATTGCGGGAAGACGATTGTTCTTCATGACGAGAATAAAGAACCGTGACGACCAAACGTAGCCGCTATAGGAGCTACTGCTTGATCGCACCGAGGAAGGAGAATGGTTATGCAGCCGCAAAAAGCCTTGACCCGAAACACCAAAGCGGATTTCGTGATGGAGCTCGTCCAGACGGTCAGCGGCTTACTATTAGTGGGTTTCTTGTGGACACATATGCTTTTTGTAGGCAGCATCCTATTGGGAGTCGAAGCCTTTGACGCTCTGGCCCAATTCATGGAGCAATATCGGCTGCTGGATGTGGCTGTCGTCTTTATTATCCTTACCGTTGCTGCACACATAGGAGCCGTATTCAGGAGGATACCCGGTCGCTTGCAGGAACAGAAAATAGTCTGGAAACATGCGCGTACGATTAAACACAGCGATACCTGGTCGTGGCTGTTTCAAGCCGTAACGGGAAGCGCGATGCTCGTACTCATCATCATTCATGTGTTCACGGTCGTGTATGCCGGCATCGATTCAAAAATGAGCGCAGACCGGGTCAACTCGTGGATGCTTTGGTTCTATCTCGTATTCCTCCTCTTAGCGGAATACCATGCCAGCGTAGGCATCTACCGCGCGCTTATCAAGTGGGGCTTCTTGAAACGGCATAGCCTAAAAAGAGTTCTCAGTGTCGTAACCGTATGTACGATCGCCCTAGGCTGCGTAAGCTTATGGATCTTTTATTGGCTGGGGGATACCGCATGAGCAGGTATGATTCCTTTACTTCGGACGTGCTGATCGTCGGCGCTGGATTGGCAGGAGAACGAGCGGCAATCGAAGCCGCGACGCAAGGCCTCCATGTTATTCTATTAAGCCTCGTTCCCCCGCGCCGTTCGCATAGCTCCGCGGCGCAGGGCGGTATGCAAGCTTCGCTCGGGAACAGCGCCATGGGCAAGGGCGACAGCCCTGACGTTCATTTCGCCGATACGGTTAAAGGCTCCGATTGGGGCTGCGATCAAGATGTCGCTCGGTTATTCGCGAATACGGCGCCGATCGCCGTTCGGCAAATGGCATATTGGGGCGTCCCCTTTAACCGCGTCGTAGCGGGTTCGCGGATGTACGACGGCAATGAGATCCTCGACGAACCGGACAAGGAAGGGCTGATCGCCGCGCGTAACTTCGGCGGAACGGCCAAGTGGCGCACCTGTTATACGGCCGACGGAACCGGCCATACCCTCCTCTATACGATGGATAGCGTCGTTATCAAGCTTGGCATAACCGTTCATGATCGCACGGAAGTCTTGTCCTTGATCCATGACGGGGAACGTTGCTCTGGCGTCGTTGCAAGATGTCTACGTACAGGCAAGCTCAAGGTGTATACGGCGAAAACATCCGTCATGGCGACCGGTGGATATGGCCGCGTGTACGGCGCATCGACTAACGCCATTATAAATGAAGGAAGCGGCCTGTTCGTTGCCTTGGAGACGGGCGTCGTCCCGCTTGGAAATATGGAAGCCGTGCAATTTCATCCGACCGGCATCGTTCCCTCTTGGATTCTGATTACAGAAGGGGCGCGCGGGGATGGCGGTTACCTCCTCGACAAAAACCTGCATCGATTCATGCCCGACTATGAGCCGAAGAAAAAAGAACTCGCCTCCCGCGACGTCGTCTCCAGGCGAATCATCCAGCACATCCGCAGCGGCAATGGCGTCGAAAGTCCGTACGGGCAGCATGTGTGGCTCGACATCCGCCATCTCGGCGCCGAGCACATCAACACGAACTTACGGGAGATCGCCAATATTTCGCGTAATTTCACCGGTATCGATCCGGTCGACAATCTCATTCCCGTCCGCCCAACCCAGCACTATAGCATGGGCGGCATTCGCACGAATATCGACGGCATGGCCTACGGATTGGAAGGATTGTTCGCATTAGGCGAAGCTGCATGCTGGGACATGCACGGCTTTAACCGGCTCGGCGGCAATTCTCTAGCGGAGACGATCGTCGCCGGTACGATCATCGGAGGAAAAATCGCCAATTACGCGAAGGAAGCAACGCTCCGCTTTAACTCGCGGCAGATCGAAGAGCATGTACGAGTGCAAGAGGATCGCATCGATGCGCTCATCCACGGTCGAAACGGAAACGAGAACGTTTACGAGCTTCGTCGGGCCATGGAAACGACGTTAAGCGAGAATGTCGGGATTTTCCGTTCGGAGGCGCCTCTGCAGCATGCCGTCGACGAGCTTCATGAGCTTCATCAGCGCTCATTACGCGTTGGCTTGCGGAGCGGCGGACAAGGAGCTGATCCGGAACTTGCCGCGGCATTGCGAATTACCGGCATGCTGCGATTGGCGTATTGTACGGCTGCAGGCGCATTAGCCCGGACGGAAAGCCGTGGCAGTCATTACCGCGAGGACTATCCGAAGCGCGACGACGAGAATTGGTTAAAACGGACTTTAGCCTATTGGCCGGCAGGGGCTGATCGCATGGAGCTGAAATACGAGCCTGTCAACATAACGGAGTTACCTCCGGGAGATCGGGGCTACGGCGAGGCAAGCGCGGGTGGCGCGAGCGCCAACCGATGAATGAAACGCGGATGGAATGGAGGAATAGAGATGGGTTTGCGACAGCTGACTTTTCATATTTTTCGCTATAATCCGGAAATTCCGAACGTGAATCCGGCCATCAAAGACTATATACTGCAAGAGGAAATGGGCATGACCCTATTCATCGCGCTCAATAAAATTCGAGAAGAGCAGGATTCGTCGTTAAAATATGATTTCGTATGCCGAGCAGGCATCTGCGGCTCATGCGGGATGCTTATTAATGGAAAACCGACATTAGCTTGCCGAACATTGACCAAGGATTTGCCAGCCGATATCTCGCTTATTCCGCTACCCGTCTTTAAGCTGCTCGGGGATTTGTCCGTGGACACCGGCACTTGGTTCCGCGATATTTCCCTTCGCACGGAATCGTGGGTCCATACGGAAAAAGACTTCGATCCCCATTCGCCGGAAGACCGGATGTCCAATGACACAGCGCTTAAAATCTACGAAGCGGAGCGTTGCATCGAATGCGGTTGCTGCATTTCCGGTTGCGCTACCGCCAATATCAAGCCCGACTTTATCGGCGCGGCCGGCGTCAACCGGGTTGCCAGATTTATGGTCGACCCGCGCGATGAACGAGATGAACAAGAGTATTTCGACGTCGTCGGGTCGGAGGACGGCATATTCGGCTGCGTCGGCCTGATGGCCTGTGCCGATACTTGCCCGATCGGCATTCCGCTGCAAGGTCAGCTTGCCTATGTCCGCAGGAAAATGGCGATCGCCGGTTGGCGGCGGTAGCGTATAAAAGAGTGGAATGAACGACGTGATTGGCTTGCTAGCGCACAACTTTTGTGCTCAAGCGTAGATTGACGATTGGACGAATTGTTAAATGCCGAATTGGCGCTTCTTACGAATCTTGTCATTGCTGCTTGTAGACGGCGACAATTGCTCATTAATCCGATCTTACGATCAAACTAAAATTGTCGTCCGTCAGCCGCATCGATAGCAGATATTGATCGGCGTCTTCCAACCCTTTATCGATCTGTCCCTTATAAAGAGACATCATATTTTGGTTCGAGTTGGCGACTTGCTTGCGAACGACGTTGATAGCATATAAATTATTGATTACCAATAACGCGATTAAAAATAAAGTAATGACCAGAATGCCGATTAATATCTTCAACCGAACGGAATTCCAAGACATACTAGAAAGTTGCCTTCACGATGTTGCCTTCCTATACAACTTTTGTCGGTATGACCAAGTATATCGTCCCTAACGGATTAATGCACCTGAACCAGGATGGCGTCGCCTTGAGCCGCGCCGCTGCAAATAGCCGCGATTCCAAGACCGCCTCCGCGACGGCGAAGTTCATAAATAAGGGTCATCAGGATTCGGGCTCCGCTAGCCCCGATCGGATGCCCTAAAGCAATCGCGCCCCCGTTTACGTTAACCTTTTCGGGATCCCATCCAACGATTTTACCGCATATCAAAGGGACAGAGGCAAACGCTTCATTAATCTCATAAAGATCGATATCCGGTAAGGAGTAACCGGTCTTCTTTAACAGCTTGTTGATCGCTGATGCCGGCGTCGTGGCGATATAGGGCGCTTCCTGTCCGACGTCCGCGTGTCCAAGAATGGTCGCCAGTGGCTTCTTCCCAAGCTCATTCGCCTTGCTTTCGGACATGAGCAGCAAAGCTCCGGCTCCATCATTAACTCCCGGCGCATTCCCAGCTGTAATGGATCCATCTTTCTCGAATACGGGGGGAAGCTCGGCCAAACGTTCCGAACTCGTATCCCGCCGCGGTCCTTCATCGGTATCGATGATTTTCGTCGCGCCTTTTCGTTCGGTAACGGCTACGGGTATCACTTCATCGGCGTACTTTCCTTCGTCGATTGCTTTTACCGCCCGCCGGTGGCTGCGCAACGCCCATTCATCCTGCTCCGCCCGCGTTATTCCATACTCCGCAGCCACTCTATTTCCATGCACCGCCATATGGACTTGGTCAAATGCGCAGGTTAAGCCGTCATGAAGCATCAAATCGCGAACCGCGCCGTCCCCCATCCGCATCCCCCAACGGACATTCGGTACCGCATAAGGAATGTTGCTCATACTTTCCATTCCTCCTGCGACAATAATGTCCGCATCTCCGGCACGAATGATTTGATCGCCGAGAGTAACCGCGCGAAGTCCGGACGCGCATACTTTGTTGACCGTTTCCGACTGGACTTCCCAAGGCAATCCGGCTTTCCGCGCGGCTTGCCTTGACGGAATTTGCCCAGCGCCGGCCTGCACGACCATCCCCATGATCACTTCATCCACCAGTTCACCCCGAACATCGGCGCGATCCAATACCTCCTTGATCACGATCCCCCCCAAGTCGACGGCCTGCAGCTCCTTCAGGACTCCGCCGAATTTTCCGAAAGGGGTTCTTGCCGCGCTTACGATTACCGTTTTCTCCATTTCAATAGCTCCTTTCTAGCTTTATGGCTGAAGTACAGATTTTGTTGCCTAGGACAAAATTTTGTAGTCGATTATTTCGAGTAACTCTCGGCTTCTAGCCCGCTTGGGTGCCAGTTAGTCGATTATTTCGAGTAACTCTCGGCTTCTAGCCTGCTTGGAGCGAGTTAGTCGATTATTTCGAGTAACTCTCAGCTTCTAGCCCGCTCGGGAGCGAGTTAGTCGATTACTTCGAGTAACTCTCAGCTTCTAGCCCGCTCGGGAGCGAGTTAGTCGATTATTTCGAGTAACTCTCAGCTTCTAGCCCGCTTGGGAGCGAGTTAGTCGATTATTTCGAGTAACTCTCAGCTTCTAGCCCGCTCGGGAGCGAGTTAGTCGATTATTTCGAGTAACTCTCGGCTTCTAGCCCGCTTGGGAGCGAGTTAGTCGATTATTTCGAGTAACTCCCAGCTTCTAGCCCGCTTGGGAGCGAGTTAGTCGATTACTTTATTGATCTATGAATCTCGCGTTTCTTTTTTCGATGAAGGCCAAGACTCCTTCTTTCAAATCCGCCGCTCCGAATAGGTTGCCGAAAAGTTCCGCTTCCAAGGCCTTCTTCCAGCGTGGTTTCCATTCCTCGCGTCACCGCTTCGAGCGCGGCCGAAATCGACACGGCGCTTTTCTCGAGAGAAATCTGTTCCGCCATTTGCCTCGCGGAAGCCATCAATTCTCCGCTATGCGAGAGGGGCTCTATTCATTATTTTTTTCATTGCTTGTCGGAAGGCAGAACGGTCTTCGCGATCTTCCCGTCCAGCTCTTCGTAGTCGTAATACCGGATCGTATCGTACAGCTCTTTTCTGGTTTGCATATCCTGCAGCGAGCCGACTTGCGTACCGGTATTGCTGATTTCCGCAAATACACGTTCGTAAGCCTTGGCGGCAACCCGCAGTGTAGTGACGGGGTAAATGACCATGTTATACCCCCAAGCTTCGAACTGCTCCGCCGTATAATACGGCGTCCTTCCGAATTCGGTCATGTTGGCCAGCAAGGGACCGCTTACCGAAGCGCGGAAGTGCCTTAACTCTTCTTCGCTCTCGAGCGCCTCCGGGAAAATGCCGTCCGCTCCTGCAGCGAGATATTGCCGTGCCCGACCGATAGCCGCATCGATCCCTTCCACGCTTTTCGCATCGGTGCGGGCAAGTACGAAAAGGGTAGGGCTTATTTCTTTGATCGTTCGAATTTTTTGCACCATCTCTTGGGCGGATACAAGCTTTTTCCCGTTCAAGTGGCCGCATTTTTTCGGCAATTCCTGATCCTCGATTTGAACCGCCGCTACGCCCGCTTCCACCATTTCCTTAGCCGTCCGGGCTACGTTCAATACCCCTCCGAAACCGGTGTCGATATCCGCCAGAAGCGGAAGTCCCGAGGCGCGAACAAGCTCACGGGCGCGATCGGCAACCTCATTGGAATAGATAATGCCCAAATCCGGTAAACCCCGGCTTGCCGTATACGCGGCACCGGAAAGATAGATCGCTTTAAATTCGAATTGCTTGGCTATTCTGGCAGCCATTCCATCATGCGTCCCGGGAATTTTCACGATCGGTCCCGAGTTTACCATTATTCTGAAATCGTCGGCCAATTTTTTTTGATCGGGTACCTCTTCAATGAGCCATGTCATAATGACCTCCAACAAGACTTGATAATTTCATCCTTCATATCACAAACATACTCATAAATTGATGAACCGGTGTCTCCATCAGGCGGTCAAGATCCAAGGACAACCGCATGATATCGGCCGACTTCTTCCGGGGAAAACGGGTCAACAAATTCGCTTCGTATTTCGCTATAACTTTCTTTAATCCTTCTGACCGACGTCTGCGATGTCCGATCGGATATTCGCAAACCGCCTTCTCCGTGTGCGTCCCATCCTTGAAGTGGATTTGAACGGCATTGGCGATGGAACGCTTATCCGGATCGAGGTAGTCTTTGCTATACTGTTCATCCTCGATGACGGCCATTTTGCTCCTGAGCTCATCGATTCTGGGGTCCGCTGCCGTTTCATCCTCATAATGCTCGGCGGTTAACGTTCCAAACATCAACCCGATGGCAACCATATACTGCAAGCAATGATCCCGGTCCGCAGGATTGTTGAGCGGGCCGTTTTTGTCTATGATCCGGATGGCGGATTGATGCGTAGTCAGCGTAATTCGATCTATCTCGTTCAACCGGTTCTTCACCGATTCATGCAAGGTAAATGAGCACTCGACTGCCGTCTGCGCATGAAATTCGGCAGGGAATGAGATTTTGAACAATACGTTTTCCATAACGTAAGAACCGAGGGAACGTCCCAGCACCAGATCCTTTCCTTTAAACAATACATCCTGGAACCCCCAGTTCTTTGCCGAGAGTGCAGTCGCGTACCCCATTTCTCCGTTAAGCGCCATTAAAGCATGTCGAACCGCCCGGCTAGCGGCATCGCCCGCAGCCCACGATTTACGCGATCCGGTATTCGGGGAATGACGATACGTTCTTAAGCTGCCGCCATCAAGCCACGCGTTGGAGAGCGCATTCACAACCTGTTCCTTGTTCCCGCCCATCATTGCCGTAACCACGGCCGTCGACGCAATTTTGACAAAAAGAACATGATCCAAACCGACGCGGTTCAAGCTGTTCTCGAGCGCCAGCACGCCCTGGATTTCATGCGCTTTGATCGCGGCCGTGAGAACGTCCTTCACTGTTAAAGCCGCTTTTCCTTCCGCTACTCGGCTTCGGCTCAGGTAGTCCGCGGTTGCAAGGATACTGCCGAGATTGTCCGAGGGATGACCCCATTCCGCCGCAAGCCACGTATCGTTATAATCCAGCCAACGGATCATGCAACCGATATTGAACGCCGCCTGAACGGGATCCAATTCGAATCTCGTACCCGGCACTCGAGCCCCGCCCGGCAGGAATGCGCCCGGAACGATCGGTCCCAGCAGCTTCGTGCATTCCGGAAAACGCAGCGCCAACAAACCGGTTCCGATCGAGTCCAACAAGACATGCTGAGCGATGCGATAGGCTTCCTCGCTTTCGACCGCATCATTCAAAATATAATCCGCAATATCGACGAGCAGTTGATCCGTTTTCCTCATTTGATTATTTCCCCCTCTTTCCGAATAGTTTTGGATTTACTAGTCATAGACGTAAAATCCGCGGCCGTTCTTTTTGCCCAACCATCCGGCTTTGACGTATTTGCGAAGCAATGGGCACGGACGGTATTTGGAGTCTCCCATTCCGCTATGCAAGATTTCCATAATGTATAGGCACGTATCCAGCCCGATGAAATCGGCCAATGCCAGAGGACCCATCGGATGATTCATTCCGAGCTTCATCACTTCATCGACCGCCTCGGGTGAGGCGACGCCTTCATGTACGCAATAGATGGCTTCGTTAATCATCGGGAGTAAAATCCGGTTCGATACAAATCCGGGAAAATCGTTCACCGCTACCGGAACCTTGCCCATTTTTATCGCCAAATCGCAGGCGGCCCGATACGTTTCGTCGGAAGTGGCAAGTCCTCGGATCACTTCGATCAGTTTCATTACCGGTACCGGCTGCATGAAATGCATGCCGATTACTTTGTCCGGACGCTTGGTCGCCGCAGCGATTTCCGTGATCGGCAGCGAGGAGGTATTCGTAGCCAAGATAGCGGGAGCCGGGCAAATGCCATCTAGCTTTTTGAATAAAGTCGCTTTGACCTCCATATTCTCGATCACGGCTTCGATGACAAGGTCGGCATTTCCGGCATCCTCCAAGTCAGCGGAAGAGGAAATTTTACGTAGAACAGCGTCCGCCTCTTCCGCGCTTTTCCTTCTCTTCTCCACGTCGCGGGATAAATATTTCTGGATAGAAACTAAGCCCTTTTCCGCCAGTTCCGGCTTAAGATCATGAAGTATGACATTCAATCCTGCCGATGCCGCGACTTGGGCAATGCCGCTGCCCATTTGACCGGCTCCTACCACCATGACGGTTTTAATCTCCACTGGTAACGCTCCTTTCTTGCTAGCCATGGTTTTCTGAATTCAATAAAATATATTCAATTTCAGAGGAGATAAGCCGAAAAGTCCCGACAGCTTAATGCCGGGACTTCAATTCATTTCTAACAGTCGGGTATTAACCCCGAGGAGGAAAATTTCACGGATATATCGAATAGCACAATGTTAATAGTTTTTCGAAATGGCGGGGGAGCTACTATGCTTTTTATAAAAGATGTATTGCTGCAATTGCTGTTTGCCCTGACGCCTTTTGTTCTATTTAACATCTACTATCGCGATAAAGCAGTAAATTATTCAAAACATTTTATCAACGTAACTTGTGTAATTTGTCTTTTTTTATCGATGACTTTTCCTTCCAGCGTGCAGGACGGAATCATATTCGACATCCGTTACGTGATCATGTTTTTCGGTATGATATTCGGCGGAATGGTTACGGGAATTATTCTCCTTATTGAATTTGTTACGTACCGTTTTATTGTAGGCGGAGACGGACTTTTTTCAGCGATGGTAATCGTTGCAATCACTTATAACTTATCAATCCTGCTTTCTATTTTATTCCGCAAGCGTCCGGAGAACCAAAACCTAATCACTTTTATAGCAGGGATAAGCTTCTCCGTTATTCCTATTAGCGTAATGCTAGTAACTCAGAATAATTATGTAATGGAGAACTTAACGTTCAATATCCTAGTTATGCCAGTACAAAATTCTTTGGGCGTTTGGTTATTGATTTCCCTTTTTAATAAGGCTGTTTCCGATAAGCAACTTTACCTTAGATATCTTCAAAGCGAAAAAGTCGAAACTATTGGTCATGTTGCGGCTTCCCTAGCCCATGAAGTCCGCAATCCGCTAACCGCAGTCATGGGGTTTTTGAAATTAATTCGTAATGATTCTATCTCAATAGAAAAAAGCCGATACTATATTGATATTTGTATTGAAGAGATAAAGCGAACGGAAGTCATTCTTTCTGAATATCTCTCTATCGCTAAACCTAATAATCCAATTTATGAGCAAATTGATCTTGTGCAACAGCTAAACTCGGTTATAGATATTATGACACCTTACGCTAATATGAATAACGTCGCTCTAGAGACGCACATAAAGGAGCAAGAAATCACAATATCCGCAAATCTGAATGAAATCAAACAACTACTTATTAATTTTATAAAAAATGCGATAGAAGCTTGCCTTTCTGTCTCAGATGGAAAGGTTAACATCCGTATTGAACACGGATCCTTATATTCAAAGATAACTATTCGCGATAATGGGGTTGGAATGAGCAACGAGCAGCTTGAGCGATTGGGAACCATTTATTTTTCAACTAAGAACAACGGGACAGGATTAGGACTTACGTTTTCTTATCAATTAATCCGTTCAATGAACGGAACCGTATCCGTACGAAGCGAACCAAGAAAAGGAACTGAATTTATAATCTCTTTACCTATAACCAAATGACGCGGAGAGTCGAACTTTTGCAAGATTGATTTCCGGTATGAGCCAAATGAATAAAAAGTTAGAACTTTTCTGAAAAGCAAACGCCCTAAAAAATCGGTATAATAAGCTGATCGACCGACAGGAACAAAACAAATAATATATGGTGGTGACTCTCTATGCATCGGTTGCAGCATCGCGGAAACTCCGAAACAGCGGATACGGAAGCCAAAGTATCCCACCTTGAACTTTTCTTTGACTTGGTATTTGTTTTCACCATTACTCAGGTAACCCATTTAGTCATCGATGCACACTCTATATTGGATGTGTTTAAAGCAATAATGGTTCTGACTGTAATCTGGTGGATGTTTGGCGGATATGCTTGGCTGGCAAATAATATTGGCACTGACCGAATTTTTATTAGGATGCTGATGTTTTGCGGTATGGCAGGTTTTCTTATTATGGCCATAAGTATTCCATCTATTTTTGGGGCTGGTGGAGTTCCGTTCGGCATCGCTTTTCTACTGGTTACGGTCATTCATATCCTTATGTTCAGACATTCACCGTATGTAACATCGATCAAAGCAATCACATACTTGGCTCCTTTTAACCTTTCAGCAGCTCTCTTGGTTCTTGCCTCCGGAATATTGAATATCTGGTATGCATGGAGCTGGTGGCTGACGGTTGGAGCTGTCCTGGTTATTCTGACCGCTTCGTTTGCAAATCGAGGAGATAATTTTGTTATTAACACTCGGCATTTTGTTGAAAGGCACAGCTTGATTGTGCTTATCGCGTTAGGCGAAACCATTTTGTCCATCGGTTTAGGTTCCAGCTATTTGAATTTCAACTTCACTTTATATGTGTCTATGATTTTGGGATTGGCCATCGTCATCACGTTATGGTGGAGCTATTTTGACAAGGATACGATACAGGCTGAAGATCATATGTTACAGGCATCTCCTGAGAACCGCTCCCGTCTGGCTATGCTGGCTTATTGGCATGCTCATTTAATAATGATATCCGGCATTGTCATCTCTGCTGCTGGTATCGAAGTAGCCATTAAACATCTTAACGACGAGTCGGTACACTCGTATTCATGGTACTTAAATGGCGGCATAGCCTTATACCTTGTCGGGACCGCCCTATTCAGAAGACTGGTTCGAATCGGATCAGCTGGAACGAGACTTGGTTCAGCCGCTCTCTCTTTATTCATTCTTATGTTCAACGGCTTCAGTTGGGTGGGAACTTTACCAATGATGACAATTCAGACTTTAGTGTTAATAGGAATGATTGTGGTCGAACAACGCAAGAAAGGAGAGGGCCGTGATTGCCAGCCGTCTCCATCCTCGTCATGACATTTTGAATCGGGTTTCAAGGGGTAGTCTCATGAATGGGCTTTTGCAGGGGTTGCTTGAATGTGGAAGGAGCCACGCCAAACCTCTCTTTAAACACTTTGGAAAAATGAGCCACGTTCTCAAATCCTGTCGAAAAACAAACATCCGTAACGGATAAAGAGTTGCGAAGCAGCAATTCTTTCGCGATATCCAACCGGCGATTACGGATCCAGCGCAGCGGCGATGTATTGTAGATCGCTTGGAAATCTCGTTTGAATGCTGATAAACTTCTGCCTGACAGGTAAGCAAGGTCATTGAGGGAGACAGGGTTGGTTATATTCTGCTCCACCACTTCGGTTATGCTTTTCCTCTTTGTACGTTTGAGCTGTAAACACTGGTATAAAAACTGTTCGTCTGCATCCGCAACATCAAACAATAATTCCAACAATTTCACCCTAATCAATCCATCCCTAATGGTATCGGATTCCTTGAAATACGGTTTCAGAGAATAGATATAATTTATTAATCGATCATTGACTCTATTGATGGATACCGGCACTAACGCCGATGGATAGTTGCTTTCAAGATCTGCCATTTTGATAAATTCGGTGAGCAGCTCTTCTTTAAGAAAGAACATCATATAGTCCAAAACATAGTCGGATCCCGCTTCTCCCGACTTCTCATATTCGACCATGATCGATTTCTGCATCAGGACCATTTCATTCTTCCGTACAATATATTCCTGGCTGCCGAATCTTACAACGTAGGTTCCCTCCAGAACAAACAACAGCAGATGGTCCTCCAAAAACATGGTTCCCTTTAAACCTTTGGTAAAGGCACAAGACTCCACAACGGTTAACCCGCTCATCTTCAAAATCCCTCGATTGGCCGGTTCTCGGGCTAGATCGTGAGGAACCTTTGCCACTTTTTCTGTTCGCAAAAACAATCCGTATTCCTCCTTTCAATGAGATACAAACCGTATACCGATCGGAATTGAAAAGCCGGAGTGCACTCGCACCCCGGTTCAATTATTCACATTCGATTATAAATCAGACATCATCATGATCTGTACCCGTAATTACATCATACCAAGCTTCGATATCCTTTTCAAAATTAGCCGTCTTTTCCCGGTATCTTTGCAGCGAATCATTGCCAAGCGGCAAGTGGACCGGCGGCTTCTCCGCGCCCGCGACCTGCACGATTGCCTTGGCCAGCTTGACGGGATCGCCCGGTTGTTTCTTATTCGCTTGGGTAGCGAATGTTCTCATCTCTCCTACCGTTTCCGCATAATCCGGAATGATGTTACTTGACCGCGTTAGCGACGCAGCATCCAGAAATTCCGTACGGAAGAAGCCCGGGGCTACTACGGTCGCATGAATCCCAAGCGGAGCCAATTCCAACGCAAGCGCCTCCGTCAATCCTTCGACAGCGAACTTGGTTGAACCGTACACGCCCCATCCGATATAACCGCTCAATCCTCCTACGGACGAGATATTGATGATATGTCCGGAACGTTTGTGACGCATATGAGGCAGGACCGCCCGGGTCACATTCAACAAGCCGAAGACGTTAGTTTCGAAGTTATTCCGCACCTCATCGTCAGTGGCTTCTTCAACCGCACTCAGCAGCCCGTATCCTGCATTATTAACAAGGACATCGATTCTTCCGAATTTCTGTACGGCTTGATCGGCAGCCGCAACCGCCTGTTGTTCATCGGTAATATCCAGAAGAATAACTCGAAGATTTTCCGGATTTCCTAGTTTATCGGCTAAAGACTCTGCCGAGCTCCGGACCGTCGCAACAACGTTATCCCCTGTTTCCAACACAGCCTTAAGAATTTCTAAACCAATGCCTCTTGCTGCCCCGGTAATAAACCAAACTTTTTGATTTGTCATATTGAATCCCATCCTTTGTGCTTATTTTTGTTGTACGTTATCGACTTGGAAACCTCGTAATCTCATCAGCAAGCAGATATTCTGCATATTGCCGAGCGCTCGAAACTAATTCTTCCCCGCTTTTATCATCCGTATCAAAAAACGTGAACGGCATCAACAATTCAGTTTCGATTAAATTGCTCGTAGCATGGAAAGGGCTAAGGAGCTCATGAATCGTATAAAGATCGCCGCCTCCAGGCTGATAATCCATTTCTGAACCGCCTATCGAAATAGCTAACCCAAGCTCCTTCCCGCGCAGTTTGCCTCCTTTCGACGTATAGCCCCAGCCGTAAGTCAGGACATCATCCAACCACTTCTTAAGGAGCGGAGGCGAACTATACCAATAGAACGGAAATTGAAAAATGATCCGATCATGCTTCATGGCGAGTTCTTGTTCGCATTCAACATCAATCCGCCAATCCGGATAGGAAGCGTATAAATCATGCACGGTGATCATATCCGGATACTTCTTTATTTCCTCCAACCAAGTTTTGTTTACGCGAGATTTGTCCAAATTAGGATGAGCAACAAGCACCAGTGTCTTCATTATGTTTCCCTCCTATTCTGGGATCTAGTACTTACCGCCTTTCGTAACTTTAACTTATCTTTGGTGCTTTTCGCTTTTCTGCAAAGTCCGAAGTATTTGTTCATTTAGCTCAAGCCCGTTATTAGCAAAGGAAATGCAACCTAGAACTTCATCGAATTAACCAGGAGGTTATTCAACGTCATTCCAAGAGGTGCACTTTTCCACACTATTTTTATTAGCGAGCCCATTGATGAACTTCCTAATATATAATGGAATATTCAATCGTCTTTGAACCGATTCAGGACGATTCAGCTATTATCCAACAATGTTCTATTATGATCGGTCTTATAATTCCATTACCATCAACATTCGGATATAAGTTCACCCAGATCTAACAGAGCATGGTTCTCGGATTCGCTCCACTCAAATTCCGTTTCATAACGGAAAGTACCCTTAAATCGGGTCAAATAATCAAACTTGCTCATATTTGTTAAATCCTTAAGTTTTACCCATTCCTGAAATCATTTCGTCACTAACGCTTTCAAGACTTTTTCAATAGTACTATTACGACTTTTTGGGTTTCGGGACAATAAAAAAACAACCTCCCCCGAATCGAAGAGTCGGGCTGGGTTGCCATATGCTCACTGAACTAACGTTCTCCGTTATCTAAATATCATTTTAGAGAAAATGCTATATGAGTGTTTTGGTCATTATAACATCTATTTGTTCTTCATCACCCATATAGAAAGAGTGGGCTCCTGTTTGAACAAAGTCCATTTTTTTATAAAAGGTAATTGCGCTCTCATTTTTTTCCCAAACCCCTAGCCAGATCTTCTCTTTATTCCGTTCTATCGCTATTTTTATAGCTTTATTTATTAGATATTTACCAAGCCCCTGTTTATGAAATTTTTTCCTTATATAAATCCTCTCGATTTCAAGCGAATCATTGCCCTTTATTTCAGTTTGAGCATCATTGGTGTTTAGCTTTAAATACCCGGCAATTTCCTCATTAGAATAAATAAAATAGAATTCCGAAGAGATATTTGATAATTCTTTTTCTAATTGTTTTAAGTTAAATGCTTTTTCCAAGTAGGCTTTCATATTTTCAGGTGAATTTTGATTCTTAAATGTCTCATTAAATGTTTCAACACTAATTTCTTGAAGTAATCCTAGATCTTCAATTGTGCACTTTTTTATAATTATAGTCATTTTATTTGTCCTCCTTTTGCTAAATCAATAATTTCTCTTGTTTCCCTTTTTTACAAACCCCCAGTCTTTTTCCACATTTCTCCTGACTCTTTGCAGCAGGTTAAAAATCGTTTCTACTTCACTTTCGGAAAATCCGGATAGTGCGACCATATTGGAATAATCGTTTTCCCTTTTTATAAAAGGGTAAACAGTCTTCCCTTTCTCTGTAGGAAATAGCTTTTTGATTTTTTGGTTATATTGATCATCATTCTTTTCAATAAATCCATTAATCTCCAGTTTCTTTATAGCACGAGCAGCTGTTGTTCGGTCTACCTTTATCATTTCAGCTAACTTTTCTTGAATAATTCCTGGATTTTCACATATTCGCACGAGGTACAAGTACTGTCCTTTTGTAAGGTCATACTTTTTAAATTCTATATTGCTTATAGAATCCAATGCCCTAGCAATCATCCCAACCTCACGCAGAATTTCCTTCATAATTGCAACTCCACAAATATTTATTTTTCAAACGCGGTAAAAAAATAGTACATTATTTTTGTTGTAATTACAATAAAAATTCCTGCGGGCTTCTACATACTGCTACCTGTTACTAGAACAATAAGGACGCTCCCGCGCCTCTATCGCTTATGGCCGTCTTCGGCTTAAAAACAAAGCACCCATTCCATATCGGAATGAGTGCTCCTACTAATTGTTCCCATAAGTTTACCTCACATAAAAAAGTAGTCGTTCGGCACTAACTTTAATGTCGCTGAACAAAATTGAATGTGTTAAATATACCTTGTAACCGAAAACCTGTACTGCAACCTTACTTTTTACGCATAACAAAAAAGTTATAGTTTGTAACCAGCTATTTCAACTATTTTTTATTGAATATTGCTCAGCACCACCGCTTTTTCTGCGTAGTTATCGTTTACGTTCGAAATGCCGTGCTAAGCTCTTGCTTAGAGAAAACCATCCGCGACTTCTCTTTAACGTTCAGCAGTTCCGTGATATCTCTGACAATTTTTTCTTCGTTAGGCTCGAAACGAATCGCTTAACCTTCGCGAGGTTTAATTCTGCTTCTGCAACGAAGATCGAGAATCGGCTTCACTATCCGCTGCCCGTGGACATTAAAGTTGGACACTGAAAAATCCTATATTATCAAGGGATTCCATTCAGTCATTGCTGATGTATAAAGTTGATCTGGTGAATGCGAGTGGTTTGATACGGACAACAATCAATAATTGTGAAATGACTGCTGTTCGGTCATCCCTGCTTCCAGATAGATCGAAAATTCACGAAGGAAAGGTAGTAAACAAATCTCTTAATTCATGAAGGATAACTTCCTGATATTCGTTACTAGCTTGATAGAGCTCGCCGATCTCTCGATATGTTTGGTTCAATTTCTCCTTATAATCGGCTTCCTGTTTATCTGGATTGTTCTTTTTAAACCGATCCATCACGGCCTGAATATAGGCTGGACGCGCTCCCCATCTACCTAGAACATCTCCGGACGCATTCAAGAAAACCGCGATCGGCTGATTTCGCCCGCCATCTGTGAGAAAGAGATCCATGGTTTCCAGATGCTCTTCCATGAGCAACACTTCAGTCGAAATGCGGCTCTGCTCCATCACTCGAAACAGTAAGGGGACGTTCCAGATGACGTCCGGGCACCAATCCGTGCATAGAATCAAACAGTGCAGGTCGGAGCGATTGTTTAAAGCGGTAAAGAATACTTTCTGATCTTCTTGCGTCCATGTGAAATTCTCGTAAACGGAGATCAACTGCTCTTTGGTATTCGGGATATTACTGATTTCCATCGACCGAATCTGCATGTCATCCATGAACTGTTGAGGTGAAATCCCTTGACCGATTTTGTGTGTTAAGTTCAATCGTGCTTCCATTTCTTCATGCACCCTCTTCAATATTTTTGAGATATTGCGGACTGCGGATCTCATAAATCTTAGTCCTTCGAAGAATTATTTTACAAGTGAAGATATTCCCCGTATCCTTCCTACAGAGATTCCAGATACTCCCTCACCCGAACAGGTGTCTTTGCATACTTACTGTGCAAATGTCCCAATTTTACTCCGTTTTTATAAACGAGTAAAATTGGAATTCCCATAACCGCGTTTTCTTCCGCAACCGTCTGAAATTGTTCCACATCGATTGCATAGAAATCCTTATCTCTATTTTCCGCTATAATCTCACCAATAAACCGGTCCATGTTTTTACAATCGGGGCACCAGGTTGCGTCGAATTTAATTACTGTATATTGATCCCGATTAACCAAGTCGTGAAAACGTTCTGCCGATTGTAGTCTTTCCATTATTAGTCGCTCCTTATAAAGTGATTTCATTTTTACTTATTTAATTATCATAGAGTATCAATACATAATATTCGTCTTTTTCCTGATTAACTTATCGGATGTTTCTTCCAAAAACCGTTCGCAATCCATCGCAGCAATTGCTCCGCTGCCGGCCGAAGTAATCGCTTGCCGGTAATGAGGATCCTGTACGTCACCACAAGCAAATACTCCTGGAATACTGGTTTCCGATGTTCTGGGCTTTACAATCAAGTATCCTTGTCTATCGGTCAGAAGCTGTCCGTCAAGAAACTCGGTATTCGGATGATGGCCAATCGCTACGAAAATTCCATCCGCTTCGAAGATTTCTTCGTCGCCGGTTTGGTTATCACGCACCTTAAGTCCAGACACACCTTTCTCGCCCGGGATAACCTCGAGAGGTGTCCGATCTAAACTCCATTCGATTTTTTCATTATGCCGTGCTCGGTCCTGCATGATTTGAGAAGCTTTCAGTTGGTTTCTTCTGTGAACGACACGGACTTCTTTGGCGAACCTCGTCAAGAAATGCGATTCTTCCATCGCGGAATCGCCTCCGCCTACAACGATTACCTTTTTGCCTCGAAAGAAAAAGCCGTCGCAAGTAGCGCAAGTGCTCACGCCTCTTCCGATATAATCATGCTCGTTCGGTATGTGAAGTAAATTCGCGGAAGCCCCTGTCGAGAGGATGACGCTCTCGGAGATCAGCGTCTCACCACCTTCCAAGAACAAACGAAACGGACGGCTCTGCAGATCGACTCGGCTCACCCGACCCGATTTAAACTTGGCGCCGAATCTCTCCGCTTGTTTTCGCATATTATCCATCAGATCCGTTCCCAAAATGCCGTCTGGAAAGCCGGGGAAGTTTTCAACTTCGGTTGTGGTAGTCAGTTGTCCGCCGGGCTGGGTACCTTCGATAACAAGAGGCTCCAAATTCGCCCTTGCCAGGTAGATCGCTGCAGTTAATCCGGCTGGGCCAGTACCGATTACAATCGCTTTGTACATGTTAAGCAACTCCTTATTTAGATGATGTAAAATAATATTGTGAGCAATCTATTCGGGTGAAAAATATAAAAGTAGCATAAATTTGAACTTGGGAAACAAATACACCTTTATTTACCGGTAACACGAATAACATTGTCCGATGAATGATTGATGGTTTCGTTCAATGTTCTCAGTTCATCTGTCGACATGCCGCTGGCAGAGAGCAGTGACGAGGGAATACTAACGCTTTTTCCTTCAATGCTGCACCTGTGTTTGTAAGCTTGATCACAACTACTCTTTCATCTTCCTTCGAACGTTCCCGACGAATTAGCTTATTTATTTCCATCCGTTTGAGCAGTGGAGTCAATGTCCCGGAATCCAGATCCAATAATAGCTCGGGAACAGGCATATAGCGAAAAACAAAGATAATTCTTCGGAGTAAGCACTTCCTCCACCTTCATCCCTCCTTTCACGTATCATTTACGTGGGCGTGCCGATTGTGACCGTGACCTAACTCAGTGAAACGGATCAGCTCTGCTCATGCTGCGGCGTCACGCTCCATGGGACACCTTCCGCCTGAACTTGCGTTCCGTTTCTTACAGCATAGTACCGCGCAAACTTTACAGAATAACCCAACATGTAGAGAACTACCAGGGAAGCGAGAACATTCAGGACGATCAGAGACACGTACAAGTCAAATAAGTAGCTTAGGAGACCAACTCCCACGATGGGAACAATAAATCCGATGTAACCCGCAAAGTAGAAAGTCGTTATTACCTTCGGCCGCTCCGATGCATTTGGAAGCTCGCCGGCCAGTCGCAGGCTGATCTGGAACGTCCAACCGCTGCCCAGCGCCTGAACGAGCACCCCGATCCACATTAGGCTTATGCTTTCCGATGTCCCGGAGAGAACGACAAGCCAGGCTCCGCAAGCCAATAAAGCGATACCGATCCGAAGGCGTACGACCGGCTGTTTGAACCAAGGCAGCATTTGCATCATCGTGCCGCCCCCCATAAGCAGTAGAATCAGGAGACCGGACACGGCAAGGTTGGAAGTGTGAATCACGTTTTTCACGAATGAAGGAATCAAGGAGAGAACGATTCCGTTCAAGGTAAACAGCGTGAAAACGGGCAGCGCACTGAACGACCAGAAATGAGGCTTAATGTCCGTAGACACCCCGAGCGAGATCGGTGCCGAAGCCGCTTGACGGCGTTCCTTCCGGGCTTGAAAATCCTCGTCCTGCAACGTTTCCAGACCGACCCAAGCGCTCAGCAACAGAACGGTCAAAAGCCAAAACGGCGCGCGCAGCGGCATCAGATGCAGATACTCGATGATCAAACCGGCCAAGGCAGGTCCTAGACCGAAACCAATGGAAACGGCCATACCCGATAACAGAATCGCTTTGCCCGCTTTCTCTTTGGACGTTTGCTTCAGCAAGAACGCGACTGCGGTGCCCGTAAAGATTCCATAAGCGATTCCTACCAGCATTCTCGCCCCGTAAACGAGCCAGGCCTGCTGGCTTGCCATAAAGAGAAGGGTGGCCAGGATCGACAACAGGATGCTGATGCGAAGAACCCGCTTCAGCCCCCAACCGCTTCCTCTGGAGCCGACAATAAGCAAAGTGGGCAGTAGAAAGACCGCATACACAGCGAATAAAACGGTGATTTGCAGACTGCTTAATCGGTATTGCTCCTGATAAAGCGGAAATAAAGGCGACGTAAAGGAAGTTCCAGTTGACATCATGAGGATGACCCATAACATTTTTTTCATAGAGAACGACCTCGTTTTTATTGGATGATGATTTTATTGCTCTCTTTTTACTCAGGAACGGATGGCATTCGCCGTAACGGTCCTCTATCATTACTTTGCCCAAAAATGGGCAATCTCTCCGGAGTCAATCACGGCCATTACGCGGTCGATAGCCGCCTGCGTCTGCCTCATTAATCCGCTTCAGCCGCTCCGCTCACGCATTGACCTCTTCAAGCCGTTTTGTTATAGGCTTCACGGAATCGTATACGCTTTTTCAGAGCCAACACAGGAATCTATGTCCGTCTGCCTTAGCCATCCATCCTTTAAGTCGTTGCTTGCGAATAATTGATGTACGCAACCGGACTTCCTGCCAATCTGCGAAGCAGCGTCAATTGGCCGATATGGCTGGTCGCGTCCGCTAACGGTCCCTGAACAAGGTTTTCGACAACGCTTTGTTCCGGTATAAATTGCAAGACGGCTTGATCCAATTGTTCGACTATTTCATAATATCGCGCCGCTTCTTCATACCAGCCTTTAGATTCAAGTCGTACGCGCGGCGAACCGGCAATCGTTGAACAGCAGTTTTGTAACAATTGCGATATGTGACATACAATTTCGATCGGCGTCCTGACGCCGTAACCGGCATCAAATGAAGCAAAATCGCTCGCTGTTCCGGAAATGGCAACCGTGAATCGGAACTTCATAGCACCCAGCCAATGACGAACGTTACAGCTTTTTTAGCTCTCGCAAAATTTCCTCCGGGCTTTGACGCTGCATGAAATTCGGATTGACATAGGAGGAGCGAATAATGGCGCTCTCATCAATCATGAAAGTAGCCGGAACCGGCATAACCCATTTCGAGGTATTGTTGTACTCCGCAAGATCGAGTCCGATACCTTCCATGACTTCCCTTACTCCCGGCGGAACATCGAAAAGCAGATTGTACTTGGCCGTTACCAAGCCGTTCGGATCGCTAAGGACTTGAAATTCCAATCCTTCCTTTTCCTGAAGGGATAACGAATGATCCGGCTTTTGCGGGCTAATCGCTATAAGCTGCGCTCCCGTCGCCTGGATTTCCGGTAATATCTGCTGGTAAGCCCTTAATTGCATATTGCAAAAAGGACACCATCCGCCGCGATAGAAGACCAGCACAACCGGCCCTTTCGCGAGCTCTTCAAATAAAATTACATCTCGGCCTAGTGCGTTTGTTAATTTAAAGTCCACCGCCTTTTCGCCTGGTTGCTTCCCGGAAGCGATCCCCGATTTCTGAAGTTCCTCAATCATTTGACCGATCTTGATCTGCGCTTCAATCGGTGAATTGGCCATAAACTGCTGTGTGGCCGCTTCCAGCTGTTCGGTTAAATTTTGGTTGCTCATCGTTCTGAAACCTCCAATATCGAATGATAGCTTGATTATAAATTCAAATTAAAGCGGAGTTCTGTGAAGTAAATTACAGTTCTCCATCATATTTTGAAATACGAAATACGGAAGAACAATGTAATGTAAATTACAGACACCGATTCGACCGGCATGTTATTCTGCAAGAATCAGGCAGCCTGCCATGGACAATGGGTTATCAATTAACCGCATCTTTTTTTCCTGGCGGGAGAAAATTCTCTAATTAAAAAATAAGAATGCAAACGTGAAAGGAGAATACGGATGTAGATAATCGGTTTAGGAGGAACAACGTTTTTTTGGTCGCCGGTTGGTTCGTCTATTGCTCGCGGAAGGTCATGGACCATTACAACAAGAGGTCAGACACCGGATGACTTTGGCGATGACGTGACCCGAATTATATCGGACCGGACGAATCGGGAATCAATGATATTAGCGTTTGCCAACTGTCAATATGATATCGTATACGACAAATCTGCTTTAATCCTCAAGACGCCAAAATCGCCGTGGAAGCGTTTGCCCTCCGCGTTAAGCGATATATTTTAACCTCGAGCATGGCGGTTTATAATAGTAAAGATACCGAAATCACCGAAGACGATTTCACGCCGGAACAATACGTCTACGATTTAGAAGTTGAGAAATATGATTATGCCGAAGGAAAACGTCAGGCCGAAGCCTATTTCTTCCGGAAAGCGACATTTCCCGTCGTTGCGGTTCGCGTAGCCATGGTTGTATCGGGAACCGACGATTATACAGGCCGTTTTGATTACTATGTGAAGCATGTTGCTGAACATAAATCTATCGGCGTGTTGGAAGTCGAGCACCCTATTACTTATGTGACGTCACGGAACCGCTGTTTCATGTGCGATCGCGCGAGGAACAAAACTTGTCCCCTTATGCCATGCCTTATACATGGAAGCTGTCGAATGCCAGAGCGGCGTCTGCCGGGTTTGCGGTTTCGCCGATTCTGAAGTCGATTGTCGGTATGGTCCAGAAAAGCATGGCGCGACTGGGCACTGAAAAATAAATGGCTGCAACATTCAAATATTTACGAAACAGCCAAGGGAGAAGCATCGCAACTTATCAAGAATCCGTATCCCGTTGGCTAATACCATTTGGAGGATCGATATTCAATGAACAAACTCTGGTATTTATCGCAAATCAGCATTTTTGAAGAAATGTCGCGAGAAGAGATAAGAGAGATCGATCAGTTAGATACCATCCATCATTTCAATTGGATCACAAAAAACACATTGGTCCAAACACCGGAGTCCACGCGCGAGGGACTCTATTTCGTCAAGGAGGGCAAGCTTAGACTCTATAAACTGAACGACAGCGGAAAACAGTTCACCCTTGGCATTCTCACAAGAGGAAATATATTCGGAGAGTTAAATTCATTCTCGTTCGGAACCAGGAGGTTTTATATTGAAACGATGGAATCGTCGCTTCTTTGCACCATGTCCGAGCCTCAGTTCGAACGGCTGATGATCAATCGGCCTCAGCTCGCGCTCAAATTTCTTAAAGCACTCAGTGACCGGTTAAAGAAGCGGGAGGATCAATTGGAACAGTTTGCGCTTCATGGTCTTAGAAAACGCGTGCTCCATCTCCTTTCCACACTGAGCGCCAAATTCGGCGTCATTCAAGACGGATATGCGTTGATCGATCTGCCGCTTTCCCATCAAGAGATTGCCAATATGATCGGCGCTAGCCGCGAAGCGATCAGTGGCGTGATGAGCGAGCTTGCCAAGGAGGGCGTCGTTAAGACATCACGCCTGTCTGTTCAACTTGCTGTTACAATACTTGAAGAAAATATTCCTCGAAACTCTACACATTGATAAGCAAAGACCACCGGATTTCCGGTGGTCTTTGCTTTTACTTTAAGGACATATGTCGAAAATTGCCATTTAGTTCCCATTTCCGAAGCCGGAAATGGGGGGAGTACCAGCGTAGCTGTCACCAGGGGCAAAGTAGATGGAAACCTGAGAGAGCATTCGCCAGCGTGTCCCGTACTCACTTTAACAGTGAAGAGCAGTGCGGGCGGCGCGGACTCACGTGATGCCCGTGGAACGTGGAGCTTGGCCGCTGGGTACCACGGCATGTTCGGGTTGGATTAAAGTGTGACCGTCGTCAGGTTTATTCACAGGTACAAGAGAAGGTGAGAAAGCCAAGGATTTCACTTTGAAAAACCATGTAGGCGGGGACATTTTAAGTAACCTATAAGTTATAGCAGCCCTATTAACAGGGCTGCTTTTCATTTTTTTCTATTAATCTAACCTACACATATCCTCTGACTGCTCTTTCGAATTCTCCCTCACTTCTCGGATTACCGACCAAAGGGAATCGTAGGCTGAATCCGGAAACTCTTGCATCAGTTCTTCTAGTGAACCACAACCCTTTGAAAGACCATTTAGCCTAGCAGCTAAGGTTGATTCAACTAGTGACTCCTTTTCCACATGTAGCTCCTGCCACTTCTCATAGACCGGTTTCCACCTCTGAAGGTAATACTTTTGATGATGAAGGTCTGCTTCGTAAAATGAATGTAGGGGCTCTACAGAGGTATAGCTGTTCCCATGGATATGCTTAATCTCTTCTAGTTTTTGAAGCATTTCACTCTTCTGCTCTTCGTTTTCAAACAACAATAAAGATCGATACTTCATGGAACGAGGTGCTCTGGTTGTATTATGTTGCTTAAAAAATTGATTTACGATTTGCTCTAAGCTTAAAAGCTCTGCGTTAAACTGGACTTGTAAAACCTCCGTGTAGTCAAACGTGTTTTTCGAGGTCGGTTGACCTTCTTTTCCACCTGCGTACCCGACTCTCGTTCTAAGAATCCCTGAATGGTACCCAAAACGCGTCTCAGGCCCCCAAAAGCAACCCATTCCAAATGTTACGGTATCCAATTCTCATCACCTCAAAAAAAAAAAATACAAATGAGGGCAAATCGATTACAAGATGCCTGATTTGTATCATCCTTCATTTTTATATTCTAGCTTCATGTACGCCGTATAAATTTGACTGTTGCTTTTTAGAATAAACGTGGATGTATTTGGATTATAGTCCACTTTTAGATCTTCATCAAATAAATGGTCTGACTTATGTCCCAGTAGGACTGGTTTAAAGTTGGTTGAAAGGAATTGTTCGTTTATTTCTGCACTCAGTTCCTTTATCCCAACAAACGTTACCCAATCTGCTCCAATGGAGCATCCACCCAGGCTAGGATTTAACTGATACGCCTGTGCGGGCTCCTGACTAAGTCTTTCCATTGCTCTTTCTGTAAATAGAACGTTCATGATGTTGTCCTCCTTTCTTCCAAATCCCGGGTTTTATGAAACGTTCAACGGCTAGCCGCCTTCAGTGACTCGCCCAAGGCAAACACAGAAGCGCCCAGCAAGACGAGATCCTTCAACAGAAATTGACCTGGCGCCACAGAAAGGGCGGGGAAACCGAGGCTCGGCTCAAAGACACCCGGGGTGGAGACCATGAAACTCAGTGTCGTCAGAAATAGAATGCAGGAAAGAAACGCTCCAACAGCTGACAGCTTTGCAGACACAAAGCGGCTGAGAATGAGTAGGCCGACTAATAATTCTAATATGCCCAATAGAGAAGAAAACGTATGAATTGAAAAATAGTTGTAAAGCCATCCAAGTACTGGGCTGTTGCTTACAAGGGGGGCAATCCCCTTCGCTTCGTAGGCCGTGAATTTCATCGCGCCAATCCAAATATAAACGATGGCCAGTGCAATAAACAAACCCTTTGTTCCGATGATCTCAATTTTTTGACCGAAAGCTTCAAATAATTTGAACATGAACGTTTCCTCCTCCGCCATTAGCGATAGTAAGTTTGTTATTTTGTTCTTTAACTGCCATTTCAAACCTCTCCTTTGAATATGAATTTATTTTGAATTTGAATAAAACCCTCCGTGTGGGACGCCCGAGCTCCGCTTCAGGATATGGATTGGAGATATTCCCGCACCTGAGCCGGCGTCTTGGCATTTTTGCTGTGCAGGTGCGCCAGCTTCGCTCCGTTTTTGTAGACGAGCAAGCTCGGAATGCCGAGAACCTGATTCGCCTCCGCAACCGACTGAAGCTGCTCCACATCGATCGCATAGAAATTCTTATCCGGGTTCTCCGTGATGATGCCGCCGATGAACCGATCCAGGTTTTTGCAATCGGGGCACCAGGTTGCGTCAAACTTCACGACAGTGTACTGATCTCTGTTGATCAATTGTTGGTATTGCTCTTCCGTAAGTATTCGTTCCATTTGTATCCTCTCCTTAGTGATTTTTATATGATTATTGGATGGCCTTCCACTTCCACTTGCTTACACGGCTTCCACCGCAGCCGGCAGCGGAAGCTCTTCCAAAAACCGTTCGGTGTCCAACCCT
Organism: Cohnella luojiensis; assembly: GCF_004564235.1. Lineage (GTDB taxonomy): Bacteria > Bacillota > Bacilli > Paenibacillales > Paenibacillaceae > Cohnella > Cohnella luojiensis. The sequence goes on from NZ_SOMN01000012.1 coordinate 105,406, forward strand.
GCGATCGCTCCGCTCCCTGCCGATGTGATCGCTTGACGGTAGACGGGGTCCTGCACGTCACCGCAGGCAAATACCCCCGGAATGCTCGTTGCCGCCGTTCCCGGCTTCACGATCAGGTAGCCCTGCCGGTCGGTCTCCAACTGGCCGCTAGAAAGTCGGTATTCGGATGATGGCCGATGGCGACAAATATGCCGTCGGTCTCGATCACTTCCGCCTCACCAGTCTCGTTGTTCCGCACCTTCAAACCGGTGACGCCGCGCTCACCCGAGAGAACCTCCAGCGTGGTCCGGTCCAGCGCCACCCGATTTTGCCGTTATTGCGGGCCTGGTCCTGCATGATTTGCGAAGCCTTCAGCTCGTTCCTTCTGTAAATTCACCATTTAATAACATATACTTTGCCCTTGGTGACAGCTACGCTGGTACTACCCCAAATGACCAGGCCTCGCGGCTGACGATGATTCACGAGACCCGGTCATTGTCCCTAAGCCCTTACGGACGAACGCGGATGATCGTCTTTCCCTTGGATCCGCTCAGTCGGGTTGAAGGCGGCGACGGCATCGTCAAGGGTCGCGATTTGGCCGATGTTCGTCCGCAGCCGTCCGTCACGCACTCGCTGGGCGATCTCACTCAGTTGGGCGCGATCGGATACGACAACGAAGTCGACCGCCAAGCCCTCGGCCGGCTGTGCCCGGGCGGGTTTGGTTCTCAGAACCCTCACGGACGAACACGGATGATCGTCTTCCCCTTGACCCGCTCGGTCGGGTTGAAGGCGGCGACGGCATCGTCAAGGGTCGCGATTTGGCCGATGTTCGTCCGCAGCCGTCCGTCACGCACTCGCTGGGCGATCTCACTCAGTTGGGCGCGATCGGATACGACAACGAAGTCGACCGCCAGGCCGTCGGCGGGCCGCGCCTCAGGCGGCCCGGCGACGGTCACCAGCGTTCCTCCGGCTCGAACCAGACCCGCTGACCGCTTCCCGATGTCGCCGCCGAAGACATCGAAAACCAGATCGACGCCGCCGACGTCTTCCAGCGAGTCGTTCTCAAGGTCGACGAACTCCTGCGCGCCGAAGTCGAGCGCGGTCTGACGGTGGGCAGCGCGTCCGGTGCCGATGACGTAGGCGCCGGCCTGACGTGCGAGCTGTGCCGCCATCGATCCGACTGCGCCGGCCGCACCGTGCACGAGGACGCTCTGCCCCGCCCGGAGGTGGCCGTGCTCGAACAGACCTTGCCAGGCGGTCAGGCCCGTCATTGCGATGCTCGCGCCCGAGAGGCTGGCGAGCCTCGCCGCGTCCGGCTCCGGCCGCTCCACCAGCTTCATCCCGGCCGTTCCCGCGGCCTCGTCCGTCACCACAATCGCTTTCATTTGGACACCTCCCTGTATAGTCTTCGCCTGCACGGCACGTCTGTCCGGAAGCTATTAGCGCCGCCAAAGCTCGGTGAATTGGCCTTAAACTCCTGTGTGGCCGCTTCCAGCTGTTCAGTTAATTTTTGATTGCTCATCGTTCTGAAACCTCCAATATGGAAAGGATAGCTTTATTATATTTCTAAAAAAATTGGAGTTCTGTAATGCAAATTACAGTTCTCCATCATATTTTGAAATACGAAATACGGAAGAACAATGTAAATTAGATTACAGACACCGATTCGGCTGGCATGTTAATCTGCAAGTATCAGGAAGCCAGCCATGGACAAAGGGTTATCAATTAACCGCATCTTTTTTTCCTGGCGGGAGAAAATTCCCCAATTAAAAAATAAAAATGCAAACGTGAAAGGAGAATACGGATGTAGATACTCGTTTTGGGAGGAACAGCGTTTTTCGGTCGCCGGTTGGTTCGTCTATTGCTCGCGGAAGGTCATGATGTGACCATTGCAACAAGAGGTCAGACACCGGATGACTTTGGCGACGCCGTGACCCGAATAAAAGCGGACCGAACGAATATCGGGAAGCAATGATATTAGCGTTTGCCAACTGTCATTATGATATCGTATCGTATACGATCAAATCTGCTTTAATCCTCAAGACGCCAAAATCGCCGTGGAAGCGTTTGGCGTTCGCGTTAAGCGTTATATTTTAAATATAAAGAAACTGAAGATGCTTGCCGACGGTTTAGATTAACGGCGTGGACTATACGATGTCATTTACGAAGGAGATGAGCCGGTTTGAAAAATAATTTCATCGAATACTGTCTAAACAAAAAAGGAGCGATTAAGGATTATCCCTTGGGAACCGATCCACTCGCGATAAAAATAGCAGGTAAAATATTCGCTCATTTTTATGAGGAAAAAGGGTACTTGATCCTAAAATGCGACCCCGTGATTGCGGAAAACTTGAGAGAGCAGCATAAGGATGTTCGACCGGGTTATCATATGAACAAACAGCACTGGAATACGATTATTCTCGAGGGTTCTTTGCCAGAGTCGGATATCTTTGCAATGATTGACCACTCTTACGATTTGGTTGTTAAAAGCCTTCCTAAGAGCATCCGGGAGTCTATTTAGTCTTACAATTGTTGGATATCTATCATACAAATGTGTTTCCTCATCTTTACATGACGAAGGCTGCGCTCCCGTATCTCAAGGCAGGAAGGGGCAGATCCGCGTAAACCGCGGATTTTTTCATTTTCACGATACAAGTTTATGTCCAATGCGCTGGACAAAAACTTGCATATCGTTAGCCGAAAGGACAAAAACTTATCGATATCATTTGCCCGGAGCCACGCAACAGAGGGCAACCGCCCTCAGCAGCGGTCAGCCGGTCGGTCGGGGCCAAATCCATCACTACCGCATAGGGTGCGAGTTGCCGGAAATCCGGATGTTGCGATTCATAGGCCCGCAATTCGTCCAACTTACGGCCGGGGAGCATATCCGGCATCGTTTCGCCACACAGATTGTGAATGCCAGTGTTATACTTGTGTCCTTTCTTGATTGCAAAATCATCAACACCCAGGATCATCCCTTTTAAAAACCCTAAGAGACCGAAAACGGCTTTCGCATGGTGCTCACGAGAGGGGTAAATTACGGCCGGGACGCGCAGAGTTATTTGACCCTGGGACGAAGTCATATCGCCGTTCTCGCTCGGGATCGTCGGGATTCGCGACATACAAGCGCTGTACGTGGAAGGCCATGATTTTTAACCGGAGCGCGCGAAAGAGATCGTCCGGGCAGCAATGGAACGGGCCGTCAACTTGCCGCGTCCTGGTAACGCGCCGGACGCGAAAAATCCCCCTCGAGGGGATTTTTTGTTGACCGTTCCATTGGCGTCACATCGAGCCCCGCTATCTCGTCTTTTTGCAAAGAAGCAGAAAAGAGGTAATAACTTCTTTACCTTCTCAATAATAGATTCCCAATTCCCTGAATTCGAAAACCCAATCCCCCATTCTACATCTCGTAGTGCCTTTCTTAATTGAATAAGTTTATCGATTTCGGTCTGTTTAAGATTGTTTAGCGGTTTGGTCATATCATCATGTGGATAATCAATTAGGCTGTTATAGAGACTGTTCAAATCCCTAAGGATTTGAGAAAGTGTCAGATAGCTGAACCGGTATTTAAACAGCAATTTAAAAATTAGATGTTACATTAACGGGGAGCAGTTTGCCATCGGCAATAATACATACGTTTACGACATATGTCTTAAGACACTCGCAATCGCCTTGATTCCCTCTAAAATGTTGATTTCTTCCACATTGCCAAATCCCATAATAAGTCGATCTTCGTACCTTCCTTTAGCGATGGTGTATCTTTCTGCTGGATATACTTTAATATGAAGTTCCTCAAGTTGAGCGACTACTTGGGAGTCGTATAGGCTTCCGGCCATTTCCGCAACCAAATGCAGGCCTGCGGCATCCCCGGATATTTTCACTCTGCTGCCGAAAATGTTGGACAAACCGGCGATGAGACATTTTCGTCTTTTGCTGTAAATGCGCTTCATACGGGCGATGTGGTGTTCCAGGTGGCGTTCGGTGATAAATCTCGCCAAAGAGATTTGCGGCAAGATCGGACAGTGCATGTCTGTCAGCTGCTTTAAACGAAGAAGCGGAGTTAGCAGCTCATGCGGAACTACCATATAACCAATACGCAACGCAGGAAACAAGTTTTTACTGAAAGTCCCGACATAGACGATACGTTCCGAGTCGAGCTCTCTTAGGGCATGTACCGGCATTCCTGTATAACGGAATTCGCTGTCGTAATCATCTTCGATAATATAACATCCGGTTTGTCGGGCGTAATCTATAAGCTGAATGCGCCGCCCAATGGAAAGAATGCTGCCTAAAGGAAATTGATGTGAAGGAGTGACGAACACGCATTTGGGGTGCCGATGAGTCGGCATGTCGTCAACGCGCAGGCCATGTTCATCTACGGGAACCGGTATAATATCAGCACCTGTCGATGCAAAAATATGTTGAATGAAGGTGGCGCTAGGATCTTCTATGACTACTGAGTCCCCCGGTTTTAATAAAAGCCGGGACAGCATGGCTATGGCTTGAGTCGCTCCGGCGGTTATGATCACCTGTGAAGGCAGACACCGAATCCCCTTGGTATGCAGCAAAAGCCGACAAATATTCGTGCGAAGCTGCCAATGGCCTGCAGGATCATCGTCATAGCAGCCAAATTCTCCTGAATGAGTATTTGCATATGCGGCAATGGCGGTTTCTTTCCATTTCTTGAAAGGGATGTGCTCCAAAGCCGGAAAACTTGGACGAAAATCAATGCCTTGGAAGCGAGCCGGGGGTTCCGCAACAGTCGCTTCACCGGAAGAATCGATTTCTTGGAGCTGAGAAGGGAATTGTCGTTTACTTCCGCCCAAATCAACGACATAGCTGCCAGAGCCTTGACGGCCCTCCAAGTACCCTTCGGCGATTAGCTGTTCAAACACGTCCACGATGAGTGCCCGCGATACTCCGAATTCGTTTGCCAAATCCCGCGTCGATGGGAGCTTAACACCGGCTGCATAGACACCTTGAAATATCTGTTCGCGCAGTAAGGAATAGATTTGTTTGGTTTTCGATTCAATTGTAGCAGACAACGTGCGTCGGGGCATAAAGCAAGCCTCCTTCATTTCAAATAAGTGGTATGCTGATTTTCAAATAAAAGTGGATCTGATGGAATCCAATTTTACATGCTAAGGTGGATATTGCCAATACAAAGTTTCAGATAGAAGATGAAACCGATGAACCTTCGAACCTTGTTTATTCGGACCCGTGAACGGAATGTTCGAAACAGTGAAGCAAACTCACAGCCTCAGGGAATACCGTCGAAGGCGGCCGACTGGCTTCCGATCGCCGCCCTCTTTATGACATCTCTGAATCTGAGGCCTACGATTAGTTCAATCGCGCCTATACTAGAGGTCATTCGAAGAGATCTGGGCATGAATGCATTTGCAGCCAGTTTATTAACCTCTATCCCGGTTCTTTGCATGGGCTTTCTTTCGCCGCTATCCATTCGACTCGGCAAACATATTGGCTTTGAACGGGGGATTATCCAGATTTATCAAAAAGCGAATTTCTTCATTTTATAGGAACAAAATCCGATTTTGTCGGACCAATCAATGCGTCAAACGGAAGTAGTCTGAGCATCCAGGAACTCGGTCGTCATATTGGGGAATGCCTAAATACGGAACCGCTGTTTCATGTTGGATCGCGCGAGGAACAAAACTTGTCCCCTTATGCCATGCCTTATACATGGAAGCTGTCGAATGCCAGAGCAGCGTCTACCGGGTTTGCGTTTTCGCCGATTTGGAAGTCGATTGCCGGTATGGTCCAGGAAAGCATGGCAACTTATCAAGGATCCGTATCCCGTTGGCTAACACCCATTTGGAGGCTCGATATTCAATGAACAAGCTCTGGTATTTATCGCAAATCAGCATTTTTGAAGAAATGTCGCGAGAAGAAATTAGAGAGATCGATCAGCTAGATACTATCCATCACTTCAATTGGATCACAAAAAACACATTGGTCCAAACCGCGGAGTCCGCTCTCGAGGGACTCTATTTCGTCAAGGAGGGCAAGCTTAGACTCTATAAACTAAACGACAGCGGAAAACAGTTCACGCTTGGTATTCTCACAAGAGGAAATATATTCGGAGAGTTAAATTCATTCTCGTTCGGAACCAGGAGGGTTTATATTGAAACGATGGAATCGTCGCTTCTTTGCACCATGTCCGAGCCTCAGTTCGAACGACTGATGATCAAACGGCCTCAGCTTGCGCTCAAATTTCTTAAAGCACTTAGTGACCGGTTAAATGAGCGGGAGGAACAATTGGAACAGCTTGCGCTTCATGGTCTAAAAAAACGCTTGCTCCATCTCCTTTCCACACTGAGCGGAAAATTCGGCGTCATTCAAGACGGATATACGCTGATCGATCTGCCTCTTTCACATCAAGAGATTGCCAATATGCTCGGTGCTAGCCGCGAAGCGGTTAGTGGCGTGATGAGCGAGCTTGCCAAGGAGAACGTAGTTAAGACATCACGCCTGTCTGTTCAACTTGCTGTTACAATACTTGAAGAAAATATTCCTCGAAACTCTACACATTGATATGCAAAGACCACCGGATTTCCGGTGGTCATTTCTTTTACTTTAAGGATTTAGTTCCCATGTCCGAAACCGGAAATGACCGGGTCTCACTGCTGACGATGATCCACGAGGCCCGGTCACTATCCCTGAGTCCTTACGGACGAAATCGGATGATCGTCCTTCCCTTGATCCGCTCGGTCGGGTTGAAAGCAGCGACGGCATTGTCGAGGTTCGCGATTTGGCCGATATTTGTCCGCAGCCGACCATCCCGGAACCGCTGGACGACCTCACCAAGTTGTGCGCGATCGGCCTCGACGACGAAATCAACCGCCAGGCCCTCGGCCGGCTGTGCCTCGGGCGGGCCGGCGATGGTCACCAGCATTCCACCGGCCCGAACCAGCCCTGCCGACCGCTTCCCGATGTCGCCTCCGATCACGTAGAAAACAAGATCGACGCCGCCGACGTCTTCCAGTGTATGACTAAAAGCCACGTAAAATCATCCTCATAAATCATAACCAAATGGTTTCGATGTTTTTTAACCCTAATAGTACTCAACTGTTTGAGTGATCAATACGACTGTTCAACAAAAAACCTGCTGGCCAAGACCACCGGATTAGGCGGTTAATTGAACTATCGTTCTCCGTTAGCTCAATTACACTGCTCGGGCAATTTCACTCAAAATGAAACACTTTTTTACCATCTTTATCAAAACCATTTAATAAAAAACCTGGATGAAATTCACTGTATTTATCTTGCAATGCAAAGTTTTAAACTGCCCCCGCCAAGTAGACAGTAGAAAAATAAAATGCGGTTAAACGGCCTTTGTCCTGAATTCCATGGGATTGAGGCTGTTTCGTTTTGCCTGTAATCGCTCGTTATTGTTAAAACTCAGCATGATTCAAGTATGCTTTGATTTTTTGCGAATGAACCGAGATCTGCATTCGACCGGTTCGAAGGATGCCTTTTTTGGACAAGTCCTTCAAAATCGTGGTCACCGATTCGCGCGTTATGCCGATCATATTGGCAATTTCTTGGTGGGTCAAAGGAAAATCGATTTTGACGAAGTCGTCGTTTTCCGTGCCGAACTGCTCGGATAATTTAAGCAGCAAATGCAGTACGCGATCTTCGATATTACCGATGGCCAGCTTTTCAAGTAGCTCCTCTTTCTCCTTCAGCTGATTGCTTAAAACCTTCAGAAATCGCATGGCCAGCTTCGGTCTTTTCAGGAGGAACTTTTCGAAATGCTCGCGCAGAACGGAGCAGATCAAGGTCTCTTCGATAGTTTCGATGTACATGTCGTGCGTTCCGAACGATAAGGAGTCGATTTCGCCGAACATATTGCCGCTCCCCAGGATAGCAGTCGTAAACTGCTTGCCTTCGGCGTTCACTTTGTACATCCGGAGCTTGCCTGTTTTTACGAAAAACAAGCCGTCACGATGATGTTCAGGAGTTTGGATAAGCGTGCCTTTGGGAACTGCATTAAAATGGGTCATCGGAGCCATCATATCGATTTCCTTAAAATCCTCCGGAGAGAGAGAGTCAAAAATGCTGATTCTCGATAAATACCAAAGCTTATCCATGCGGTTTTAATGCCTCCTTCAATTTCTGGCGGTCAAACGAATGAAGTACGTGCGTACCGGCTACGATGAACGGCGTCGCGATACCGCCGAGACGAAGCATTTCGGTGAAAGCCTCCTTGTCGGTTCCGACGTCCTTGTATTGGTAAGGAATTCCTTCCTGTTGAAAGAACTTTATGGTTTCGGTGCATGCGGCGCAATGATCGGCTCCGTACAATACGACATTCTTCATTTCCATCTCCCCCTTGCTCCCGCTGAGGTCATAAGAACCGGCCAGTCACGGCCGGGTATTGAATAAGGCGATTGATTTGTTTGAAAAAAACAGGGGATAATTTCCTTTCCTTCCGAATACTCGCTGATATTGCAAAATTCCTTTACCGCCTGCCAATATCATGATCGCAAGCGGTTCGATTTCCGCTGCAGAGTCGATGCCGCCTTCTTCCTGAATCGCTTTAAGAATTTGGATCAGGATAAAGAGTTCCTTTTCGCTCACTTCTTTTACTTTGTGCTGCAGCGCCTCAGGCAGCGATTCGAAATCCGCTTGCAGGGAAGATAGGGGACATATATCCTGCATTCCGAAGCGAGACAATCGATCGGAAAAATAATGCTCCAGCCTCTCTTCGGGCGGTAATGAAGCGATACGAAGCAACAGCTGTTCCAAGCGCTCCATCATTCGCTCCAGGATTGCGGCTCCTAAGTCCTTCTTTTTTTCGAAATGGTAATGAATGCTCGCTTTGGTCACGCCGAGCGGCTTCGATAAATCGTCGTAAGCTCATGGCAACAAAGCCTTTTTCTTGAATCAGCTTGAACGCCAACGAAATGATTTGATTTTTTCTGCTCTCCATGACTGTATTCTAACTATTTAGTCGGTAAGGAGCAAATTTTAAACAACTCCTGCGGTATGATGGCCGAAACGGGAGAGAGTCAAGCGAAAGCGAAAACAGGCTGATCAAGGTGTCTTGACCAGCCCATCTTCCTGTTGTCAAACGGTGTTTACGGCGCTCGAAATTAAAGGGTGATGATTTGGTAATCGTCCGTAATCAATTTCGAAATGCTGAGGTGTCCTTCCACATCCGCGAATGTCGGGAGGCCGGCGGATTTGGCATCCTCGGTCACGCCGAAAACGTTCGCGCAGAAATTGCAAACTCCGGCGATGAGGCCCAGCTCTTTAGCGGCTTTGTAAAGAGGATTGAACATGTGGGATGGATCCTCTAGCGTTTTTACCCAGGTCGTACCTTGGCCGTCGAAATAAATTTTGACATCGAAGTTAGCCTCGTGCAGCTCTTTGCCATACAGCAGGGCATGAGACACTCTTCCCCCTTCATTCTCCGTGGCGTGTACGATAATAGCTACTTTTTTCATGCTTGGACACTCCTTATTGTTGTGATGTATGTTTCATGAGCTTATCTTAACCGGAATGAGACGAATCCTTCTGCGAAATATTTCACATTACGAATGTTATTTTTTCGGGTAGTGCCTTATGTAAAGATATGGGTTTCCCGCAGCAAAATAACATCGCCCATCAATTTAACGCCGGAGTCGGTATATGAAGCTGAACAATCGCCTTAAATCCGAACAGCATGTATCCGAACACAACACCATGAGGAGCATCCGGACTGAGATCATCTAATGGCAGCGAGACCGGCTCCGTCGTGCAAAGCAGGGGCATTTACCATTTCCCGTTCGAAAAATCCCTTCTGGCCGACGACGACGAACAGTGCTCCGCACTCGGAAACAGTACCACGAGCTGGGGGTCGAAATCGACATCGTGATTAAAAAGTCATCGCATGCTTTTCTGCATCCGATATACCCTTGCGAATAATTTCATCTGCTCGCTCTCGGTCAAAATCATGTCCCTCCACATATAATACTTCTACGTTATGAATACCTATGATGTTAAGCACTTGTTTTAAATACGGGTGACTATGATCCATTTTCGTTAAAGGTCCTTGCGAGTAAATACCGCCGCTAACTTGAATATGAATGGCTTTTTTACCTATTAAATGTCCGACAGGACCATTTTCGGTGTAATGAAATGTTTTTCCGGCCACCACAATGGAATCGATAAATTCTTTTAATCGTGGTGGAATACTCCAGTTCCACATAGGAGATACAAATACGTATTTATCAGCGCTCGTTACTCGATCTATAAATTGATTTAAAGCATTCATTTTTTGCTGTTCGACTTGACTCAACTCTGAAAATGGCATTCCCTCCCAACTGTTAAGGATATCGCGATCCACGCTTGGAAATTCCTCTTCATATAAATTTATTTCCTGAATCTTATCATTTGCATGAGTTTCGCAATAAGCTTTAATAAAAGCTTGTCCTACTCGATGACCAACTGAGTTTTCAATTGATTTTGGATTAGCAGTAATGTATAGAACTTGTGCCATGTTAAATCAAACGCTCCCTTTTCTTAAATTGATGAAATCCCAAATAAATGACATTTTCTTTCTTTTAGCGTTGTTATATTTTGAAGCCAATCTTAAAGCAGCTTCTTCAGCTTCTTTATTGTGTCAGGTCTTTTTGTCGCCATGGGTAGAATTGGGATGACTCCATTGTTATTCTTGACAACCCTGCATGCGCTTGTCTCTGCTGTTCATGAGATGGTCAGAACATCATTAATGATCCCCTCCTAAGAACGCCCTCACACACGGGATAAATACGAAAAGCTACCAGGGGACGCATTGAGATCTCAGCCGTCAGAATTGGCGAAGATATTATAATGACCGTCACCATAAAAAAGAAGTTGCCGCACCCGCAGCAACCCCATTCTTAAACTCGAGCACCTGTTAGCGAAACATGTCCCCTGATGCTGAGAAATATCATCTTAAGTTTATCGCCACTCAACAATCTCATCGAGATGTTGTCTTGTTTGTGGACGTTTGGGATCCTTTTGACGATATCCGAAAGCGACCATACAGGCTACACCGAAATCGTCGCCTTTAATGATACCCTCATTTTGTAAAATAGCGGTCAACTGCTTTTTATCAAAACCTTCGATCGGACAGGAATCAATACCGATTTGAGCCGCGGCTGTCATCATGTTTCCCAATGCTATATAGGTTTGTCTGATTGACCATTCAAAAATGAGACGGTCATTATCTTCGAGTTCTGATTCGACGAAGGATTTGTAGAAATCGTACCAATCTTGCACAACTTCTTCAGGCATATGATGAATGTCTTTCCACATTTTGTTCACGTGAACCGAGTCAGGCCGTAAGCCTTCTTCTCTTCTGGCCAATATAACTACAAAATGGCTGGCAGTGGGCAGTTGTCCCGTGGCACCGCCAGATACAGGTTTTAATTTTTCGCGAAGAGCTGCATTCTGGATCACGACAAACTTCCACGGCTCGAAGCCAAATGAACTTGGAGACAATCTTCCTGTCTCCAAAATAAAGTGAAAATCTTCATCCGAAATCTTTTTGTTGGTATCAAATGCCTTGCTAGCATGTCTGAACTGGTATGCTTTTAAAATTTCTTCCTTGGTCATTGTCATAATATATTCTCCTTCTTAACTAACATTTAATATAGATGCATAGCTGCCGGATATCCAATACTAAGCATCGCTTCTTCAGACTTGTTTTTACCATAATCGATTATTCTGCTCACAAATGTATGATGCAAAAATCGTTACAGTTTTTTTAGCTCTCGTAAAATTTCCTCCGGGCTTTGACGCTGCATGAAATTCGGATTGACATAAGCGGAGCGAATAATGGCGCTCTCATCAATCATGAAAGTAGCCGGAACCGGCAAAACCCATTTCGAGGTATTGTTGTACTCCGCAAGATCGAGTCCGATACCTTCCATGAGTTCCCTTACTCCCTGCGGAACATCGAAGAGCAGATTGTACTTGGCCGTTACCAAGCCGTTCGGATCGCTAAGGACTTGAAATTCCAATCCTTCCTTTTCCTGAAGGGATAACGAATGATCCGGCTTTTGCGGGCTAATCGCTATAAGCTGCGCTCCCATCGCTTGGATTTCCGGCAATATCTGCTGGTAAGCCTTTAATTGCATATTGAAAAAAGGACACCATCCGCCGCGATAGAAGACCAGCACAACCGGCCCTTTCGCGAGCTCTTCAAATAAAACTACATCCCGGCCTAGTGCGTTTGTTAATTTAAAGTCCACCGCCTTTTCGACTGGTTGCTTCCCGGAAGCCTCCCCGATTTCTGAAGTTCCTCAATCATTTAACCGATCTTGATCTGCGCTTCAATCGGTGCATTGGCCTTAAACTGCTGTGTGGCCACTTCCAGTTGTTCGGTTAAATTTGGTTGCTCATCGTTCTGAAACCTCCAATCTCGAACGATAGCTTGATTATAAATCCAAATTAAAGCGGAGTTCTGTGAAGTAGATTACAGTTCTCATATTTCGACATACGAACATTTGACTGATCTTGATCTTCGCTTTAATCGGTGATTAGCCTTAAACTGCTGTGTGGCCGCTTCCAGCTGTTTGGTTAAATTTTGTGCTCATCATTCTGAAACCTCCAATATTGAATGATAGCTTGATTATAATTCTAAAAAAATCGGAGAACTGTAATGTAGATGACAGATGCCGATTCGGTGGCAAGTTAATCTGTATACTAAACCTCCAAGTACCATTGAGTTATCATTCAATTTTATTTTGTCCTGGATGGCAGGAGAAATTTCGCTCAATTAATAAAATAAGAATGCAAACGTGAAAGGAGAATATGGATGAAGATACTCGTTTTAGGAGGAACAGCGTTTTTCGGTCGCCGGTTAGTCCATTTATTACTCGGGGATGGCCACGATGTGACCATTGCAACAAGAGGTCAGACACCGGATGATTTTGGCGACGCCATGACCCGAATAAAGGTGGACCGGACGAATCAGGATGCCATGATGGAAGCGTTTGGCAATTGTTATTATGATGTCGTCTACGATCAAATCTGCTTTAATCCTCAAGATGCCAAAATTTCCCTGAAAGCGTTTGGAAACCGCGTTAAACGGTATGTATTAACCTCAAGTATGGCGGTTTATAACAGTAAAGATACCGAAATCACCGAAGACGATTTCATGCCGGAACAACACAGCTATGATTTAGACGCTAAGAAATATGACTATGCCGAAGGAAAACGCCAAGCCGAAGCTTATTTCTTCCGGAATGCGGTATTTCCCGTCGTTGCGGTTCGCGTAGCCATGGTCGTATCGGGAACCGACGATTATACAGGCCGTTTTGATTACTATGTGAGGCATGTTGCTGAACATAAATCGATTGGCGTGTTGGAATCCGAACACCCTATTACTTATGTGACAGCGTGGGATGCGGCCGAATTTCTTAATTTTATCGGAGCCAAATCCGATTTTGTCGGACCAATCAATGCGGCGAATAGCGGTTACTTAAGCATCCAAGAACTCTGTTATGAGATAGGGGACTGCTTGAATACGACCCCGCTGTTTCATGTAGGCCGACATGAAGAACAAACTTTATCCCCCTACGCCATGTTTCCTTATACTTGGAAGATATTGAATGCCAGAGCAGCATCTTTAGGGTTTGAATTTCCGCCAATTCAAAAATCGATTTCGCTTATGGTCCAGGACAGTGTTTCTAAATGGGAAAGAAGCTTAAAAGATGAACTTGATGCATTTCAGGCTCAAAACCAAATGTCGCCAGATGCCGCGGCGACATTTGCCAGATTGATTCAGGACCTTCGAGATCAAGGTGCAGGCAAAGGACTGAATATCAGAGATAAGGCTCCCGATTTTACCCTGGAAGATGCTACGGGCAAACCCGTCACATTATCTGAAGAACTAGCCAAGGGCCCCGTCATTATCGTGTTTTATCGGGGTGAATGGTGTCCGTACTGCAATTTGCAATTGAAGGCCTATGAACGAATCATGAATGAGATTAAAGCTGCCGGTGCTCAATTGATTGCCATTAGCCCGCAAACACCGGATCATTCGCTTTCCATGAAAGAAAAACATGAACTGAGCTTCATCGTCCTTAGCGATGCGAACAACAAAACTGCGGAAAACTACAATCTTAAATACAAGCTGCCTGACTTTATGCAAGCCATTCAGAAAAAATCTGGTATTGAGCTACATCAATATAACGGTGACCATACATTTGAGCTTCCTGTCACAGCCACATATATTATCGATAAAAAAGGAATCGTCATAGCCGGTGCTTCAGATTTAAACCATAGAACGCGGATGGAACCGTCCGAAGCCTTAAAAAAAGTCCGTTCGTTGCAATAATGTTATTGCAACGAACGCCAATGACTTTGCCAACATTATTTTGGAGGCCGATATATCCGATGAACAAGCTTTGGTATTTATCGCAAATAAGTATTTTTGAAGAAATGTCGCGAGAAGAAATGAGAGGGATTGATCAGCTAGATACCATCCATGCGGAAAACTGTTCACCCTTGGCATTCTCACAAGAGGAAATATATTCGGAGAGTTAAATTCATTCTCGTTCGGAACCAGGAAGGTTTATATTGAAACGATGGAATCGTCGCTTCTTTGCACCATGTCCGAGCCTCAGTTCGAACGGCTGATGATCAATCGGCCTCAGCTTGCGCTCAAATTCCTTAAAGCACTCAGTGACCAGTTAAAGGAGCGGGAGGATCAATTGGAACAGTGTGCGCTTCATGGTCTTAGAAAACGCGTGCTCCATCTCCTTTCCACACTGAGCGCCAAATTCGGCGTCATTCAAGACGGATATGCGTTGATCGATCTGCCGCTTTCCCATCAAGAGATTGCCAATATGATCGGCGCTAGCCGCGAAGCGGTCAGTAGCGTGATGAGCGAGCTTGCCAAGGAGGGCGTCGTTAAGACATCACGCCTGTCTGTTCAACTTGCTGTTACAATACTTGAAGAAAATATTCCTCGAAACTCTACACATTGATATGCAAGGCTTGTGTCATTTACGAAGGAGATGAACCGGTTTGAAAAATAATTTCATCGAATACTGTCTAAACAAAAAAGGAGCGATTAAGGATTATCCCTTGGGAACCGATCCACTCGCGATAAAAATTGCAGGTAAAATATTCGCTCTTTTTTATGAGGAAAAAGGGTACTTGATCCTAAAATGCGACCCGGTGATTGCGGAAAACTTGAGAGAGCAGCATGAGGACGTTCGACCGGGGTATCATATGAACAAACAGCACTCGAATACGATTATTCTAAAGGTTTTTTTGCCAGAGTCGGATATCTTTGCAATGATTGACCACTCTTACGATTTGGTTGTTAAAAGCCTTCCTAAGAGCATCCGGGAGTCTATTTAGACTTACAATTGTTGGATATCTATCATAAGGTCGGACAAGCAGCCATGCGTCTCATTCGTCGTGAGCGATATTTTCAAGGAAATTCCGGCCATGAATGATAAGAGGTTGTGCGCCTCTGAAATTGCTACTTTAACATGTATTTTTTTCGAATAGAACCAATAATCCACAATAGTAAAGGAATGCCGACGAGATTTACAGGAAAAATCACATCACGCCAAAACTTCACGAAATTCATGGTTTCGTTAGTGTTTCGCGGCAGCAGTGAAATGACAAAAACAACAGGAGCTATCCACCAAACGGTATGCTTCCATTTTTTGATGTGAAATAATTGCGCAGTACCGTAACTGGTAATAAAGAAATAAAGGGATGCTTTAATAAAAATGCCGATGATCCAGATCAAGACAGTCAACACATCAACGTTTTGGATAAATTCCATTACAGAAATATACGTTACAACAGAGTACATAGGATAAATAAATTTAGCCGGCAAATTCGGCCCCAAGACCATAATGATGAACAATGTCATGGCCAAAACGGCGAATGAAGCTGCTGCAACCCCGGCTAAGGAAGAGACTAGAGCTCGCTCGGGTTTGGTCATAAAAGCGATTAACATGACCACCATAAAGGATTCGGCTAGGAAGGAGGCAGGAGATAAACCTCCTTTAACAATGGGCAACAATCCCGAGTTGGAGTAAACCGGCAGTAGTCTAAGCCAGTTCCAATCCTTCGCGCTTAATAAAATGACGAGAATAGCGCTTAAAACGCTAATAGGACCGATGATTTCGCTGCAACGGCTGATACTTCTAAGACCTCCGGAATAGGTGACATATACGATAGCGCCTAACATAATGAGAATGACAATCCATAGCGGCGTCGAACTGAATAAAGCAGCGATAACATAATCCGCATATTCCCTTAAAATGATTCCGGTCACGGAGACCCACATCAAAAAGTAAGGAACAAGTATGATTTTTCCCAGCCATTTTCCGAGAATCGACTGACTGTATTGAATAAAGGTTTGCTCCGGGTAAAGGAGGCTTAATCTGACTGCGACAAATGTAGTGAATAAGCAGATCAGGGTTGCGACGATGATTGAAATCCATGCGTCTTGTTTGGCAACAAAAGCGGCGGACGAGAGGCTGTAAGTGGCCGTCATCCCGAATTCCATCGTGAAAATCAGCCAAAACAGCTGATATCCGGAAATTTTCATTTATTAATATCACCTTCCTTGAATTGGAGCGGCGGCCCGACCAAGCCGACGCTTTTTAAATTTACCTTTACATTGACCGTGACTTTTATGTCCTGAAATATCGTATCCCACTGTCCTTTTATTTTGTTCCATTCTCTTGGATGCTGACGATTCAGAGCTTCATTGAAACCAAGTACATCGGCACCATATTGTTTTTGAACTTTGGTGACCATTTCAAGAACATGCTCGCTGGTTTTCTTATTGATCGTGTTCTGCACAAGTTTCAAATTTTTCTGCCCTCTTAGATCCAAATTCGTATTGTTTTCTGAAACATGTCCCACTCCGCTTAGTTCAATCTCCATCTTCACCTTATTTTCCGAGGATATTCTGCTTTTTAGCTTGCTTCCAAAATTTGTAACGATGACGCCGACGCTCCCGCCTGCTTCGGGAATATTTTCCTCTACGTCCAAGTAAGATATTCTTTTGAGAATCCACTGTCGATAAGCGCCTTCTACAAAATTTAAATAACCGGCTAATTTATAATCGTGGTTAAAAATAGCGCGACCATAAAATCGGATCGTTCTTTGCGATGAGTCTCCCTGTACGATGTCTACTACAGGCAAAGTCGGGCAGCTTCCTTCGGTACTGGAGGCTATCATAAAATCGAGATAGGATGTGCCTGAAGTACCTCCAACCGCTTTATGTATTTTGAGTGATGCGACGGCAGGAACTTTCTCCAGAGGGTAGGGCACTTGCAAAGCTTCCAAGCCTGTATTTCCCTTGACCACCCAAATGTCCATTCGGATTCGATTGCCCGGATCTCGGGAAAATGCATCCAGCATATCTTTGATTCCATGTTTAGCCAGATCTTCTCCAATGTAATAGTTGCGCCGGTGACTGCGGGTTATGATTCGGGAAAGCTTTTGTCGCGCTTTTTGAATGGCTTCGAGAGGACTTTTACCGCTGCCCGTTTCAATAAAATAAGGTTTTTCGCCGCCGGTTCCTCCTTTTGAGCTTTGTTCGATTCTGGAGGGAATAATGAATTGACCGGCAGTTAAATACGTCCCATCCTTGTTAAGATCAGTCGATGCGGCAAGATCGAAGACTCTGTCCGAAAGTTCTTCACGATCCCAACAACCTGTCGTTAAAGCGATACAGAGTATCAAAAATAGGAAAGCTGTCGGGCGGTGTTTCATTATGCTTCGTCTCCTTGGTTGCCGCCTGGTTTTTGTCCTTTGGGGACTCGCAAATGATTTTGGGTAGAACCGGATAACGGGATGGTATGCATATTCCATCTTGGCGCGCGAATCAATACATCCTTTAATTCCGTTCTTGATAATGGGGCTATCGGACTTAAATAGGGGACTCCGAATGACTCCAGATTCGTAAGGTGAATGAGAAGGAATAAAGATGCCATCGTCACTCCGTATAACCCGAACATCCCTGAAAAAAGGAGCATCGGAAAACGGAGCATTCGAAATGCCACTCCCATGCTGTATCTGGGGACGATGAGAGATGCAATTCCTGTAAGGGAAACTACGATGACCATCGGAGCCGATACGATCCCTGCCTGAACGGCAGCTTGGCCAATAACGAGAGCCCCGACAATACTGACTGCCGAACCGGTTGGCCTAGGCAATCGTATGCCGGCCTCGCGTAAACCCTCGAATAAAAATTCCATCATAAATGCTTCAATGACCGCCGGAAAGGGAACCCCTTCACGAGCAGATGTGATGCTGAGCAAAAAATTTGTGGGCATCAATTGCGGATGAAACGTCGTAATTGCAACATAAATAGAAGGCAAGAATAGCGAAGTGATAATCAATAGCATTCGCAGCCAACGAATAATGGTTGCGTAAATGAATCGCTCATAATAATCATCCGCCGATTGAAAAGCGTTCCATAGGGTACAGGGAACGATAAGTACAAAAGGTGTGCCATCGATGAAAATCGCTACTTTTCTTTCCGCAAGGCATGAGGCGACAATATCCGGGCGTTCGGTATTCTGCACTTGCGGGAATAGTGTGAAAGGGTGATCTTCTATGAACTCCTCAATAAAATTCCCGCCAAGCACGGTATCGATTTGAATTCGACTGATTCGTTTTCGAACTTCTTCAACGATCGAATCTATTGCGATGCCTTCAATGTAGGCGATGACAATAGTCGTTTTGGAAAGATTGCCGACGGTCATGGACTCCATTTTAAGTTTCGTGCTCTGAATTTTCCTGCGAACCAGGCTTGTATTCACATTAATGTTTTCCGTAAAACCTTCTCTTGGTCCCCGAATCGTCGTCTCATTGGCGGGCTCTTCAACGGCTCGCTGTTCGAAGCCTTTCAATTCGGCAATAACGGCATGGCTTAATCCATCCGATAGGATAACGACATTAGAGGATAAAATACTTTGTACAATATCGCCTATTGTCTCCACAGTTTTTGTTTTTGCGATGGAGACCAGCTGTTGTTCCAACATCAAATCAACAGCGTTTAACTCCCCCAATCCGGGACGGGGAGTTTCTAACATCCAAGGTTTTAGCAATAGGTTATCTAATGCCTTGGTATCCACCAAACCATCCAAATAAACCAATAGAGCATTGATTTGTCCGAAAATTTGGATACGCCGAAAGACGATATCATAACAACTTTTAAACGAATTTCTGAGAATCAGTTCATTCTTTTCTAAAGATTTGCTTACCGGATCATGGAGTGCTTCATCAGGCAGGTTACCGTTAGAACTTGTATTTTGTGTAGTAGACATGGCATACCTCAGTCATTTAACGGATGTTTTGAACGGCGACTCTGCATGTCGTAATCGCCTAGTTTCATTTTTTCCTTATCGCTGGGATTTTAGCCGTCCCCGGTTGCCGTTCACGGATCGAAAGGGAAGCCGTCTTGCTCGAACATCGGATGGACAAGCGATGCGGACTCGGCGGTATTAACGAAGGCGGTCCTCACGCTGCTGGGCAGAAAGTAGCCTCAACCTCAAAGGTGAAGGACGAAAAAAAATACACGCTTCAATATGTAACGATATTTTGTGGGCACACTTTTTTTTTGCGTAGAAAAAGACCACATCTTATGATGGGTCTCTTCTACTTATTACATTGAGTTATACATTTTGAATTTAATAATTCGGATAATCATATCGAAGTAAAGCATTAGACCTCTGTCAAGAAAGTAGATACCTTGATCGTGTATGTTAGCTGGACTTCTGGTAGTACATGGCCTCAAAGCGATCAGGCGACTCGTAGCCCAAAGAGCCATCAAAGATAAGCTCCTTCTTCAACACGTTATGAAACGACTCGATGCACGCATTTATCATACCAGTTGCCCTTGTACGTCTGCAGCCGTGCGCGGTACTCGTCCGAGGTATACCGGGACCCGCGGTCAGATGTGCGAAGAAAATAAAGTCCTAGACTCGAATTGTTGATTTGGCGCTGATTTGAGCATACAGAAGCTGTCTACCTTTGAGAAATATGCATTAGACTGACCCTAATAATCTAACCAGCGGTAGCCTTGGACGAGAAAATAAAGTGCTAGACTGCCGCTGTTTGATTTAACTATCGTTCCCGTTCAGCACAATGAAATTGCTTTTCTATATGATACAGTTCAGTGTATCATCTCTAAGCACCCAAAGCGGGTGCCTTTGTTCTTAGGGCAAAAGTTCGGGACGGCGAACCTTGGGAGTTCAAGCTTTCATAAATAGTTTTGACTACCAATTCGTACTTTCTCAGGCAAAACACGATCCAGCTCCCTAATTAACCAAGCAAGAGTTTTTTTACGTAAAGCCTCACGCATATGCTCTTCTGCTTCTAGCATTGCCAAGTTAATTGTACATATTGGATTGCTTTGAGTACATGACGTACATTCTTCATCATCTCTATATTTTAAACTCGTTTTTAGTATATTTTTACATTGATAAATAGGTTTCTTTCCTTCAACCGCTTCAATTACATCCCAAAACGAAATCTCTTCAGGAGGTTTAGCTAATTTATATCCACCCTTTACACCAGGTGAAGAACTCACAATACCAGACTTGGACAATTTACCGAAAACTTTCGAGAGATACGTTTCCGAAAGCCCTTGGACTTCTGAAAGGTTTTTTATTCCTATGCTTTCCTCTTCTGGTATGTCTATTAAATAAACAAGGCTGTGCAAAGCATATTCAACCATTATGCTGTACGACATATATATCACCTACTTTCATGTAAAGAAAAATACAATAACATTGTATAGCATCCATTTCATTTTGTAAATTTACATAAATTACATAAATTTCAAGGTTGTATAAATTGACATGCCACTGGGGAAAATATATTATAGACTATGGTGATCGTCGATTAAGTAAGTCGGCAATAACACTTAGGAGGAAATATACATGGGTAAGTTACTTATCATCAATGCACACCCGGTTTTTGATTCTAAAACCTCTGCAAGTCTAGATGTGTTTAATTACTTTCTAAAAGTATACAAAGAGAAGCATTCAAATGGCGAGGTCATTGAACAAATCAATCTATACGACGAAGAAGTACCTTTGTTAGATAAAAATGTTTTTAGCGCATGGTCGAAACAAGCGGAAGACAAAGAATTAACTAGTCAAGAAAAAAAAGTAACAGATCGCATGAGTGAGATATTAAACCAATTCAAAAGCGCTAGTAAGTACGTCATTGTTTTTCCAATGCATAACTTTAGTATCCCCTCAAAACTAAAAGATTATATAGATAATGTTATGATTGCAAGGGAAACGTTTAGATATATAGATACCCCAATGAGTAATGGAAGAGCATCCGTCGGACTTCTGGATGATGGAAGAAGCATAGTTACAATTCAAGCCAGTGGATCAATTTACACCAATAATAACTTTTATACCGAACTGGAGTACTCGAATAAATTTTTAAAGTCCATGTTTTATTTAATGGGAATCGAAGATTTTGAAACAGTTCGAATACAAGGAACTGCATTCCTGGACAGAAATGAAGTATTACAAAAAGCATATAAAGAAGCTGAAGAGCAAGCTTCAAAATTAGCAGCTAAATAAGAAATTATTTTGTCAGCCGATCTGTTTGATCGGCTGTTTTCAATTCAATTGGGATACGGTTCTCCGCGTTGTCATGAATGCGGTTCGCGTAGCCATGGTCGTATCGGGAACCGACGATTATACAGGCCGATTTGATAATTATGTGAAGCATATCGCCGAACATAAATCGATTGGCGTGTTGGAATCCGAACACCCGATTTCTTATGTGACGGCATGGGATGAGGCTTAATATCTTCTTTTTATAAGAACAAAATCCGATTTTGCCGGGCCGATCAACGCGTCAAACGGAAGTAGTCTGAGCATCCAGGAACTCGGTCGTCATATTGCGGAATGCCTAAATGCGGAACCGCTGTTTCATGTGGGATCGCGCGAGGAAACTTGTCCCCTAATGCCATGCCTTATACATGGAAGCTGTCGAATGCCAGAGCGGCGTCTGCCGGGTTTGCGTTTTCGCCGATTCGGAAGTCGATTGCCGGTATGGTCCAGGAAAGCATGGCGCGGCTAGGTGGGGCTCGATGTGACGCCAATGGAGCGGTCAACAAAAAATCCCCTCGAGGGGGATTTTTCGCGTCCGGCGCGTTAACAGGCCGCGGCAAGCTTGACGGCCTGTTCCATTGCTGCCCGGACGATCTCTTTCGCGCGCTCCGGTTAAAAATCATGGCCTTCCACGTAAAGCGCTTGTACGTCGCGAATCCCGACGATGCCGAGCACCAGGCGCAGATAGGGATGGCTGTGATCCATGGCCGCTGCCGGCCCTTCGGAGTAAAACCCCGCCGCTCGACTGGATGTGCAGCGCTTTTTTGTCGCGCAGCAGGCCGACCGGTCCGCGTTCCGTGTAATGGAACGTCTTGCCGACGATGACGAAGGCGTCGATGAACGCCTTGAGCCGAGGGGGAATGCCCCAATTCCACATGGGGGAGACGAATACGTATTTATCGGCGCGCATCGCCATTTCGGTAATGTCGTTAAGGGCATTAACTTTCTGCCGTTCCACGGGACTCAGCTCGGAGAAGTCCAGGCGTTCTTTTCTCAATTTTCCCCATGCCCGTACGACATCGCCGTCGACCGTCTGGAATGCTTCTTGGTAGACATCGAATACGCGTATGTCGTCGTCCGGATGAGCTTCCCGATAGGCTTGAAGAAACGCCCGGCCGACCTGCAGGCCGACCGAATGGTCCGGCGACTTGGGGGTAGCGGTAATATACAATAATTGCGTCATGTTGATGCCTCTTAGGTTTGTAATGGGATGAGCGGTAATGACCGAGTGCGTCAATCGTAAGCGTGAGGAAGGAAGCGAAATATCCAGCCCGCGGCATCACGGCTGTATGCCGAAGCTCGAACGGAGTAACTCGCGATAACGCGGGCCGTCGAAGATGTCTCCGATTAACGGAACCGGCGTCAACGGCAAATACGCTCCGAATCCCGTGTCGAGCAGGTAGCGCCACCCTTCGTAGACGAGGAGAAAGGCGATATGACTTCGTCCCAGGGTCAAATAACGCTGCGCGTCCCGGTCGTAATTGACCCCTCTCGTGAGCACCACGCGAAAGCCGTTTTCGGCCTCTTACGGGTTTTTAAAAGGGATGATTGTTGGAATGTCCCAACATTTGTGTCATGTAAGCAGCGATGGTAAAATCCCCAATATCAGCGATTGAAAATTCCCCACTTGAGACCGACATACTCTCCGAGGGGAGAGTAAATATGATCAAGAATGGGGAGCACTTCATGATTAAAGAAATGCATGAAAAGGGAATGAGCATCACTCAAATTGCAACCGAGCTTGGCAGGGATCGCAAGACGATTCGCAGTTGGCTTCAGGAGAATGAAACGAAGAAATACCAACGTCAAATGACGATTAGACCTTGCTTGCTAGAGTCGTTCAAAGGCTATGTCAAACGACGTATGGAAGAAGGCTGCCTCAACGCCGTTGTTCTCTTCGACGAGATTAAAGCACAAGGCTACGCCGGGAAAACAACGATGCTACGTCATTTCATGAGTCCACTTCGTCCCACAGTAATCTCGCAAGCGACTGAGCGGTATGAGACGCCACCTGGGCAGCAAGCACAGGTCGACTGGGGATTATTCAAAGTCAAGTGGAACGGTACTTACAAACGCTTGTATGCTTTCGTTATGGTTCTTGGTTATTCACGTATGCTTTATGTAGAGTTTACCGAAAATGAGCGACTCGACACGTTAATGGGTTGCCATCTACGCGCCATGCAGTATTTCGGCGGTCGAACGCGGACCTGCCTCTACGACAATATGAAAACGGTCGTATCCGGCCAAGATGAACAGGGAGAAGTCGTGTGGAACGAGCGGTTTGCTAAGTTTGCCAATCATCATGGCTTTGTCTTGCGCCGGTGCCGCCCCTATCGTGCTCGCACTAAGGGGAAGGTCGAAAGCGGTGTAAAGTATGTACGGAAGAACTTCTGGCCACGCGTACAAACCTTTACAGATTTACATGACCTTAATCTTCAAGCTAGGGCATGGATGGACAAGACTGCGAATGTGCGAATCCATGCGACGACGCACGAAGTGCCACAGGAACGCTGGCTACGTGAAGAACTGCAGCCATTCAACCTGACCCGATTTGAAGCGGTATACCGACATGAACGTAAGGTTTCATCGGACTGTCTCGTTTCCTATAACGCCCATCGTTACTCGGTTCCCCATCGCTACGTGGGGTATACCGTGGAGGTGGAAGATCAGAACAACGGACTCATCCGGATCTATACAGGAGAGATTATCCTTGCCGAGCACGTTAAAGCCCTCGGTCGTCATCAAGTGGTTGCGAACAAAACGCACTTCGTAGGGATCAGAACCACGGGCAGCTCCAAGGCCGCTACGCCCATGCCCCTATTGGTTCCCAAAGCGATCCCCGAAGTCGTCACCCGCGACTTGTCTGTATACGACATCTTCTCCGAAGAGGTGATGACGTCGTGATGATCCAAGAGCGATTGGAAGAAGCGTTCCAATACTTTGGCTGGGTTCGCATCCCAGACATCCTGCACCAGCACGCAGAAGAAGCCGCTGAACAAAATATAGCGTACACAGCTTTTTTAGACAAGCTACTCCAAGAGGAAATGACCGAGAAAAGAAGCCGGTTCGTGCAAATGAGAACGAGAATGGCGCATCTGCCCTTTCAAAAATCGCTAGAGACATTCGACTTTAGCTTTCAACCGTCCATTGATGAGAAGCGCATTAAGGACCTGGCCACTCTACGGTTTGTCGAGCATCAAGAGAATCTCATTTTCTTGGGACCGCCTGGTGTGGGGAAGTCGCATCTGGCTGTCGCGCTGGCCTACGAGGCGCTCCGGCGGCGATATACGGTATACTTCGTAACCGCGCACGACCTAGTGCAGAGCTTGCAGCTCGCGCATCAGAATCATACGATTAAACAGCGAATGCGAACATATACGAAACCCGATCTGCTTATTATTGATGAAATCGGATACCGTAAAATGGATGACACAGCAGCGCATTTCTTCTTTCAGATTGTCTCCGAGCGTTATGAAAAGGGATCCATCATCTTAACGAGCAACAAGTCGTTTGGAGGTTGGGGAGAGATTTTCGGAGATTCGGTATTAGCGACCGCAATTCTGGATCGCTTGTTGCACCACTCCAGCACGATCAATATTAAGGGTGAAAGCTACCGGATCAAGGAGAAGAAAAAGGCAGGATTTTTCAAACCGGAACCGGCAGAGGAAGCAGAAGCAACTGAATAATTTTTTTGAAATTCCCCCCTCGGGGGGAATGGATATAAACCCTTAGGTGGGGAAAATTCAACCGCTGATAATGAGGAAAATTCAATTGCTGGTGACATCATTTATGTCTGAGAAAGCGTCAAACCAACCCCACCTTCAAGCCACCTAATAGCTATGAGATAATCCTCCTCAGAATCGAAACTGAGGAGGATTTTCATGACCAGAGAAGATACTCGAAAGAAATGGGAAGCGCGAGTCACTGCTTTCCGGTCCAGCGGCGAGAAAGCAACAAGGTGGTGTAAAGCCCATCAAGTGGATCGTCGACAACTTTACGCATGGATGAAACGAATAGATGGAACTGCCTCTCCTAAGCCAAGCGTATCCAAATGGCTAAACGTTCAAGTTGCACCCGAGCCCGCACCGGAGACGGACGTTAGCCTTGGAGTTAAAGTCGGTCCGGCCGTCATCGTAGTCAAATGTGGGTTTAATCCCGCTTTGCTCCGCGACGTGGTGCAGGCACTTAAAGCCCTATGCTGAGCCAACTTAACGCTAACCGAGTTTATTTGGCTTGCGGAAGCACGGATTTGCGCAAATCTATTGACGGCCTTGCCGCTCTTGTCCAAGAAGGATTCGGCCTGGATCCGTTCTCCCCTTGTTTGTTTGTGTTTTGCAACCGCGAACGCAACAAACTCAAAATCCTCTACTGGGAACATAACGGCTTCTGGTTGTTCTACCGCCGACTCGAGCGCGGCACGTTCCAGTGGCCGTTGGCTAATCACACGCCAATCAGTGTCTCCACCCGTGAGCTTCGCTGGCTATTAGACGGGCTTGCACTAAGCCAGAAACAGGCCCATTCCAAGGTCACTGCGCAAACGGTTATCTAATGGCCATTGTTCGCCGTTTCGCCATACCTGGCGGCACTTCTTAGCAGGAAAAGGGGACGTTTTTGGCAAAGATATTAGGTATGGAAAATCGAGCGGATCACCTAGACCCTACAACAGAAAACTACGAAGCTACCATCGCAAAGTTAGAGCAGCACAACGCTGAACTGACAGCCAAGCTGAACTGGTACCAGGAGCAGTTCCGTCTCGCTCAGCAGAAGCGCTTTGGCGCGTCGAGCGAGAAGACGCATCCGGATCAGGTCGAGATGGACCTGTTCAACGAAGCCGAGGTTCTGGTATCGCCTACCTCGGAGGAGCCGGACTTAGAGACCGTCACCTACAGTCGAAAGAAGACGGTGGGTGCTCGTGAAGCGAAGCTGGAACAGTTCCCCGTCGACACGGTGACCTATGCATTACCCGAATCCGAGCAGATTTGTGAGTGCTGCGGCGGCGCGCTCCATGAAATGAGTACCGAGACGCGCAACGAAATCACAGTCATTCCGGCGCAAGTTCGGGTCTTACGGCATGAGCGTCTGGTATATGGCTGCCGCCGCTGCGAGCGCGA
>NZ_SOMN01000013.1 GCF_004564235.1 Cohnella luojiensis
CGATTTTTCTTCTTTCAGAATTTCCAGTACGATCCGAGCCTTTTCTTCCGGTGTAAACTTCCTTCTTGGACCTGTCATACAACTAAGAAACTCCTTTTTTGCTGTCTAGATTATATGTAGCATTATAGGTCACCCAACATCGCCGCCACCTCTGGTTCACCGCATTCCGGGCTGGACTTTGCCTGCAGGCCCTTCGGATTCCCCATCACGGGGGACACCCTGCCAATCCTATTCTTGTTTAAATAGGACCTCTACTTCGGCTACGGCACTTTAAAGGGTAAAGTTACCGAGTGGATTTGAACCACTTAGATTGTGCGACTGTGAGGCGCAAACAAAAAATCGCCCCAAATATGGGACGATTTCTCGTGGCACCACCCAATTTGTCGTTTTTATTAAACGACCACTTGAAAGACTGTAACGTGTCTCAACGGCGATAATTAATCGCTCTCAGAAACTGGCGTTCAGCAATCACAAGCGAGGACCTCTCACCACTTAAAGTCACTCTCTGTTTGCATAATGAATGCTTACTCTGTTCCTTCATCAATTTGGTGAATTATGGTTAATTATACATGGGAAACGTACTTTTTCAATACTATGCTGAACTACCCGTTTACTGAACAGGCTTCCGATAATTCGGCAGCCTTGTTGTCTTTGAACTATCGTTTCCGTTAGCGGAATAAGGCTGCTGATCATTTTTTCAGAAGCCTTAGTAACTTGTGGCAGCGCTTAAGACATGAAGGACACTGCTTTATCTACTGAACTATGAATGTAATCAATAATCTCACTGTTATCGTTTTGGAAAAGTTCCAACGGTTCGTTCATGAGATCTTCATCTATTGAAAAGTCCCTTCGCATGCAATCAAGTAAGGCAGGTAAATAGCTGGTGTCGTATCCTTCGATATTTACCGTTGGGATCACATGTGGATGTAACACCAATGAATACTGCTTTATTATTCGCCCGTTTAGTCTCTCAAAATCCCGATAAGCATCTAGTAATTTCGCATTCATTTGTTCGGTTGGTACATTTTCTAGTTTTTTAAAATAGAAATCCAAATAAACAAAATCAGAAATTAAATGACACAAATATCCTAAGTAAAAGGGTACATCGATAACAGTCTTGTAAGTGTTATAAAACCGTTCGTAGTTAATAAACCCTCTCCCATTAGCGTCTCTATCTTTAAAGTGTGTAACTCCTTTTGGTACACCCATGAGCCCATGTATATCGGGTGCTATACCGCCGAGTATAAATTCACTTTTATTCTTGATGTCCAGTGCTTCCGACAATAGGGATGAAATACAATAATGCATAACCCTTGATCCCATTAGATCTCCTACTTCCAACAAAGAATTTAAAGGCAAAATATCAGTATTAATCCACCGTATTTTACCATATTGTCAAAACCATCACTACACAAATCTGCCCGTTCAACAAAGGCAGCCGAATCATTAAGGCCGGCTGCCATCGTGTCTTTATTCAGCTATCGTACCCTGTTAGCTTAGCGATTTCACTAAAATGGTTGCATATAAGCTCCATTATGGAATACAGGAACCACTTGGCTAACATTCAGTTCACTTGCAATATTAACATCCTGTGGAAAGCCCTTTTCTATTAGCTCACGACCAGACGAACATTCCATCAAAATCGTTTGTATGTCGAGTTCTGCATGTCTAAAGGCACTTACAGCAATCTTTGCTTCTGGCGAAAGACACGATTGATCAAATCGACTAAGAATTGCACCAGCCGCAATCAAATCTTCGATAGCTGGACGCAACACTCCATTCGACCACTGTTCACCACATGCGAATACACTTATCACGTCATTTGGATAATGCCTATTTATAAAATCTGAAACAGCGAAAGCGTTCCGTAAACACCCAGCAATCGTGAACACATTAGACTCTTTAGCGATTACGGTGCACGTTGAACCATTCGGGGAAGGTAATACGATTCGGGTTTTTGGTGACAGAGAGAGTAACGACTCTGGAGACAGTGATGGAGTCTTGCCACGCTTTTCAGCTAAAATGGCACTAACCGACTGAGCAAATTTTATGGCGGACTCATCTTTGTACAGATATGGAAACACCAAAGCTTCTCTTGAAACTGCAACTTCAACACAAGTTGTAAACGATAAAACATCCATTATGACCACAACACTTGATAATGGAGCCAGTCGTCGTACCCCTTCTGCTCCCCATTCAAATCGAAAACGGTATTGAACTTGATTAAAAACATCGTCGTTTATATGAATCCTCTCCTTTTGAGACCGTTGTTAATTAAACTCCCCCGTTACTTCAATAGAAAAAAGGAACTGCCACATCGGCAAGCTCCTCAACTATCGTATCCGTTAGCGTAACCATTTATATCTAACCTTTAAATTACTTTTAGAACAAAAGCATAAAAGGCGCTTCCATGAGATAAATTTGCTACCTTATCATCCATCCACCATACTCCATAGGAATAGTAATAAGTCCCTTTTTGTGCAGGTGAGGTTAAACGATTTTCTTTTAACGCCACTCTTCATTAATTTGTACTACATGAAATTTGTTCGGTTTTGATTCGTAATCCATCACTAAGGTAATTTCATCGCTTGGATTTACTATGATTGGCTTTTTGTCTTTTAATAGTTCAACTGGACCAACCGTATCCACGCATTTAGTTGTCCAGCAATATGTGCCGAGCTTCGTTTCGTACAATTGATTTCCAATCTGAATCATGGCTTTCGGCGGTTGTTCTCCTGCCAGGTCATTGTTCTTTGAACACCCCACAAGCACAAATAACAGACATATATAAATCAGCCACTTGCCCATTTCATTCACCCCCTATATTGTATTTAGACGTTCGCAATTACCACATTGTTCCAAAATTCTGTACCGTAATTTTCTAACATTTCTGCCCGTTAACCGGCCGATTTGCCACTTCTCCGCGATCGGATCTAAAATCCGCTAGTGCATGGGAAATCCATTTCTTCGGATGCTTCATTGGCTTCCTTGCGTCGAATACCCTTCGCCGCAACTGCTGCCCATTGCCGAGGAGTTCCGGCAGCAGCTCGCGAAGGAGATGAAATTCACCGTGATAAGTGACGACTGTTAGACTGACCGAATCTCCTCTACCCCGTTCAGATACGGGCGCAGCGCCTTCGGCACGTACACCGAGCCGTCTTCCTTCTGATGGTTCTCCAGCAACGGGATCAGAATCCTCGGCGTAGCAATCGCCGTGTTGTTGAGGGTGTGACAGTATTGCAGCTTTCCATTCGGATCCCGATATCGGATATTGGCCCGACGCGCTTGAAAATCAAGCAGGTTGGAAGCAGAATGCGTCTCTCCGTACGATTGACGGCTTGGCATCCACGTCTCGATGTCGTATTGCTTATACGTTTTTTGCGACATATCGCCGATACATACTGCTACCACCCGACAGGGCAATTCAAGCATCCGTAAAATCTCCTCGGCATTCTGGGTCATCTCCTGCAACAACTGCTCCGATAGAGCAGGATCGTTTTCGCATAGAACCACCTGCTCCACCTTGGCAAACTGATGGACCCGGTAAAGTCCCTGGACATCTCGGCCGGACGATCCGATTTCCTTCCGAAAACAAGAAGTCGCCGCCGCGAGACGGATAGGGCCGTTCATTTCGACGACTTCATTTCCGAAATACGAAACCAGGCTCGCTTCGGAAGTACCGACCAGGTATTTGTCCTCCTCCGCAAGCGCGAAAGTCTGGTCTTCGCCCGTCGGAAAAAAGCCGGTATTTAACAGCGTTTCGCCGCGTACGATCGTCGGAACCTCCACTGGCGTAAAGCCCTTGAGCTCCAGCACATCCATAGCCAGCTGCTGAACGGCACGATGGAGGTGATACCCCGTTCCCTTGAGCACGTAATGGCGGCTACCTGCGATTTTCACCCCGCGCGGAATATCGAGAATACCCAGTCGCTCTCCGAGCTCGACATGGTTTAACGGAGAAAAATCAAATCGGGGAACCTCGCCTACCCTTCTAATCTCCACGTTGTCCGCATCTGATGCTCCATTCGGCGTATCCGACGATACGAAGTTCGGTACAAGCAACATCCAATCCCGATAAGTTTTATCTACCGTTGTCAGGCTAATTTCCAAACTTCCAAGCGATCCGTTTATTTCTTTGACCTGCTTTTTGGCTTCCTCGGCTTCGATAGGCTTACCTTGCTTCATGAGCTCGCCGATTTTCTCGGACAAGCGATTTCGTTCGTGCCGCAAACGTTCAACGTCGACCAACAATCGCCTCCGCCGTTCGTCTTGCGCGAGCAAATCCGCAATCGAAAGCGGGATTCCTTTTTTATCCGCGGTTTGCTGCAGTACTTCGCGATTTTCCCGTATAAACCCGATTTCCAGCATCCTGATCACCTCTGTTTCTATTTTTGGATAACAAAAAAGACGCCCTTCGTCCGAATTGGGACGAGGAGCGTCTGCTCGCGGTGCCACCCAACTTGATTAAACCGCGGCTTATCGCAATTCAATCCTCTTGGTTCCGCGGTAACGGGCGGGGCCGGTAAGCTTAGGATACAACCCGAAGGGGTTGCACTTGACGAAAACGCCTCCGAGTTGGATGCTCTTCATAGGCATGATCCGAATTTGTAATTAACTACATTTTAGAACCTGATTTTGCGGATGTCAAGAATCGTTCTCCGTTAATAATGAAGTTAAAAGTTAGTGTTGTGCTGCTCAGCTATCGTATCCGTTAGCGCAATCAACAACGGTCCCTCTTCTTATAAAAGGCTCAGCCTTTTTTAAAAACGATTTTTGTTGAGTCGAATTTTCTATTGTCTTTTTTCGGTTTTGAGCGGTTATAAATTTTCATAGGAGTTTAGTTGAACTTACCGAATATTCTAATTTTTAACCGCTGCGATCATGAGGAAGATAGGGCGACGTGTTTCGTCTCGCATGTCGGGATGCCTATCTAGCATTTCTTGCGTCGGTTGAGGTTCGGACACCTTCGTAATTCTAAAACCGGATTCAATTAGTGTATTTATATGGGTAGCGACGGTTCGATGGTATTTGACGACTTCATTGTCCAGAAAGTTTGTCTGCCGTGAAGCCTCATGATGGTAATCATCAACAGGCCAATGTAATCTCTCACCTTTCTGACCGTAGTACCAATCTTGAGAAGCTAGCGCGGTGAAGACCGGATGTTCAACTGAGAGCACGAAAGTGCCCCCAGGTACAAGGCTGTGATGAATCTTCTGACAGGGGATGTCAAAGTGCTCGACATAATGGAGTGCAAGAGAGCTTATCACAACGTCGAATTCACCTGCATTAAAGTTGATATCTTCGATCGCGAGACGGAGATACTTGATCTCTGAATCATTAGTCATAGCTCTGGCGCGCTCTAACATATTCTCTGAAAGGTCTACACCCACCACTGCACGGGCATGCTGTTCACGCGCATATCGGCAATGCCAGCCAAAGCCACAACCAAGATCAAGCACCTGTTTTCCGCGTAGCTCAGGAAGCATTGCACGGAGTTCTTGCCATTCCCCAGCAGCATTCAGTCCACCGATCGAACGAGGCATCTGACTGTAATTCTCAAAGAATTCTGAATCATCATATTTGTTCTGTTTCATAATAGTCGAAGCCTCCTATTGATCTTGTTTTTCCACGTAGCCAAAAGTTAATGTTCTCCATACTGCCCCTACCTAGTAATTTACCATCTATCCTTAAACAGTCTCTATTGCAAATTTAATTTTAATTAATCATTACTGCCCCGTTAGCACAGCGAGACTGCCGATCATCTCTGCGGCAGCCTCGTGGTGTAAGATATTCAGCTCTCGTACTCGTTAGCTCAATAATCCAAGCTTGCTATAAACTTTTGAACATCACTCGGAGTCTTAAGCCACGATTACTTTCTTTTCATTCGATACCCTCCTAAGCTTTTCCACAATCTTGGGCTTTTGTTTTGAAGGATATTCCCAGACCCATTTCAGAAATTTGAGATTGGATCTTTCTTCGCAACCTTCTGCCATGTCCGACCTTATTATGTTGCGGTATTGGAATCTTCTTTTCAGAACCCTGTAAAGGCAGATCCATCTTAACAGATCAATAAAAATGATCGTGTCTGCCGCTTGTAACCTAATGTCTATCGTGCCTCCGTAATTGCCGTCGATAATCCAACTGTCACGACTTATGAGTTCCTTTTGTACGGCTTTTTGAATGTCTATGGGCGTACCAATCCAACCTGGGTTCCAAAAAATAGCATCCAGATGATAAACGTCAATCGATAAAATTTCGCCCAGCTTACTTGCCAAAGTTGATTTGCCAGAACCGCCTGAACCTATAAACATATTTTTTTCATTTGAACCCATCTTTCTGCCCGTTCTATAGAAAAGAGGAGCTGCTGCATAGCAAACTCCTCCACTATCGTATCCGTTTTTAGCCAGCAATAAATGAAGGCGTTCTTACACTTTCTTTATTTGTAATCCATTGTGATAAAGCATTTCTCGACGGAGCTCCAAGTATAAAATTCACATCATTATAGGGATGCAATTTATAATCGGTTATTTCTTTCAGTGGAATCCAAGCAATACCCACCTGGTGCACGTCAGGTGTGTCTCCAACCTTTGCTTCATTAATTGAAATAACATTGCATAAAAATGTAAAGTCAATTTGATGAACATCGGGCTCTAAATCAGGGAAAAGAGAATCTCTTCTAGCAATGAATTCATTTATGAAGAGAAGTTCCTCAATTTCAACCACCAAACTTACTTCTTCAAGCACTTCTCTAACCAAAGTTTCTTGAATGCTTTCTCCATGTTCTTGACCACCACCAGGGAGAACATAAAATTCCCCTTGAACTCCAGTTCTTCTTAATACAAGTAATTTTTCATCCATGATAATCATAGCCCTCGCCGCGGTTCGAATTCTCAACTTTCTCCCCCCTTACAGCACTCCAAATTATAACAGGAAATCGTTGATTCAATAACATTTTAATTACGCTATTCTGCCCGTTGAACTAGATTGCCGATGAATGTTGGCCACCTGTAGTCGTGAAGCTATCGTATCCGTTAGCGTAACAGGCTACCGATTTGCCTATCCGATAGGGGAACATTATCTTAGAAGTATTTTGCCTGTTCGAATAGACTGATTAGTTGGCTTGAAGTGTCTTTTATAAAAGAGCGTACTTTTTTTTCAGTAATATACTTCGGCTCGATACACGGTTCTTTTTCAGGATGAGTATGCCAGTCGAGGATTCTCTTTTTCCACTTTTCCACCTCTTCTTGCGTCAACATATTTGGAACAGAAACAGGGGGGCAATTAAGTAAAGCTTCCCATGCTTGTGGTCTCCAATCTTCATTCCTGAATAAATTAGAATCGATTTGATCAGTCTCAGCATAATACAAAGTGCGTATGTCTTCAATTTGTTCAGTTGCTACTTTCCTTTTAAAATCATCGTAGATCGTTTGAGTCCAAATCAAATCCGTTAATACATGCGAGACATATCCTTTCGCAAACATTGTCCATTGATCATCTTCAGGACAATCATCAATAAAAGGACGCATCTTATTTTGAAAGATTTCGTTGATTGTATAGTCTTCCTTTATATTAAAATGTGTTTTGTTTTTATCCTCCCTAGTTGTGTTCTCCCTCATGTGAATTGCATCTGGGGCAATGCTCCCTAACAAAAACTTAGGATTAACTTCCATACCTTTTTGTCTAAAAATATGTTCTGTAATACACATATGTACTAGAGGTAACGGCATAAGTAAGCTCCTTTTTTGTACTAAAGTGTATATCGATGTAAATATATTATCACATTGATACATTTCCATTTTTGAAATCCTTCATTTTCATATAACTATACTGCCCGTTACTTCAATGAACCAAATGAGGAGTTGCCCTAGGCAAGCTCCTCCACTATCTCGTGCCCGTTAGTTTAATCTTTTCCAAGTATCTTTCAACGGTACGATACGATTAAATACAAGCCGATTACTCGCGTTATTTTTCCTATCTACGCAAAAATAGCCGTGACGGAAGAATTGGAACTTCTGTTCTGGACGCGCATGTTCAACGAATGGTTCCATTAAAACGTCCTTTATGTTAACCAACGAGTCCGGATTGATCGTAGTCGCCCAATTTTCGTTATCCTTCGGAATTTCCTGATCAAGCAGTAGTTTCTCATATAGATGGACATCAGCCTTAACGGTGTGGTTCGCTGAGATCCAATGGATCGTCCCCTTTACCTTGCGCCCGGTAAACCCCGTGCCGCTTTTCGTGAGTGGATCGTAGGTGCAGCGCAGTTCAATAATTTCACCTGTATCAGAATCCTTAATCACCTCATCGCACTTAATAAAATACGCACCCTTCAGCCTCACCTCAGCATTCAGACTAAGCCGGTGAAAGCCTTTAGATGGTTGCTCCATAAAATCGTCCCGCTCGATATAAATCGTTCTGGAAAAAGGAACCTCTCTTTCCCCCAGCGCCTCGTTTTCGCTGTTGTTTTCAATCATCAACAGCTCTACTTCATTCTCCGGGTAGTTGGTAATGACGACTTTTAAGGGTTGCAAAACAGCCATGACGCTGACCGTTTTTTCTTTTAGATCTTGCCTGAGGCAATGCTCCAGGAGCGAAATGTCTACTGTGCTTTGAGTTCGGATGCTACCGATTTCCTCAATAAAGTTGCGTATACTTTCCGGCGTGAAGCCTCTTCTCCTCATACCCCGGAGCGTCGGAAGCCTGGGATCATCCCAGCCGTCTACGTATCCCCCTTCCACCAGCTGCCTCAAAAACCGTTTGCTTGTCACAACACCCGTTAAGCTTAGTCGGCCGAACTCCCTTTGCCGCGGAGGCTCACGTATTTCAAGCTCGTTTAAGACCCATTCGTACAAGGGACGGTGATCTTTGAACTCGATGGAGCATAAGGAGTAGGTGATACCTTCAATCGCATCTTGAATTGGATGTGCAAAATCGTACATCGGATAGATATACCAGTCATGTTTTGTCCTGTAATGCTCAGCGTAGATAATCCGATAAATAACAGGATCACGCAGATTTATATTGGGCGAGGCCATATCAATTTTCGCACGAACTACCTTAGATGCAGCCGGGAAGGCAGCATTTTTCATTTTCGCAAAAAGCTCCAGATTTTCCTCCACTGAGCGATTTCGATATGGGCTGTTCCGGCCCGGATCCGTCAAAGTCCCTCGATGCTCGGTCAATTCGTCAGGTGTCAGATCACATACGTACGCCTTCCCATGCTTGATCAATGTGACTGCGGCATTATATATATCTTCCGCATAATCCGATCCGTAGTATATATGATCTCCGGGATCGTAACCGAGCCATTTGATGTCCTCGATAATCGCATTCACATACTCGATATCCTCCTTAAGGGGATTCGTGTCGTCAAAGCGTAAATGAAACGTCCCATAATACTTTTGGGCAATTGTATAATTCGTGTGTATCGCATAGGCGCTTCCGATGTGAAGATAGCCATTAGGTTCGGGAGGAAATCGCGTGCACATCTCCCTGCTAAATGGTTTCTGTTCAAGCTCCTCACTGATAAGCCTAAATAAAAAATTTTCGGTTTGATGCTCCTTGGGATTCCCCATTGTCGACTCCTCCTTCTGGAATAGTTAAGCGGAAAATCAGATACAAAAAAAACTTCACCTCCAAGACTGTCATGTCTTGGGGACGAAGTTTTCGCGGTGCCACCCCAGTTTTATTAATATGTCGCCATATTAATCTCTTCAAGTACGGCATTGCATGCAATGCTTATACTCTAGCCCTTTAACGGGAGCGCCCGTCATGCCATCCCCAACAAAGGTTCCGACATGCTGCTCAGAGGCTTGGTTCGAGGAAAAGTTCTTTGCTCCTTTTCAGCTACCGGAGCTCTCTGTGTAAGAACTTAAATCCCTTACTCTTCTCATCATCGCATTTGAATGTTGCTTATATGATACAAATAATTCCCTTTTTTGTAAACGAGTATCCATGGCTGATTAAACTAATCTCCCGTTACTTCAATACACAAAAAAGGAGCTGCCGTGTAGCAAGCTCCTCAGTTAAAGTTTCCAGCTAGTTGAGCTGTTATCCTTTAAAATTAGAAACTTAATATCATCTTGACGGAGCATGTTTAGAATCATTGGTTTACTTTGTTTTTCAAATCCAGCATTCCATTCAAACATCTTTATTAACATTTTAATTGTCGGAGTATAGTTCGCTTTTTCAAATCCCATTTTTTGCAAAAAAAATCTTTTTATAATCCTAATTATTCTTTTCATATATGGGGTATCCAAAAAAATAATTAAATCGGCATTCTGGAAGCTTTTGAATACCCAAATATGGTTATGAGCACCTTCTATAATCCAACGATCAGAACGGATTATTTTGTCTAAATACTCATCTCTTTCTTCATCAGTTCTTCTTATATCTCCAGATTTGTGCCTCTTCCACACCACGTTATCTAATTCATAATAAGGAATGCTAAGCTTACTGGACAAATTTCTAGCAAGTGTAGTTTTTCCGCTTCCAACCGAGCCGATAATATGTATTTTATTTGGAATAATCCCTATCAGATTAATCCCTACTTTTCCTATTAGTTCAAGAGTATTGAAGAACCCATTTTTTTATCTGAGCTGCTACATCAGCTATGTCAGTTACCGAAGTAACAACTATCGGCATTGGTGGGGTATATTCCTTATCCGCATTTTCAAACAACCATTTTGCAAAATTCTTGTAGTCTTGAATCATTTCTTCTGGCCAATTTCTTTCACGTAATCGTTTCTCACGAGTCTCATCATCACAATGCAAATTCAGGTAATATACATGCTTGCCAAACGTTCCGTATTTGTTGCTCGTCCGTAACACCTACCTCGCGGAGATTATCGATATCAAAGATATCAAAATCCGGCAATATTCTACGCAGTTCATTGATAACGTAGGTTTTTCCCGATCCACTAGAACCTGTTACGATAAATAGGGGTACCTTTTGCTCCATTATAGAACTAACTTCATTACCTATTCGTATCATCCCTTATTAGCCGAAGTAACTGCCTCCCAGAAAGACTTACTTAAATTATCGGCACCAAAATATCACCATTATTGTAATGTTGTTCTTCACCAAACCTAAATAATTCTAATGCGAGTGATCTTAAGTTATTTTCAAGTCCATTAGCCATTAAATATGACTTTATTAGTCTATAAGGTTCTTGATCTGATGATCTTACCTTTGCATAACGTTGACTAGGTACAGTGAAACCAATCATCCCATCCGGAATAATCCTAATCTCTGATACCTCCATGCAATAGATGTAAGCGTAAAATAGCCCCCACCTACAAATCAAGTGAGAGCTAGCTTATGCTTATTCTACTTAAATACGCGGCAATTCAATGGAATCGACGGTGAC
>NZ_SOMN01000014.1 GCF_004564235.1 Cohnella luojiensis
ATGCTGTCACGAGAAAATCTTCTCGGCGCTATGAAGCGTGTGGAAGCAAATAAAGGAAGCCATGGCGTAGATGGAATGAGCGTAAAATCCTTACGCGAACACATCGTAAGCGTAAAATAGCCCCCACCTACAAATCAAGTGAGAGCTAGCTTATGCTTATTCTACTTAAATACGCGGCAATTCAATGGAATCGACGGTGACCATGGTAAGAACGGCATTAATGCTTCGAGATCATGAGGATCTGACAATTGAGGCAGTTGCTCGAACAGATACTTTAAGTACTGAAACGGATTTAGCTTGTTCTCCTTCGCCGTCTCAATGAGACTATAGATCGCTGCACTCGCCTTAGCACCTCGCGGCGTGTTTGCAAACAGCCAGTTCTTTCTCCCGATGACAAACGGTTTAATCGACCGTTCGCTTCTGTTATTGTCGATTTCGAGTCGTCCATCCTTCAGGAACGCGGTTAGTTTCTCCCATTGGTTCGAGCTGTATGTTATCGCTTGTCCAACCAGGCTTTTAGGTAGCGTCCGCGCTTTTTGCTGGCGAAGCCATGTCGAATAAGCCTCCACGATTGGAAGACTTCGCTTCTGGCGCTCTGCATGTCGTACTTCTGGCGTAGCGTCCTTGAGATCTTGCTCAATGGCAAATAGCGCGTTGCAGTAAGCCAGTCCTTGACCAGCCACCGTTTCCGCAAGCCCCTTTGTCTGTGGTGCTGCTTTGAGCGCCTCATCGTATTTGCGTCTTGCATGCGCCCAGCATCCGACGAGCGTGACAGCGGCAACTTTATGGTAGCCCGCGTAGCCGTCCACATGAAGATAACCCTTAAATCCAGACAAGAAGTTGCGAGGATGCTCGCCACCTCGCGTCTTCTGGTATTCATAAAGCACTGCTGGTGATACGCCGTGTCCGGTGCGGTATAGCCACAAATAGGAGGTAGACTCTGCCGCTTTCCCCGGTTCACGTAGCACCTGCAACGTTGTTTCGTCTGCATGAAGCACTTCCTGCTGGAGCAAGTAGGCTTTCATGGCAGCCACGATGGGCTCGAGCCATTGCTGTGCACCGTAGATCATCCAGTTTGCCATGGTCTGACGAGACAGCGTGTAGCCAAGACGCGTAAACTGCTGCTCTTGCCGATAAAGCGGCATGCCATCCACGTACTTCTGGCTCATGACATAGGCCATACTTGAGGCTGATGCTAGACTGCCAGGGTAAACCGGCTTGGGCATTGGCGCCGTTACAATTGGCGTGTGAATTTCATTGCGTTCGCAGTGCCTGCAACCATAGACCTGCCGCTCATGACGAATGACTTTCACTTGAGCCGGTACAATGGCGATTTCACTGCGCGTCTCGGTGCTCATCTCATGGAGGGTACCGCCGCAACATGCACAGATCTGCTCGCTCTCCGTTAACGAATACGTCACCGTTTCAATTGGCAGTTTGGAGAGATCCTCTTCGCGTTTGCCAGTGGATTTGCGCCGCGCGTACGTAATCTGCTCCGTTGGCACTTCTTGTCCGGCAGGTGTTGCCAGCACTTCGGCTTCGTTGAAGAGATTAAGCTCGATCTGATCTGGATTCGTTTGCTCGCTAGAAGCGCCAAAGCGCTTGTGCTGGGCCAGACGAAACTGCTCCTCGTACCATTTTATCTTAGCGGAGAGCTCAGCAATCTGCTGCTCTTGCTTGGCGTTATGTTGTTGTAGTTGTTCTAAGGTGAGGGATTCCGTTCTATTTTCCATACGTTATAATTTCGGCGTGAAGGGAGCAAAACCTGCCGAAATAGATGGCGATTTGGCGAAGGATGATATTGTTAAATGACCGTAGCGGCGCTGACTTTCGGGTGGGCTTGACGCTGGCTGAGGGAAAGTCCGTCCAGTAGCCACCGGAGCTCGCGGGTTGTAACGGTGACCGGATCTCCGTCGTCTTTAGGCCACTGGAACGTGCTGCGCTCAAGCCTGCGGTAAAACAGCCAGAAGCCGTTATGTTCCCAGTAAAGCATCTTTAACTTGTTGCGTTCCCGGTTGCAAAAAACGAACACGCAGGGAGAAAATGGATTCAGGCCGAGCCCTTCCTGAACGAGAGCGGCGAGACCGTCGATGGATTTTCGTAAATCGGTGCTACCGCAAGCCAAGTAAACCTGACGACTCGTTAATTCGCTTAGCATACGGCCTCCAGCGCTTTCAACACTTCTCGGAGCAGAACGGGATTAAATCCAGCGTCGACCTCAATTACGGCTGCTCCGAGCTTGATTCGAAGACAAGAAGACTGATCCATTTCCTCCATAGCAACTGGAAGAGGAATGAAAGTTGTTGGTTTACGTGCTTTAGAAACCTCGGAAGAACCACTTAATCTTTTCTTCCAACTGTAAAACTGACGACGATCCACGTGATTGGCCTGACACCATCTTGATACTTTCTCTCCACTAGCATGGCAAGCAGCTACGCGCGCTTCCCATTTCTTTTGAACGTCTTCTCTAGACATGAAAAACCCTCCCTGATTGGTGTTCTGGGAGGATTATCTCATCGACGTTGCGAGGAAAGAAGGTGGGGAGGATTTGACGCTTACCAATAGATGTATGTAAACAGCACATCGTTAGCAAAATGTGGACACACATATTCATGCTCATTTATGATTCCTTTAATTTCATTTTTCCTAGCTGTAAAAATCCGATTTGCCTCATTTATTCGTTCTGGATCATGTTTTTGAAACGCAACCGTTACGGGTACACCGACAAAATGCTTCTCTTCTAATTCAACAATCTCCACTTGATTATTCAACATAATCATCTCTCCCATGGATTTACTTTTACATCAAGTTTTCAAAATTGTTTCTGCGAAAGCAACATTTTTTAAAAGACTCGGATATTCTTCAGGTGTTGCGCCGTCTTGTACGCTCCAGCATACTCCCATTGCAGTTTCCACATAAAGGCATTGCTTTATTATGTCGTTTGGAATGTTAAGGTTCTTTTCTAAGGTGCATATTATATCGTTTATTTTCTTATATAAGTCCGGAATTGTTTCATCGCCAAATTCATTTAAAATAAAACGTGGAATGTCAAATACAGGATCGCCTATTACACCTTTAGGGTCGATAATTATATACTCCCCATCATTACCAAGTAAAATATTATCGTGATGAAAGTCTCCATGAAGCAGCATCTTTTGTGAATATAAAGTAGAAACAGATAAACATATATCTTTTGCTTTTTTCATATACAAATATAATTCTTTACAATCTTGTCGCTTGCTCATATATTCTGTTATCCTACCGACCCACTCTGTGTAAGTCGGATATATTTCTGCTTTAGCGGGAGTTATATGCAAGCCTTTATATAGGGAACAAAATACAGATAGTCTTCTATCAAGAGAACTCTCATCCCTTAAAGGATTCCCCGGCCGTACACACTCTTCAAGTATGACGCCCTTTTCAATATCAGCGTTAAAGACTCTGCAAAATCGTCTGCCGTTATATTGACTCAAAGTATTAAACTCTGTAACTATTTCTCCGAAAGAAGGATTACCTATTTTCAGTACTACTCTTCCAAAATTTTCTGAATAGCATATAAAAACTAAGTTTGCAGAATAGGAAGGAACAAATTGAAAAGAGGTTAAAGTCCACTTAACAGCATATTCTTCAATATCCCTCAAAACTTTTTCATAAAAATCTTTACCAAAACGATTAATTATATTTTCGATTTCATTTTGACTGAAGCAATATCGCTTTTTCATTCTTGGGATCTACCTCCACTCCTCGACCTCAATACTTAATGTTCACCAAATACAAGAGAGTTTCCTTTATTTGAGGCCATTCAATCTCCAATCTCCTCTCATGATATATTGGTTACTTATTAAAAAAAACAGACTGACTCATTGCCAATACAAGTGGCATGAACCGGCCTTATTAGATTGGATAATTTTATAAATAGCTTTATTTAATATCAGAATTTATTCAATGATTTCATCAGTCGTACCGTCCTGATCATTATCATACCGATAATGCCAAGTAACAATGCGGGGATCACAAATAAATATACCGCCTACCAATTTAACATTCGGTAGTGTGTTGCAATATTACAAATAAGAGTTACGCAAATACGTGCGGCTGAAGCTTCCGATATTACTGAAATACGTAGCTATCAACTTCGCCGGATCCGTTGCCATCTCTCCACGGAACACGTTGCCGTCATCGCCGTCATCCCAGCCCCAAGCTGCATTGGCCGCATTGTCTTTACCGTTGTCGCCGCTGAACGATCCCCAGCTTGCAAACGTTAAGCTATTGTTCCGTTGTGCCCACAGGCCGCCGCTAGCAAATGTATCGATCAGTTGATATTGTACGGATCTGTCGTTACCTCCAGACGGAACTTCCGCCGTAGTTGTACTCGGATAATAAATGATCCCGTCCCCTCCAGGAAAGCTGCTGCCGTCCCAGGCTTTCAGTCCATGGCCTTTCGCTTCCTGGAACGTCGTTGGACGCGAGTATCCTCCATAGCTTGCCCTTCGAATAGAACCGTCAATGTTCTCCTGCCCGTTTTGGTATGTACTTCCAGACGGTGTGTACGAATAGAAATTGGTATGGAACACGGTTACCATCGCTTCTAATTTTCCGTAGGTTGTCCCGTCTTTTCGGACTACCGTCAAAACGCCTTCCATATCGTTCTCATGCGAGTCCAACCCGAAGTCCTGATAATCGACCCAATCCCGTGGATGAAAAAAGCTGTATACGATATGCCAGTGGGTAGAAGTCTCTACAACCGAAAAGTATACTTTTGCTTTTAAGTTGTTCACATTATCGTCTTGATGTTCCCAGTTGTTCTTGGCGTTCCAATCGCCGTCGTAATTCACTGCGGTGATGTAGTCCGCGTCGTAGTCCGAGCTGTCCGTGTCCTGATAGTGTATCGGCGCCCAACGAGAAGCTAGCTGTAAATCAGTAGGTGCAGCCGAAGCTTTCTCTACCATTACTGCCGGAGGCAAAACCGCCAAACACCACATTACGAGAGACATGGCCAAACTTACCAGCAACAACCTTTTGCCTAATAATGATTTCACTATTGATTCCTCCTCTTTTTTTAGTTCCCCACCCTGTCTCGATTCTCTGTCATCATGAATATAACATTCGAAAAGCGCATTCAAATTATGGCAATGTTAATTGTTTGTATTTCGCAAATAAATAATTATTCATAATGAATAGTATGATATTATCGATATGACAAAATTATTCAAATTGAATAATAAATAATTGCCGATCAACCCTTCATTTGCTATAATACTCAAAAATCGCAAGCGGCTAGGGAAGGGGTAATTTTATTGCACGATACTAGAAGTTTAGACGGCATTAGATTTTTACTAGCCATGTGGGTCTCGTGCGGTCATTTCTTTATCATTGTAGGAGGAAGTAATACGATTGATATCCCTATTCTCTCGAAAATCTTGGCTAATCCAATAATCGCGGTTGACGGGTTTATGATGATAACCGGTTTTTTGATGGCTTATCATTACTTTCTTCGAGAGGCCAAAGAACCTGTCAATGAATTTGCGACGGGAATGAAATTTGTTATTAGAAGATTGTTTAGACTTTATCCTGTCTATCTCATTGCTATTATTTGTGCCACGTTATTAGTGAGCCAAATGTACATCAACAGAGAGGAAATATTGATCTATTTCACTGGTGATTCATTGACGATCTGGGGTGGGGAAAGCAAACATGAAACTCCGACGCCGATCGGGTTTGTATCTCATCTTCTATTCGCCCACGGCATCATCCCAGGTCAGGATAGTACCATTTTATCGGTTGCTTGGAGCTTATCTTTAGAAATGCAATTTTATGTGCTTTTTCCAATTTTGTTCGCTTTGCTTTTCTATAACAAAAGTAAAATCATGATTTTCTCAGTTACTGTGTTAGCAGTAAT
This sequence comes from Cohnella luojiensis, assembly GCF_004564235.1. Classification (GTDB taxonomy): domain Bacteria; phylum Bacillota; class Bacilli; order Paenibacillales; family Paenibacillaceae; genus Cohnella; species Cohnella luojiensis. The sequence continues at coordinate 5,900 of NZ_SOMN01000014.1, forward strand.
AATGTCCTTTGTAACGTTAAAGTTTTACACTCATTGGTATGACATGCCGGCACTTTTGATTTTTAAGTTCCCCCTTTTTCTGCTCGGCATGCTTATGGCCGCTGCTTGTTTGAACAAAATGAAGTGGAGTTATTTTTATGTGGCAGCTCTATTGATTTTACCGTTTGAGAGCAAAATGACGATTGTTGCAGCCTTGGCGATTATGATGTTTTTGTTTTTGGATAAGTTAAAAGGCAATTTGAACCCGGCAGTCTTTAGGGTTATATCGTTCTTCAGAAGCGTTTTATCTGGTAAAGCGGCTAAATTAGGCGCGGATATATCTTACTCTCTTTATTTATTTCATATGATTTTGATGCCGTTTGTGATCAAATTTTATATCAATCTAGGACTTTCTAAGTACCAAACGCTTAGTCTATCTTTTGTAACGTTTATCGTATTGTCTATACTTATTTCTTATGTAGGGTACGTTGCAGTAGAAAAGCCGTTTATAAATTTGGGGAAGAAAGTCGTGCGAAGATTAGATGGTTCTAAACCGACCCTGATACCTTCGGCCGCGAGGTCGGAAGTTGGTTCCTGATGCTATCCGAACGAACTTTGCTCGATCGATACCGTTTCTGCCCCGTGTACGTGAGCAAACGATTCAAGCGCTCTATGCACGTTATCGCGAAGACCTTCCGTGAAGTCGATTTCAGGATCGATTTGCAGTAATTGTACCGTCAAGTGGCCTTGTTTTTTATCCAGACGAGGGTCCATTCGACCGATCAAACGGTCGCCTGCCAGAATCGGCATCGCATAGTAACCATACGTACGCTTGACGGCGGGTGTATAGATTTCCCATCTATACTCAAAATCGAACAAGTCCGTCAACCGTTTACGGCTCCATAATAAGTTGTCCAGTGGCGAGAGGAAGCGAATCAATAACTCCTCTTCCCTCTCGATTGCGCGAGTCCTGTCCTCGTCATCGTGTACGGAAAGCCGATCCCTATCCGAAGCTAATATGTAATAAGGCTTGTTCAATCCTGAGACTTCGACCGGCGTAATTTCTCCCGATTTTACGTGCAGATCAATTGCTTCCCGTCGTCCATTTGCGCTTAATCGCTGCCAGCCAAGACGGGGGTCGCTCGGTTCAAATACCCGGTACGCCCGAAAATATTTTTGCATTATCGCTTCAAGCGCTTCAACAGAGTCTATCTTTTCTGCTTGCAGAAGTAGTTCGGCGGGGACGCTGCGCCTAATGACATCAAAAAGACGCTGGTTTCCTTCTCTGCCGACTATTCTAATTTGCGCGGCGTCCGTCAATAAATTCAGCGCATGAGACGTAGCTTTCGTCTTGGCGTTCACGTTATCCCAATACCCGTGTACCCGTTGATCGGATTCGAACGACTTTGCCGTCAGCGGGCCTTCGCTTTCCAGCTTTTGCAGCACTTGCTCGACGATCGGCCGAATATTGTCGATATGGGGCTGAACATGCTGCTTCAGTCTCTGGCGGGTCGGTTCGAAAATGGGGAAATCTTCCATCGGAATGATACATGCCGCGTTCGCCATATATTCGAAAATTTCGTTTTGGCGCAGCAGATCATTCAGAATCTCCGGCTCGTAACCGGCAATTCTTGCCGAAAGGGCCAGATGCTGATTCGGACGCACAGCGGATACCGGGTCGATTTGAACGCATTCCAATTGCCGGATTACGTCCAGCACGCGCTGGCGCATCGCGTCCGCAGAGTTTGCGCGCTTCTCCGGCGGATGAAGTAAAAGCTGCGTCTCCAGCAAAAACCGCCGGAGAGCTCGTTTCGTCGTTTGTATCGGTTTCATCATAACTCCTCCAATTGCTTGTACGAATGGTTATCTTTTCGATTGCTTTCATCTGAGACTAAAGGCAAAGAGATGGTGCAAACCGTACCTTTACCTTTCTCGCTTTCGTAAATGATGCTTCCCTTCATTGCCTCAATGATCCGTACGGCAACGGAAGTGCCTAGGCCTGTACCGCTTTCTTTCGTTGTATAGAACAGTGTCCCGATTCGTTTGATCTCTTCTCGCGTCATCCCTTTGCCTTTGTCAATGATTTTGAGTTGCGCATGGTTACCTTTTAATTCCAGTTTTATTTGTACCAGTGACTTTTCCATTGAAGCTTCTACTGCGTTTTTAATTACATTGACTAATGCTTGCTGCAGTTGAGCTCGATCGGTATGCATATAAATTTGCTCTTCCACTCTGCTATCGAAATGTATTCCTTTATAACTTGCCAATGGCATTAACAGTGTAGTAATACTCTCGATTAAATCGGATAAAGAAAACTTTTCGTATTTGGTCAATTTGGGCTTTGAAAAGTTCAAATAATCATTAATGATTGCCTCTGCTCTTGCAATCTCATCTAACGCAAATTGTAAGTAACTTCGATTTTTCCCCTCGACGATCGTCGCACTCATGAGTTGTAAAAAACCTTGAACAACGGTCAACGGGTTGCGGATTTCATGTGCAATGGATGCGGCGACTTCACCTAAAGTCTTTAGCTTTTCCGCACGTTGAATTTCCTCTTTCATTATAGCTCGTTCATAGTTAAATTCCTGAAGGGTGCAAGATAACCAAGTCCCTAATGTTTGAATCAATCCAAAAAACAAAACGGCCCGGATGGGTTCAAAATCCAAAGGTTTTTCGACTTGATTAAGGTATGTGAATGAAATTAGAATAAGCAGCATCACAATAGAGGGGATTACGGAGATGAGGATCACTGCTCTTATTCGCCGGTATCCGGTTAAGCGGCCGATTTTCTTGGCAAATAATAAAGGCCCCAAAAAAGCCAACGTAATGCTTATATATCCAAACAAAAGGGCATCTCCGCCAAGATAAGTCCGGGTAGCCAAAATCATTAAGTAATTAATGAAACCGGCAAGCGGTCCACCGTACACCGTAGAAATCACAAGCGGGACATATCTGAGCTCCCAGTACAAATCTAGAGCGTAGTAGGAAAAAATCAAACACAGCGCAGACGAAATCCCATACAAAAGCCCTATCGCATAGGGAGATTTGGAGTGCGGCCAACGATCGCCAAACAAGGTGTAGACTAAAACCGGAGCTAACGCGATCAGGACGTTAAGAAATAATTTCTCAAGTAACATAACCTCTTGCGAACCCCTTATATGGTCATTATTCCTACCTCATTCAAAAATACTAAATTTTATGATTGAAAGCTATTGTTTCCTGGTGAACTGAATCGCCCATTTTTCTGATTCAGTTGGAACCAATTATCGCCAAAGCAATACCTTATATAGTCAAATGACTATTTTATATGGAGGTTATCTTATGGATCGTGGATTTTTTCCTGGTGGTGGATTTGGTGGAGGTTTTGGAGGAGGTTTCGGTCGCCCTTTCTTTCGTCCTTTTCGCCATCCCTTCTTCCCTAGACGTTTCTTGTTTCCGTTCTTCTTCTTTTCCCCGTTCTTCTTTCCCTTCTTCAGAGACGGAAAATCGGACGACATGTTATTCGCGCAGCATCAAGCCCAACATGGAGACACGTTGGCCGCGGTAGGCTACAAATATAACATTCCACATACCATTCTAGAGGAGGCCAACCCGCACATCGCGAATCCGAACCAATTAAATCCCGGGGAAATCGTGTACGTACCTCGAATATCTAACATGATTTGCCAGAAGACTTATTCGGAGATGGCGGTTCCCGAAGAGCAAGTTCAGCAAATGATGTACCAGGGACAGCAAGCATAAGCAAAATCACCCTGCATGCTGCCAAATCGGCAATTTGCAGGGTGATTTTTACTCTCGGCTTTTACCGGAAAGACTGTTATCGAACATGTCGATGATGAACAAGAAATGTTCTGCTTCTCGGAACACATGATCCGCCAATAATGGATGAATGATGCTCTTTATTCGACAGGCTTCAATTAAATCTCGAGCTGTTTGCTTAAAGTCGCGAAGCGATTTAACGGAAACCCTGTTCTGATCAAGGAATTGGTCGAGGAGCGGAACCGTTTGTGACTGAGGGCGCATGGAATCCAAGTCCTTCGCTTGGAATAACAATTGATCGAATTCATGGCTGAAGTTATTCGCTTGCTCTACTAGCTTCCTTTCGGAAGGGTCCAGCAGATGACTGATGAACTTGGCATGATCAGCCATGATTCTCAGGAAAAATACGTTCTCATCGATTATGGCGTCAGGCAGCGGTTCCAATCTCCCTAAATTTAACTCCATTAAGCGATTTCTGAAGTAATTTGCTTCCCTGCTCACGTGATCAACCAATAACGGGAAGTTGTTGCCACCGGGAAGCTGGCACGTCAGTATCAACCCAAGTACTTTTCTCTTGAAAGCCCATATATAAGAAACTGCATTATGGACTTCTTCATTAAACCTTCTGATCACGGCGGGATCTGATTCAAACGGATAGGCATTTGCTCTATTTTCGATTGCTTCAAAGACGGCAAAAAACTGATTAGCCTCATTAATTAATTGCGTATCTTCACATCGGAACCCAAGTTTTAGAAATAAGGAATGTTCCTTCATAATCCGTGACCAAAACCTTACTTCTTCTAATGAACGTGCTACAAACTCGTCTGACATCAGCACTCCTCCTCTGGTATCCTCTCTTATCAATACCGTATGAGTGGGTGCTTGGACATATGTCCTAAGTGCAGGTTTAATTCGAGGATCGACTAATCATATGAAGCGAAAGCTGTCACTGAAAGGGACAAGCGTAGTTCCCAGCCAAAAAATGTTGAATTATAGCGAATAGAAAATAGTGCCGTACGCACTTCCATTATTACCCATATGGTTTACTATTAAGAGTACAACTTGTAAGTGGTGAATCCTGCTTTTCATAAAAAGGAGGAAGCTGTTATGGATGTATTTCAAACTCTATCGATTATGTTTGCTTTTGGGTTGTTTATACTCACATTGTTAACTTATATTGATAAGAGGAAATAATCCGCCGCTCTAGTTTGGATTAAATCCGTACTAAGAACTATCACCATTTACAAGTTGTCTTACCTTTTTAGTAAATAACGGTTTCTTGATCGTATCGCTCCAAATATTGTTTCACGCGGCGCATAAAATGCCCGCAAACCACGCCATCCAATATACGATGGTCAAGAGATAGGCAAAGATTGGCCATGGATCGGATCGCAATCATATCCCTCTGAATCACGACGGGTTTACGGACAATCGTTTCGAAGGTGATGATTGCCGCCTGCGGATAGTTGATAAGAGGAAAGGATTGCAAGGAACCGAAAGCCCCGGTGTTGTTAAAAGTAAAGGTACCTCCTTGCATATCGGAAATCGTTAATTTGCCGCTTCTAGCCCGTTTGACCAAGTCGTCTAGTTCGATAGCCAGACCGGCAATCGTCTTTCGGTCCGCGTTGCGTATGACGGGAGTGACTACGGATTCCTCGGAGCCTATCGCAATGGAAACATGAATCTCTTTCTTGATAATGATATTGTCCGTAGACCATGTAGAATTGAGAATCGGATAATCCTTAATGGCATTAACAACTGCTTTCAACACGAAAGGGGTAACCGTCAGCCGTATCCCTTCCTTCTCCGCGAAACGGTCTTTCCACTTTTGTTGCAAATCAACAAGATGACTTACATCCGCCTCGATCGTTAACCAAGCATGAGGTATTTCCGACACGCTCTGATGCATGCGCGTAGCGATCAGCTTTCTTACAGGTGTGACCGGCAGGAGTTGATCGTCTGGACCCCGGCTGCTTGCCGGCTCTTTGCGCTCTTGAGCAGCGGGGACACTGGTAGCCTTTGTGAAGCCTGCGGCGATAACCTCGTTCTTGCCGGCGCTGTATTCCGGAGGAGTCGCGGGTTGTATGTTCATGCCGTCCCGAACATAAGCGAGGACGTCCTTCCGATTAATTCTACCGCCCAGCGAGGTGCCTTTGACCTTACGCAAATCGATCCGATGCTCTTCCGCAAGACGCATAACGGCTGGAGAATAACGGGTGCTCAGATCGGGCTCATCTCTGTACCTTCCCTCGGTAACAATGGACTTGGAGGGATCCGAGACAATCGGCGTCTGTGCTTCCGGCTCCCTAATCAGACAGATGGGAGCGCCGACATCGGCGGTTTCCCCTTCCTGCACCAAGATGCGGATCAGCGTTCCTTCCATGGGCGAAGGCATTTCCACGTTTACTTTATCCGTATTCAGCTCGCATAGGACCTCGTATTCCTTCACGTAATCCCCCGGCTCCTTCAACCATCTGCCAAGGGTAGCCGAAACCAGGCTTTCGGCCAAATGCGGTATCGTAACCTCGCTAAGCCGCTCCTCCTCGTTATGCATCTTTGCAATCCCCCTAACCGAAATCGAAGCTAGCAAATCTCCATCCTACATTTCCGCAAGGCGGCGCATCGCTTCTTTCAAGGTATCTACGTTGGGCAGGAAAAACTTCTCGAGAGTAGGCGCCATTCCTACCGCTGGAACATCGGGCGGACAAAAACGCAGGATGGGAGCATCCAACTGATACAGCAAATGTTCGGCAATAATGGCGGCGATTTCAGCTCCGATTCCCCCTGTTTTGTTATCCTCGTGAACGATCAAGATTCTGCCCGTTTTCGCCGTTGCTTCGAAAATCGCGGATTGATCAAGCGGATGCAGGGTACGCAAATCCAGCACATGTACGCTGATCCCCTCCTTCTCCAGCTGCTCTGCTGCTTTAAGCGCTAGATGAACCGCCATTCCATAGGCAATTACGGTGATATCGTCCCCTTCTCGCTTGACTGCTGCTTTGCCGATAGGGACCGTATAGTCCTCATCGGGTACATCGTCGGATATATACAGATAGCATTTTTTGTGCTCGAAATAGAGAACGGGATCGTCGTCCCGCACCGACGCCTTCAATAGTCCCTTGGCGTCATAAGCCGTAGACGGTGCAACGATCTTAAGACCCGGCGTTCCGAAGAATACCGATTCGGGGCACTGAGAATGGTAGAGTCCGCCTCCGCCCGTCGCCCCGTAAGGAACGCGGATCACGATCGGACAAAACCAATCGTTGTTCGATCGGTACCTGATTTTCGCCGCTTCGCTTATAATTTGATTGGTAGCCGGGAAGATGAAATCGGCAAACTGGATTTCGGCGATCGGCCTCATGCCCACCATGGCCGCACCAATGGCAACTCCGACGATCGCGGATTCGGAGAGCGGCGTGTCGAGTACCCTCCGTTCACCGAAGCGATCCCGCATTCCTTTGGTCGCATTCAATACGCCGCCTTTGCCGACATCCTCCCCAAGCACGAAAACACCTTCATCGCGCTGCATTTCCTCGCTCATCCCGGCGCGTATCGCTTCCAAATAGGTTAGGATAGCCATCATGCACCACCATCCTTAGCGTAAACATGCCGCAGCGCGCTCTCGGGCTCCGGGTAGGGGGCTTTGTCGGCGTATTTGGCCGCCTCGTTCACTTCTCTCATGACGTCTTCGTTCACCGATCGGTCGAGCTCTTCGTTCAGAACGCCGCATTCGAACAAATAACGGCGGAAGCTCTCGATGCCGTCCTGCTCCTTATGGTATTCCACCTCGTCCCTCGTCCGGTACTGCATATCGTCGTCCGCGGTGGAATGCGGCGGTATGCGGTACATCATCGCTTCGATTAACGTCGGTCCAGCCCCGCGAAGGGCTCTATTTCTCGCCTCTTTGACTGCGCCGTAAACCTCGAGCGCATCGTTGCCGTCCACTCGAACGCCGGGAAACCCGTATCCGGCCGCGCGGTCGACGATCCGCCCCGCCACTTGCCGATGGGCCGGAATGGAAATCGCATATTGATTATTTTCGCACATGAAGATGACGGGCAGCTTGAATATACCGGCAAAATTAAAGCCTTCATGCACGTCGCCTTGATTGCTGGATCCTTCCCCGAAGGTGACGAACGCGACGCGATCTTCTTGTTTCATTACCGCGGCCAAGGCAATACCTACGGCATGCGGAACCTGGGTGGAGACGGGACTCGAGCCCGTTACGATATGATGCTTGCGGTATCCGAAATGCCCGGGCATCTGCCTGCCCCCGTTGATGTCCTCCCCTTTTAGGAACGTGGCGAGCATCAGCTCCCGAACCGTCATTCCAACGGAAAGAACCAAGGCGTAGTCGCGATAATAGGGGAGAAAATAGTCGTGCTGCTTTTCCAAGGCGAACGCCGCGGCCACCTGCGCGGTTTCTTGGCCTATGCTGGAGATATGAAAAGCGGTTTTTCCCGAGCGTTGAATAAGCGTGGCGCGCTCGTCGAATTTTCTCGCTGTCAACATGAGGGTGTACATGCTCAATACCTGCGCGTCCGTTAACCCTAGCTGCTGGTGCTTGGCAAGATGCGGAGTCGACAAAGGAAACCCTCCTCTTCCAGGCTACATGTTCCTGCGATATTGTCCGCCTACCTCATAGAGGGCGTGCGTGATTTGACCTAAGCTTGCCACTTTAACCGTCTCCATCAGCTCGGCAAAGATGTTGCCGCCTTCCAAGGCGATCTGCTGTAATCTGGCCAAGGCGGCAGGTGCCACCGTCTGGTTCCGCCTATGGAAATCTCTCAGATTCGTCAGCTGCTGCTCCTTCTCTTGGAGCGTTGACCGCGCCAGAGGGATATTCAGCTCGTCTCCGGTCGGCCGATTCGGATTGCGAAACGTATTCACGCCGATAATCGGCAGCTCTCCGCTATGCTTTTTCGTTTCGTACAGCATGGATTCGTCCTGGATTTTACCCCTTTGATACTGAGATTCCATCGCGCCTAACACTCCGCCCCTGTCGCTTATACGCTCCAGCTCTTGCAGTACCGCCTCTTCTACCAAATCGGTCAGCTCGTCAATCGCGAAAGAACCCTGAAGCATGTTCTCGCTCGTCGCCAGACCAAGCTCCTTCGTGATGATCAGTTGAATGGCCATCGCCCTGCGCACCGATTCCTCCGTCGGAGTCGTGATCGCTTCGTCGTAAGAATTCGTATGAAGCGAGTTGCAATTATCCAGTATCGCCATAAGCGCCTGAAGCGTCGTTCGGATATCGTTAAAATCGATTTCCTGCGCGTGCAGCGAACGTCCGGAGGTTTGGATATGATACTTCAGCTTTTGGCTGCGCTCATTGGCCTTGTATTTGAGCTTCATGACCGTTGCCCATATTCTCCGAGCCACGCGCCCGATGACGGTATATTCCGGATCCAGCCCGTTGCTGAAGAAGAACGATAGGTTAGGGGCGAACTCGTCGATGTTCATGCCCCGCGACAAGTAATACTCGACGTAGGTGAACCCGTTGGCCAGCGTAAACGCCAACTGCGAGATCGGATTCGCGCCGGCCTCGGCGATATGGTATCCCGAGATGGACACCGAGTAGTAATTGCGAACGTCATGATCGATAAAATATTGCTGAATATCGCCCATCATGCGTAGCGCAAACTCCGTGGAAAAAATGCAGGTGTTCTGCCCCTGGTCTTCCTTCAATATGTCGGCCTGAACGGTTCCCCTTACCGTTCCAAGGGTTTCTCTGCGAACGCGTTCCGCTTCCTCCGGCGCAGGCGTTCTTTTTTGTTCCTGACTGAACCGTTTCATCTGAAATTCGATTGCGGTATTCATATACATCGCGAGCAGTACCGGAGCGGGACCGTTGATGGTCATGGATACCGACGTCATCGAATGGCAGAGATCGAATCCCGCGTACAGCTTTTTCATATCGTCCAAAGTACAGATGCTGACGCCGCTTTCGCCGATTTTTCCATAGATGTCGGGCCGTTCGTCGGGGTTTTCTCCGTACAAGGTTACGGAATCGAACGCGGTGCTCAATCGTTTGGCCTGATCGTTCTGCGACAAATAGTGAAAACGAAGGTTGGTTCGCTCCGGCGTTCCTTCCCCCGCAAACTGGCGCTTCGGGTCTTCCTCCTTGCGCTTGAAGGGAAAGACGCCCGCCGTATACGGGAACTCTCCAGGAACATTTTCGCGGTACATCCAGCGTACAAGATCGCCCCAATCGCGGAATTTCGGCAGGCTTACTTTGGGGATGTCCAAGCCTGACAAGCTTCGAGTCGTAAGCTCCGTTACGACTTCTTTGTCCCGAACCCGGGAAACAAAGGTGTTTCCGGTATAACTGCGCAGCAGCTCCGGCCATCTTGCGAGCAGGTCCCGAGTTGTCTTCTGCATATGGTTCTCGTACATTTCCTTAAGCCGTTCCAGCGCCGAAAGGCTCTCAACCGCTCCTTGCTCCCGTCGCAACGCTTGGATTGTTCCTTCTATTCGGTAGCAAGAGCTGGCCAGCTCGGCTTCGCTTTCAACGAAAGATCGATAGCTCCTTGCCGTATGCGCGATTTCACCCAAATAGCGGGTTCGGTCAATCGGAATAATGACATGAATGTTAGAGCTAAGGACGGATGAATAGTCGGGGAGCGGCCACTGCAGCGAGAGCTTGCGATTCATGATTTCGATAAGCGCCGCGAACAACGCGTTAACTCCGGCATCGTTGAACTGGCTGGCCATCGTTCCATATACGGGCATCGTTTCAAACGGAACATCTAATAAGCCGCGATTTCTTTGAACTTGTTTTTTCACGTCGCGAAGGGCATCCTCCGAACCTCTGCGCTCGAACTTATTGATCGCGATCAGATCGGCATAATCGATCATATCGATCTTCTCGAGCTGGGTAGGCGCGCCGAATTCGCTCGTCATCACATAGACGGATAAGTCTGCGATTTCCGTAATCCGGTGATCCCCTTGCCCGATCCCGCTCGTTTCCACCAAGATCAGATCGAAACCTGCCGCCTTCAACACGGCGATCGCGTGACTGATCGCGTTCGACAGCTCATGGCCCGAGCCTCTCGTGGCCAGGCTTCGCATATACACCCGGCCGGAGTGAACGGCGTTCATTCGCATTCGATCCCCTAGCAGGGCGCCTCCGGTCCGCTTTTTGGTCGGATCAACCGATAGGATAGCCATCGTCTTATTCGGATAGTGCCGAAGAAAGCGCCGAACCCATTCGTCGGCTAGAGTGCTTTTGCCGGCTCCTCCGGTACCGGTAAGTCCAATGACCGGACAGTCTGCGGTATCGGATTCGGCGAATAAGTTCTGACCTGTATTTTCGGCAACCGTAATACATTGGGCAATATACCGCTGTTCCTTGCGAATGGCAGTATTGGAGTCCGGTACAAAGCCGGAAACCGTAGAGAAATCGCACTCTTGCATCATGGCGTCGATCATGCCCTGCAAGCCGAGCTCCCTTCCGTCTTCCGGCGAGAAGATGCGGGCAACGCCGTAATTCTGAAGCAAGGCGATCTCCGAAGGGAGAATCACTCCGCCTCCTCCGCCGTAAACGCGGATATCGGATGCACCTCTCTCCCTTAATAAATCGATCATATATTTGAAATATTCGACATGTCCGCCTTGATAGGAAGAAACGGCGATGCCCTGCACGTCTTCTTGGATGGCGGCTTGAACGACTTCATCCACCGAACGGTTATGTCCGAGATGAACGACTTCCGCCCCGCTTGCCTGAAGGATCCGCCGCATAATGTTGATCGAGACGTCGTGTCCGTCGAACAAGGCGGATGCGGTGATGAACCTCACTTTGTGCTTCGAACGCGCCTTCGTATCCGTTCCCACGGAAGCCCCCGCCTTTCTCAGTCTGCCAGCAGCATTCGAGAAATGATAAGACGCTGGATTTCGTTCGTCCCTTCGTAGATCTGCGTGATTTTGGCATCCCGCATATAACGTTCAACCGGGAAATCCTTCGTATAGCCGTATCCTCCGAAAATTTGCACGGCTTCCACCGTCACCTCCATCGCGGTATCCCCGGCATAAAGCTTGGCAAAAGCCGATTCCTTGCCATAACTCAATCCTTGGCTTTCTCTCCAGGCTGCTTGATAGGTCAGCAGTCTTGCCGCTTCGATCTTGGTGGCCATATCGGCAATCTTGAAGGCAATCGCCTGCTGCTGAGCGATCGGCTTGCCGAACTGCTTGCGCGCTTTCGCATAAGCGATCGAGGCATCAAGCGCCCCTTGGGCAATCCCGACGGCTTGGGCCGCAATGCCGTTTCTACCTCCATCCAGCGTCATCATGGCGATTTTGAAGCCTTCTCCTTCCTTCCCGAGCAAATTGTCCGCAGGGATGCGGCATTCTTCGAAAATAATCTCCATCGTCGGAGACGAGCGAATGCCCATTTTTCTTTCCTTTTTGCCGAAGGAAAATCCCGGAGTCCCTTTTTCAACAATAAAAGCACTGCAGCCCTTTTGTTTTTGCTGCGGATCCGTCAATGCGAACACGACATAAATCTCCGCATCGCCCGCATTCGTAATAAAGACCTTGGAGCCGTTCAAAATATAGTGATCCCCGTCCCGTCTCGCCGTCGTTCTCATCGAGGCGGCATCGGAGCCGGACTGGCTTTCGGTCAAGCCGTAAGCCCCAAGCTTCTTCCCTTCTGCCATCGGACGCAAAAACCGTTGCTTCTGCTCCTCCGTGCCGAAATTATATATCGGCCACCCCGCGAGCGAGATGTGCGCCGATAACGTAACGCCCGTGGAAGCGCATACGCGCGACAATTCTTCAACGGCCAACACATAGGTCACATAGTCGGCCCCAAGCCCGCCGTAGAATTCGGGCCACGGTATGCCGGTCAATCCGAGCTCGCCCATTTTATCGAACAAGATCCGGTCAAAGCGTTCCTCCTCATCCCGGATTGCGGCGCTCGGCTCGATTTCGTGCCGAGCGAAATCGCGCACGACCGAACGAATCATGGCCTGATCATCCGATAAAAAGAAGTCCATTGTATATCTCCCTTCTTAACCTTTGCCGACCTTCCGTCGCGGGTTCATTTAATGGGAGGATGCAAATTCCGCGGACCAGTATAGTGAACGCGAGGCCTGAAAAGCCGGTTATTCCCGTGCTGTTCCATCACGTGCGCGCTTATTCCGATCGTACGTGCCGCTAGAAAGACGGGCGTAAATAAATCGATCGGGATGCCCAGCAAATGAAAGACGGGAGCGGCGTAATAATCCAAGTTCGGATAGAGGTTTTTCTCCCGTTTCATCACTTGTTCTCCGGCCACGCATCGATCGTAGAGCTCCTGCGCGTTTTTCTCCGCCGCCAATTCAGCCAATGCCTCTTTCATGAGCAGAGCGCGCGGATCTGCCTTTCTCATGTATACCCGGTGTCCAAAGCCCATAATGCGTTCCTTTTGCGATAGCTTCTTAAGCATTAACCTTTCAAGATCAGCTTCCGTTTGCGCCTCCAGTAACATGTACATGACCGCCTCGTTCGCACCGCCGTGCAAGGTACCTTTCAGCGAAGCAACGGCGCCGGTCAAAGCTCCGTAGAGATCGGACTGCGTGGAGGCGATCACCCTGGCGGCGAACGTAGAGTTCGGTAATTCATGCTCGCTGTAAGCGATCAGGGATTGATCGAATACTTCTTCTTCCATGAGTGTCGGCACGTTCCCGGTAATCATATAAAGAAAATTAGATACGTAGGAGAGATCCTTGCGCGGTTCAATTAAGGGTTGGTTGTTGGTGGCCTGAAACCCGTTCGCCACGATTTGCGGCACTTTCGCCAGAAGGCGAATCGCTTTATGAGTATTGGCATCATTGGAACGATCGTCCAATTCTTCATCGTAACTCGCTATGGCCGATATACCCGTTCGGAGAACATCCATCATATTCGCTTGCTCGGGAAGCAACTGCAATATCGATTGAATATTCCGAGGCAATCCGTATTCCGATTTGATTTTTACTTCTAATAATCGTCGTTCTTCCGGAGTCGGCAGCGCGCCATCCAGAAGCAGCCCCGCGATGTCCAAGTAAGTCGCATTGTTTGCTAGCTCGATCAAGTCATAACCGCGCAGTACGATTTCTTCCTTCTCGACATCCAGGTATGAAATGGCCGTCTCGTTCGCAATCACGTTCTCAAGTCCAGGTACGCTCATCCCGTTCCTCTCCCTTCCTCCGTTTCCACGCCATACTATCAATCTGTCAAAACCATTCGGGAAATCACAAGACGCTGGATTTCGTTCGTGCCCTCGTAGATTTGCGTCACTTTCGCATCGCGCATGCAGCGCTCAACCGAATAAGCTTTCGTATACCCGCATTCTCCGAAAATTTGCAAAGCTTCTATCGTAACTTGCACGGCTGTATCGCTGGAGAAAAGCTTGGCAAAAGCGGCTTCCTTGCCATAGGGCACCCCGATGCTTTCCCTCCAGGCCGCTTGATAAGTCAATAACCTGGCAGCTTCGATCTTGTTGGCCATATCGGCGATCTTGAATGCAATCGCTTGCCGAAGTCCGATTAGATTGCCGAACTCTTTGCGCTCTTTGGCAAAGGCAATCGTAGCATCCAGAGTGCCCTGCGCAATGCCGAGTGCTTGAGCGGCAATCCCGCTGCGTCCCCCATCAAGAGCCGACATCGCGATTTTGAAGCCTTCCCCCTCTTCCCCGAGCAGGTTTTCCTCCGAGACGCGGCAGTTGTCGAATATAAGCTCCAGGGTAGGCGATGCGCGAATGCCAAGCTTCTTTTCCTTTTTGCCGAATGCAAAGCCCTCCGTTCCTTTCTCGATAATAAACGCGCTGTATCCTTTGCCCCTTTGCTGGGTGTCGGTTATAGCGAAAACCAGGTAGATTTCCGCTTCTCCCCCATTCGTAACGAATATTTTGTTGCCGTTCAAAATATACCAGCCACTGCCATCTCTAGTAGCCGTCGTTCTCATCGCCTTGGCATCTGAGCCCGAGCTGCTTTCGGTTAAGCTGTAGGCGCCAAGCTTCTTCCCTTGCGCGATTGGCTCCAAATACTTTTGTTTTTGCTCCTCCGTGCCATACGTATAGAGACACCATCCTACGAGAGAGGTATGAACGGAAAGCATAACGCCGGTGGAAGCGCAAACCCGCGACAACTCTTCGACCGCCATGACATAAGAGACGTAATCGGCTCCAATCCCGCCGTATCGTTCGGGCCATGGTATTCCGGTCAGTCCAAGCTCCCCCATTCTGTCGAACAGACCGCGATCGAACCGTTCCTCCTCATCGCGCTGCTCGGCGGAAGGCCCTACTTCACGTTCCGCGAAATCCCGCGCCTTTGAACGAATCATCTTCTGTTGGTCTGATAAATCGAAGAACATGCGATTGCCTCCTTCGATCTCGTTGCCGGTACTCAAGCAATTTTATGCTAATATAGAAGAAACCTTGCACGATAAAAGGAGAAATGATGATGGCAACCTTGAATCATGTACCGATTGCAAAGGCAGAAATGCTTATTAGAAAACCTGTTAACGAGGTATTCGAGGCTTTTATCGACCCTGCAGTTACCACAAAATTCTGGTTCACCAAAAGCAGCGGAAAATTAGAAACGGGAAGACGCGTCCAATGGGAATGGGAGATGTATGGGGCTTCTACAGACGTTGATGTCATAGAAATCGAGGAAAATAAGCGAATCCTTATCGAATGGGGATCCACGGTCGAGTGGATTTTTACTCCTAGAGCAGAGAACGAAACCTTCGTTACGATTACAAACTCAGGGTTTACGGGAGATGGGGATGACATCGTAAAGCAAGCCATAGATTCAACGGAAGGCTTCACGATTGTACTCTGCGGGCTTAAGGCTCTTCTTGAGTACAATATCGTCTTGAATCTCGTATCGGATAAGGCTCCTGACGCCCACGTATAAATTTTCCGAAAAAAAGACCCGAATTCCGGGTCTCTCTTACTTGACTCTTTATCATCTTCCATATGCTCTCGCGTAACGTTTGATTTTACGGAAAATGGTTGGATCCGGCAGTTTGCGAAAAATAAGATAACCCGGCTTCGTATTGACCTCAAGTATCCATGGCGTTAATGTACGATCCATTCCCACGTCGACACCGACTTCGCAAACTCCCGGAAATTTGCTGCGTGTCGCCTTTCCCACCCTCACGCCCAGCTTCTCGAGCGACTTGATCTTATTGTTTACGGCTTGTTTACTCATGAGATTACCTAATAAGCCCGTTACGGACATTGCATTGCCGCCGTTATAATAGTTGGTGATGATTTTACGCGGTGCTGCAATTCGTCCGATGATTCCGGTTGTTTCCCAGGCTTTACTCGGATTTAATTGCGCCATGACGCGCAAATCGAATCGCCTGTCCTTGTATTTCAAGAGATGAATACCTCTTTGGATCAAATAGCTTCTGCTTTTGGTTTCCTTCCGAAGAGCTGCAAACAGGAGATCAAAGGATGCAAACGTCCGTAGACGTTCACCAATCTGGAAGCTGTATTGTCCCTGCTTTCTTTCGATCCGCATAACGCCTCTCCCAAGAGACCCGTTGTCCGGCTTGACGTAGACCATTGCGAATTTCTCTAACATGTTTATTAGCTGATTTCGATTAAATCGAACCGTTTTGGGAACGATGCTTCGAAATGATTGACTGTATAACAAGGCCTCCGTTTTTCTCCATTTACTGACCACATACTGAGGCAAATCATACCCTCCCTTAACTCAAGATATAGTAATCCGCAGTGAATCCGCTGAGACACGTTTGACGCTGCGTCGGTCGCGAAAAACCAAAACCCCGCTTAGCCTAGTGGCTGATCGGGGTTTTAAGTGTGTACAAGATTCGCCATCTTATTAACGAATTAAAGGCGGAGGAATACAGGAGAAAAATGCGATTAATCCTTCTTAGTATCCGGCTCGCAGAATGATGACCAACAGAATGAAGAGAACTAGAGCGAAAGCAGCTGCTCCCATTCCACCGCCATAACCTGCACAAGAGACATTAACACCGCCAACTGGATAACCCATAGTATCACCACCAGTTTTTTATTGTGATGTTTATCACCCTGTTAGCTTATGAATGGTTAAACATAATGACTGTACATTCGCACAGATCCATCATTAATCCGCGCATACCCAATAATTCCTTATCCAGCCGGATATGCTGTGCTTTCGCGGAGATTTGTTTGCTATAGGTGTTTGTACTGTACCGTATACTGATCTTTACATAAGTTAACTGGGTGATGAACTATCACAAATAAACCATTCGGTGGTGATTTTTTTGAGCGGAGTTGTTGGCGGGTATGGTGGCGGAAGCTGCGCCGGATACGGCATGCAAGCAGCTGCATTTGCACTTGTTCTCTTCATTCTCTTGGTAATAATCTTAAGAGCCGGTTACTAATAAAATAAGATTCAACCCGCGATATGCTAAACGAATCGCGGGTTTTTTAAAGAAAGGGGTGCGGATATGGATTTAGCTCTTGCAGTCTAAGCAAGTTCTTCGCATAACCTAACGTTACCGGAACTTTCAACAACCTCTCCAATCCCGTTAAACGGACCAGGTGATGTCCGAAAGACATAGGCAACATTCCCGGGATCAGAACTTTTACGCAATATAGGCCGTTTCGTAAAGCTTCGGGAGCGGTCTGGTCTATCACGATGACGTCAAGATTTAATAGGCGGATTTTCTGAAGGACGTCCTTTAGTTCATTCGTCAGATCGGCATGCAGCGCTCTTGGTTGAAACTCCTCATCGAATGTTCTCATCCGACCATTTTGTTTTAACAGAAAATGAAGTCGTTCCTCCGTTTCGGGAAGGCTGTACAATAAGGAGTGGTCCTCCATCCGCCTTACCAGGTAAGGATCATCCAACATACCGTAATACTCGCCACTGTTCTCGTTCAACATTTCTCCAAGATATATCACATTGCCCGCTACTTCTAATATCGCGCTTTTCGCGGCCCGTATCGGATCCAAGTGGGCTCCTCCCGCACAAATGAGATTCGCTCCCGTTTTCTCCTTGTTTTTCGCTATCGCCCAAACGCTTGGAATGCCGCTCTCCATCGTAGCGTTGAACAGATAGATATCATAGCCGGCAATGTCCTGCAAACGGTTTATCATGAGCAGCAATTCCTTGTCCCCGGATGAATAAGGATCAAGACGCGGGACGGGAAGCTGCGCATACCAGGTCAACAGAAACGAATCGCGCTCGACCACTTCCATAATGCCGTAGAAAATCGCTTCTTCCAAGCTCCCCCCCAATGCGCATCCATTCGATCCTTCCATGACAAAACCGTCTCCGAATCCCGAGCTATAATAAGCAAGCTGCTCAGGAACCAGAATCGGACGCTCTTGCTTAAATGTATATCCCCATACCCAGTTCATCGGGAGATCAGGGTCAAAGGGTTTGAACGGGAATTCAGCTTGCTCATACTGTTCTGCCGAGTACACTCCCACCTCCACAGGGTTGAGTGCCCGGTCAGTCAAGTTACGGTAAGCGTCATGAATAACTGTTCTTTTGCTGCGCGGAAAGATTCCGCAATAGCGCTCCAAGCCTTCCAGAATGGCAGTTAGTTCACTTTGCGCATAAGAATGAGAGCGGCCTGCCGAAGTTTCATTCCCAATCGCCAATGGCAAATTTACGGCAACATTGGAGAATGGCGATAACAAATCAATCGTTGATTTATTGAATAAGCCTGTCCGTTCATCTAAATAGTCTTTGATCACGATTTCCGCAAGGTCGTCCAACGGTTTGCAACGATAAGTCTCCATATTGATTTTATGGCTTGGCTGCAATGAAATTCTTGCATTATCCGGGCAATCATTGGGCAGATTTCCGCAAACCGGGCACGAGGGGTCTGGCAAAAACGGGTGAAGTGAACTCTTTAACGTATTTAAATCGACGAAGTACACTCTTCCTTCCGTTTGAGCAGGTTCGCCCTGTATAAATTTCCGCGCTTCCGCAGCGACCAAGCAGCTAGTCTGTAGTACTCCAATCCGTGAGGTCGAACGATCACTCGGAATTGCTCCGTGCAACAATAAATTCAATTGCAATTCCAGACTATTCTCTCGGTCATGTCCCGCCATAAAGCTCCTTAGATCCGCGCACTGGGAACAGCCTGACTTTCCCGGTTGAACCAATGGCCCGATAATGCCCTCGTCATGCAATATAGAGCCTCTCAACCAGGGGATGCTGGCTAGCTGCATCGCTTTTTCAGCGGTCTCATAATCGGAGGGGCGCCAATCATCGTGTAAGACCACGACCAATTTAGCCGATTCCGGGACGCCGAGCTTGAAATCAACCTGTCGATTGACTTTGTATTGTTCGGATAATTGATCGCTGACAAGTTGCGCTAACAGGCCTTTGCCAACAATCGCAACGATATCATTCACCCGGATGCTTCCTCCTTTCTAAGCAAGACACCGAACAGCCCTCCTAGATTATCTTTCAAGAAGGGTTCCACTTTTATTTCAAAGACAAATAGCGGCGTTTGATTACGCTTCAAAATCGACGAGGCGTATAGTATCAACTCCGCTTGTGCCCTATCTTCAACTGCTTTAATTTCCAGGTTTGTTACAATGGCTTCTTCCGGAATGAGGGTTGGAATCTCTACGCCTTGCAACGTGAATACTTCCGTTCGATTTAGTGCCTTCAGAAGTGCCTGCTGAAGCGCCATTCTAAGCGCCAATGTCCTATTCAAGCCCACGCAGCCGTACCAACAATCGCAAGCACCGACCCATACGACAGGAAAGCCGAGCAAGTCTTCGCCTATTCCGATCGTCGGTGCTCCTTGCATGATGGTCAATGCTTGTAAGTAATAGCGGCAACGAGTATCCTCGACATGATTAAGCCGTGCCATTAAGACAGCAGGCTTCCGGTCAGCTGTTTGCTTTCTCAATTGTTGCGTTAAACACTTCTGCAACCCGCGAAAAACGGATTCCTCGACCGTTTCCCCCGCTCCAATCTCAACGAAT
The DNA here is from genome assembly GCF_004564235.1 of Cohnella luojiensis. GTDB lineage: Bacteria > Bacillota > Bacilli > Paenibacillales > Paenibacillaceae > Cohnella > Cohnella luojiensis. The sequence continues at coordinate 25,569 of NZ_SOMN01000014.1, forward strand.
TCCGAGAGCTCCGTCTTCTTATTTATTAATCTCGTTACATAGGCTTCTATTCCTGCTAACCCGGCTTCCTTACGGGCCTCCAAGTGCGTCAGACCCGCACGTATCATAACCGGAAGCAACTCAGCCGGCCCTTCCGAAAGCGGGTCGACCGCCTGAACACGGCATTGCGAGAGCGGAAGCTGGTTCAGGTCCCCCTCGTCCCACAGATGCAAAATCCCTGCTTGCGGCGATGTTAACCGACTAACAAACGACAGGAATTCGTTTGGATCACCACTGCTGCCCCTACCTTGTCCGAGCAGCTGCTCCCAATGATGAACCTGTTCGGTTTCGATTCGATTGGTTACCAACGGATGGGGCAAGAAAGAATGGTAGCTTCCTTCCAGCGTGTGCAAATCCAGCATAAAGAATCTATTCTTCAACTCCGACTCCGTCACTCGCGCAATTGTTCTAAACATGTCAAATACGATGATATTGGCAAGCATTGACCCTACCGCAGGGTTGAATATAGGAGTCAATGGATCATTACGAATCGCGGATCGATGGATGCGCCGCCTCGCGGATTCCCAACATCCCTCGGAGTCCGGATTCACTAGCGGCCCTGCAATACCCATTTGCCCAATGCACGTCGCGGTGAGCAGCGTTTTCTTCTCTGCTTTGCAGGCCGCATGAATAGCTTGGATTTCTTCTATCCTCTCCTGCTGACTGACATACAAAATCCAATCAAACGGCCGAACCTTCTCTCTCCAAGCAGTTACTGTCCTTTTGGGTAAAGTCGCATGGACTTCAGTCAATCCGGATTCGAACAATGCCGCGACTAACGAGACCAAAAAAGAACCGGCTCCTACAGCTAATACTTTGGCCTGTCTAAAGATAGTATCATCCAGTAACTTGGCCATGAGATTGTCATTTCCTCCCTCATGCGTCGTGCGTCTTAGACATTAGCCCGCCTATTGAAATAATGTATGACTTCGCACGTTAATCTGTACCTGCTCCCTGGATCAACCCCAAATTCGCATAATTTTTCCTCAAATGGATAACGATAAGGCAACAACTAGAGGGGAGGGTTCAATCCTGGTTCGCAAAGGCACCGGCAAACTTATCGTCGATCAAATCGCGGAAAGGTTAGGACAATCCCCCGATTTCATTTGCCAGCAGCTAGAAATCAATGCGGAATTCGGCGTTTACTGCATCTATATTTCATCGATCGTAACCACTAATCAGGTGGACGAAATGTTATTAAGGCCCATTGTCGAGGACTATCAGTTGGCGGAGGCATCCTTAAAAAATCCAATTGACTGGTTAATAAAAATAATCCCTCGCGCGCAACAGAAGAAGCTTTCCGGATTCGCTGAAGGGATTAACGATCTTCTTGAAGGCCATTGCCTTCTCATCCCTACCTCAGGAGAGATTTATCTTAGCTATGACGTCTCCAAAGGGGAATATCGGAATATCGCGGAACCCGATACGGAAGCTTCTATACGCGGACCAAGGGAGGGATTCGTCGAGGCTATTACTTGGAATTCCGCTCTGATCCGGAAACGATTGAAAGACGAACACTTGGTTTTCGAATCTCTTGTAATCGGATCGAAAACAAGGACTAGAGTGTACCTAACTTATCTCAACAACGTTGCCTCGGTACAAGTTGTCGATGAATTCCGCCGCCGTCTTCTATCCATTCAAACCGATAGCATTCTGGAGAGCGCTTATATCGAAGAATGGATTCAAGATACGACCCTTTCGCCTTTCCCGCAATTAATAAGCACGGAACGTCCGGATTCAATCGTCGCCAAATTGCTCGAGGGACAGATCGCGGTTATGACGGACGGCACCCCGATGGTCCTTGTCGGACCGATTACTTTTTTTCAACTGTTTTCATCTCCGGAGGACTATTACCAGCGAGCGGATATTGCCACGCTGTCGCGTTGGCTGCGCATGTTTGCATTTCTGTTATCCATATTCACGCCGGCTCTTTATATTGCGGTGGTAAGCTATCACCAGGAATTACTGCCTACGAACCTCTTAATCAGCCTAGCCGCACAACGTGAAGAAGTGCCGTTCCCTGCCTTTATCGAAGCGTTCATCATGACGGTAACGTTCGAGATCTTGCGTGAAGCAGGGCTTCGCATGCCGCGCATTGCAGGTCAATCGATATCTATCGTAGGCGCGCTTGTATTAGGACAGGCAGCAGTTGAAGCCGGACTCGTTTCGGCGGCAATGGTTATCGTTGTGTCCCTCACGGCGATTTCTAACTTCGTCTCCCCCAACTATAGCTTCGGAATAGCACAAAGAATCATTCAGTTTTCTTTTATGCTCCTGAGCGGGTTAATGGGCTTGTTCGGTTTAATGTGCGGCGTTTTTTTTCTGTTGATTCATCTCGTATCCATACGCTCGTTCGGGGTTAAATATTTCACTCCTTTTGCACCCGTTGTCTTAGCCGACTGGAAGGACACCATGGTTCGAGTCCCCCGAAATATGATGAAACGTTTGCCGCGCGAATCCCTTGCCAAGAGAAAGAGAAGGTGAAAACAAATTGAAGAAGTGTTGTATTATCTTCATCTTGCTCCTGCTCTGTACCGGGTGCTGGGACTTGAAGGAAATTAATCAATTGGCGATTGTTAACGTTGTCGGAACCGACAAGGATCCCGAAACCGGAACGTATACCGGCTATTATCAGGTGGTTAATCCTACGGGTATTTCAAATAGGCAAGGCGGCGCTTCGCAAGCATCGGTTTACACGTTTCACTTCAAGGAATATAGCTTTGGTCGATTCACCGTGAGGACAAGCACGGCGATGCCGAGGCTGCTTTTTACCGCACATATGCAGTGCTACATTATTTCGGAGCGGTATGCCAGGGATGGAGTACTGGATCTGATTAATTTTCTGGAACTAAATCCTGAGAGGCGAACGAATTTGCTTTTCCTCGTTTCCGATTCTCCGCTTTCAACGGTTATGCACACTTTTACGCCTTTGGAAAGATCGCCAGGCCGGTTTGTTCGCTCTTTGCTGGACCTGCATGTACGCAGTGCACAGACACAAGTTGCTCCTATTAGGCTTAAAGATCTAATTGAGGGACTTCCGCTTAATCAACCGACCGTCATTCCTATTGTGCACTATAACGGGCAGCAGCCCGCTTCCAATACAAAAGAAGTGGAGGAGATTGATGCAATAAAAAACGGCTTAAGTTTTACGGATGGGGCCGTGTTTATCCATGGTCGTATGGCAGGGCGCATCGAGATGAAAATGAAACAGGTTTTTGCCATCTTAAGGAATGATTTGAAGGCTTTTGCGGAAACCATGAAGGTTAACGGAGCATATGTCGACGTTGGAGCGAGTAATGCTCGAATCAAGCGGGAATGGGATCGGTCTGCATCCCGTCTTACTCTGAAGATTTATGCCGATCTGCGTATTACGAACAATCAACAGAAGAGCAGAATGACCGTGCATAATCTTCATGATGTGGAGAAGGCATTCAATCGAAGGTTAACGCAACGGGCAGAGTCCTTGATTCAGTTGGGCTTGAAGAAAGATTGGGATTTTCTAGGCATTCAGGATGAACGCCATGATATTGATTCGTGGCGTCAAGTCAAAATCACTTTTCAAGTGAGCTCTAAGGTGACAACGACCGGGAACACAAGTACGCCTTATAATTAGAAAATAAGGAGAATTCAAATGGAAAACGCCAAGTTAAGCGGTTGGCAGATGTTTACTTTAACCTTTATCTTTACCGTCGGGACTACGTTTATTTTGTTGCCCGGGAAACTTATAGCGGATGCGAAGCAGTACGGCTGGCTCGTTACGATTTGGGCCTTCTTGTACGGCGTAATACTGGCGGCATTCTGGCTATATTTGGCCAAGCATTATCCGGGACGGAGTCTCGTACAGATTGCGGTTCAAGTACTGGGGAAATGGGCCGGGGGCTTGGTCGCTTTTCTCTACATCCTCTACTTCATCCAAATCGCATCTTGGGTGACGCGTAACGCGAGCGATTTTATGCATATTAATCTAATGCCCCGCACACCCCTCTCTATCTTCAATATCATGGTGTTGCTCGTGTGTGCCTATGCCGTGGTGAAAGGGATCGAATCGATCGCTATGGCTAGCGAGCTTTTGACGCCGTATATTTTCATAGCTTATTGGATTCCCATGACGGTCATGCTCACCGAGTGGGATTGGAGAAATTTCGACATTCCTTATCACTTCCAGTTATGGACGACAATCGCAAATACGAACTATACTCTCGCGTTTCCCTATATGGAGACGGTATCTTTCATGATGCTGTTTCCTTTCGTTCAACGCAGATTAAAGACTGCATTTATTTTAGGAATCATCACAACGGGGATCGCCCTTACCATTAGCGTGTTTTTTATCATTGGCATTCTGGGCGTGAATCGCAGTTCGCATCTTATATACCCGATATACATTATTTTTCGTGAAATGCAGTTTACCGGATTCGTGGAGCATCTTGAAGCTATAATTTCCGTCAATATACTTTTCATTGTATTTCTTAAATTAAGTATGTTGTTTTATTGCGCCGTACTGGCCATATGCCAACTATTCGAATTGAAAAACCGAGCCGTTGTCGCCTATCCGCTAATATGGGTCATTTCCGCTTATTCGCTCTTTTTCGCGAACATCATTGAGAATGTCGAATGGGTCGATAAGTATTTATTTATCTACTATACCTTGTACGCCATTGTTATTCCCGTTGTACTAATTGCACTCACCTGGCTGAAGCTGCAGCGAAAAAAACCGCTCTATAAGGAAGGACCGGCGGCATGATAATCCTTCTGGCGATCTTGTACGTACTGTTTCTGAGCGGCGGTTTGATGGTGATGAAAGCCAAGAAATTCAGCGGGAAAGAGAAAGCGATCTATATTGGAATAACCACGCTAGGCGGCATACTCTGGTTCAGCATTATCGTACGGCGACCGCTCGATTTGAATAAGGCCATCGCTTGGATGTTTAATCTCTAATCCAGCCATCCTCTATTTCTAGCTCGCGAATCACCTTTGCGGGACTTCCTCCAACCAATACATTGTTAGGAACATCCCTATTTACTGTACTCTTCGCGGCTATAACGGAATTATCTCCTATTGTGACGCCCGGAAGAATGGTACAGTCCGCTCCGATCCAAACATTATTACCGATTTGAATTCTTTTACTGAGTTCACCTTTATCAGTAGAATCCATTCGATGGTAATTGCTATCGAAAATACTCGTCCTCGGACCGATCTTTACGTTATTTCCAATGACGATTTCTTTATTAGCAGCAATTCCAACGCCCGCATTAACATATACATTATCCCCGAATGTCAAGTTGGCACCTTTGATACTGGTAATTTGAACAGCCCATGGATGTCCCACTATGGAAAGGTTTTTTCCGGCTTTGATGGTTCCAAATTTATTAACGAATACTTTTCCACGTAGCTTTGGAGCTGTTTTCCCGAATTTATAAAGCCCTTTAAGTTTGTAAAGAACGGTGTTAAATCCCATATTAGATCCTCCCCTATTCAATAGTTCGCTTATCGAATAGTATAACAGAAATAATATGGGATAATGGGTTAATATTATTCAATTTGAATAATTATCATCCAATCAACTTACAGTTCGCTGGCACCGATAATGTCTTCAATCTTAAACCGCTCTCCATCCACGGTGAATGTCCGATTGTAAGGGTCAACGCGTTCTACTACACCAATGACCGCGCAATCTTCGAACGGATCATTGAGATGAAATTTTGCGGCAGTCTGCATGCCAAGCGATTCCATTAACACGCGCATAATCGCTTCCCATTCCCGCGGATCAAGTACCTGACGTTCTTGGCTGTACGCGTTACCCTCCGGTTTCTTGGTCATTCCGCTTGCACCGCCAATATCCGGTCAACAATTAGCGTGCGGTAACCACGCTTCTTTACATCGTACACGCGCGCCTTGCCGTTTCGGATAGCGAACAGATTAACGCGACGCTGCGAAAACTTGCCGCTGGTGTCAATGTAAATAAGGTCGATTACGCGTCCGACACACTTATCGATTGTTATATTACTCATTCGAAAACCCCTCTACACAGGAACGTATGTTCTTATTATAGCGGGAACTAACGTTCTTATACAAGGGTCGCCAAAACTTATTTTTAATCTATGCCCCAATCTGGATAATCCGTAATAATCCCGTCTACCCCCAATCGTTTCATTCGCTCGTCATCCCGTTCTTTGCGGATCGTCCATGCCATGACTTTCCTGTTTCGATCATGGATTTTCGTGAAGGCACTTTTCTTGCCTTCGTTGGTGCCAGGGCACCAACGCGCGTGCCGCGAAGGCACTTTTTTTGCCTTCGTGCTTCATGTATATCTAGTTCCGGCTTGACCTTATCGGAAAAGCTGCCTCTTTACCTCTTAACTCGCCATAAAGTATTCCTTTAGACTCTCCACGATCGCTTGCACCGCAAGCGCTTGACCTTCGTCGCTGAGCAGAATCGCTTCTTCAGCGGAATTAGAAAGATAGCCGACTTCAATGAGCACCGCTGACATTTCGCTTAAGGAAAGTACCCTTAGTGGATCCTCCCTTACGCCCCGGTCAGCGAAGCCCATCGCCTCAATCATTTTTTGATGAAGCGCTTGAGCTAGCGGAGTGCTAGTTTCAAAGGAATAATAGGTTTCTATCCCGGAAGTGTTCTTATCCTCGAAGGAGTTGCCATGAATGGAGATAAAAACGTCCGCCCCCCACTCGTTGGCTAACTTCGCCCGGTCTTCCAATTCAACGAAAGTATCATCGGTTCGAGTCAATCGGATTTCGAATCTTGGATCATTCTTGAACAGATCTAGCACTTTAAGTGCTAGGGAAAGATTTAGATCCTTCTCTTCGTTGCCGCTATCTCCCGTCGCGCCCGGATCTTTGCCGCCATGGCCGGGATCGATCATAATTTTGTACACCCTATCCGGCTGTGATGAGCTATCGGCAACCTGTGCAGTTGGACCTTTAGATAAGTTTGGACCTGCCGACAATGCTGGTGATCCCTCGCTCTGATTGCCAACAAGAATGAATAAGGATCCGGCTAGTAGAAAAAAGAAAATCGGAAGAGCGACAAATCTAGCAAGTCTCCTCTTTTTTTCGTTCTGGTTCATGTATGGGTTCATGTTGTCCTCCTTTCGGATGAGCTTAATAGTCACCTCCTTGTTATACCATCGGGAGGTCGCTAGAAAGTCTACAACTTCTCACCATTTTGTCTCTAAAACTATCAAATTTCAAGTAGAATCATGAATTTACCAATAACAATAGAAAAAAAGCCGCGAAATACGCGACTTTTAATCAGAACTTTTCCTTAATATTGAAGATCCAGATCGACCCTGTTGCGAGCAGGCTCATTTCCTTCTATATAGGCACTCAAATTCTCCATGAAAATTTTGACCGCCCGCTCGCCGTAATGGACGGAGCTCCCGGAATTATGGGGAGTGACGATCACATTCGGCAGTTCCCATAGCGGACTTGTTTCCGGCAGCGGCTCCTGCTCGAACACGTCCAAACCCGCTCCGGCGATCGTCCCGTTCCGCAACGCTTCGATTAGAGCTTCTGTATCCGTCGTCCGGCCCCGCCCGATATTTATAAAAAACGCTGTCGGTTTCATCTTTCCGAACCTGGAGCGGTCGATCATATACTCCGTTTCCGGCGTAATCGGGAGCGTCACGACAACATAATCGCTTGCTCCAAGCACTTCGTCCAATCCTTGAACATCATACATCGCATCCACATAAGGAGAGTCCCGCCCGGATTTTCTGACGCCCAGAACCCTCATGCCGAATGCACGGGCGAGCCTCGCGATTTCTTCTCCGATTGCTCCGACGCCGACCAATCCGAGCGCTTTGCCGTGAATCTCATCCAATTCTCCCGTCCAAGACCACTTCTTATCTGCCTTGTTGTAGATACTAAGATGAAGCTTCCGCGCAAAAGACAACATCATGGCGAACACGGTTTCGGAAATCGGATACGCATGTACGCCGCTGGCGTTCGTTAGCAGGATTCCCCTTCGCCGAAAAGCGTCAAAAGGCATTTGCTCGACTCCCGCCCCCCAGGCTTGCACCCAGCGCAGACGCGAATCCGGCACCATGCTATCGGCCGCCAGATCATTCCAGCCTACCACAATCTCGGCTTCCCGGAAGTGGGCTATATCCCGCGCTTCATCCCCGTTAATCACCGTCCAATCCGGAACCGTCTCCTGAATCCGCTTCAGTTGTTCCGGCTGCAAATCGGGAATACAGACGATTTTTCTCATTCCGCTGACTCCTTTAAAAATTCAACCGATCTCCTCACGTCTTCCATCAAAGTACGTTTCGCTTGCGTCTCTAACGGATGAAACAGCTCCAATGTCAGCCACCCTTGGAAGCCGATAACGTCGAGTACTCCAAGCAGCTTTCGCATATCGATGTCACCTTCGGCCAAATCTTCCGCAGGTACCAGCCCGGTCTGATTTCGCAAATGGAAGGCCGTCACCCGCTCCGGATATTTTCGGATCCATCCGATCGGATCGCAGCCGGCTATATGGGCCCAGCCGGTATCGATACACAAGCCAATTTCCCTTGCCCCGTATTCGATCACCGAGCGGAGATCCCCTTCCGCATTGTGCAGAGAAGCGGCATGGTTGTGCATGCTAACGGCAAGCCCAAGCGAATTAACAGCCAACGCGATGCGGGTAAGGTTGTCGCCTTGCCGTTTAAACTCATCTTCTGTTTTGTCGAGAGGGTAGTCCCATCCGCCCTTCGGATCCGCGTTGATGACCAGATCCCGGCCGCCGTTCTCCGCCAACCTTCGAGCAATCGGCAGCAGGGTCTCCTCGATCCTCAAATTTTCAATAGGTTCATGCAGCGGAAGCCCCGCATAAGAGCCGGAAACGGACAACCCGAACGACCGGGCCAATGCTGCCGTTTCCGGAACCGGATCGATCTCCACCGCATCCAGCCCTGCCTCGGCGCACTCGCGAAAGATTTCTTCCATTGACGGCTCCTTGCCTTCCGCCCAATATTTCACTTGCCATCCGTACAAACCGGTCGAATAACCCTTGATTTTCATATCTCTTAATATTCCCAAGGCATTTTGACAGGATCGCCGATCTTCTCTGTCCGCAGAAGCATCTTGCCCCGCTCGGACAACTTGTCAAAGGCTTCTTTCGGAACCGGAATCGTTGCGCCTGCCGTATACCATTCACGATTGTAAATGAAGGCCAAATTCGTTCGCATCTTATCAGTGCGGTTCGGCGTCCCGCGATGCCACATCCGGATGTCGCGGATGACCATGGAACCTACATTCATTAACACTTTTTCAGAGTACATATATTTCGCGGCACGCACCGGATCTCCCCAGATATCCGTATAGCGCGTGCTATCATGGTCGAGATGGGAGCCGCCCGGCCAAATCTCCAGCGGTCCGTTCTCTTCGTTCACATCCACCAGCGGAATGTTCAACACGAGGCTGTAGGCCGGCAAGGCCACTCCGAGCTCCGGAAACAGAGGCGGCAGATCGGAATGAACATTCTGATAATCCGAGCCCGGTCCCGCCGTATCCGACGCGAAATAAGTGAGCCGGCAATCGGCGCCAAGAATCTGGTCGATGATCGACAAGGCGATCGGATTCACGATTACGGCTTCCGAGCAGAACGGCTCCACGAAAGGAAGGAACATTTGCGCACGGTTCGTGCCCGTATTGAAGCCTTTCTTCTCTGTGTATTCCTTAAAGATCGGGGCAAAAGCATCACGAAGCTCCAGCACTTGCTCTTCGGTTAACACTTCCTCCAGAAGGATATAACCGTTTTTCCGGACTTGTTCCGCCGCAATGATGAGATTGTCCTCATTCAACTTTCCCGACGCTCTTTCCGACTCGCTCAATATCATCTTCATGACTGTTTCCTCTCCTTGTCGATTTATTTTTTGAAACGAACCATAAGAAAATCATCAACCTTGGCGTGTTTCTTCGAAATGATCCGCTGTGTTCTTCCTTCCATTTCGACGGCGTAGCTGTTGTCCGGCAAAATTTCCCGCTCCGTTTCGAGCACGATGACATCTTCCGGCTGGGTGAGCCGGAAAGTCAATAACTCCTCCGACACGCCGGTGATCTCTGCCGTAGAATAAACGATTTGGACACCGTGGTAATTCACGCCCAGCGGCAGCATAATCCCGTCTTTACTTGAGAGAACTATTGGCCGACCTTCGAATAACCGTGCACCATTGTCGTAAAGGTGCAGTTCCTTATCCAGTCCGTCCAGGTTGAGCAGGTGCAGAAAACGCTCGCCCTCTTTCGTAGCCGTGGAAGTCATGAAGATCCCATGATGGGAATGATCATGCGTCAGGGAGGCCTTCGCTCCCAGCCGTTCCAGCGCGGTTCGGAAAAGCGGGATATCGCATCGGTAAGCCGCAGCGATTACAACGGCCTTGCCCTTCCCGGACTTCGCTTCGAAGGCGCATACTTCATCCGTGCCATATACACGCAGGATCGCTTCGGCTTCTCCATGATCGAAGGTTTGGGCAAAATGGCTTCTGACCTCCGGACGCGGGGCCGCCCAGCCTTCCGCATACAAGGAAAGATAATAATGTCCGTCACCCGTGCGCCTGCCCGCCGGTCGAACGCCGAGTGCATCTGCCAGAATCGTGCATTCACTTCCTTCCATGTCATACATGGGAACTTCCCCATAGAGGAGAATGCCTCCCCCGGATGCCATGAACTTCGCGAGCTTCCGCTGGATATGCCCGTGCATGTACCTGGCGGAAGGGACCGCGATGACGGGCGTCCGTGCAGGGTCGATTCCCTTGTTCTGCACGTCGACGGAACCGAACCGGTATCCGGCAAGCAGCATCGCCCGGGCCATGATTTCCCAAGCGCCATGGGAGCGGTTGGCCTCGAGATTGCTTATGATTTCTTTCATCTTCGAGCTGCCGGGATAGCGGTACTCCGTCATGAAGTAGTCTGGAATGAAGGTGAAAGCGACATCGTCGCGTTCCTCATCCATCACGGCCAGTTTGTCAGCTACGGCCATGATGGTCCGGTTGACGCGGGACATTCTCGGATACGAGTAATTGAGCTGGCCTTCCGGTCCGACCGGTGCCGCAAACCCGTGCCGCTCTCCGGTAAAGGCGACGCGGTCGTTGCCGTCGCTAAGACTTTGATCCATCCGGTAGTTATTGCCACCGCAGAACAGGTAAAAGTTGATCAGCCGATTGCCTTGGGCGATGCACATCCGCGTCTTGAAATCGACCGCGGACGGATCGTATCGACCTCCGTACGTTTCTCCGAAATTACCGTCCCCGCAATTGAATTCGTGAGACGTCAAGGGCTGATCCGGCAGATGAACCGCGTCCATAAACCCGTTGATCAAATACAAGTCCTGGAACGTATTCATGTCGAGGTCTCCGAAGTAAATGTCCGACCCCGAAAGATAACCCGGCTCTTGCGTATACGCCTCATACAACTGGCTGATCCCGATCGGATACGTGAATCCTCTGCCGCCGCCGGTTCCGTGAATGTTGATCAGGAACGGAACGCTCGTTACCCCGAACTCTTCCGAGTACCGGCGAAGTTCGGCCACATATCTGGCAAACCGGTTCCGCATGTAGGAACCTAAATCCTGATGCAGAACCTCCGTATATTCTTCGGCAGGAGATTGTATCGCCTTCTTGCGTTCATGCTCTGCCTCAAGAGAAAACGGATATCGTCCGCTTAAAGTCTCTTCGCCGTAGCGGCTCTTGAGCCAAGCTGCAAAGTCGGCCAGTACGTAGTCCGTCAAGTCGGGCGAATTGCTCACCCACGAAAGCATGCCGATCTCGTTGTCGAGCTGCACCCCGATGATATTGCCGCCTTTGCCGTTGCCGTGAAGCCTCATAGCGAGCAAGGGCATAACGGCCGCAAACCAGCTTCGCGCTTCCTGCAGAAAACCGGGGGCTAGATAATCGACGGTCTTCGTCTTGATTGGCTGCCCACCCCAAGTGACCGGCACAATCTCTGGATGTTTCTCGTACACCCAGAACGGAAGCCCCTCGTTTTTCATCTCCGCCATGATGAACGGGCCGGGACGGGCAATAAAATAAAGGCCGTTGGCGGCGCAAAGATCGATAAATCCGGCGAGGTCGAGCTCGGGACGCGTTTGACCTGTCAAGTCGAATTGCCCTTCGACCGGCTCGTGGCACAACCAGGGAATATAGGAGGCTACCGCGTTGAACCCCGCGGATTTCAGCTTGTCGATCCGATCCTGCCAATCTTCTTTCGCCAAACGAAAATAGTGGATTTCTCCGCACATGATGATCTGCGGCCGTCCGTCCAACCAAATTTGCTTGTTCTTGATTTCAACCATGGAACTCCCTCCTAAGGCGAAACGTTTCGAATTAAGGGTAATACGTTCCGGCTTATGCCGGATTTACGCCTTCGAGGATACGGAATCCCTCATGACCAGCTGCGTAGGGAGGATATAGTATGGCTCGGTGTCCTGGCCCTCAAGAATCTGGAAGATCAAATGGGCGGCCAACGCTCCGCGTTCGTACTTCGGCTGCAGCACCGTGGTGAGCGCGGGACGGACATATTTCGCCAGCTCGATATCGTCGAAACCGGTTACCGATACGTCTTGCGGAACTTTGATCGAGTGCTCCTTGAACGCCATGAGGCCGCCGATCGCCATTTCGTCGTTGGCATACATGAACGCGCTGGACAGCTTTCCTTGGGCGATCAGCATTTTGGTCATGCTGTACCCGTTTTCCCGGTTGAACAAGCCGAACTGGTGAAGCCGGTTCTTGGAATTCAATCCATGCTCCTGCAGCGCTCTTTCATAACCGCGAATTCTCATGAAATGAAGCTCGCTGATGGCCATGCCGCTGATGTAAGCAATATCGCGGTGTCCCTGTTTGATCAGATATTCCGCGGCCATATGGGAACCCGCTTCATTATCGACTTCGATGCTCACCACATATTCGCTTTCCACCTTGCGGTCGAGCAGTATCACCGGGAACTTCGCCCTCGCGGATTGCAGGATGATTTCCTCGCTGATGTTATGAGCCAGGACGATGGCGCCGTCGACCCTTTTCTCCGTCAGGAACTTGACGGCGGTCGAGGTTTCCCCGCCGACCGAGCTGCATGCCAGCAGATCGTAACCCTTGGACAATGTGACCTCTTGTATGCCTTTAACCAACTCGGAATAATAAGGCCCCGACAAATCCGTGACGATCAAGGCAATCGTACGGGTGCTGCTTCTCTTCAGATCGGACGCGATGCCGTTCTTTTGATAGTTCAATTCGCGAGCGGTGGCCAGTATTCTTTCTCTCGTTTTCTTGCTGACCTTGGTATCGTTATTCAGCGCATAGGAAACCGTCGATATCGATACGCCGGCCAGCCTGGCAATGTCTTTGATGGTAGCCATTTTTTATCCCCATTTTTTAGGAAATCCGATTTTTATTTCACCCATTATAACATGAAAACATTTCATTTATGCCCTTCCGACATTCCGACGGCCTCCAAGCCTTTCCGTACGCGAGCGTTTTTCATGAACCATTTCCAAACGAATCCGGTACGATAATTCTCGATCATCAACAGCGTGATGCCTTTATCGATGCCGATAACATCGGGCGCGAACCAAGCCGGGGTAATGGAAGTATTATAGGCGTCCTTCAACCCATAGTTACCGACCAACTCCGGAATCCCGTAATAATGCTTAAGCGCCGTGATCGACTCCTCCGGCATAAACGCGATCGAACCGAGCGCTCCCGCCGGGGCCAGTGTGCCGTCCGCCAGATGCTGGTCGTTCGATATACCGGAGGGAGCCGCCCCGTACCTGCCTTCATAGCCGCGCGGGGCATCCGAGGCGGTAAGCCCCCAAGCGTCGGGACCGTAAGTTTTGAAAGACTTGGATTGGTCGATGGAAAATTGCCGGTTGGCCAAGGAAGCGATACGGGAATTGTGCCACCAGTCGACCCCCGTTTTGTCGGCCCGCCCCCTCAGATCGAACCAAGCATGGGAGTATTGGTAAGTGAAAATCGAACCGAACCAGGAATGGATGAACTTCTCCCCATCGCCATACGAAGTGCTATGCCGGGTGAATTTATAAAACATGCCCGGGTCAACCGGATGGGTGGGAGAACCGGCGGCCAGAAAATAAAGCATGAGCTGCTCCGCGTAAAAATCCCAATGACCGGAGAAACCTTCGTTATCGCGGTAGGACATGTAGAACATGTCGCACGCCGGGTCCCGGAACCATTCCCAATCCACCCTCGCATAAATATTCTCCGCCAGCTCTTTGGCTTCCCCTCCGAAATACTCCCCAACGGTTATGGCTCCATTCAGAGCAATTGCCGTGTCGATAATCGACACCTCGCTGCCGTCGGCTTTAGCCGCATCGCTCATTTGCAGAAAGTGATAGAAAAATCCATTCCGGTGCGAGGCGTTCTGCTCCAGCGTTTTCAACGTTCCGATCACCCGCTCTTCGGCTTCTTTTCTGGAAACCCAGCCCCTTTCGGCCCCGATGGCGATCGAGGTCAGTCCGAAGCCGACGGATGCGACGCTGCTCAAGCTCGGATTGCCCGGCGCCCGGTCACGGATCAAACCGTAACCGGGACTGGCTGGATCCGTGTTCGCTTCCTTCCAAAAGAAATCGAAGCTGCTCCGGCTTTCCTTCTCGAGCAGCGGTTCTTCGACCGACTTCATCCCCGATGAAGGATCCGCATTCGTGCAGCCGCTCAGCAGTAAGGCAACCACCAAACTGACCGCCGCAAATGATTTCGTTATTTTCATGCTCATTCACCGGTAATCCCAGTCTTATCGACGACCTCTACGAACCATTTTTGCGCAAACAGATACAGAATAAGAAGCGGAAGAATGATCAGCACCGTGCCCGCCAGCTTGATCGACTCGTTGATGTTCACCTTCTGACCGCTCACTTGGCTGGAAGAGTAATTTTGGGAAAAGGACAGATCGAATTGCTGAAGCATGACCGGAAGCGTGCTCATGCTGTCCCCCAGGTACAACGATGTCGTATAGGTCTCATTCCAGTGCCAGACAAGCGAGAACAAGAACACGACGACGATCGCCGGGACGGAAATCGGGAGAATGATGCGGAAGAATGTTTTCAATGCCCCCGCGCCATCGAGCTGCGCCGATTCCTCCAGGGATTTCGGTATGGTTCTGAAAAACTGCGTGTAGATAAGAATGAACAGCGCGCTCTTGATTCCTCCGGCGAACAAGGCCGGAATGACGAACGGCAGCGGCGATCCAAGCATGCCGTACTGCTGGAACAGCAGGAACAGAGGGATCATGACCACCTGTACCGGAATGATGAATGTCATCAGGATCAGCGCAAACATCACGTTCTTACCCGGAAACGCGAACTTCGCAAATCCGTATCCGACCAATGCGCAGGAAATCGTTTGGGCGAGGGCCGGCAATACCGAATTGAGCAGCGAGGCACCGAACGATTTCATGAAATCAAGGACCACCCACGCTTTGAAGAAATTATCCATGTGCAGCGATTTAGGCAGCCATTGGACGGTGGGATCCAGCAAATCGTCGAGGCTTTTGAAACTCTGAGAAATCATGAACAGGATCGGATACACATAAACGAATCCGATACTGATCAACAGTCCGTATACGACCAGCTTGAATATGATGCCGTCGTTGCCCTGCTTACCGAGAAGAAACTTTTTGATCTTGTAACCGATTCGGATCAGCATGGATTTATCCATTTCCCGTACCGCTTTCCTGAAAGTTGTCGCTTCCAGCTTCATTGCCTTCACCTCCCTGCTTGTCTGGGGTTGTAATCGTCATTGCGCCCAAAGATAGCCACCACGATCAGCAACAGTACAAAGATTACCGTAAAGTAAATCCATGCAAGCGATGTAGCGTAGCCGAAGCCGGTATCGATTTGGAACATGTGCACTTTAATGAGCTCGATGACATCGTTAAGCGAGTTCGTGAACAGGTCGACAGTCGTGTAAATGATATTGACGAGAATGAACGGCTTGATGCTTGGCAGCGTGATTTTCCAGAAGATCTCCCATGGAGACGCGCCGTCAATGGATGCCGCCTCGTAAATCTGCGTGTTTACTTTCTGCAGGCCTGCCAGGAAGATTAGGATTTGGACGCCAGAATACCAAAGAATGACGATTAGCTGATTGATAATGTTGAGCAACGGTTCCCCCCAAGAGGGATCCATGTTCGTCTGAATATACTGAACGATGCCGTACCGCTCCACGATCGGAGCCGCAGCGGCGCCTTGCGCGAACAATTCCTTAACGACCTGACCGCTCGTGATGACGACCGGAAGGAAGAAGATCGCCCGGAAAAAGCCTTTCATGCGGATCGGCTGGTTGATGAGCAAGGCGACCAGCATGGCAAACACGATGATAATAGGAATCATAAAGATAACCGATTTAATGAAGGTCAGCAGTTCTTCCAGATACTTGGGATCGGACAGAAACGCGTACTTGAAGTTGTCCCACCCGAGCCAGGTTTTCTTGATGCCTTCGGATGAAATGATGACTTTATGAAAGCTCAAATTCAGGGAGAAGTAGATCGGCCAAGCCATGAACAGCAGAAACCCGATGAGCCATGGGGAAACGAACATGTAACCCGTCATCATTTCTCTTCTTTTCGCGAAGAAATTACGCATCGTCTTCACTCACCTCCTATCACGGCGAAATCCATTTGCGGTATCATCTTGCCTTCCTGCTGAATGCTTTCCGTCCTATAATTGACGATGATTTTGACACCGTTCGAATATACGGTTTCCACGACACCCCAGTCGAGTAAGTTTCTTTGTTCGATCGTGGCGTCCTGGACCTGCTTCAGCGCAGTATTCATCCTGTCGTACGTGACCTTGATATCGCTTCTCCAATCCGGGAAATACGAGGTGAACAAATGGCTCGACAACGTGTTTTTCAATTTCCAGGAAGAGTCGTGCGTCACGTAATAGGAAGGATAAGCGCCGTATTCCACCATTCTCAGCAAGTATTCCCGCGGGCTCGCGTTGTAGTTGAAATGCGGCGCGAAATATTCCCGGTAGCCGTGCAATACGATCTGAAGGAAAGGCACGGTGTCGGTAGAAAACATGTATTGCGACGAATATACCGGGAGATCAAACATTTGGTCCGAATATTTCCATAGGTATTCGAACGGCTGGTAGAAACCAACCTTAGCCACTTTGCTCTTCAAGGTCTGGCTCAGCTTCTCGTATTCGCCGGCGGACTTTCCTCTCGACATTTTGTTTTTCGGACGCCAATCCGAAAACAGGAGCCAGCCTGCTTTGTCCACCGCGACCGCCTCGATGCCCATTTCCTCAAACCGTTCAGCGTCGTCAGCTGCAATCCCGGCCGCAACCTTCGGATTCATGAAGTAAACGTCCATGTCCCCGCTGCTCTCGGTGTCGAACCAAACGCGGTAAAAATTCCGAAGGACCTGATTGCCAATGGTACGAATCCCGTCCGTCTTGGAGCTGAAGTTGCCGTTGCTGCCGTGGGCGTTTACGTAATCGTTGTGCAGGAACAGCGGAACGCCTTTGTCATTTAGGTTTTTCTGAAGCTCCTTTAGTCCTTTCGCTCCTCCGAGCAGATCCGGAACCGGGAACTTGTCCGGGTTATTGCCGTTGACGCCTCCGCTTCCCCAGCCCCTGAATACGGTTGTAATGTTCGGAATGCCGTCTTTCAGCAACGTATCGATGATGCCTTCCGCTTCCTTGAAGGAGGTCATCTTAACCAGATCGGTCCCGAGGAGGCCGGGCTCTTTGTCTGCGCCGAGCACTTCGACTCTCAGCGGGATGTTCACTTGCCCTTCGATTTTTTTCGAGAGAACGCCCTGGCCTTCCAGATAGTTTCGGTATGTCTTAGCCATGCCGACATAATCGGCGTCCAGCGCGTTCATGAATACGTAGCGCACTTGAAGGTCTTCTTTATTTCGGTCTTTCTGAAAGGTATTGAAGCCTCCCATGTTTTTGCTCGTCGGCTGGAAGTACGCATTGCGCAGCATGAATTTGGGCGACGCCCAGTAATATTCCGTGTTAAGCCCGCTGGGATAGGCCGTGATGCGGGAATTGTATTTCCCGTCCTCGATAATGCCGAGGAAGCCGTTCTGCTTCACCCCATGCACCATGCCGAACACTGGAATACTGATCCGCTCTTCCTCGCGGGTGAACGAGTCCTCAGGCGATTCCACCGCTTCGTCCATACCGTAAACCCGACCGTCAAAGGCTTGGTCGTACTGGGAATGCATGTTCTGGAAGCGGATTAAGGCGCCCGTGCCATCCGGTATGAAGATATAACCGGGAATCTCGTTTTTCCTTACTGCCCCTAGGAAGGGAAACGGCTGGATGAAAGCCAGCTTTCCCGTGCCCTTCTCTACGATGGATTCATCGGGAAAACGGACGACGAGCGAATCATCTTCGATTCTGACTTCCATGGTGAATGTAACGCCGATGGTTTCCAAATTGTAGGTGACCGCAATCCCGCCTTGTATCTGCTTGATCTCCGCCGTCTTTCCGCCGAGAGACTTGTAGCTGCCCCTTCTCAACATTGCGCTCTCGTCAAAGAATTCAACAAGGAACGGTGACCGGAGTGCGGAACCCCAATCCGTATTCAACTGGTCTTTCTCCAGCGTCTTCTCATCCGGAGAGGAACTCCACACATAGCCGCTCCGTTTGTTCTGGATCAGAATTCCTTGGATATCATTGGAGGCGTATAGCGCTAGTCCTGCGCTCTCCGCTTTCCGCTCATAGCCAGGCGGAATGGGCTTTGCCGCAACTTGCGCGGCGGTCTTCTGTTCCGGAGAAGTATAACTGTTGATCTTATATTGAATAGATTGGTCTACCGCCCGGGAAGGATGAGCAAATGGTTCAACCGTCTTTTTCTCATCCCCGAGCACCCATTGTCCGATCCCGAAAAATAGCAAGGAAACGAAGCAAAGGTAAACGATTGTTTTAGATGCCTTGGACACGATACTTCACCTCCAGGTACATGGAATGCACGAAGTCCATCACCTGGCTCGAAAGACCGAACAGGATGAAGGCCAACATGACCATGATCAGCATTCCGATGATCGTGAGGATAATGTTCTTGATGCTCTGTCCGATTTCATACCCATGGATTTCCTTCACCATCATAAACATGAGGAATGCGCAATACGCGACGATGAGTCCCGATAGGAAGCTATAAATAACGGCTTCGAGCTGCGTCAATCCCTGCGACATAACGGCGACCGGACCGGCAAAGAGGATATAAGGACTAAGCGCGTAGACCGACCCTTTGTAGATATCCTTGAATTTGCCTTCGCCGTCATTGATGGTGCTCACGAGATAGTTAGCGATGATCCAGGCAAAGAAAGGAACGTAAACCCTCAAAAATTCGTTGAAAATATTGAACTTCTGAACGTCCCAATCGGCAAAAAGGAAATTCGTCTGATAGATTTCGAACAATCTGACAAGGAACAGCAGAACTAACAGAATTGTGGCAGAGAAAACGGATACCTTTTTCTCTGCTTCCAACTCGTAAAAACCGTCAACCGGATGCCTCATAATCCGGAACGAATGCAGGAGCTGCATCACGAGTTTAAGGTTTCGGAACGATTTCCAGCCATCCACCACCGGCTTACCGATGTTGAATTTCCGGTACAGTTTTCTCAGAATGGCGATAACAGCAATGCCCAGGACGAAACCGATCAGGAACTTGGAGACATGCTCCATCAGCCATACCCGCCTGATTTCCCAGTAGGCGTTCGAATATTCCGTTTTGTTTCTTGCAACCCTGAACTCCTCGAGTCCCTTGTTGAAATCCCCCTGTTTCATCGCGGCCATTCCGAGCCCGTTATGCGCAAGGTCGAACATGCTGTTGAGTCGCAGTACATTCAGCCATGGCGCTTCGCTCTTGACGTATTTGCCGTCGGAATAATAGAAAATGGCTTCCTGGACGATCCGGGTGAATTCCGTAGGTTTAAGCACGGTGACGTTGTTTCTTTGTTTGTCTGCGATGAACAGCCGCCCGTCCGAGCTAACCGCAATGCCGCTGGGTGACTTGAACAATCCGAGCCGTTGGCTCCCTACGTCGTTTCCTCCGAAAATAAAGAGAATGTTGCCTTCCAGGTCGTATACCGTGATGCGGCCCCGGAAGGAATCGATGGTGTAGATGTTTCCGTAGTCGTCGATCGTGATGTCTTCCAAAGCAGAGGTCGTCCAGACATCCTTGAGCAGGTTTTTGCCTGCCACGTTCAATTTCTTAATGCCATTCGTACGTGTGGCGATGGTGCTGGTAAACACGAGCCCCTCCCTGTCGATGGCGACGTTCGTCGCGGACGGCGGAAGCTGTTTGTTCAATTTGTCCATCTGGGTTTTCGTATAGAAAATACGCTGCAAGTAGCGAATAAAGCTAAATCCTGCTTTATTTCCTCCGTAATAACCGAGAAACTCGCCTTCCTGGCTGATTTGGATCAACCCTTGGATCGTACCCTCGCCGACGACATACAGGTTCTTTCTCTTATCCGCGATTACCTTTCTCGGCTTGAACGGGTTGTTCTTTCCGTAAAGTGTAGAGTCCGGCTTGCCGAATTCCTTAAGAACCTTGCCGTCCTTGCCGAACAGATAAATTTTCTCTTTGCGATAATCCGCGACATATACGATACCTTCCTCGTCTACGAACACGCCGGTTGGCCGGGACAGCACGTCCTTCCCGATCGTCCGCAAATAGTTGCCTTGCTGGTCGAATACGACGATTCTTGCATTTCCGGTATCCGCTACGTAAATCTCGTCATTAGTGTCAATGAATAGATCTTCCGGTCGGGACAAGGGAACGTTCTCGTCTTCGCCGGCTTTGTTTTTCTCGATAATATTGAATCCGTCCACGATTCCGGCAGGCAAATAGGCGTCCTGCGTCCAGATCGGTTCCCCGCTGTCATCGATGGTGAACGTGAAATACGGCGCATTGGCTAAAGTCGCTGCAGGGTGCAGCAGCATGCAGGCGACGACGACGAACAGAATGGATTTGATTTTCACCATGATTCCTCCCTCGGCTATTTAAGCCCTGAATGTGCCATGGTATCTATCACTCTGCTCTGTAGGAAAATGAAAATGATAAGATTGGGCACAAACATGATGAGGGCGGCAGCGGCAGCGATGCCTTGACCGGCCACTCTGTTTTCAAGACCTGTTCCCGTAAGGGTCGTCATATAAAATGCAAAGGTACGGAGCGTTTCCTTGTTCATGTAAATCTCGGACGTTTCCGTGTTGTTCCAGGCCAATTGGAAAGCCAGAATGGCAACGGTAGCCATGGCCGGCCGGATGATGGGAATGACAATCTTCCAGAAAACGCCGAAGTTGCCTGCTCCGTCGATCTTCGCCGCTTCAATCAAATCGTTCGGCGTCTGGTCGACGAACTGCTTGATCAGAAACAGCCCGACCGGCAACGCTAAGAGCGGTATGATATGGCCAAGCATGTTGTCCGTCAACCCTAGCTGGTTCACGATCAGGTAACGCGGAATGGCAACGGATGCCGGAACAAACATAAGCGCGATTATGTTCGCTTCGAAGATTGCCCTTTTGCTTTTGAATTGCATCTTGGAAAGCGCAAAGCCCGCCATGGCGCTGATCAAGATGCTGAGCACGACTACGCTTGCTGTCATCACGATGCTATTGAAAAGAAAACGAGTCATCGGAATGACGGTCACGCTGGTGACGTTGATCAGGTCGTAAAAGTTTTTGAAGCTCGGATTTTCCACCAAAAACCGCGGAGGGTATAGAAACAGCTCATTCAGCGGTTTCAAGGCCTGCGAGAACATGAAAATAATCGGAAGGATCATGAACACGGCAAGCAAAATCAAAAACAGATAATATTTGATCTGGGTTCTGTGAAATCTTGTCGGGTTGATTTTGCTGCCTTGAAAGGCACTCATATCTCCATTCTCCTTTCAACCGGAAACTATCGTAACTTTATTCTTTCTCCGCGAACAACCGCCAGCACACCTTGGACAAGATATACACGATAAGGAGAAGCACCACGGAAACTGCGGAAGCGTAGCCCATATCGTAGCGGATAAAGCCGTAGTCTTGAATATGGTTGATAATGACCTGCCCGGCGTACTGCGGCGTCGGGTTCGCGCCCGATAGTTGGACTCCGATATCGCCAGCCTGAAAAGTTCCCACGACAGCCATGACCGCTCCGAACAGCATCTGCGGTTTCATGGAAGGAATGGTGATGTACCAAACCTCTTGAAGCCTGTTTTTGATTCCGTCGATGTATCCGGCTTCGTAAAGCTCTGGATTAATGTTCAGAATCCCTGCGAGCATGGCCAGGAATCCAACGCCCATGCTGTTCCAAAGCGTCACGATCATCATAATGTACATGAGGTAATGGGGCGATTGCGTCCACTGGATCGGCTTCTCGATGAAACCCGATTCTATCAAGAAATTATTCAGGTAGCCGGCTCCGTCCCCGCTGAAGATGACGAGCCATACTACCGCCATGGCCACCGCCGCCGTCATGGACGGGGAGTAGATCGCGAGGGTGAGGACTGAGCGTGAACGTCTCGAGATTTGCGATAAGAGCCATGCCAGCCAGAAAGAGAGAATGTAGCCCCCTGGCCCAACCATTAAGGAAAACTTGAACGTATTCGGTAGCACGTACATCATGAACACGTTATCCTGGGTCAGAAGGTTTACGTAGTTCTTCAATCCGATAAATACCGGAACCTGAACGGTATTGAAATACGTGAAAGAAAGGTAAATAGCCACGAGTACCGGTACGACGATAAATACAGAGAACAAAGCAACGAACGGCCCGACGAACACCATGGCCTCGAGTTCTTGCCTCCAGCTTTTTCTAGTTGCTGCCTTCACGGCGTATCCCCCCGCGCCTCTTTGACATCCTCTATAGTCGGTACTTTAAGTTTTTTGACTACTTTGCCGTCTTTGATATACCCGAACTCTTCCATCTTTTTCGTGATTTCCCGATTGGCCAGAGTGACGGCATCCTCAATGGTTTTTCTTGGGTTTTTCCCGTCAATGACGACCTTGTTCCAGGAGTTGCTCAATTCCCTGTCGAGCATATAATCGCCGGGAATGTGCGCCACGTCCTTCAGCCATTTCCATTGTTCGTTTATGACCTTAAGATCTTCTTCCGGCCAAGGCAGTTGGCCGAAGGCTTCCAGGTTCGCGCTGTTCCAGCGGTAGGTAGGACCATTAATGGTTTCGATCAGGTTGCCGAACTCGGTCTGGACTTCGGCGGATGTCCACCACTTCACGAATTCCCATCCCTGCTGCTGCTTATCGCTGTTTTTGAACACGATAGCTCCCGTCCCTGTCCCCGGAGCCCAACGGACAATTTCGCCTTTGTCGTTCTTAACGCCCGGATAAGGAGCGATCTTCCATGAACCGGCCAGCTCGGGCGCGGCAGTCGTCAGCTCCACGTAGGTATTGTAGTTCGAAATACCGATCGGAAGGTTCCCATCCCGGAAATGGTTATAGAAATTCGCTACCTGAAGCGGCATGTTATAGATCGTAAACATATTCGTCATCAGCTTGAAGCCTTGGAGCGCCTCTTCGCTGTCCACGGCCGTCCGCATTCCGCCTTCCTCAAACAATTCCCCTCCTTGCTGATAGATGAAGGGAGCGGTAAGGCTAAAGTTTTTTAGCGCCGCCGAATCGGCGATCGGAGCGTAGAAGTTCATTCCGTAACGCTGCAGATCGGGCAGAATCCCGAGCACTTCGTTCCACGTATCTGGAACCTTGATTTTCAAAGCGTCAAGGATATCTTTTCGGTAATACATCACCCAGAAGTTTTGCGTCTCCGGCATGGCGTAAGTGCCGTTATCGAAGATAAAGGGAAGCATGGCGCCAGGAGCGAACCTTCTCAAGACCTCCTGATAATCCGGGAACTGGCTAACGTCGGACAACGCCCCCCGCAAGGCAAGCTCATAGGGAAGTTTCTCGGTTACTCCGAGCGCCACGTCAGGCGAATCCCCGGATGCGTTCGCCAGAATCAGCTTCTGCTCATTCGGCATCAGAGAGAGCGAGACTTTAATGCCGGTCTTCGCAGTGAACTCTTGGTTGGCGATCTGCTGCATTAGCATGACGTATTGTCTTGGACGATTTACCCAGATTTGCAGCGAATCTTCTTCGGCAGGATTGATTTGCGAATAGTCCGTCGTAAACGATGCGAAGAAGGATTTGTTCATGGACATGACCTTCTTCCACCATCCGGCTTTGGCCTTAGGCAGCTTCTCGTTGGCATATACGTAAAATTTATCTATCTGCAGCTGCTGCTGCGGCAGAAGGAGCAACAGATCGCCCAGCTTCTGGTTGACCGATCCCGAGCCTTCCGAGATCCTTTCGAACCGGACGGGGATCGTGGACGGATCGCGGGCCAATCTTTCCAGTTGTTTCGCGCCAATGAGGAGGTTTCTGGCTTCATCCGGACTGGATTCGCTCAGTGTGCTCAGGTACTCATACTCCTCGCGAAGCTGCCGTGCGATGCCGTTCAGCCTGTCCACAATATCCGGAATCTGCTCGATAATATCCCAATCCCGGTTAACGTCCTGCGTATTGCCTGTCGCCATCTTGATCTCCAGGTTGAGCACGCCCAATTCGTCCATCGCTCGTCTGACCGTTTGGATAACCCGCTGATAGGGAGACGGGTTGGCGATCAGGGTTAACTCATGTTCTCCTTGGGACAAATAAAATTTATACGGATTTCCCTCCGATATTCCGAGAACTTCGTTGCTCCAATCCGCCGAATAGGGGAACGGATATCGGGAAAGTTCCCGGAAAGGAATCTTTCCGTCGATCATGACTTTCCGGAAAACCGGCATGTTCGTCTTAAAATACTGGGTATATTTAAAGGCAATATGGTAATATCCGCTTTGCTCAGCTTTGATTTTCCAAGTGACGCTTTGTCCGCCCTGTTTCCAGCTGTCAGCCCCGATCGTGTTCAAGGCAATCAGGGATTTGCTTTGCGGCGTTACGTTGACGTCGCCGCTGGCCACTGCCTGAATGTAGGAATCCGACTTCACATAAGGCATTTCCGCTTCATAAGCTAGAAGAATGTCCGGTTCCTTCCCGCCGGCTCCGTTCTTTGTCAAATATTGTTCGTAAGTATCCAATTGTTCAGGCGACTCCACCGTAATTCGCCCAACATGCATCGCTTCGCGAAGATAGGTCAAAGAAATAGTGTTACTGCCCTTCTTGAGCTGAACGAGCAGCGGCTCGTCGATAAGGTAGCTGGCGTCGGTCAGGTAAGCTGTCTGCCAAGCGGATCGTTCGACTTGTTTGGCATAAACGTCATTGCCCAACTGGTCTTTCTCGAAATGGTCGGATTCGTTTTGCCAAAGCCTTGGCAGAACGAACCTACGCGCTTCGAAATACGGAAAATTACCGTTGATCTTGATTCCCCGTTCCGGAGGCGCAATTTTTCCCGGGAGCGCAAAATAGTCTATTTGAATCCGGTACAGCCCTTCTTGAGGGACGTTTACCGAGAAATTAATTTCAGGTGTCTGGTCATTCCAGGTGAACACGTCTTCGTCATAACCCTTCGATTTGGAAGCGGGTGTCAACGCAGCTTTGGCAGTGCCGGGATGGAATAGATTCGGATGGATGACCGCCTTGAACCGATCGGTTTGGTAATTATTCTTTTCCCATTCGGCCAATACTTTGGCGTAGTCGTCCTCGACAACCTGTTGACCGAGCGCGCTTTGCTTGTTATCGGTTTGCTCCGTTTTGCCATCCTTCTCGCTATCGTCCTTGGAACCGCCTCCGCCGAACAAATCGTCCAGCAGGTTTTTGGTGTTGTCTTTCGGTTTGTCATCGACCGCGTGCGAAGCGTTTGGAGTCAGGAGTGAGAATACTAAAAAAAGGACAAGCATGATAACGGGAGCTTTGTATTTCAAGGTTTTCACTCCTCTTACAGGGATAGATTCATGAGTCGTCGGCAGCGAGTAAAAGAAGTGTTCTCTCCCTCTGGAAGAGGGAGAGAACAGGGCAATTATTGGGCAGCGTTCATCAGTTGTTCGTTGGCTTCTTTATAAGTGGTGTTCATGCGTTTTTCCAGGTCTGCCGCCACGTCTTCCAATTTCGCTTTCTTCTCCTTGATGTCCTTGAAAGTCGGGCCGTAGACCGTATCCAGACCGACTTGGTAGCCGGGCAGGTATTTAATCAGGTCGACAAAACCATCAGGAATCATTTTGACGAGATCTTTCATTCCCGGCGGCATATCCTTGCGATTAAGGTAGAGATCCCACACTTCCTGGTCGTTGATGAGCGGGACGCTTCCAAGCGGCCACTCCGGCTTCAATCTTTCCATCCAGCCTTCTTTGGAGTAAGTAACCCATTTGATAAACTCAAATGCCGCTTCCTTGTTCTTGGAGCTCTTCGACATGCCGAGATAATCGGTGATCAGCGGTACTTTTTGTCCTACGGCCGATGGGATCGGACGAATGTCCCATTTGAACTTAGCGTTCTTGGAATTGCCGCCGATACTCCAAGTGCCGTCATACTGCATAGCGACTTTACCGAGCATCCAAGGCCATTGGTCTTTGCCAAACCATTGCTCGATTTCTTCCGGCTTGTAGATGTCGTAAGTAACTTTGTCTGAATACATTAGTCCGTCAACATAATCAACTGCTTCTTTGAATGCCGGGCTGGTAAAGTTGAATTTCTCCCCGTCCCACGTGTTCCATTGCAGATTCGGGTCGAATTGGGCTGGCAGAGTCTCGCGGAGTCCGCCGATTCCGGACATCCCGAACTGGTGCTCGTTGAACTTCGTCAGCTTGATGGCCGCGTCGCGCATATCGTCGACCGTCCAGGTCACCGGAGGCACGGGTACGTTCTCTTTCTCGAACAAGTCGAGATTCAGGTTGATTGCGAACATGAAAAGGGAATGCACGAGTGCGTATTGCTTGCCGTTATAGTTGGCTGTAGCGTCCAGGTTTTTGAACGTTTTGCCTTCCTGATATTCTATATCTTTCTCAAGGAACGGAGTCAGGTCTTCGAGCCAACCGTTGGCTGCTGCGAACGGTACGCCGAAGGTCCACATAACGTCAGGGAGCTGACCTGCTGCAGCAACCGCGGACAGCTTCTCGTTCCACGGCCAATCAACGGAAGTATCCTTTTCGACCTTGATGTTCGGATGCGTCGCTTCGAATGCTTTGATCACGCGTTCAACATCTTCTTGCCCCATCCAAGTGGCCCATTTGATCGTAACAGGCCCGCTGGATTCCGAAGGGCTTGCCGTTTCGGTTGCCGCAGGAGTCGTTTCGCTTGGCGATGCGCTGCTCGCCGATGGGCTTTCACTGGCCGCACCGTTGTTCTTCTTGCTGCAGCCTGCCAAAACAAGCGTGAGGCACATAATCAAAGTCAGTGACAATGCGAGAATTTTTTTCATTTCCCCATCAAGCTCCTTCTATTTTTCGTTTTGACCTCATTCAAAACAGTTAACAGTTTTAGAGAACCCCGCCTTTGGTTTTACCTTGCCGTTCTCGCCTGGCTCACCACCTCCCAAATCTCGGGTCAAGACGAAACGTTTCAATCCATACAAATAAAGCGCTTTCTTATTTACGATATAACAAGGACAAAACCCACATAATCGATTGAATATGTTTGATTTGCCCTATTTTAATTCACTTACACTTTTTGTAAGCCTTTTCATTTCTGCTTGAATCTGATTCGAAACGTTTCGCTTTTCACCAAGAATTTACCATAGACTCAAGACGGAATCAACAACCATTTTTACTACGGCGATACGGCAAGCGATTCGGACAACGATAAGACTTCCTCTGCCGTCACTTCCCTGCCGAGTCGGTTCGAAATGTAGATTCCTTCGCTGATCAGCATCGTTTGGAGAGCGAGGTTAGCCGTCGGTTCAAGCTCAACCCGACCTTGAAGCGCCGCGATCCAATGATGCTGGGAGGAATCATAGGCATCGGGATTGTCCCTGAGATTATGCCACCTGTAATTCATGGCGTCGAGATTGAAGGTGCTGTCCATCTCCATATCGCACATGTTGGTGTGATAGCTAAGAGGCTGCCATTTGCCCGCGGCATATCCCGGAAGCCGGATGCCGCCTTCGGAACCGACGACGCTGCTTCCTTCGAAGTCGTTCATATGGATCGCCCAAGATTCGATGATATCCATCGTCAACCCATCCTTGAAGCGGACGAAACCTACGCCCAATTCCTCGACATCAAACCGCGAAATGTTTTTCCGGCGCTCGTCGATTTCCATTTCCTGATAGGTTTTGCCGGAAATGGTGAGGACTTCCGGGCGGTCCATCAGATAGAGCAGCTGCGAGATCCGATACACGCCCATGTCGAACAAGGCCCCGCCTCCGGCTGTCTCCTTCCTAGTAAAGTACGGCGTGCCGTATCCGTCGACATAAGGACGGCCGCGGCGTCGGTATCCGGTGGACCGGGCATGGAAGATTTTACCTAGCTTCCCGGCGTCGATCAGCGTCTTCGCCGCTTTCGTTTCCTTGCTGTACAGGAAGCTGAGCTGTATATGCAAATGTTTGCCGTACTGCTTGGCGGCTTCCACCATGGACAAGCCGTCCTTGTAGGAGCCTGCGATCGGCTTTTCGCAATAAGCATGCTTGCCGGATTTCAAGACCTCGATCGTGACCGGCGCATGGAAATTGTTATGCAAGCAGATGTCGATCGCATCAAGGTCGTCCCGTTTCAGCATTTCTTTGTAGTCGGTGTAGATGTTCGGGATCTTGTATTTCTCGGCAACGTTCTTCAGTTCGGCTTCGTTGATGTCGGATGCCGCAACCACTTCAACCCCGTTGATTTCGGCATAGGTATCCAAATGCATCTTGCCGATCAATCCGACGCCGATAATGCCCACTCTGATCTTTTCCAAAATTGCCGCCTCCTCGGATTAGTTTGATTTTAAATGCGCGAGCTGCCTGCGGATGTTGGCCAGCTGCCACTCGACTTCCACATACTCGTTTTTGCTGGAATGGTGCTCCACGCTGTAATGTCCGGTATAGCCCGCATCCATCAGATGCTTGATTTTTTCCTCGTAACGCGGCAGTACCCATGCGGCAAAATGAGTGTGGAAAGCGTATTGAGAACAGAGACGGTCCCCGTTCTCCTTGTCGGCATCCCAGTTCTCCAAATGCAGCAGGATTCCGAAAGCCGGACTGTCCACCGCTTCCACCAGGCGCTTGATGTTTGCCGGATCGCGCGACGTGCCCCAATGATTTTCGGGACCGACCTTGTATCCGTTGTTTTCCGCGCGATGGGCAAATTCCTTGTATGTTTTCACCGTGTAATCGAATTGTTCGTCGCTCATCGCTAGATCATGGCCGCCCATATCGATTCTGACCGTCTGCGCGCCCAGAATTTCCGCTGCGCGTAAGTTTTTCAGCGCATTCTCGTAGTTTTGCTTGCGCTGCACCTCATCTGCTTCCCAAACATGAGCGCCATCCACGCACAAGTTGGCCAGATGCAGCTCTCTTTCATCCATCGCTGCGCGAATCTTCAGCAGATAGTCTTCCTCGTAGGAAGTGAGCATGATGTTCCAGATATCCGCCCCGGAGACATGATAGCGGTACTTAAGGCTCTCGAGATAACCGAAGAGGTCGATTTTTCCCTCGTTAAACAGTCCGTGAAACGAGTAAGACGCGATAGATATGTTCATTTACTTCCTCCTGGCCGCGATTACGCGAGTGTATTGGCCTCCCGGCTAACGACACCGGTTTTCTTCATTCCTTCTTGAACATGCTTGTTCTTCATGAAAATATTCCATACGAATTCGCTTCTGTAGTTCTCGATCATGAGCAAGGTTATGCCTTTATCGATGCCGATCACGTCTTCCGCCACCCACGTCGGCGTAACATCGAGGTTATAAGCATCCCGGAAGCCGTACTTGCCCCAAAGCTGCGGCACTTCGTGGTAGAAATGCATCAAAGCATCGATCGACTCCCGAGGCGTGAACACGATGGAACCGGCGGCCCCGCAAGGCGGGATGGTGCTGTCGACGAAATCGCGGTCGGTCGTGTTCGGGTCTGCTCCGTAGCCCCCGCTGTATCCTTTGGGTCCGTCGCAAGCAGTCAGTCCCCAGGAATTCGGACCGAAGGTTCTGTACTGGCCGGCCCTATCGATACAGAATTGACGCGCAGCTTTCGAAGCAAGGACCGAGTTCTCGAACCAATCTCTTCCATCGCGGTCTATCTTGCCTCGCAAGTCGAACCAAGCATGCGAGAATTGATAGACGAACAAAGCGCCCTGCGTACTGTGTATGATCGGTTCGATACCATTATAGGAACCGACATAACGGTCGAAATCGTAGAACATTTCCGGATCTGCCGGATGGGTCGGCGAACCCGCTCCGAGGAAATACATCATGAACTGCTCGGCGTAATGGTCCCAAGTACCGAAATGGCCTCCCTTATTTTCGAGATAACCCATGTAAAACTGGTTGGTTGCAGGATTACGGTACCAGTTCCAATCGACCTGCCGATATAGCCGGTCGGCAAGCGCTTTCACTTCGCCGCCGAAATACTCGCCCGACGCGATCGCTCCACAGATCAGAATCGCCGTATCGATGACCGAGATCTCGCATCCGCGGTATTGCTTTGCCGTCTGCATATCCAAAAAATGATGAAAGAATCCGTGATTATGTTCGACGTTGTTCAGCATTGTCCCAAGCATTCCGATGGTACGTTCTTCGGCTTCCTTTCGTCCGACCCATCCGCGTTCTACTCCGATCGCATAGGCGGTGAGACCGTATCCCATTGATGCGATGCTTGCCATCTCCTTCTGGCCGGGAGCACGGTCACGAATCAGTCCGTAGCCGGGACTGTTCGGATCCTGGTTCGCTTCTTCCCAGAAAAATTGAAATGACAACCGGCTTTCCAGCTCCAATAACTCTTCTTCTGTGATGAGGATCACTTCCTTATCTCATTGATAATACGAAACGTTTCAAATTATGTTATGAAAGTAATTAAGCGCTTCCAAAACATCATAAATTCGAAACGTTTCGAATTTAGTTCCTATACTATCACCAGCTTTGCATTTTGAAAAGGTTTTTTTATCGGTTGGTTGACGTCTGTAAAACAAACGGCAAGATATGTTTATAAAATAAATAGACCCATGCGCAATGGCAAAGGTCATAAGGGAAAACTATCATCTAAACGGTTTCTATTAACTCGTAGCTTCAATCCACTTTGCTGTCAATTCCGCAAGCTTATCTTTCTTTGCTTTCACATCGTTCATATCCGTAAGCTTTACTATAGCTCTGTCACCGGAAACCCAATCCAAAAGCCCCGTGTTGTCAACAAACAAAGGATCCTTCCCCACGTTCTCTTTAGCCTTGGCTCCGCGATGAAAGATAAGTCGGATAAATCCTTCACCTTGCAGATTAAACGTCACCTTATCTTCATTATTAAAACAGAAACTCGGCGCATTCCATTTAATGTGTTCGGTAATTTGATTATTCGCGCTTAAGATGATTTGTCGAACTTCCTCTATTTCGTTCTTAAGGGGGTGTTCGAGATTGTTCATATACTCGACTACTTGTTCATGACCGGACAGTTTCAAGATCTCTAGCTCCTTTCGATTGAAAATAGGGAACATTCGTTCTACAATATCTATATTAAAATAGGTACGAAAAACAGGAGGACATATCATGAATAACGATATTCAACCCGCTCAGCCGATGCCGCCTAAGGTTAGCATTCGTCCGTGGACCGAGGGTGATCTGTTGCTATTGCAGCGCATGAACACTGAAGAAATGTGGGCGCACTTGGGTGGTCCCGAATCAGATGTAGCGGTGATAGCTCGGCACCAGAGATACCTCCGTGCTGTTCCCGGTAAGGTTCGCATGTTTGTTATCCTATTCGGTTCTGAGCCTGCGGGCAACGTGGGGTATTGGCAACGGCGATGGAAGGAACAGGATGTCTATGAAGCAGGTTGGGGTGTGCTGCCTGACTTTCAAGGTCAAGGCATTGCAACGCTTGCAACTTCGGAGATGCTAGATATCCTCCGTACAGATGATCCCAAGGCAGTCGTACATACCTTTCCATCCTTCGACAATCCAGCATCCAATGCCATCTGCCGGAAGCTGGGTTTCTCCTTCCTGAATGAAACCGAATTTGAATTTCCGCCAGGTTCATGGATAAAATGCAATGATTGGCGTCTCGTCTTGTAGAGTTAAGAACGGATCGTTGGAATGAGTTTACCATCGGATCGCCGATCGCACAATATATGGAAACGAAAAAGCAGCTTGAAAAGCCCATTAGAGCCTTCCAAGCTGCTTTTAGTTTCATTCCTAATTTTTAAAATCGCTCCGGCCACTCCATTTTCGGATGAAAATTATACAGCAGGCAGTACGAGTGCAATACGGCGTTCGCCCAGCGCGATTTGAACATCAAGGGCTTCTTTTGCAGCCATTGCAGAGGATCGACCGTTACGGAAAAATCAATGTATTCCTCGAAAGTACCCTCAAATCGTTGCGGCCAGAAACGCTTTAACGGATGCGTCGGCAGGCGTCCTCCTGTGCTCACGTGGTCATAGGTTAGCTTCATCCATTCCATCAACGAAACCCCGGTCAACGTTTCGCTCATATCCTCCCACCCTGTCAACAATGAACCGTGCTTGCCCCATTCGACGCTAATTACCGCTCGCTGATCATTGCTTCTCGCTTCTTCCACCGCGACTTCCGATTGGATGACGCGGCTATGGAAAAAGCTCATGACCCGCGTGACGGACTCTTGCTCGGAATCGTACTCGATCCATACTTCTTCATGATCGCACGGCTCGTAGTCGTCCGGAAAATCGTAATCGTCTTCCCAGAACAGATGGTACCCGATCAATGGCAATGAAGGGTGGTGAATCGCTACGAAATCCTTCAGAGGGAAGCATTCTTGAGGATTCATCCGTAGGACTGGGCAGAACTTATGAATAAGACGGATGTCATTATCCGTAAGAGGAATGATAGGGTCTTTATCCAGCACGGCACGGTACTGCTCGCCGGCGCGGCGCAAATTGCCGTCCAGATGGTAATATTCGGCCTGCCATGACGAAAACTGCAGATGATCGGGACAAGCTTTTTTTAACAGTTCAAGCTGATGGATCGCAAACTGGTAGTAATCCGAGTTTGAAATTTTACCGGCTTTCACCAAATCCATGAGTTCATCGTTTGCCGATTTAAATTCTTTCGTATAAATATCGATCATTCCGTTCCCCTCCTTCTAGACTCATAAGCGGGCCGTCTCTTCTTTTACCATAGAACGGATATAAAAGTAGCCGAGCACCGAGCAGAGCAAAAAGGTAAAGAATGCGATCGCTGCCGCCTGTTCGCGTTCTTGGAACACGCCGAACACTTGCTCCATGGAAACCCCGAGCATCTGCGGAGCGTTCGGTCCGACAAGGAACGGAGCCGTAAACGAGCCTATGACGCCCATGAATACGAAAGTGGCCGCGACAAGGAACGTTTTGTACGATAAAGGAAACACAATCTGGAAAAAGACGCGCAGCCTTCCGGCACCAACATCTTTAGCGCTCTCCAGCACCGAGTTTGGAATACCGGCAAGCGCCGAACTGAGCAGCATCGCTGTAAAGGGGATATTAAACCATAAGTTGGCGATGATAATCCCTTTTTGATCGAAAATGATCCGAGGCAGCGTTATCCCGATCAGCAATAAAAACCGGGAAAGCCAGCCATGATTTCCAAGAAGGTTAATTAAGCCATATGTTGCGATCACGCCTGGAATGAAGATCGGAATCATATAAGTTTTGCGTATCAGCTCGACCAGCCTTCCCGAGCTGAACCGCATGTACACGGCAAGCGCGTAGCTTACGATGAGCACGATCACGCAAGAAACGATCGTTACTTTCAATGTAAATAGGATATTCGAACGCATGGCCTTATCGGTAAATAGAAATTGGTAACGGCTCAAATCGAACCCGCCCGCATCGTTCCGCAAGCTTTCCACGAAAGAGAGCGCGATCGGGATCACGACGATAACGAATAGCAGAAGAAAAGAGGGGATGACTAGAATCAGTCCCAGCATCCCCATTTTCATCGTCTTACTCATTGCGCCGCGACTTCGCTCTGCCAACGCTTGGTGATTTCCTTGTCCAAATCACCAATGTTAAAGCTGCGGAAGCCCTCCGATACGCCTTTGAACGAATCTTGGATCTCCTGCGGCATATTCGCAAGCTCGATACCTGGGAAGCCATGCATTTTCTCGACAATGATCCCTTGCGCCTCAGGCGACATCACATAACCAAGGAATTGATACACCGCTTCTTTTTTCTCGGACAGCTTCGGCACCATCAGATAGGTAGGGCCGCCGTTAAAGCCGGGCGTGATCTGTTTCATTTTGGTCGTGGCCGGCAGTTGGCCTTTAGCCGTTTGTTCCAGTACCATGTCGGACCATGCGGGAATCATGTCCACTTCTCCATTAGCAAGCAGATCAAGCGTGCCTTGGTTCTTCTTCGGATAAATTCCTTTGCCGTAAACATATTTACCAAGATCCTTTAACGTAGCGAACCCGCTATCCCAATCTTTTTGAATCGCCGGATCGGTGCTGTAGATCGCATCTTGGGGCAGATCCTTGTATATGGACGTCGAAACGAACGAGTTGCCCGAACCGCCAGTGGAGGGGTCATTATAGGCAAACTTTTCGGGGTTGTTGCGGATCCATTCGTAAAGCTCGTCAAGCGTGCTCGGAGGGGTGGTTACCTTCTCGCTGTTATAAGCCAGAACGACGGCAGATGCACGGTACGGTACGGCCAAATGGGAGACATTATCCATTGTTTTCGAATTGATATTGCCGATGTTCGGGATGGAATCGAGGCTCAGCTTATCCCAAAGATCGTCTTTTCCGCCTTTGGTCACAGTAGAAAGGCTGTCTTCGTACAGGTCGATGTCTCCCGATCCTTTCCCCGCTTTTTTTGCAGCTAGAATGCGGTCATAGGTCGGCTGCGCGCCGGTTCCGGAAGGAATGTACACGAGCTTGACTTTAACGTCCTTGTTTTGCTCTTCGAATTTCGGAACGAGCGTGTCCCACATGTCTTTCACGTTCTGGGATCCGGTAAAATAAAACGAGATTTCAACGGGTGCGCTGGAAGCGGGATTGCTGCTTGACGAAGCAGGAGCGGAAGCGTCGGAGGATGAAGCATTAGCGTTGTCTGCTTTATTGCCGCAGCCGGCCAGAACCGTGAATGTCAAAGCTAGGGCCGACAATACCGTTAAACCTTTTTTTAAATGAAACA
The DNA here is from genome assembly GCF_004564235.1 of Cohnella luojiensis. Classification (GTDB taxonomy): domain Bacteria; phylum Bacillota; class Bacilli; order Paenibacillales; family Paenibacillaceae; genus Cohnella; species Cohnella luojiensis. The sequence continues at coordinate 60,767 of NZ_SOMN01000014.1, forward strand.
TGTTGGAATTCCTCCTATTATTCTTAGTTATTCGAATAAGCGATAACTTTAGTAAAGGCTGCGTTCACACTCTGTCCCAAATGAAGCTCTTTGACTTTATCCCTCGGCTGAAAAGCACGAATAATGCCACGATCGCCCAGATCGACGGATACTTCGGCATAATGTCCGAGTATCATCATTTGTTTGATCGTACCGGGCAAACCCGCTTCCTGTCTTGTTCCCGGCTCCAGGATGATATCTTCCGGCCTGACGGCGACGACAACCTCACCCGATAGACGTTTCGCATTCGGAAATTCCATTCGTCCCATAACCAGCTTGTCTTCTTGCGCACCTCCCTTCAAGAAATTCATTTTGCCGATAAACTCAGCGACGTAAAGCGTTTCAGGTGCATCGTATATGTCCTGAGGCGCGGCAATTTGTTCGATATGTCCATGATTCATGACTACGATCCGATCGGACAGCGAAAGTGCTTCCTCCTGATCGTGCGTGACGAATACCATCGTAAGACCGGTCTCCGTCTGAATTTCGCGCAATTCCTCCCTCATCTCGTGGCGGAGCTTGGCATCAAGCGCGGAGAAAGGCTCGTCCAGAAGCAATACCGCCGGCTTGAGAAGAAGGGATCGGGCAACGGCGATTCGCTGCTGTTGACCGCCTGAAAGCTGGCCCGGATATTTCTTCTCCGCTCCGGGCAAACGGACAAGATTAAGCACTTCCTCGACGGCTTTTCGTATTTCCGCCTTAGGCATTTTGCGGATCTTGAGTCCGAAAGCAAGGTTATCGAAGATGGTCATATGAGGCCATAGGTTATAACCTTGGAAGACCATGGAAGTCGGTCTTTTTTCCGGTGGGAGCTTGACCACGCTTCGACCCTCGATCAGGATGTCTCCCGAATCGGGCTCTAGAAAACCTCCGATGCTCCTCAACACGGTTGTCTTACCGCAGCCGGAAGGACCGAGCAAGGTGATGAGCTCGCCCTTGTTAACATCGAGTGAAATCCCGCTCACGCCTTCACCCGTTTTGTAACGTTTAGACAAATCGCGAATGGATAGTTGAATGCTCATGATTTCCTCCATATTCCGGAATCAAGGCTCCGGTTATTTCAATTGGAAACCGCTGGACATGACATCGGCACTCACAAACCGCTGGGCCGCGAGCAGCAAGATAATCGTTGGCGCCGTCAGAATGATGGAGAACACCGCGCCTGCGCTGCCCGGAAAATCGGCGATAATGGAATACATGACGATCGGCATCGTTCTGTAATCGGGAATGCCTACGAGAAAAGTACCTTGAGCTTCATCCAGAGAGTTAAGAAACGTAAAGACGGAAGCCACGATAATACCGGGCAATGCCATCGGCAACGTAATGCTTCGGAACACGCGAAACGGTGACGCTCCTACGTCCCGGGCGGATTCCTCTTGCGCCGAATGAACGTTGCGGAAGGCGGCCGTTGGGATCCAGGTCATGAACATCAGGACATTGATCATGTGAACCAGCACGACACCGAGCAGCGTATTCATAAGTCCCAATTTATAGAAGAGGACGGCAATCGATACGTACAGCCCCATTTTCGGAAAAGCATGCGTAAGCAAGAAGGAGAAAAGGAATACTTTGCTGAGCGGAAACCTGATGCGCGCAAATGCGTAAGCTGCTGGAATGCACAGCACAATGGACAAAGCCGTAACCAATGCGGCTATCAAGAATGATAGTCCAATCGATTTAGCGATTTCATCCTCTTGAAGCACGAATTTCCACCACTGCAACGACCACTGGTGAGGCAACAAATCGGGATAAGTCCATTTTCCGCTAAAAGCCAGAACGACCAAGTTCAATAAGGGACTGACGAAGAACACGATAAACACGATCAGAAGCAGAAACTCGATGATTTTGCGAGTTCCGATTGCTCGGAAATACCATAACATGCAATGATTCATCTCCCTCCGCGCACAATTTAAGTCGACTCTCGGATGACAAGCTCGCTCGTATATTCGTTAAGCTTGGACAAAACCTTTTCTTGCTTGATTAAACGGTCCAGCATCACAACCGCATCGTGCCCGATCTTGCTGTTATCCACTTTGATGGTCGTTAGCGAAGGCGAATACATGGCGGCATATTCGATATCGTCAAAGCCCATCACCGCAACCTGTCCGGGGATTGGGACGGATCGTTGCTGCAGAAGTTTCATCGCGCCAAGCGCCATCATATCGTTGGTCGCGAATAGAGCGGTAAAGCCCTGTCCGATAAAATAATCCCATTGCTCTTCCAGAAGACGGTACCCTTGCTCAAAGCTTGATTCGGGGGAGTAATAAACGCTCATCTCGATATTTTCGTCCATTCGTTCCATGCTTTCCTGGAATCCTCTGAGTCGCAAATTATGGCTTCTATGCTCCTGCGGACCGGCGATTACAAAAAAGTTGCGGTGACCCAGTTGATAAAGATAAGAGGCCGCGTGGCTCCCTCCTTCCTCATCCATGCTCACGAAATGCATCACCTCCGGATCGTCCGTCGAACCATTTACCATCAGATAAGGAATATTGAATTTCTTGACGTATTCGATAACGTTCTGTCGCAATCGGCTGATCAGAATCAATCCTTCGACCCGCTTCTCCATCATGAAGTCGGTGGAACTCAGCGACATCCCTCGGTCCGTGGCAAGGTAAACGGAGTATCCCATGGCTTGGGCGGCCACTAGAATGGAATCGACGATTTTACCGTATATCGGATGGGAAACGATCGGTTGCTGATCACGATAAATGATGACGCCTATATTGTTCGTTCGTTGGGAAACCATTGCCCTCGCCACCGCGCTCGGCTTGTACTTCAATTCCTCGACGACGCTGAGCACGCGCTCGCGTACTTCCGGACTGGTATAACCTTTACCGGAGATGACCCGAGAAACCGTCGACTTGGAAACGCCGACGCGCAAAGCGATTTCTTTGATGTTATAAGCCAATTCCCGTTACCTCCCGCTTCACTCTTGCCGCGGCGGCAACATTCTTGGTCGTTATCGAGCGAACGCCCATCTCGGCGAATCGTTTGATCTGACCCTCTTCATTTACTGTCCAGATGTATACGGGCAAGCTGTAATCGGCCGCTATCTCGAGTAACGGCGGTTGAACCAGTTGATAGGGCATATTCAGTCCCAAGCATCCGGCGCTTCTCGCGTGATCGCATGTTTTTCGGATGGCATCCGTATAGCTCAAGGTCTTAAAAATCCGGACATCCGCGTTGAGAAGCTTGAATAATCTAGGGTTGTGTTCCTGGGCCTTACGTGCCGATTCGTATTCGCATCCCGTTAGGAAAACTTGGTCGTGCAAGCCGAGCCTTTCGACTAAATCGGATACCGGCGCGATGCACAAGTCCGTCTTCAGATCCAGGTTCATGATTTTTCCGGCATTGCGTACAAGCTCCAAGGCCTGTTCCAGCGTTGGTATTAGCGTTGACACTCCATCGCGCAGCTCATTGAAGGTCATTCCGGAAATCCGGCTCTCGGTCCCGTTCTCCAAGCGAACCGTATCGTCATGGGAAAGCACGAGGATGCCGTCTCGCGTGACGTGAATGTCGTCTTCGATAATGTCTGCCCCGTATGAAATCCCGGTTTCGATCGATAGCAGCGAGTTCGTAGGCGTGTCCATACACCCGGTATGAGCGGTAATCAGCGGGAAGCTCTTCACTCGTTACCTCTCCCCTCATTGAAATAAATGGCATTCGTAAATGCGATAAGTGCTCTTGCTCCGTGAACGGTTCCCCATAATTCAGCCCTAACCCAGAGTAGTCCGCCTTCCGGGATGTTCATTCGATAAACCTCATCCTCCGCTCCGACGGATCGTTCGGCCACCATTCCCGCATTTCCTATAATCTTTAGCGCAAATTTCTGTTCAGGGAGCTCCCACAATCCTTGCCTATTTGAAAAAACCGTTTTTACATGGCCCCAATACCCGCCGAAACGTTCATTGTGATCGGACCCGGGAGCCGGAACACTATCGCCGATTCCGAACCGCGAGCTGGCCGATTCAACTTCCATTGTTACTAGCGGTCCAATCGTCACGACAGCACTTCCGTGGCGCAGCGCATGAACTGCGTCTTGAGCAATCTGCTTCATCTCATTTGGCTTATCCGCACGAAGGCCGAGATAAGTGACGGATACGGGTTCCTCCGTCGCGACTTGCGCATGCCAATCGCGACCGGATGTAGCAGCGATTCGGCAGCCTTCGTTCAGTCGGTCAGTCCATAAGGAGAAAGCGCGAAGATTATCCGTCTTAATGGAAGGAAACGTGCCCGACCATACTTCGATATAATCGATGTCGTCCCAATTCTGAATTTCATACTCCCAATAACAGCCGGTACAGATGGGACTTCCTATTCGATAGGGATGGGCCATACCTACAAGCCCCGCCTTCTGGTGAACTTCGGATATTCCCTTGTAGATGTTGTGCGGTTCGGACGTACGCCAATCCACGAACTCTTGTAAGCCGAGCGTAAGCATGTGACCGTGGAACGTTGTCCATTCCATGCCCGGAATAATGGTTACGCCCCATTCCCGTTCGACTTTCTCGCGATCCTCGATACCGGACAACGTATTGTGATCAGTTAGCGCGATGCATTCGAAGCCCAGCTTTGCCGAGCCTTCGGCGAGCTCGCTTAAGGTTTGTCTGCCGTCGCTATGATAGGTATGGGTGTGGAGTTCGCAGGCTAACCAATACATTACGTTTCCTCCTCCGATGCCCAAACCGTAAGATGATAAGAACACTGTTCCGTTACAATGGAGTGTAAACTGAGCGTTACGCTCCATATTCCTGCAACCATCCGGCCCTTCGTCAATCCTGGCGAGGAATCCCGCTCCGCAAGGAACAACAACTGCTCCGGATCGTGCCGGTGACACGCTCCTCTGTTGCCTTCGGGATCATCCACCGAAACGGTAATCAGATTGGTTAAAGGCAGATAACGTTCCCAGCCGCCCTGAAGCAGCTGCTTTTGTTCCGGAGCGGAATATAAATCAATTCCCGCCATAATCAATGGTTTGGCGCGTTCGTTATCTTCAAGAACTTTGGGACTATAATTGAACCTGATCCATATTTTTGCGGTTGGATGATCCAGGTTAAACCGGTGAGCGAAATGTTGTCGGGAGTCGTCCGGGGTAACCTGCCCGGTAATGTAAAGAAGCATATAGTCTCCTTTGGTTGTGACATGATTGACTTAATATGGGAACGATCCCACAACAAATATATCATACCTCCCGGCTATTCGGCAGATATTATCGGAGTTTGCGTTTTTTGTTAAAATAGACTCCCCTATTACCAATAATTGAAGATGGGTATTGTCCCGCTAATAGAATAGGATAGAGTGAGTGAACTCTACTCAATTACAATCGGAAAGCGAGTTGCAAGAGAAATGAAGCGCATCTATGCCATCGGAAGAGCGATGGTTGCCCTTATTTTATGCTTTACATTCACCATACAAATGCATCGCGCTGCGGCAGCCGATATCCGTCTGCCATTCGACGATATTACCCAGAACTTCGCTACGGAAGCGATCATAAATCTATCGAAATTAAAGCTCATTTCCGGAACGGGAGGACGCAACTTCGAGCCTGCTAAACCCATTACGCGGGCCGAGCTTGTCGCATTGCTTGACCGCTTGCTCGGGATTTCTCCCGTCTCTAGCGCGATCCCTTCTTTCTCTGACGTGCCGAAGACGGCATGGTTCTATGAATGGGTACAGCCAGCGATTCAACTGGGCATCGCACATGGCACATCGAATACCCTATTCGAGCCGAATCGCCCGGTCACCCGCGAGGAAGCAGCCGTATTAATGACCCGGGCATTGAAGCAGACTTCGATAAGTCCTCCTGCCGATTCCGAATCCAATTACCTTGACCATGATCGAATACATTCGTGGGCGCTTTCGTCCGTCTATCAACTAAGTCATTTCGGAATAATAGAAGGCGAGAGCGGGAACTTCCGCCCTAACGATTCCATTACTAGACAAGAAGCGGCCGTGATGATGTATCGTGCATGGACACGACCTGGTTGGTCCGAACAGATTCGCGCGACTCCTCCTCAACGAATCCAGCTAGGTTGGCAGTATGGGCAGACAACCCAGCAATTCGAGCAGCAGGTCGCACAGTCCCACGTGAATACCGTCTCTCCGCGTTGGTTTTACCTAGGGAAGACAAGTACGGTCGAAAATCATACCGATTCGTCTCTGATTGAATGGGCGCATAAGTATGGAAAGAAGGTGTGGGCGATGGTCGGCAACCATTCCGATCAGGAGATCACCCACCAGATGTTATCCCATTCGGATCAACGCCAAGCCTTTATTCTAAAGCTGACTAACCTCGTTCGGTACTATGGCATTGACGGTTTGAACATCGATTTCGAGAACGTGAGTCCTCAAGACCGCGATTCGTTTACGACCTTCATCAAGGATTTATCTCAGAAAATGAGGGCCATTCCAGCCGTATTATCCGTAAACGTATCCCCTGATTTCGGCACGGATTGGACCGAGGTGTTTGACTACTCCGCATTGGGGAGAAACGCAGATTATATCGTCCTTATGGGATACGACGAGCATTGGGGCGGGGCTCCGGAAGCAGGATCGGTCTCCTCTCTTCCCTGGCTTCGGCAAGGCATCGAAACCCTGCTCACGCAAGTGCCTGCTCGCAAAGTCATTCTTGCCCTGCCGCTTTATATGCGTAATTGGACGATAAGCTCAGCCGGAAAAACCTCTTCCGCGGACTGGAGCCTTGTCCAACAGAACAAAACAGTGAACACAAGACTGTTAAAGACGGCTTGGAATGATACGCTTGGCCAATATTATGCGCACTATAGTGATAAAGCTATGCTTAATAAGCTATGGTTGGAGGATGGCCGTTCGTTATCCCTTAAAGTCATGTTAGGCGAAACACATTCCTTCGCCGGTTACGGTTACTGGTATATGGGAGGCGAGAGCCCAGACATCTGGACGAGCTTACGCAATGTCATGAAATTCGGTTCTTATTCGTTCTCATAAAGGGGCTGTCTCAAAAGTCAAATTTGGATTTTGAGCCCCCACTTTCGATGAATAATCAAGCCAAAGTAAAACCTCCATCCCCACTTTGATAGTGGATTTGGAGGTTTTCTTGTTCATATTTTGGGATTTACTTAATCAGTTTTATCCTTTTGGGAAAGCCCATTCTTCACTCATAAATCCTCTCCACTCACGCAATTAGTAAACCTACGCAAACTACGGTGCCTCAAACTAGCCCCCAGTACGCAATTAGTTTGACTAAAGCTAACTGCGAGACACCGCACTGGTCTAGGCGCACGTTTAGTTAGACTAAAGCTACCTACGCCCCGCCGATGTGACTCCGTGCACCTATTTAGTTAGACTAAAGCTAACTACGCCCCTCTGCGCCGACTCAGAGACCCTATTTAGTTAGACTAAAGCTAACTACGCCACTCCGCGCTGACTCCGTGCACCAATTTAGCGCAAATGAGGACGAATTATTAATAGTAGCAACAACTATTCCTACACCAAGTTCGACCTGGTCCAAGATAAAAAAGAAGCTGCTCAAAAGTTTACACTTTTGGGACAGCCCCTTAAACTTGTTTCCTTAGAGAGTACTCGATGCCTGAACAAGAAGCTTGGACAACATCTCATAGTCCATCGATTGTCCTTCGCGGATTTTAATCCACTTTCTTTCCGGAGGACCTTCGAACTGGCCTTTCGGTAAATCAAGACCTTCCGCGTTAAAGATCATAAAGGCTACAGCATCCTTAGAAGGCGTAATGACCGCAGCGTACTTCCCGTTCTTCAGAAAATGAGGTTTCTTGTATTGAATCCGCTCCGCGACCTTAGGTGAGGAATATTCCTGTAAAGGGATAATCAAGAATTCACGTTGAACGGGAACCGTGAATATAAGCTTTCCAGAGTAAAGTTCTCCTCCCGATCAACACCCTCGGCAAATAAAGCAACGCGGCTCAGAACTTGGACGGATTGGATAGGAAATTTGCCTACGGAGCTTTCGGCGGAAAGCATCACTGCGTTCGTGCCATCTTGCACGGCTTGAAAGATATCCGTTACTTCCGCTCGCGTGGGAACCGGATGCTCGATCATGGACTGAAGCATTTGCGTTGCCGTGATGACATAAGTTCCGGATGCCTTGCATTCCTTTAAAAGAGTTTTCTGAATGAGCGGAACTTGTTCGAAGGGGAGTTCGACGCCGAGGTCTCCCCTTGCAATCATGATTCCTTCCGAATGAGCGGCGATATCCCTGAAATTCTTTACGCTTTCCAACGTTTCGATCTTGGCGACCAATAGCGGAACGGTCCCGCTTAATGATCGGCATACCTCCCTGATCTCTTCCAAATGAGCGGAACGGCGAATAAAGGAGCAAGCGATCAAATCGACTCCTTCACCGAGAAGAAAAGCCAGATCTTCGCGATCCTTGTCCGTAATCGCTTGAATGTGCAACGTGGTTCCCGGAAAGTTTACGCCTTTGTTGCTGCTTATTTTCCCGCCAATCAAACAAGTCGTTTTCACCCATACAGGGGCGACTTCGGTAACCTCCAACTTAACCTCGCCGTCATTAATCAGAACGGTTGCGCCAACGGCGATATCCTTCGTAATGCCCGCGTAGTCGACATTCGCCCGCTGATTATTTCCCGTTACGGGAGTAATCAGAAGATCATAAGATTGACCTTCCTTAAGAATTACGCCGTCGCCTTCGAATTCACCCAGCCTGATCTTGGGACCTTGCAAATCAGCCATTATTCGAATCGGCTTACCCAATTCCCTGCTGGCCTCCCTTAGAAATTGAATGACTTCCCTATGGCTTTCATGGTTTCCGTGCGACATGTTTATCCTGGCGATTGTCATACCGCCTAACATCAGCTCTTTAAGATTTGCATAGGAGGCACTGGCAGGTCCGATAGTGCATATCAAGTCGATACTCATTTTTTCCGATCCTCCGATTCGCTTTATTAAATATCCTGCTTCTAACTCACGAATTGAATGAGCAGCTGGTTAAACTTATCCCGCAATTCCCAGAATGATCCATGAGAAATAAGATATTCATCCGCGCAGAAATAGGTGAGTGCCTATCCTCATTTTTAATGACGCTAGGCAGTGAACGATTTAGGCAAATGCACATAAACTGAAGCCTAGTATATTAAAGGATGTGGGCATTATGTATCAACAAAATACGCCTTGGACGGCATGGACTTACCCCCGGTCCGGTCAAAGCTACTACGTTTACTATCGCGACATTCAACAGCCCCTCACCTTCGTGCTCGTTCACGGTTCTTGGGCAGATACTCGTTTTTGGGATGGCGTAGCCGCGGAATTGCGTAGGCAGGGGCACGCCGTATACGTTCCTGAGTACGCCGGCCATGGAGGAAACCCGACCGTTGGCGTGACTCATGAAATGATTACCCAATCGGTTACGGATTATATTACGTCCCACCAATTGCGGGACTTTATTCTCGTTGGGCATAGCTTTGGCGGCACGGTCATCCAGAAAGTCACGGAACAGATCCCCGATCGAATCAAACGGTTAGTATTCCTCAATGCATTCGTCTTGAATGACGGAGAGTCTCTTGCGGACCAACTTCCCCCTCCGACGAGAATGGCTTTCGAACAACTCAGGAAAGCTTCGAAGGACGACACGATCATGTTGCCTTTCCCCGTATTTCGGGAGACCTTCACCAACTTAGCCGATCTCTTATTTGCCCAACAAATGTACAACCGGATAACTCCCGAACCCGCGAAACCTTTATTCCAGAAGCTGGATCTCAAGAAATTCTATTCGCTTGATATTCCGAAAAGCTACTTGTATTTGACGGAAGACAACGCCTTACCCCAAGGCGAAGGATATGGTTGGCATCCGCATATGTCCATTCGGCTCGGCCTGTTCCGTTTGGTTAAAACGCATGGCGATCATTTCTCCACGATCATAGAAGATCCCGTCCGCATTGCACGGAAGTTATACGAAGCTTCTAGAAACTAAAAAAGCCCTCCAGATCGTCTTTATGATCGGGAGGGCTAAGTTAACCTCATTAATTATTCATTTACGCCGAAGGCTTAACTTCTGCTACTTGCGGGTTGAGAATTTTTACTAACATGACTAAAGCATCCGTTAAGATTTCAACGCCTTCATGGAACGATAGATCAGAAACTAGCAGCTGGTCACCAATACCGAGTTTACTAATATCGACTTCGAATGCCGCGAATAATTTGTCCGGCATACATCGAATCTCCACTTCGTGGACTTCAATTTGAAGGATACCACCTTCTACTACCCCAATAGGATCTCCGGAGAAATGAATCGTAGCTTTCGTATCAATGCTTTCGTTCATATTGATCTGGTGAAAATCTACGTGAGTCCATCTCCCCGTTAACATATCCTTCTGAATCGCTTGGACAAGAACAGGGTGTTGACCACGTTCCGCGATCGCAGCTTGCAGGATAGCTTTAGGATTTTTCTTCAACGCGGCGAACAGTTGTTTGCCGTTGACTTCAACCGGGATACTTGTAAGCCCTACTCCATATACGACGGCAGGAATGAATCCTTGCTTTCTCAGTTGTTTCACGTGCGAAGAGGGAAGATTAGACCGATCCGTTAATTGGATAGTGTTACTCATTGCTTTAGCCCCCTCATGAATTGTCACAAGCTTAACACGGTTATTCGCCGATGTACAATTTTTATCGAAATTGACAGATATTGATTAGGGTGCTATTGTTTATAGACGAGGTGAAATTTTCCAAAATATTTTATAATATCATATCACATCGATCAAATCAATATGTATATCAACCGTTTTACGTGCCAAATGAATATTCGCTTCCACGCCAGAAATAAAGACAACTTTATTTCTTTTTTTTATTGATTTTGAATGGAATTTTTAATTATTCGAGGAGGTTATTGGATGGAAAACAAGTTAAATAAGAGGAATGTAGCCTTTCTAGGTACTTACCTTCCACGGGAATGCGGACTAGCTACTTTCACGCAGGATATGATGAATGAACTAGAGAAGATAAGAGACTTTAATCCCCCTCGTGTCGTAGCCGTTAACAATAACGCGACATACGCCTATGGCAAGAAAGTGATGATGAGCTTTAATCAGAATCACAGATGGGAATACATTAGGATTGCTTTGGAATTGAATCGATCCAATGTCGATCTCCTTGTGATCCAACACGAATTCGGTATTTACGGCGGGGAAAGCGGAGAATATGTGCTTGATCTTGCGGAGAGGCTGACCATTCCTTTTATCGTTATCTTCCATACGGTTCTAACCGCTCCGAATCCAAAACAATTTCAGATTGTCGCGCGCCTTGGCGAATTAAGCCGTCGATCCATTACGATGGCACAGAGCACGGTTGCGGATCTTCATAAGATTTACGGAATTCCGGCTGCTAAAGTCAGCATGATCCATCATGGAGTCCCTAGCGTCGAAACCGAATCAAGGGAACAGCTAAAAACCCGCTATGGGTATGCCGATCGTCAGATTGTTTCCACTTTCGGTTTCTTAAGCCTGGGAAAAGGTATTGAATATGCTATTGAGGCCATGAGTGGTGTCAAAGTAAAACATCCCGATGCTTTATATATCGTTTGGGGCAAGACGCATCCTGTCGTGAAACAGGAAGTCGGCGAAGTGTACCGCCAGAAGCTAGTTGATCTCGTCTCTCGGTTGGAGTTGAACGAAAATGTGATTTTTGTAGATAAGCTGCTAACGCAAGAGGAAGTAGTTCATTCTCTCGTTCTATCAGACATCTACATGACTCCTTATTTGGGCAAGGAACAAGCCGTAAGCGGCACTCTTGCTTACGGAATCGGTTACGGAAGAGTCATCATCTCTACGCCCTACCGATATGCAACGGAAATGTTAGCGGATGGCAGAGGATTGCTCGCCGATTTCCGCGATCCGAAGTCTTTGGAAACAAGCATTCTGGACATCATGGATCATCCCGACAAGAAGAACCAGATGGAACAAAAGACCCTTGATCTCGGTCGCACGATGATATGGAACCAAATTGTCCTACAATATGCCGCAATCATTCGGGATTCAGTCCAATCCGAAACCCAATATACGATCCAAGGGAGTGTGATTTAATGGAGAAAGTGAAGATTAAACCATTGAGATCGGAATATTTGCGAAGACTTACGGATGACACCGGCATTTTCCAACATACTAAGTTCGGGATACCCGATCGCAGCAAAGGCTACACTACCGATGATAATTCACGGGCATTAATTGCCGCTGTCATGCTGCACGGGAGTTGCGAAGATGAAGGTTGGATCGATCTCATAACTACTTATTTATCCTTTGTCCATCATGCCCAGAACGAAGATGGAAGCTTTCGCAATTTCATGGATTACAACCGCAATTTCATGGAGGACTTAGGCTCGGAAGATTGTTTAGGCCGATGCTTATGGGCGCTCGGATTCACGCTTTCAGAGCCCTCCGTTCCCGATAATCTTCATAACAGCTGCAGGTATATGATTAATCAAGCCCTTCCCCACGTCGCCGCTCTGCGCTCTCCAAGAGCGATAGCCTACGCAATTGTTGGGCTTAGTTACTTACTCGAAACCAAAGACTCCCTCTCATATGCTTTTCCTTACCCCTATACTGAAAAAACAGATGCCGCTTCTCATTTCCTGCCGCACAAAAGGATAAGAGAATTAGTAGAAGAAATGGCTGATCGTCTACTTTTGCAATATGACCATTACGATAGATTGGATTGGCATTGGTTCGAAGATAGCATCACGTACGGTAATGCCATGCTGCCTTGGGCCTTGTTCAAAGCTTCGCGTATAAGCGGAAGAACGGATTTGCGGCATACGGCGAAGTCTAGTCTGGACTTCCTTGCATCGCTTACCTTCACGGGGGAAGGTTATTTCAAACCCATCGGAAGCAACGGATGGCTTGTGCGTGGCGAAGCTGCCGCACTGCATGACGAACAGCCGATCGAGGCTTGCGAGATGCTTCTCGCTTTTCAGGAAGCTTATGAGAATCTAGGGAGTCCTTCTTACCTCGATAAGGCTAACTTATGCCTGGACTGGTTTCATGGTCGCAACTCCAGTAATCAATCCATGATCGATCCGCAGACTGGCGGTTGTTATGACGGGATTCATCCAAGCGGATTGAACCTAAACCAAGGTTCGGAAAATATCATCTCCTACTGCATAGCACATACGGTGATCCACCATGCATAAGTTCGTGACGATTCTGGCAGGTGGAGGCGGTACGCGGTTCTGGCCTCTTTCCCGACAGGAAATGCCCAAGCAATTATTGAACATTAGCGGCAATGACATTATGCTTAACGACACGATAGGACGGTTTAACGGCGTCATTCCGCTAGAGAATACGATCGTCGTAACCAATTCGTCGCAAGCCGTTCAATTAGAAAGCATCATGCACATCAGCGTACCCGCAAGCAACATTCTCGTTGAACCCATCGCGCGCAACACGGCGGCAAGCATCCTCTACGCGGCATTGTTCATTAACCAGAAATTCGGCGATTCCTTAATGGTCGTTTCTCCCTCCGACCATCATATTACCGATGAGGCAAAGTACAAGAAGACGCTATCCGAAGCATGCTCCGTTGCCGAAGAAACGAATAAAATCGTAACGATCGGCATCAAACCGACATTCCCTTCCACCGGTTATGGCTACATCTCCCACTCCAGCGAAGCTTATTTGACCAAGCCATGCAACGTCTATGAAGTTGCTGAATTCGTTGAGAAGCCTAGCTTCATTGTTGCGGAAGAATACCTGTCTTCGGGAAACTATTTATGGAATAGCGGGATCTTCATATGGAAAACGTCGGTAATTATAGATCACTTCAAACGATACCTTCCGCGGTTGTATAAAACGATGTTACCCCTCGTTGATTATCTCGATCGGGATCATCAGAAAGATATCATTCGCGACATATATCCGAATCTCCAAAATATATCCATCGATTATGGAGTCTTGGAGAGAAGCGATGAAGTGGTGGTCATTTCCGGAGATTTCGGTTGGAATGATATTGGAAGCTGGGATGCGCTTGGCGCAATCATTCCTCCGGATGAATTCGGCAATATCGTGAAATCCAAGCATCTGGGTATCCAGACGAGGAACTCCATCATCTATGGAGAAGAAAGACTCATCACTACGATCGGCATAGACGGCTTGATAATAGCCGACACGAAAGACGCCCTATTAATCTGCTCAAAGGATAGAGCGCAAGACGTTAAAGATATCGTCGTCTTGCTAAAGAAGAACGGAATGCGGGAATATATTTAAATGTCGTTGTTCTTTTACACTAATATGTTCAGGTATTTGTACAAGCAATTAAGCTTCAGAATTCATACCTTGTACTAAAGGGGGTGTGAATATGAATTTGGGACCTAGTTTCTACGTTAACCACAAATCTTATGGGAAATGCGATTGCGGTTGTCATGACAAGAGCAAATCTCACGGTAAAAGCAAATCTCACGGTAAAAGCAAAGGTTACGACAAATCCAAGCATGAGAAGTGGTCTTGCAGTTGTCATAAAGATAAGGACAAGTCTCATGGACATCACAAATCTTGTGGACATCACAAATCTTATGGAAGACAAAAGTCCTGCGGATATTACCAGCCTCGATCCTGGTTATGATCGGTTGATTTTTTTATATCATGCATGAATAACAAGCCACCTAACCGTATACGGCAGGTGGCTCATTTATTACTTATATAGGTAAGAGTACTGTCCAAGCATTTAACCTTACACATATAATGTCATGTGATGAGAGATCACAATACACAAGCGGCGGTGATATACATGAGTTACGCTGGAACCGGTGCAATGGGTGCTGCAGCTTTTGCGCTAGTGCTTTTCATTTTGTTGGTTATTATTCTTAAAGCCGGTTACTGACAATTCCGGGACCAATCCCACCCGCCATCCTCTTGTAGAATGGTGGGTCTTTACATATAAATTCTCTTATGACATGTCCTTTCTCCAATTCGATTTCAAAAACCCCCTTCTTATTCCGCGCTTTAAAATCGATTGCCTCGTTGCTTGCCATTACAATCATATTCCGTACATCCCCCTCATCCACCGCCGGCAGGGAAAAAGCCTTTGCATACGCAAAAGCTTCCCTGAGTGTCGTATAAATGCCGTTAAGCAGCCAATCGTTTTTGGGTTTTCCCATAACATTCATGAAAATAACTCCGCGGGAACCGAGCTTTTCCATGGTCATTTCAAAAAATTCTAAAGTAGTGAAATGAAGCGGGATCCCCTTGTGGGTGAAGGCATCCAAGATAATGTAGTCGTATGAATTCGGTTGTTCATTCTTTAGAATCTCGCGCCCATCCCCTACTTCAACATTATTCTTGCTGTATCCAAAAAACTTCTTGCTGATTTCCACGACAACCTCGTCGATTTCCGCTACTTTAAATCGCTTGTCCGGGTAGTGGCCTGCGATCTTCCCAATCCCATGCCCGATGATAAAAACGTTCTCGAACGACGGATTATTTAACTCCATTAAATGCATCATTGCTCTCTGGTAATCTAACACGATCCGCATAGGATCCTTCAAGTCTATCGCGCCTTGTATCGCATCATCCGCAAACTGCAAGCATCGAAATTTCCCCATTTTTCCATAAAGCTGGTTAGTATCGTATACCGTAATTTCATTAAACTTGCTGAACTCCTTGGCTAGCAGATGCAAATCATCCACCTCTTTTTCGCAACATTTAAACGTTCTAGATATGTAAAACCAATAATATAGACATGCTTTGGAAAAGCTATGTTTGAATGGAGGGTCAAGATATGAGAATGGCAATCGGATTGGGATTATTAATGGGGATTTTGATTTTCACAACCGCCACATCTACGTTACCAGCGAAGAGAATGGTCTCCACCGTAATCGCTTCACCCACGGTACAAGATGAAGATAACGGGCAAACGAAGGCTTTCCGAGCCGGCAGGGGCAGCTTCAGATCGCCGAGAAGCGGCTACACTGGCGGTGTTCGAGGACAGCGCCCAGATACGAATGCTCCCGTGAATCGAACGCCCGCAAATCCGACTAACCGATTTGGCGGTTTTTTCGGAGGAATACTTGCTGGAACCTTGCTTGGCAGCTTACTAAATCCCTTCGGTTTCGGAGGCACGGGAGGCTTCTCGTTCATCGGTTTGCTTTTCTGGGGGTTAATCATTTACTTCGTCTTTCGTTTTCTACGAAAAAGGTTTGGCGGCAGAACTCGATAATCCGGACTTAGCTATAGGGAATGAAAGCCGAGGTTCGATTTCCGCAACCTCGGCACTTTTAAACATGGAGGGCGGCTATTATCTGTTCCACTGCTTCCACGGCTTCTTCGACGGTTTGCGCTGTAACGACCGTCTTGTTGTCCGGGTTATAAGATGACGCAGTATGTGCATAGCGTAGGTCATAATAATAGACAAGCAGCAATTCAACGGCACGGTCGTATTTACCCTCTGTCAAACTCTGTTCGATCTCGGCAGCAATCGGGGTATGAATGCGCGATTTAATATGATGAAAAGATTTCAAGCATTCCTCTTGATGTTCCCATGGACGATAATCGTCCAATATGTGCTGGACTCGCGCTTCAAGAGGTAACTCCAACCAAATCTGATGCCCCTCTTCTTTCTTCTGCACCAGTTGGTCCGGCAGGACGACTTTGCCGATTCTTTTACTCTCCGCTTCAAATAATAAATAACCGGATTCCTTTTTTTCAACTAGTTCGTCAATAAGCAGCGCATCGAATTTTTTCTGGTTGTGGGCTTTCAGGCCGATGTTTCCGAATACGGATCCTCGATGTCCGGCCAACGCTTCGAAATCGAGGACAGGATATCCCCGATCCTTCATAGTACGAAGAATGGCCGTTTTACCGCTCCCCGTATTCCCATGAAGCACAATCGCGGGAGGAGTTACGACGAGTTCGTCAAGCGCTTTAACGACCCCTTGCCGATACGCGCGATACCCGCCTTCTAAACGATAAACGTGAATTCCCATGAGAGACAACAACGTTGCGGTTGTTTTACTGCGCATGCCGCCTCTCCAGCAGAATACCGCCTTCTTACCGGGTATCCGCGAGAACTGCTTGATGAAAGCCGGCAGCTTAGCGGAAACAATCTCAAGGCCTCGCTCCGATGCTGCTTGGACACTGACTTGCTTATATAGGGTACCGATCTCGGCACGTTCTTCATCATCGAAAAATGGAATATTCAAGCTGCCCGGAATGGTTGCATCGTCATATTCGGATGGAGTTCGGACATCGATCGTAACGAGTTCCTTCTTCTGGCGCAGCGCCGACAGTTCATCTTGCTTTAAATCCTGAAACATAGATGTGCCCCTTTATCAATCTTCAGCTGTTATCGTTACGCGACTTGGATGGTCTTGAGTAATCTCGCCGATTAAGCTCGCTTCAACTCCGGCTTCCTTCAGCTCTTGCAGTAAGGAATCCGATTGATCTCCCGCAACCGAAATCAGCAGTCCTCCCGAAGTTACGGCATCGCAAAGAATCCATCGCCCCGTTTGATCCATCTCATCCGGAAAGGTGACATCGTTCTGTACATGAGCGAAATTATTTTTCGTTCCGCCGGGTACGAATCCGCTCTCCGCGAGCTCTCTTACCCTAGGCAGCAGCGGCACGGCTTTATGATGGATCTTTACGCCTACCTTACTGCCTTTGGCCATCTCTAAGGCATGTCCAATTAATCCGAACCCCGTCACATCCGTACAAGCGTGTACGGGATACGGTTCCATAATCTCCGCGGCCGTTTTATTCAACGTGGCCATAACGCTGGTGAGGCGCTTCGTCTCTTCTTGCGATAACTGATCTTTCTTGATCGAAGTTGTCAAGATGCCCACTCCGATCGGTTTCGTTAAGATCAAGCGATCCCCGGGTTTCGCGCCGGCATTCGTACGCACTTTCTCGGGGTGAACGAGACCTGTAACGGCCAGGCCGAACTTGGGCTCTTTGTCATCGATGGAATGGCCTCCGACTAGCGTGGCACCAGCTTCCCGAACCTTATCCGCTGCGCCTCGCAAGATTTCGGAGAGAACGCGCTTGTCCAATGTCGAGATAGGAAAGGCTACAATATTTAATACGGTTAAAGGCTTTCCGCCCATGGCATAGATATCACTGATCGCGTTCGCCGCTGCTATCTGTCCGAAATCATAAGGATCATCGACGATCGGAGTGAAGAAATCGACGGTTTGAACAAGAGCTAATTCATCGCTTAACCGGTAAACTCCCGCATCGTCGCTCGTATCCAATCCGACGAGCAAGTCCGGATTGGGTTGAGCCGGGGGAAGATTGCGTAACACTTCCATTAAATCGGCGGGTCCAATTTTGCAACCGCAGCCTCCTTTGCTCGATAAAGAAGTTAATTTAATGTTATTCATCATTTCCATTTGGATATCACGTTCCTTTCATGAATATTTAAATGGTACACGATCACGAAGGGGGAAGCAATTATTCCAACCTAATAAAGCAAAGAAGCCGACAGATGTCGACTTCCACCATCTTACATATTAGATTTGTCAGTCTAGAAAACGGCTGTTCCAGCAGCTTTTCGTATCCGAATTAATTCTATCCCATGGATTATCTTTATTTAAGCACTGACTATCCCAGAAATTTCTATGGTATCCATTACTTTTACTATTGCTTTTACCTGTATCTTCAACGTTTGCCACGTTTACCTTACTTTTGTTACTGCGATTACCAAGGCTTGTACGGCTTGTACACCTGTACCACTTTGCATATCGGATCACACATCCTCCCTAAACGGAGATCGAATGGGTGCCCATCCGATCTCCGTTCTTCATTCCAACCTCCTGTAATATTCATTTCGCAGCAGCAGTATATATTCAACTATCGACGTTTCGGAGGGACTGATGATAGTTGAACCAAGAGGCCTTATTCGAGCACCGATTTTGGCTGCAAATATTGGGTGACCACTCCAGGTTTATTTATAATGCCTTATCGCCAAAAGAGCAGCCGGACGCGCAAACGGCGGAACGATTCATCTTACTTTTCGATCAACTGCTCGGACGAGCGAGAGCCATAACGGATTCCGTTCAGTTAGACGAACTAAACGCAGCGGCTTTGCAAGCTACACTAAGTCTTCGCTCCTTCAAACTCAGCTTATTGGAACGGCTTTTACTAGGAAAAGTTTCTATCGGATTTACTCCAACCTTCTTTAATCACATGGTAAATGAACTGGATGAGTATAAGAACATATTGGAGGAGCTAGTACGCGGCAATCCAGTTCCGCGATACCATTCGCTGCATCACGACCTGCTTTGGTTGCCGGATGCTTCCGGACATGCGGCAGCAATTGCCATGGATCTGGACGCGGTAGAGAAACGCCTCATCAAGAAAAGCGAAGCTTTCGAGAAGCATTTCAACGAATTTTATCTAAAAGCCATCGAGTTAACCGGATATTTGCGAACGATGAACCAAAATTACCCTGTTATCCCGCGTTTTCATTCCGAAGTAAAGATGGAAATGTCCATATTCATGGCATTCCTGATGGAGATCGAGGAGCTTGGATTAAGCGAAGAACTGCTCAGCCGCCTGAATCCGCTCGTTCCGGATCATATGTACCGCGAGGAATGTTACTACTTAATGAAATTAGCGCAGAGCGGCCAGATTCCTTCGCCTAATTGCGATCCCGCCAAACCCCGTATTATGTAGTCCATTCCGCCTCTTCCTATTTTAAGGAGCGAAGCCCGCCTGACTAATCCGAATCTCATCCTCGGAAAATACCCGCCTAAGCCTATCGTAAACGATCCGGTATGCGGAAGAGTCGTACCATTGTTCTAATCCAAGTTTCTCGTATAACGCTAATATTCCCAAAGTCCTTGTCCGTCTCCCTCCGCTGCCATCCCCCATAAAGTAGTCATCCAAGCAAACCCGGTTAACCAATGGCCTTAGCTTGTCAGGAAATGCTTCGCTGCTAGGTAGCAGAGGAGCGATCGTGGCCTGCGTTGCTACGCCGGCATCCGCCAATTGCCGCAGAGCTTCCAACCTGCCTCCAATCGGGGGCGCCGACGGAGAGAAATGCTTGCGGATCTCATCCAGATCCGTCTCCACGGTCATGCTAACCCTAACCTTATCCTTAAGTTTCAGCAACAGGTCGATATCTCTGGTAACAAGAGGGCTTCGCGTCTGTACAACCAGGAAATCCGGTTGTTCCTCCAGCATGACTTCAAGCATCGACCTGGTAACCTTTTCCTTGTGCTCGATAGGCTGATAAGGATCCGTGCTTGATGACATGAAGATCGTTACTTTACCTTTCGATTTGGCTTTGCGAATCTCTTTGCGCAGAATTTCTCCGGCTTCCACTTTTATATCTACCCATGTTCCCCACTCCTCCTTGCGGAAAGCCGCTACCGGCATTTGACGCACGTAGCAGTAGGAGCAGCCGAATGAACATCCTACGTAGGGGTTTAGGGAATGGCTATAATCGGAGAGAAGGCCCGTACCTTTGTTGAGCAGGGACTTGGGTTTCTTGTACAGCAACTCCGTACTCATCCTTAATCACTCCTAGGGGTCATTCGATCAGCTTAGCATGTACGACGAATCTAGCATCATCATTAGAATTCGAGCAAGTAGAGAGCGTCAGTATCGTGTCGTTGGCACTCAGCTCGGTATCCGTGCGATGCAAAGACTTTCCTTGTAAGTCCTGAATGAAGGTAAGGAAATCTCCGTCGTCATGGAAATCCGTTCTTAAGTAATCGTCGTTCGTATCCGTAAAATAGGCGGAGAAAACCTGCCACTTCTTGTCGTCGTAGAGCGTGTCGAACTGTATGATCGAATGGTTATCGAAATACCATCTGCTTTCGTAGTTTAGCAAGGCCATGAACATCGTCTTGTTCTTCATATTGTGTCCGTACAGAATCCAATGCGCGGCAGGCTGTTCGATTCGATTGCGATAGTCCATGAAGATGCTGCCGTTCACGTTTTCTTTCTTATGAAGGTCTCTCAATAAATAATACTCGTTGTCGTCCGACTGAACAACCGGGTAGTCGATTACGGTATCTTCGATTCGAACCCAACCGATCACGTCGTCGTTCACTTTTAGCAGCGGATTGAATCTCTCTTGGATAACCGCTTTGTCTGGATGGCTCTCCGGAACGGACACGGTTGCCGGTAGTGGAGGTGCTATCTTCTGCTCGCTTTCTTGGGTTTCTGGTTTGAATACGGTCTTGATCGGCGGATTGTTCTGTGGAGTCGCCCGGTATAATTTCTTAACCTCTTGCAATTGTTCTTGGCTCTGCTGGGCATCCCAGAAATAAGCGGCCAATCTCCCTGCTGAAAATAAGAAGACAAAGACAAACGCAGCCAACAGGCCATAATAGCTCCATTTTCTCCAATTCAAGCGATTCTCTCCTTTCCCCTCTAGATGGAAGTAAAATCCGCATAGACCCTTAAGGGTATGCGGATTTCCTCTTCTATTCGAACCCGGTTAATCTCGGTTAGCTTTTCTAACCTTATATACCATAGCA
This sequence comes from Cohnella luojiensis, assembly GCF_004564235.1. Lineage (GTDB taxonomy): Bacteria > Bacillota > Bacilli > Paenibacillales > Paenibacillaceae > Cohnella > Cohnella luojiensis. Next base: position 82,251 of record NZ_SOMN01000014.1, read on the forward strand.
AGAGCGGCAAGACCCGAGATCATCGCCATGGTGACGTAAAGCGTCAAGTTCATGGAATCGCCTGTTTTCGGATTGGCTTCCGCGCCGGCGTTGTCGCTTGATGTATCATCCGTAGTGGCGTCGGTTTCTCCGGAATCGTCAGCACCCGCGCTCTCTTTGGCCGGCTCCTCCTCCGCAGCGCCATTGGAGTTCGTGAAGGTAATGTCGTCGATCCAAATTGTTCCGCTCTTTCCGTCTAGGAAGTTGAAGTGAAGCGCCTGAATTCCTTTGTCGATCTCATTAGCTGCGAGGTCGATGTAGATATCTTGGAAGTCCTTCGTTATCGCTGCGCCGGATAGGTCGGCGAAATTCTTGCCTATCGTCTTAACGGTCTCGCCCACGGCATAGTTGAGATCGAAATCCGCGCCTTCACCGCCCGCCGCTCCTTTTATGGTGATTTTTAAGTATTTATAGGAGCTCGCGTCTATGCCGCCGCCCGTACCGAACCAACCCTTGCTGCCGTATTCCAGCTTAAGCGCGTTATCGTCGAGCGTTGCGCTCTTGCCTGCGTCTCCTCCAGTCCATTGGGCTCCCGCATTAGAGCTTGCAAAATCTGCCAGTGCGGACCGGTCATAGTTATCGAACACAAGATCGTCGGAAGCCGCCATCGCGGATAATCCCGCGGCGAAACAGAGAAGAAAAGCGATAAGCAAGGACATGGACCACTTAAGAGATTTCTTCTTAAACCCGCTTGTCATGAAAAAATGCCTCCTCAAAATTTGGAATATTCTCACCTCTGATAATAAATCTAAAGCGCTTCCAAGGTCAGTTGCATTCCTACGTAAATCGTGCGCGTTACTATGCAAAGCAAGATTTTTCCACATCATTTGCGCACCATAACAAATAACGACCTGCAGTTCCCAGGTCGGGAACATACAGGTCGCCGTTTTACGCATGAAACTTTAATCCCCGCCGCCACCGCAGCTAGAAGATGAACAGCTGGAAGTCGAACAGCTCGATGACGAACCGCTCCCTCCGCCATCCGATGAATGCCCGCCGCTCCCGTTAGACGAATGGCTCTCGCTCCACCCGCCGCAGCTAGAAGCGCTTCCTCCAGGGTCGTTTTTCCTTTGCTCATCCGCCGTATATTGCTGCATATGAGTACCGTAATCGCCGCTATTTTGAACGGAGTGAAAGATCATTGCGCCCGCCAGGAAAGGCATGGCGCTTGCAGTCCCTAACAGAGGCCGTGAATCTTCGTAGGCGTTTTTATCCTCGGCTCGCGCGATTTGTGCTTTTGCCTTGGCGATCAGTAGAGTAATCGTTTCCTGAATCTCCGGAAAGCGCTCGGCGTTCTTCTCGTTGAAAAAGCGCGATACGAGCGTTCTCTCGTCGAGCTCGCGAAAGTCGTCAATCTGCGATTCGTTTAGCGGATAACGGAAGAAGCTGCCCCAAATCGCACCGCTGTAGGGAGTAGCGACGAATAGATGCCCATACACCCAATCGAACCATGCCCGTTCACCCGGGTTAGGCTTCGGCGCCTCGCCGCTATGAGGCTCATGGTGAATGTGCGCTCCCATGAACCTTTTGCCGAAAGTCTCATACTCTCTGGAGAACATAAGCATTTCGTGCCAAATGTCGTCTACCGAATCGCTATACATAGGGACGGACTTCAATACGGCGGTCATCATAAAATAACGCTTGAGCTCGAACAGCTTCCAATCGAATTCCGCCAATGGCATCTCCGGGTATTTCGATTGTATCCGCGATTTCAACTGCCATGCGAAATCCGGGCTTAGTCCCTCCTCTAATCTGGACTCCGTCGTCTGAAGCGGCAGGTCCGGTTGTAACTCCAGCCCCTTGGGCGGCAAATGCTTCGAGTAATCGGGTCCCCGCCGCTTGGCTTTCTGGCTTTTGGTAATCGCGATGGCAAATGAGATAACGACGATAACGAGGACAATCACGAAAAAAGTTGGCATTATCACACCTCTGGATCCTAATATTTCCTTAACTATATCATGATACGTGAAAATTAGACCACCTTGGACAACATAATAAACATTAATGTTGACTAAGTCCGGACTAACCGCTAAAATATACAGCAAGACAACTATTACCCGCTATGAAATGACCTATAGCTTAGCGGAAGAGACGAGGAAACCCTCCTTGCTCTTCCGCTATTCTTTATTCTTGCATAATAGAAAGGTGATCGATCATGACTAAAGATTATCGCATCCTGCTATTTTACAAATACGTTCCGATCGCTGACGCAGAAGCCTTTACCGCGGAGCATCTACAATTCTGCAAGGAACTCGGGATTAAGGGAAGAATTCTGATCGCCGAGGAAGGGATCAACGGCACGCTCTCCGGCACGATAGAGCAGACAAACAGCTATATGGAGGCCATGCACGCCCACCCCCTCTTCACCGATCTTTTGTTCAAGATCGACGAATCCGAGGGCCATGCCTTTAAGAAGCTTTTCGTAAGACATAAAAAAGAGCTCGTCACCTTGCGTTACGACAAAAAGCTGAATCCCCACGTGGATGGCGGCGAACGTTTGAAACCGAAGGAATTCCATGAGTACTTGCAAAGAGACGATGTACTCATCCTGGACGGCAGAAGCAATTATGAGTATGACCTTGGCCATTTCCGTAACGCCATCAAGCCCGACTTGGAGACTTTCCGCGAATTCCCGGATTGGATACGGAATAACCTTGCCGAGCATAAGGACAAACCCGTTCTAACCTACTGCACGGGCGGCATTCGATGCGAGATGCTAACGGCCGTCCTCAAGAACGAAGGCTTTAAGAACGTGTTCCAATTGGATGGCGGCATCGTCACTTACGGTCAAGACCCGGAAGTTCAAGGCAAAGGCTTCGATGGCAATTGCTATGTGTTCGACGAGCGCGTATCGGTGCGGATCAACCAAACCGACGAGCACGTTCTCGTGGGCAAATGCCATCACTGCGGAACGCCGACTGACCGATACGTGAACTGCACGGACGATACTTGCCATCTCCAACATCTCAGCTGCGAGCCGTGCGAGTCTGAGAAAAAGGGCTATTGCTCCTCGGAATGCGAAGAACACGATCTAGTTGCATCCGGGTCAGTCCTGTAATCTATCGAAGTATGGGGAGGTTATGCTTTGAAAGATGAACTGGATTTATCTACCCGCAACAAGATTATGCAGATGATCAAGACCTCGGGAGAGCTCACGACCAAGGAGCTCACCGACCAGCTAGGAATCACGGGTATGGCCGTTCGTCGGCATATCTCGATTCTGGAGCGGGACAATCTGATCGAATCCAACACGGTTAAACTGCCGATGGGCCGCCCTGCCGCGGTGTACCGGTTATCGGCCGAGGCCGAAGACTATTTTCCGAAGAATTATCACACCGTTGCGCTCGACCTGCTCGCCGAACTTGAGGGTGAAGCAGGAGAACCGATGGTCAACCACCTCTTCGATCGTCGCAAGACGACACTCATGCATCGTTATGAAGGAAAGATGCGGGACAAGGATCTAGAACGCAAAGTAGCCGCTCTCTCCGAAATCCAGAACGAGAACGGCTATATGGCGACTTGGGAGAAGAATGACGACGAATACGTTCTAACCGAATACAATTGTCCGATATCTCAAGTCGCGAACAAATATAACCACGCCTGCAATTGCGAGCTGAACCTGTTCGAATCCTTGCTAGAGGCCGACGTCAGCCGCACCGATTGCTTGGCCAAGGGCGATAAGAAATGCGTGTATCGCATTCGTCCTAGGTAAAAATGAAGAAGCTTCTCGCTCTGGATACTTGTCCATGGCGAGAAGCCTTTTTTATTTGATTTGGTTAATTGTGTTCGGCATCCATGAGGTTGGAATCGTATCGCGGCGGCGATAAATGCTTAGCAGTAGGCCGATGGTGGCGAACTGTAAGACTTGCCCGGTCCCTCCATAGCTTAAGAAAGGAATCGTAAGACCAACGAATGGAGCATAACCAAATGTCATCAATACCGTCCAGACGAATTGGACAATCAATAACATGCCTATGATAAAAGATAGTCTTTTACCAAATTCATCTTTGGTTCGGTAAGTCGTTTCTATGGCCTTCCCGATAAAACAAAGAATAAGCATAACAACGGCAATCCCAGCCAACCATCCAAAGCAATAGATGAAATAGGGCAGCATTCCCTCGCTTTGAACGTATGGAATCGTTCTGTTCGGAGTGCCAATCCCCTGCCCCCACCAACCTCCGGAATGAATGGCATTGCGGGCCTGCTGGAGCATAAATCCCTCTCCATTAGGATCGTTCCACGGAACCAGGAAGTTTCTCAATCTCATCGTCACATAGTAATTATAGTAATCCGAACCGACTACGATGAAATAGATGAATCCCGTAAATCCAGCTCCGAACGTCATGATCTGAGCTACATTACGCCTGGTAATCCATAGAAAGGCTACGAAGATCGCAGTATAGACGGCTGCAAATGCCAAGGAGTTCATTTTCATTAGAAGAACGAATGGGATCACTCCCCGACAGACGAGTTGGACGATGCTTTCCTTCCATCCCCATTCCTTGGCCGGTTTAATTCCAGCCAATCCGATACTCATCGCCATGATGGCAATCGTCGGAATATGTAACCCTGTCTGGCCTATCATGATCCATGCGGTTGCTCCGTTTATCTTTTCGGCTATGAAGGGTGCTAGAACAAGGATACCTATTCCGAAAACGAACAACGACTCGGAGTATTTCTTCAGCTTGCGATAATCCAACGCCCAGAGTAAGGTCATGAAAACTAACCCTATACCGGTTAGAATGATTTTATTCTGAAAGAAATTCAACATACGCGTAAGTTCGGCTTCCGACATTTGAACGCTATACATAGCTAGTATTCCAATGACGGACAAGAGACCGATGATCGCTAACATTCCCCAATCCGTTCGAGGGCGGTGGACTTTGTCCAGACCTTTGCCAATCAGATCAGGCTCACCCATACATACGACTGCTTGTTTAACAGCCTCTTCCTCGGACATGCCTTGAGATAGATTTCCCTCGATAAGTTCGTCCAAATGCGCACGCAGTTCCTCTTTTATTTCCTCATGAAGTTCCTTAGCCCTTACTCGTTCGCAGACCTCTTCGAGAAATTGCTCAACCCGGGAATGGTTTTGTTGCTGCTTCATATGCTGCCCTCCCCGATAACACGATCGACAGCCGTTCTAAATACGCTCCATTCCTGCTTTCTCTCTCGCAGCTTCGACTTTCCGAACTCCGTAATGCGGTAATATTTCCTTTTGCGCCCGTCATGCGTTTGCCAGTAGGACTGAACCCACTCTTCTGTTTCAAGAGTATGGAGGATGGGATATAGAGTGCCTTCCTTAAACATGAAAATCCCGCCCGATCGGTGTTCCATTTCTTTAATCATTTCATAGCCATACCTGTCCTGTTTTTCTAATAGCGTTAGAATTAGCACGACCGTGCTACCTTTTAAGAGCTCTTTGTTTATTTTCATAATTTCTCCCCTCTCCGTTTCTCAACATACCTCGAATAACAATGCATAGAATATCTATGTATAGAATACTGGATACGCTTAGGATTAGCAATAATCAAATTGGATCAGTATTGCAATACGATGAAGGCAGTTTTTTAGCCTTGGCGAGAGTCGTGCGAGTGTGCGGTGCACGATGAAGGCACATTCACAATACAGAAAAGTGGTGGCCCAGGTTTGACCCCTGTACCACCACTTAACTTACCAAATTACTCTCCACCATGCCCCGTGTAGATCAATACCGCATCTCTTAAGAACTTAGCTACTCCAGGCTGGTCCTTGTCGTAGTAGGCCATGAATCGTTCGTCATCGACGTACATTTGAGCCACGCCCGCATGGGCTTCCTTGCTGTAGCTGTCCCAATAGAAGCTCAGCCATTGACGATGGAGGTCCGCGGCTTTCTGCGCTAGCTCACCTGCAGGATCCCCGGTAGGGAACGCTTCAGCTAGTGTCGCGTGGATGTCCGTTGCCAATTGCTCGACTTCCGCATACTGCTTCTCGGTCATGTTTTTGATTTTCACGTTTGACTTATCGACTTGTTCCGAACCATACTTTGCACGGATTTCTTGGCCGTATTTTTTTTCGTTGTCGTCGATCATCTTTTGCTTGAAGCCTTCGAATTTCTGCTTATCGGTCATCGTAGTTTTCCCCTCTCTTTGAGATAAAGTCAGATCGACGTTAGCGATCAGCAGATCTAGCTGTTCCCGCTTCGCAAGGAGGTTCTCGCGGTGCTCTCTTAGCGCCTTGTCTGCATCGAAGGTCGGCGCGGTGATGAGCACTCTGATTTCCTCCAAGCTCACGCCTAACTCCCGGTAGAAGAGAATCTGCTGAAGCCGATCCACCTCTTGCTGACCGTAGATCCGATAACCCGATGAATTGATTCTCGCCGGCTTGAGAATGCCAATGACATCGTAATATCGAAGAGTACGCGTGCTGACTCCCGCTAAGAGACCTAATTTCTGAACGGTGTATTCCATGTTCATCCCCCCTTGCAAATTCATCGTACTCCTTTACGCAACGTCAATGTCAAGCGATAATGAACAACAAAATTCTTAATGAATATCAACTGACCTGCTACACAGGAGGATTTTAGTTGCAAAATATACAATAAGAAACCCGGATTCCCTTTTAATGCTTGTTCCTTGAAACTAACTGACTATTCTACACTTAAAATGATATACAGAGGCGGGTTGTCGGAAGTGGTGCAGTGACGGAGTTTGGAGCACACTTCCGCCTTTAGGGTTCGCAACAATTTTATAAAAAAAGGGGACGCCTCGCAGGTCCGCATCGACCCGAGAAACATCCCCTGTAAGCTTAGCTCTTCGTTATTTTAGATGGGTTGTTCACCTTATAGAGAATCTCTTTGTTGAACTTCTTGTCCACGACTTTCCCCTCGAATTCAAGGCTGTTCCCCACCTCAAGACCGAGCGCTTTCAGCGTATTGCTGTATCCGCACCAAGCATCGCCGACCGTAAGCGGGTTATCGCCGTGAACGACGACATCTTCCAGCAAAATCACTTCGTCGTCGTTATCCGAGAACGGATTGGGTTTCGTAGCGAACTCCTTGATCTTAGCGCTGAATTTGACCTTGTCGACGGGCAATTCAAGCTTTTCTTTTTTCTCTTTCTTCGGCGCGGGCTTCTCGCCAGAAGCGGCTTTGCTTTTTCCCTTAGCCGGTGCTTTAGCTTCCGCCTCTTCGACATCCGCAACAACTGCACTTGCATCTGCAGCAGCTTCTACCGTTTCGGTTTCCTCGCCTGCAGCATACCTGCTGAAAGTTCCGCTCTGCATTTCTTTCAGGAAGGAAGGATGGATGCAAGTTAGGCTTCCGTCTTCGAACTCTACGACCAATATATTCAAGTTGTTGTATTCTTGGTATCCCTTAATCGCTACGAGATGTTGAGACGTCGAGTTCTTGAACCAGAACTGTTTCTTGGCCGTTTTCCCGAACAATCCCCAGCTTCTGCCCTTGTCCGCGTATTCCTCTTCATCATCAAAAGCAAAGTATTCTCCTTGAGGAGGATATAACTTAATACCACTAATCTTTGTCGCTTCCACAGTATCGCTCATCCTCTCGCTTGTCCATCGCTTGAACGCGCAGATCGCCATTTTTTTCGATGAAGAAAGTATATCATGAATGGCGATTTAGGTTAAGGAGATACTGCACTTATCCTTTTAAAACGGAGGGTTCCGATCATGAGCATCAAGGAAACCATGCTGTCTATTGTCGCCTTGGGCGGCGTGAATGAAATCGGCAAGAATATGTACGTAGTGCAATACGCGGACGATATCGTCGTTATCGATTGCGGTTCCAAGTTTCCCGACGAAAGTTTGTTGGGTATCGACGTAATCGTCCCGGATATTTCTTTTTTGCTTGAGAATCAAGACAAAGTCAGAGCGCTTGTGGTTACTCACGGACACGAGGACCATATCGGCGGCATCCCTTACATCTTGAAGCAAATGAACATGCCTATATACGCAACAGGATTAACGCTCGGGTTAATCGAGGGCAAGCTTCGGGAACACGGCCTTCTCAGAGATTCGGAATTGCACCACATCAACTCGGATTCGGAGATCGACTTGGGTTCAATGACTCTTAGCTTCTTCAGCACGAATCACAGCATTCCGGACTGCCTGGGTATTGCCTTTCATACTCCTGAGGGTACCGTTGTGCATACTGGAGATTTCAAATTCGATCTGACGCCCGTCAATGAGCAATATGCGGACATACATAAGATGGCGGATCTCGGCAAGAACGGCGTTTTGGCGCTTCTGTCCGAGAGCACGAACGCGGAGCGTCCCGGTTTCACCCCGTCCGAACGCCTCGTAGGAGAACACATCGAAGAAGCCTTCATTAAGGCTACGCAGAAAATATTCATATCCACCTTCGCGTCCAACGTCCATCGTCTGCAGCAAGTAATAGATGCGGCTGTCAAAACAAACCGTAAAATCGCGCTGCTAGGCAGGAGTATGGTCAACGTGGTTAGTATTGCGTCGAGTCTGGGTTATCTGAAAATGGCGGAGGAGATGCTGATCGAGGCGACCGAGGTAAATAAATACGAGCCTCACAGAATCGTCGTCCTATGTACGGGAAGTCAAGGAGAACCGATGGCCGCCCTCTCCCGTCTTGCTAGCTCTAATCATCGCCAAGTGGAAGTTCTGCGCGGGGATACCGTAATTCTTGCGGCTACTCCGATTCCGGGGAATGAACGTAACGTGGCTCGTATCGTAGATAACTTGTTCGAGCTGGGAGCCAAGGTGATCTATGGATCAGGAACCGTGACGGGAATGCATGTATCCGGCCACGCAAGCCAGGATGAGCTCAAGCTTATGCTCACGTTAATGAAGCCCAAATATTTCATTCCCATTCACGGCGAATTTCGGATGATGCACCAACACCGTTTGCTAGCGGAAGCCGTCGGCGTGGAGAGCGACAATATTTTCATCTTGAAAAACGGCGACGTCGTCGATATTCAAAATCAAGTTGCCAGCCAATCCCGAAAAATTCCGACGGGCAACACGCTCGTTGACGGGCTGGGAATCGGCGATGTGGGGAACGTGGTATTAAGGGATCGCAAGCATCTGTCCGAAGACGGTATTCTTATCGTTGTCATTACGCTTAGCAAAGCGGATGGCAAGATCCTGTCCGGACCGGATACGATTTCGCGCGGTTTCGTCTATGTCCGGGAATCGGAAGGATTAATCGAAGAGGTCAACCGAATCACCGTGACGGAGGTCCAGAAGTTACTGGAAGAGAATGTGAGCCAATGGAACGTTTATAAGCAATCCATTAAGGAATCGATCGGAAGATTTCTGTTCGCCAAAACCAAAAGAAGGCCCATGATTCTTCCGATCATCATCCAGATTTAATTCATGGAATAGCGGGACTGAGTTCTCTTTATTCGTCGAATGAGCTCAGGCAATGCGACGCCCAGCATAACCAAGACGACTCCGGCCCACTGCAGCATGCTGACATGCTCATGCAGGACGACGGAGGAAAGCAGTACCGCCACGGGAAGCTCGGAAGCTCCCAATATGCCGGTCATACCCTCTCCGATATGCGGCACGCCGACCGCGAACAGTACTGGAGGAATGAACGCGCCGAAGAATCCAAGAAGGAAACCGAACAGAAGCAGGTCGCTCCATAGATCTCCGTTAATCAGAAAATGCGGCGGGAATAGCGCGAACACGAGCACCATGCCTCCCGTAATCATCCAACCGCTGCGGTAGGCAGGGTGAACCGAGGGCACCGCTTTCCCGCTAATCAAGATGAAGACGGAATAACTGACGGCCGATAGCAATCCTAGACCCACTCCGATCCAGTTAAATCTGGACAAGCCCTGCTCCATGATGCCAGCTGCAAGCAACGTGCCTCCGAACAAGATAACCAGCGTCAGAAGCATGATACCATTAGGACGTTTGCGCTGACCGATGGCATGGATGAGTACGCCAATCCACGTAAACTGGAAAAGCAAGATAATAGCCAATGAATTCGGAATATAACGCAACGATTCGTAATAGAGAAGTCCGGTTACCGCCGTCGGAGTTCCGGCTGCCATCAGGAAAACTCTCTGTTTCCAAGTCAATTTCGATTTAGGCGAAGTTTCTATATCGGTTTCCGTTGATTTTTTGCGTTTTTCCCGCCATTTCGTGAAGAAAACCAGGCACCAAGCTAGAATACAGCCGATGAATAGCTGGCTTCCCACGACCTCTCCTAGCACGTAACCCTCTCCATATGCGGTGACGACGATGGTCGATAAGATCCCGTAACAGATCGCGCCCATTAATACGGATAATAAATATTTCATATCTATGATGTCCTCCCTTTAATTGCTTTTTTTTTCTGCGTACGACAAAAAACTTCCTAACCCGAAATATAGAATCGTCGTTGGACGATCCTATATTCGTAGTTAGGAAGTTAAGGCTTCCCGTAGAAACCCTCACCCTAATTCGTGAGGTTATACGAATTTATTGTAAATGTTTAATAAGCAATAGGACGATTATTGCACGATCGTTTAGTAATTGTCAATGGATGATTACCGAGAATCATCCGGTAGTTGCTTCCTTCCCATGAATCCATCGTGCCAGCCGTGATAATGGGTGATGCGTTCCTCGCCTTCCTTCCAGCAGATGAGAATATCTTCGCCTTCAAGCACGGACGGGAAGTCGATTAATCCGGGGTTGATCATCTTTAGAAGAACGCCTTTTCGCGCAAAATTGTTAATCAAGAGGTTCGCTTCCATCTGCATGAAGTCGAGCTTGCTTTCCAGCTCGAAGAAAGGGTCTTGCCCAGCGTGCGCGATTGACCGTTGTTCATGGTTTACTTTTATTTTCTGCAGCTTTAAATTGTGATGTTCAATCTGTTCCGCAAGCAGCTGCAATTGGCGCAAATCTTCTTTTAACTGCGGCAATAATGCATTCGCTTCTTCTAATGTAAACCATTTTCCTTCCATCATGAACTCCCTCCTTATTCCGCTTTGGCTAATTGAATGATGTCTCGGACTTCTAAGATGGATTTAGGATAGTCGGTATTTACGGAATGGACCATGGCAAGCCCCAGGTCGCTCAGCTTGATGACGTGGTTTGGCAACACGCGCTTGAGAACGGGGTAAAGCCAAGCTGCCGCACGATAATATTTCTGTGTGTTCTTGGCCCCCTTAGTCGGGTGCATATAGCCAGGACGAAACATGAACGCTTTTCGGAAGGGCAGCTTCAGGATGTCGTTTTCGGTTTTTCCCTTTACTCGGGCCCACATGCTTTTGCCCCGTTCGGAGCTATCCGTTCCTGCGCCGGTCACGTAACAGAACACCATGTCCGGATTCATTCCGGCGAGTAAAGTTGCAGCATGCATCGTAAGATCATAGGTTAAACGCTTGTACTCTTCTTCCCGCTTGCCGACCGAAGTCACGCCCAAGCAGAAATAACAAGCATTATAACCGGATAACTGGTTTTCGATCGGAGTAAGATCGAAGAAATCGGAGTGCACGATTTCCTTCAGCTTAGGGTGCTCCACGCCGCATGGTTTTCGGTTAATGACTAATACTTGTTCGACGTCGGGATGCTTAAGGCATTCAAGCAGCACGCCTTCGCCTACCATGCCCGTAGATCCTGTAATGATTGCTTTTATTTTCAATAAGAACCCTCCCGAATCTTACTTTTGATTTACACGCTTGATGGTTGTTATCTTTTGCGGCGAAGCAGGCTCCGAGAAACATTCTTCCCATGAAAGGCAACTACAGCCTAGACTCTTGGACAGGATGGATTTCATCTTCAGCATCTGATTGATCTGCTCATCGAGCTCTTCTTGCTTCTTCAAAGCCATGACTCTCCATCTCTCGGATGGCGGAACGTTAGAATCGAAGCCTTCAAGCAGCTGCTTGATCTCATCGATCTGAAATCCGGCGCTTTGAGCTAATCGTATCGTTTCAAGCCGGCTAAGGATATCGTCGGAAAAGATTCTTCTTCCGTTTATTCTCTCCGGAGTAGGAATTAAACCAATTTGCTCATAATAACGGAGCGCGGACGTCGAGAGACCGCTTTTCTCGGCAACTTCGCCAATGGTCATCATTTTTTTCGCCGCCCCCTTGACTTCAAGTTAACTTGAAGTTGTATCATTCCTTGAGTATACCGAATGATCATCACACTGACAATCTGGAGGCTTAAATCGGAAATCATGTTAACTATTGCATCCGTTATTTTCATCATTACCTTAGTATTCGTCATCTGGCAACCCCGAGGCCTCAATATCGGCTGGTCGGCATCCGGGGGCGCTATCGTCGCTCTCCTGTGCGGAGTAGTCAGCTTCAACGACGTGTGGGACGTGACGCAGATCGTCTGGAACGCGACCCTTGCCTTCGTCGCCGTTATCTTGATCTCGCTCATCCTGGACGAGATCGGTTTCTTCGAATGGGCAGCCCTTCATATGGCCAGATTCGCGAGAGGAAACGGCATTCTTATGTTCGTCTACGTTATCTTGCTCGGAGCGGCAGTTGCCGCATTCTTCGCAAATGACGGAGCAGCGCTAATCCTTACTCCGATCGTCCTCGCGATGGTTAGGGCACTGAAGTTCGATATGCGGATGATCTTGCCCTTCATTATGGCTAGCGGATTTATCTCGGATACCGCATCCCTTCCCCTTGTCGTGAGCAATCTGGTTAACATCGTCTCGTCGGACTTCTTCGGAATCGGTTTCGCGGAATATGCGGGCCGAATGGTGGTACCTACCGTGTTTGCGATCGCTTCCAGCTTGCTTGTCCTGTATCTGATGTTTCGTAAGAGCATTCCCAAGCATTATGATCTCGCCCAGTTAAAGCAACCTAAAGATGCCATTAAGAACGTTCGGTTATTTAAGATCTCATGGGTTATCCTCGGCGCGTTATTGATCGCGTACCTTGCCAGCGAATTCATTCACTTGCAAGTTTCCCTTATTGCGGGAATCGCGGCCATCGTCTTCCTGCTGCTCGCCAGACAAAGTGAAAGCATACACACTTGGAAACTTGTTAAAGGAGCTCCGTGGGCGGTCGTCGTCTTCTCGATCGGGATGTACGTCGTTGTCTACGGTTTACGCAATGTCGGACTAACTGACCAATTGGGGACAGTATTCGAGTGGTTAGGCGATCAAGGTCTCTTCGTCGCGACCGTTGGTTCCGGATTTATCGCGGCTATCCTATCCTCGATTATGAATAATATGCCTACGGTCATGATCGATGCGTTGGCGATACAGGGCACGGATACTCACGGAATCGTTCGCGAAGCCTTTATCTACGCCAATGTCATCGGATCGGATCTCGGCCCGAAGATTACGCCTATCGGCTCGTTAGCTACCTTGCTATGGCTTCACGTATTATCATCGAAGGGCGTCAAGATCGGTTGGGGCTATTACTTCAAGATAGGCTTCGTTCTTACCATTCCCGTGTTGTTCATCACGCTGGCAAGCCTTTACCTGTGGCTGAGAATCATTGGATAAGAATAAACGAATCACAAATAAATGTATGAGTGAAGGAGATTAATTAACATGGCTAAAGAACTCATGTATTTCCTATGTACGGGTAACTCATGCCGCAGCCAGATGGCAGACGGCTTCATGAACGCCATCGGCGGGCATCTCTACGAGGTTCGCAGCGCGGGCTTGGAAGCCCACGGCTTGAATCCCCGCGCCGTTAAAGTGATGTCAGAGGCCGGAGTGGACATCTCGAATAATACTTCGAACGTTATCGACCCTGAGCTGTTGAATCGCGCAACATACGTGGTAACGCTCTGCGGTCATGCGGACGAGCATTGCCCGGTCATCTCCAACCCGAATGTCATCAAGTGGCATTGGGGCTTCGAAGATCCCGCCAAGGCAACCGGCACCGAAGAAGAAATCATGGAACAGTTCCGCACCGTCCGCGATGCGATTAAGACGAGGATCGAGAAGTTCGTACAGGAAGACCAATAAAATCGTTCCGTTTACCAAAAAAGTCTTCAATTCCACCCGATCTAGCGTGGTATTGAAGACTTTTTCGTTGTACGGATATTTACCTCGCGCCTGGCCCGTTAACGTCCTGATCGGCAACGATTTCTTCGGGCAATTGTTTCGATGCGCTAGGAACCTTGCGAGACTTAAGATCGACCGACTCGGAGGTATAAATAAGAATCGTGACCCGCCCGCCCTGCGCGAAAGCCCGAATTAAGATCGGTTGGCTGTACTTGTTCCGAAAGGCGAAATCGGGACCATACCAACTCACCGTGGCATCCCGTCCAGGGGGTACGTACGGAACTCTACGACTGTGAGAATATCGCTGGACGATCTCTAGCCCTGCCCGGTCCGCGGCATTGAACAGCGTCGACGAGATTTGGCATATTCCCCCTCCGATTCCTTCCGATACCTCTCCTCTTACGATAATTTTGGCTCGTCTGTATCCTTTCTGCGGCGTACGCATCCCGACCACTTGATTAAACGAGAACGTCTCCCCTGGAAAGACGAATTGATTGTTAATCGCTTTCGCCGATAGGGCGATATTATGCGAGCGATTTTTATTATTCGAATTGTAATAGGTCGTATATTGGCCGATCATCTTCTCCTTAATGGTTGCAAGCAGCTCGCTATCCACCCTTGGGTAGCGTTTAAGCAACGGAGCTTCAACATCCGAGATTGTCCCTTCTACCATATAGCTGAAGAACAGTTTCGCGAAGGACGGGCGATCCAGCTCATAGCCAGGTTTCTCCGGAACGATCCTCCCCCCTCCGTCCAATCCGGCATTCTCCGGTTCGCGAGAAGTCAGCTTGCTCAGGTCATCCATCAGCTTCACGATTTTTTCCTCGTTAACGAATGGAAGGCCAAATAGCGGATGCACATAGTCCGAACGTTCGATGCTGGCGATGGAATTTCCTTGCTGCGTAACGGTCAATCGATCCGGAAGATCGGATTGTTGAAGCAGCATTAGCATGCCGACGATCCAATGCAAATTCAAGCCGTCGTACCTCCAATCGCGGGATTATCGCAATGACTCCTATAAAGTGTGTCAAACTCTGGGATATTATCCTACATAAATCATTGTCCGTTCGTTTAGAATAAAAAGAACTTGAAAGGAGGAACCGAGATGAAACGTGGATCTCGTGAGTTAGCAGCGGTAATCGCAATGATTATGTTAAGTCTATTGTTGAATCGGCCTCTCCATAGCCATGCTGCGGAGAAGCCCGTGAAATCCGTGATTTCCCTGACGGTCCGGTCAAGTTTAAACGCAAATTCAATGAGCAGGCTGGATATAAACAGTCCCCGCATCTCCAAGGCTCTTCTCCATGCGAAAAAAGAGGCAGGCGCTAAAGCCTCCCTCTGGGTGGATATGAATGTGACGATAAAGAGCGGAAGTAAAGAGCAGCAATTCCAAATTGATCGATCCGGAAATCTGTGGGAAGTATTATCCGAAAAGCGGCTTATCCTGCCTGCCGCGGTCACGAGCAAGCTATCGGCATACGCAATGGCGCTTAGAACGCAGCATTTCGGGAGCTTAATCCCATGGGAGCAGGCAAGGGATATCGTAACCCGCAAGAGCATTTTCTCCGTGACTGACTTGGAAACCGGCCTTTCCTTTCGGGTTCAACGCCGAGCCGGAAGCAGTCATGCCGACGTTCAGCCCATTACCAAGGATGACACGGCCGTTATGAAGCAAATTTATGGCGACCAATGGAGCTGGAATCGTCGAGCGATCACCGTGCATTCCCCGCAAGGCAGGCTCGCCGCATCCATGAACGGCATGCCCCACGGGGGAGACGGTATACCGGAGAACGGATTCTCCGGACACTTCTGCATTCACTTCAAGGATAGTACTTCGCATAAATCCGATACTCCCGATCCGGCTCATCAATTAATGATCCGTAAAGCTTCGGGAGATGTCAGATCTTATCTCGATTCCGCAGAACCGAGCTTGCTGGCAGAAAGCTTCGTCGAAGCATTGAATCAGAAGGATCCGCAATTACTTGCGCAAGTATGGGAAGACATACCGGACGATAAATTGTCGCATTTCGTACGCGAGATGATTACGCTCTCTTCCATCCGGATTAAGCGGTCAAGCAAATCGCAAACAACCGATGATAATATTCCGCTTGATAATGTCATCTTAGAGACGGAAATCACGCTGCCTATTGCCATTTATAGCCAAGGTAAACCGGAACGGAACACGGTTTACGGCTTTATTTTTCGATGGCAGTCTCCGCGCTCTCCTTGGGAAATCGAAGATATTCGGACCGACTACTCCAGCTTAATGCCGTAGATCTTGCCTCCGCGAGAAGCGACGACGGCATAATTGTTGAAGATCGCAGGAGAAGACTCGATGTTCGTCCCGATTTTCAGGGTGCCAAGCACCTTGCCATCGTTAGCGGAGATGACGGAGACGGTACCGACCGAATCCGCTTGAATCAGATAAGCTTTGCCTGATTTGTCGTAAACGTCCACAGGGGAAGACCAAGCGTAGTTTTTCATCGTATGTCTCCATGCTTCCTTGCCGGTTTCTTTATCAAGAGCCACCATCAACCCGCCGCTGAAAGTTCCGTAACGGGCGATCGTGAAGATAACGAGATTGCCGATCTCCTTCTTTCCTAGAACGGGCGTTGCTAGAAGACCGCCGTTAATCGGATGGGTTCCGGTTAACGAGAAGCTAGCGTATTTGTTCTGCCAAACTACCTTGCCCGTAATCCCGTTGATTTTCCGAATATAGGAGTTTCCTGATCTCCCCTGCTTATCGACTTCGGTACCGGTATATAAATAGGGTACTCCGCCTTCCGCTTCGATCACGATCGTGGCATCGGTATCGTCGATCGGCGGCAAATTCCATTCCGGAGCATAAGTCTTGAGATTCATGGCTTGCACGCTGCCCCCGTTATCTCCGAAGTAAGCTAGATCGCCGTAAATGGCCAAGGAATTCTCGATCCCTTGATAGTTGTTGCCCGGAATCTTATATCGATATTTGCTGATGACAGGATTGATTTTGATCGATTTGCGAACCGGAT
The DNA here is from genome assembly GCF_004564235.1 of Cohnella luojiensis. Classification (GTDB taxonomy): domain Bacteria; phylum Bacillota; class Bacilli; order Paenibacillales; family Paenibacillaceae; genus Cohnella; species Cohnella luojiensis. Next base: position 99,249 of record NZ_SOMN01000014.1, read on the forward strand.
CGAATGTCGTGTTCAGCTTTAGATGATAGACCAGACCGTTCTCGCCTCCGACGGTTAGCGTATCGTCCAGCCTATTGAACATCGCCGAGCTATCGAACGCTCCCCAAGTACGGTAAGCGAACTTGTCTTTTCCGTTCACGCGGAGCAGACGCTTCTGATCAGTAAGACTGTATAGGTTAAAACCGATCGTGCCGTTCTCCGGGATCCCTTCTCCGACATAGAGAAGCGGATAACCGCGTGCATCTACGGAGACGCTTCCCTTAATGGGATTGCCGACTTTGATGGGACTGCGCGTTTCCTCGCCCGTCTCGAGCTCAATGAAATAGACATAGCCGTCCAGAGAGCCGTAGATCACTTCGGTAAAGTCCGGTTTTGAGAGAAACTTCGCTTTTACGTTCATCGCGCGGAGAACCTCCGTCGGCCATCTCACGATGGCTGGCTGCCCCGTCCATCCCGCGCCGCCTCCCCAAGAGCTTGACTTCGTCTTCTTCTCCCACGCGATCTTCGGACGAACGAGTTCCATGTCCGTCGTCCCAAAGGAAGGCGCACTGCGTTCATTGTTCCCCCGAAAGGTGAGAATCCCTTCAACCAAGCTATATTGGTCCGGGAACGATTGAGGCTGCGCTGGTTTAGCGTTCCATTGATAGGAAAATAGACCTCCTGCTTGGACGAAATTCTGGTACAGACAGATTAGGACTAGTGCGAGGATGTAGGTCTTTTTTCCGCGGGACATCTCTATTAATTCCCTCCTTATAACGGATTATTAAATAGATTGTACCCACTCGGTTTCGAGAAGCTTGTCAAACGGTCGGCGAGATTTACGGGATCATTTGTCGTATTTATGGAAAGGATATTCAAGATTACGACAAAGGAGGTTGAGATCCATGAGCATTGAAAATAATAACGATGAATCCTACAATGAAGCATCCGTACCGACTCCCCAAGACAAACAGGATGCCTCTCCGATCGATATGGTTAGCGATGCGGTAGAAGAAGTGATTTTCGGGGAAAAAATTTCACATCCCGTTAACACAAAAGCGGAATAGCGATGAAGGCTTGTACGTACTATGATTAAAAAGGAGGTGTGAGAGCTCATGTATTATGATGAAGACCGGGTTCCCTATGAGGAGCCGGATGAGGAAGTCGAATACTCCAAAAGCTAAAAAAGCCTTGTCAAATGACAGAGCTTTTTTTATATGTAAAACCTCGATTACGCAAATATAGAAATAAGAAAAAAGCAACCTCCGATAAGGAAGTTGCTTTCTCGTTATTCAAGCTACGCGTTGGCGACCTTGAGGCGAATTTCAACGCAGGTCCCCTCCCCAATCTTGCTGATAATCTGCATCGTTCCTTTGTGGTTGGCGATAATCCTCTGGCTCACCATCAACCCTAACCCGTTACCGGAAGGTTTGTTTGTAAAGAACGGCTCCCCGAGACGAGTCATATCCTCCGCGGATATTCCGCTTCCTTGGTCGATAATCCGGATGATAACAACATGTTCAGGCTGTTCATGTTGCGCTTCGATCGTGATCGTTCCGCCTTCCGGCATCGCCTCGATTCCATTCTTGATGACATTAAGGAATACTTGCTTCAGTTGATTTGATTCCCCGTACAGCATCGGAATCTCTGCGTCGAACCGGGTTTCGAACTGAACGTTAATGAGGTTGGCATGCGAGTCCAACAGGGTAATCATATCCGTCAGAATGTCTTGAATATTCACGAGCTGATACTGGTTCACTTGCGGCTTAGCCAATACGAGGAATTCGCTCACGATAAAGTTAATGCGATCTAGCTCAGTCAACATGATATCGAAATAGGATTCGGACAATTTGCCGTGTTGTTTACTCAGTTGCACGAATCCTCTTAACGTCGTGAGCGGGTTCCGGATCTCATGGGCAACTCCGGCTGCCAGCTGGCCGATGACGGAAAGCTTCTCCGAGCGTCGGATGACCTCTTCGGTTTGCTTCCTAGCGCTAATATTCCGGGTGATTTCCGCCACCGCTACGGTCCGTTCTCTCTCATCGCGGATTGGGGATATCGTAATACTTACGTCGATCGACTCTCCGTTCTTCCTATTACGTACGGTTTCGTAATCGGCAACGGAACTCCCGCGTTCAATTTGCTTGCGAATCTCTTCATTCTCCTGTTTCTGGTCTTCCGGTATATGATCCAACAACATTCGATGCATCACGTCTTCGCTGCTCCAGCCATACATGCTTTCGAACGCATGGTTGACTTGGATGATTCTTCCTTCAAGATCCGTAACATGTATCGCATCAGAAGTATGATTGACGAACGATTCCAAATATTCCTTCGTGGTCCGGAGCTCCTCCGCGGAATCCCGAAGCCTCCCCATGTACGTCTCAAGATTATCCGCCATCATATTGACCCTGGAAGACAATATGCCTAGCTCATCCTTGCTTCGGATGGAGATCTTGCTGCTGAAATTCCCTAATGCGATTTCGTTGACGTTATCCAGAATGTGCCGGAGTGGTCGGATCATGAATCCTGCGATAAAATAACTGGCCAGCCATGACGCCACAATTAAGCAGAGGGAAATGACGGAATGAAGGAACAGCTGACGGTTCAAGGTTTGCTTGATCACGCCATTATCGAAATTCACGCCAATGACGTAAGGCGTACCATCCTTAAGCGGGATGAAACTCTTCATAACATTTATGCCTTCACCATAAAAAGTGGACGTTATCAGCTCGCCAGTCTGCATAGCACGCTTCACGTTTTCCACGTCGTTGTTCTTATCCTCGTAATTATATTCGCCGAACGGGATGGCGCGCACATCCAGGTTATGGATGATTTGTCCTTTCTTTACCTTCAAGATTTCAGGTTTACCGAAAAACTCCGGATCGAATCCGGTTATTCCCTTAATATCCGGATTGTCTGCCATTAGATTGCGGATAAGAGCATTCGTTCCGACATTGTTGACATAATCGAGGAATACCTGGGCGTTTACGTAAGGATTAATCATGTAATCGGTCGTTCCGTCGTAATAATTGCCCCACTTGTTCACATGGGTTGGATCGGACGTTGCGTATTGGTAAGGTCCGGACCAATAATTTGGCAGCTTCTGGCCCTGTGGAATCGTTACGGCTTGATGGTCGAATAATTGATTATAAGCCGTATACCAATAATCCCACGTCTTCGAGCCCAAATTAAGCTCTTCCGGATCCGAAGACTTGAGCACGACGATATCGTCGGCCGTCCGCTTCCATAACGAAATATGGTCGATCCCCAGCTTACGGCTGAGCGAGACGAGTTGCTCGTTGCTCACCTTGTCGATACGCGGATCGAGCTCGCTCTTTGCGGCGACGGCAGCCGCCCTCAGCTTCTCACCAAGCGTATCCTCCATGTAATTCAAGGATTTTTCCGCAGCTTCCAGGCTTGTCCCGATCTGCTTCGCGATCGTAATCATATCCTGTTTGGCGTTCTCCTCGAGTTCTGCCTTGGAAGAGTAATAGTAGATGGAGATATTCAAGGAAAGAACAATCATAACGATGATGGATATCAGCAGCGATAGCTTGGCTTTAATGGACACGGCAGTTGCCTCCGGTATAAATCTAAGATGATCTATTATCAATTAGACAAAGTTCGACAAATTCCTCTCTGGCTAAAAATTATTATATGACATTTGTCATATCCATCTGCTGACACTTATGACTAACGGAAATCGGTTACAAACCCTACAATTAAGCTTACAGTCGCCATTCTGCCGACCTGGAAACCTTTACGATAATCATTCCGCTTCCATCACAAGGAGGAACCCATGACTACACCCAACCATGCACAATTGAAAAAAGGCGTCGCTCCTTATGAGAAACCGAATACGAAATCCAGCGTGAGGCAATTATTAAATACGATGCCTCCTTTTTTCCTGCTATGGGCCGCATCCTATTTGAGCTTGTCCGTCTCCTATTGGCTCACCCTTATGTTCGCCGCTCTTGCAGCGGGCTTCACGATTCGTCTCTTTATCGTTTTTCACGACTGCTGCCACCAATCGTTCTTCAGAAGCCGCAAAGCGAACGAAATACTCGGCACGATTACCGGAATACTCACACTGTTCCCTTACCACCAATGGAAACGCAGCCACTCCATCCATCACTCCACGAGCAGCAACTTGGATAAGCGCGGAATCGGGGACATGTGGTTATATACCGTTGACGAATATATCGCGGCTTCCAAGTGGAAGAGAATATATTACCGTATCTACAGAAATCCTCTAGTCATGTTCGGAATCGGTCCTATCGTCACCTTCCTTATCCAATATCGCTTTAACGTGAAAGGTGCTCGTCGCGAGGAACGTATCAATACGTGGATAACCAACGCAGGCATCATCGTCCTTTACGGCTTGTTATGCTGGATGCTCGGATGGCAGAATTTCTTGCTCGTCCAAGCTCCCGTCTTCTGGATTTCCGGAGCACTGGGAATATGGTTATTCTACGTGCAGCATCAATTCGAAGATTCCTACTTCGAGAACGATGGAGAATGGAGTTACGTGAAAGCCGCCGTAGATGGCAGCTCTTATTACAAGCTTCCTAAAGTGCTGCAATGGATTACGGGAAATATCGGATTTCACCATGTCCATCATCTAAGCCCAAGAGTACCGAACTATAATCTGGAGAATGCCCATAACGCCGTCCCTCCCTTGCAGCATGCCACTACGATCACCCTTGCCGCCAGCTTCAAGGCGCTTCGTTTCCGGTTATGGGATGAACAGAACAAGACATTCGTTGGCTTTAAGCAAGTCAAGCATTTGCTTGGCAAGGCCAACGCAGCTACTTTGGCGGAAGCCTCGAAAAAAACCGATACGTCGATTAGCGGAGAAGTAGCCTGAAATCTGATACACTAGGTTGAGGAAACTACCTTCGCAAATAGGAGCGTTACCGATGTTCAAGCGGTTAAGGAAAATTCAAATATTCCCGAAAACCACGGGAATAAGCCCATATGTTTGGCTTATGTTCAGTATTCTGCCGTTTTATTTCATCTTCAGGTCTTCGTCCGATATCGAGATCGCGACGGGGATCCTGATGATCGTATTGTTCTTCTTCTGCTACCGGATCACCTTGAACGCCAAGGGGTGGCCGGTATATGTCGGGACAAGCGTTCAAATCGCGGTATCCATCGCGATGACCCTGCTGTTCAGTTATGCTTACTTCGCTTTTTTCCTGGCCTTCTTCATTGGGAACATCCATAATAAGGCCGGGTTTATAACACTGTACACGGTCAATATCGTCACTACCTTCGTTACCGTCAATTTAGGCTTTATTTTGCAAGACAAATTTTTCATTACTCAAACCCCGTTTATCCTAATTAGCCTTATCGCCGTTATTCTGCTCCCTCTGGGCAGCTATAACCGCAACAAACGCGGCGAGCTTCAAGAGCAGCTCAAGGACGCCAACTTACGGATCTCCGAGCTGGTAAAGCTTGAAGAAAGGCAACGAATCGCCCGCGACTTGCATGATACGCTAGGCCAGAAGCTCTCTCTTATTGGCTTGAAGAGCGATTTGGCCCACAAGCTCATCTCTAATAACCCGGAACGAGCACGGTCGGAGATGAAAGACGTCCAGCAAACCGCGAGAACCGCTCTGCAAGAAGTCCGGCTCCTCGTGTCCCGGATGAGAGGAACCAGGCTCGAAGAAGAGATCATCCGTATCCGGCAAATCCTGAAGGCAGCTCAGATCGAGTTCCATATTGAAGGAAATCCGGTTCTTGCCAACGTCCCGCTATTGTCCGAGAACGTGCTAAGCATGTGCCTGAAGGAAGCCGTGAATAACGTAGTCAAGCACAGCGGTGCAACCGAATGTTCCCTTACGCTTGAAGAGACCCCGACGGAGGTCATCATGAAGGTGAAGGACAATGGCGTAATCCATACGGGAGAGTTAAACTTTAAGCAAGGCCATGGCTTGCAAGGTATGAAGGAACGTCTGGAATTCGTTAACGGCACCCTTGAGATATCCTGTACGGAAGGGACGACTATCAGCACTAGGATCCCTCTGATCATGAAACGCTCGGACAAGGAGGAGAATGCATGATTCGAATCGTCATCGCCGAAGATCAACGCATGCTATTAGGCGCTCTCGGATCCCTGCTGGATCTGGAAGAGGACATGGAAGTTGTCGGGAAAGCCTCCAATGGCGAGAAGGCCATCGAGCTTGTACGCCTTCATCAACCCGACGTATGCATCATGGATATCGAGATGCCCGGCAAGAGCGGATTGGAAGCCGCGGAAGAGTTGAAAGACCTTCCTTGCAAAGTAATCATTCTGACGACGTTTGCCCGCACGGGATACTTCGAACGTGCCATTAAGGCTGGAGTAAGCGGCTATCTACTGAAGGACAGCCCAAGCGAGGATCTCGCCAATACGATCCGTATCGTTCTGTCCGGACGTCGCGTATTCGCGCCGGAGCTCGTTGACGAAGCTTATAGCGGGGACAACGAGAATCCGTTAACGGAACGGGAAAAGGAAGTACTCGAACTGATCGCCGACGGCAAGAATACGAAGGAAATCGCAACCGAGCTGTACTTAACCACCGGAACGATCCGGAACTACATCTCCATCATCCTCGACAAGCTGAACGTCAGTAACCGGGTGGAAGCGATCAAACGGTTTAACGAAAAAGGCTGGTTCAAATGATGCTCAGTTCAGTTTGCTGTAATCCCTCTTCATAATATTCTTGACTAGGCCTGACCATTTGCTATTCGCCGGACAATATTTCGTGGCGATCTTCTCAATCGTCGTATACCCTTTTCCTACGTAATTCTTGGAGAGAAGCTGTCCGAATTTGCGGACGCTATCTCCCTTAGTCTCGAAACTGAAGGCTCTCTTATGAGGATCCGCGCCTGACGCGTTTAACCCAAAGAGATTGTTCTTGTTCTTGGCTAGCCGGCTGCTTCCGTTTCCGCTCTCTAGCTTCATGACCGCAATCGTGAATAAGGCATTGATTCCGTATTCCTCTTCGACCTCCAGTATCGCCTCCTCCAGCCTATGCCCGGCCAGATCCGTCCCATCGAAGATCATGGCGATATCCTCCTCGGAGAGGCCGGAAGCCGTCCCTACGGTAGACGTTGGTTTAACTGGATTTCCGGATTCGGTAACCTGCACATCCTCACTATTCTTCATAACTAGCGGTACTAACTGCTGTAACGGCGTTATTTTAGCAGTCTGAATTTCACCGTCGACTAACTCCGCATAATCCCCATGCACGTATCCCCCGCCGTTTAATCTCAACCAACCATTGTCTATTTTTTGGAGAACCTCCAACAGCGTTCCCATCTGCACGACTTTAAGCACTTTCGATTTCGCATAAGCATTCGCGCGAACGTTTAGATAGTAGGCCGTTACCTTATAGGTTTGAACGGACGAAACGGCTGGCTTCTTAGTAGGAGAAGCCGAGATATGTACTTCGTTTCCTGCATTTTTGGCTATGTCTGGCACTTCTTTAGAGACCTGCGCTGCAGGGCTTGCTATCGGTTCTGCAAGAGGATAAGGCGATATTAATGGGGGATGCGACTTTGGTATGGTCGGGGATTCTGAAGAAATCGGGGTTGATGCATCGTGATTTGCGGAATGGAATCGCATTCCAAGGGTTAGGATCAGGGTCACTCCCAGTCCATAAATGAACAATCGTCTGATTAATTCCCTACGCATGACAACACCTCTTTCATAGAATGGTGAAGGCTAATCGCAGTAATATTGGTTAGATTGTACATATATGCAGTTGAAAAGCTTGTCATTCTTTAAGTGAATAATTATTGTTAATTTGTCGATCCCGGACTATCCAATGGAGGTCTTGGAATGCAAAGAACCCTCTAACCGCGCGGGTTTGAGAGTTTTTTTCATAAGAACTATCAAAAATTAATATTTTCTCATAATTGGCGCGAATGGGACAAAAAGGGTCGAAAGTAGACTGTGGAAAGGACAATGTTAGGAGGGTATACGTTGAACAAAAAGCGCGGTTTCGTCGTAATCGTCATTCCGTTATCGGAGGTTAAGAAGTTCATCGCCATCGACCTCGTGGGAGGGACGCTTCTATATTACGTGCTGAAGCTCCCTCTCCACTCCGTCTACGCGGCTATGGCCGGAAGTATGGTCGGTCCCTACTTGATGATCAGTTTTCGCAAACTCGTGACTTCAGTCGTGAGTTAGAAAACTTCGGATAGGGCGTGGCTTTTGCCATGTTAACTATCGCATATGTTTAGGAAACGGATACAAACAAAAACAACACTTC
>NZ_SOMN01000015.1 GCF_004564235.1 Cohnella luojiensis
ACGTGTTACTCACCCGTCCGCCACTAACCTAAAAGTTAGCAAGCTAACTTCTAGATTCGTTCGACTTGCATGTATTAGGCACGCCGCCAGCGTTCGTCCTGAGCCAGGATCAAACTCTCCATAATAGTGAAGCCGAAGCTTCTTATTAAAGAGCCTTTGAGGCTCAATCTGCATTGCTGGTTTGTCTTAGCCGACTCGAAAGTCGACCTCGACGATTGTTTGTTTCTTACGCTCAATGTTCAGTTTTCAAAGAACAATTCGTGTTTCGTTTTCGTGTCTACCGCGCTAACGGCGACTTTTATAATATACCACAGCGCCTATCATCGTTGCAACAAGTAATTTCTGTCAGTTTCTGATGTTTCTTGTCAGCCGTTTAGGCTTGCCCAAGAGGCGCGAGATATAATGTATCACATCCTCGGACAGCCCGTCAACCAAATTACGCGAACAATTTTCGCCAAACGAGCACTCTCCATTGAAACCAATAAAAAATGCCTGCATCGGCAGGCGTTTTCACACAAGCAATGTCCATTGCAATCCCAGTACCAGGCCTATTCCCGGCAACCCGAGCAGCGCAACCGTCCCGATCGTAAAAGGATTCAACGGCACGTACCAGCCTGTCACCAAGCCCGAGAAATTCAAGGCATACAACGCCAGCGCGGCAATAATTAAGTGCAGACTGAAGCGCATCAACCAACCTTTGGGCACATTCCGCTTCAGCAACACGAGTCCTAATGAGGCACCCGAGACGATGAGAAGGACTAGCCAGAACGTTTTCATCCTATACCCTCGCCCTCTTCTACAGTTGCCGGGTGACTCCATTGCCACTTCGCTTGCCTCAGAAGTATGCTAAGTCTTTTCTCCGCGGCCTCTAAGCAATAAATCGCATAGTCTACATGGTCCTCTCCAAGCGCATGCTGAAATGTCCATTCCGCCTGGATCCATTCCTGTTCCGCTTTACGGATATCCGCAATGAGCCTTTGACGTTCAATCGATTGCACCGAGGCCGGTTCGCGCTTTTTTCCCAGTTGCACGACAATCCCTCCCGCGTCTTCATGCGGCGTCGTCCTTCATAGGACAACCCATTACCCTATTTGTATACCCGGGTTAATTCTCTTAGAACTTAAAGCACGGGTAAAAATAAAAAAGACGCCCGAAGGCGCCCGTTAAACGAAGGTGTATTGCAACTCCATGCTAGTAAAGCTCTCTGCGGCCCTCCAAAGCTTTGGAGATCGTAACCTCGTCCGCATATTCCAAGTCTCCGCCAACCGGTAGTCCGTGAGCGATTCGAGTCACTTTAATCCCGAACGGTTTTACCAATCGAGAGAGGTACATAGCGGTCGCTTCGCCCTCGATGTTGGGATTCGTAGCGAGTATGAGCTCCTGCACCCGCTCATCGCCGAGCCGCCTGACCAATTCCGCAATCCGAATGTCATCCGGACCCAAGCCGTCCATCGGGGATATCGCGCCGTTCAGCACGTGGTAATGGCCGTTGAACTCGCGCGTTCTCTCCATGGCGACCAAGTCCTTGGGTTCCTGCACGACGCAAATGACGGATACATCCCTCGATTTGTCCGAGCAAATCCGGCAAGGATCCGTATCGGTTATGTTGCAGCAGACGGAGCAATAGGTCAGGTTTCTCTTCACGTTCACCAGCGCCTTAGCGAAATCAATCACGTCTTCTTCCTTCATTCGCAAGACGTAGAAAGCCAGCCTAGCGGCCGTCTTCGGCCCGATGCCCGGAAGGCGGGAGAAGGAGTCGATCAGCTTGGCAATCGGTTCCGGATAAAACAAGGGCTCCAGTCTCCTCTATTCTTCTTATCTGCGGGCTCTTAGAACAATCCCGGGATTTTCATGCCGCCGGTATACTTGCCCATATCCTGGTTAGCAAGCTCATCCGCTTTGGTCAACGCGTCGTTAACCGCAGTCAGCACGAGATCCTGCAGCATTTCAATATCTTCCGGATCAACGGCTTCCGGTTTGATCTTGATGTCGAGCAGTTTCTTATGGCCGTTAACGGAGACGGTTACGACGCCGCCGCCAGCCGTTCCTTCGATCGTTTTGGAACCCAGCTCTTCCTGGGCTTTCATCATTTGCTCCTGCATTTTCTTCACTTGCTTCATCATTTGATTCATGTTGTTCATCTAATTAGCCTCCTAAATAGTTAGTCATCTTTAATCGTTACTAATTGCTCCCCGAATAATCGAACGGCCTCATCGACCCAAGGTTCGCTCTTGCCCTCGGCTTCATCCTCCGGCACGAGAAGGAGCTCTTCGCCAGCCGCGGGTTCCTTCGGCCTGCCGGCGCTTTCCGCGAGCGCATCCTGCCATTCCTTCTGCATGATGGTGACAAGCTGTGTCGGATTCCCGAAAATAGCGCTCAAAACCCCTTCGATGACCCCTTTGTTAGCTGGCCTCTCCGTCGTCTCGCGATGGATCGTATTCCGGAAAGCTACTACGATAGTGTTGTCCGCGAAAGATACCGGCTCGCCGTCGGTCAGCCAGGCGTGAACGGTGACTCGCTCTTCCTTGACTCGTTGCAGAATCTGCGGCCACTTGGCAAGCGATGCCCCCGAAGAAGCTTGCGCTTCTACATAAGCCGTCAGCTTCTGGCGGGGAATGGAGACAGGACGCGGCGCGCCGGAAGTCCCTGCGGAACTCCCGGACGAGCTTCCTCGTGCTCCCGAGTTCCCGCCGCTCGAAGCAGTGGATGCCCCGGCCGGAGCCGCAGAAATACCTCCGCTGATTAACGCCCCGATTTTATTCTCCAAGGCTGCGATTTGTTGCTTTAACTGGCTTAGCTCGCCGCGGCCCACGCCCGTTTCCGACGAAGAGCTTTTACCGTCTTGAGATGTCGACTCCGATGAAGTCGTTACGCCTAAACTATCCGAGCAAAGCTTTAAGAGAGCAATTTCGAACATCGTTTGCGGATGAGCAGCGTATTTCATTTCGCTCTGATAACGATTCAACAAATCTATGATAGCAAATAACCGCTCCCGAGAAAATCCGGCGGACATCTCTTTCAGTTCGCCCGGATTGGCGATGCGTCCCGAGGAATCTCCCGCATCGGGGGCTAATTGCGCCAACAGCAGGTCGCGGAAATAATGCATAAGCTGCTCTAAGCATTTGTCCGCGCTCTTGCCGGCTCTCATCATCTCGTCGATCTCAAGAAGAACCTTCGACGCATCGTTCTCGCGAATCGCGATGGCCAACCTCGCGAATTGCTCCGAAGGGAGACCCCCGGTCGCCTCGATGGCCTGCTCCAGGCTAACTTGACCGCCCGTAAAGGAAGAAATCTGATCCAGCAGGCTAAGGGCATCCCGCATCCCTCCGTCCGAAAGACGGGCAATATAACTAAGCGCTTCCTCCTCGGCATGGATACGCTCTTCCTCGCAGATTTCCCGAAGCCGTCCAGCTTGCTCCTCTAACGAAACTCGGCGAAAATCAAAACGTTGGCAACGAGAGATGATCGTCGGCGGAAGCTTGTGGGGTTCCGTCGTCGCGAGGACGAACATAACATGTCCGGGGGGCTCCTCCAAAGTTTTGAGCAGCGCATTAAAGGCTTCCGTCGTCAGCATGTGCACTTCGTCGATAATATAAACTTTACGCCGCACTTCCGTCGGCGAGTATTTGACTTTGTCGCGAATATCGCGAATCTCTTCTACCCCGCGATTGGATGCCGCATCGATCTCTACAACGTCCATAACGGAACCGCTTGTAATCCGCTCGCATTGCGAGCACTCGTTACATGGTTCAGGCGACGGACCGCGTTCGCAGTTAACCGCTTTGGCCAATATTTTCGCTGCGCTCGTTTTACCGGTCCCTCTAGGCCCGCTGAACAAATACGCGTGGGAAAGCCTATTCTCGCGAATTGCATTTTGTAAGGTCTGTACGATATGTTGCTGCCCGACCATGTCCTTGAACGTCTGGGGACGCCAGGCCCGGTACAAAGCAAGATGTGCCATTGCTCGTCGCTCCCGTCAGCTTGCCGTTTCACCCATTATACATCATCGGATGACCGCGCTCCACCGCGAGCTGCGAATTCTTGCTAATCCATACGCGCATCGGCATGGGGCATCAAAACCGTAAACTGCGTGCCGCCTTCGTCCGAAGATACCTCTATGCTGCCGCCCAGGTCGTGAACGATCCGCTGGCATACCGAGAGACCCAATCCCGTTCCTAGAGGTTTTGTCGTAAAAAAAGGATCGAACACCTTCTCCAGCACTTCGGCCGGTATACCGGATCCCGTATCGCAAATTTCCACTGCGACCCTATCCGGCTCGTATGGATAACTGCACTCGCGAATTATTAATGTCCCTCCCCCGTTCATTGCTTCGATTGCGTTTTTCCCTAGATTAAGAAATACTTGCTTCAACTGCTCCTTATCTGCCAAGATCGAAGGCAGCTCCGGTTTCGGGTAATACAGCACGGTCACCTTGTAAAGCATCGCTTCACTCCGGATCATGGGCAGGATTTCATGCAGAATTGTCCCCATCCTTATCGGCACAAGCTTGATCTCCTTGGGCTTGCTAAGAAGCAGAAATTCGCTGACCAGATCGTTTACTCTCTCAAGTTCCGATAAGACGATGCTCACGAATTCTTGTTCCTTGCTCATGTCGCGATCCGAGAGGGCTTTATTCAATAGCTGCATAAACCCTTTAATTGCCGTTAACGGATTTCGAATTTCATGAGCGGTGCCCGCCGCGATCTGACCGATGGTTTTCAAACGGTCCGATCGCCTAATTTGCTCTTCCAAAGTCAATAAGTGGGATACATCCCTAAATAGAATAAACGCCCCCGATACCATACCGTTCTCTCGAAGGACTTCGCCGTCCAGCATCAGCTTATGGCTGTGCTTATCGCGTTTCCGATTCAACACCCGGTTACGAAACGTTTTTCCCTCCAGCAAGCTTCGATCAAACGGATGAGGATGTAAGGACAGCGAATCAAACCATAACTCGGCAGATTGATCAATGATGTCAGCTCGGTTAAAACCGAACAGGGAACATATCATCTCGCTGATTTCCACAATGCGGAACTCGGAATCAAGCAGAAGTACCCCGATACCCTCCAACGACAGAAAACCTTGCGCGAATTGCCGTATGTAGAGCTCCTGCTTTATTGATTCCGAATTGACGTGATTGCCTTCCGCGATCAATGCCGAATCGTCCATCATTTGTATTCACCTCCGGTCAACGAGCCAGCACAATTGTAAATATTCGGTATATTTCGTTATTTCCCTCCTTTGGACCTAAGACACCGGAAGTATTTTACGGGTAGACTTTTCGTGAGAGGCCATGCGCAGCACATACAAAAGAAGCATCCCGGCAGGTATGCCAAGATGCTCCATTCACGCTATTCAGCGGTACGTATTCATTTATTAGGACCGTGCACCTGATCTCGATAATTGTGATCCAGCCGAATAGGAGTGAGTCGCTCGGGCCGAGCTACCCTCCAACACAAGAACTAAACCACTTATGGCTGCTTCCTTCCGGACCTGACCGGGTTCATGGCCGTCCCTCGCGGAGGACCCTGCCGTCAACACGGCACGAAGCCTACCGGAACCTGCATCACAAAACCTAAAACAGGAATTCAACCTCGCTGGAGCGGATTGCGAGTTACAGGGCACCGCTACCTCCCCGTCTAGCACGGCAAAACTAAGTATAGCGAATTCATGAGGGAAGTGCAACCGAAGGAAACAGTTCCCTCATGATTGGGCAACTCTTATTTCATTGATGTTACATGAATGGTGTACCTTGGATAATTGAATCTCAACACCGTGGCAGCCTGCTGCTCAACGGTCGGAATCTCCCGTGCTAGCAGCCCTGGCTCAAGCTTGATCGTCACATAAGCGTCGGCCCCGGTGAAAGTAATGTTCGAATCCGCAACGCCGGGTACATTCTCGATCGCTTCCCTCATCGAAACATTATCGACACCATAGTTAGTTACCGCGTGATGCCCGGGAAGCCGCGGCCGGTTATTCGTCATGCCCAGATACCCGTCGTCGCTGTAGCCTTGGGGCCTGACGCCGTTCGCGTTCGTCCCGGCATTGTTCCCGCAGCCAGTTATCAACACCACCGCGCTTAATAACGCAAACGTAAAGCCCATTGCTTTCCAATGCTTCCGCATGAAAAAACCTCCCTTTATATCCGGTAGGATTTCAAGGGAGGCTTATCTCTATACGGAAATTCTTTTTATGACTACCGAGCGTTTCGATCGAAACTTGCTATCGGTTGCATTATTAAATACCGTATTTTTTCTTGAACTTGTCTACGCGACCGCCGGCATCGATAAACTTCTGTTTACCTGTGTAGAACGGGTGGCAAGCCGAACAGATCTCTACTTTAAGATTCGATTTGATCGAACCTGTTTCGAAAGTGTTTCCGCATGCGCAAGATGCCGTAATCACATTGTATTGCGGATGAATGGATGGTTTCAAAGGGTTCACCTCTTTCTGCCCTGAATCAACATGTGGATCCAGAGTAATAAACACATGATGGGATTATAGCACGCATGAGGTTTAAATGACAAGCGTAATGTAACTGGTTAAGCTAGGCGAAGCGGCGGAACATGCGTGTAAGATCCGATGACCACGTCCGGAAGCTCTTGGCGATAAATATCGAGAAGCGCCTTCATCCCGTAGATCTCGCCTTGCGCCGGAGGAATCAAGCTAAGATACGCGTCGGGATCGATATTCAAGTTGCGCATCTGTATTAATTTCAATCCGGTTCTGCGGGCAAAACCGATCATCGCTTCGATCTCTTCCTCGCGATCCGTCACGCCGGGGAACACCAGGTAGTTGATGGAAGTGTAAACCCCTTTGTCCGTCGCGTATTTCAACGATTTCTCCACGTTCTTCAGCGTATATCCCCGAGGCATGTAGTACGCGTTATAATGCTCGTCGAGCGCGCTGATCGTACTGACCCGCATCAGATCCAATCCGGCGTCCGTAATCGCCCTCATATGATCCGACAGGCCCGCATTCGTATTGATGTTAATGTAGCCTAGCGAGGTTTGCGCACGAACTCGCTTCATCGCTTCGACGATCGTGCGGGCTTGCGTGGAGGGTTCCCCCTCGCATCCTTGGCCGAAGCTGATAATCGAATTCGGAGTCTTCAAATGCTCCAGCATGATTTCGACAACCTCGTCGACCTCCGGCTTGAACTTCAACCGGGATTGAGGCGCGACGAAGCCGCTATCGTCAGGTTGCTCGGATATGCATCCGTAACAGCCGGCATTGCAGGAGAAAGAGACCGGAACCGCCCCCTCAAGGCGTTGCAGGAAAGTATTGGATGCCGTAAGGCATTCGTACTCCAATGCGCAGTGGGACAGATGTTTGTACAGTTTGTTGTCCGGATACGTCTCAAGAAGACGCTCGACTTGAATTTCCAAGTCCTTGCGGTCGCAGTTCTCCGGATTCCAAGGTTCGGGATCGTCGCTTTGTCCGGCGGCTACGTAGAACCCGCCATCCTTCCATACGACCGCCGTATAACCGAACAACGGAAACTTCTGCGTCTTGTCCGTCTTGGAGTACCCGGGAACATAGTACCGGGTGAAGCCTTGCGGCAGCAAAGCGCCAACCGCCTGGTAGGCACCGGGAAGCAATTGCATTTTCCCGCTGACCGGATCCATTCCAACCGGACGTGTATAGGGAAGCCCGACTAACGTAGCTCCTGCCGGCAACGGAATAAGCTCTTCATCGAGTAGTTCGACGAGATCATTGCCGCTGCGGGCGATGCCATAAAGCTCGGGATGATCGAAAACATTGCCTTGTTCGTCTGCGTAGACTAGATGCATGGGTTAAGCCCTCCTCCACATTACACTCTAGGCGGGCTGCTTCTCGTCGGGCGGCGTGCTCCGCCGGATCCCATAGAGGATGGACTAGGAGCGCTCGGTCCCCCGCTCGTATCCAGAGAATCCAGGAACTCCTGGTTCGTCTTCGTGTTGGAGAGCTTCTTGAGGAAGCCCTCCACGAATTCCATCGAATCGTTCATGCTCTTGCGAATCGCCCATAACTTGTCGAGCGCTTCCTTGTCGAGCAACAATTCTTCCCGCCGGGTGCCCGACCGCCGAATGTCCAGCGCCGGGAATATGCGGCGTTCGGATAGCTTGCGATCGAGATGCAACTCCATATTGCCCGTACCTTTAAACTCTTCATAAATAATGTCGTCCATACGCGATCCCGTTTCCACGAGCGCGGTAGCGAGAATGGTCAAGCTTCCGCCTTCCTCGATATTACGCGCCGAGCCGAAGAACCGCTTCGGGCGATGGAACGCGGCTGGATCGATCCCCCCGGACAACGTACGACCGGACGGCGGAACAACGAGGTTGTACGCCCTCGCAAGCCTTGTAATGCTATCTAACAGAATGACAACGTCGCGTTTATGCTCGACAAGCCTAAGCGCCCGTTCCAGCACCAACTCGGCAACTTTGATATGGTTCTCCGGCACTTCATCGAAAGTAGACGCGATAACTTCTCCTTTAACCGAGCGCTGCATGTCCGTAACTTCCTCCGGACGCTCGTCGATCAGAAGTACGAATAGGTCGATCTCCGGATGGTTAATCGAAATGCTATTGGCAATTTCCTTAAGCAGCAACGTTTTACCTGCTTTGGGTTGCGCTACGATCAATCCGCGCTGGCCTAATCCGACGGGAGCTACAAGATCCATAATGCGAGTGGACAGATGGGTGGGAGACGTTTCGAGCTTGATCTTCTTCTGCGGATACAGCGGGGTAAGAGCTGGGAAATGCAGACGTTCCGCGGCGGTTTCCGGAGTAACGCCATTCACGGCGTTTACCTGAAGGAGTCCGAAATACCGTTCGCTTTCTTTCGGCGCCCGGCATTTGCCGGATACCAGATCCCCGGTGCGCAGATCGAATTTGCGAATCTGCGAGGCCGAGATGTAAATATCCTCGGCGCTTGGCAGGTAGTTTATCGGTCTTAAAAATCCGAAACCCTCGGGAAGAACTTCGAGAACGCCTTCCATGAACATCAGGCCGCTGCGCTCTGCCTGCGCCCGCAAGATAGCAATAATCAGTTCTCTCTTCTTCATCTGGGCGTAGTTAATGATTGTGTGCTGCTTCGCAAGCTTGTACAACTCGGTCAGCTTCAGCCCTTCCAAATCAGCCATCATTAAATCGGTCAATAGAATCCCCACTTTTAATTAGAAATCAACAATGTACTTATTAGCCTTGCCGCCATACTTCCGCGCCCAAGTTGCTAAGCTGCGTGACTAGTCGCTCATATCCCCGGTCAATGTATTCGACTCCGCTAATTTCCGTCGTGCCTTCTTCGACGGTTAGCGCGGCAACGACAAGCGCAGCTCCCGCGCGAAGATCGGCTGCCCTGACTTTAGCTGCATTAAGAGGTCCGCCTTCGATAATGGCGGATCGGCCTTCCACCCGAATTTGCGCGCCCATGCGGGCAAGCTCGGGAACATGCTTGAACCTGTTGTTGTACACGTAATCGGACAGCACGCTAACGCCGCGAGCTTGCGCAAGCAGGCTGGTCATCGGCGATTGCAAATCCGTGGCAAAGCCTGGGTAGACCAGCGCCTTAACGTCTACCGCTTCGTAGAGAGATTGCCCGACAACTCGAATCGCTTCGTCCATCTCGTACACATGGACGCCCATTTCTTGCAGCTTCGCTGTCATGGCTTCTAAATGCTTAGGAATAATATTATCGATAAGGACGTCGCCGCGGGTTGCCGCAGCGGCTATCATGTATGTTCCAGCTTGTATGCGATCGGGAATAATAGAATGCCTGCATCCGTGCATTTCCTGAACGCCTTCGATTCGGATCGTCTCCGTGCCTGCGCCTTTGATCTTGGCCCCCATGGCGTTAAGCAACGTAGCTACGTCTATAATCTCCGGTTCTTTGGCCGCGTTCTCGATCAAGGTTAATCCCTTTGCCCTAGAGGCCGCCAACATAATATTAATAGTGGCTCCAACGCTGACGACATCCAAATAAATCTTGGCGCCTCGCAGTTCCTTGGCTCTGATCCGAATGGACCCATGATCATTGGTTACTTCCGCTCCCAATGCTTCGAAGCCTTTGATATGCTGATCGATCGGGCGCGGCTCGAAATTGCATCCGCCGGGTAATCCGATCGTCGCCTCTCCGAATCTCCCCAATAAAGCTCCCATCAAGTAATAGGATGCTCTAAGCATCTTGACTCTTCCATTTGGCATCGGCACCGATTTCATCGCGGATGGATCGATAGACATCGTGTCATCCTGCCAAGATACCTTGCCTCCAAGCTCTTCTAACAATTCCGCATAAACCGCCACATCGCTGAGTTGAGGCAGGTTGTCCAGCCTCACTTCGGATTCTGCCAGTATTGCTGCGGGAATAAGAGCGACAGCGCTATTTTTCGCGCCGCTAATTCCGACCGTGCCTCTGAGCGGTCGGCCTCCCCGGACCATCAATTTATCCATGAATGCTGTCTTCCTCCTCGTGTTGTTGTCGACGGAAATCACCGACACATGAAGGAACGGGAAAACGCCTAAAGACGTTTTCCCGCGCATGATACGTTACATAATAATAGGTGAAATTATGCTTTGTTGCTGCTTCCGAACAGGCGGATTTTCTCCTGTACGACTGCTTTCATCGCATTGCGAGCCGGCGTCAAGTATTTGCGCGGATCGTATACGTTGCCGTCCTTCGCAAGTACGGCCCGGATGGCTTCCGTGCAAGCGACTTGGTTTTCGGTGTTCACGTTGATTTTGCCTGCGCCGGATTGGATCGCTTCGCGAATCATTTCATCCGGAACGCCGGAGCCGCCGTGAAGAACGATAGGTACCGGAATTTTGGAAACGACTTCTTTAATGATATCGAAATGGATTTTCACTTCGCCTTTGTACATCCCGTGAGCTGTACCTACCGCGATAGCCAAGCAGTCAACGCCGGTTTCTTCATAGAAACGGATCGCTTCTTCGGGCTTGGCAAGCGCCGCGTGCGCTTCGTCAACGCTGATATCGTCTTCGACGCCGCCGATCGTGCCCAGCTCGCCTTCAACGGATACGCCCATTGCATGAGCGGCTTTAACGACTTCTTTAGTCAAGCGGATGTTATCTTCGAAAGAGTGGTGCGAACCGTCGAACATAACGGACGAGAAGCCGGCACGGATACATTTCATAGCAATATCGAAATTGCTTCCGTGGTCTAAATGCAACGCGATCGGAAGACCGGATTTCTCGGCAGCCGCTTTAGCGATTGCAACCGTATATTCCATTCCCATGTACTTCAAGGCGCCTTCGCTGACCCCGAAGATGAACGGCGAATTTTCTTCGATCGCTGCATCGGTGATCGCTTGCGCGAACTCCAGGTTGTTCATGTTAAACTGGCCGACAGCATATTTACCTGCTTTGGCTTGCGGCAAAAATTCGGACATCGATACTAATGGCATAGTGTACAATTCCTCCTGCGGGTTTCATTCGTTTTCTCACGACTCGTACATACTGCGTTATTATAACACAAAATGACTTCGTGAAGTAAACCGAACGAAGTTTCGCGCCTATAGAGGAGTCGTAACATACGCCATCAGGGCTAGGATCCGGTCGCGAATCGCGAAGCGGAACCTTCTCCCATCTGCATGTTAACCGCGAGCCTCATCTCGTCGATATCGAACGGTTTCGTAAAATGCATCAAAGCTCCCAAGTCGGTAGCTTCCTTAATCATGTCGAGCTCTCCGTAAGCCGTCATCATAATCACTTTAATGCCGCGGTCGTATTCCTTGATTTGCTTGAGGATTTCCAGCCCGTCCATGCCGGGTATCTTCATGTCTAACAACACCAGATCCGGACGATGGTTCCTGACAATTTCTAGCG
This sequence comes from Cohnella luojiensis, assembly GCF_004564235.1. Taxonomy (GTDB): domain Bacteria; phylum Bacillota; class Bacilli; order Paenibacillales; family Paenibacillaceae; genus Cohnella; species Cohnella luojiensis. The sequence goes on from NZ_SOMN01000015.1 coordinate 11,826, forward strand.
CCGTTCTCCCATTGGCCGCTTGGAAAGTGTCATAGCCTTCGGTTGCAAAGACCTCTAACAGCAATATGCGGATGCCCACTTGATCATCGACGATTAATAATTTCTTCTTATCCAAAGAGCTCACCCCCGAATCGCTATCTGTACCTTTATTCTAGGCCCAGGGTATAAATTCCTCCTGTTTCCATGTAAAAATTATGTAGAGCAACTTAAATATATATTATTCACCAAGATGCGCTCAGCGCATACAAGAAGGTGGAAACAGCCTAGAAAAAACCGCTCCGGCACGAAGCCGAAACGGTTTAATGGTTATTTAGTTCAGGGTATGAAACCGAAATGGCCTAAGCAATTAGACTTCGGAACGGCGAAGCGCCGCCTTCACGAACTCGCGGAACAAAGGCTGCGGACGGTTAGGACGGGAGGTGAATTCCGGATGGAATTGCACCGCGAGGAACCATGGATGATCAGGAAGCTCGATCATCTCTACCAGGCGTCCGTCCGGCGACGTACCCGAGATTCGCAGACCAGCCGATTCAATACGCTCGCGATACTCGTTGTTGAACTCGTACCGGTGGCGATGACGCTCGTAAACTAGCTCGTCTCCGTAGCATTGCGCAGCTAAGCTGCCCGGAACCACTTTGCAAGGATACAAGCCTAGGCGCATCGTGCCGCCAAGATCCTCGATATCCTTCTGCTCCGGCAGAAGATCGATGACTGGATAAGGCGTTGCCGGATGAATCTCGGAGCTGTTCGCCCCGTCCAGACCAGCCATGGAACGGGCATATTCGACGACCGCCACCTGCATTCCTAAGCAAATTCCGAAGAAAGGCGTTCCGCTCTCGCGGGCGTAACGTATCGCGGTAATCTTGCCTTCGATTCCCCTGTCCCCGAAGCCGCCAGGAACGAGAATCCCATGTACTCCGTTTAACGCTTCGTTCACGTTGCTTGGAGTAATCTCCTCCGCGTTAACCCAGCGGATTTTCACTTCGGAGTCCGCATCGATACCCGCATGGGCAAGCGATTCAACAATACTGAGATAAGCGTCATGAAGGGCAACGTATTTGCCGACGATGGCGATCTCCGTCGTCTTCTTAAGCGACTTCACCCGCGCGACGAGCTTTTCCCATTCCGTCATGTCCGGGGCATCGACGGTTAGGTTCAAATGCTTAACGACATAGTCGTCCAAGCCTTGCTCGCGAAGGTTTAACGGCACCTCATATAACGTAGAAGCATCGCGGCATTCAATTACCGCATTCGCGTCGATATCGCAGAATAAGGCAATCTTGCGCTTCAGGTCGTCCGCGAGCGGATACTCCGTGCGGCATACGATCATGTTCGGTTGTATACCGATGCTGCGCAGTTCCTTCACGCTATGTTGAGTCGGCTTCGTTTTCACTTCTCCGGCAGCCTTGATATAAGGAATAAGCGTAACATGGATGTACATGACATTGTCGCGGCCGATGTCGCTCTTTATTTGACGAATGGCTTCCAGGAACGGCAAGCTCTCGATATCGCCTACGGTGCCCCCGATTTCCGTAATGACTACGTCCGATCCGGCTTCTTTGCCCGCGCGGAATACGCGATCCTTGATTTCGTTCGTGATATGGGGAATAACCTGTACCGTGCCGCCAAGGTATTCTCCCCGACGCTCTTTGCTTATGACCGTGGAATAGATTTTACCAGTAGTCACGTTGCTGTTCTTCGACAGGTTAATGTCGATGAACCGTTCGTAATGTCCCAAGTCTAAATCCGTCTCCGCTCCATCATCCGTCACGAATACTTCCCCGTGCTGATAAGGGCTCATCGTCCCCGGGTCGACGTTAATATACGGATCGAATTTCTGAATGGTCACCTTGAGCCCGCGATTCTTAAGCAACCGACCTAATGATGCTGCTGTTATGCCTTTACCGAGCGATGATACGACACCGCCTGTTACGAAAATGTATTTGGTCACCCTGTACGAACCCCCCACCACATGCCCTTGCGGCATCTTTATTATCGTTACCCATTTTGCGCTTTACCCTCTATGAAAAAGGGCGAAAAAAGAAAAAAGTGTCACCCAATAAATGGGGGCACTTTTTAAATTCTTAACCTATGGAAATACTCACTTCTAAAGCCCAAGCATTAGTTTAACGTGTCGAATCCGCGGTGTCAAGTAAAACGGCTTCGCCGTTTTTGGACGGAGATATACGTTTTATTTGTCGTCTTCTTCCTCGTCGTCCGCCAAGTCTTCGTCATCGTCTTCTTCGAAATCATCGTCCTCTACGCCGTCTTTAACGTCGAGTTCTTCTTCGATTTCAGCGTCTTCGTCTTCTTCGATAATAACCTCTTCATCGGCTTCCGCCGCCTCTTCACCTTCTTCGAACACTTCCTCGCGTTCTTCGTCGAAGAGATCATAGGTTTCATCGTCCGGGGATGCGACTTCCTCATCCTCGCCATACAGGTCGTCATCATCTTCGTCGTCATCGTCATTGATGATGCGAGGACGCTTGGCTCCGCCGTTCATTGGATCATCAGAACGTTCAACCGGATACCAACGCTTCAGTCCCCATACGTTGCTTCCGACGCACGCAAAGCGTCCGTCGATGTTGATTTCCGTATAAAGCTGGGCAATGACATCCGTCACTTGGCTGTCGCTTAAACCGCGCATTTTGGCGATCTCGATCATCAAGTCACGATAGTAAAAAGGGGTATTAGCTGTCTTCAGCAATTCATATGCCAGGTCAACCATCGGCATCTCGCGAATTTTCTCGGAGTCGAGTTTCAGCACGTAGTCGGCGCTCACGTGACTTCCATCCTCTCTGTATGTGAACCAAGCTTAACGGCTTCGCCGTAAAGACCTTCACCTTGATTTGTCAACCTTTAGTAAACCGTATTTCGTATAAAAATGCAAGTCGCAGAGCAGGACTTTTCGCGATTTTATTTCCGGGGGCAATCTTGTCCGAACCTCGACGTCGAAAAAGCGAAGGCGCGTCCCCAGCGGACCGCACCTTCGCTTTTCGACTGTATCCCTTCCCGGCCGCTCCGCGGGCGGAGGAACCGGCATGACCAAGAGTCTCGCCGGGAAACTCTCCATTCATCCTATGTCAGAAGCTCAGAATTGACACGGAACGCCGCCTATTTCCTGCCGAAAAAGGTCACATTCCCAAGCTTTTATTCTCCCCTGCTCATACAGTAGAGGACACGGCAGAATGGCGTGCTTTACGCACCGTCCGCTTAGACTGCACACTCGTCCGGGAGGGAAGCCGCATTGGACGTAAGCGAAATCGTGGAGTGGCTTTTTTCCTCTCGATCTACAGGGGATTTCGGGCGAAGAAGCATCCTCCGTTTCTCTGATCCCGACGATTATGATCAATTCCTACAGGCGCTGCAGGTTAATGGTCCCCTCAGTAAGAAGCTTGAAGAAATTCGTCCTTTGGAAATGATTCAAGCGTTATCCATTCCCTCAAGTTACCGAAGCCTGCCTGCATCGTTATGCGGTAAGGCGTCATTGGAGGAAGATATTCCGGTCAGCGTTGGGGCATTGCCCCAAGGGTCCCTCGTTACCGACAAAGGAATTCCCTGGGGCGTCAAACACATACAAGCGCCGCAGGCATGGAGCCGGACGACCGGGTACCGCGTAAAGGTCGGCGTGATCGACACCGGAGTGGACTTTGGACATCCCGATCTGCGTCATTCTTTGGATCGAGGCATCAATCTGCTTCATCGGATGGCTCTGCCGCAGGACGATAACGGTCATGGCACGCATATTTCCGGAACGATCGCCGCGGCCAATGAACTGCAAGGAATGATCGGGGTGGCTCCCCGTTCGATGATCTATCCGGTAAAAGCATTCGACTATAACGGAACGGCATTCGTGTCCGATATCATTCTGGGTATCGAGTGGTGCATTCGCAATCAAATGGACGTGGTCAATATGAGCTTCGGAATGAAGACGCGCAGCAAATCGCTGTTGAATGCCGTCAATTACGCTTACCGTTCGGGAGTTCTCATCGTCGCCTCGTCCGGCAACGACGGCCGCATAGGAGATATCGACTATCCCGCCCGCTACAACCAAACCATCGCGGTAGGCGCCACCAACCAATTGAGCCGAATAGCCAAGTTTACCAACCGAAGCGGATTAATCGATATCTACGCCCCGGGCGATCGCATCGTATCCGCTTGGTTAAAAGGCAAACACCGCGAAATGAGCGGCACTTCGATGGCCACCTCGCACGTGACGGGAGCCATTGCCTTGTTGCTTGCTCTGAAGCCCGGGCTATCCCCCGCGCAAATCAAGGTGATTATTAAGAATTCCGCCAAGCCTCTAAAAAATAGCAAAGCTCCCCGGACGGCCGGAGAGCTGAACGTCATGCGTATGATTAGAGCGGCGGAACAACTCTGAGCTCGGACTACATTTTATCGGGAGCGGATACTCCGACAAGGGCGAGCGCGTTGGCAATGGCGATTCGGACCGCGGACAGAAGCTGAAGCCGAGCCTGGCTCTGCTCCGCGTCTTCGGTAATGACCCGCTCCGCTTTGTAATAGCTGTGGAACTGCGAAGCCAGCTCATAGACATAGCGAATCATGGTATGCGGCGCATAAATCCGGGCCGCTTCGGCAATCGTTTCAGGCAACTCGCCTATTTTCCTAAGCAGATCGAATTCCTGCTCCGTCGTTAGCCTGTCGATTGACGCTTCCTGCCAAGGCAATACGGCGATTCCTTGCTCCTCCGCTTGACGGAAGATGCTGCAAATGCGCGCATGGGCGTATTGAACGTAGAATACGGGATTCTCGTTGGACTTCGATACCGCAAGATCCATGTCGAAATCCAGGTGGGAGTCCATGCTGCGCATCGTGAAGAAGTAGCGAATGGCGTCGACGCCGACCTCATCCATAAGATCTTCCATCGTGACCGCTTTACCCGTACGCTTGGACATCTTTACCTTCTCGCCGTTCTGGAACAAGCTCACCATTTGCGCGATCAACACCGTCAGCTTCTCCGAATCGTTGCCTAGCGCAGCCATGGCTGCCTTCATCCGGGGAATATAACCGTGATGATCCGCGCCCCAAATATTAATCATTTCGTCATAGCCGCGTTTATACTTATCCATATGGTAAGCCGCATCCGGCGTCAAATACGTATAGCTTCCGTCGTTCTTGACCAGTACCCGATCCTTGTCATCTCCGAAAGTCGTCGAAGAAAGCCAGACGGCACCATCCAAATCGTATACATGACCTTGAGCTCTTAACGCTTCGAGAACTTCGGTAACTTTGTCGTTCTCATAGAGGGATGTTTCGCTATACCACTCGTCGAACTGAACGCCGAAGCGCGCCAAATCGCGTTTGATCTTGGCTAATTCCTTGTCGAGTCCGTACTTGCGGAAAAAGTCGAAACGCTCTTCGTCTCCCAACGTTAGAAGGCGATCCGCTTCTTGCTCCGCCAATTCCTTGGCGAAACCGACAATATCCTCTCCGTGGTAGCCGTCTTCCGGCATCTCCGCCGTTTGACCGAGCGCCTGGCGATAACGCGCCTCGATCGATCTGGCCAGATTATTCACTTGGTTGCCGGCGTCGTTAATATAATACTCCCGCGTTACTTCGTACCCTGCAGCCGACAATACGTTGCACAAGGCATCGCCTACCGCCGCTCCCCGGGCATGTCCCAAGTGCAGGCTTCCCGTCGGATTCGCGCTAACGAACTCGACTTGAACCCTTTTACCTTGGCCGGCATTCACTTGACCATATTGGTTCCCTTGCGCGAGCGCTTCTCCGATAACCGGGTGCAGGTAACTCTTGTCGAGTCGGAAATTGATGAATCCCGGACCCGCGATCTCGGCGGATTGAATGGACGCGCGCCCCGAACCCAGCTTCTCGATGATAGCTTCCGCGATTTGTCTTGGATTCTTCTTCGCGATCTTCGTCAGCTGCATGGCCAAATTCGTTGCCAGGTCTCCATGGGCCTTGTCCTTCGGTACTTCCAACGCGATCGTCGGCAGCTCGTCCTTAGTCGTTACGAGTCCCGCTTCCAACGCAGCTTCGGCCAGCGCCTCCTTCACGGTTGCTTGCAATTGTTCCAATACGCTCATTCCGCTTGTTCCTCCCGAATATCGAGTCGGATATGAAAGCTTCCGACCGGTTGATCTTGCATAAGCAAGTCATATTTCCATTCAATAACCCCACCGGACTCCGCCAGCTCAATGTTCAAATGGGAAGTTAAAGCTTCAACGCTATGCGTCCCATAGGGCGTTTCCATCTTCCCCGGCAACGATTCTCCCTGGCGAAAGCCCTGCTCCAAGAAAATCGTCCCGCGCCTCCTGAGTCTAAGCTCGTTAGCTTCGATGAACAAGGTGTTGATCGCGATGACCCCGTTCTCGTCCGGCGATTCCCGGTAAACCAGCGTCCACCCCAATTGGAGCCGGTACAATTCCCCTTCCAGGGTAAATTGCTGGGCGCCTTCCTGCTGCCAGCTTTGGAAGCCAACCTTCACGCTCCGTTTATCCGGCATATGCCCAACTCCAATTCCCTTTACTCTTGTTAATACTATATACAGATCGTCCGATCAATTCAAATTGAAATTTGGGGTTGTATGCGGACCGGGGAGATGGCTATAATGAGTAAAATAAAAAAACGACGATGAACGAGAGAGTACCTCATGTTTTCCTGTATTCAGCGAGCCGGGTTGGTGCAAGCCGGCACAGGCCATGAGCGAAACGCACTCGGGAGTTGGTTTCCTGAAATCGGAGTAGGGAAATCCGGCAGATGCCGTTAACTTAACGAGTGGATTCCCTATTCGGGAATGCCAAAAGAGTGGTACCGCGGAAACCCCCTCCGTCTCTTACGAGACGGGGGTTTTTTATATTCCAAGGAGGGTTTCCGTTATGTTAATGAGAAGCGCCGCATCGTTATTGGCACCCTACTTCTCCCTGTCGCCGGACGAATTGCTCGGCAAGCTCGAGATTCCGCCCCAGAAGGAGATGGGCGATCTCTCTTTGCCTTGCTTTACGTTCGCCAAGACGCTTAGGCAAGCTCCGCAGATAATCGCGGAACAAGCCGCCGAAAAAATCAATTCCGATCGGAACGACATCCGGGCCCAAGCGACGGGAGGATACTTGAACGTATACTTTCATGCTTCCCGCTGGAGAACCGATATCCTGGCCCGCGCGATCGAAGAGAACTACGGCCGCTCCGGCATCGGCAACGGAAAGCGCGTTATCGTCGACATGTCTTCTCCGAACATAGCCAGGCACTTCGGCATCGCCCACCTTCGCTCCACGATGATCGGGAACGCTCTCGTTAATCTTTACCGCGCGACGGGGCATGAGGTCCTCAACGTTAACCATCTGGGAGACTGGGGAACGCAGTTCGGCAAGCTTATCGTGGCCTACAGAAGGTGGGGAACCCGCGAAGCCTTGCAACGGGAACCGATCAATGAGAGCTTGCGGCTCTACGTGAAGTTCCATGAGGAAACGTCACTTCATCCGGAATTGGACGATGAGGCCCGGGAAGCTTTCGCGCTTCTCGAGCGCGGGGATGCGGAAACCCTCGAGCTTTGGAAATACTTCGTCGACGAAAGCATGAAGGAATTCCATCGGGTATACGAGCGTTTAGGGGTAAGCTTCGACTATTTTACGGGAGAAAGCTTCTACAACGACAAAATTAATCCCGTCGTCGCCCGGTTGCGGGAATTGTCGCTGCTTGAAGAAAGCGACGGCGCTCTGATCGTTCGCCTGGACGAAAAGGATCTTCCGCCTTGTATTATCCTTAAGAAAGACGGATCAACCATCTATGCCGTCCGCGATCTCGCAACCGCACTATATAGAAAGCAAACCTTGCTCGCGGATTCCATTCTCTACGTCGTCGGCGCCGAGCAAAGCCTTCATTTCCGGCAAGTGTTCAGCGTTCTCGGAAAAATGGGGCATAGTTGGTCGGAGCAATGCCAGCATGTGGCGTTCGGCCTTATGACCGTTAACGGGAAGAAGATGTCTACGCGGAAAGGAAGGGTCGTTTACCTGGAAGAGGTACTAGACGAAGCCGTCCAGAGGGCTCTCGAAATCATCAACGACAAAAGCCCCGAGCTGCGGGATAAAGAGCAAGTGGCCGAAGCCGTCGGCGTCGGCGCCATTGTCTTCGGCGATCTGAAGCATCACCGCCAGCTGTCCGTCGATTTTAACCTGGAGGATGTCGTGAATTTCGACGGGGAGACGGGGCCTTATTTGCAATACGCTTTTGCGCGCATCTGCTCTCTGCTTAGAAGAGGAAATTTCGATGCCTTATCGGGCAAGTATCAAGCGGATGGCGCATTCCTCTCGTCGGAGTCTTCATGGGAATGCCTCAAAACGCTATCGCGATACGAATCCGTTCTGCAGGATGCCGTTCGCGATAACGAACCGTTTATCGTCGCTAGATATCTATTGGATTTGGCGAAAGAATTCAACCGTTTCTACAACTCCGGGAAAATCATCACCGACGATGCCGACGAATCCGAAGTATTCTCGAAGTTAAGCCTTGCCGCAGCCGTTGCGAACGTGCTGAAGCATGGACTGGGCATTCTCGGAATCAAGGCGCCCCGGGAGATGTAACGTCACTCGCCGAATTGAAAAAAGCGGCGGAGCGAAGGGGGTTGAACCTCATCGTTCCGCCGCTTTCCCATTATCTCTTCCGCGTCTCGGTCAAACGGAATTGGCCGATGAGCTGTTGCATAAAACCCGTGATCGCTTCCACGTTATTCGAAGTGTGGCGAACGTTTACGATATCGGTTAGCAGCTCTTGGACCCTGCCTTCCACCTCTGTCGAGATGGCGCGGTTCTCGATGCTGACGGTGGCGACCTTCTCCATGAGAACGACCACCTCGTCGATGACTTGAGTCTTGAGGGAGTCGTCCGCCTTGGCATCGCCGAGAGTCTCGGTTGCCGCCGCGACAAGCTCGTTCCCTTCGAGAACCACCTTGGTCCCTTCCGTGATCGAGGAGTATGCTTCTTGCGCATGAATGGAAATCTTCTCGACGAAGCCATGCACCTCTTCGGTCGATTGCCGCGTCATGTCGGCCAGCTTGCGGATTTCGTTCGCGACGACCGCGAATCCCCTGCCGTGCTCGCCGACCCTTGCCGCTTCGATCGCCGCATTGAGGGCAAGCAGATGGGTTTGAGCGGATATCTCCTGGATGACGTTCAATACGCCGCGAATCTCGTTGGCCGTATCCATGAACACGCGAATCGTCTTATTGGTGTCGGCGACTCGTACGGATATCTCGGACATCTTGTCCCCGATTCGTCCGACCTCGCCCTGGGCGATCGTTATCTGCTGCGAGGCTTTTTCTTCCAGCATACGCAACGTCTGCCGCATCTCGTCCGCGACATCCTTAGCGATATCAATGTCCTTCAATTGTCTTCTTATGCTTCGGAGCATATCATTAACCTTGCCGCTAACCCGTTCCGTCGATGAAGCCGTCGTGATCGCGGATTCGCTCAGCAGCATTTGGCTGGCCGACACATCCGTCGTGGCTAGCTTAACCTTAAGCATGATCCCTTCGAGGGAATCGATCATGTTGTTAATCCACTTGGACAATTCGCGCGTCTCGTCGTTGTCGAAGTCCTTCGTATCCAGACGCTGGGTCAAATCCCCTTTCCCCTCGGCATTGATCCGGATAAACCGGTTGATTTTCCGAATGGGATCGACGATTCTTCTGCGCGTGCGGCGATGCACAGACCTGACCGCGAACGCCCCGAAAATAAGATTAAACGCCAACGCGCACAAAGCTATGGATAAAGCGGACCCTTGCTTGGCAATGAGGAACAACAGGATTGCCGAAACGATGCCGAAGCCTCCCACCAATGCAGCATGGGGACGGAATTGGCGTAAGGCGATACCACGGATCCTATAAACTTCCTCCAAATCCCCTTCGCACATCATCCCCCAAACGTCCGGGCAATGCGGCAATTGGAACGTCACTCCTTTGCCGATGACCGGAATGTGACGATAATCCGAATAGCCGGGGAAACCCGCGAACAGATTGCTGCCGTTACGTATCGTATTGGCCACGCCCGGATGCAGTTCGCCAGTCGCCGGGTCCGTGAACAAAAGCTCCAATTCCGTATGCTCCTTGACCGACACGATCCCCCAATCCGTCGTGACGCCATCCTTCAGATTCTCCCCGTGAGTGAAGGTCCGATCCTCGAAGCGGCTGCGCGACAGCGCGGTTCCCAGGGCGATTTGTTTGTTAAGCATGGCTTTAGCCATGAAAATATAGTTATCTCCGGAGTCCGGGTACACGTGTCCGGATTCTCTCTGGATCAAGTCTCCGATTACGTCGTTGGGAACTCGGGCGCAAAGCGCTCCGGACCACACTCCCTCCTTTACGATCGGATGAATGAATAGCAGCGTCATCTTGTCATGAAACGAAGAGGATCGCGAGCCCGTCTCGAGAGTCATCGGGTCGCTGTACGGACCGAACAGGCATGGACGCGGCTCTCCGCTCTCGCCTCTCGAATAATCCAAACCCGCGGAAAGGATAGAACCCGCATCATATACGTGTCCCAAGTGCGGCGAGTGAGTTGAATAGCTGACCGTACCGGCTGCATCCAACAAGAAAATTTCCGTTAAATCGGAAGCCCTTGAATACGTTGCCGCGAACATTCTGTTCCAAGCTTCGGGGTAGCCGTTTCCATTATTCGGCTTGCCGGGCTCTTCAATGGATGCCATCTGCTCAGACAGGCGTTCCAGATGCCTCCAGTATTCCCCCGTCCAATCCTTGAGCACCTGGACTCGGGTTTCGGCTATTCCTTCGAAAATATTCTCGACATCTTCCTTCAATTGCCTGTTCAGCCGATAGGACCACCATAACGGCAACCCTTGCTTCCAACCCAACCAATCAAACATACTCCCACCCCTTATCCCATGAATGCGTATCTATTTATGGAAGCTATTGTAACATAGCTGGCGGGAGTTGAAGTCAAAATATTCTAATTATTTTGAAAAATACGACAAAATATAACATAGCCTCCGAATTCCGCATTTCTGTGGCTCTCGGAGGCCATTGTTTGTTAGAACTATGTTCGCTTACTTTACAAATCCAAGCAGCATCTCGCGAATAATTTTCGATGCGACGATTGGCGTCATTTCCGTAGGATCGTAGATCGGGGCTACCTCGACGAGGTCGAAGCCGACGACGTTTACGCCGGAACGGGCGATCGCGTGAACCGCTTCGAGCAGTTCCTTGGATGTAATGCCCCCGGCTTCGGTCGTTCCCGTACCCGGAGCCGCGGATGGGTCAAGGACATCGATGTCGATCGTAACGTAAACGGGACGGCCTTTCAGGGACGGGAGCTCCCGCTTCAGCGGCTCGGCGACCTCGAACGGATGAAAGTGGATGCCGGATTCTTGAGCGTACGTCCAATCTTCTTTGGAGCCCGAACGGATTCCGAATTGATAAATGTTAGCAGGACCCATCAATTCGGCTGCTTTGCGAAGCGGCGTGGAGTGGGAGAGCGGCTCTCCTTCGTATTCTTCGCGCAAGTCGGTGTGAGCGTCGAAATGGATGATCGCGAGATCGGGATATTTCTTATAAACCTCTTGGATGACCGGCCAGCTGACGAGATGCTCCCCGCCAAGGCCTACAGGGATCTTTCCGTCAGCCAATACTCCGCGGACAAAATCGCCGATGATGTCGAGACTCTTCGCCGCGTTACCGAATGGCAACATAAGGTCCCCCGCGTCGAAGTAATCAAGATCGACGATGCTGCGGTCAAGATAGGGACTGTATTCTTCCAATCCGACGGAGGCCTCGCGAATTCTGCCGGGACCGAATCGGGAGCCCGGACGGAAGGATACGGTATAGTCCATCGGCATTCCGTAGATGACGGCCTTGGAAGCGGCGTAATCGTCGGAGCTGCAGATGAAGACGTTTCCGGAGTAAGCTTGGTTTAAACGCATGGTGAGTCTCCTTCGTTACGACCAATCCGCTAATGCAGGGCACCGCTATATTGGTCGAACTTATTTTGTCAGGTCTTCTACGAACTTAGGAAGCACGAATGCGGCTTTATGCAGGCGCGGCGTGTAGTATTTGGTATCGATCTCGGGAATCGCGCTCTCGTCGACGGCAAGCGGGTCATGCTTCTTGCTGCCCATCGTGAACGTCCACAATCCGCTTGGGTAAGTCGGAATGTTCGCGATGTACACGCGCACGATCGGGAATACTTCCTTCACGTCGCGGTTTACGCTTTGAATCAGGTCCGCCTTGAACCACGGGTTGTCCGTTTGCGCCACGAAAATCCCGTCTTCTTTTAACGCGTCATAGATGCCTTGGTAGAAGCCTTTGGTGAACAAGTTCACCGCAGGGCCGACCGGCTCCGTGGAATCGACCATGATGACGTCGTATGTATTCTTATGGTCATGGATGTGCATGTATCCGTCGTTGACGATCACTTCGACACGAGGATCTTCCAATTTACCCGCGATAGACGGCAAATATTGCTTCGAGTATTCGATAACTTTTCCGTCGATGTCGACGAGAACCGCTTTCTTCACTTTCGGATGCTTAAGCACCTCGCGGATAACGCCGCCGTCCCCGCCGCCTACGACAAGCACGTTCTCGGGGTTCGGATGGGTGAACAGCGAAGGATGCGCCACCATCTCGTGATAGACGAATTCGTCCTTCTCGGTCGTCATGACCATTCCGTCCAGCACCAGCATATTGCCGTACTCTTCGGTCTCGATCATCGCCAATTCTTGAAAATCCGTTTGTTCATGGACCATTGTTTGTTTGATTTTCATCGTTATGCCGAAATTGTCGGTTTGCTTCTCCGTGTACCACAGTTCCATGGAAGACATGCGATCCCTACTTTCTTTTTAGCTAAAGCTACCTTTATATTGTACCAAACAAGTAAAAACGATTTCGTCGCTCTTTGAATCGTCAACCTGTATTATATAAAATCAACGTCAAAAAGCAACCATTTGGAGATTAATTTAATCCCCGCGCTGCAATTCCCTTTCTTAATAGAAGGAATAGCGGCCCGGTTCCTTTTCCATACTAATGAGGTAACCTTCCCTAGCAACGGGGAAACAGGCTTTGCCGATAAACTTTTCCTTCCCATCGTTCTAGTAAAGGGGCCCTCATCATGGATGATACAGAAAATAAAGAACGTCCCGTCGTACGCCCTCTAACCAGGTGGAGTAAGCTTAGGCGCAGGATCGGGTGGATGACCTTGTTCGCCCTTCTGGCATTGGCCGGCACCGGCGCCCTGCTCCTTCGATACGCCCCCTTGCCGGCCGGGGCAACCATGCAATCGACGAGAATCGTCGACTACGACGGGAAATTAATAGCTTCATTGCAGGGCGGGGTAAACCGTCAAATCGTCAAGCTATCGGATATTTCCCCATGGCTCGTCAAAGCGACGCTTGCCGTCGAAGACCGTCGCTTCTATGAGCATGCGGGCGTCGATCTTCACGGACTCGCGAGAGCGGCATGGGTGGACGTGCGCCATATGTCCAAGCAGCAAGGAGCGAGTACGTTGACCCAACAGCTCGCCCGCAACTTGTACCTGTCGCACGAAAGGACCTGGACTCGCAAGCTGAAGGAGGCTTGGTATGCGGCCAGACTTGAACAAACCTACTCCAAGAACGAAATTCTGGAGCTATACCTGAACCAAATCTATTACGGTCATGGGGCATACGGTGCGGAGGCGGCTTCGAAATTATATTTTAACAAGCCCGCGAAAGAGCTGACGATTGCGGAAAGCGCGCTTCTGGCAGGCATACCGAAAGGCCCCCGCTACTATTCGCCGCACCTTCACCCGACCGATTCGCAAGCGCGGCAACGGAAAGTACTCCAAGCGATGCAGGAGACAGGCCGGCTGTCGAAAGAGCAAGCAGCTCTTGCAGCTCGACGTACCGTCAACGTGCGGCCGTTGCCGGAGGAAGAGGAGCGTGCGGCTCCCTACTTCGCGGATTACGTAAAGAAAATCGTCATCGACCAGATAGGAATAGAAGAACGGTTATTGAACGAGGGAGGCTTGACCATCCGCACGACTTTGGATGGGCGAATGCAGGAGATGGCCGAGGCCGCCGTCAAGAAAGGACTTAAGGGCGGCAATCCTGAACTGCAGACGGCACTAATTGCCCTAGATCCCCGCAACGGTTACATAAAAGCGATGGTCGGAGGAAGAAATTACCGCAACAACCAGTTCAATCGCGTGTTCGCAAGCACGCGCCAGCCCGGCTCTTCGTTCAAGCCGATTATGTACGCCTCCGCGTTGGAGGAGCACGCCGTGACTCCGGCAACCCGGTTCCGCAGCGAACCGACTTTGTTTTATTTCGATCACGATCGTCAAATCTACCGTCCGAGCAACTACAACGACCGCTATTTCAACGGGGAAATAGGAATGCGCCAAGCGATCGCCGCATCCGATAACATTTATGCCGTCAATACGATCATGCAGGTGGGCCCGGATGCCGTTATCTCGATGGCGCGGAAGCTTGGTATCACTTCCTCTCTCAAGGCAGTACCCTCCCTTGCGCTCGGAACGTTTCCCGTGAGTCCCTTCGAGATGGCTTCCGCATTCTCCGTATTCGCTAACGAAGGCCGCAGATCGGAGCCAATTGCGATCACCAGCATCGTGGACCGCAACGGTAAGGTTCTGTATGAAAGCCATCCACGCCAGGAACAAGTGTTATCCCCCGCGCTGTCTTACGTGACGACGGGATTAATGGAGAGCGTATTCGATCGCGGCGGCACCGCGCATCGAGTGGCGAACCTGCTGAAGCGTCCGGTCGCCGGCAAAACGGGCACGACCGATTCGGATGCTTGGTTCGTCGGCTACACGCCGGAGCTGACGACGGCCGTGTGGGTCGGTTACGATCGGGGGCGCTCGATCACGTCAAGCGAAGCGCATCGAGCCGCGCCGATATTCGCGCAGTTCACGGAATCCGCCCTCGAGGGTACGCCTCCGCACGTATTCCCGATGCCGGAAGGCGTCGTCAGCGTCTATGTCGATCCCGCCACCAACTTGCTAGCTTCGCCGCAGTGCCCCGGACAGGCTGTTCTGGAGACGTTTCTCTCGGGAACCGAACCTAAGGAGTCTTGCGCTCCTCTTGGGGGTTCTTCAGACGGGCGGGATGAAGACGGTTCTGGGAATCGATCGATATGGTCGAAGTTCCGGCGTTGGGTTGGGGTTTAGACGTTTCGAGCGAGTTCGACCGTTAAGTTTCGCATCGGTTAATGCCGATGTTTGCGGTTGCTCGGTGACTCTTAACGGCACGGCGTGCCGCTATCGCGCATGTTTGCTGTTGCTCGGTGACTCTTAACGGCACGGCGTGGCACGGCGTGCCGCTATAGCCGTTCCCACCTCTAACTACCCAAATACCTGCGCCAGGAACGCTTATTTCGCCGAAACTACCTCCAACCAACTAAATACCCGCGCCGGGAACGCTTATTTCGCAGAAACCACCTCTAACTAGCCAAATACCCGCGCCAGGAACGCTTATTTCGCCAGCATCCAAGGATTCGCGGATAACGCTAGAAGCGGGTTGCCAACGTCTCTCGATCTCGTCTCCGTCAAAGGCGCTCAAGTCACGGCGTGGGATTCTTAGCTAGTTAGTACGTCCGCAGTCTGTTTCCAGTTTGGACAACTGCTAAGGTTGGGGCTGTGCCATCAGCCAATCCTAAGACAGTGCGTATAGCATCTTAGGCTGACAGACTGTTACCATCTGTCATAGGTTGTCGCATAATATTGATTGCGCCAACCCGATCACGGTGTGCGTGAAACCCGCATGAACACCTATACGTTCGGTCCATTGCCTTGTTTCGCTTCGCACAAATAGGGCAAGTTTGTGAGGTATAGGCAGGATTCACCTCTAGTACCCGAATACCTGCTAATGCTGCTTTGTATGCGATAAACATTTGCAATTGATAGAACGACCAGTTGTGCAGGTTTTTGGCGTTTTTACGACTTGTTCTTGTCGTCTGGCGAATGTTTGTTAATTTCTCGATCTTGATGACCGATACTTGTGCATCAATCGCCATGTTCACAATCTGTCGGCTGATTTTATGGTTTTGGTCTTTCATGTAGCGGTGTTCCTTGTTTTGTTGCTTGCGGATGGCTGACAGCTTCTTGAGTTTACCCAACTTCCTTCGACACGAACTGTACTTGCGGCGGATGTACTTATTTTGTCTGCCGTTGCCGACAAACTTTGTTTTACCTGTGGATGTGACAACGACTGCCGGTACTTTCAATCCAAGATCAATACCCATTGTTGCATCGCCAGTCGTTTGTCCGAATTGTTTTTCAACAGAAATTTGAACGTACCATTTACCCGATTTTTCCACGACCTTCATTAGTCCAAGTTTTCCGCTTGATAGAATGTTATACTCTCGTTCGGTCAAACGGGATGCAACCCTGAGTCGCTGTACTTTCCCATCCATCATGACTGGAAATGCGACTACGTTGCCGTTAATCGAATAATTTTGATTGTTCACGTAGTAGGCTCTACGTTTTAATATCGGACGTTTCCCTTGCTTATTCGTCTTCTTATGTATGCTTCTTGCATCGCGAATGATTTGATTCCGTACCGCTGAAGGCAGCTTCGCTTCAATGTCTTTAGATGTTAGATGGGGGAATATTCCTGCTCTTTCTGCTTGCATGGCGAGTCGGTTCGTCGCTTCGATATATGCGTTACCATGTTCGCGCAACAATGTGGGATTGTCAGGAAATATGCGAATCTGAACGGTTATGGTTTGCATCTGATCACCTCCTTCACGGATATTGTACCAAACAAATGTTCGTATAAAAAGGCTTATTGCACAATGACTTTGATGTCCGCTTACTCAAACGATAACAGTTGAGATGTGTAGGACAATTAAGCTGTTTAAAGACAGCCCTTGTCCTAAGCCGATTCATCCCATGCCTGAAGGCAAGGGCTTTCTCGGCTTGATTCTGTAACGGCGATCGGACCCGCAGCATTGGCTGCTTGATTCGATCAACAAGCTCCAGCATGGCGAAAGTTTCGGTAGTTTAGGCTTGCACCTGGCCATCTTGCTTGGCTTCGCCGCCGCATTCGCTTTGATCGCCATCTATTGCTTCAGCCGCAATAACGATACCCGATTGTTCGTATAGAAAAGAAAAAGGGGTTGTTCCCGAGGTCCGCATGGACTTTTAGGAACAACCCTATTTCAATATTAAGCGAGTAAATCCTTCAGAGCTTGGGGAGAATTATCCCACCATTCCTGATTGTGTTCTACTAGCAACTTTCGTAGAGCTTCCTTCTCCACTGGGCCGATATTATCTAACATATATTTGCGCTTGAGAGAAGCATCAAGACGGTTTACGTGATCCGGGAGCAGCTTCCAGCCCTTTCTGGCTTCCGCGTCGATCAGCATTTCGCAAGAGGTCGCGCCTGCGTAATAAGGTCCGTTTTCATTGCGATCGACGGCCACCCATACGATCCATGCGGGACGTCCGTTAGGAACGATCGCTTTGTCCGGGGAAAATTTGATGCCCTTCTCGATCTTGCTCTTCGCGTGCATGGCGCCGACATCGATATAAGCTTCGCCTTCGTCGATAATGACGCAGGACACCTGGCTCAAATCGATCGTACCCGCCCCGAAACCTCTGTGTTCCTTGTTGCTGACTACGTTAAGCGCTAGTTTCTTTTTCTCGACCGGTTTGTCCTGATTGTCCATGTTCATCCTCCTGCATATCCAGTTAAATATGAAAAAAACCGGGCTCCAGACCCCTTAATATCGAGATCTACCCGCTTTCTCTTGCTTGCTTATGGATGGGAACGTGTGTTCTACCTATTTTAGGCAATCCTGTACTCAACATCATAACAAACCGGAAAACATAAGTCTATTGTTTTTCTCGAAAATAAGCCACAATAAGTGAATAATATTATTTATCGCATGCAAGGAGGCACCGTTATTATGATTTCGCAGAACCCCACGCATCAGGAAGAGCATCGTCGGCTTCAAGACACTTTTCAGGAAATCGACAAGCAACGCTCCGATATCGGCCCTGTCTATCGAGGCAAAGATTACGTCGAACAATTGCTTGAAGCCAAGAGAGAGGAATCCCGCCAGCGGCTGGACTTGCTAGACAACGAGCCTTACTTCGGGCGACTGGACTTTCAGGAAGAGGGCAAAGAGGCTCCCCTTCCCTTGTACATCGGCAAACGCGGCTTAGACCGCAAAGAGACCGGCGAACCCTACGTCATAGACTGGAGAGCTCCGGTAGCAAGCTTGTTCTACTCTTTCACCGGAGGCGACGCACCGGTAACCTATGAGGCTCCCGATGGCACGATTCAAGGCGACATTTACCGCAAACGCAACTTATCCATCCGGGACAAAACGCTTGGGCGGATCGTGGACAGTTACGAGCGCGGGGGAGACAATATCGGGCTGAACGACGAGTTTCTTCTATATAAGCTCGGCGACAAGAAGGATAATCGTCTGCGCGATATCGTGTCCACCATCCAAGCCGAGCAGGATCTGATTATCAGGGCACCCCGTTACAAGGCTCTTATCATTCAAGGGGCTGCAGGATCGGGAAAAACTACGGTCGCCTTGCATCGCTTGGCATTCCTTCTTTATCAGTATCAACAGCAAATCCGCGCGGAACGAATGATTATTTTCGCGCCGAACACGATGTTCCTCGATTATATCTCCGGCGTGCTTCCGGAGCTCGGAGTCGGCAACGTAAAACAGACGACTTTCGCGGAGTGGGCGTTGGATCGACTCGACGCGAACGTCCGGTTGGCAAAAGGGACTACGGAGGGGAATGCCTGGTTCTCTCTCGAAGGAACCAGACCGCCTATCACCGACGATACTCCGGGACGGTTTAAGGGTTCTCTTGCTTTCAAGTCGCTCCTGGACGAGAGACTTAAGGAATATGCGGAGAACTTCCTGGCGGATCAGCCTTTCGAGGCTTGGGAGGGCCGCGTCTTATCGGGCGAAATGATCCGAGAATGGTTCGAGGTCGAATATCGCCATTATCCGCTGGCCGCTCGTCGGGAAAGGTTATCCGCGCGGATCAACCGTTGGCTGGAGATGCAGCTTACGAACATCGGCGATCCGAAAATTCGCAAGGACAAGAGCAAGACGGGCAAGCAACGGCTTCGCGCCTATATGAACAAGTTGCCGAAAGCCGATGCTCTCTCGTTCTATCAAAGTATTTTCGCCTCGGGCGTTAAGATCGGCATTCCGAAAAAAGTACTTGATGCCACGCAGAAGGATTTGAAAAAAGGCTTCGTCCACCCCGAAGACTTACCTGCGCTAGTTTGGATCCACTATGTATTCAACGGTACGGAGAATCTGGCTTTCGATCACGTGGTCGTGGACGAGGCGCAGGACGTCTCTCCTCTGCAAATCGTGCTCCTGAATACCTTCATGAACGAGCCTTCGTTCACGATTCTCGGGGATTTGGCGCAGGGTATTCATGCTTACCGAGGCGTTCAGCGCTGGGATGAGCTCTCCGCCGTGTTCAGCGAAGAGCATAACTCTTACCACGTGTTGAGGCAAAGCTACCGGTCCACATTGGAGATCATCGAATTCGCCAATCGAATCCTTCCGCATACGGACACGGGACTCCCTCCTGCGGAACCCGTATTCCGGAGCGGAGAACCTGTCGAAGTCATCCAATTGGAACGCGAAGAGGAGAAGATCCCTTTCATCCGCGACTTCATTAGCGACAATCAGGGGCGAGGAATGCGAACGATTGCGATTATCGGCCGTACGGACGAGGAATGCTCGCATCTCCACGAAAAAATGGCGCAAGCCGGCATAGAAGCCAACCTGATATCCGAAGGGCAAGCCCAATATCGCGGAGGCATCACCGTCGTGCCCGTCTATCTGGCGAAAGGACTCGAATTCGATGCCGTATTGGTTACTAACGTGAACGATAGGCAATACGCTTTGACCCCACAGGATGCAAAGCTGCTATACGTCGGTTGCACCCGCGCGCTTCACCGATTGACGCTGATTCATCTTGGAGCATTAACCCCTCTGCTTAATGATGAAGGAGCCGTCTCATAGATTGCTAAGACGGCTCCTTTCGACTCCCAATGGCGAATTAGCGAAGAAGAACCATCTGGTGAGCTTCCAAGCGCGGGATTACAAACGTGACTGTACCTTCGGAATCCTTCTCGCAGGCAAGCGGCTGTTCTCCCGGAACGAGGAGCGCTTCCTGAATATTCAGCTCCCGATGTACCTTCACTTTCACATCCGCGATTACGGGAAGATCTTCGATCAACTGAGTGTCGCCCCGTTTAATTGGATTTGCATAAAGCAAGTGCAAGACGAAATCATTCCTGCTTGCGGAACGTACAAGATTCAATTTGCCGCAGGAAGGCAGCGAAGTTTCGACCAGCCGTTCGGGAAGTAGTTGCTCTACGCACCGCAGGAACAATTCCCGATGAAGCCGCATGCCATGGTGCCGGTACATGCGGAAGATGGGCTGCGAGATATAAATGGTTTTTCCGTGACGGATGACGGACGGATAATCAGCCTCTTCCGCAGCCGGCGCATGAAGATGCGAATTGAAAGTCGCATATGTCCGGTTAAAATAAGGACGGTATGCCTTGGCGAGCACTTCCGCGCCATTCGTACGCACCCGCCAGCCAGTCTCGTAGTTGAGGAACGGCGAAGCAATCAGATCGTCCGCCAGCCCGTTCGTGACTTGCGTATAGTCGATATCCCACGGAGATTTGCCTTCAGGGACTGCACCTACATCGACAACAAACGATGTCCTATCATCGTTCAAACCGCTTTCGTTACTGAAAATCACCTTGCCTCCGGTTGCCGAAAACATCTCCAGCTTCGCTTGAAGCTCAGTAGATATTCTCGCATAGTCCGGCACGATAAGCAGCTTGTAACGGGAGAAATCCATCTTCTCGTCAACGATGTCGAAGAGATAATGCGCTTCTTCAAGCATCATATACGCGCCCATATCGCTGTCACGGAAGGAACCGTCCCTGTTCACCGCGACGGTGGACAGAATGGCGATTTCAGCTACGGGTTCGGTATTGGAGCACCATTGCTCCTTCATCTCGACGTCCCGATAGGCTTCTCCGATCAAACGGTAGGTTTCTTCGTCCATGATGCCGTTCGGATGAAGCTGATCCCCGATGCAGCACTTTGCGCCGAAGGCGATGATCTGACTGCATTCAAACCGAAGCGCTGCAGGATGTTTAAATCCGCCGAATTCACCCCACGACTTATGGAACTTTCCGGTCATCCCCAGGTAATCCATTCCGAGATTGCGGACATAGCGGGCAAAGCTCGTAAAGTAATCATATCCCCATCCCCCCGATGGGAGCGATTCGATATCGTAGTGGGAGTAATAGGGATACATCTCGTTCATCCCGATCCGCTCCGTACAGCAATTATGGTACACCTTCGCGGAAGGTTCGATGCTCCAGATCAGCTCGGATGTCCGTTGTAAATAATTCAGGTATACCCTCTTTGCAAGCTGTTTCCGGTCAGCTTCGTTAGAAGGATCCAGGCCTTCCCTGCTCATTTGTTCCTTACAGAATGAACACAGGCACGGATATTCTCCGACAATATCGTAGAAAATGCCGACCGGTTGAAACCTTTCCATAACCTCGCGGGTATACGCAAGAATATAATCGAGATACGGGGTATTCAGGCAAAGCATATGCCAGCCTGACCACCCTTGCGGACGAGGCGTATCCGGCGAAGCATCCGGAGGACCGTAAAGGTCCCCCGATTCCGAAACGACGATCCATTCCGGATGCTCTCGCGCAGCCAATTCGTTAAACCCGACGGTAATATAGATCGGAGCATCAATATCGTTCTTTTTGCATGCGCTGACCATACGGCTTAGGAGGTTCGTTGCCAAATGAGGGTGCGCCTTGCCGACCTTGGTATCGAAATAGCTCCAACCGTGGTGGCACATTGCAAAAACATTGACCGTATCCGCTCTCGCTTGGCGAAGGGAAGTGATGAACTGCTCCTCCGAGAAATCTTTGCCGACGTCCCGAATGTGCTCGGAGGTATGGAAATCGAGATGCACCTGCCTATAACGTATGGGATCGAATCTGTTCAACGCGCTCACTCCTGTCCAAGAGTACTTCGGATTATTTTTTATACTTGCTATCGTATACTCCTTGATAAATAGACAAGTAATGATCCAGCTTCATTTTTGCTAGATTATCTAAATACGAATCCCAGTCTTTATCCAAGTCGGCATCGCCGGTGACGAACCGGGCAATCATTTCGTTGACGTAATCGTTAATCGTCTTGGACAAATCCGCGATCTCTATCGCTTCGTCGTTGGTGAAGAACAACGGGGGCAGTACTTGCTCAGGCTTCTGCTTATATGGCTCGTAATTGTTTTTGGCTTCCTCGTACATGACGATTTCCAGCGGTTTTTCCGGGTTCGCCACCTCGCCTAAACGCAAGTCGTTGGTGCGTAGGGACGGTCCTGTTTGACCCCAGTTGAAATTCTGCACTTGCCCCCAGCTGGCTATCTGTTTCCACTTGGCCTGCTTTCCATTAATGCCCATTTCACCGTCTTCTGCTTTGACCCATTCGGTCCCCGGACGTCCGATGACGGACCGAAGCGTAACCTCTTCATTATACAAATAGTCGGCTAACCGGAACGCGGCTTCGGGATGTTTACTGGATTTCGTAATGAGATAGGAACCGCCGCCGACCATGTGATAAGCTTCGAAGGGTGCGATCTGCAAACCGTTTGGTCCTTTAAGGGGCGGAACGGTCTTGTATTCCAGCCAGCGGTTGCTTGCTCCGTAAAATTCGCTGAAGACGCCCATATGCATGCCCGCCGTGACACCCATAATGGCCATGTCGGGGTTCTCGCCAAGCTGTTTTAATTGATTCTCGTCCTGAGTCAACGATTGAGGGTCAAGCAGCTTTTCCCGGTACAGCTTGTTCAGAAAAGCTAGCCCCTCGCGCCATTCCGGCTTATTGAAAGGAACGACTACTTTGCCGTTCTCCAGGTACATCCTGTCGCCGCCGGGATTATAGGTAAAAGCATTCATCAGGAACGAATCGATGCTGGCGTAGAAGCCGGTTGGTGATCCGGACAGTGGAATTTCATCCGCTTTACCGTTGCCGTTCGGGTCTTTTTCCTTAAACGCTTTCAACATCTCGTAAAACTCATCCGTTGTCGCAGGCATTTGCAAATCGAGCTTATCCAGCCATGGCTGATAGACCCACATTCTGCGCGGAAGCGTACAATGGAAGCATTCGTTCGTATGGGGCAAGGCATAAATATTGCCATCCGGCGCCGTTATCGTATCCTTGACGACTGGCATCTGCTCGAACATCTTTTTCGTCTCGAAGCCGTATTTGTCGATCAATTCATTAAGCGGCAGGAAGATTCCCTGACTTCCATAGATCATCTGCTGCGCGTTGGAAACGCCGAATCCCATGATGACATCGGGCAAATCCTCTCCGCTCGATAGAACGAGATTCAGCTTTTCCGCCGAGGACTTGCTCGGTACGACATCCCATTCGATATGGATATTCGTTTTTTCCTCTAAATATTTCGTGAATTCATTGGTGGCGAATTCTTCGACGACCGGATTGGCCGGAACCATTACGCGAATGGTTGTTTTCTGCTCGGTTATAGGCAGTTGTCCGGCTGCGGTAACAGGTTCGGTACCGGATTGTGCTCCTGTAGGCGCATTCACGCCCGTATCGTTGTTCGATTTCGAGCAAGCGCTGAGAAGTGTCGTGCCCAGTATTGCAATCGCGAACAAGACCGACATATTTTTTTTCATTCCATAACCCTCCCCAAAGTTTTAGTTATCCTTTTAACGATCCGATCATGACGCCTTTTACAAAGTGCTTCTGCACGAACGGATAAAGAAGCATGAGCGGTAAGGTGGACACGACGATGAGCGAATACTTCAGCAGCACGCGCAGAGCTTCCCGTCTAGCGGCATCCTGGATATCGCTGAGCATGAGGGCGCTCACATCGTTCTGGATGAGAATGTCGCGCAAGATGATTTGCAAGGGATACATATTTTGTTTATCCAAAAAAATAAGCGCGCTGAAAAATTGATTCCAGTGGCCAACCGCATAAAACAGGGTGATGACGGCCAGAATCGGCCCCGCTAACGGAATGATGATTTTCCATACGTACTTAAAATCGTTGCAGCCGTCCATCTGGGCGGCTTCCAGCATTTCGGGCGGGATTGCCGTCTGAAAATAAGTGCGCGTTATGATGACGTTCCACACGCTAAGCGCTCCGGGTAAAACCATCGCCCAAACGGTGTTTAGCATATTTAGATCCTTGACGAGAAGATAGCCGGGAATAAGGCCTCCGGAAAACATTGTCGTGAATACGAACAGAAACATAATCGCATTCTTGCCGTAAAAGTCTTTGCGCGAAAGCGGATAAGCAGCCAGCAGCGTCATAACGACGTTAATCGCCGTACCGAATGCGGTGTAATAAAAAGAGTTTAAGAATCCCGATCCGATCAACTTGTGTTTAAATACCGCCTCGTAACCCATCAAGTTCGGCTTAACCGGCCACAGCCATACTTTGCCGGAAACGACGGCAGAAGGGTCGCTAACGGAAGCGCTTAAAACAAAAATCAAGGGATACAGAATGATCAGAAAAAAAACAGTCAGCAACGTATAATTGCTTATCGTGAACATACGGTCGCCGGCCGGTTGTTTCATCCGGACATACTCCATTACGAAATCCTCCTTACCACAAGCTTGCCTGATTGGCTTTCTTGGCGATCTGGTTCACGGTAATAATGAGAATGAAGCCGATGATGGATTTGAACAACCCGATGGCCGCCGAATAGGAGTAATTCATCGCTTGCGAGACCAAACCGACCTTATAAACGTAAGTATCGATGACCTCCGACGTTCGAAGATTAAGCGGATTTTGCATGAGCAGCACTTTCTCGTAACCCACGTCCAGCATGTAGCCCATGTTCAGAATGAGCAAGATTACGGCCACCGGCAATATTCCGGGCAAATCGATGTGCCACACGCGCTGGCGCTGGGACGCGCCATCCATAACCGCAGCCTCGTGCAGCGACGGATCAATGCTCGAAAGCGCCGCCAAAAAGATAATGCAATTAAATCCCGCGCTCTGCCATATGTTCGACCAGACGTAGATGGACTTAAAGTAATCGGGGTTTCCCATAAAATCTACCGTGCCGAAACCGAAAGCTTGCAAAATATTATTGATAAGCCCGTTTCGCGGATCGAGCAGCTCGAACATCAGCCCGACCATTACAACGGTAGATATAAAATGGGGGGCATAGGTAATCATCTGCACCGTCTTTTTGAACCAGCGAACCCGAATATAATTGAGGCTAAGCGCGAGTAAAATCGGGAACGAGAACCCTGCGGCAAGGTTATAGAAATTGAGAACCAGCGTATTTTTGATTACTTTCACGAACTCGTACGAATGGACAAAACGTTCGAAATGTTTGAGTCCCACCCATTCGCTGCCCCATATCCCTCTCGTTACCACAAAATCCTTGAACGCGATCAGTGCCCCGTACATCGGAACATACTTAAACACGATAAGGTATAGGAACGGAAGCGACATCAGTACATACAGCTGCCAAACCCTCCGTATTTTCTGGCCGGCCGATGCAATCGGAAAAGTCTTTCCAGTCGAACTGGAAGTCATTCGAAGCGCTTTCATTTGTTTCACCCCCTCTCCGGTTACCTAACTATAAGAGGGGAGCGCCAAAGAAGAAATCAGCAATCGGAAAGATCATATGCAGATGTTAACATTGACCTTATTCATTTGCTTCGCGATTATTCAATCGTTAAGCTTTGAGGAATCAACCCGTGTTTATCCCCCCCGCGGAACCGCGGTACGCCGTCGCGCTGATGCCGTTAATGCGCTTGAAGGCCCTGCAAAACGAGTTCGCGGAATTATAGCCCGTCTGTTGGGCGATTTGGTTGACGGTAAGCGTCGTATCCGCCAACAAGACGCGGGCTTTATCCATGCGCAGGTTTTCCAGATAGTCCGAGAAATTAACGCCTGCCTGTTCCTTGAAGAAATGCGACATGTATACCTTGGATATGCCCATCCGATCCGCAGCGGCATCCAGATTCAAATCGGGATTCATGTATAACGTTTGGAGACAGTGAATGATATTTTCAAGCAACCTGACATTTTGGCTTTTCTTCCGTTCATTCGTTCGGCGGCAAATGCCGGCGTAGATTTCTCCCGCGTATCGAAAAGCTTCGCTAAGCTCTTCGGATGAGTCGGCTTGGTTTAACAGCGATTTGACGTTGTCGCTTTCTTCGATGGACAACTGCTCCCGAAGCTTCATCAGGCTTCCGGCCATGTCGTAAATAAGGAGCCTTTGAATGGATGGAGAGAGGTTGCGCTGAACGAAATTCCGTTCGTAGACATCGTCAAGCAAGGCGTTGACCTCATCCATATCGCCGGCTTTGGCGTGGTTCATCAGACGCGTTTCGATTTCGCCAGGGTAATAGTGGCTATCCGAGATCTGCGGCAGATCGTAGAACCATACGATGCCGGTTCTTTGCTGCCGCAATATAAAGTTCAAAGCATGTTTCGCTTCGCCGTACGACCTGGATACGTCCAACAACGATTCGTATACGCCTCCCGCGGCTATATTCAGATTCAAGTCGAACGGAGAGCGGCTGACGTCCCTCATTCTGGCGAACAAATCTTCCATTTTATGCTTGCAGGAGTCCGGCGTCAGTTCGCTCTCCAGAAACAGCAGCACGATCATATCCTCCGCGGCGTCATGATAGTAGACCGATTGCTGCTGATGAGCACGGAGCATTTCTTTAATAATGACCCGCTGACGGTCCAATTCCTTCAGAATGACTTCGTCGTAAGCGTCCTTCGGAGCAAAATTTACGATCGCCGCGGCGGCGGATTTGACTTCAACCGATAGATTTTGATGTTTGAGCAAGCTCATGATCTCGTTGCCCGCAACGAAATCGCCCTTCAGCAGCCGTTCGAAGAACGTGGCTCTCAGCAAGGGCGCCTGCTTCTCTATTTCATCCTGCAACGCTTGATTGTTGTCGATCAGCCGGGATACGGCGTCATCAATAAATCGATAAGCGTCGTAAGTACGATCCGTTTCTCCCTGAAAACGGTCGCGGATGGTGTTCATGATTTTTTTTAACGGCTTGCTGTTGCGATAAGTGAAGAAGTATGCCAATACAATTCCGATGATCAGGAAAATTAATGCCGTTATAAAGGTGATGCGTTTTATGTAATTTACTTTTTCCAACACCACCTGGGGAGACTGCGCGAGCACGTAAAACCATCCGTTTACAGCCGAGCGCGAATAGGTGATCACCTTCCCGTTAGTTAGCCTCGACTCCTCGATATACCCTTCGTTTCCCTTCAAGGTGCCGGGAGCCAGCTGCACGTACTCCCCGGTTGACGTGATGACATTCCCTTGTTCGTCCGCGATATAGGTCCATCCGCCGTCCTTGATATCGAGCCCGCCCAGAAGCTTCAAGATTTGATTGTTGTCGATGAGCACGATGATGCTCCCCAGGGCTTGACCGGGAAGATTGCCCAACGGATGCCTGTAGGTTACGATCGAGTGCGGTTTGCCCAAATAAGTCGCCTCGGAGGCGGGGAAGTAACCTTTGCGGTTATTTTTCTCGAAAAACAACTCATGCCATTGCTCGTAATTCAAGTCGTTATAGTTCAGCACGTTCCGATAAAATTTTTCCGATTCATACAGCAGAGTGGGAGCGATAACGATATTGCTGTTCCGATAAAAGATCAGGTAGTTCAAAATAAAATTGTTTGAAATGCTGAAATTGTACAGATCCTTCTGCGTAGCCCATATTTTATAGGTGTTCGTCCCCTCGAAGGGATTGTTCAACTGCTGCAGACGTACGATTTTGGGATCGTTCGCGGCTTGCATCACGATTGTATCGATTTCCGATAACCGGCCGTCAAGCGTCGTTTTCACTTGCTGCAGCAGATGCAGGTTATTAACTTTGGCTTCCTTGTCGACCAGCACAAGCGTTCTTTCGTATATGAGCCAACCTAGCAATAGGGCCAGAAAAATAAATAAAACGTACGGAATTAGAAGACGCAAAAACCATTTATATTTGTCGATGAGCCGATAGAAGTCCATAACATCCCCCTTCTTTCTAAGGCATGACATGCGTTTCTCTATTATAAAATACATTGGTCACCGTGTGAACGCGATAATGTAAGCGCTGTACCAGTCATCTCCATCCGACTCAACCGAATCCCTTTGCGCAATTCACGCATTCTAACGCAACACAGATATAATCCGCGGACAACCCACATATATATCTCGTAGATGCTTGTCAACGGGAGGGTTATCCGTATGCCTAAGCGCCGTTCGCTGCGAATGTTACTTTTCGTCGCTGCCGCTGCTGTACTTGTGTTTTCCTTTCGATTCGGGTTTGCCGACGCTTGGGTGGACCAATATGCTTTGCCTGCTTCCTCATGGTCCGAGCTATCCGAGCTTCCGGCCGCGGCCGCGCCTGCGGTCGTGAAGCCTAAAGCCGATCCGGGACCGGATATACCGTTGAAGCCTCAAGCCGTCGTCCTCAGCCAACGCGTAACGGAGTATCATATTTCCGTTGCCCTTGACGAGCAGGCCGGAAGCCTAACCGGGGTACAAACCGTCACCTGGAAAAACCCGGGTCACAAATCCGTCTCCGAGATGTACCTCCATCTGTATCCGAACGCCTTCGCGCCCGGAAGCACCTTCATTAAAGAGTCCAAAGGCCAGTTAAGAGGCGACAAAATGACGGCCGGCGGATACGGAAGCATGGAGCTGACCTCTTTAAGGACGGAACAGGGCGAAACCCTTCTGCCCCGGCTGCATTTCGTTCAGCCGGATGACGGAAACAAGAATGACCGGACGTTGGCCACGTTCCGACTTCCCGAACCGGTCAAGCCCGGCTCCTCCGTCACCCTGCGCATGAACTTTACGGTGCAGCTGCCGGACGTATTCGCAAGGATGGGCAAAGCCGGAGAATTCGTGATGGCCGGTCAATGGTTCCCTAAGGTTGCCGTGTACGAAACCGCCGGCATGCGCGGCAGGGCGAACGAAGGATGGAACCTGCACCAGTACCACGGCAATTCGGAGTTCTATGGAGACTTCGGCATCTACAGCGTCCGGATCGACGTTCCCGCGACTTACAAGGTTGCGGCGACGGGCTTCCAGACGAAGTCGCCGGTGGTGTCCGGCGGACGCAAGAGCCTGCAGTTCTATGCCGATGACGTCCATGACTTCGCCTGGTCGGCTTCTCCCCACTTCGAATACGTGGAGGATTCCTTCTCCTCTCCCGGCATTCCCGGAGTGCGGATCAAGCTGTTTCTCGACCCTCTGCACATGCACCTGAAGGACCGCTACCTGCACGCGGCGAAATCCGCGCTGGCCAAGCTCGGAGCGTGGTATGGCGAGTATCCTTACTCCACGCTGTCGGTCATCGTGCCTCCGGCTAACGCCAACGGCGCCGGCGGAATGGAATATCCGACGCTCGTTACCGCCGCCGCCGCTCAGGATGACAATCCCGGCTACGAGCTGGAGCGCACGCTCGTTCATGAGATCGCGCATCAATATTGGTACGGGCTGGTCGCTTCCAACGAGTTCGAAGAAGCTTGGCTCGACGAGGGCTTTACTTCCTACTCCGAAGACAAGTTAATGGCTAGTATCTATGGCGTGGTGCCTAATCTTCCGATCGAAGCCAGCTACATGACCAACCCTGAACCGCTGAACCTATCCTCATGGCGATTCAGCTCATCGGACGGGTACGCGGAGAACGTCTATCTCCGCGGGAAGCTTGTGCTTTCATCACTAGAACGGCAAGTTGGCGACAAGATGATGAGCAAGATCCTTCGGACTTATTTTCAGAAATACAAATTCAAGCATCCTTCCGCCTCGGACTTCCAGAAGGTCGTGGAAACCGTTACGAAGACGAAGTGGACCGATTTCTTCCAAGCTTACGTGCAACGAGGGGAAATGGCCGACTTCGCGATCGATTCCATCACCACTCATAAGACGGAGAGCGGATATGAAAGCCTCGTGCTCGTGCGACGCTACGGAGGCAGCGCGCAGCAGGTCTCCCTCTGGCTTCAATTCCAGGACGGCCAGTCGGTACGCAAGAAGTGGGACGGCGTGCAAACCCACGTTCAGCTTAAGCTTCAATCCGAGACTCCTCTCGTCTATGCCGCGATCGATCCTAGCTTGAATGTCGTTCTCGACAACCGCAGATACAACAACTATTTGCAGGCGGAAGTACCCAAGGAGCAGCGCACGCGGTTTGCGTCCGGCATCACGCAAATTATCGAAGGCCTGTTCGGGACCATGGTGTGGTGAGGTGAGTAAGAATGCGTCGATTGTTAAAAAAGGGATGGGACATGACCGTTCGGCATAAATATGTATTGGTTCTCCTGTTTCTGTATCGCTTGCTGTGGGGTTTCTTCCTCTACCGGTTCGTCGATTCGGTCGTAACGCCCATCTTGGCGCGTTATCCCGAGGAGCATCCCCACTCCGACGCGGCCCATCTGTTCTTGGTCGAAGCCCAATTCCGCCTGCTAAAAACAGACCTTGCCAATGAGGTTCTCTGGCTATTGGGCGGATTGCTCCTTCTACGGATGGTGCTTACTCCCCTGCTCAATGCAGGCGTTTACTATTCCTTCCACCATGCGGTCGAAGGAGAAGGGACGCGGGTATTGTTCGGGATGAGAAAAGCATGGAAACCGGTAACCCTGCTGTACTGGTTGGAGAACGGGCTCATTCTGCTTCCCGCCGTATGGCTGCTGCCGCTAGCAAAAGACCGATTTTTCTCAGAACCCTCCTTAACGGCTTGGCTTCAGGGACTGCTGCCCTATGCTGCCGCTTGGCTGGCGCTAGGGTTCATGCTTCACCTGCTGTTTCAGTTCATGCAGTTCGGTGCGGTCTCGCGGGAAGGAATCTTCAAGGGTCTGGGATTGGCGCTTCGCCGGGCGTTACCTCTAATCGGAATAACTTTCATCATGCTCGGAATCGGTTTGGCAGTATCCGCTACGGCCTGGGCCGTCTCGTTGCTCTGGTCGGGATTTCTCGCCGTGGCGCTGCATCAAGCTTTTCACTTCGTTCGCTCCCTCTTGACGCTGTGGACTACCGCTTCGCAGTATCAGGTATGGCGTAAGACGGAGGCGTGAGCTTGTCATGTCCCATTTCGACAATATTTTTACCGGGACATTCCCCGGTTGCCGCCTTTTTTGGGCCGCAACCGGGGTTTGGCGTTATTATCGGCGGGTTAAAATGAGGCGAAAGGAGGAGTTTAATTCCTAGCTATTCGGTTTAGATTAAGGAATTCTAATCTAGAAGATGCAGGAAATTCGTCACAATCCCCGAATATTTAATGCTAAGCAAATAAAAACTGCCGAGTTTCCGCGAAACGGAAAACGGGGGAACCATCTTTTGGGTGAATTGGTCTCGCTTCACAGTGACCATAGGGGAACCTTCTACCGAACCCTCCAGCTAACCTCGTAGGCATTGGAAGGAGTCACCTGTTTTGCGCAAAGCTTCAGTGTTTTTGTTTTCCCTTGCAGTACTGCTCGCTTTCCAAGTGGGCAGCGCGTTCGCTGACTCCAAGCTTGACCAAACGGTTGATAAGCTCATCGGAATTGACTACGATTACGGCGGTACGACAACGAGCGGATTCGACTGCTCCGGATTTACGGGGTATGTATTCAAGAAGCTCGGCATCAACCTCCCACGTAGTTCGAGAGATATGTTCAGCTGGGATCAGGGCAAGAAAGTCGATCGCGATGATCTTCGAGCCGGCGATCTCGTATTCTTCAATACGAGCGGCAATGGCGTTTCGCATGTCGGCATTTACGTTGGAAACAACAAATTCGCCCATGCGGCATCCAAAGGCGTAACGATTACTTCTATGAGTGAGAGTTACTACGTCAAGCGCTATCTAGGCGCACGCCGTATCATGGATACGGCTACGTACGAGAAAGTGGCTACGGAGCAAGAAGCCGTTGAGGTTGCAGTTAAGTAAAGCAGTACTTAGCATTTCTAGCAATATGGTGAAGGCCCGCATTTGCGGGCCTTCATTTTGTTTTAAACCCGCTAACTCTTCTATACCCGGAACGCATCGGAATGAAACAATTCCGGTTGTCCCGCCAAAGACGATCATCACCCACATACGTTATTGTTAGGTCCTATTTCACAGTCGGCATAGATATTAATGCCCTTTCCTGCTTGCCCTGTACATCAGGAAGGCAAGATATGGGGCGCCGATCAAGGCCGTGACGATTCCGGACGGAAGATCTCTGGGCATAATCACGATTCTGCCGATCCAATCGGCCGAGGCAAGCAAGACGCCCCCGAGCAAAGCGGAGATGACCATTGCGCGGCTGTGATGGGCGCCGACCAGTATTCTAGCCGCATGCGGAGCTAGCAGTCCGATAAATCCGACGGCTCCAACATTCGCCGCCGCGATGGAAGCCAGTAATACCGCCACGATCGCGACGTATAGCCTTACGCGCCGGACTTTCAACCCCAAACCCGTCGAGCTCTCGTCGCTGAAGGAAAGCAGATCCACTCTGCGACCTAGCCGCCAGCCGATAGGCAGAAGAACGAGAACCGTAAGTGCCATCTGCCATACCTCCGGCCAGCCCCGGCCGTAAGTGCTGCCCGCCATCCAAGCTAGCGCGGGAGCCGCTTTCATCTCTGCCTGAACGACAAGGAGATTAATAATAGCCGCTCCCGCCGCCGACACCGCGATCCCGACAAGCGTGAGAATCGTGGGATTAAGCCCCCGGCGCCAAGATACGGAGTACACGATGGCGGCGGCGCCTACCCCGCCAATCACCGCTGCGACAGGCAACCAGCTTATCGAAATCTGGGGAATGGCGACCATTAGAAGCAGAGCCCCGACTCCCGCGCCGCCGGTTACCCCGATGACCTGCGGATCCCCAAGAGGATTGCGAACCGCGCTCTGCAGCAAACTGCCGCTGACTGCGATAGCCATCCCGGCCAATCCCGCCACGAGCAAGCGCGGCAATCGGAAATCGATGAGGATTTGCCGGTACAGGTCTTCTCCTTGGCCGGACAAGACCGCTAATACTTCCGATAGAGGAATGCGCAATGTACCGCTAGTTAAACTGGTGATCCAGACTACGGCTAGCAAAATACTGAAAATAACGACAAGAGTACGATAAGGAATTCGCCGTTGCAAGCTGCCTACGCTCATCGAGGAGCCTCCGGAGCTCGCGTTCATTTGTGACTTATGCGAAATCCTCAGCGCCAGCCAGATCAGCCACGGAGCGCCGAGCATAGCCGTAATGGCTCCGGCCGGCAGTTCTCCGTAAGCGTCTACGACCGAGCGCGCTATCGTATCCGCGCCAACGAGAATCGCGGCGCCCCATAACGCGCTCACGGGAATCAACCACCCGTGCTTCGTCATTCCGGACATGCGCACGACGTGCGGCGCAATCAATCCGATAAATCCGATCGGCCCCACGACGCTTACGCTAACGCACGCGATGAGAATGGCGATCGCCATTGCGAATATCCGCGTACCCGCAACCTTCTGTCCCAGAGAACGCGCCGTTTCTTCGTTTAACGTCAACACGTCGAGATGGCGGACCGCCAAGCAGACGAGCGCGATTCCGCCGACGATCCATGGCCACAAGAAACCAACGCCGTCCCAATCATTCTGAATAAGCGAGCCCGATCCCCATAGGAAAATGCCTTTAACCGATTCCTGGTTCAACAGGATTAAAGCGCTAGTGAACGAGGAAAGCACCAGCGTGATGATCATTCCCGATAACGCGATTCGTAAGGGCGTACCTTTGCGTGCTCCGCCAAGGGCGTAAACAGCCATCGCCGCCAGCGTTCCGCCGATTACCGCGAAGGGCAGCGAATATTGGTGGAGAACCGCAGGCATGAAAATCGATCCGATGGCGACCGCTAGATAAGCACCCGCGTTCACCCCAAGAGTCGTCTCGGAAGCAAGGGGATTCCGCGTTACGGTTTGCATGAGCGTTCCCGCCACGGCTAAAGCAGCACCGGATAGCAGCCCCATAATGGTCCTTGGGAGTCTTACGCCGCGAATCATATTATGATCGATCGTATCCTGCGGGGAGATCAGCGCCTGAACGACCGACTTAACGGATATATCCGCCAGACCTTGCGTTAAGCTGACAAACGCGAGAATCAGTAACGCGCTCAGTCCTCCGAGCATCACCCATAGCGGCTTCCAGCCCGCTCCCGTACTGGCAAGTTGGGCTGTATGAGCGTTCGGCACGGAAGCTGAAGCCGGTGCTATCCGCTTCGGGAGACTCATTTGCTAAGCAGGTCAGCCGTTGTTTCGGCCATGATTTGAGCGGACAATGGCCCGCCGTATGGCCACATGTCTCCACCTAATGCGTATACGCGATTTTCTTTCACGAAGTTGAGGCCTTTCCATACCGCGTTATCTTTCAATTGATTTTCGATCACGTTGTCGCTTTCTTGGATCATATGAAGGAAGTTCGCGTCTTGCAACGCAGGAAGAGCCTCAACATCCGTCGTGGAAAAACCGTACATCTCGAATTTGTCGGATTTATGCGCGTTCGTGAGACCGATATGCTCCAAGATTTTCACGGCCATGGAGTTGTCCGTGGATAACCGGAACGTTACCGCGTTCTGGTTGCTATATGCCATAGCGAGAACAAATGGCGTTTTGTCCTTGCCGGACGCCGCGACTTTAGCCTTCGCGCCTTCGTACGCTTTGTCGAGGTTCGCCAGAACCGCTTCGGCCTCCGGTTTCTTGCCCAGAACGTCGGCGATTTGGTTAAAGGAATTGACCATCTCTTCGTATTGGTCGCCTTGCCCTTCCGGCGGATAAGCATCGTAGACGAGCGTCGGAGCGATTTTGCCGAATGTATCGTAGGTCTTCTCGAGGTTGAATTTCGTGCCGATGATAAGGTCCGGCTTAAGCGAGGCTAGAAGCTCCATGTTCGGCGCTCCGCGATCTCCCAAGTCGGTAGGACGCATCGATCTTCACGGGAAGCCTGACCCATTTGTTCATGTTCTCTATATCCGCAATGCCTACCGGCTGAACGCCGAGCGCCAGCACGTCTTCCGCATGAGTCCATTCCAGCACGACGACTCGTTGGGGAATACCGGTTATCGTCGTTTCGCCTAATACGTGCTTGAAGGTACGGGTTTCGTTAGCTGCGCTGGCGGACTCCGCAGCTGCCGGAGATGACGACTCGGATGCCGCTGGCTGGGATGCCGACGGCGTTTCGCTAGCGTTGGAATTATTGTTGGAATTGCCGCAAGCGGTAAGAACGAGAACGAATGAAAGAATGATCATTGCCGTTGAATGTTTGAATAAGCGCACAGCAAATAGCCCCCTAGAATAGTGGTTTTTATAAAAATTAAGTATGTAGCGTACGATGATTATGCCATTGCTTGTATTCTATCTTCGGAATAAGTGGTGATTGTTTCTGCGGATGCCGTCGTTGAGGGTGCCGTCTCTTCCTCTGCCAGCCCGTATGGGAGGCATAATGGCGCGCCCGTCCGAGGGTCCGGAATGACGTCCGCGTCGATGTTGAATACATCGCGCAGCATCTGGGGAGTCATGACGACTTCCGGGTTTCCTTCGTAGAGTATCGTTCCGTCCTTCAACGCAACGAGATGCTGAGCGTATCTTGCGGCATGGTTCAAGTCGTGGACGACCATGATGATGGTACGCTTCTGTTCCTTGTTAAGCTTCTCGAGCAAGGTCATGACTTCCATCTGGTGAGCCATGTCCAAGAATGTCGTGGGTTCGTCGAGCAACAATACTTCCGTCCCCTGCGCTAAAGCCATGGCAATCCAAGCCCGTTGACGTTGTCCGCCGGACAGCTGATCGACGGGCCTCATGCTAAACGCCGACATTCCGGTCGCTTGCAAGGCCCATTCGATCATGCGGTTGTCTTCCGCGTTGAGATTCCCGAACCCCTTCTGGTGCGGGTATCGCCCGAACGATACCAGCTCGCGAACCGTCAATCCTTCCGGAGAGGACGGGTTCTGCGGCAAGATGGCCAAATGCCTTGCCACTTCTTTCGTCGGTTGACGATGAATGATCTTCCCGTCCAAATAAACGCCACCCTGCATGGGGGTAAGAATACGCGCCATCGCTTTCAGGATAGTCGATTTACCTGATCCGTTAGCTCCTACGAGCGCCGTGATCAGACCGTCTGGAACGTGCAAATTCAGCTCCTGCACAATCTGCCGGCTACCATATGCAAGGGATAACTGATTTGTACTTAACCGTGACATCTCGCATCCATCCTTCATTGAAAATTGTTCTCAATTGAGTTCTACTTTTGAATGATAATGGTTCTCATTACCATTGTCAATGGTTTGTTATTAAACATACACATGTTCCGTTCCGACTTTTTGGTTGGCTGCACGCGACCGCCAAGGGTGGAGGTGGAATTTAGCAAAGTTACTTTGTTATCTCGGACGTTCCATGCCGCGAAGAGCGGAATTAGTAAAGTTACTTTGTTATCCCGGGTGCTTTAGCGTAACTTACCTAATAAAAAAACCGCCTGCGATGAGCGAAGCGGTTGGTGAAGCGAAACTACTCTTTAATCGAACAAATCGCCGAAAACGTCCATGACGCTTTTCTTCTTTTTCTTATGATGATATTGGGAATGGCCGTGATGAGAATTGTAGGGTTGCTGTTGAGGAGTATACGGTTGTTGCGGAGGTTGCGAAGTTCTTTCTTGCTGTCTAGACGAGTCTCCGTAATACCATTCGTTATACTCCTGGCGGACCTCCCGGACATCCCCCATCAGCTTGTCCAGCTCTCCCCGATCCAACCATACTCCTTTGCATGTCGGGCATATGTCGATAAGAATTCCTTCCTTCTCTACTTCCCTCATGCGGGAGCCTTCGCAAACCGGACAGTTCATACCCATTACCTCCTTGTTTTTTTCTATTACTTCTCTAATACGAAACAGAAGCCGAAGTGGTTTCTCTTGGAGTATGATCCGCTAAAGATACGAAGAAAATCCGATGCTTTGGCATCGGATTGATTAACCGCTAAGGAAGCATTGTCATCCCGCGTCATTACGTTCCTCTTCTCGCCTTGCCGCAGTGCAGGTTATAGGTCCGACCATATCCTCGGGCATATCTGATCATCTCGCGAATCATCGAAGGATCATCCAATTTGGTGAAGGGGCAGGGGTCAGGTCTCGTATTCACCTCTAAAATCCAAGGCCGATGTTGGCGATCTACCGCGATATCGATTCCAAGCTCATTCATTCTCGGATAGACCGTGCCGAGTCGATGCGCCGTCTTGTATGCTATGCGATTGAACTTTTTCATTATCCGCGTTGCTTGCTTCGGGCCGGCGGTCCGCTTCAGCAACGATTTCGCGCCATAGATGCTTCCTCCTTGACTGCCGTTCGTTACCGCCTTTCGGGGATGAGCGACCCGTGCCGCCACTCCGGTTACCTTCCAGCCGTTCTTTTTCCCCTTCTGAATCATGACGCGGAAATCGAACGGCCTCCCCTGGTGCCTAAGAACGTGAATGCCTTTCTGAGCCAAATAGGTTTTCCCCTTCATCCGCTCTCTTAGCCATTCGAACATCGCCCTATAGGTAGCGAAAGAACTGCGGCCCGTCCCCGCGCGTACGATCCACTTGCCTTTCTTTCGGTCTATGCGCATGACGCCGATTCCGAGGGAACCCGAGTCCGGCTTGACGTAGATCATTCCGTGCCTTTTTAGCAACTTTTTCAACGATCCGGCATTCAGACGCCGAGTTTCCGGTATATGGGATGCCAGCGATGCCGAACGGACAAGCACTTTGGTTTTCACCCACTTGCTCGTTACGGCCGTCTGTGTGTTCATTCTCGCCACCTCCTTATAAGCCTAAAATCATAGCTTGCTAACATACTGTATGGCAATACCCGTCAGAAGGAAGGTGCGCTCGCCTAACCCAAATGAAGAACCTGCTCGGTTCCCTCACATATACATGAGTATCCATTCATGACGGACGGAGGGTACGGAAATTGGATGAATTCTGGATTCAGCCTACGGTCGAACGTTTTCTGGGTATTTTCCCATGGTACGGGCCGCTTCTAGCGGAAAAAGGTTTGGATAGGCACTCGATAAAATCCGTGAACGAACTGCCCCTGCTCACCTCCGAGCTTCTGGAACGGTATTACTACGGCGCGGATCAGCCCTTTGGCGAGCTTGACGGCGTCACCTCGTACAGAACTTCCGGCACCAGCTCGCTGCGCCGTAAAACAATCTACTATTCGAATAAGGACGAAGAACAGTATATCGGGATTAAAACGGATATTTTCCGGAGGATTCTCATAGGATCCGGCGTCGCTACGGCATTATCCGACATGGGCACGGGCCATGCAGCCAGTACCGCCTTGGACATCTTCGGGCGGATCGGGATGACGGCGGAATCAATCGATTTCAAACAACCGATAGAGCAGCACCTCGCCAAGCTGCGGGAGCTTCGCCCCCATATCCTCTATACGATGCCCTCCCTGCTAGACCGTCTTTTATCGGCGACTATGGACGATCCGACCTCCTATGGCATTCGCCAAGTCATACTTGTCGGGGAGATCGCTTCTCCCGCATGGATAAAGAGCGTGGCTCATCGATTGGGGATAGTTGAAAGGGACATTACCGATACGTACGGCTCGATCGAAATCGGCACGATTGCCTTTTATTCTCATGAGTACGGAAGGTATTTGTTCGCGGAAGGGATCGAGGCTGAAGGAGTTGGGGTGGAATCGTTGTTCGTGGATACCGAGCCTCTGAAAATGGGAGAGTCGGTGTTGGTGCTAACCTCGTTGGTTCGTGACCTGTTCCCGGCACTGCGATACGTCACTTACGACGTTGTGAGGGATTTGCGGCCCATTCTCGTGGACGGACAGTGGAGACAGAGTTTCGAAGCCATCGTCAGGCGCATCGGTCCGGAGCTAAAGCATGGAGAGAAGATCAGCGTCTACGATATTGAAGACGTCGTCTATCGGCACCTGAACGACGCTCGCGTCCGCATTCATGTCCATGCCAACAAGCTGTCCGTGCACGTGGATAGCAAGGACAAGAACCCAGAGCTGTATAAGAGAATCGAACGCGAGTTGTCGGAACGGATTCCCGAGATCGGCATCATGATCCAGGGCGGAATGCTGGAAGCGATGCAAGTAATTCCTTCGGACGTTAGGTTCGACGATACCGTTCTTAAGCATAAGAAAATTTTCTATGGAGGGGTGGAGTGATGTTACCGAACATTATGGACGGCATAGGTAAGACGATCGGTCGCACCCCCCTCGTGCCTCTGCGGCGATTGTTCGCGAATACTCCTTACCAGGTATACGGCAAGCTGGAAATGATGAATCCGGGCGGCAGCGCCAAGGATCGTCCAGCGCTAAACATTGTTCGCGAAGCCATTCTCTCCGGCGAGATCGGCAAGGGCACGACCTTGATCGAATCGAGCTCCGGCAACATGGCGGTCAGCTTGGCACAAATCTGCCGGTACCTTGGATTGCGATTCATCTGCGTCGTGGATCCGCGAACGACGGATACCCATCTGAGGGTAATTCGCAGCCTACACGGGGAAATCGAGCTAGTGGTTCATCCTGATCCGGTAAGCGGCGACTACCTGCCCGCACGAATTGCGAGGGTGAAAGAGCTGCAGCGGGAAATCGGCGATTGCTACTGGACGAACCAATACGGCAATCCCAACAATTATATGGCTCATTACCATACCACGATGCCGGAAATTCTGGGCGCTCTACCTCAAGTCGACTATTTGTTCTGCGGGGTTAGTTCTTGCGGGACGATACGGGGCTGCGCGGAAAGGCTGAAATTTGAGGGCTTGACAACGAAAATCATTGCCGTGGACGCACTTGGCAGCGTGATCTTCGGAGGAGCGAAAGGGGCTCGCCAGTTTCCCGGACTAGGTGCCGCGTTGACCCCGCCGATAAGTCGACAGGAGCTGATCGACCAGGTCGTTTATGTATCCGAACACGAGTGCGTCGAGGGATGCAAAGACCTAGTCCGGCACGAGGCGATAATGGCCGGCGCTTCTTCGGGCGGCGTTGTCGCGGCCATTCGGGCCATGCACGATGATATTCCGGCTGGAGCGACATGCGTCGCTATTCTACCGGACCGTGGGGATCGGTATCTGGATACGGTCTATGATGAGGATTGGGTGAAGCGGCATGTTACGATTCGTTCGGAAGGAAGTGCGCCAGGGTGATTTACTTAAATGACGGGCATATCCGCGAGCTCGGGACGGATTGGCATCGGCTGATGGATCGTATCGAGTCCACGCTGCGAATCATGGATACCTCGGAAGTCGTTCAACCGTTAAAGCCCTATTTAAGGTTTAGAAATGCTGCCAATCGCATTATCGCCATGCCCTCTTTCGTAGGAGGAGACACGGATATTAGCGGCATTAAGTGGATCGCCAGCTTCCCAGGGAACGTGATGCAAGGAAAGCCGCGGGCGCATAGCACCATTATTCTCAACGATACCGATAGCGGCGTTCCCGTCGCGGTCATCAATAGCGGCATATTAAGCGAGTTAAGGACAGCTACGGTAAGCGCGGTGATGCTGCGACAATATCTGTCTTTAGAACGGAGAAATTCCTATCGGGTGGGCATGATCGGATGGGGTCCGATCGGGCGTCGACATCTGGAGATGCTTCTTGCTTTGTACGGGGGTAAAGTCGAAAGCGTAAAGTTGTATGATATTCGCGGCATTGATTCCGCTAAACTCGGGGAATCACTAGGCACCTCGGAGGTCCGCGTCGTTGATAGCTGGCAAGAGGCCTACCGGGAAAGCGATATCGTCTTCACCTGCACCTCTTCTACCGTCCGCTATATCGACGAAGCTCCGCTGCCGGGTTCGTTGCTCATGAACATCTCCTTACGGGAGTACATGCCCGAGAGCGTGAAAGGGATTAGGACGATTGTCGTCGACAAGTGGCAGGAAGTGTGTCGCGAAAATACCGATATCGAACACCTTCATAGGGAGACGGGGCTGAGCGAGGGGGATACCCTAAGTTTGAGTGAGGTTATCCATAGAGGGGCACTGCAGCACGCTGACGCTTCCGAGCCGGTATTCTTTAACCCGATGGGGATGGCCGCTTTCGATATGGCTATTGCGGCTTTCTATTGGCGCGAAGCGGAACGGCTTGGCGTGGGCGTTCGTTTAGAAGATTGATTGATTTATGCGGAAAACGTGTAAGGGTTGGCCCCTTCCATTTCGGATTGCTCCGTAAGTTTGCTACACTACTAAGGAGCAACCATATGGAAGGGGATTCTATCGATGATAGTCGCGATCAATACAATAAAGATTAAATCAGGCAATGTCGACGAAATTGCCGAACGGTTCAAAAACCCGAAAGGCGTGCAGCATGCGCCAGGGTTCATCCGCATGGAGCTGCTGACCGAGGCAGGCGAAGAGCACGACGAGCTCAAAGTATGCACCACTTGGGAGAGCCGCGAAGCTTTCGACGGTTGGGTGAACAGCGATGCCTTCAAACAGGCGCACCCCCACTCCCGTCCCAAGCCCGATGCTGCAGCTTCCGGTGGAGATCAACCTGGTCATGGCCAAAGCCATGGCGAACAGCCGAAGCCGGGCGCGGGAATCATGCTAGGGGCCAAGCTTAGCGTTCACGAGGTGGCGTTCACCTTCCCCGGTTAGCGGATAGCGGAACCTCGTTCCGTTATCGCGGCCGGCGGCGGATGTTTCCGCGGAATAGCGGAACCTCGTTCCGTTATTGCGGCCGTTGGCGGCTGTTTCCGCGGAATAGCGGAAACTCGTTCCGTTATCGCGGCCGGCGGCGGCTGTTTCCGCGGAATAGCGGAAACTCGTTCCGTTATTGCGGCCGTTGGCGGCTGTTTCGGTGGAATAGCGGAAACTCGTTCACTGGCGTTGCATTAAAGTTAACACGAAAATATTTGTTCTATAAATTACTATATTTGTAATTTTATGATAGTTTTTCGTGAATGGACAATAAAAAATCCCCTATTGTAGTAGTGTAGGTTGCAATCCGTACACCACTACAAAGGAGACTAGCCGTCCTTGAGTGTATCGGATTCTACAACTGTTCGTCAATGTTTGTCTTTGTTGCCACTTACTGATTTTGCTGCTCCATGCTTGGATTATCGTGTTCGTAAGCTTCGATGCGCTAATTTGCTTAAAATCTTCATTGCTGCGCAAATCTGTGGTTGGGATTCTCTGCGTCGGATCGAAGAAGAGATTGAAGCAGATCCCCTCCTACAAAATGAGTTTGGTTGCGCCATTAGCGCTTCCCAACTTAGTCGTCGCATCGATGATTTCCCCAGTTGTGTGCTCGAAGCCTTGTTCCATACTCTGCTATCACGCATTCATCAGACAGCAGCTCGACAAAAGAAAATGCCTTCCAACAAACTGTTCATCATCGATTCCACGAATCTGCGCTTGCCGCACCAGTTGGCCGATTGGACATATGTCACACGGCATCGCAGCGGCGTGAAGGTACACACGCGTCTGGTTGTTTTGTCGGATGGGTCCTGCTTTCCAGATCGTGTGGTACCATCCACAGGAAATGTGAGCGACTATGAAGGTTCCGATCTACTTGTCGTCGACCCAGACGCGACATACCTTATGGATCGAGGGTACGTCAGCTACCGCCGAATGGATAGATGGTTGGAGCAAAACTGTCGATTTGTTACTCGAATTAACAGCCACCATCTGGTTAAACAGGTGCTCGAAGAATACCCGACAGACGCTTCTGATCCCAACTTACTCCGTGATGCTATTGTCTACTTGGGCGGGACATTTCGCTGGATGGAGCATCCCGTTCGCATCGTGGAATTTAAGGATGACCAAGAACGTGTATACCGTGTTGCCACTTCCCGATTTGATCTCTCGGCCAGGGAAGTTGCGGACTTGTACCGCCAGCGGTGGCAAATCGAACTGTTCTTCCGCTGGATGAAGCAGCATCTGAAGTTCGCAAAGCTATACAGCTACCAGCCGCAAGCAGTCTGGAACCACATCTTGCTTGCAATGATTGCTTATAGCTTGATGTTTCTAATACGAATGCAGACGCAAACATCCAAGACAGTTTGGGAACTGCTTCGATTGGTACGGGTGTATGCCTTCCGAAGC
Source organism: Cohnella luojiensis (assembly GCF_004564235.1). GTDB lineage: Bacteria > Bacillota > Bacilli > Paenibacillales > Paenibacillaceae > Cohnella > Cohnella luojiensis. Next base: position 54,903 of record NZ_SOMN01000015.1, read on the forward strand.
TGGGAAGCATTTCTAAATGCTGTAAACAAACGTCCAAGTTGGAAGACAAAAGGTCGCCAGAAAAGCAAACAACCACCTAGGCAGCTAAAGCCTATAGGATGCGAAGTTGCATTGGTGAAGCCTTCGAAGAAGCAAAGACAATAAACCCAAAATTTGGATGACGCAACCTACATTAGCTTGCATGTCGACTTTTTGGAACTTGTGCAGAAAAAGTCGATGTAAAATTTTACACAATAATCCTTATTAGAGAAATTGCGATTTTTGTGTCAGCATTAGCGCAACGCCAGTGAAACTCGTTCCGTTATTGCGACCGTTGGCGGATGTTTCCGCGGAATAGCGGAACCTCGTTCCGTTATTGCGGCAGTTGACGCTACCTGGTTGGAGTCCAGTTCGGCGGAATAGCCGCTTCTGGCGCGGGTATTTGGTTGGTTGGAGGCCATTTCGGCGGAATAGCTGCTTCTGGCGCGGGTATTTGGTTAGTTGGAGGCCATTTCGGCGGAATAGCCGTTCCTAGTGCGGGTATTTGGTTAGTTGGAGGCCATTTCGGCGGAATAGCCGTTCCTGGTGCGGGTATTTGGTTAGTTGGAGGCCATTTCGGCGGAATAGCCGCTTCTGGCGCGGGTATTGGAAAAAAAGCATGCGAGCACTCCTCCCCCCCCCCCCCGGGGAAGAATAATCGCATGCTTTTTCGCTTTTCCGCGTTCAAGATTTTCCGCTCTTGTTCGCGGCGATCTGTTCTGCGAGCTCGTTCAGATCCGTCCAGCGCTCGAGCAGCCCGTCCAGCTTTGTCGCCAGCCGCTGCTGCTCCTCTGCAAGCTGTTGCAACCGCACGGAATCGCTGCTGGATGCTTCCATCTGTCCGGCAACGGAGTTAATCGCGTCTTCCGTCTCCGCGATCCAGCCGTCGATTTGTTCGAAGTCCTTCTGATCCTTGAAGGACATTTTTACAATCGGCCGTTCCTTGCTCTCAGGCTTAGCTGGAGTTAACGCCGCTTTGGCAGGGGCTGCCGCCGCCTGCTTCTGCGCCTCTTGCCGCTCGGCGAACTCCTGATAATCCGAGTAGTTGCCCACGTGATGCGTGACGACTCCTTCGCCCTCAAAGGCAAGGATGCGATCCACGGTGCGGTCGAGGAAATATCGATCATGGGATACGACGATGACGACGCCGGGGAAATCGTCCAAATAATCTTCTAGCACCGTCAGCGTAGCGATGTCCAGATCATTGGTCGGCTCATCCAGCAACAGCACGTTAGGCGCGTTCATTAACACGCGGAGCAGTTGCAGACGTCGTTTTTCCCCGCCTGACAGCTTGCCGATTACACTCCATTGCATAGAAGGCGAGAATAAAAAGCGCTCCAGCATCTGCCCCGCGGATATTGTTGAGCCATCAGAGGTTTTGACCTGGTCGGCTTCTTCGCGGATATATTCCATAACCCGAAGCGACTCGTCCATCTCTTCATGCTCTTGGCTGAACCAGCCTAGTTTGACTGTCGTACCCAGCTCTACGCTACCCCCATCGGGCGCAAGTTTGCCGGCAATCAGCTTAAGCAACGTGGATTTCCCGCTTCCGTTGCGCCCGACGATGCCTACTCTGTCTTCCGGCACGGCAATATAGCTAAAGTCCTTGATCAAAGTGCGATCGCCATAACGCTTGGTAAGCTTCTCGATTTCAATGATTTTCTTGCCCAGCCTCGATGAAGCGATGGACACGTCCATTTTGCCTGCGGCAGCCTTAGGTCCTTGCTCCTTTAACGCCTCGAACCGGTCGATCCGAGCCTTCTGCTTCGTCGATCGTGCCTGAGCTCCGCGGCGTATCCAAGCTAACTCGTTACGCAGCAGGTTCTTCCTTTTCGCCTCCGATGCCGTTTCTCGCTCTTCCCTCTCTAGCTTCAGCTCCAGAAACCGACTATAGTTTGCTTCATAGAAGTAAGCACGCCCTTGATCAAGCTCGATGACCCGATTGCTGACCCGATCGAGGAAATACCGGTCATGCGTGATCATTAGCAAGGCGCCTTTGCGCTTCTGCAGCATTCCTTCGAGCCAGGCGACCGAGTCGTTATCGATATGATTCGTCGGCTCATCGAGAATAAGCACGTCGGAAGGTTGAAGCAAAGCTGCAGCCATTGCCACCCGCTTCCTTTGCCCGCCCGAGAACGTCGACACTTTGTCGTCGTAATTAAGGATGCCTAGTTTCGTTAGCGCGGTTTTAGCCTCGCTTTCCAGCTGCCACGCCTCCAGCTCGTCCATCCGCTGATTCGCCGCGATCAACCGCTCCTGAAGCTTGGCATCATCTGGATGGAGCGACAAAGCTTCCATTACCTCGGCGTATTCCCGAACCGCGGCCAGTTGCGGAGAGTTCCCGCCGAGAACGTGCTCAAGAGCAGTCTCCTCCGGCGCGAACGCCGGATCTTGCGCCAGCATCCGGAGCACGACCGAACGGCCGATCGACACTTTGCCCGAATCCGCGGGCTCGAGTCCGGCAATCACCTTGAGAAGCGTGGATTTTCCGGTCCCGTTAACGCCGATAATACCGATCTTGTCTCCGGTCTCAATACCGAAGGTAACGTCCTCGAATAGAATTTTGTCGCTATAGCTCTTCGATATATTTTCAACCGATAATAAATGCATGAGATTTCCACCAACCCACTTGTACCAAGAATATGAATACGAAACACTGAAACGGAACAATCCTCCGTATCATATCACAATTCGTCTAAAACCTTCAGCAACTAAGCTAAACCCGTCCTGCCCGAAAAGCGCGCACCAAATAATAAGCCACCGTTCCGAGAACGACCATCAAGATGGCTGGCAGCATCCAAATCCCGAGTCCGCTAGCTTCTTCTTTGGTAACCCGGAACGCCCACTCCAAGGCTAAAAAGATTATGGATTTAACAAGAACGAGAATGGAAATCAAGTTTAACCCCCGTTCCAACCTTGTCCAGGGTATGGTCAATTTGGGCCTGATCTATGGATTATTCATGAATAAACACTCTCCGGAAATGAGATACTGCTCGTTTTAACTATATCCTTTTTCGGAAAAAAATGGGCATCTCCCGACTGAATTCTCCTTTGTTATGGAAAACTACCTAGAAAGATGGTTGTTCTGAAAACCTGACGGGATGGTTTACTGCCGCCGTCTGCATGGGTAATGAGGAGTAACCAGACAAAGGGAGGTTCGACATGATATTCAACCATATTCTAGTCCCCTACGATGGTTCCAACCCATCCTCTAAAGCGTTGGATAAAGCCATTCATATCGCAAAAAGCGATCCCGCAACCCAACTCACGGTCGCGCATGTCATCAACCTGCAACCGGTTGTCCTCGCGGATATTAGCTTTCCCCAACCGGATTCCTACCAGGAATACGTGAAGGAGCAAGGCAACGCCGTTATTGAGCGGGTTAAGCAGATTACCGGCGACCTGCCGCACGCGAACGTTGTCGTGCTTGCCGGTTCTCCGGCCGAAGCCATCGTGGATTACGTCGACAACAGCGATTGCGATCTCATTATCATGGGCAGCAGGGGCCTAAGCTCCCTGAAAGAGTTCATGGTAGGAAGCGTGAGCCACAATGTAATCCTCCACTCGCGTATTCCGGTTATGATTATGAAGTAAGTGAGCAATGCGAAGCCCGCCTCCCAACAAAGCCTGACCGACTCCCGGTCAGGCTTTAAACGTGGGTTCATGTGCAGGGAATGCGGCCACTCGCGTCAAATACATAAACCGGGTAATCCCATGAGAAACGAACAAGAAGTATTAACCCAGTTATTGGACTTTGCAACGTACTAGGCTATCATTACCTTTACGAGGAAGACAGGAACGTAACGAATTACATTAATCAATTGCGGAAGGGGAGTCGCAGAGGATGGAAACACGAATGCCAGCTGAAAATAATTCGGTGCAAGATGGCGCCATACTAAGCCCTCGAGCCCTTAATCGCGCCTTGCTCGAGAGACAGATACTGCTGCGCCGGGAGAAGATTTCCGCCTTTGAAGCGATTGAGCGACTGGTCGGCTTGCAAGCACAGGCTCCGAACCCGCCCTATTACGGACTATGGACTCGGTTGGAGGATTTCAATCAAGCGGAATTAGGGCAGCTAAATCAAGACGCGGAAAGCGGTGCGAATCGCATTGATGCGATCTACGATCCATCTGGTGACAGCTCAGGACTGCTTGACCTTGCGCCCGCTGTTGCAAACCGTTCATGAGCGATCGCTAAAGGGCTCCCATGGCAAGTACCTTGCGGGCATCGATGCCGAAGCGCTTACCTCAGCCGGTCGTGCTCTCGTGGACGAGCAGCCCCGCACCTTCAACGAGATCGGCTTATTGCTGCATGACGATGAGCAATGGCAGAGCCGCAATGCCGAAGCATTGGCCGCCGCCATCCGCACGTATATCCCGCTCGTTCAGGTTCCGCCTCGCGGACTTTGGGGAGAGAGCGGACAGGCGTCCCATACATCGGCGGAAGCTTGGCTCGGTAGAGGGCTTGCCCCGGATGGCACTCAAGATCATATGATCGAACGCTATTTAGCGGCGTTCAGACCCGCGACAGTGAAGGACATGCAAGTATGGTCGGGCCTCACGAGACTGAACGAAGTAGTTGAGAACGTTCCGGGACGAACAAGGCAACGAGCTGTTCGACTTACCGGGCGCTCCGTTACCTGATCCGGAAACCCCGGCTCCGCTGCGTTTCCTCCCTGAATTCGACAACGTGCTCTTATCCTACGCCGACCGAACGCGCATCATCTCCGAGGAGCTTCGCGTGCGGGTGTTTAGCGTGAACGGCATCATTCGCTCTACGTTTCTGGTCGACGGCTTTGTCGCTGGCATGTGGAAGCTCGTCCGTCAACGTAAAGAGGCGACTCTTCACATCGAACCTTTCGATATCCTGTCGAAGAAGGATAGGGCAGCTTTAACCGAGGAAGGATCGCGATTGCTTGTTTTCGCCGCCCCGGATTGCAGTAGCCATGATATTCGGTTCACTTATTAGTGGAACCTTTTTACTAACGGCCTCCCGGTAGATTTAAAGCGGTAATGCCGCTCTATTTCCACCCAAAGTACCGCTCACTTCGATTTAAAGCGGCAAGGCCGCTCTATTTCCACCCAAAATGCCGCTCACGTCGATTTAAAGCGGCAAGGCCGCTCTATTTCCACCCAAAG
>NZ_SOMN01000016.1 GCF_004564235.1 Cohnella luojiensis
TTAAAGCGGTAATGCCGCTCTATTTCCACCCAAAGTACCGCTCACTTCGATTTAAAGCGGCAAGGCCGCTCTATTTCCACCCAAAATGCCGCTCACGTCGATTTAAAGCGGCAAGGCCGCTCTATTTCCACCCAAAGTGCCGTTCACGTCGATTTAAAGCGGCAAGACCGCTCTATTTCCACCCAAAGTGCCGTTCACTTCGATTTAAAGCGGTAATGCCGCTCTATTTCCACCCAAAGTACCGCTCACTTCGATTTAAAGCGGCAAGGCCGCTCTATTTCCACCCAAAATGCCGCTCACGTCGATTTAAAGCGGCAAGGCCGCTCTATTTTTTGCCCCGTTGGACGAATCAACCCAATCCGGCGTTCTGGACCGCTCTCATGTACTCTTCCGGAGATTTCCCGAGGATCGATTTGAAGGCTTTAATGAAATGAGCCTGATCATAATAGCCCATATCCAAAGAAAGCTTCAACCAATCGACGACCTCCCCTTTCTCTATCTTCTCGGCCACCTCGTGAAGCCGATAACGTTGGATCACGCCCTTAGGGCTGACGCCGATGTAACGGTCGAATAGCCGTTGCAATGTTCTCGCGCTCTTGCCGTAACGAGCTGCCAACTGTTCGACCCTGAGGATTTCAGGCTCCGCTACGAGAACAGCCACCATCTCATTCAGGAGTCCGACGTTATCATCCCGCTCCGGAAGCCGTTCCAAGAAGAACCGATCGATCCGTCCAACCTGGCCGGCCACATCCTGCGTGCCAAGTACTTCGTCTTCCAGAGACAAAGCATCTTCCCCGAATGCCTCTCGCAAAACAATCGACCGATTAGTAAGCGTAGATAGAGGACTCTTCCAGATGGGATAGAATCCCGCGGGGTTAAATTTAATGGCAATTACTCTGCCTTGGTCCTGGAGTACTTGCGTGGACGTTTTCTCCCAGATTCCGTACACCCGCGTATTACCAGGCTCGAAGACGAGATTCACGTTAGGATGGGACAGAACGGCTTGTCGATAAGGCTCCTGTCCCCTTAAATCCCATTCCGACACCCAATAATGCTGAATGTAGAGTTTAAGCTCTGCGGCGGGTTCGTACCGGGATAGCTTAAACTTCGATTTTCCGGCATCCGCCTGCAAAATCCCCTTGGTTGAATGGTCGGCTATCGGATCCATGAATTCGGTCACCCTCCCGCTTACGGCTTGTCGCATTTTTACAATACTTTCCTGTATCGTTATTCTATCATAAGAGTGATCACCAACCGAGTTGAAAGGGGACCTATTCATGGAACTGAAATTCGTATTGTATGTTGGGGCATCGCCGGAAAAAATATGGGAAACTCTGACCCAACCCGAAGGGACTAAAGCCACCTTCTTCGGCAGCGTCATCCGTTCGTCTTTCGAGGAAGGAAGCTCATACGAATACGTCGGACCGGGCGTAGATGGGGATGAAACGATACACACCTACGGCAAGATCCTTACCTTCGAACCTAATAAAGTATTTAGCTGCTTGGAGCATCCCGGACCGTCCTATAGACCGAACCATGCAGAGCTTACGACCCGAATCACGATCACTCTGGAGCCGGTAGGAGAAACAAACACCACGAAGATGACGCTGGTCAATGACCAGTGGACGGAAAACCACCCTTCGTTTGAGACTACGGCGGAGAACTGGCCGATGATCTTGAGCAACATTAAGACTTTCGCGGAGACGGGCAAGACGCTCGACTTCGGCTGGTAAGAACGGAATAGCTAGTAACCGAAAGCCCCGTCAGACGACGAGGGCTTTTTTAGTGGGGTTTGCTCATTAACTTCCAAATCGAAAAAAGAAGGAATACTGCGGTTTTCCTCGAATTCTGGATAAGCAAGCAATATCCCCCAAGAATGGACTTGATCCTTTGAGCGAACTGGCGACCCCACGAAAACGAATTCGACCCGAGATTATCATTGTCAGCTTGCTGCTGCTTCTCCCCATTAGCGTTGCGGTCGTTTTCTTTCTCCCGCGATACTATGTTTTTACCGCACCCGGCGAGATCGTTTCCGTTCAAGAGCTAGGCGTCGATGGCAGCGTGAATTTCACCTACGTTCGCGAAGGGTTTACCAAGAACCTATATGAACGATGGAGCACCAAACAAGCGTTTCCAGATGCGGAGTTCGTATCCGCGGACGCATCGGTCGAAAAAGACTTTTCCGACATGCAGGACATGGGCGAGGATTATCGCGACGAAACGATTCGCAATGCGATAACTTCCGCTGATGACGAAGTAGGATCAGATACCGATACGGAAGAGCCCGCCGGCGAATTCGAACAAAGGCTTGAAGCTCTTATCGAGGAATCCACGGATTATTACGGCGATTCTCTGGGGCTAATGCTAGCTATCGGCCTGGTCGAAGAGGCTAATCAAGAGGACTTTTCCGCAAATGGACATTACGTCATCGCGGGAACGGGAACGATTGAAGCGGATCACACCGTGGGCTCCGTCGGCTCGATCCGAGACAAGCTAAGGACTGCGGAGCAGTTCGGAGCGGACTATTTTCTCGTGCCTAAGGATAAGGAGCGCTTCTATTATGAAGGTCTGAGCAACGAGGAAGAGGCCTCTTTAGTGGCAGAAGAGCTTGGATTGACGCTTCAAGTGGTACCCGTGGACACTTTGGACGATGCGCTGGATTTTCTAAGAACAATGAACCCCTAAAATAGAGGAGAGTCACCTTTAATGAAGCTTAAATCGGAAATGTTATCCAACGTTCTCACCATCATGCTGTGGGTGCTGGTCGCCAGCTCCGCCATCACCTTTCTATGCACGATTGTCTATGTTATTGATGTAGATTTATACATTGACTATGCTTACTCCCTGGACGGAATTGTGGACATCATGTCCCGCGTACTCTATATCAGCATTATTGTTCTTTATCTAATCTGGATCTACCGCGTGCATATGGATCTAAACACCATCATGCCTAATTATCCTCGTTCGCCAGGCATGGCGCTCGTATGCAATATGGTGCCTTTATTCAACTTCTACGGCTTGCCTTCCACCTATAGCAAAATGGGTAAATCCTTAATCACCATCTCCGCGGCCCGGAAGCAAGGCTACAATTTACAGGGGCTAGCGATTTATCTGATCATCTTTCTGCTGGTCTCGAACGGACTTAACAGGGCTGTCCTGAATGCGGGTACCGAGGCGAGCTCGACTCTTCTGATTCTGTCCGGCGCGGCGAATATCGTTATCTATTCCATCTACCTGACTTTGTGCATTCAGGTTACCCGCGGGTTGCGGAACGCCCAGATCAAAGAGACGCCAGCGACTCCAATCCCGGACAAGCCCGATTGGGTTTCTTCCGGCTTCACTAACGAAATAAAAGGATGAACTCGCATGCCTGCCGCATTGCTTACATTGACGCTCTTTTTATCCGTGATGTGCATGATGAGCATTGTGCCTATTATAGCCGCTATGTTTAACGGCACAATCTACTCCCTACGCCTAAGCATCCGTTCCACCTGGTAGGTGTCCCAGCAATTCGCGCCAGTTAACGATACGAGGAATTCCTAGATGTTTATTGTACGGATTATCCTTGGCATACAACTGCAACTCCAATTCGGTTAGCGTATCCAGCACCGCCGGCTTGTCGTCGAAATAATAATCCAAGCCAAGTGTCCGAATGATATGTACCTTCTCCAAATCCCCCATCCCGCAGTAAAATCGTCCATCCTGTACAGGGAACCCGGCTAACTCCAGCGCCTCCTTCGTTTTCTCGCAATGCTCAGCCGATCGCGCAGTGACGTAATAGATCTCATGTCCCTGTCTAACAAGCTCCTGAAGCACCTCTACCGCATCCGGAAAAGGGGGCGCCGAGAAGTAAATCTCGTCCCTGTGGCTTTTCCACATCTCTCGCCCTTCCTCCACCGTTAACCCGAAAGCCTCATGGACGGAGATCGTCGTCAAGGCATGGAAAACCTCTATGCCGATTTGTTTGTTCAGCTTCGTGTTATAAATTCGGAAGGCATGCTCCCGCAAGTTAAGCAAAGTATCGTCGATATCGAATCCGAATTTCATCCGCTTGCTCCTTTTTCACCGCGCTATTTCAATGGATATCCCTTAAGTAGTCGTTTTGTCATATATTCAGAGCCTCCGCCCTATTATGCGCAGGAGCCTCAGTCGCTACCTAACAATTCGGGAAATTCCTCTAATCCGTATTGGATGACAAATTCGTTCAGCTCGGCTACGATGTCGGCGTTCGATGCTTTGTACAGCGTTTCGTCGATTCTTATATAGCCGGTACTTGCATATTCTAATTCCTTTTCTTTCGATAACTGCAAAATAAAGCTCTGCCCCACGGTATCAGGACGCTCAACTTCTTTATAGTTCATGGATTTGAGAGATCGGATGACATGGCTAATGGACTTTCCATCGTCCATAATGATCTGGCTGCCATCGCCGTATTTGACCAGAATATCTTCCGTAACTTCTTCAATTGAGTCATTCACGATAATGCCCGTAGTATCGTCTTTGTTCTTGTTACATGCCATAAGCAGCGAAGCAAGGACAATGATCAGGATGAAAATCGTCGATTTTCTCATTGAATCCTCTCCTTCAACCGTTATACCTCTCCCCAGAACACTTCCGTTACATAATCGAAATTCACTTTACCTTCTAGCTCGTTCTGATCAAAGAGCTCCCTTAATGCCGTCATCATGGGCTCGTAGTGGGGATGTCCCGGTTGCGGGCTGTACGAAGAGGATATAAGCCGGCCGCTAAGGCTCTCGAAATCAAACACTTGGCGAATGGAAAATCGAGCCTCCCGGAGCCCATCCTTCTTGAAGAAGGAGATTAGCATCTCGCGCGAAATATTCCGATGATTCACTTTGCCATAATCCGTTCCTAATTCGTGCAGCAACCGCTCGTATCCTTCTAGAAACGGAGTTCCGCTCGTTAATCGCGTATTCCAGATCAGTACGGCTTTCCCGCCCGGTCTAAGTACGCGTTGGAATTCAGCCTTCGCCGCTGCCTGATCGAACCAATGGAATGCTTGCGCGCAGACTATAAAATCATAAGAGCTAGCCGGAAGCCCCGTCTCCTCCGCAGATCCGGGTACTGCGCGGAAATCGGGATTATCCTTGGAAGCCGCCAAGGCAGCTTCCCTCATCTCTTCGTTAGGTTCCACGGCCGTCACCCGAGCCCCTCGCTCCAACAGCAAGCGCGAGAAAATTCCGGTTCCCGCTCCGATATCCAGCACCTCGGATTGCGGTTTCAAACCGACAACGTCGACTAAATAATCGATCGCTTCCCGCGGGTAACTAGGCCGATATTTCTTATACGTCTCCACTCGGCTAGAAAATCTTTCTTTGCTATTCATCGCGAGCCACTCTCCATTCTATGAACTCCAGGCGATTGCCGAACGGATCTTTTAGAAAAAATCGTTCGCATTCTTCGATTTCTCTCGCATCGTCTTCAATAATGGAAACGCGATTCCGGACTAAATGTTGCCGTAGTAATCGGATATTCCGAACCTCGAATGCAGGATGAGCTTTCGTAGCCGGCGCGAAGTCCTTCTGAACGCCGATATGCACTTGATGCGCGCCGCATTGAAACCAGACTCCTCCGCGCGGTCTTAAGCTCTCCGGCTTAGGAATTTCCTCCCAACCCAATAGCTTGCCAAAGAACGAGCGGGCATCCGGTTCGCAGCCTTCGGGAGCAGCTAATTGGACGTGATCGATCCCGATAAACGCATAAGTCATGGCGCATTGCCTCCTTTAATGCTGTTTCACTCTGTGAGACGTTGTTTCATTATTTAAGAATATAATAATACAACGTCTTCATTAAATCCATATGGCCTAAGATAAGCAAGACGCTTCGCTTTTTGATAGAATGGAAGCACGAGTCACAGAGCGGAGGGCGCGATTTTGGATTACATTATTCTCGATATCGAATTTAACGGACGTAAATTTGCCAGCGACCTGCCGATGGAAGTCATTGAAATCGGAGCCGTGAGACTGAATTCATCTCTGGAGCAGACCGATGAGTTCTCGTCGCTGATCAAGCCGGTCTATTTCTCCAAGCTTAACGCGTTCATCAAGAAGAAAACGGGAATCCCCCAGGAAGAGATCGATATTGCCGAGGGCTTTCGCAAAGTTATTGCCGATTTCACCGAATGGCTTAATCTCAGCGAAGAGTTCTTACTGGTCACTTGGGGCGGCGAGGATTTGAAGCGGATCGTGTTCGATACCAGGATGCACAAGCTTGACGATGCATACTGGATGGCGGCTCCTTATTTCGACCTGCTGAAGGGATTCCTGCGCTACAAGAACGTCACGAACGACGTCAGCGTAGAAGCCGCTCTTCTTGACCTGAATATCTCCGCTGAGGGATCTGCCCACCGGGCACTTGACGATGCGCGTATGACGTCCGAGGTTTTCCGAAAGATATATCGCGAATTGGATCTGGAGCTTATGCAATATTACAAAGACCAATTCTCCAACTCCAAGGAACGCAGATTGATCAAAAACGCGGTTCGCGGGATGCTCGCCCAGAAGAAAATGCAGGAATGGGAAACGTTCGTGGAAAGCTATTTGGCGGAAAAAGTCGATCTAACAGATGAAAGAAAGCGCGCGGAGCTTCAGGAGTATTATGCATTAGAGCTGGAGAAGAAAGCGCCGCCGATTAGGACAGAGAAATAGATTCGGCAAAGTAAATCGCCCCTGTGCGGTTTACTTGTAAGTGATTTAACTTAAGCTGAAACGGTCATTTTGACCACCTCACAAGCTCATGAACTAACTTCACATTTTGAGACGGTCACTTTGACCGTCTTGACTCCCAAACTCGGTATGGATGTTTTGATTCGTACACTGAAACGGTCATTTTGACCACCTCACACGTACACTCAGCCAATATTGCATTTGAAACTGTCATTTTGACCGTCTGGACTATGAAACGTTCATCCCGCGTTGATTCAATGCGGCCTGCTTCGTCATTGTCTTGTTCTCTGCAAATTGACATCTATTTTTTAGATATAAGAGCCTTCCAATAGTTCCATGCCTTCAAGTAACCCTCTAGATCATGCGGATGGTGCTGAATACAGATACTGATTCGACAATATAGCTGAAAAACGACCTCTTCGATCAATCTCGATCTATCGACCTGCTCGTGTCGGAACAAGGCGTATGCCTCGAACAAGGTTTCGACAGTCAGATCGTCCGGGGAAGAGCAGAAAGCGTACGTAAAATCATAGAGGACAGGACCCGCCATAGGCGACGGGTCGATGACGCCCTTCAGTTTATTCCCATGGAATACGAAGTTATGGACGCCCATATCCCCATGCAGCAGATACCGTCCATCGCTCTCATCAACTTGCGATATTTTCTCGATTAGCGACTTCATGGTCTCGTAATTATCGGCTGGTAAACGGCTGCCGATATTTTCCCGTGCGCCTTCGAGGCTTCGCTCATTAAACTCGCGCCAAGAATGGACCGGCCATTCCAGCCTGCCCCAACCGTCCGTTTCTTGATAGATGACATAACGATTGAGGAGCTCCGTAACCAATAGCGATAGCCAGTCTATTTTCGAGCCCCGATTATGGTGGGTTTCTCCTGTAATGTAGCTGTAGACGATAAAGGTTTTATCAGGCGCGAAGTATAGAAGCTTAGGAAATAAAGCGGAATCCCGGTATGTCGCAAGCAAATTTTCAACCACTACAAGATTATCCGTCCTCTCGCGCTTTAGCACGTATCTTGGCTCGCCGTCTGACCAGATGGTATAAACAAGCCCTTCCGTAGTTCCATTCCGGTTATTCACGATCTGATCCGCGTTACCTATGATGCGTCTTGCACTCAGCTCATTAACGATGACATTAACATCCGTTTGATTTAACAACTTCTTCCCCCCATGCCGGCCCCTATCGGAAATCCGGGCTCTGTGTCTTTACTGCGGCTATCTGATCAGGAGGGCGCCATCCCCGCTGCAGCTCGCCTATAGAATAACCGAAATCCATCTGCAGATGCGGATAATCTCGGAAGTTTACCCAATCTCCTCCCCAGGAGAAGCCTAATTGCTTCGCTATGGTCACGACTTCCAGCCAGTCCGACTTGCCGTTGCGGTTTCCGTCGTACTCCAAATCCCAAAGTACCTTGCCTCCGGGAGCGCCAAGCGCAAAATCGATGGCCAGGCCGTAGTTGTGGTAGGATTGCCCGCCTTCGACTTGGGTCACGATTGCCCCTTCGTCGCTGCGGCCTTTGCGATAAAGGGCGTTCTGCTCTTCCGTACTGCGAAAGTCATCGGTGATGACGACATGGATTCCGACGTTCTCGCTCAGCGCAACAAGTTCATCCTTCTTCGCAGCGACGACCGGATGCAGTCGCGTCACCTCGGGAACTTCGCGGAACCATTCAATAGGTACTAGTCTCTCTAGCACTGGAACATTTGCCAATAAGAACACCATGACCGCCGTTGCGGCTAGCCCTAGCCATAATCCTCTACTTCTTCTCTGTCTTAACGATCTGTTCTGGGAACGAACGACGATGGCTTCTTGGTTCGAAACGTTCATATCTGCTTCTTAGCCCTTGCCTTTCCTCTCCATGACGGAGATTCAGTCTATGACTCTCTTAATAGAGTGTCCAATTCCGATATATTTATAATCCTCCTGAGCAGTTGGTTGTGTCAACGGAAACTGTTGCCTGACGTCGTTGTTTACCTTTTCAGTCAGTGTTAGGGCTCTTTTGTTGCTCCCAGGACGCTATTCGCGCTTGGTGGACGGAGTTAGCAAAGTTTCTTTATCTCCGCTCGATTCGCGCGTGGTGGACGGAGTTAGCAAACTTTCTTTACTATCTCCGCTCGATTCGACTGCGACGGGTGGAGTTAGCAAAGTTTCTTTACTATCTCGGCTCGATTCGACTGCGACGGGTGGAGTAGCAAAGTTTCTTTACTTTCTCGGCTCGACTCGCGTTTGATGAACGGAGTTGGTTACAATTTCGTTACTTCCTCTTAGCTTTGTAAACTTTCACTCTGCTCGACCGGTCACTTAAAGTTTCCGTTTTAGGTTAAAAATCGTTATTATAGAAATAATGTCCGCATTAGGACGCAGAAAACAGCATCGAGCTAAGAAAGGAAATTTCATATCATGATTATCAAACCAAGAACACGCGGGTTTATCTGCACAACCGCGCATCCTCAAGGCTGCGCCCGACAGGTGCAAGAGCAAATCGACTACGTGAAGGAACAACTGGCTATCAATGGTCCTCGCAACGTGCTTGTCATAGGAGCATCCGCCGGATACGGCTTGGCTTCGCGAATTGTGGCGGCGTTCGGCGCAGGCGCCAATACCGTCGGTATCTATCGGCAAGGCGAGCGAGGCGGCGGACGTCCGGCATCCGCAGGCTGGTATAATTCCGCAGCCTTTGAAATCGCGGCGCAGCAGGCCGGTCTAAAGTCGTATAGCGTAACCGGGGACGCGTTCACGGACGAGACGAAGCAGAAAGCGATCGAACTGATCCGCAAGGAACTGGGGCAAGTCGATCTGGTCGTATATAGCGTCGCATCCGCGCGCCGGACGAATCCGCGCACGGGCGAGACATCGAATTCCGTGCTTAAGCCGATCGGCAAGCCTTACACGAATAAAACCGTCAACTTCCACGACGGCGTCGTCAGCGAGATTACGATCGAGCCTGCGACGGAAGACGAAATCCGTGAGACGGTCGACGTCATGGGCGGCGAAGATTGGCAAATGTGGATCGACGCCTTGCGGGAGGGCGGCGTGCTCTCCGACGTTGCGACGACGATTGCCTATTCCTATATCGGATCGCAAATTACCCAGGATATCTACCGCGAAGGAACGATCGGCCAAGCCAAGGATCATCTGGAAGCTACGGCCAAGCGGTTGAACGAACAACTCGGCGCTACCGGGGGACGTGCTTTCGTAACGGTCAGTAAGGCGCTAGTCACGCAATCCAGCTCCGCCATTCCGGTCGTGCCTCTCTATATTTCCGCCTTGTACAAGGTCATGAAGGAAAAAGGAATCCACGAAGGCTGCATCGAGCAAACTTATCGCTTGTTTGCCGGTCGCCTGTACTCCCCGGAAGGCGTTCCGGTCGACGAGGAAGGCCGTATCCGTATCGACGATTGGGAAATGCGGGAAGACGTACAGGAGGAAGTCGCGAAGATTTGGGCGGCCCTTACGACGGAAAATATCGGGCAGTTGACTGATCTCGAAGGTTATCGCCGCGAATTCTTCCAGCTGTTCGGTTTCGAAACGGACGGCGTCGACTACGAGGCCGACGTGGATCCGAACGTAAGCATTCCGAATTTGATTTAACGAATTTCTACTCTGCATCGAAGTTAAACCGTCAGATTATCCTGGCGGTTTTGCTATTATTAATCTAATTGGACTTAAGGAGGCTTTATATCATGAAAATCGCGCAAGGCATCGAGATGCTGGAGTTGGCCCCAAAATCCGGAGGAGCTTATTATCACCCGACGGTCCTCTACGATGACGAATCCGTCGTATTAATAGATACGGGGTTGCCGGGCTATTACGATTTCGTGATGGAGCTCATTCGAAATGCCGGCCTGCCGACGGACAAATTAAACGCAATCGTGCTTACCCACCAAGATATCGATCATATCGGGAGCTTGCCGCCGTTTCTTGCCGATAATGGTAAAAGGCTAGACATCTATGCCCATGTAGAGGATAAGCCCTATATCGAAGGGGAGATCCCGTTGATCAAGGTGCCCGAGGAACGGTTGAATATGATCCTCGGACAGCTCTCGCCGGAAGAGGCCGAGCAATACCGGTCGGTCTTCTCGGCCGTGACGCCTCCGAACGTCAACTGCACGTTGAATGGCGGAGAAAAGCTTCCCTTCGGAGGAGGCACGAACGTCATCTACACGCCAGGCCATACTCCGGGTCACATTTGCTTGTACCATCAGCCAAGCAAAACCTTAATCGCGGGCGACGCGATGATCGTGCATGAAGGTAAGCTCATGGGGCCGAATCCCGGTTTCACTCTGGATATGAATCTTGAGCATCGTTCTCTTGGCAAATTAGCCAGTTACGATATCGATAATATCATTTGTTATCATGGCGGCCTATTCAACGACCGCGCTAACGAACGAATCGCGGAATTGGCCGCGCAAGCGACCTGATGCAGCTATCCGCCCCTACAAACAGAACTTATCAAATGTGTATCACTTTGCTAATAGCGCTGGTATCCGGCTATCTGTTCACGCTTGTCCATATGCCCATTCCATGGCTTCTCGGACCTATGCTCGGGGTTTGCCTCGTCTCCAGGGGGATGAAGACCGTCAAGCTTTACTGGCCCGGCTATTTCCGGAACATCGGGCTTATCATCGTCGGTTACGCTATCGGATTGTCGTTCACGCTCGACACGCTAAAGGAAATCGTTCATCAGCTGCCCTCCATGGTCTTGCTGACTCTGCTGCTGTTGCTTCTCTGTTCGCTCACCGCTTACGGGTTGTCCAGGCTGGCGGGAATTTCTTTCCCGACCGCGCTAACGGGCAGTATTCCCGGCGGGCTTACCCAGATGGTCGCGCTCGCCGAAGAAACGAAGGGAATCGATATGACGGTCGTCACCTTCTTGCAGGTTTCCAGGCTTATGATGATCGTCGTATTCGTGCCTCTTATTATTTTCAGCCCGCTTATGGGTTCAGATCGCTCCGATGTCATATTATCGCCAATCGCAGCGGCTTCCGCTAGCTGGAGCGAACTCTTTCCCGATATCATTCCCTATGCCATCCTATGCACGGGTATGGCTCTTCTCGGCAAAAAGCTGCATTTCCCGACGACCTTCTTACTAGCGCCGTTGATCGTTGCTGCCATTCTTCATTTATCCGGCTTGCATGGACCTGCGCTGCCGAATTCCATCATCGGTGCGGCTCAGCTAATGATCGGATGTTATGTCGGCCTTCTGCTCAAACCCGAGACTTTGCCGAACAAGTTCCGGATCGTTACGCTTGCCCTCATTAGCGGCGTTATTCTCATCGTCGGCGCATGCGGGCTAAGTTACCTCATGACCAAGCTGCATCCAGTCACCGCCGCTACTTCCTTGCTGAGTCTTGCCCCTGGCGGGATGGATCAGATGGGCATCATCGCGCACGAAATCAACGCCAATGTATCGATCGTCACCAGTTACCAGATATTTCGCACTTTTTTCATCTTTTTCGCCGTTCCTCCGTTGCTCCGAATACTCTTCGGAAGGCTTGCGAGAATGAGACGAACAGTCGATGAATAAGAAACTATTGGAAACGGGGGGGATAAAGCAATGCCGTCAAATGTACAAAATAGCCTTGAACGAATCGTACGAGAGTTGGGCGTTAATGACATTGTTGCATTGCTCGGCGAACGAATACCCAGCACCGATTTAAATACTCTGCTGCTTGAGGTATTTAGGGAAAAAGCAAATAAATCGTCAGCTAGCGACTTGCTTAAAAGATACGCAGGAAACCGATTCGTACATCCCGCGACGGTTGATCCTATTCAGCTAAAGCAGCTAGAATTAGACGTTCTTAGGATCGCGAAAAGCCATTCAGCTATTCCGGTTCAGCTATCCCCCGTAGCTCCTCTTGGTTCTTGTTCGGTCGTAGCCACAGTGGACCAGAATAAAATCGTATCCGCAATCAGGGGAACGGAAGTGGTGTCGGACGCAACCAACCTCTTAGCTTTGCATATATGCGATTTGATAAAGTCACGGAAAAGCGGCAACCGAGATGATTTTATCCGGCTGTCTGCGACTCATAGACATGTTAGGGCTCAACATTTCGGAAACGCACCCGGAATGCTCCCGCATTTTAGTTTATTCTGTATGGTTACTTCTGGCGTAGATCAAGGTTCTTATCTTTTTGAAAAGCAAGCTTTTTGGGAGCATATCAAGGTTATCAGGACATAATCCGTTCTTTGTTCGGGTCGGAAATCGCGGTTGTCCTTAGCGGTCGTGACGGCTATAAGGACTCAGACGGGTTGTTGCAAAGAATCGTACAGTATGGGGAAGAGCTTTCAATTAATGTGGACCTATCCATAAAGGAGCCCAATAAAGAAAATCATTACTATAAGGGTTTTCAATATACTGTCGTTACGACGATTAACGGACAGGAACTTCCTATCGGCGATGGCGGATTCGTCGATTGGACTCAACAACTCCTAGGAAATAAGAGGGAACGGCTTATGATTAGCGCTATCGGTTTAGATAGACTAATCGCTCAGATGCCTGCTGTCGATGTAAGTGCACAAGATACACCTAGTTCCAAGCAAAACGGCTAAATAACGAATCTTAGTGTAAAAAGGGCATTAAGATTCGACGCGACATGCGATTTGGTTTGAAAGCAGCGAATCTAAGTGTAGTTTGTGCATGAACATCTCAATAACAGATGGATCTTGTTCATCTAGGTGTACTTTTTGCATTTAGTGCGGCCGGGGGACGAGTTGTCGTGAGGGTGGCTTCCGAGAACGATTAAATTTCATTCCCCCGAAGAAGCTCCAGCGCTATCCGCATTTTGTCGATATACTCGGGTTCGCCGCCCGTGCACATGAACCGAACCTTCCCGCTTCCTCTGCCCGCCACCCCATAACGGCTTAGCAATGCGGCTAAACGTCTCACGGTTCCGGCGTTGCCGTTCACGATCCGGATATGTGGAGGTAAAATTTCCTGCAGAATGTTCGTATAGAACGGGTAATGCGTGCAGCCGAGCACGATGATCCCATAATCATTCAGATCATAACCCGACAGCTTATCCCTAAAATAATCTTCCAAGACGCGCTTGTCGAATTGCAAGTTTTCGCAATATTGGACCAGCTCGGGCAAAGGCAGCGAATCGACGATGCCCCCTTCGTCCACGCGGGATACGAGAGCATAGTATTTAGACTGTTGCAGGGTTAAAGGCGTGGCGAAAACCAGCACTCTTTTCCCCGTTGCATGGTTCATCTCCACCGCGGGTTTAACGGCAGGCTCCATGCCGATGATCGGCAGAGAGTATAGCTCCCTCAGCTCGTTAACCGCTATGCTGGTTGCCGTATTGCAAGCCACGACCAAAGCTTCGATGCCCTCGCCCATCATTTGCTCCACGGCCTTGAGGATATAAGCTCTCACATCGTCTTGAGGCTTAGTCCCATAGGGAACATGAAGGGTGTCTGCCATATAGAGGTAGTCCTGCGCGGGGAGCCTACGGAGCGATTCCTCCAGAACCGTTAGCCCGCCAATTCCCGAATCAAAGAAACCGATTGTCATCTCTTATCTAGTCCTATTAACTGTAGTAGAAGATACCCCTAGCATATCGCGACAGGAGCTCTCAAGCAAGGTCAGACTCTTCCAAATGAAGAGCGAACGACGATCTATAAGTATGATACACTTGAAAAAAAGATAAATGCCGCTGCAGGCTGTGAGGAGATTCTACCGATGAGACTGGTATCCTGGAATGTTAACGGGTTAAGATCATGCGTCAGCAAAGGGTTTAACGATTATTTCCAACAAATCGATGCCGATATATTCTGCGTCCAAGAGACGAAGCTGCAGGAGGGACAAATCAACCTGGAGCTTGGCGAGGCGCACACGTTTTATTGGAATTACGCGGTGAAGAAGGGGTATTCGGGCACGGCCGTGATGACGAGAATCAAGCCGTTATCGGTAAGATACGGAATGGAGGAGGATCAAGAGCCCGAGGGTCGGATCCTGACGCTCGAGTTCGAAGCCTTCTATCTCGTGACCGTATACACTCCGAACGCCAAACGCGACTTATCCAGGTTAGAATACCGAATGGAATGGGAAGATCGGTTCCGCGCCTATCTTCAGGATTTGGACAAACTGAAGCCCGTTATCGTATGCGGGGATCTCAACGTAGCCCACCAAGAGATCGACATCAAGAACGCCAAGGGAAACCGCGGGGCGTCGGGTTTCACCAACGAGGAGCGCGAGAAAATGACGCTGTTGCTGGATGCGGGTTTCATCGATACGTTCCGGCACCTCTACCCTGATCGGGGAGACGTCTACTCGTGGTGGTCCAACATGCCCGGCGTCAGGGAGCGGAACGTCGGCTGGAGAATCGATTATTTTCTCGCCTCCGCGCGATTGGCTCCCTTCATTACCGATGCGAAAATCGATTGCGAGATTCGCGGAAGCGACCATTGTCCAGTCATTCTGGAACTGGAGCTTAGCTAAAGTCAGAGCTTTCATCCCCATACCATAGCTTACGGAATGCTTCGTTGGAGGCAAGCAGGCTTTCCGCCGTTCCTTCTGCTTCTATTCTACCGTCCCTCATCACGATAATATGGTCGGCTCGCGCCAGCGCGGCCTTCCGATGCGAGACCACTAGACATGTCGCTTCTCCCCTGTCGCCGAAGAGCCGGGTCCATAGCTTCTGCTCCGTCTCTACGTCAAGCGCGCTGGACAGATCGTCGAACACGTACAGCTCCGCATCTCGGACAAGCATGCGTGCCGCGGCCGTTCTCTGCGCTTGACCGCCCGACAGCTTGACGCCGCGAGGACCGATGACCGTGTCGAGTCCGTTCTGCAAATGCCCGACATCCTCATCCAGTACCGCGGTATGGAGCGCCCTGGAGAGTTGATCTGCTTGGTCCGGCTGGCCGAGCAGAATATTCTCGCGAAGCGTATCGCTGTAGAGCCTCGGGACTTGGGCGGTGTAAGCGCTCCGGGGAGGAACGAAGAAAGAACCCGCGTCCCGGACGACTTGGCCGTTCCAACGAATCGCTCCTTCGTCTTGGGGCAACAAGCCGAGCAGAGTCCGAACGAGCGTTGTTTTACCTGATCCGATCGGTCCCGTAACGACGGTGAAAGACCCTCTAGCCAGGCTTAGGTCAACGCCCTCGATGCCTCTTCCCGTTTCCGGATATCTATAAGTTAGTCCCTCCGCTTCGAGCCAATCCAGGCGATCGCTAACGCGTAAGTCATTTGTCTTTCCCCCGCCTGTTCTTTTATCTCCTAAATGCAACGAATTCGAAGCCGTTAACACGTGAGCCGGAGCGCCCTGAAGAATATTCGTCAAGCGAAGAAGCGCAACCGCCATCTGCTTGAAGAAGGTCAGGAACCTCCCGAAATTGGAGATGAACGTCGTAACGAAAGTTAGGTAGTAGACGAACAAGGAGAAATCGCCGACAGTGAACTCCCCTCCTCGCATTTTCTGCCCGGCTAGCAACAGGATAAGCCCCGTGCCCAAGTTAACCGTATTGGAGAACACCGAGTCGAGCACTTCGGTCATTAGTTTGTCCTTCACCATCATCTTGCGGCGGTTGTCGTTTAACTCCCTGAATCGCGCCGCCACTCGTTCCTCCGCGCCCGCGACTTGAATCGCCTGCACGCTGCCGAACATCTCGCTAATAGCTCCGGTAACCTTAGACGTCGATTCGCGGCTTGCCGCACGGTATTTCTGCAGCCGAGTCGTCGCAAGCTGCGCGGCAATGACGACAACGACGAGCGGCAAGAAAACAAGCACCGTCATCTGAGCATCGATTCGAACAAGGATGAAGCAGGATACGGCGGCAAAGCACGTCATGCCGAACACGTCGACGGACCAGCTAATTGCTTCTTCAGACTGGTCGACGTCATCGCGGAAGTGGCTAATCGCTTCTCCCGGAGAACAGGGGATTGCCCGAGCTCCGGGTTCTTTCAAGATGTGTTCTAGCAAATTCCGGCGAAGGAGCATGCCCATTCGGAATCGGAAGTTCACGTCCGTAATGAAACCAATATATATGCTCGCGCTTCTTGCCAATGCGAAGCCGAGAAGCAAGGCGATCAGCCCCCAGACTCCATACCCCATGGTAGATTGCCCTGCCAAGGAGTCGAAGAACTCTTTCGTTAGGAGCCCCGGTACGATCGGCATCAAATAGATTCCCGTCCATACGATGGCGTTAAGGATGTACCAAATCGGCCGATAACTTATCAACCGCCACATATAAGCGAAAGTACTCATGCCAACACCTCCTCAAGACCGGCAGATAACATCCGGCTGAAGCGAGATTCCGGATCGGCCGCCAGCTTCGTCCGTTGCCCGGCTTCCACGATCCTGCCTTGCTCCAGAATCACGATCTGATCCGCGCGCTCCACCGTAGCCAATCGATGCGCGATAATAATGCAGGAACGATTGGCAAGCAATCGATTTATCGCCTGCTCCATCCGGTACTCCGTGAGCGGGTCCAGGCGCGAGGAAGCCTCGTCGAGAATAACAAGGCCCGGGTCCGTAAGGAAAACCCTTGCGAAGGCAAGGAGCTGAGCTTCGCCCGCCGAAAGGCTTCCGCCCCCCGAAGCAAGCTGCGTGTCCAGCCCTGCCGGAAGCGATTCATACCAGCCTTTCAAGCCAAGCTCGTTCAACACTCGTACGATAGTTTCATTCGGTATGTTTTCATCGTAGAAGGTTAAGTTATCCCTTACGCTGCCTTGCAGAATTTCAATGTTCTGAGTAACGAGCCCTACCTTCGACCTTAGCTCGCTAAGCTTGCATTGCCGAATGTCCGTACCTCCGAGTTCTATGCCTCCCTGCTGCGGATCGTAGAAGCGAAGCAGCAGGCGAGCCAGCGTCGTCTTCCCGCTGCCTGTTCGTCCGAGCAATCCGAGCACCTCCCCCGGCTTTAACCGAAGATGGATGTCCGCGAGCGTCGGCTGATCGTCATAACCGAACGTCACGCCTCGGAATTCCACTGACAATGGCCCTGAAGGCAATTTTTCGCCCGGACCGTCCTCAATGTTAGAGCGAGTGCCTAGAAGCTCTCGAATTCTAACCAGGCTGGCATCCGCCTTCTGCAGATCCTCGATCTGAGTTCGGATCTTCTCGATGGGTTTGGCCAGCAGCTCCGTGTAATAGAAGATCAAATAGACCGTTCCTATGGTGATGCTGCCTTTGTTCCATAGATAGGCGCTGATCGCGAAGGCCATGGCATTCCCCAAGGCGAAAATAATGATCGTGGTAATCCACATCGACGCGAATCCAAGGAAAGCTTTCTTGCGGATCGGAAGCATCTTGCGCAGCAGGGAATAGAACCGGTTCATTACAAAGCCGGTAGCCCCGTTCGCCCGCGTATCCTCGGTCCCTTCCAGATGCTCGCCGATAAAGCCGTAGTACTCGGCGTTAATCTGTCTCCACCGGGTCCACACCGGCAACGCGAATTTACGAATCCATTGGATGATATACACCGCGACAATGACGAATACGAGCATGGCCGATCCGATAAGGACGTTCTCGCGAAAGAGTAGGATAATAATGCCCAGCATGAGCAGCAAATTGCCCGCCATATGTATGATAAAGCTAGAGAAGAAATTAGCCAGCGCGTTCACGTCGCCGTCCACCCGTTCGATGATCGAACCGGTCGTATTCGATTTGTGGAAGGACATATCAAGCCTGAGCCCATGCTCCGCTAAGTCCCCGCGCAACTGGTTCGTCGTGCGCCAGGCTAGATTCTCGCTCACATAGGCAGCAATGACGGATACGAGCTGCTGGAAAAGCGAGAAGCCGATGAACAACAACGCGGCGTAATAGAGCGGCGTCAGGGATTTGTTGGATTGCGCGGTATCGATAAAATAGCGAATGATTTGCGGATTGATTAGCTGCAGGCCGATGGATGCGAAAAGAAGCAACGCTAGCCCGATAAGCGTCTGCCTTTGCGGAAGCAAATACCGGCTCAGCATCGCGTAATAATGGCCGACGGAGTTCTTATTAGGCGTATTTTTCAACGTTCGCTCCCCCTATCCATAAGAAAAGCGATAACCGGCCCAATGCAGGGGTTATCGCCGTTTACACGTACTTTATCCGAATCGCCGGGAACCGTCAATCCACAAATTAATAGCTAGAATCGTACGAAACTCGGGGTCGCGGGACCGTTTAGCGCTGAGTTAGTAAACTTACTTTACTAATTCGGGGTCGCAGGACCGTTGAGCTCTGAGTTAGCAAACTTGCTTTACTAATTCGAGGTCGCAGGACCGTTGAGCTCTGAGTTAGCAAACATACTTCGCTAATTCGGGGTCGCAGGACCGTTGAGCTCTGAGTTAGTAAACTTGCTTTGCTAATTCGGGCTCGTTCGTCCGTTGAGGACGGAGTTAGCAAACTTACTTTGCTAATTCGGGTCATCCGAGTTTGAAAAGAATTTCGACAATTCTCTTGCTTATCTAAGGTATCTCCTATAGTATAAGAGATCTGTTCCTCAGAGAACGGATATCGTGCTCGTTAATATTGTCGCGGGGTGGAGCAGCCCGGTAGCTCGTCGGGCTCATAACCCGAAGGCCGCAGGTTCAAATCCTGCCCCCGCAACCAAAATGCATACGCAATCCCCGGCGCACTCGCCGGGGATTTTCTATTCATCGGCTACGCGGATAACGAGACGTCCGCGACCATGTCCGCGCTGACTGAGTTCATGAGCTTGCCTTGCTTCGCTCAAAGAGAAAATCTGCCCGACTTCCGCTTTCACATGGCCTTCGACAATCAGGTCGGCGATGTCCTCCAAATCTTTCCTCGAGGCAAGGCGTGCCGGCTTCAACGCTCTGACTCCCCATTCATCGGCTTTGTCCTGAGAAGGCTGCGCGACTAGGCTAACGAGAGTACCGCCCCGCTTCAAGACGGACCAGGATTTGTCCAGCGTTTCTCCCCCCATCATATCCAAGACGAAATCCATGTTGCCGACGACTTTTTCGAATGGAGTAGTCGCATAATCAATAACCTCGTCCGCGCCCAAGGAACATACGAAATTCTGGTTAGCTGTCCCGGACGTTCCGACGACATACGCCCCCTTCCATTTCGCGAACTGAACCGCGTACAATCCAACCCCACCTGCAGCGCCATGAATCAGAGCACGGTCGCCGGCTTTTAATTGCCCGTCATGGATGAGCGCCTGCCACGCGGTCGTCGCCCCTCCGGACAGCGTTGCCGCTTCGTCGAATCCTAGCAACTCGGGTTTGAGTGCGAGCGAATCAACGGATGCGGTCGTATACTCGGCATAAGTTCCGTTCGGGCTTCTGCCGAAGACGGCTTGCCCTTTGCGAAATGCTGATACTCCTGAGCCCACCGCTTCGACAATACCAGCCAGTGCGCTGCCCGGCGTGTACGGAAACTTGAGGGGCAAGGGAATCAAACCTTTACGTAGCTTCCAATCGATCGGCAGCACTCCCGCGGAAATCACGCGCACTAGCACTTCGCCAGTCTGAGGTTCCGGAATTGGAGTTCGTTCCAACTGCAATACATCGGGATCGCCGAATCGATGGTATCGGATTGCTCTCATCATTGTTTGAGCCATAGTGGAAACCTACCTTTCAACTAACTTACGAAAGATGAGCAATCAAGTACAATAATAACAAAAATTTTCATTTTCTAAAAAATCTTGGAGGGAGTTTGCTCTTAATTGATTGGATTTTGAATGGCATTAGCTTTTTTTAGCTTGATTCGAGCCTGGCCATCCCTTTGTTGAGGAGAGTTGAAATGAAGAAAAAAACCGAATAGGACTTGCAATTGTCTGATCTCAACGATCTAAAAGCTGGCAGCGGCTTATTTCCGAAAAAACGAAGGCTCTGCTGCTTCTAAACCGCTGGGAGCGGACTATCGGCCCAAAAAAAACCGGAAACCATCCGCTGCGACTGCGGAAGTTCCCTGTTTTGCCTTGTTTTGAATCAGTCCATCATAGTTTCTTGCCCAGCACGTGATCAAGCGGGATAAAGCCGATCACCCGGCTATCCTGGCTGTTGTTCCGATTGTCCCCCATGACGAAGATATGATCGTCCGGCACGACCCACTGCTCATCGGCAGATTCCGACATGACCTCGTTGAGATAAGGCTCGTCAAGCGGTACGCCGTTACGGTATACGCGATGATCCTTAAGCTCCAGCACGTCTCCCGGTTTCCCGATTACTCTCTTGATATAGAAGTTGCGGTTGCTCCGGTTTAGCAGCAGTTGAAATATCGGATTATCCAATACGTCGTCCCTGAAGCTGCGATCGCGGTCTACTCTGCTGTCTATGATAACGATGTCCCCGTAGTCCGGAAAATAGGAGAAGGTATGGGATAATTTCGACACGAATACCCTTTGGTTGTCGTGCAAGGTCGGGTCCATGGAATGTCCGTCTACCCGATAAGGTTGGATGAGGAATATCCCTATAACGAGCGAAATAACAAAAGCGATCGCTATCGAGCTTATCCAACCTCGGACTCTCTTTAATAGATTCATGCGACACGTCCTTCTGCGCTTTTTTCACATTTTATCATACGGGATCCGTTATAGACTTATTATAATTCAAGGCGAATTCCCGGGAAAGCCCGATGAACTCTTTCACCGCCGGCATGCAGTCTTTCATTAGATTCGGATAGGTTGCCTTTTCCTTCAAACTAACTGACTATTTTACACTTAGTTTTTTCCGATGATTGCGGAGGTGCTGGGTTGCGGGGGTGCTGCTAGCCTATGATTACGGGGTTGTGAGGGGTGCTATACTAGCCGACGTTGGTGGTCGGTGGTCGGTGGTCGGTGGTTGGTGGTCGGTGGTTGGTGGTCGGTGGTCGGTGGTCGGTTAATTTTATACTTTCTGATATGTCAAAAACCAACAAAACTGACCATTTATAGATGGTCAGTTTTGTTGGTTTTTGACAATCGCTCGGTTAATCTCGGAGTGTAACTTAATCCCGACAGCTTATAGGCTGCTCCACACTTTTTTATCCTATGGGTTTGCCGACGAGTGCGGAACGGATCAAAGCCGGATCCAAGGCCGAATTTGGTGCGATTATTCCCATAGATAGAAGCGATTCGTTCATTCTAATCGATTCCGTCGACGTTTTATAATAAGCTCATGGTTTTGTAAGCGCTACAAAAATTTGAACAAAGGCAAGAAGCATCATATTAAGTGCAAGAGAGATAGGAGGGGTCTTGTGGAGGCATCTTTGGGGCAAGAAAAGCGGATGAATGCTCAATTGAATCGAAAAAAAGGCACTTCCGCATGGAAAAAGATCAAGCAGCAGAAATGGTTGTTCCTCATGATCTTGCCAGGTTTTTTGTGTACGCTATTGATTTCTTACGGTCCTATGTTCGGAATGTATATGGCCTTCATCAATTATTCGCCGGGCGGAGGGTCTTTTTTCTATCAGTTTTTTCATAGCCCTTTTATCGGGTTCACTTGGTTTGAATATTTTTTCAACAGCGGGGATTTTTATCCGATCATGCGGAATACGCTTGCCCAAAGTTTGCTCTCTTTGTTGATCGGATTTCCGGCCCCGATCATTTTGGCCCTTGCGCTTAATGAAGTGAGACAAGGTTTGTTCAAACGAGTGGCTCAAACCGTTTCTTATTTACCTCATTTTGTTTCATGGGTCATAGCCGCGAATATCATCATTACGATGCTTTCCTCTCAGGGGCCTCTAAATCAGCTTTTGATGGCGCTTCATTTCATTGATAAACCGATTTTGTTTTTCCAGAATGGCCATATGTTCTGGTGGATCATTGGATTCTCCAATACGTGGAAAGACATGGGCTTTAACGCCATTATCTATTTGGCCGCGATCACTAGCATTAACTCGGAGCTCTATGAAGCAGCAAGAGTCGATGGAGCGAATCGGTGGAAGCAAATGTTGAATGTCACGCTGCCTGCGCTCGTACCGACCATTACGATTCTATTGATTCTATCTCTAGGAAATATACTTAATGCGGGATTCGACCAACAGTATTTGCTTCAAAATACGACGATTCTACAATATTCGGACGTTATCGATACGTACACCTATCGTTATGGTTTGCAAAATGGCATGTTGTCCTACGGAGCCGCGGTTGGGTTGTTTAAGTCGGCTGTTGCCTTTGTGCTGGTCGTGTCGGTCAACGCATGGTCCAGAAGGGTAAACCAACAATCTTTGTATTAGTTTCGAATGACGCGAGGAGTAGGAGGTAACAAAATTGTTGAAAATCAGCGGCACAGGCGAACGAATCTTTATGGCGGGTATTTACCTGATTTTACTGTTTGTGCTCGTCATCACGTTCTATCCGTTTTGGAACATTTTTGTACTTTCACTGAATTCGGCAAGCGATACCGTTCGCGGCGGGATCACGTTTTGGCCGCGTGAGTTCAGTCTAGAAAGCTATAAACAGATCTTGCAGGACAGAGAAATTATTAACGGACTCAAAGTGACATTCCTTCGCACGATCGTCGGAGCGCCGCTTACGGTGCTGGTGATCAGCCTTCTCGCCTATTCGTTAAGCAAGAAGGAACTGCTGGGACGCCGCTGGATCGGGTTGTTCTTTGTATTCACAATGTATTTCGGAGGAGGACTTATTCCGTATTACATGATTCTGAAAAGCGTCCATCTGATCGATACCTTCAGCGTCTACATCATCCCGAATCTGATGAACGTCTTTTTCATGATCATCGTTCGAACCTTCATGCAGGATCTGCCGGCGGAAGTGGAAGAATCGGCCAAGTTAGACGGGGCTAACGACTTGCAAATTTATTGGAGAATCGTAATGCCGGTCTCTTTGCCCGTACTTGTGACCATTGGCCTTTTCGCCGCGATTAATCAGTGGAATTCATGGTTTGATTCCTATGTTTTCACCTATGATCCGGATTTGAAAACGCTGCAAGCGGTATTGGTTAAAATCTTGAATCAGTTCCAAACGAAGGAGTTCACCAACGACAGTACTGCCCAGCTCGCTAATTCCGTGAAGAGAATAGCCGTATCTTCGGATACCATTCGCATGGCGGCGACGATGGTAGCCACTCTACCGATTATCATGGTCTATCCATTTCTTCAGCGGTATTTCGTAAAAGGCATGACATTAGGCGCCGTCAAAAGTTGAACTTTCCTCAATTGAAGGGAGTGATGCCATCGGAGCGAGAAGGCTTCGGGTTGTATTGGTTTTCGGTTACTAATTGAGCCAAGGGGGAAATTGTCCATGTTTTCGGTAAAAAAACTGGGATTGGTGATTGTGTGCACATTGTTATTCTCCTCGTTGCTTGCTGCCTGCAGCAGCGGAAACAAAAATGAAAAAGCCTCAAACAGCGTAAGCAGCCCTAGCACGGAAGCTTCGGCGAGCGAATCGGTCGAGCCATCCGAACCTGCTAAAGAACCGATCACAATCAAATTCTTCGACAAGAATAAAGGCGATCCGTTCGACGATCCGATCGCGCAGGAAATTATGAAGCGGACCGGCGTGAAAGTCGAAACTCAACAGCCGACAGGGGATCCGAAGGAAAAGTTGAATCTGATGCTGGCCTCGGGAGATTTACCGGATATCATTATGTTCGATCGAAGCAGCGATATCCTAAATAAGTATATTGCGGGAGGAGCGCTCATTCCTCTAGACGATCTGATCAGCCAATTCGGACCCGATGTCACCGAAATGTACGGCGATATCCTTAAGAAGACGCGTTATACGGACGGTAAAAATTACTACCTCTCCAATTGGTACGGCGAAGCCAAGAACGAGGCGGTATTCGGGTTCAATATGAAGATGGATATCGTCAAAGAGTTGGCTCCGGATAAGGCTAACGGGGACGTGCCGTTTACGAAGGACGAATTCGAGAAGTTGCTGTTGGACTTTAAAGCCAAATATCCCAAACTCAACGGTCAAACAGCGTACGCTTTGACGATGGACGGAACGAACATGGGCGCGAACATAGGAAC
This sequence comes from Cohnella luojiensis, assembly GCF_004564235.1. Lineage (GTDB taxonomy): Bacteria > Bacillota > Bacilli > Paenibacillales > Paenibacillaceae > Cohnella > Cohnella luojiensis. The sequence continues at coordinate 24,577 of NZ_SOMN01000016.1, forward strand.
GTTCAAAGGGATGTTCGGTTTGAAAACGTATTATGAAGTGGACGGGAAACTTCAGTTTGACGTTCAAGATCCGAAGTATCGCGAAATGATCATGTTCATGAACAAATTAAGTCGCCAAGGGTTGATCGACCCGGAATGGGCGCTCTCGAAGAGGGAAAAGTGGCTTCAAAACATTGGCAACGCCAACTTCCTCGGAACGCCTGGCGCGTACTGGGATCTCGGAACGCCGAACACCAACTTGAAGAAGGCTGGCGGCGAGGATAAGCAATATTTCCAATACAAGGTCGTCGCTCCAGGCGTAGATCCCGCCAAAACCACATACGGCCCGACGAGCACGCTGGGCTGGGATGCCATTGGTATTTCGAATAAGAACAAACACCCGGAAGAAACGATGAAATTTATCAACTTTTTAGCGAGCGAAGAAGGCCAAACCCTGTTGATGTGGGGAATGGAAGGCGTCTCGTATGAAATCAAAGACGGTAAAAAGACGCCGCTTCCGGGAGTGCTTGATGCATTCAAAACGGACTGGGACAAAACCGTCAAGGAGACAGGCGTTCGTAAATGGACTTGGTTTGTCAAAGGCGGGACCGGACCAGACGATACGACCCGCGATATGGCAGCCCGTTATGATCGCGGCGAAGTGGACAGATTCGCGATCAAAACGTTGGGTGATTCCGGTTGGGTAACGGACGCCTACGATAACCTTGGTCCGCTGGGAGGCACCCCTGAAATCCTGATCGCCCAGAAAGCTAAGGATATCATGGATCAGACGTTGACGAAGGTAATCAATGCCAAAACGGAAGAGGAAGCGAACAAAAACTTCGATAAAATGCTGGCCGACATGAAGGCTGCAGGCAGCGAGAAAGTCGAAAAAATCATTAACGAACACTATCAAGAAAGACTTACGCTTTGGAAATAAGGAATCTGCTTGAGAAACAAGCTTAGGGAAATACATGAATATTTTTCAAAGGAGAGGATTGCAGGAAATGGCTCTTAATGATCAAAGGAGGCCCGGTATGCCACGTAAAACAGGCAACAAATTATTCATCGCCCTTATGGTATTTGCCCTCATCATGGCTATAGGATGGCCGTCTGGAAGCAGCGTATTCGCGGACGTATCGCAAGTTTATGAAGCAGAAGCTGCCGGGAATACGTTGACCGGAAACGCCACGGTGGCGAATTGCACGAATTGTTCAGGCGGACAAAAAGTCGGCGGGCTGTACAAGGTTGACGACAGCCACGGCTCCTCCTTGCAAATGAACGATATTGCCGTAAGCGAAGCCGGCACGTACAAGATCACGGTTTATTATACGTCCGGCGATCCGCGTTCGATCAACATCAGCGTGAACGGCGGAGCGAAAGAGCTGTTCGATTTTCCGCAGATGCCGGACTGGGAAACGGTCGGCAGCTACGAAGTCGAGCTGCTGCTGAACGCCGGCAATAACGTGATTTTGTTCGACGATAATATCTGGTACGCGCCGGACATCGACCGGATCGTCGTGGGTGCGAAGGTCGGCGGCGGTTCAGGCAGCAACGTCTATGAAGCAGAAGCGGCCGGAAACACGCTAGGCGGCAGAGCTTCCGTCAATAATTGCGCGCCATGCTCAGGCGGCCAGAAGGTAGGCAATCTATTTAAGACGGATGATAATCAAGCTTCATTCTTGCAAATCAACAATGTTTCCGTAAACGAAGCCGGCACGTACAAAGTCACGGTGTACTATATTTCCGGTGACCCGCGTTCGGCTAATATCAGCGTGAACGGCGGGGCCAAAGAACTGTTCGACTTCCCGGCGATGCCCGATTGGGAGACGGTCGGAAGCTACGACGTCGAGCTTCACCTCATTGCCGGAACGAATACGATCCTGTTCGACGATAACGTTTGGTACGCGCCGGACATCGATCGAATCGTCGTCGGCGAGAAGCTGGGCGGCTCGACGGACGGAACCGTCTACGAAGCAGAAGCGGCCGTCAACACGCTGACCGGGAACGCTGCGGTTAGCAATTGCGGACCGTGTTCCGGCGGGAAGAAGGTCGGCAATCTATTCAAAGTCGACGATAATCATGCTTCCGCTTTGCAATTCAACAATGTTACGGTAAGCGCAAGCGGTGGGTATATTGTCAAGGTGTACTATATATCCGGTGACCCGCGTTCGGCCAATATCAGCGTGAACGGCGGAGCCAAAGAACTGTTCGACTTCCCGGCGACAGCCGACTGGAATACGGTCGGAAGCTACGAAGTCGAGCTTCACCTCAATGCCGGAAGCAATACGATCCTGTTCGACGATAACGTCTGGTATGCGCCGGATATCGATCGGATTGCTGTAAGGTCCGCGGATTCAGGCCAAAATCCTGGCGGCGATTCCGGCTCGCTCGGAACTCCGCTCGCTCCGGTGAATTACGGAAAAATCACCGTTACACCTTACTCGATGGGCATGCAGGTGACCAATGGGCAGTATACTGCAAGCTTCTTCTCGGAGAGCGGATACGCCGATTATGCATGGAACGACGGTCAACAGTTGAAAGGCGTATTCGGTAAAATCAAGCTGAACGGCGAAGATCTGGAAACGAAGGGGTACACCACCCATACCGTTTCCGCAGCGCAGATCACAAAGATCCACGATGATTTCGGCAAAGGGATCCAAGTGGTCTTCCAACATACGCAGGCTGGAAAGCCTACGCTGAATCAGGTGTATTCGTTCTATGACAAAGAATCGTATTTCCTGAGCAGGCTCGACGCGGTGAGCGAATCATCCATCAGCACCAACTACTTGGCTCCTCTCGTCATCACCCGTACAGGCGGTGCGGCAACCGGCAAGACGGCGGATAACCGCGTGCTGTTCGTTCCGTTCGATAACGACGCCTGGATCCGCTTCAAGGCGCAGCCGATGAACCGTGCCGATACGAGCTACGAAGTTACGGCCATCTACGACAACACGTCCCGTCAAGGCCTTGTTGTCGGTTCCGTCACTCACGACAGGTGGAAAACGGGCATCGACTGGAAGGGCTCCAACAATCAAATGCTTAACTTAACCGTATATGGAGGCGCCTCCTCCTCCGTCACGCACGATTCGCAGCCGCACGGCAGCCTCTCGGGTACGACCGTGACCTCCCCGACCCTGATGGTTGGCGGATACGCCGATTACCGTGAAGGTATGGAAGAATACGGCCGCGCAAACACGATCGTCGCGCCCGCGCTGAAGCAGTCCGGGCCCGTGCCGGAAGGCGTGCCGGTCGGCTGGAACAGCTGGGGGGCTTACCAGTTTGATATGACGGTTCAGGACATCATCGACACCTCCAACTATTTCAAGGAAAATCTGAAGAATTTCGATAACAAAGGAACCGTCTACATCAACACGGACGCTTCGGCAATCCCGCAAGAACAATTGAAGCAGGCAGTCGACGTCATTCATGCCAACGGGCAAAAAGCAGGCGTATACACGGCGCCGTTCACCCACTGGGACAACGATTTGAGCCTAAAGGTTCCTGGAACGAACGATTTGTACACCTATGGAGATATCATACTTAGGGATAGCTCCGGAAATCCGTTGCCTAAGTTGGATGGCGCCTACCCGCTTGATCCTTCGCATCCGGGCACGAAAATGAATCTCAAATACTACTTCGATATCATCAAGGCAGCCGATTATGACTTTGTCAAAATGGATTTCTTGACGCATGGCTCGCTGGAAGGCGTTCATTATGATCCTAACATCACGACGGGTATTCAGGCTTACAATGATGGCATGCGCTACATCAATGAATTGGTGGACGGCACAATGTTCCTCAGCGAGTCGATCGCCCCGCTCTTCCCATCGCAGTATGCGCACAGCAGGCGCATTGCAACCGACACGTTCGGTTCGATCCGCGATACGGAATACCAGCTCAATGCGTTGACTTACGGCTGGTGGCAAGATGGAACGATCTATAACCACACGGATCCCGACCATATTGCGCTTGGCCGCTCGGGTTCGTTAACCGAAGCGAGAAGCCGGGTCAACTCGGCAGTTATTTCCGGAACGGTGTTCCTCGATTCGAGCAACGTTAATGATCCGGTCGTGCAAGGCTACATGTCGGAGCTGTATACGAACAACAAGATCATCAAACTCGCGACCAACGGCGAGGCATTCCGTCCTGTGGAAGGAAACACCGGATCAAGCGCGGCCGATACATTCGTGCTGAAGGACGGAGGCCACTACTATCTCGCCGTCTTTAACTACAACGTTGGCTCTTCCGTATTGAAAACGGTCGATCTGGCCCGTGCCGGTCTTCCGGCAGGCATGACTTTCGAACGCGAGGATTTGTGGACCGGGGATACGGATACGGTAAGCGAAACGATGGCGTTAACCCTTCAACCGGCCGAATCCAAATTGTTTAAGTTAACGAAACTTGACGACTGATAAGCATGAAAGCAGAAAAAGAGCCTGAATGTCGCGATTTCGCGATGTTCAGGCTCTTTTCTCAGGCAGGTAATCGGATCGTGACTTTCGTTCTGTTGCGTGGGTTTAATCCCGTTTTCTCGGCGGCGTCACGCGCCCGACCCAATTATCCCTGTTCATTCGCTGAACCGTATTTATCCGGGGCGGAAGCGATATTCCCGTCGAACTCGGTCCCTCCGGCTGATTGCTTGTCACGTCGCTTGCGGCTGGAGAGGTCTCCTTTTTCGGCGGCAGTCCGCGCCCGTTATGCTTGCCTCTGTTCCACACTTTGTTTTTACTCATGTCACATCTCCATATGCTCATTCTCTTAGCTACTATTCTATCATTCCTCTTGTATGTTCGCAGGGACTTCCTATACAATCATATTAGATTAACGATGTCACGATACCTTACATCATGTGACGCAAAGGGGCTAATATGAGCCATTCACCAGTCAGCGGGACGAACTCCAACTCTGCACGATACCCCCAAGGAAGGCTTCTTGCCTATTATCAACCCATCATCGCGCTTGAGACACGCAGTATTGTCGGTTACGAAACGCTTGGCAGAGAGTTTGCAGATGGAACGATTCGCAGCCTAGGTCCCTTTTTCACGGATTCAAGCATACCCTTCGAGGAACATGTGCGCATAGATCGCTTGCTTCGTGAACAGGCCATCGCCAAGCTTAGCACGTTGCCGGAGCCTCCAGTACTGTTCGTTAACTTAAAACCATCATGGATCTATCAACTGTATAAGACTTCGGGCGACTTGCATACGCTTCAGCTTCTCGATAAGTATGGAGTAGATCCCCGCAAGGTATGCATCGAGATTACCGAGGAAGAATTCAACGGCTCCATGTCGGAGCTTAACGAAATCATAAACTTATATCGGGCCCACGGCTGCCAGATCGCGATCGACGACATCGGATCGGGCTTCAGCAACTTCGACCGAATCGCTCGAATCCAGCCGAACTTACTTAAGGTCGATATCCATCTGATGAAAAAAAGCGCAACCCACAGCGGTTATCTGGGCGTTCTTCGTTCGTTCTCCACCTTGGCGGAACAAATCGGTGCTTCGCTTCTCGTGGAAGGCGTCGAGACGACTCAGGACCTGAAGCGCGCGATTCAAATCGGAGCCAGGTACGTGCAGGGCTATTTATTTTCTCCGGCCGAGCCCGAATTTCAATTGAAGAATTCTTACACCACGTTGATCGAAACCGAGCTTGACGAGCACCGGCGACACTTGCAAGAGACCAAGCAACTGTGGCAAGAACTCGGAAGCCGGCTTGTAGACAAGATTCTAGCCTCCGGAATTCGGGATCATCTCGGACTCTCCACTGATTCCGAGCTTGGCGACCAAGCGATATCGCACCTGTTGCCACACTTGGACGCAACCTGCCTGCGCGTGTTTCTATGCAGAAATAACGGCATCCAGCTGACGGCTAACCATTATCGGGATTCGGAAAATATCTGGAGAATGGAACTGGAATACCGCAACGCCGATTGGAGCTGGAGGCCTTATTTTATCCCCCACCTCTCCCACGAGGATACGCCGGTCATTGAAGCCAAGGTATCGTCCAAATATGCCGATCTGGATACGCACGCCTGGATTCGAACCATATCGATCCCCATCGGCAAGGAATTGGTTCTTCTCATAGACGTGGCGGACACTGAAGAATGAATCGCTAGATTTAGACGTTGTTCACGGCATTCCGATATTCCTCATACCGCTTCTTCCACTTCGTGATCGCGCTGATTTTCTCGATCATGACCAGCGGACAACTCTCCGGCTTTGGATACAGCTCGAACCGAACGACATCCTCTGCCCATGTATATTCCAATACGGATTCCATAACTGCTAGCATGGGCGATTTCTTCTTCCGACTTCTCGTATAATAGGTTATATTCTTTCCTTTTCAGACAAGAATGATTACGATAGAGTAACGAAATGAACTTCCAGAAGCGAGTGATACGACTACCCATGTCTAAATTCGAATTAATTGCCACGACTCCGATGGGCCTTGAAGCCGTGCTTTCCAGAGAGTTGAAAAGCTTAGGTTACGAGGATCAGCTCGTGGAGAACGGGCGAGTCACCTTCTACGGTACCGAGAAAGACATCTGCATCGCCAATATGTGGCTGAGAACCGCGGGTCGAATTCTCATCAAGATGGGCGAATTCGAAGCGCGCACTTTCGATGAGCTGTTCGAAGGGACCAAAGCGCTGGCTTGGCCCGATTGGATTCCGCAGGACGGGGAATTCCCGGTGGACGGCCGCTCTCACAAATCGCAATTAAGCAGCGTCCCTGCCTGCCAGGGAATCGTCAAGAAAGCCATCGTGGAGAAAATGAAAGAGCGCTACGACATAGAATGGTTTCAGGAGACGGGCCCGAGATACGTGGCGGAAGTATCGTTGCTTAATGACGTAGCCACCCTCACGCTCGACACGACCGGAGCAGGACTTCATAAACGCGGTTATCGTATCGAAACGACCGAAGCTCCCCTGCGCGAATCGCTGGCGGCAGCAATGATCTTGCTTAGCCGTTGGCGCCCGGAACGACCGCTCTACGATCCGTTCTGCGGATCCGGAACGATCCTGATCGAAGCTGCTCTGATCGGTCTCAACATCGCGCCGGGTCTCCACCGCAAGTATAACTCGGAAGCATGGCCGCGCGTAAGCCCGGAGATATGGGAGGAAGCGCGGGAGGAAGCTTTCGATCTGATGAAGGAAGATACTCCAATGAACATCGTCGGTACCGATATCGACCGCGAAGCGATTAAGACTGCGCTTGCGAACGTCAGGAACGCGGGACTTACCAAGGAAATTAAGCTGAACGTGATGCCCGTATCGGAAATTCGCCCGGAAGGCGATTATGGATGCATCATCACCAATCCGCCGTACGGAGAAAGAATCGGGACCACGACGGAGGTTGAACAGTTGACGAAGCAACTGGGACTTGTCGCCAAACAACTAAACAATTGGTCGCACTTTATTATCACCCCGGATAAGACCTTCGAAACTCTGTTCGGACGGAAGGCGGACAAGAAGAGGAAGCTCTTCAATGGTCAAATCGAATGCACGTATTATCAATATTTCGGCCCTTTGCCTCCGAGGCAATAGCAAAACGAGCGCCTGCATGGTTATCTAACCAGTCGGCGCTCGTTTAATTCGTTTTTTAGGACAGTTTGACTATCCCTGTCGCTCAGAATGCCGATTGCGACTGAGTTAGCAAACTTTCTTCGCTATCTCGGCGTCTTTGGTCCGCGCGTGGCGGAGTTAGCAAAGTTTCTTCGCTATCTCTTCATCTTTGGTCCGTGCGTGGTGGAATTAGCAAAGTTTCTTCACTATCTCCTCGTCCTTGGTCCGCGCGTGGCGGAGTTAGCAAAGTTTCTTCACTATCTCCGCGTCTTGGGCCATCGGAGGGCGGAGTTAGCAATGTTTCTTCGCTATCTCCGCTTCTGTCGATGTCGAATCGCCGACGGCACCATTTAGTGACCCATCATCGCGGACGGATCGGGTTTGTTCGCTAAGGCTTCTACGCCGCTCGCAGACTCCACTTTCGGTTTGCGCAGCGCGAAGGCCAGTATGAATCCTACTACTGCTATTCCCATGGACAGAAGGAACGTATCATCGAAAGCCGAAACCGCGGCTTCGAGCGGATTCCCGTTACCCTCTGCGTGGAATTCGGTTCTTGTCGTGAGATATCCCGTCAAACCCGCTACCGCGAACGAAGTCACGACCTGCTGCGCAGCCGTAGTCAACGGAGTAACGCGGCTCACAAGATGACGCGGCGCGGCATTGAGTACGTGCGTATTCAGCGACATCATGGATAAGCCCATTCCGGAGCCAACCATGAACAGCGGTATAATAATCTGAACTAACGGCGTATCCAGCTGCACGCCGGATAGAAGAAACAATGCACAGGATACCGATAGCAAACCGACAATCGCCAGCGGTCGAGCTCCGATCTTGTCGAACAATTTACCGCCTATCGGCATAAATAACATGGAACCCAGCGCTTGAGGCAGTATGATTAAACCCGTCTCGAAAGCCGAGTACTGCATGACGTTCTGAAGGTAGACGGGCACTAGGATCATAGCGCCGAACAAGGCGATCTGAACGACCCACGTAAGCAGGATACCCCTCGTGAAGTCGGAGGAACGGAACACACGCAGTTCTAGAAGCGGCTGGCGGTGACGAAGCTCCACGATAATGAAGAGAATCAGCGCCAATCCTCCGACAGCAAGCGCGATAACTGTCTGATCTGCCGACCAGCTGTTTCTGCCGCCTTCGCTAACGCCGTATGCAAGGCTTGCGAAAGCGATCGGTGCCAAGATCATCCCGATAGTATCCAGAGCGGGAGGTTTCGCTTGAGCGATTTTCGGTAAATATTTCACGCCGATGAGAAGAGCTGCGATCCCGATCGGTACGTTGATCAGGAAGATCCAGTGCCATGTCGCTTCTTCGATCAACCACCCCGACAGAACAGGGCCAAGCGCAGGTGCCGCTAACATCGGTATCCCTAGCATTCCCATTACGGAACCCCGACGCTCCGGAGGAGCGAGACGGAAGATCATGGCCATTCCGATCGGCATGACCATACCGCCGCCGAGACCTTGGATGACGCGGTAGATAATTAGCTGATCGATCGTTTGGGCTGTGGCGCATAAAGCGGAACCAAGCGTAAATAAAGCGATCGTGATCAAGAATATCCTCTTGGCGCCGAATTTATCGGTCATCCAACCCGCGAGCGGAATAACGGCGGACAAGGCGAGCGTATAGCCGGTGAACGTCCATTGGATGGTATTCAGGCTGCTGCCGAATTCTTCTTCGAACTTGGATAACGCAACGTTAACGACTGTACTGTCCAGAATAACCATGATCATGCCGACAATAACGGCCATTAGCGGCGCAATAATTGCTCTCATCGAGAACGGTTGTTCTTCGGATGGCTTTGAAACGGTTTGTGCTGACATACGGTAAACCTTCTTTCCATGATTTAATTAAGCAAGCGGTTTACAACAAGAGACAAAAAGAGTAGGATAAAACCGACGAGTGACTGATGGTTTCTCGGTAAAACTGATTAGTCACGGAACAACTTTCATTTTCGTCTCCTAACGCCCGAAAGTCAATTCTTTTTTTAACGATCCCGTTTTTTATTTGGAGGAGAGTAATTATGAGCTTGCTTCGACAACGGATTATCACCTCGGCCATGCGCTTTTTCGCCGAAAAAGGGTATGGAGCGACTTCCATTCAGGATATCGCCAACGATTGCGCCATTGCCAAAGGTTCTTTATATAAGATTTTCTCATCCAAAGAGGATTTGCTCATCGATGTGTTCGAGGTTAGATTTGAGCGAATGCGCAAACAGGTTGAACTCATCCGCAACGATTTGCAAGCAACACCGATGCAGCGGCTTGCTCGCGAAACCTTGCTCCAATTGGAGTTTTTTGCGGAATTCAAATCCAACATGCAAGATTTTCAGGAGCTGCAGTTACAGGAAGACAGCAAATTAGGCGTGTACGTAGCCAGTCTAAGAGCCAAACTAATGAACTATTACGCGGAATGCCTGGTCCTTGGATTCGGGAAGGATGTTGAGCCTTACAAATGGGACTTGATTTCCGTCTTCGTGGGCATGATGAAGCAATATACGATGTTCGGATACTTTTTGAATAGCCCCATTGATCCGAACCGCATTTCTTCTTATATCGTGGACCGGATGGAAGACATCACCGCCGGCATTCTCCTCAAGAAGCCGAAACCGCTGCTCGATGCGTCGATGGTGGAACGATTTCTTAAACATTCCCAAGAAGGAATAAAGACCTCGACGGAGAAGTTGAAGGCGGATCTACTGCAGCAATTCGACATGGCCATCCAAGAGCTCACCATTCCACTCTCCATTAAATCGGAATTACTTGACGCGATAAGCATTCTACGAGAGCAGTTACAGGAAAAACACCCGCGAACGGTGCTCGTGCGCGCCATGCTCGACTTTCTGTCGAAGCAGCAAGAGCTTGCGTCGTATGTTGGGCAAATGGAGAGGCTGTTGGATACTGAGAAACGGAGTTGAATGTAGAGGAATATAACATTCATTTGTGAACTGGATATGAACGGACTTCTAACGATATGGATGATATTCGTATCCCAGCAACCAATGCAACCGGCTAACTTGCAGATCGGCTGGGATCGCACGAAGCGCGAGATTACGAATTCCTAATCCCCAGGCTTGCTCAAGTTGGACAAGACTTCCCATCCGTCTGGATTGACGAACGACCCGGGTCGTTCGAGGAATCCGAATTCGCTCATAAGCGAGCAGGGCAGAATTTAGATTCCGATGAGCATCAGCGCTCAGACAGTCAGCCAGCACCAAAGCGTCCTCCATAGCCTGAGCTCCGCCCTGACCTAGATTAGGAAGCATCGGATGCGCCGCATCGCCAAGCAAAGTAATTCTGCCCTCATTCCAAGTCCTAAGCGGCCTGCGGTCGTATATGTCATGAGTCAGAATAGACGATTCCTCGGAAGCTTCGATAACCGCTTCGATCGGCTTATACCCATGGACAGCTTCCAGACGCGAGGGAGGACTTAAGGATAATTGGATGATCACGACCGAGGCGAAAGAAGCCCAATCCTGATTCAAAGTAAATCTCTAAAGGCAAACAAAAAGCGGCAGCCAAGACATGGTCCACAGGTTCTTGGCTGCCGTTTGGCCTCTATTCTCTTAAACGTAACCCCCGTTAACGCGAAGGGTTTGGCCGGTAACCCATTGCGATTCCTCACCGGCAAGGAACAGAATAACGGAAGTAATATCTTCAGGCTCGCCTAAACGCCCGAAAGCATTCATGCTCACGATGCTAGCGATTTGCTCCGCCGATTTCCCTTCGTTGAAGAGCTCCGTGTTAACAGGACCGGGCGCAACCGAATTGATCGTAATTCCTTTCGGTCCTAGCTCCTTGGCCAGCTGCCTCGCGAACTGTTCCACGGCGCCTTTCGTACCCGCGTATACGCTGTAGGTCGGGAACATTGAACCGAGGACGGAGGTCGAGATGTTGATGATGCGACCGTTCTTATTCATATGTTGGGCGGCTTGTTGGATCGCGAAGAAAGTACCCTTCACGTTGATCGCGAACTGCCTGTCGAAATCTTCTTCCGTCATGCTTGCGATCGGCTTCGTGATCATGATGCCTGCGTTATTAACGAGAATGTCCACTTGGCCGTAAGCTTCGAGCGTCTTCTGGAACAACTGCTCTACATCGGCAACCCTGCTGATGTCTGCTTGAATCGCCAACGCTTCTCCGCCTTGTTGCTTAATTGCGCTCACGACTTCCTCGGCCTTGTCCGGATTACTCGAATAATTAACGATAACCTTCGCGCCATTAAGCGCGAATTGCTCCGCGATAGCCCGTCCAATTCCTCTCGATGCACCCGTTACCAAAGCGACTTTGCCTGCCAGTTTGTTTCCCATTGCATATTCCTCCTATACGAGTGTGGTTTCTTATGAGTTGATTATATCTTGGTTATTTACAATTATCAAGTGACAATTAATATTATTTGTCACTTGATATTAAAAATTTGTTTACGATTGGATTAAAATAAAAAAGCCCATCCGACATTTTGCATCAGAAGGGCTTTAACTATTACGTTACGATTTAGACGTTGCAAGTCCGGAAAGAATCAGGTTCCATACGGAGTCAAACTCTTCATCCGTCTTCTTCGCTATCCATTCGTAAGCATGGGCGGGATGATGGAAACGCGAGGTAGCGAAGAAAATGGCTTTGGCCAATATCTCCGGCTGTCCGCTTTTGAATTCTTTGGACTTGATCCCATTCTCTATGATCTGCGCGATCTGATGGATTAGGCGACCGATATGCGTCGTAATCATCTCAACCGCATCTAAAGTAACTGACGCGTACATTGCGAACATCTCGGAGTCATCAGCCGCATAGGTCCGCTTACTCGTTATTAAGGTTTCTAGCCATAAATGCAACCGCTCGGCGGAACTGCCTTCCGTCTGGCTGGCAATGGTCTCTAATGGATCCGCGATGCTTCTCTGCAGCCATCGTTCGGTTACCGCTTCTCGCAAAGAAGCTTTACTGGCAAAATGCCGATAAAGCGTTCCATGGCTGACCTGAAGCACTTTGGCTACGTCGACGACGGAAGTCTTGTCCGGTCCGTAGCGCCGAAGCACTTGTTCCGCGGCGTCTAATATCGTCTCCTTGTTCAAGGGAAGATCATTTGCCATAGGGGGAGTTGGCTCCTCTCAGTAACTTCTCCCCACTATAGCAAAACATAGTGAAAGTAACAATATCGTTATTTTGTAATATGTCAAAACCTGAATCCTTACAAATGAGATCCGCCGCTTGCATCTATCAACTGCCCGGTTACCCATCGGCTATCGGATGAAGCGAGGAAAGCGGCGATATCCGCAACATCTTCCGGCTGCCCCCATCTGCCTAAAGCCGAAAGACCTGCGGCAAACTTCTGCCCCTCTGGACTCTGCAACGTTTCGGCATTCATATCGGTATCAATGATACCCGGCGCGATGGCATTGACCGTAATATTCCGTGACCCGAGTTGCTTGGCTAAGATGTAAGTCAACGAGTTTAGGGCTCCCTTGGATATGCTGTAACCTAGAAGATTAGGAAAAGCAATCCGGGTAACGGCTGAAGAAATATTGATGATGCGCCCCTCTTCTCTGAGGCGCGATAAAGCTTGCTGGATAAGAAACAGCGGCGCCTTCACATGGATGTTCATGACCTCATCGAAAGATTCCTCCGTCGTCTCCTCGATCGTTGCAGCCTGCCCGATTCCGGCATTGTTAACAAGAATATCGAAGTGATTGCCGCCTGTTCGATCTTCAAGAGATACATCCAAAGCTGCATATAGCTGATTTACTCCAGCTAATGACTTAAGATCCGCACCGATCGTAAATGATGACCCTCCATTATCCCGAATCTCACGAGCCGCCTCTTCTGCAGCTTCACGACTTTTGGCGTAGTGAATAGCTACGACTGCACCCTCTTTGGCCAATCGAAGCGCAATGCTGCGTCCAATCCCTCGGCTTGCGCCTGTGACTAATGCCACCTTACCTTTCAACTTGCCCATCTTCATCCATCTCCTTTTGTTATGCCTCGCTTTCCCTTTATTTTTAACATAAGGCGGCATTCGGAATGTTGCTCTCTTATTCGGATAAAAAAATTTGCTCCAGATGATCGACATAGTCTTTGATCAGCCACTCTACCGTGACAAGATTCTCTCCGCCATTATCGCACGAATACTGCAGCATCTCTTCGGGGATTCGTGCGATAACTTGCGCCACTTGCTTATTTAAGCTTACCCATAAGCTCAAGACGTGCTCAATCGGCAGGCTCTGATAACCCATAAGCTCCACCCATTGGTTCTGAGCATACTTTAGAACCGCGTAAGGTTGAGGTTCATACTGTACACGCACAAATCGCTGCATATTCGTGAGAGCGGAATCGCACAAGTGGCCTAGTATTTCTTTTTTCGACCATTTGCCAGGCTGTGCCCGATCCGAAAGCTCCCTCTCGGAAAAAGCATGAACTCTAATAGGTACTTCCGTGATCCAATGATTCAGTCGCTGTATCGTTGCTTGCATAGTCTCGCCTCCCATATAGATTTTTATCGTTTTATCCGATCAGAGGAGCTGCCCGCCCTAACGTACCTTCTACCTCGTTTCCTTCCTTCCGCCAGTATTCGATTCCTCCGAGCATCTCTTTTACTCTGAAACCAAGACCGGAGAGACGGGCAGCGCCTTTCGTGCCTCCATTGCAAGCGGGGCTCCAGCAGTATACGACAATGACTTGTTCCTTCGAAAAAGAAGCAGTCGTTGCTTCGTTGATTTGGTTAGAAGGCAAGTTGATTGCTCCCGGAATATGGCACTCTCCATAAGCCTTAGCGCTGCGAACATCGATCAGCTGAAAATCGTTTACGCCACGCTGCATGTCGTAGCGCACGTCCGCAACATCCGTTTCCACGGAAAGCTTGTTCCTATAATGGCGATGAGTATCCTCCGGCGAAGCTGCGGGCGTTTCAAGAACGAGAGAGAAGCGGGTTGGGATTGTCATAGGGGTGGCCTCCAATAAGGTTATGGTCTTACTGCTTGAATTGAATGTTAGCACAGACCCTAACCATGGAGTTATCGATAGAATTCAATACTAAACTTCATTTATTTTGATAGTTGGTTCCGCAAATAATTCCAAGAACCCAAGAAACGCCTTAGACTGCCACTTTTTCTTGGAATAGATCAGCTGCGTGTAGAACTTGCAATCGGGATGGATGAACGGAACGGCGACCACTTGGCCCTTCCGAATTTCTTCGGCGACGACTATGCGAGGCAATAAGGCAATCCCCAGCCCATAAATGACGCACTGCTTGATCGCTTCAATATTCCCAAACTCGTAGGATAGTTGATAATTCACTTGGTTACTCTTCAGTACTTTGAGCAGCATAGCCCGGTAAGTGCAGCCGTCCTCCGTTAAGATCAACGATTCGCTCTCCAGATCTTGAACCTGAACTTCGCTTTGACCGCCGAATCGATGATCGGGGTTAGCGATAATGACAAGCTCTTCTTCTCTTAGGATGCTGCTGTGAAGCTCGGGATCGGTGAATGGAGGATCTAGAATAATGCCGACATCCAAAGCCCCTTCTTTAACCGATTCGATAATGAACGGCTCGTTGGCCGGCTGAAGCATAATGTTGATATCGGGAAAATGCCTGCGATAGGTTTGAAGGTACGGCGGGAGAAAAAATGCCGCTAACGTTTCGATCGTTCCGATCGAAAGCGTTCCTTTGGACTGCTTAGAAACGACTTCCTTGGATTCCTCATGAAGCTTGAATATATCGTTGGCATACTGCAACAGCGCCTCGCCGGCGATGGTCAACTTCATCTTTCTTCCGAATCGCTCCAGAAGGACTGCTCCGTAAGATTCCTCAAGCTTCTGGATCTGCGTCGTAATGCTCGACTGGGCATATCCCAACACCTCCGCGGCACGCGTATAACTCCCCCATTTGGCCACTTCGCGGAAGGTTTTCAAATACGTTAGTTCCATTAGCATCCACCTCTTCTTTGCGGGATAGCTTGAAGAAACGACTTGATCAAAGGGTGTACCCGATTAGCAAAAGCAGAGCGTTCCGGTTGAAATAGCGCTCCGACGAAGAATGGATGTTGATCAAGCTCCATTATTCGAGTCTCCCCGTCCGCATCCACGCCAACCACTCTCAACCCCGCTTGTTCTAGCAACGGAGCAAACTCAGGGTTCGGCCCATAATTGCAGGTCCCGTATTGTTCGATGG
Organism: Cohnella luojiensis; assembly: GCF_004564235.1. Taxonomy (GTDB): domain Bacteria; phylum Bacillota; class Bacilli; order Paenibacillales; family Paenibacillaceae; genus Cohnella; species Cohnella luojiensis. The sequence goes on from NZ_SOMN01000016.1 coordinate 40,299, forward strand.
CTTCGTTGCTTCCATAGGCCATTGCGACATTCGAGCCATGAGTAAGTCTGAAAACGTTCGTTTTTTCACTCACGGAGCAAGTAAGAGGAGTAACCAATAATAGAGAGGCAGTCGGGTTCTCTTCCGCATGATCCGCTTCCGAGAGTCCCAGCACATTCCTGGCAAATTCAATAATCATGTGCTGAAAACCACCGCAAGTACCTAAGAAGGGAATCCTACGCTCACGGGCGAATTGGATGCCATTAAGCGCACCTTTCATGCTCGCATAAGGGCTTGCGGGAACGGCCCAAAGCGCTTGATAGCTTGTCAGCTTCCGTACGTGATCTTGTTCCAACGCAGGCGTTGCAATCCATTCGAATTCCGCTTGGCATCCTAGATCGTTCGCAGCCAACTGGATAGCTCTAGGAATCGCAACATGCGCTTTAACCTCTTGATTATAATCCCCGATAAGTCCGATACGCAGCATCCGTGCATACATCCCTTCTATGATTGGTTTCCGAGCAGTAAAATAAGGTTTTATATTAATTCACAAATACTTCCATTGTCAATCGATAATTCCCCACGTCGAACAACTAACCTTGTACGAAAATAGAGGATGATATCACGAGTTCGTGGTATCATCCTCTTTGCACTAGCCGTACCTTATTTTTGCGTAGCGGTCAGCTTAATATCGTCGAAATACAACGTCGTCAATCCCTCATACCCGGAATCCGTGCCGATTAACAGGAACAGATCGCCTTTCGCGTTTGTCGTAACCGCGGCGCTATAGCTGAAATTCACCCGCTGATACCCTTCTTTGCCGGAGTCGGGTTTCGTGATATCGCCTAAGACTTTCGCGTCCGCTCCACTCTCGGATTGGATGCCTTTGTCGATGTTCATCCGATAGTACAAGCTGCCGCCGTCATCTTTTTGAATCGCTGCAGGCTCCTTGTTAATTACGCCCGCCTTTACTTTAACCGCTTCGCTCGGAGAACCGCCGACGCCCATCATCCCGCCGGATTCGCTCGTATACATGCCGAAATCCAGCTTGACTTGATAAGCGGTATTCGGCTTAAGGTCATCGACTTTCCGGGTTAGGAACATGAACAGATCATCGCTGCGATTGACGCCCTTGAGCTTCAGACCGTAATTGGTCTTGTTGGCATCTCCCAGCGGTAGAAGCTCCCTGGCATATTGCAGTTCGTAGATGTCCTTATTGTAATCGACCGGAAGATCGGCGAAATCTCCCTTCCAGCCATCGTTGCCCTCGCTAAAATTATAGCTGACAGTAATGCTGTCACGGACTTCGGTATTTTGCGTGATCGTGATCGTGCGGGTCGAGGACGACCAATTCACTTTCGCCCCCATTAGACCAGCGATGCTCTTGGCCGGTACGACGAGACTTCCTTTTACTTGCTTTATACTTTCCGGCAGCTTGATCTGCTCGCCTTTCTGGTTCACAGCTATTTTCGCGTTAACTTTCAATTTAATCTGTCCGAAAGCTTGTCCCGCTATTGTCGCGGTTTGGCTGGCTTGATTCCAGCTAATCCCGGCGCCGAGCGATTCTGCCAATGCCCGAAGAGGAACCATAACATTACCGTGAAGAGCATAAGGCGCAACCGTCAAAGAATGATTGCCGGTGTTATTCATGTAAGAATATTGGTTCATTTGAAACTTTACGGAGCTAGACGTCGTTGCCGCGTGGGATTGCGGAGCATATGCCGTCGAAGCAAACGCGGCTATCATCACGCCGGCTAAAGCGATTTTCTTGTTGAACATTGATCTGCACCACCCTAAGTTGTTATGCCATATACGACGACAACTTGGGCAAAAAGGTTGCGGCTATTTTAATCCATAAAGGACGCGAAGAATATTTCCCGCTATTATTATTGTGTCACATTAGATTAAGGTTGTTCCCGGCCTTTGCTGAATCAACTGTATGTTTAAGCAACATTGCGATCGTCACCGGTCCTACACCGGCTGGGACAGGAGTAATCGCGCCAGCCTTTTCTAAGCAGGCTTCATAATCGACGTCTCCGACATTGCCCGCATTGTATCCCGCATCAAGCACTACTGCTCCCTCTCTAATCCAATTCCCTTGGATAAACTTAGGCTTACCTACCGCAGCGACGACAATATCACCCGAATTTACGATTTTATCGAGATTCACCGTTTTGGAATGACAGATCGTTACCGTAGCATTTCTATTGAGCAGCATTAGCGATACCGGTTTACCCAATATCGGACTTCGGCCGACGACGATAGCGTGCTTACCTTCGATAGGAATCTGATAGTAATCAAGAATGGCGATAATAGCTGCCGGAGTGCATGAAGGATATGAAGCTAATCCGAAGGCATTCTGCGCAAAACCCAGCATCGTAACTCCGTCAACGTCCTTGTCTTTGCGTATGGATTCGAAAGCCGCTCGCTCGTCAATCTGAGAGGGAACCGGATGCTGCAGCAGAATTCCATGAACGCCAGGATCTTCGTTGAGCTGTTGAGTAACGCTGATGAGCTCCTCCGTAGAAGTATCCTTATCCAAGCTGATCCTGCGAGAATCGATTCCTAAACGATTGCATGCGTTACCTTTCATTCTGACATAGGTGGCTGAAGCCGGATCATCGCCGACCAGAATCGTCGCTAAGCAAGGGGTAACCCCTTTTTCCGTGAGCCTTTTCACCCTCTCAAGCAAATTGTTCTTTATTTCTTGAGCGACGCGAGAACCATCCAAAATGAGCTTTTGATTTGGCATTTCATACAACTCCCCATATCAAGTTTAAACGCAAAGAGGCAAGGGGGGATCCCCTTACCTCTGCCCAGGCGTACGGCTAATGTATCTATGTGCTCCCTCATGGTAAGCCCATGTTCCGCCAGTCACACATAGTCTTAAAATATACTTAGATCATACGTCATGAAAGTCGAGGAAGCAATGACTCATCCCAAATCTAAATTGTATTCTGTTGTAATACATTAAACTATACGCGGCAAAAAAAGGGGCTGTTTTAAAAGTGAAAATTTTTGAGCGGCTTCTTTACTTTCGTCCGTATTTGCGTAAATCGAATAATTGCGCGTGCGGGGAGCGAGATTTAGCCGCAGCAGTTTGCGCAGGTAACTATAGTGGCTCAGAGCTCGAATGGTGCGCCGTAGTTAGGTTTAGTCTAACTAAAGTGGCTTCGAAGCTCGATTGGTGGGCTGTAGTTGGGTTTAGTCGAACTAAATCAGCTTCGGAGCTCGATTTGTGCGCCGTAGTTAGATTTGGTCGAACTAATCGCATATTGGGAGTTGGTTGAGGCTCTGTAGTTTGAGTAGATCGAACTAATAGCCGCGGGGAGTGGTTTTATGCATTGAGGAGGCTGCCTACAAAGTAATATTTCTATTTTTGAGATAGCCTGCTCATGCTAACGGCCCATATCCTTGTTTGTGCAACTCTTCCGCAATAACGCCGTATCCTCGCCCATTGGGATGGAACCGATCTAACGATAAGAGCTCTCTCTCCCTCCCTTGGAAAGAGTTAAAGATATTCGCGATCTTGAGATTGGCGTCCTCGAAGCTTACGAGGTGGCGATTGAAGCGCTTGACCCACAAGTTCGCTTCCGGCATGGAAGGTGAAGGATTATATAGATCGACTGCTCTGATCAGATAAGGCTTGCGACCAAATTTCAATTGCTTGATGACCGAGAGGATACCTCCGAAATTCTGCCGGCATTTCACTATGGCCTGTCTGAAAACATCCTCGTCCTGATGGGCTGTATACGCTTTAGCCGCATCCACCAGATCATTGCCTCCTGCCGTTATAGTGATGATATCGGCGTTCTGAAGGGCGGCCCTCACCTTATTATCGTAGTTTATTACCGATAGAATATCCGCCGATCTGGCTCCCGACATCCCCATTTTGTCGTAGACGACCTGCTGCCCCATTCTCTCCTGAATGAACCTTCCGTATCTCGGAACGAACCCTCCACCGAACAGCTCCCCCACTCCGGCGGTAAGAGAATCTCCGATTGCGGCATATTGAATCATGTGCGCGTCCCCACCTTCCCCATGACATTCGCCTTCACCTTAATCTACAGCCAGCATATGATTTTCCCTCTTTATCAGTGCTTTAGAGAAAAAAACAAATAGCCCGATTGCTCAGGCTTGTCAGTGATCAAATTCAAGGTTTGATTGAAACCAAATACCAAATTGTTTTTACGCCCGGTCGTTCTGAACGCTCCTGCCTTCATAGAACATACGATCCGGGATTTCTTCTTTCTCTTTGGCTGACAGAGAGACTGCAGCTAATTTATAGATACCGGTTTTACTACCTAAGGGGGAAACATATCGTTCCAAATGAGTCTTCCCCAGCTGTCGTTCATAATAGCCTGGTACATATTTGTCCAACATGACCTGCATGGCTTCCGTTGCCTCATTTATATCTGTTACTTGAACCAAGGAACCTTCGATAATGACACTCATATAGGCGGTATCCGTGTTGGCGGGTATCTGACTCGTGATGGTCCCATAATTCTCGCTGATGGTGAAGCAGGCTCGAGGGTTATGCTCGATGTAGGTGACTTTTCTTCCTTCTTCTGCTCCATGAAAATAGATGGCGTCTTTCAGCCAAACGAAATTGAGCGGAATGACATAGGGGACGTCTTCTGAAGATAAGCCGAGAAATCCAATCCGGGCTTGTTCGAGAAAATTCTGAATTTTTACGGTATCTGTACAAATGCGTTTCACATTGCGAAGGGGAAACAACTTTTCATCACCTTTCAACTAGGGTACTATGAGCCCCAGATCATAAATAATAGGGTACCCGGAATTAAACGTTTATACGAATTCGGTTTATCCGATTGTTAGACGGTTTCGGGAGCCGGCCAGGATCCTTGCAGCAAGCGCAGCATGATGATTTGACCGGCATGGTAGCCGTCGTGCCGGATTAAGCTGCGCGCCCACTTAGAGAAAAAACAAATAGCCCGAATTGCATGAAATAACTGCCTCTGGGGGAATTATATTCTAAACAAGCAAGGAGGTGTTTTGTTTTGGCAAACGATCTCCGGGACAATATTCAGAAGATCAAGCAATCTCTAGGCAACAGCCCGGATATTGTCGTAAGAGAATGGCTTTTCGGCGGCCCAAACGGAGTCGGAACGGCAATTATATATATCTCCGGCCTGGTCGATACCAAATTCATCAATCAATTTATTATGGAACCCTTGATGTCACATGATCTGGACGAGCACTTCAAGGCGATACGATCGCAAAACGAAAATGGGGTTGATCTGCTTAAACAATTGTTGCTGCCCGTCGGAGAGATTCAAGAAGCAGTAAATTTGAATACGATTCTGACTGGCATTTTATCCGGGGATACCGCTCTCTTATGCCAAGGGAGCGAACATGGGTTGCTGATCGGTTCACGTGGCGGGGAGGATCGCGCCATTCAGGAGCCGAGTACCCAACCCGTTATTAGAGGACCGAAAGAGGGATTCACGGAAAATATCGATACTAACATCGCATTGATTCGTCGGAAAATCAAAGATCATAACCTTTGGTTGGAAAACTTCAATGTAGGCCAAGTAACCAAAACCGTCGTATCCATGATGTATGTGAACGGGATCGCCTTGGATAAAGTGGTGAAAGAGGTCCGTGACCGAATCAAACGCATTCAAATAGACGGAATTTTGGAAAGCGGGTATATTGAGGAATTGATCCAGGATAAGACGTTTACCTTATTCCCTACGATTTTTAATACCGAAAGACCCGACGTTATTGCTGCAGGGCTTCTAGAGGGACGGGTCGCCATTATAGTGGACGGAACGCCGTTCGTCCTCTTGGTTCCGGCGCTGTTTCCGCAATTTTTTCAGTCGGCCGAAGATTATTATCAGCGTTCCGACATCTCTACCCTCGTTCGCTTGCTCCGTTATTTGGCGTTGGTAATCGCTTTACTAGCTCCGCCTTTGTACATAGCCATCACGACTTTTCATCATGAAATGCTGCCCCCCCAGCTGTTGATCAGTTTATCCGCGCAACGGGAAGGAATACCGTTTCCCGCTTTCATAGAAGCTTTATTGATGGAAGTAACCTTCGAGCTTTTGCGCGAGGCGGGAGTTCGCATGCCGAAAGCAGTCGGACAAGCCATCTCCATCGTAGGGGCTCTTGTTATCGGTCAGGCTGCGGTGCAAGCGGGAATCGTATCGGCAGCTATGGTCATTGTCGTTTCCATCACAGCAATTGCGAGTTTTATCATACCCTCGTATAACATGGGTATTCCCATTCGAATATTGCGTTTCGGATTCATGATACTAGCGGCTACTTTCGGATTGTTCGGAATTCTTGCGGGACTGATCGGGATTGTTCAGCATCTTTGTCACTTGCGTTCATTCGGTATCCCCTATATGTCTCCTTACGCGCCAGTCCTTGCGGCAGATAAAAAAGACGCGATGGTACGTACCCCTTGGTGGGCAATGACATCGCGTCCCCGTACCGCAAGCAGGAAAAATACAATTCGCGAGAAGAGTCAACCTTCGCCGAAGCCGGAAACCTAAAGGAGGTATTTGTACGAAAAGAGGGTATAGAGCGCTTGTTTCGGTCTTGTGCTTGACGATGGCGGCCGGATGCTGGAATCGTCGCGAATTGAATGACTTGGCCATTTCCGTTGCTATTGGCGTGGATAAGAGAGGAAATCAAATTTTGCTAACCGATCAGATTGTGGATCCGGGAGCTGTTGCGGGCAAAGAGGGCGGCGGCGCTACTTTCCGTGCTCCCGTCTCTTTGTTTCAGGAAAAGGGCAGAGGAATTCAAGAGGCAGCCAGAAGAATGACGATAGAAAGCACAAGAAAAATATACGTCGGACAGCTTCAGATGCTTGTTATCGGAGAAAAACTCGCAAAGGAGGGCATTGGTAAATTATTGGATCATATCTCAAGAGATCACGAATACCGGAGTGATTTTTATGTCATAATCGCCCGCAGAGCCGAAGCTCAAGATATTCTGAAAGTGTTCACGGCCCTGGAAAAAACGCCGGCGACCAAAATGAGAGCTTCTCTTGAAGTCTCGTCAAAAGCATGGGGGACAAGCGCTGCGGTTAAATTCGACGAGTTCATTTCCAACGTCGTCAGCAAAGGGAAAGAAGCGGCGGTAACTGGAATTAGATTAATAGGCGATCCTAAGATCGGCAACGATAAAGCAAACGTAGAGAAAATTTTATCTCCTGCCAATCTCCATTACTCCGGGGTGGCGGTCTTCAAAAAAGATAAAATGCTCGGGTGGTTAAACGAGGATGACAGCAAGGGATACAATTACACGCAAGGAAAAATAAAAAGCACGGTCGAGTTGGTCTCTTGTCCTAAAAATAAAAACAAAATAACGGTGGAAATCCTCCGCAACAAAAAAACAATGAAAGCGGTCATGGAGGACGGCAAGCCGGTCATTCATATCCGAATCAAAACGGAAGGAGTAATTACCGATGCTCAATGCCGCATGGACTTTACGAAGCCGTCATCCATAACTCTAGTGGAGCGGCTGACCTCAAGCCATATCCAAAACTCCGTTTTATCGGCAGTGAATACCATGCAAAACAAATACAAGTCGGATATTTTCGGGTTCGGAGAAGCCGTCGAGCGGAAGTACCCTCAATATTGGGAAAAGGTAAAAATCGACTGGGACAAGGTTTTTCCGACGATTCGGGTAAACATTCGGGTGGAGTCTAATATCCAGAAGATGTTTAAGACGACAAAGTCTCTTTACGAAAGAATGGAGGGGTAGCGAAACATGTGGAGTGTCCTCTTGATCTTAGCGGTCGGCATGGCGATAATCATGATCGATGTGCCGACCCTTCGCAGAAATAAAAGCCGGAAGGAGCTATGGGCTTTTTCCGTATTGCTTATCGGCGGAGTTGCGCTTAACATTGTCGTGGGTTTAGGAGTCGAAGTGCCAAGCCCGCTCGAGTTGATTAAAATCATATACGGGCCAATCGTAAGATGATCGAAGCGAGTCAATTCAAGAAGATGGTGTCTCTTTTCGTCATCGGCACCTCCCTGATCTTGCTGCCGTCGATGCTCGCTTCGAAAGCCAAACAAGATGCATGGATCTCCTCAATCGTCGGAATGATCGTCGGACTTGTACTGGTAGGGATCTATTATGCGCTAGGCCGCCTCTTTCCAGGCAAGACCTTGGTAGAGTATAGCAAGGAAATACTCGGGAAGTGGCTGGGGACTATCGTTTCCTTCTTGTGGTTTACTTACGCTTTTATCCTGACGGTTCTCGTCTTGCGAAATCTCGGCGATTTTCTGACCTCGTCCATGTTCCCGGAAACGCCGATTCAAGCGATCCATATCGTATACCTGTGTATCGTGGTTATAGGGGTCCGTTATGGCATTTCGAACATTGCCCGCACCGTGGATATTTTTTTCCCATTGGTTATAATTCTTTTGATCGTGTTCGTGTCTTTGCTTCTCCATGATATTGAATTTGATCGCCTTCAGCCTATGCTTGCGAAAGGGATACAGCCCGTCCTGCAAGCCGCATATCCGTATATCGGATTTCCTTTCGCGGAGCTTGTCTTGCTGCTTATGATTTATCCGAAAGTGAAGCGGACAAAAGAAGCAGGGAAATCGTTATTGACGGGTACGCTGTTCGGAGGGCTTGTTTTGTTCGTGATTACGCTGCTTAGCCTGTTGGTATTAGGGGCGGAAAACACGGCAAGCGAACTTTATCCTAGCTTTCGATTGGCCAAAAAGATACAAATAGGCGAATTTATCCAACGGGTGGAGGTCATCATGGCCGTTATCTGGTTCATTACCATCTTTGTTAAACTGGTTATTTGTTTTTACATATCCGTCCAAAGTCTCTCTCAGACGTTGAATCTTCCCGATTATCGCTCTCTTGTTTTGCCTTTGGGAATGATCCTTTATGCCGTTGCCTACTTTATCGTTCCGAATATAAGCTATTTAATATCGTTTGATGCGAAGGTTTGGCCGTTATATGCGCTAACAATCGGACTCGTCCTCCCCTTGCTGCTTCTGGGGGTTGCGATAATTAAGAAGTAACCAAAAAACAAGATATAAATTTCATGCACCAAGTCAGCGTCTTACGAATGGCCTCGCCGCTCTCGGCATCAACACCGAGAGCGGCGATTTCTTGTTTGCACGCAATAATTAATCCCATACTTTAGGTCGAGCTATTCCCATTGTTCTCATGTAGCCTAATAATTGTCCGGTATGGACGGATTCGTGATACGCAATACGCAACAACATATCTCCAAGCGTCCTAATATAGCCTACATCGGAACGGTCTATGTTAATGTTTTCTAAGTCGTCTTTATTAAAAGCTCCGACATAGCTCAAGAAATGGTCTCGAAAAGGTTGAATAAACTTCAGTTCATTTTCTACTGTCGTAAATTCTTTTTCATCAAAAGGATTTGTTTCAGGGGCTGAAGTTAAACTGCCTCTATTTACGAGAATTTGATGATAGAGTAACTCCGCTTCTGCTACATGCCTAATCATTTCGGCGCAGGATAATGCTTCATGATCGGGTCTCCAGTTCAACTTTTCTTCCGGAATCGATTTCCATACTATGATGCTTCTCCGTCTAATCTCCTCGAAATTTAAAATGATCAGATCGGTTTCTGTCATTTGTAGTCACTCCTTAGTCAATGTGTGAAGTTAATCATATCACATATCTACAGTAATGGAATGTATGTTCGCATCAACGACAAGAATCCCCATAGAGCATGACTTTGTATCCGGTCTTATAGGCACTCTTCAAAGGTTGCTTGGGTTGATATGATAGCGGTGAATTGAAATCCAAAGGAGGAATATTATGACAGGTCGCAAAGTCGTCAGTCTTTTTACTTCTATCATTTTGGCAGGCAGCATCGCAGTCCCTTCTTCCGCAATAGCAGCACCGGCCAGTTACAATCCGAATCCGACCGTGCTTGATATCGGACCTAAGCTCCGATCCGAAACGGTAGAGCAAATCAAAGCGGAGAATCGGTTGGATCTCTCCGGCGCGGAAGCGATCGGCAGTTCCGCAGAGGCGGGCTCCACCGCGACCGTTACTCCTGATGATGTCGGCAACAAGGTCGTCCGGTGGGTGACGCATGATGATTACACGGGCAGATACTTATTGACCTCATTTACATTGCGTGCCGTCGGTAAATACGGCGAAGTCTGGGTGGCCAATAACCTCAATTACCCGAGCGGCGATCCACGCAATTCCCTCACGGCGATCACCGACGCTCAAGTTCAATATTTGATGAGTGAATTCGATACCAAGATATATGAGAAAGAAGTGTCTTTCTTCGCTCCTCCCGCAGAACGGAAAGGCGAACATGGAGTTCTGCCGGATTATATGGACGAAAGCGGACGCGTGGTCATTCTGATAGACAATATCAAAGACCAGAGCTATTATAATCCCGACTACCCGAGCTACATTGCCGGATACTTCTCCCCTACGATCAGCGAGTTGTCCGACCGCAACGTCATGACGGTAGATAACTTCGATTGGCTGAATCGCACGGGTCCAACTGCTCCAAGACCGTTCTTGTATGAAGGCGTATTCGCTCATGAATTCCAGCATTTGCTGCATAGCGATACGGATTCCGGCGAAGAAAACTTCATTAACGAAGGATTGTCCGACTTCGCCCAATACCTCGTCGGTTACGGTCACTCGCAGGGGCATGTGGATTTCTTTATGAATCATCTCCGTAACTCCTTGACCTTATGGGGCGATCAAACGGATCTGCAAATTCTCGCGGATTACGGAAACGCCTATCTGTTCCAGCTATATCTTTATGACCGCTTCGGTGAAGCCTTCATTCGGGATGAATTCCATGATCAGCTGCATGGAATAAGCAGCATAAACGACCTTCTCGGCAAAGTGAATATCAAGGACAATAGAAACGACGATGATGATGAAGGCGATGACGAAGGCGACGATGACGGTGACGGCCGTTTGACCTTTAACGAAGTGTATGCGGACTTCATGACCTCCATTATGTTGGATACACAGAAGACCGGAGGCAGCTATAAGTTCGATTCGATCGATCTGGCGCCGAACGTTGATGGATCTGTTCTTCCCGACATCGTATCTCCCGCTTGGGGAACCGACTTCAAGGTCATCGTTCCGGACAAGAAAATCGATCACCTTTACTTTAAGGGCCTTGATTTCTTGAGAACGAACTGGACTAGCGCCACAGACCCGGTCAAAGGCGAAGTATTGTGGGGAAATACCGGCGATCTGGCTGACAATTTCCTTATTAAGGAACTCAATCTGACGGGTCAAACCGCACCGATCCTGTCTTTCGATACCAGCTACAATATCGAAGAGCAATGGGACTTCGGCGTTGTCCAAGTGTCTACCGATAATGGGAAGACATGGACCTCGTTGTCTAACGCCAATACCCGCAGCGACGTCGTCGATTTGGGTTATCCGAAGGTCAAGGAGAATCTCCCCGGATTTACGGGCAGCTCCAACGGTTGGAAAACGGAAACGTTCGACTTAACTGCCTATGCCGGTCAGAAAGTTCTGCTGGGCTTTCGTTACCTGACGGACTGGGGCTTTACGGAATCAGGCTGGTACCTGTCGAACCTGAAGTTGAACGATGCTACGATTGATCCGATGACTACCACCTCCGGATTTATGAGCCTGGAGCAAGCCACCGGTCAATATGTCAATTACCAAGTCCAGTTCATCGGCTACAAGAAAAGCAAAGGCAATGACAATGTGAAAGTGATCCGGTTCCGCAACCTCCTTAACATGTCGGAAGACAAGCTTATCGACCTGGGAAAAATGCTTCGCGGCTCCGAGTATGAGCGCATCGTCATGATGACGACTTATGCGGCTCCCGAAGGTACGAACGCCAGCGTCTCTTATGAGTATGAAGTGGTCATGAAGAACAAAGACAGGGAAGATCGCCAGAACGAAAAGGAAAACTATAAACGCAGTCATCCGTAAATAACAAGACGGCCGGACTTTGAAGTGCACCCCTTAGAATAGACATTTGAAAAACCCCCTGGGTTAATCCGATGAAATTCTAGGGGGTGTTTTCTATGTAAAATGGCAATCTAATTAGCTTAGGGTACTCTTGAAACACTCGCTGAAACTTACTTCCAAGAAAGCGATCGGCTGTAGTTAGCTTTGGTCGAACTAAATTCATTTTTGAGCTCGTTTGGCGGGCTGTAGTTAGCTTTGGTCGAACTAAATTCATTTTTGAGCTCGTTTGGCGAGCTGTAGTTAGCTTTGGTCGAACTAAATTCATTTTTGAGCTCGTTTGGCGAGCTGTAGTTAGCTTTGGTCGAACTAAATTCATTTTTGAGCTCGTTTGGCAAGCTGTAGTTAGCTTTGGTCCACTAGACATGCGTAAAACCTAACATGAATAAAATTAAATCTATAAATTACTATTTATGTAAAATTATGATGAAATATCTCTGGTGAATCAACATAAAAACTCCTATTGTAAAGGTGTAGGCGT
>NZ_SOMN01000017.1 GCF_004564235.1 Cohnella luojiensis
TAGCCGACTCGAAAGTCGACCTCGACGATTGTTTGTTTCTTACGCTCAATGTTCAGTTTTCAAAGAACAATTCGTGTTTCGTTTTCGTGTCTACCGCGCTAACGGCGACTTTTATAATATACCACAGTTCGTACCGTCAATGCAAGCATTATTTTTAACTTTGTTTGCATTGCTTGATATTCACCGTGTCCGCATCTTAATGCTTTTTCAGCGGCGAGATATAATTTATCACAGAACATTAGGCCAAGTCAACGGTTTTTTCGACATTTTTTATTCGATTTATTTGACGCTTGCGGAGGTATATCTGAGCTCCAGTAATCCGCTAATGGAGTCCCTCGAAGCCTTTGCGATTTCGCGAATGCATCCACGGTTCACGAGTTTCTGTAGAAGCACCGATAACTCCAAAGACAGGCCGGATAAATCAGGATGCTGAAGAAGCTCTGATGGCGTCCAAGATTCGGAGCGGCTTTCGATTAAACGAATAAGCAACGCGCACGAGGATTCCATTTTATTGAGGATGGAGAACTCGCAGGCTAGCAGCACGAGCTGTACCCTTTTCTCAAGAGACTCCCCGCTCGTCGTTAATTCCTCGAACAATTTATAGATTCCCGGATTTACTCTCCTCATTTGCTCCCACACGGTCAACTCGGGATGCATCCCTTCCTCCACAAGGGCAATATGAGCCCAGTAGTGCAAAGAGGATAATACATTAGAATAAGCATCAAGTACTTGTCCATCCTTTAGATCTTGCTTAGCTTGCAAATAAGAACGAATGAATTGCGAGAACTCGCTGAGAAGCTTCTGCTCGCGGATGAGCGGAGACCATTCCATAAGTCGATCACGCAGATTCGTTAGGTAGCTGTCGCGGTCGATCAAGATCTCTCCTTGAACGAGCCAATAGATGACATTCCTATTAGGGCTGCTAACGATCCAGCTTTCCAGCTTTTCCGGAGTCACTCTTCTAACCAGGATGCGAAAGTCATTCCATATCCAATGCTCGGTATCCTTCTCCGGGCTAGATACGCTCGTAACAATAAGAGCAAGTCGGTCCATCCCGTCTATTAACGGTTGGTACGCGAATGGATTCGCTACGAGAAGAAGGCTGATTAATCCTTTCTCTTGACCCAACCCTTCTACATAGAAAGCCCTCTTGTCCATCTGTGCCACTTATTTCACATCCTTATTAGCGTCTCAGTGCCACGCAGCCAACTAATGTGGTCTGTCTACGAAATGTGAGCTATAATTAAACTACGAGTATGGTCTAGTTCTACAACATACCTCTAGTTTCCTGCTAACGATCAGGATCGGGTAAACGGATGGGAGAAAGCAACATGAAATGGAAAGCCAGCAAAATATCGACGATGCGAACATGGGGACTTCTCCTCGTTATGGTAGGCATGGGAATCATGGTCTTCGGGACTAGCGGAATTTTATTGTTCGGGGACGTAGGGAAAATTATTGCCGCCGTATTCATGGTATTCGGGATAATCAGTTGCTTCGTAAGTATGGGGATTTACTTCTGGGTCGGCATGTTGTCCACGAGCGCGCCAGTCATCGATTGCCCGGAATGCGGCAAAAGAACGAAGATGCTGGGAACGACGGATCGATGCATGTATTGCCATACGATTCTTACGTTGGATCCTACGAAAGCTACCGGGGATGCAGCCCCTCAGGAAACGCCCCTGCAATCGCAACCATAGAAGCTCTAGCAAAAAACCTCCGGTTATCTGCATCCGGAGGTTTTTTGTAACTTTACACATTCCTATGTCACGGCCTGCTCTGAAGCGCTTTGTCCAAGACTCCCCAAATATCGGCCGACTCAAAGCCCCGGCGCCACGAAGCTACACCGGCTAAATTGTATTTCTTGGCCAGCTCCGCACGGGCTTTAATGGAAGCCGCATCCTCAATCCATATCTTTTTGACCGCATTGCCTTCCTTAAATTCCACGTAGCGCTGTCCCGTTACCTCGGAGAATGCAGGTTTAAGCTTCTTTTCTTTAATCAAATCCTTAACCGCATCCATGTCCATGGTCTTAGAGGATACCTCGACACCTTCTGCGCCCTTCGGCTCTTCCGTCCATATTCGCGTGTAAAGGGGAATGCCCAGGATAAGCTTATCGGCAGGAACTCCGTCCTCTTTCAGTATGCGCCTCACCGAAGTTTCCGCCCAAGGCAGCGAGGATACCGACCCGGAGACGGGACTGGAAGCCCAATGCTCGTCATACGCCATGACCATCATGAAATCCACGATAGCCCCCAACCGCTCCCTATCCAAAAATACGGACCACATCTCGCTATTGGACTTTGGAGTGACATCGATGGACACGACGAGATTCTGCTCATGCAGAAGCGGCGTCATTTCCCTCATGAACTGAACCAGGTTTTCCTTGTCTTTGGTATATACATTTTCGAAATCGATATTGATTCCTTGGAGCTTAAACGTCTTCGCATAGGCTAACATTTGTTGGATCATCTTAAACCGCGATTCATACGCAGCAAGAGCAGCATGCGTCCGATCGGGTTCGAATCCGTTGCTAAAGAGGCCCCACACGTGAATTCCCTTGGACCGCGCCCAAGCGGAGTAACCCGCATCGGCTTTACTGCTAATGCTGCCCTTGCCGTCGATGAGTTCGAACCAACTCGGGCTTACCACGTTAACACCGGGAAGCTCGCCGATTTTATCCGTATCGGGGTTCGCGGAGTAGACTGCCTCCCACGTCAGATTAATACGCTTCCCGCGACCTTTCCAAGCCACGAAAGGCTCTTCGGAAGTGATATCCGCGGTGATCGTTTCCACGGGGAGCAAGGTCACGCCTCCCTTGGCTACGAATCCGATATGGCCGGATTTGGATTGGACCTGATACCACCCATCCGTCTCCCCCCACAATCGCAAATCGGCTCCCGCCGGCAAATCCTCAACGATCGGGTAAGACTTGTCCGGACCTTCCCGAAGCTTGATTCCCTTGGCCTTTTCGTCGGGAACGCCTGCATGCTGAACAGCCTCTCCGGGCTTAAACAGAGATACGATCGCCGAAGGCTCGCTAATTTCTGCCTTCACTCCGAACAGTTCGGTGAGCGGCGCAACGGGCAAATAGAGCGTTTCATTCACTTTTTTGGCGGCAAACCTCAAAGCGAAAGGTTTTTGATTCAATGTCGCATCCAGCTTGCCCGTCTTGAAATGCAGAACTTTCGTATCCGTCGTTAAGATGATGGTCTCCGTTTTCTCCTCGTAATGAATCCCATCGCCCAACAACTGTTGCGCTATTTCTAACGGGATAAGCAATCCTTCTTTTGTTCCTTGCGCATAAGCATCCGTCCATTTCCCTTGAACCATGACCGGAAAAGGGTTTGAAGTATAGGAAGGCTTGCTATAGGAAGTATTCGCTGAATGGGAGGATTTCCACCACGCCGCGGCAACTGCCGCTATCACGAACACCAGTAAGAAGATCAACCACGCTCCGGATCTTTTACGAGAACGTCGCGAACCGGTCATTAGTTCGGTATTCAATTCCGTTCACTCTCCGTTTCTGCCTAACTGGATGCAAAGCCTGTCCCTCTATGAAGAACGATCCGATCAACCGGAAAGTTGCTAGTTTAACGAGCCCTGATAATCGAAATAAAAAACACGCTAAGGCGTTATCCCTGCGTGCTTGATCGATATCATTGAAATTAAGAATGCATCCGTTTGCACGTCGGACAAAGCCCGTATATTTCCAACCGATGGCCAAAGACGCTAAAACCGGTTGCTGACGTTGCTGCTTGTTCGACTTCCTTGACCGGAGGATGATCAAAGTCGACTATCGTACCGCAATTCGTGCATGTAATATGGTAGTGATCGGACATATCCCCGTCGAAGCGACTGGAATCGTCCCCGTAGGTTAGCTCGCGCACAAGGCCGGCATCCACGAAAACCTTCAAATTGTTATAAACCGTAGCGACGCTAAGACTTGGATACTGCGGAGATAGCGCGCGAAAAATATCATCTGCGGTCGGATGAGAAAATGATTCCATAAGAAATTGAAGAATAGCGTACCGTTGCGGGGTCATCCGGACGCCGCCGGATTTGAGCTGGTCCACGGCATGCTCGACCTTGGAGTCCATGCTCTCACAGCCTTTCGTATATCGTCTGATATAGAATGTAAGTATAGCCTTATTCTACGTAACGTATCCGAATGTTGTCAATGGAAGATACAACCCTCCATCTCAAGCGTTGGGTCAATTCCCTTTACCCTGCTGCCCCTTCGTTTCCCAGAACCATAAACCAATGCCGGCACAGATCAATATGACAGCCCCAAACATCGAACCAAAGGAGTTGAAGAGCCAGTCGGTCCAGTCGGTTCCCGCCATGACAAGAATAACGATTCCCGCGCCCGCAAGAAACAGAATTCCGACCGGCGGAACGTTCCGCGCAAAGCTTTCCTCCACGCTCGGCTTAGAGTTTTGCTCCGTCCAGCCTCTACCGTTAACCGCGGCTGCAGTATGTCGGTCATTCACCGTTTCCGTGCTTTGAATGGCATCGAACAAGTTATAGAAGTAGATGATCGGAAGCAACAAACTCAGAAGCACGATGGATAAAACATTCTCGACCTCAATGGAGACGTAAACGATTGCCGTAATATCAAGCGCCACGAGCATCATGAGCACGATACCTTTTACCATCAGCCCTAAATACATATGCCCGATCCCCGGAATTAGAAAAGCTAACAAACCGGCTATCCATTTTCTTTTTCTTCCATTAGACTCCGGCATCCTCCCTTGAGGGTAACCCGAATCCGAAGACGCTCCGAAACCCGCCCATTGCTCCTGTTGCATGCGATTGTCCCCATCCGGGTTCGGAGGCAACGGATATTCATTCGGGTTATCCCAACTGTCCGATTCTTTCACTCTAATCCCTCCGACTCAGTCGACTTATTTTATTCCGCCGCCACGGAACTTACACCAGACATTCTGTTAAACTCGTCCGCGATGGCCATCAATTGTTCCCTGTGCGGAAGGATAACCGTGATCACGATTCGCCTCAGTTTTGGCTCAGACTCTTGCACGGAGTCCTCCTCATCCACGAATCGGATCTTGACCAACTTGGCTTTGTGCTGAGTCAGCAGGCTTTGAAAGCTTTCAACGCGAGGCGGCGAATTTCCGGTTGTAAGGGTGAACGTACATTCGCGCCGATGATTGACGTAACGTTTCTCCACGATGTTTAAACCCCACAGGACGAGAAGCACCATGACCGCGGACAGAATCGCAGGCATGTAGAATCCCGCTCCAACCGTGAGCCCCACAGCCATAACCACCCATATGGATGCCGCCGTCGTCAACCCCGTAATCGATTTTCCGGTAAACAGGATCGTTCCCGCACCCAGAAAGCCGACGCCAGTTATGACTTGCGCAGCCAGACGCGCAGGATCCAAGCGTACGTTAGGTTGATCGGCGAAGTCCGCAAATCCGTACATCGATAGGATCATCAACAAACAGGAGCCCAAGCAGACTAAAGTGTGCGTTCGCAAACCGGCAGCATGATTTTTGCGTTCTCTTTCATACCCGACCAATCCGCCCAGCAAGACGGATAGGAGCAACCGGATAACCAGATGCACGTTGTCTATCACCCAAGGATTGTGCATGCGCATCCCTTTCGTCGATTCATTTTTATTATTGTATCATGCTGGAATTTGGCCAAACAATGGTTTTCGGACGGGGACAAAACCTAGGCTAAGGTCGGA
Source organism: Cohnella luojiensis (assembly GCF_004564235.1). Lineage (GTDB taxonomy): Bacteria > Bacillota > Bacilli > Paenibacillales > Paenibacillaceae > Cohnella > Cohnella luojiensis. Next base: position 5,717 of record NZ_SOMN01000017.1, read on the forward strand.
GCTACAAGCTTCATGAGCTATGCGGAGCGCGAACAAGCCTTAGCATCTCGATGGACGGTATAGGTTTGAATGTTTCCTGCCGAATAAAGTCAAAGCGTTCATACAGGGCGATTGCAGGCAGATTGCGTACCTCGGCAGTTACGGTCCAAGTCGCGTTTCTCGGTTTCTCGGATAACAAACGCACCATCAGCAAACTTCCGATACCTTGACGAAGATGTTCTGGATGTACCATCAGTCTGCAGATTGTATAATGCTCCAGCTTCTCCTTCTCGCAAGAAACCGCTCCGACAAGGTCCCCCTGACTGTCTCTGTAACCCAGGAACGTCTCGCCGCATTCCTGCAGGGACTGGATCGTATCGCGAAGAGGAGGTAAATCGGAGACGCCGATAAGCGCGGCTTCCAGCCGATAGGCCGGATGCTGCAGCGCCCATATCTCTTCAGCCGTCTCCCTTTGTCTGATATCTAATGAAACAATCCCCACATTCAGAACCTCCTACCGGAAAATGAGATAAAACGACAAACCCGCCGATAAGCGAATTTGTCGTTTCCCAATCATTTCTATGCGTTTAATCGTTCTACCAGCAGCTTATTTACGAGCCCCGGATTAGCTTTACCCTTCGTTTCCTTCATGATCTGACCTACGAGGAAACCGATCGCTTTTTCCTTGCCGTTACGGAAATCCTCGACGGACTGCGGATTAGCTGCGATAACCGCATCAACGACCGACAGAATGGCGCCTTCGTCACTGATTTGTACCAAGCCCTGCTCTTCTACGATCCGTTGAGGCGATTTACCCGTTTCGACCAAGCCTTTAAACACGGTTTTTGCGATTTTCGAGCTGATCGTGCCCTTCTCGATAAGTTGGATCATCTCGCCCAAGCCTTGTCCCGTGATCTTGACGTCGTCAAGCTCCAAGTTATTGGCATTCAAGTAACCAAGCAGGTCGCCCATGATCCAATTTGCCGAAGCTTTAGCGTCGTTCGTATGCTCGAGGCTTTCCTCGAAGAAATCCGCTAGCTTCATCGAAGCCGTTAACACGCTCGAATCATAAGAGGACAGTCCATATTGTTGAATATATCGGGCTTGCCTGGCATCCGGGAGCTCTGGAATCGAAGCGAGAACTCGTGCTTTCCACTCCGCATCGATATGCAAGCGAACCAGATCCGGATCCGGGAAATAGCGGTAGTCATGCGCTTCTTCCTTGCTCCGCATGCTGATTGTTTTCCCTTGTTCGTCATCCCAGCGTCTCGTCTCTTGCACGACTGCGCCGCCTCCGTCCAGAACTTCGGCCTGGCGAATTTCTTCGTACTCGAGACCCCGTTGAACTCCGCGGAAGGAGTTCATGTTCTTAAGCTCCGCGCGGGTTCCGAACTTTTCTTGACCGAACGGGCGGATACTGATGTTGGCATCGCAACGAAGGCTGCCTTCCTCCATCTTTACGTCGGAGACATCGCAATATTGCATAATGGCTCTTAACTTCTCCAAATAGGCTTTCGCCTCTTCAGGAGAACGGATGTCGGGTTCCGAGACGATTTCCACGAGCGGAGTACCCACCCGGTTTAAGTCGACGAGGGAACCGAATCCGCCGTCTATATGCGTGAGCTTGCCGGCATCTTCCTCCAGATGAAGGCGAGTAATGCCGATTCGTTTGGTTTGGCCGTTCACTTCGATGTCGATCCAGCCGTTCTGGCCGATCGGTTGGTCGAATTGGGAGATCTGATAAGCTTTCGGCGAGTCGGGATAAAAATAATTTTTGCGGTCGAACTTGCACCATTCGGCGATTTCGCAGTTGATAGCCATGGCGGCCTTCATCGCATATTCCACAGCTTGGCGATTTAAGACCGGAAGAACTCCCGGATGGCCTAGGCATACCGGGCAAGTATGCGTGTTGGGCGGCGCGCCGAAAGAAGTCGAGCATCCGCAGAAAATTTTCGATTTCGTATGCAACTCGACGTGTACCTCAAGACCGACGACCGTTTCGTATTTAGACATGTTGCGCTCCTCCTAAGACAGAGCCGGACGCAGGTCGTGAAACCCGGTTTGGCTTTCGAATGCGTGCGCCGCTCTCAGAACCGTGCTCTCGTCGAAAGGCTTGCCGATGATTTGCAAGCCGACCGGCAACCCCTCCGCCGTTCCGCAAGGAATGCTGATCGCCGGTACTCCCGCCAAGCTGACGGGGATCGTGCATATATCATTCAAGTACATCGTGAGAGGATCTCCGACTTGCTCACCCAATTTAAAAGCTGGCGTTGGAGCGGTCGGGCCGATAATCAGATCGAATTTCTCGAATACTTGATCGAAATCTTGCTTGATCAACGTGCGAACTTGCTGAGCCTTCTTATAATAAGCGTCATAATAGCCCGAGCTAAGCGCATAGGTACCTAACATGATCCTTCTCTTCACTTCGGGACCGAACCCTTCGCTGCGGGAGCGGCGATACAGGTCCAGCAAATTGGTCGGATTTTCTGCGCGCACGCCGTAACGAACTCCGTCGAAACGGGCCAGATTGGAGGATGCTTCGGAAGAGGCGAGCAAATAATAAGTGGCGACGGCATAATCGGTATGCGGCAATGAAACTTCCTCCCATACCGCGCCCATCGATTCGAATACCTTCAATGCTTCCAGTACTCGTTCCTTCACTTGCGGATCGATGCCTTGACCCAAATATTCTTTAGGCACGCCGATTCTCAATCCTTTGACGTCTCCGGTAAGGGCGGACAAATAGTCGGGTATCTCTACGTTAGCCGAAGTCGAATCCCTCTCGTCATGGCCCGCGATCGCTTGCAGGACATAGGCGGAGTCTTCCACATTCTTCGTGATCGGCCCGATTTGATCAAGAGACGAAGCAAATGCGACGAGTCCGAATCGGGAAACTAGACCGTATGTCGGCTTTAATCCAACGACGCCGCAATAGGCAGCGGGTTGACGAATAGAACCGCCCGTGTCCGAACCGAGCGTAAAATAAACCTGCCCGGCCGCGACAGCTGCTGCGGAACCGCCGCTGGAACCGCCGGGAACGCGTTCTAAATCCCAAGGATTGCGAACGGCGCGAAAGGCGGAGTTCTCATTGGAACCGCCCATTGCGAATTCGTCCATGTTCAGCTTGCCTATCGTAACCGATTGCGCGGCGCGAAGCTTAGTCACGACGGCCGCGTCGTAAATCGGATCATGGTTCTTCAGGAATTTACTGCCGCATGTCGTGCGTAAGCCTTCGGTTACGATATTATCCTTGATTCCCGCGGGAACGCCGAACAATAAGCCCCGTTCTCCGCCTGATGCCATTTGCGCATCCAGAGCCTTGGCTTCCTTGCGAGCACCTTCTTCATTCAACGCGAGAAATGCGCCAATCTTTTCGTCCGTATCGGAAATCCGCTTTATGGACTGCTCCACCAGCTCGGTGACGGATAATTGTTTATGGGTAAGACGATTATGTATTTCGGATAATCTCAGATCGAAAACCGACATTCTAAGCTCCTCCTAATCTTTATTCCAGAACCGCAGGCACCTTGAACTGGCCGTCCTCTTCTTCGGGAGCGTTGAGAAGTACTTTCTCGATCGGCCAAGAAGGCTTTACCGCATCTTCCCTCATCACGTTTGCCAGCGGCAGCACATGACTGGTCGGTTCAATGCCGTCCGTGTCCAGCTCGTTTAATTTCTCGGCATATTTCAATATCGCGTTCAACTGCCCGGCAAATTGTTCCTTCTCCGCTTCCGACAGCTCAAGACGCGCCAAATTCGCAACATGTTCGACATCTTTGATCGTTATGCTCATGCTTGTATTACCCTCCCTATTTCTCCATATCCGCTCATTCTTTTCATTATATCGGACAAACTAAGGGAACTCAATGATTCAACGCTGCTTTAGAGCCACCTGTATGGGGTAATAATAGGCGATAGAGACAAGGAGGGAACGACATGTCCCGTTTCCATAAAGCTTTATCATCGGTGCCGCTAAAGGATGCCGGATTTGTTGAATTCGCCTCCGATGATCCGGGTGCGCAAAAAATACTAACAAACGCGATTACTGAATTCGCGCAATCGGAGGATTTGCCTCTAGCTCTGCGTTACGACAATCAGCAGCAGCTTCTTCATCTTATGGGCAAGCTTCAACGACAAGGTCGAGACTTGAATGCCGATAGCATTCAGTGTCGCATATCGTATAAGGATGAAATGGATCAAAACAGTCATTCTAATACGAGCGAGGAACAAGATAACGAAGGCTGGTTCCCTTTATCCGAGCTGTTCGGCGAAGTTAGCGGCCACAGCGTGTTCGACTATATCTTACATCGGTTGTTTACTACTCATCTACAGCCCGTCGTTCAACCAAGCGGGAACATCGTCGGGTACGAATTTCTTCTGCGTTCGTTGCCCGAACAGATGCCTTTTCGTCCCGCAGAGCTGTTCGAAACCGCGAGAAGAATCGGCCAGCATTCCTTCTTGGATCGGGCGGCAAGGCATTCCGCTATCAAAATGGGCGCATCCCATCTACAACCCGGGATGAAGCGGTTCATTAACTTCCTGCCTTCCTCCTTGCATCATCCGGACACTTGCTTGAAAGGGACCTTCGAGATGATGAAAGAAACCGGAACGGATCCCGGCGATTACGTATTCGAAGTCATGGAAACGGAGCCGCTGGATGACCCAAGGCTGTCCAAAGTATTCGACGTTTACAGGCAAGAAGGCGTTCGTCTTGCGCTCGATGACGTCGGAAACGGATTTGCGACAATGGATGTTTTAGATCGTCTTCAACCGGATTATGTGAAGATGGACCGCAGATGGGTCGGTCAGTGCGATAGCGACACGAAAAAACAACGTTATATTAACGATCTGTTGGAACACGTTTCCCGTTTTAACGGAGTGGTATTAGCGGAGGGCGTAGAACGCCAGGAGGAGTGGGATTTCCTGAGAAAAGCGGGAGTCCCGCTGTTCCAAGGTTATTTGTTCGGTCGGGCTCAGCCTGTTCCAGCCGCCGTCCCCGCAGCCGTGAGGTAAATGGCGATTTATAAGCATAAACGGCTTCACCGTCCTTAGGACGGGGATATACGTTTGAGTCGAGCGATCAGATGAGATCGTATAATAATACGCACCGCGAGCATCTTGAAGAATTTCAAGAGGCTAACGGTGCGTTTATTGCGTTCGGATTATATCCAGGCTTTTAAGTTGACTTGGCGGATGAATTCCTCTCGAGTAAGCGCTTCTTTGGTCGTCTCTTCCACCGGCAGTTCCTCTTCCTGGCTGCCGTTCATGATTCGCTTGAAGAGCTCCTCATTGCGGGTAACCAAGGCAAAGTCGATAAGCGATTCCCTTTCGATGCGTTGAACCTCAAGTTCTAGCAAAGTTTCTTCCAATTCAATATCTTCACAGGGCACATAGAATTGCCTATTTGCACTCGGTACTCGAATAATATAATCAAACGCGCTATCGTTATTACGGTCATAAGCGATTACGTACCCGTACTCGCCCAAAGGCAAATTTTGCTCAAACCGGTCATCCACGATAACGATTTTCTCCCCTAACTTCAGCATACCGATTCTCCCCTTCCCAATACGTCCGGCAATACTACTATCCTACTAAAAAAGTACTACCCTATGCAAATGTTGTCGTTTGGGAGTCGCTGTCCTTTATGAATCTTGCGATTTATAGATCTTCTCCGGCGATACCGTCAATTCTCTATATCCCGTTTCCGTGACGAGGTACGTATTCTCGATTCCGACGACTCCCAAGCCCGGGAAAGTAAACTTCGGCTCGATTGCCAGCGTCATCCCGGGTTTAAGCGGTTCCCGAAATCCTCGTGCGAGCACTGGCCATTCATCGATTTCCAGTCCGATTCCATGACCGAGAAATTTCACTTGGTCCGCGCCGTAGCCCATGAAGTGATCCGACAATCCCGCTTCTTCCGCCAGCTCCAACGCCTGAACGTATAGTTCCTCCGGCGTTGTACCCGGACGAAGCAAACGCTCGCTGCTCCTCATGATTAATTCGGCCACTTCATACGCCGTCTGCAGCTCCGGGGAAAGCTCACCGACGACGGCCATGCGAGTTTGATCAATCGTATAGCCGTCCAAGCAGCATCCAATGTCGATGATAATAGGTTCGTTGCGCCCGATCGAACGGAGGCTCACGCCTTGCGGGGCAGCGGGAGATAATCCCCTCCCGCCTGCCGGACCGTCGAAATAGGTAGGTTCCGCTGCCGCTTCCCCGGCTGCGATGACGCCTGTCACGATCTCTTGATTATATCCGCGCATCCGCATTAACCCGATATGTCCTTGCGAGCGGAGCGAATTCTCGATGATCGCCATGAGCTCTAGTTCAGTCATTCCTTCCTTCAAGCCAGCTATTCCTGCATCCAAAGCCGTTGAAACAACAGCGGCGGCTCTAGAGATGCGTTCGATTTCATAAGAGGATTTCACGCTCCTAACTCCTCTAAGCAACGCCGAGGCATCCTTCCACTTCGCTTGGGGAATCGCTTCTGCCAACCGCAAATACAGTTGAGCCGGCATGACGTCGAGATCGGCTCCAATGATCGGAGGCTGATCCGGGGAGGAGAATAGGGCAGGATAATCCGTTGCCAACTGCTTGCCGAAATTCCGGAAGGAATTCAATTCTACCGTTCGTATGGCAGACTCGCGAAATGCCCGTACCACGCTTCTTCTGACGTAAAAGGTTGGTTCCCCTTCAACGGGCACGAACAAATAACCGGTTTGCATAGAACCGGCGAAGTAATAGATTCCAACATTTTGCGAAACCAAACAACCGGCGATATCGTTCTCGGCGAGTTTTCGTTGAAGCTTGAGCGAGCGGTTCAACCACTCATCCTGCGGCGGCTTCTTTTGCATTCGGTCAACGCCCCTTCGTGTCTTCCATACGATATTATTAGAGCAAAGAAGGGGCATTGCGTCAACCATGCCAAGTAAAACGACTTCGCCGTCATTGGATGGTGGTACACGTTTGTATCGTGCGATCAGATGAGTATAAGGACATAGAAACTTATACTTTCCGATCGATTAGTACACCAATTCCGCGGAGCCTTCCAAATCCCATTCTACGGGGGCGAGCACGCCGAACAACCGAGGGTACACCACGTGAACGACCAATACCACCCCCGGACGATCAAGAGTAACCTCGTAGTCATACAAGGAGTTGCTGTAGGTATAAGGAAATACCGCATCCTCATTAACGATCTCGAATGCCCGGACTTCGACCGTATCCCTTAGGAAGCTTCCCGGCAGCGGACTCAAGCTGGCATCGAGCGATAGATTTTCCCTTAAGTAAGCCAATGTCGCATCCTCCGCAAGATCCGTTTGAATCGAGAGCACGCCCATCTCGAGCTTGTCCCGGTCCAACTGCTGCGCCGCTGCGTGAGCCGCACGATCAACGGCGCGCTTTGCTTCGTGAACCGTCCCCATTGCCACCTCTTCATCCATCTGCAATGCGTGGAGCATCCACCAAACGACGATCATTAGAACGCTGAATACTAGCTTAGCCATAACTTCTCCTCAATAGCTTAGGTTATGGAACATACTCGCTCATCTTCATTCCGCCGCCGCCGATTCGGGCATCCCCCGAAGGAGGCTCGAGCCCGATCAACCGATCGATATTCAGCAGATTATCGTAGGGATAAGTAATTCGCAGTTGAATGCCGGTCCCTCTGGGCAAAGGGGCCGAAGCATTATCGCCTTCGGCTCCCGTCGTGGAGGTAACCGCGTATTCAAGCATCGGGGCGTTGAATCCATAACGAGCGAGCCGATCCCGGGATTCGGCGACCATATCGCCGTCGATGTACCCGTATCTTCCGCTGGCGCCGATCTCTAGCAAATAATCGGCCTCTTGCTGGAGCAAGGCTTGCCGAATGACCAGTACATGCTTGTATATCGGGGAAAACATCAACCAGCAGAACAAGGAGGCGAATAATACGAAAACAAGCAATTGCTTCACGGGCTGATCCGAGAGATTTGATCCGCCATCCGGTCACCGGCGGAAGTGATTTTTCCTTGCGTCCCCTCATCGCCTTGCGCAATGTTCGTATAAAGAATCACGACCGTAACGATTAATAACATGGTCATTAGCAGTTGTCGCATCCCAAGTTCCCCTTTCCGTCCCCTTATGGCTGTAAATTTCCAAGAGTCGTGTTGGCCGTGGTTCCATGCGTCTCAATTCGCGCACGGGTTCCCGTATTGTCTTGGGCAACGATCGCGTTGAACATTAAGGCCACGACAATGAGCATCATTACAGTAATCAGAATATTCCTCATCCAATCGCCTCCTTTCTAAGGATTAAGGGCATCGAAGAGTTTAGCCGCTTCTTGCACCCAAGGGTAAAGAAAGATCTGAAACGTATACAAAATAGGGATTCCAGCCAGCACGAACAGGAGATAAGAAGTCGTTTCCTTGCGGCTGTCCTTGGCTAACTCGATCTGGGCTTTGTAATCCCTCACAACCTCGCGGAGCATATCGTATATCTCTTGGCTCTCATTGAGGCGGAGCGAACGCATGCTCTCGGCGAAGCCGTAAGCCTCGTCGGTTCCTAGTCGCTCCTTAAAGCGCTTAAGAGCAGAGTCCGCGTCATGGTACCACTCGTTAAGCAACAATCCCATCTCGCCACGGATGTGCCGGGTTAAAGCAAGGCATTTCATGAGCTTGCCGTGGAGATGCAGCCTTGACCCTGTATAGTAGAGCAACTGGCTGCTGACGGCCACGATCTCGCGTCTTATCCGATCCGTCCGATAACGGCGGAAGGATTGCAGCCACATTCGATCGCAGGCGGCCAACCCTACGAATATCAGCAATACGAATAGGAGATTCCAACTCATGGGAGCCGGAACAAGTCCCTGCTCTCCCAGCAAGTAAACCCCTCCTCCGATGCAAGGGACCACGAATAATAAGCAACGGCGATAAGACAAATACGCCTCAGGCGGATATCGGATTCCGCATCCCGCGAGCAGCATCCGCCTTTCCTGCAACGTTACGCTCTCGCGATCGGTTCTCCAGACTTTCAGCCACCATCGCGGCGTTTGTTTATTTGCCCAACCTCGCAAATGAATTCGCCAACGATTGCGGGGAGCGAACAGCAGCCTTAATACAAGAGTTGTGCCTGTGAATAGGAGAGCAAACTGTACAAGTCCTCCTACCCCGATAATGAGCGTTCGGATATACTCCGTCACGGTCGTTTACCTTCTCCCTCCGTCGTCATTTTCTTCTGGATAAATAAAGTCCCATCATCAACGATCCGAACAACAGCACGACGGCATTCAGAAGCATTCCTCTCCCCCCGGCATCAATAACGTAATACGTATAGCTGCCTTCCGGATTCAACCGAAAGTTAACGCCCATAAATAGCGCCAAGAACAATACGGGAGCGAAGTTAGCCATCCGAATCTCGAGCAGCCGGTGTCGTTCTATTTGATTGGCCATTTGGGCTTTGCGCATGTCGGATACGAGCTCCTTCAAGTTGTCCGACACGTTATTTCCCTCCTCTAGCGCCACCTTCAGAATGCTTCCGAAATAATCCGCCCACACATTTCCGAAGGACAGTGAAAACCGTCGCAAGCTCCCCTCGTCGTCCTCCTTAACGGACAAATTCCGGTAAAGCTGTTCAAATACGGCTTGGACCTCACCGGGAAGCCGCCGCTCTTCTACCGTCCTTTGCAGGGCGACTCGAATATGGCGGCAACCCGTTACCAAATAGGATTGGTAGAATAACTCTACCGCCGGCAAGAACTCGAGTCGCGTCGCCATCTGCCGATTGATTAACGACATCCGTAGCAGCAAATAAGGAAAAGAGCCGAGTAACAGCACAAGGGTCACGACGGAACGAAAAGATTGAAAAACGAGCACGCCGGCGACTATGCCCAGAAGGCCCATAATCGCCGAGATCATTACAAAACCTCTTGTTTTCATTCGCCATCCTAAGGCTAATAGCAAATCGAAAACATGCTGATGCGGCTTGCTTAATCGCATCCATGTTTGAGGACTCCAGCGCCCCGATTTACCTGAGTTTAACCTACGCTTACGGGATTGATTGTCCCACCAAGCTAACAGTCCGTAACGAAAGCTCAAGTATAGTAATAGGAATAACGCAACGACAAGGGATAATAGAGCAAGCCTCAGCATGTCTGAGCGCTCCTCGAAATTTTCTGCAACGCTTTATCCGAAAATTTGTGCGGAAATACCCATTGGCCGGTAGACTCCTCGTAACGAACGAGATCCCTGATCCGGACCACGCCGTTTATCCACTCGAATTCGCCTACCCGTGCCAGCTTCCGGACACCGTCTATCATTCTCATCTCGAATCCGATATGCGTCACATGCTCCGTGATTCTCCTGATCATAGAGATCGGGTTCATTCCCCTGCCGTCAAGCATGCACATGTCCGTGATCGTATCAGGTACATCCTCCAAGCCGTTAGCGTGCACGGAAGTTATGCTTCCTTCATGCCCTCTCGTACAGGCGCGCACGTAAATATTAGCATCCTCGTCCCTAATCTCGGCATGGCATATTCGCTGTGGGGATTGCCTAAGAGCCAGCTTGAATGCCTGCTTCGGACCGTGCAGCGGATCATCCTCGTCCGACTCGTATTCCACGACGTTCTTGTCCGGGAAGTCCCTCGCCAGCATAAGCTCATAACGGCTCTCGATCGTGACGATCCGCTCTTCATCCGGCATGGCTGAGATCAGGGCTTTGATCAAATGCGTTTTACCGGTATTGGTAGCCCCGATAACGACCATATTAAACCGACTTCGAACGATGACGAGAAGCAGCTCGCGAACTCGGTCATCCATCGTTCGGTACTCCGGCTTGCACAGCGTTTCGAGATTAAACCGCTTGACGGTATACAAACGGATCGTTAGAGTCGGTTGGGCCGTGAATCCAAAGCCCGTCAAGGTGACGCGCGAACCATCCAGCAGAAGGACCTCCGCCCATCTCTTGCGGGGATTAATTCTGTCATTGTTGAAAAGCACCAGGTTCTGCTGGATTCTCTCCACATGGCTTAAATCCTGAAAACGATACGGGGATGCCGTCGCCTTGCCGTCGCGCACCTCGAAGATGCGCGTTCCAACGACCTGAACCTCTTCCAAGCCTTCACGATTGCGCAATACAAGCTCCAGCATGTTCATTCCGATGACTTCGGCGAACAAGGCTTCCGCCAAGGACGCGTAGGGAAGGCTGCCGAAGGAAACATGCTGCAGTCGTTTCCTAATGATCCAATCCGAGATAATGGCCAGCATCTCGGCCCGCTCTTGCGGAAAACCGATAACCGCGCGGTTGAGCTTCTCGGCGTAACGCCGACGTTCCTCTTCGCTCCAGCCTCTAGGAGTCGCAAGCATATGACGAACTTCTTCCGTGTACGCTCGCAAGCTGTTCAATCCATCCGCATTATCCCCTGAACCTAACTCCCCTTTGCTGGACGAGCTTTGCAAATCCGCCGCATACGCAGACGAAGAAAACCGCTTGGCCGCAACTTCCCCGCTCATCCGTCTCTCCTTCTATGCACCATTAACCTGCGTAACCAAGGTCTATCCGTCTTCTGCAGTCTTTGCGACCAATTCAAACGATTAATAAGAGGGTTAGCCACCGCGTCGAAAGCCGCCGCGTTTCTTTCTTCAGCCGCGAGCCACTCATCCAATCGACCGCTATCCAGTTGCAAATGCATACTCTCGAGTAATCTCAGCTCCGTGAATTCGGCACACCCGGTTTCCTTACGAATCTCCTTCATCCGAAACCCTCCCTTTATTCCATGTTTACCGTGCAGAAGCACCAATTGAAATTGCTCCGGCAGCATACCGAATTGCGATCCGACTTGACCGGTCCAACGATGAATATCCTCTTGAAAATGGCTGAGACTGTCGGTCGTAACCAGAAACCTATCATCGGCTTCCCGCATCGCGCATACCGTAGCCGCATTGTCCCAATAGGCGCTTACGTCCGCGATCGTCAAGTCGAATGCCTCTCGGGCAGCCGAAAGCAATTGCCGCATATCGTCGGGTTCGTAATATTCCGCTTGCTCTCTCGCCATATTTCCGAATAAAACGTGAAGACCGCCAAGCTTGGGCGAACGAAAAGCATACTGTCTTAATTTCTCCCCGGTAAGCGTGCCTGCTCTTAGTTCGGGCCTTACGCCGTCCAAAGTCACGTCCGGTTTATCTACGCCCAAGTAAAGGTGAGTCTTCGCGCTTTTCAGATTCAGACATAAGTATCCGACCTTGCGGCCTGTCAGCGCCGCGATGCGATAGGCCGTTCCGAATGCCGTCAAAGAAGTACCGATATTGGGCGTTGAGCCGGCGAAAGCCGCTAATCTTCCCGACATTATTGTTCATCCTCCTTAATAGAAGAAGCCTGAAAAGCGATAATCAACTTTGCGGTTCCCCCTTTGCAGGCTGAATCGAGCGCAAGCCACTGCTCTTCCGTCAAATTCAGATTAATCGAATCGATCGTGCCGTTGGCATCTCGCCTCGAAGCGTACATGCCTTCTTTGTCTCCGTTCGCCATAGACATCAGATTCGGGTTTTTGGGATTATCGATCTCGAGGTTAGCCGCCGTCTTGACGCCCGCCACGCGGATGGAATCGGCATATAGCTTGCGCGACGCAGTCGATTCGTCCGATAAATAAACCATGACCTCGTCCCCGGCGCGAATTCCGTTTGATACCGATTTGACGTACTCCCTGGGAATTTGAAAAGTCGATTGACCGGTGCGAGGCAATAACGGATATTTGTCCACCTTCCATCGCAGCAACGGCTCATGGCCTCCCAACGGTACCGAGGTCTCCATTCCGACCGCCTCCGACAAATCCGTAATCATCTCCGGAGTTATGGCGGATCGCGGCAAGGAGATCATAGTCAAATGCTCCGGGTCGAGCTTCGTGCCTGTCGATATGAATCGGTTGGGAACGACGATGTCCACTGTCTCTTGCAATTGAATCTGCCTTAACTGAAGTAAGTACACGCCATATACGAGCAATCCTGATAGGACCGCGGCCGATAAACTGATTGCCGCTTGCCTGCGCCTGTTCATCCTTTCACCCTCATCTCTCGGAAAATAAAAAAAACGCAAGCGCTGAAGGTTTCCCTCCATCGCCTGCGTTCTTCGCAGCGAACATTAGCCTATATCGGCTTGACAAGGCTCACTATATCAAATGACCGAACTCATGTAAAGCCTTTTTTTGACATTTTGCAACAAGACTTGCTTTTTATCTGACGAACGGGTTCTCGAGCTTTTCTTCCCCAATCGTCGTTTCCTGCCCATGCCCGGGCAAGACCAATACGTCTTCCGGCAATACGTACAGCTTCTCCCGGATCGAACGATAGAGCTGGTCTTGGTTGCCTCCGGGCAAATCCGTCCGCCCGACAGATCGGTGAAATAACGCGTCTCCGGCAAACAGCAGATCGCCGACAAGAAAGCTGACGCTTCCCGGCGAGTGTCCGGGGGTATGCTTCACATGGAAGGATTCTCCGATCAATTCCAGTACTTGACCATCCGATAGCAGATGCTCCGGCAAATCCGTCGTAATCGGCGGAGTCACGTCCGCCCAGCGGCTAGAGCCGTTTTTCCCCGCGTCGGTTAACCATTCTTTCTCTGCCGAGTGTATGTATACAGGGCAGCCGTACCTTTTCCGCAACGAATCCACTCCGCCGATATGATCGAAATGGGCATGCGTCAGCAGAATCGCTTCTACCTTCAATCCGTCCAACTTGCGCATCAATGCGCCGTCGGCCGTTCCCGGATCGATTACGATGGCATGCGTGCGTTCCGAGTTCACAACCACATATGCATTCGTCTGCAGCGCCCCTAGCGGGTATCTTTGAAAAGTCAGCATCGTATCGTTACCTTAAACTCCAGACAAAATATCGCGAATTTCCTGCAAAATGATCGTCTGATAGCCCGTGTCCTCTCCGTAGCGACGTCCCATCTCTTGTCTTGCGACCGCGATTTTCTCCTGATAGTCGGGAGCTTCCCGGTCCGGATTTTCCGCTTTGAAAGCATTCATGACTTCTTGTACGTGCTTCGGACGAGCGCCCCATTTGCCCAGCAAATGTCCCCCAGTATCCGTGAACAACACGACCGGAATCGCGCGGCCGCCCATTGTCAGGTGTTGGTCCATCAGATCCAGATGCTCCTCCATGATCAGTACTTCCGTCGGAATTCCCGCCTTCTCCATCGCTTGGAAAACGACGGGAACGTTGCGCACGACATCTCCGCACCAATCCGCGGCGATAATCAAACAACGCAAATCGTCGCGATTGTTCAAGGAATCGTAGAACTCCTCAAGCTCGGCATCGTTCCATTGAAATCGATCGTACCACGATTTGAAGGTATCTTGATTTTTGGTCATGCCCTCTACGAACTGACGCGGCGATAACCCCTTATGTAATTTGCTTGCTATCAATTGGCTCATTCTTATATCCCCTCTCTCGTTCGGTCTTATTGTTCATTTTAGATGGTTTTGCCTCTTCTGCGCAAATATTGGAACAGGAAGAAGGCTACTAACAGGGCAATAGCGATCAAAATGATCGGTTGAACATAAGGAGCCGCCTTATCGTCTATTTTCTCCCAATTCTCGCCCAAGGACGAGCCCAGCCATACGAACAGGATCGACCATGGAATCGAAGCGAGCAGCGTCAACCATGTAAATTGCCATAGGTTCATTCGCGCCATGCCGGCCGGAATGGATACCACTTGCCGCATGATGGGAACAAAACGTCCCGTGAACACGATAATGGGGCCGTACTTGGCGAACCATCTCTCCGCGATATCGATATGCTTTGACTTTAAGTGTAAGTACTTTCCGAACTTGTCCAGGAACGGCCTGCCTCCATAGCGGCCGATCGCGTAGAGCAGCCACTGCTGTAAAAGGGCCCCGATGGTGCCGCAAATGACGGCGACCGGGAACGAGATGACGTCTTGGAATACGAGATAACCCGCATAACCAAGCACGATTTCGCTCGGAATGACCTCGATGGCTAGACCGATGATAATGCCCCAATACCCTAAACTCTCGATCCATACGAGAATCTGGGCCAACCAATCGTGCAACGTATCCATCATAGCTCAAACCTGCTTTCCCCATAAGATCGTTTCTATTCTAGCACAACGCGAAGAGGTTCTTCCAGTTATACGAAGCTCTCAACTTTTCGTCGGAGGCTTGTCATGACCGGACGGGCCCACGCATACACTGCGATAGGTGGACTAAGTTGAAGAGGAGAGAGCGGAATGAGCAAAATCGTTATCCTTAACAGGAAAAAGATTCAGTTGTACACGGTTATCGCGGCTGTCGTCATTTTGGCCGGCGCTTACATCGGCTGGCAGCAAACCAAACCGGCGTTGGCTCCCGCGGGAGAAACCCCTCAGGTTCTTCAGATTGTGACGGGGGAATTCACTGCCATGTTGGACAACGGCAAGAAGATCGAGTCCTACCAATTCAGCCCTAGCTCGGTCTACGCGAAGAAAGGCCAACCGGTCGAGCTTCGTATTTCCGGAGTCAATGGCCAATCGCACCCCTTCGTCATCGAAGGCTTAGACATTACCGGGACTATCAACAAAGGGAAAACGACGATCGTCAAGTTCACGCCGAAGGACGCCGGGGTCTACTCCATCATCTGCCAAACGCACGACGATCCGAAAACAAGCGGACCGATGGTCGGTTATCTTGTCGTCCAATAGCGTGCTGTGACCTGATCTTTCTTCCATGCATAGGGTATGGGAAGAGAGGTTTGGTGAAGCCTGATGAAGATGTTTCAAGAAAAGCATTCATCCCCGCTCCCTACCCCAAGGACCATTCGCAGGGCTTGCGGCAACGAGTTGTATCGAACCGTCAAACGGTTAAAACTGCATATACCCGCTGCCCTGGTACAGCAGGCGGAAGAGATTTACGTCAAGCGGGTTATCGGGAACCTGATGTGGATCGTAGAAAACCGGAGCAACCGCAAGCTGCTGGCGGATTGGTGGGACGAGGAAATCAGCGAGGAAATCGCTCAGTTATGGAGCGTAGACAGGACCAAGCTCATGCGCGCGTTCCGCGACGCGTTCGGAGGCTGAATAACCCCACTTCCTTGTAAGAGCGCATTGAAAAAGGAGACTCCAGAAACAGGTCTCCTTTTTTGCGTTTCTTGTTAAGTTAGCCGATAACAGCGAAAGTTTCCACGCCTGCCGGAATGAAGCGCGTGCGGAACAAAACGCCGTTTCTGTTAAACAGTCTCAACGTGAACGAAACGTTAGTTAAGGTACCGACGTTATTAAAACGGACGACGCCGAACCGATCGAAGTTAGCCGTGGAGACGAGGATGCCGCCGCGAGACAAACGTGCGAAAAATCCCGTCGTATTGAAAGGTACACCGTTATTCTGCACCCAAACGACGGTTAAGCGATTAAAGGTTGGTTCATTGCTTGTACCGAAGGAACGCGACGATATTTTCGAACGAATGATGCGAGATTTCTTGGAATCCCCTAGCAGGGGTTTCGGACGTTGAACAGCCATAAGATCACTCCTTTGCCACTTTTGCTTCAATGTATGTGGCAGAAGAGCTTGTCATCACGGACAGACTCCCAACGTCTCGTCCATTTATTCATATATCCTCGGATGCCTCGCCGATATCGGTCCCGCTTAGGATATGAATATGCTCTCTAACAGGTTGCTCGCCTCTTCCTTCCAGTTCTCGTCGCCCTCCTCAATGATTTCACGCAAAAGGACGCTCGCTTCTTCGTTCCGCGATAGGACTAGCAAGCATTTCGCCGCATGAAACTTCGCGGCGTTGGTCATGCCGAACTGCTTCCCATTGGCGGGATGAGGCATCTCTTCAACCTTGCGGGTTAGCTCGTTATAACTTTCATAGAATGAGACGGCCGCTTCTGCGGCCTCGCGAGCCTGCGCGGCGTCGCCTTCCGCTTGGCGTCTCTCCGCCAAGCTAGCCATGGCCGCGATCGCGGAGGTTTGCCCCTCGCGGCCGAAGCGCTCGAGCCGCAACGCCTCGCGCAAGCGATCGCGCGCTTGCGCAACATCTCCCAGCTCGGCATAGACAATGCCGAGCCGCAAGAACAGCGGCGGGGCCTGCGGGTCATACCGCAGCCCCGCCTCAAGCAGGCTCGCTCGCTCCTGCAATGGCAGGAGCGCCGCGAGCTCCAGGCGAATCCGCGACCACGCCGGATTCGCGTCAAGCGCCGCGCGCAGCTTAGCTGCTTGCGCGGCTGGCGACGCCGCCGATGCGGCGGCTTCGCGGGCACTTGCGGCGGCATGCGATCGCCACGCCGCCCAGAGCCCTGCCGCTGCGATGCAGATAAGCAGCAGCGCGAGAGCTTGGCGGCCGATCGGCCGCCGCCTAATCCGGCCGCTCCGAACAACTTTCTCCCCATCTCGATTGTCCTCGCCTGTCAGCTTCCTCTCCCCATAATGGATGTCCCCGCTTGTCTGCTTCCTCTCCCCATCCCGAGGAGAAGCATGCAACGTAAACCAAGCAATCAGGAGCAACCATACGTAGCCGTAAGACCAATCGAAATCGATGGCCGCATGCGCCGCCAATACCGCGGCCGGTGCAATCGCCGTCTTCTCGTTCTTCCACAACTTTAACGTATACGCAGCAAGCATGAACAAAAGCATCGCTAATCCCGCGATGCCCGTATCCAACAGAATCTCGAGATATCCGCTATGGACTTCGTTGCCAACATAGGGCTGGCTTTGATAAAAGCCGAACAACGCCCTCCAGCTTTCTCCTCCGAACCCGAACAAGGGAGAATCCTTGAACATCTCCCACGCGTCCAAGTAAAACAGCTTGCGTGAAGTGACCGTGCCATAATGGCCGGTAATCCGTTCCCCCGCGCTGCCGAAAGCGACCCATCCGGCGACCGCGATTCCCGTAATCGCGATCGGCCAAGGAAGAAAGGCATTCCAATTGACCGCGCGAGCAACAGGCTTCCCATCATTCTTAATATTCCAATGTCGGTGAAGCAAGAAAAGCACGATCCCACCCGCAAATACGCACAACAAGGCTATCCACCAATTGCCGTCAGCGTATAAACCGCCGCTTCCCGTTGCTCCAACCTCTTCCGAAGAATGCATAGTGTTCCAAGCTGCTTTAGCCAGCAGCGCCGCGCCTGCAGCGGTAATACCGGAAACCGCCAACAGCTTCTTTCGATCCGAGCGCCGTTGCAAGAAATAGGCTAGGCCGATTCCCAGCAACAAAGCGAATATGGCTCCCCTCGACTCCGTGAGAAGAAGCGCCGCACCGTAAGGAATAGCGGTTGCAGAAGCGAGTCCGTATCGTTCCGGCCGCCCCTTCTCCTCCGACCAAGCTTGAAGCTGCATCAATAGAAATGCGGCAAGCAATGCTCCGTAAGCGTTCGGATACTGTAGAAACCCGGCTAAGCGCGCTCCCGTTGCGGATAATTGCGCATCGTTAAACCTAAGCACGATATCCGTGAAGGCAGTCCAGCCGAACCAGCCCGCCCACCCTCCGATGAGCAGCAACGCCCCGGATGCCTGTATGGCAAGCCAACCCAATGATCGGCTTCTCTCGCTTTTCCACGTTGCCCATAGAAGTAAAGACCAGGAGCCGTAAGCGATCCATCTCAGCATCGAATCTATCGTTCCTTTTACGGAAACCGGATCCATCCATAAATGCAGCGCATACCATCCGAATAGACCGAAAGGCATCAACGTCCATGCCGGGATACGTAAGCTTTTACCTACTCCCAAATGGAAGATAAGCCAACAGATCGTTCCGGCGTAAAGGAAAGACTCGACGTCATAGAAATCCCTATCGTAAAACAATCCGAAACGATAGGCGGACAAACCAAGAATAGCCGCTGCCGCGAGGCTTAGAAGCAACGGTATAGCGAATCTATTCGACACAGACCTAAGCAATTTCGCCCCCCCTTGATTCCGCTAAAGATCGTTTCAAACAAAAACAGGCCTTTCACGGGCCTGCATACATATCCTATTATTCGCCTGAGCTCATCCGATTAAAGCTTCGTTTCTGGGTTATTTCCCGTCTGGCTTGAGCATTCATCTCCACCTGTTGCCGTAGAATCAACGCCCGCAGCGGACGAAGCATTCCCGGCTCCAATACGCGCATTATGGCTCCGCAACGCATCTCGTCGTCCTCCTGCCTCTCCCGACGAACGATCTCAAGCTCGCATTTAAGTCCGATTCCGATCTCGATTCTGGCTGCGAGTCGGGATTGGGGGGCGAAATGGTGGGCATCTTGGCCGGAGAGATTGATGCCGGATATGCTGATGTCGTGTACCGTTAGTACAGATGGACTCTCAAGCTCGATTTCTTCGCCCCATTCATTGAGCACGCTTAAGATTTGCGCAGTACCCGCGATCTCAACGCGAGGATTCTCGCGTCTCTCGGTGAACCGCTTGCGAAGTTCCGGCGGTTGGAGTACTGCAATTGCACCTTCGTATTTCGCGAATACAACCGAAGCCATAGATTGTCTGCCGGCCGGGGAGTATATCGTAAGCTTTACCGCCTCCCCTAACTCGAACTGCTCGAACTCATGCAGCTCTACTTCGAAGAGTTCCCCTTCCACGTGGGTCATGAATCCGGTCGTAACGAAATTCTTGCCTTCGACGACGGTTCGGCAGTGCAGCAGCACATTTAGCGGAAGCAGATCTTTTTCCAATTCGGCCATTTGCTTTTTGTTATCTCCGACTTGTGCCATTCCCGCCAAACCACCTTTCTATAATCCTATTAAAAAAGGCAGCTTCGTAGGAAGCAGCCCGCCTTATGAATCCCCTAGGGACCTTCGGCAGCTAGGCTGTCATCGTTCGTGAGAACATTAGACCCTGTGGCTTTGCGTCCTTGCCTTTCAGCAAGTTTGCCTTTTATCGAAACCTGTCATTCTATTGGATAGATTGTATCATAGTTCGGGAGAGGGCGTAAGCTCTTTATCGAGCCATGACGACGCGGTTCCTGCCTCCGTCCTTCGCTTTGTACAGAGCGGAATCCGCTCCGGAGAACACTTCGCGCAAATATTCCTTCGGATCGTCAAAGTTTAAGTCCTCGCTCGATTCCGAGAGAACGCCCATGCTGATCGTGACGCGAACTCTCTCCGAGCCTGCGTCTACCCAGTTTTCCCCAACCGCAAGCATGATTCTCTCCGCCAGCAGTTCCGCCTGTTCGCGGTTGGTATGAGGCAGGTAGATCGTGAATTCTTCGCCGCCGTATCTCGCCAAAATATCGGTTCTGCGAAGCTTCGTTCGTACGATATCGGCAGTGCTCCGGATGACCTCATCGCCGACGAGATGTCCGAATCTATCGTTAATTTGCTTAAAATGATCGATATCGAATAGGAAGATAGCGAAGGGAATCTGGTATCTCATGTTAAGGAGCACTTCATGCTCCAATTGCTGCATGAGATATCTTCGATTGAAACAACCGGTGAGGCCGTCCGTAACGGCCATTTGCTCGAGCTTCTGATTGACCCGGAACAGTTCCTCCTGGATCGTGATCAATTCCAGGTTGCGTTCATGCAGCGCTTCGTTCTTACGGTTCATCTCTACGACCAGCTTGCGAAGTTCCGTAACGTCATGGAACGTTATGATGCGTCCAAGCAGGGTCTTGCGATTGTCAAGAACAGGCGAAATTTGAATAGAGACGTGACGTCCGGCGCTTTCATGCAAGGAAAACTCCATCTGCATTTTCTCGTAAGGATGATGGTTGTAACGGTATAAGAACTCGTATACTTCCCCTTGCGCTTGAAGCGGGGCCAGCAACTTCTCCATCTCGAAGTTTTCCCCTTTGACCGATTGGACGAATGGGGACGCGGCTCTATTCACTTCTAGAACCTTGCCGTTCTCGTCTACCACGATAATCCCGGTAGTCATATGCTCGAAGATATCGCGTTGGGCCATGCTTAGAATATCGAACATTCCGAACCGATAGATGGCGATGACGAAGCATACGTCGGAGAGCAAGATCCCAAGTGCCAGCAAGCCGGGTATAACGGGAAGCCATTGAGCGAGCAGCACGTTGATCAGCACGTCCAGCAACCCGAAACCGGTCAAAACGAACATTCCGATTAAAGCGGTTGCGAGCTGTTTTCTCTGGTTAACGGAGCTGACCGTCTTAAGCGAATGAAACATATTCATTAACGCGGTAAAAAAATAAGCGAACTGAATGAGCACGAGCATCCAGAACAGAGGTCCGTAAAGGCGATTTAAGTAGTTACCCGAGATCGGGGACATGAATAGTTCATTAGGATTCCATAAAGCGCCGACCACGCACAATGCGGCTGGCAATATGTATACCAATAACCGGCCTGCTTTTAACTGGGCGGCCCGGCCCGTGAGGAAAAAGACGAATATGAGCCAGCCTGGTCCGAGCATCCCCATGGCTACGAACGACATATTAATGAACAATAACTGAATTTCCGGGAAATCCGTCATCTTGATCGCGAATTGGCCAAGCGGCCAAAGCATCATGATAAAGTGAAAAGCCAAATACACTTTATGCGTCTGGGTTATTCTATTAAAAGCGATTACGCTAACGAATAAAATAAATAGAAGGACAAAAAGCGTAAAATCCGTCCACTGGTATCCCAAAGACATTCACCTTTTCACGGAAGGCATTAGTTAAAGAAATGGATATGCATGTTGATTTTACCATATTGCCGCTTTTTTCGACAACCATATAACGGTCATATCACATAAATTTATTCAATTTTTAAGAAAAATTAAGGACTTTTTTACCTATTTTTTGTGACTTTAGTTGTACTCATTCCAGCATTTTTTCCATATATGGGGAGACTCCCAGAAAATCCCTAAAACATTTATACTCTTGCATAAGTTCACCGGTGTCGGTTTTGCCAGCTTTGACCGCGCGTATGAGAATGTTCTTCGGCGTGTGCTCCAAATCGATGAACTCTAGCAACTGCGTGCGATACCCCGCAATCTCCAACAAATTGGCGCGAACCGCGTCCGTCACCAAAGCGGAAAAACGCTCCTTTAGTATTCCATGCTTCAATAGCGGCTTGAGCGCAGGTTGAGCCAATTGGCGGAAGAGCTCATGTTGGCAGCAGGGAACCGACAAAATCACGCTTGCCTCCCATCCGATCGCCTTAAGCAACGCCGCATCGGTTGCCGTATCGCAAGCGTGCAACGTGACGACCATATCAACCGAAGAGTCGCCGTCATAGTCGGAAATATCTCCGACGGAGAACGACAGCTCGTCCCATTGCAATTTCGCCGCCAGCCTGGAGCAGGCATCAATGACATCTTGCTTAAGATCGAGGCCGATTATGCGTACCGGCAGCTTCTCTTTAATCGCTAACAGGTGATATAACGCGAAGGTTAAATAAGATTTGCCGCAACCGAAGTCGATGATGGTCAATTGCTTGTCTCTCGGAAGTTCGGGAATGACATCGGATACCATCTCAAGAAAACGGTTAATCTGCCGAAACTTATCGTACTTCGCCTTTACGACCCGGCCTTCCGCGGTCATGACGCCAAGAGCAATTAAGAAGGGAACGGGTTCTCCGTCCGGAAGGACGTAAGCTTTGTTGCGATTATGCTCCTGCGGTACTGCCTCCCTCTTCGCAGCCGTCGTCCGGGCGACCAACGACAAGGCCCCTTTCTTGTTAGCCAGCACTTGAACGTCGGCATCCGGCGTCTTGAACAAGACTTGTTTATATCGGTCCATCGCCGATTGAAGCTGCTCCTTCAGTTGATCGGGGGCAACATTCTCGTGAAATACTTTATTGCTCTGATAGCGCTCGAATTGATAGAATAACCCGCTCTTGAGCTTGATCGGGCGAACGGTCAACTTCCGCGCCGTATCGTCGTCCTTGCGGCGTGGCGAGCTGAACGAAGCTTGAATAAGCCGCCCCTCCGCCACGATTTCCTCCAGGAATGCCAGCCATTCCTGCGATTGAGCATTGCCGTTCATCCCGCATTCTCCTTCATCAGAGCGCCCCATTGCCGGCGCCCTTCTTCCATTTCGTCCCGCGGCAATCCGCCTGCTTCCAATTCGGCAACTCCGTATGCGGATAACCTTTCATAGAATGCATGGCCTTCCTCGGCGTTAATTTTCCCCGCTTCAGCCAACTCGTACAACATGTTCTCCGCTTCGGCGAGCTTTCCGTCACCTTCGAACCAAGGCCACAAAACCCGTTTCGTATCGCTGTCCAACTCATAAGGCGTTAACGCAGCCAATAATTCGTTTATGCTCCGCCGAACGTCCCAACCCTCTATTTCCATATCGTTTCTTATTAGGTATAGATTTAATCTTAACGCCTTCGCATATCGAGGTATGCTCTCATCTTCCTGTCCCAGATCAGCAAGCAGCTCAGCCTCTTGTTGCAGGAACGCAGCCACGACCGTCACGGACTCCGCGTTCGGATTTCCCGTTACAGAGAGCATGGACAATAGATCCTCATCGGACAGACCCATGGCCAGGCGCGAACGCAAGCGCAGCTCTTTTCCGAGATATTCGTCTACGAGCTCCAACGCCTCTCTTTGCTTCTGTTGCTCCCGCAGTTGTTGCGCTCTCCCTAGAATGAGGCCCGCTTGCGTCAATAACCGGACCAGATAATCCCGTTCAAACACTTCCGCTCCCCCGATTCCGTTCCAAGAATTCCGCGATGCCTGTTGCGAAGGCTTGAGAATCTTCCATCATGCCCATATGGGCAACGCCGGCCAATGTCACGGCCGCGACATTGCTTTTAGATACGGGGAATCTTTTCTCAGGCGGAATCACTTCGTCGAGCTCGCCGGCGAGGAGAAGGATCGGAATATCGAGCTGCTCGAGAACGGATACGCGATCCGGACGATCCTTCATGCCGAGCGCGCAGCCTATCGCCCCCTCGGCTGATGTGCCGTAACCGATCTCTTTCGCTTCGCTCAGCTTTTCAGGCATGCTTTCCCTATGTTCGGGTGCGAACAGCTTCGGAATAAGGCCATCCACGAACGGAACGACCCCTTGCGTTCCGATCGCTTCGGCCGCTTTCAAGCGATTGGCTTGCGCTTGCTCGCTGTCCGGAAAAGCGGTCGAATGCACCAAGCCAAGCGCAAGCAGCCTGTCGGGATATTTTTCCGCGAAAGCTAACGCGATGTATCCTCCCAAGGAATGACCGAATAGATTCACTTGAGGAAGCTTAAGCTCATCCAGCAGCGCGGCTAGATCATCCGCCAATTGTTCCATCGTATATACGCCTTCGCCGGCAGACGATTGACCATGCCCGCGCAAATCCACGGCGATGACCCGTCCATGGGATTCTATAGACGGAAGTACTTCGTCCCAATACCGATGGCTTCCGCAATAACCGTGAAGAAGGACGATCGGCTCGCCGCTCCCCTCATCCCGGTAAGCTATTGTCGTACCTGAAGAAAGCTTGATTTTGATCAAATGCAACTCATCCCTTCTAGATTTTAGATATGATGCCAATGCTGCCGCTGATAGCGCCTGATATTTCTTTGGCCATTCCCATGACGTGATACAGCGAGGTGGATTGCAACGTCCAATAAGGCTTCATGCTAACGGCGTTCACAACGCCGGCAATGCTATATGCCCCGATGGCCGGGAATTTCCGGTTAACGGACTGAGCGGGTACCAGCGGCCCGTTCGACACTAGATAGGCTCCGATGTTCTCAGGGCGCCCCAGACATGCGTCCACTGCTATAATTGTACCCAGATCCGTTAAAGCGGGCAAAAGCTGCGGCTTTATCCGCGTCGCAAGGCTCCCGCAAAGTCCCGATAACTCTGGTGAAGCCTTTCTCTTCGAGCATCGTGCCTACCCAAGGACCAAGACTGTCGCCGGTCGAACGGTCCGTTCCTATGCACAAGAAAGTTAACTCATCCTTGGAATGTTTAGCTGCGATTCCGCTCATGAAGGTCAACAATCCGGCTGCGTCGACACGCTCGGCTGCTGGCGAATTCCGTTCTAACATGGGAATTGGACCCTCCTCAGGTTGCTCGGAATATTCCGGCCTCTTTCACTCAGGTTACCATTCCCGCATGCGGAATGCCAATGAAGACGCTGGGCAATTCTTTTCGAGCGGTCAATCCCCTACTATGTTACAATAACAGCATTGCATCCCTATATCCCGCAAGAGAGGAAGATCGCCATGGACTTAAACCAACCGACGCAAGAAAACGTTGAATATATGATCGAGGCCATCAAAACCAAGCTCCGGATGGCAACTGGAGCCGCAATGCAAGCTTCCAGCTTCACGAGCGATAAGTATGAGGACCTCAAGGACATTTACGACATGGTGAACTCCAAGGACAGATTCAGCATTAGCGAGGTCGAAGCGCTGGTGTCCGAGCTTGGCAAGTTGCGGTCATAGTCTTGAAAAGGGGGTTGTCTCTCGTCAGGCCATGTTAGTTTGAGACAGCTCCTTTACGATATGTCAGTTACGGACTAGGAATTGCGCTGGTACCGTATATTCCGTAAACCGCTGCTAGCGGAACCCGACAATGCCCCTTTGTCTCCGGCTTCAACTCAGACATCATAGCGCAAACAACCCGTCTCACGATGTCCGTGGGCGGGTTATTAATTTTAATAACGCTGCTTATGCTTTAACGTGAGGTTGCAACAGGGATACCGCTTCCTCATTAGCCTTATTCCGCAAATCCAATCCTCTTACCAATTTCCACTTTTCCACGTGTTCTACGGTCGCGCCGGATTCGACTTCTTCAAACTCTCCAAGCGTCTCCAGCTCTAGCATGAGGCTATTGGTATACAGCTCGAACGAAACTCCGAAATCAGGGTAGGTTCCCCCGGCGGCCGGCTCATAGCTCTTGATGAAGGTGTCCCCGTGATTGCTGTAGGCTGCCCATCCCTCTTCGTTGTCGCTTCCGAACTTATACGGCGTCGGTCCTTCTCCCTGGTCCACGATCAATTCGGACTCGGTGAAAGAGACTCGAGAATCGTTCAGTCGACTATAGGGCCACAAAATGAACCGACGGTTCGGCAGCATGCCGGTATCCGTGGCGGTCATCGGAACGACGGCTCTTCCTCCCGCGCTCATGACGGACAACGCCCAAGGCGCGAAAGATATCGGCCAAGCTCCGTTATTCGTTACGCGGTGAACGACATTAATACCCGATCCGGACGGATCGAGATGAATCTCGATTTCTTTCGCGATCTGATTCCAGCGCTCCTGCGCCGAGCGCAATACGATCGCGTTGTCGCCAAGCTGTTCCCATTCAACGGGCTCGTTATCCGGATAAGTCGTGCGCGGAACCCTCTCCGGGCTTGTCCATAACCGATGACCGCCATAGATATTCCAGCTTCCCCCGCCAACCGGTGCGAAGGCTTCGCCTCCTTGCCGGATCTCGCCGTCGCTGTCCTCGAAGAACAAATTCGTTCCTCCCGGAGACGATAGATGAATGATTCGGGGACCGAAATCCAATGTAGCAAGCAGCTCCACGCTGCCGTTGCGCATGGAAACGCAGCGTCCCCATTTGTTATGTTTTGTATTTTCTATCGAGATCGATGCCATAATCCTCTTCCCCCTCTACGATAGGAAATATCCTTACTCGCGATTAGACGAGAGCCGACTCCGTCAGGAACCGACGGAACGCCGCTCTTCCGCTTTCCGTCCCTTTGTACACTCCCGCATCCTGCAACACCGCGTAGAACTTGTCTCCGACGTCTGCCTGCAAGAGCAATTGAACGGCTTCGTCCGATCCGTCCGTACCGTAGAGATCGACAAGCGTCCAGATCCAATCCGCGTGTTTGTTCAAATGGTGATCTATCGAAGCGATCGCAGTTTCGTCGTAAGGAGTTCGCCCGGTAAGAATATCCGCGATCTGCCCGAGCTCAACCTGCAGTCGTCCAGGCAATACCGCCAAGCCCATAACTTCGATTAATCCGATGTTTTCCTTCTTAATGTGATGAAGCTCTTGATGAGGATGGAAAATGCCGTCCGGATGGTTGGCGTTCGTACGGTTGTTGCGAAGCACCAGATCCAGCTCGTAATCCCCGTTATCCTTAAACCTGGCGATCGGCGTTATCGTGTTGTGTTCGACGCGACTGCCACCTTTCTCGCTGAACGCGAGAATATCCGCGGACGGGTCGCTATACCCGCGCCACTTGGCCAGTACATCGGCAGCCACATCAAGGATCGCTTGACGATTGCCGGAGCGCAGGCGCAGCACGGACATCGGCCATTCGACGATTCCGACCGTTACCTCCGGCCGATTAGAGCAGTTCAGCCATTCGAGGACGGGAGCCGTCTCCATAGGGAAAACATGGCGACCGGCTTGGAAGTGATCGTGGTTCAGGATCGAACCGCCCACGATCGGCAGATCCGCGTTGGACCCGATAAAATAATGCGGGAATTGCTCGACGAAATCCAACAACCGCTCGAACGTGGCCGGGGATATTTTCATCGGGATATGCTCGCCGCAGAAAACGATGCTATGCTCGTTATAGTAAACGTAAGGGGAATACTGAAAGAACCATGCTTCTTTTTTCAACAATAGCGGCAATATACGCAGGTTCTGTCTGGCAGGATGGTCCAGCCGGCCTGCATATCCTACGTTTTCCTTGCACAATAAGCATTTCGGATAGCTGATCCTCGTTATCGTTTTGAGCAACGCGATCTCCCTCGGGTCCTTCTCGGGCTTGGACAGGTTGACCGTGATCTCGAGCTCGCCGTTCGGGGTGCGATGCTTCCAATAGCCATTCTTCTTGATGCGGTCCATGCGAATATAATTCGAATCGATGTTCAGCTTATAGAACCAATCCGTAGCTCGGGCAATCCCTTGCTCTGCGACCATCCGTTGAAACTGCCTCTGGGTTTCTGATGGCCTTGGCATTATCAGTCCCATGATCCGTGCGTCGAAGAGGTCGCGATACGTCAAAGTGTCATCCGGTATCAAACCCTTTGCGATAGCCGCAACGAGCAAAGGGTCGAGCAGCGGAACCGGACTTTCCGGAAGATCGCCCGAATCCACGGCAGCCCCCTCGGCCGGCTCCTCCAAACCGAATAGATCCAGAAGGGAATTTCGTGCCATATCCCTATCCAAAGTTTCAATAAGCCCGTTATGAAGACCAAACGCGACCAGCTTCTCGATAGCCAACGCCAGCGATTGATCGGATATGCTCGACGGGATTGATGATGAGTCCTTCATGCCTGTGCCTCCCATTTACTTCTCGTAGCCATTCGGATGCGAACGATGCCAATCCCATGCGCTAGTAACGATATCCTCCAGCTTCTCGCGTTTAGGCGACCATCCGAGTTCGTTGCGCGCGCGTTGAGAGGAAGCGATAAGCACGGCCGGATCGCCGGCGCGGCGAGGCTCGATCTTCGCCGAAATCGAATGTCCCGTCACTTTCCGGGATACTTCGATCACTTGCTTGACGGAGTAGCCGTTACCGCTGCCTAGATTGTAGATTGCGCTTTCTCCCCCTTTACGCAACCGCTCCAAAGCAAGGATATGGGCATCCGCTAAGTCGCTTACGTGAATGTAATCGCGAATGCATGTGCCATCCTCCGTCGCGTAATCGTCCCCGAAAACGGAGATCTGCTCGCGTTGCCCGAGCGCGACTTGCAGGACGAGCGGTACGAGATGCGTCTCCGGTTGGTGATCCTCTCCGATCCGTCCGGACGCATGAGCTCCGGCCGCGTTGAAATACCGAAGCGATACGAACTTGATTCCGTGGGCGACTTCGAACCAACGAATCATTTTCTCCATCGCCAGCTTCGTTTCTCCATAAGTGTTCGTTGGAAGGGTTCGGTCGTACTCGTCGATCGGCACCCGTTCCGGTTCGCCATAAGTGGCCGCCGTCGAGGAGAACACGATGCGCGATACGCCCGCCTTCTGCATCTGCTCTAATAAACACAAAGTACCATAGACGTTATTGTGATAGTATTTGCCCGGGTCTTTCATGCTTTCGCCTACCAGGGAATTTGCCGCGAAATGAATGACTCCGTCGATGTCGTTCTCTTGAAATACTTTGCCCAGAAAATCCGCGTCCCGCAAATCGCCCTCGTACAGCTTTCCACCGAGAACCGCGTCTCTATGCCCTTGGTACAAATTATCCACGATGACGACTTCTTCGCCCTTTTCCAGCAAAGCCGCGACCGCATGGGAACCGATATATCCCGCCCCGCCCGTTACGAGTACTGCCATGGTTTACGCCTCCCCTTCGATTTCGCTAACGCCGTCGCCGATATTGCACACATAGAATGCAGGTTGCAGGCCGGTCGCCGCTTCATACTTGCTTCCTACTTCCGCAATGAATCTTTCCACGGAATCTTGGTGAACCAGCGAAACCGTGCAACCTCCGAACCCTGCGCCTGTCATCCGCGAACCGAGAACGCCAGGTATGGAACGCGCGGCGTCGACCATCGTATCCAGTTCAATTCCCGTTACTTCGTATAAATCGCGGAGAGAATCATGAGATGCGTTCATAAGCTTGCCGAAAGCCGCCAAATCGTTATTCTTCAATACTTCCATCGATCGCGATACGCGGCTGATTTCTTCCACGACGTGGCGCGCGCGGCGACGTACGGTCTCATCCTTAATCAAGCGTTCGTTAGCTTGATACTGCTCCAAAGTCAATTGGCCGAGCAGCGTCAGCTCCGGGAAAGCTTGTTTTAAATCCTGCACCGCTTGCTCGCATTGGGATCGGCGTTCGTTGTATTTCGAATCCACGAGCCCGCGGCGTTTGTTGGTATTGCCGATGACCAGCTTGTACTCTCCGGATTGGAAAGGAACGAGCTCGTATTTCAACGTATCGCAATCGAGCAAAATGGCATGGTCTTTACGTCCGTTCGCAACCGCGAATTGGTCCATGATGCCGCTCTTGACGCCGATGAATTCATTCTCCGCAT
Source organism: Cohnella luojiensis (assembly GCF_004564235.1). Classification (GTDB taxonomy): domain Bacteria; phylum Bacillota; class Bacilli; order Paenibacillales; family Paenibacillaceae; genus Cohnella; species Cohnella luojiensis. The sequence goes on from NZ_SOMN01000017.1 coordinate 35,491, forward strand.
GCTGGGACCAGAGGGCGATCTTTACCGTGTCCGTCGGTTTGCCTTCCATCGTAAGCAGGGCGAATGCCGTAACGACTTCTATCGAAGCCGACGAGGATAGTCCGGCACCGTTCGGAATTTCGCCGTGGAAAAGCATGTTATAACCCTGGCTCAGTTGAATGTCCCTTAGCGCCAGCTCCCATACGACGCCTTTCGGATAATTCGCCCAATCGTCCTCCTTGGAGAAAACGATGTTATCAAGCGAAACTTCTTTGGTTGCGGGGAAATTCGTCGAAACAAATCCGAGCTTCCGATCGTTCCTCGGAGCGATGAGCAGCGTGGTGCCGAAAGTTAGCGCCGCCGGGAAAACGAAACCGCCGTTATAATCCGTATGCTCTCCGATCAGATTGACTCGGCCTGGCGCTTGAAACGCCTTGATATCGGCTTCGTTGCCGCCGAACTGTTGAATGAACTTCCGTTTCAACTCTGTTAGCTGTGCCATCTAAAAAGTCATCTCTCCTTGGAATGATGTGATTTGATCCCATTATACCGAATAAACCGATTGATACGAAATGGCTTGATATGCTTTCGATATGGAGAAATGTGACTTTTAAAGGATAAGAAGCCGTCGTTCATGATACAATGGAACTAATCCCAATTTCCAAGATGAGGAAGGAGACTGCCCTGTCGACCATGAGCAGAAACCCCACTTACCGCGTCGTATCTAACCCGATCGGCTTTCATGCCCGAGAATTAACCGTGCTGTTCGCGGGGGAAAGCCAAACAAGGCCCCTGCATCGAATAGGGCCCAAAGTCGTGGATTATTATTTGCTGCATCATATCGTTTCCGGTAAAGGGTTATTCCGTACGGGAGAATTCGAAGCCAGGCTGACGGCGGGAGACAGCTTCCTTATCCATCCCGGGCAGCTATTCCACTATGTATCGGATGAGGAAGAGCCTTGGCGGTATCGTTGGGTTGCCTTCGCAGGCACGCAATCAGAGGCGTTGATCGCGGAAACGGGACTAGGCATTTACAAACCCGTCGTCCATTCCGGTGGGAACCGAGCTCCAGGGGAACGCTGCCGTTCTATTTTCGAAGCGTTTCGCGATCGCGGCAGTTCCGCTTCGCTGGCGGCTTCGGGCCATTTGCATCTCCTGTTCGCGAGTCTGCACGAGGCTGCCGCCGAGGCAACGCCATCCCCGCTTCGCCCGGATTCTCATAGCGAGGAGCTAGTGCAGCAAATGATCGGTTATTTATCCACTCAATACGCGGAACCCGTAACCATCGAAGGAATGGCGGAGACGCTCGGCTATAACCGCGCTTATCTTTCCCGCTTATTCAAGCAACGCACAAGCTTATCGCCCGTCACTTTTCTTACGAAGCTGCGGGTAGATCACGGCCGGCGCTTGCTGAGGGAGCGACCGGAGCTTACCGTCGAACAGATCGCTTCGTCCGTCGGCTTCCAGGACGCTCTCTACTTCTCCAAGCAATTCCGCCGATGGTACGATCAGTCTCCGACGGAATACCGTATCGAAGCGGGGAAATCCTTAAAATAACTAAAATTTGAAAACCGGATCCCATCGGCCCGCGATTTCCTTCGCGTCGTTGAGGAATTCCGTCGGGAACGTCGCTTCAAGCTTCAGCTTCGTCTCTTCCGATATTCCCCCGATCCTCGCCAGGATGGCTTTCACGATATGCGGCCAGGCAATCTCCGTCCCGTCGGTAACCGCTATAGATACGCCCAACTGTTCCTTTTTCAATCCGAACGCGAACACGCCATGCGCCCCGCTCTTGGCAACGACGTTCGGATCTTCCAGCAATAGGCTGGCTAGGCGGCGGCGTCCCTCGACAAGCTGCGGATATAAGTTCATAGCTCGTGTGATCTTGGTGGCCGCCATAGCCGCTTCGCTGTCTTTGGCAAATTCGGGACTCGCCAGCCTGCCGTAAACGAGCCCTAACCGCCATAAAGGCATTGCCGCGACAGGAAATCCGCATCCGTCTTTCCCGATCGTGACCTGCTCGCCTTCCGCTTCCGCCCATAGCTTAATCCGACGAAGAATTTCCTGCTGGGCGGGGTGATCCGGGCGGATATAACCCTCCAGCGGCCAACCCTTCATCTTGCTCCAAGTGAGCACGCCCAGATGCTTACCTGCGCAAGTATGAAACAGCTTCCTCGGCTTTCCTCCCGAAGCGACATACTCGTCTCTCACCTGCCGTCCAACCGGTAACGTCGGCTGGATAGCAAGCAGTTCCTCGTCCAATCCGGTCATGCTCAGCAGTTCCTCAAGAGCCGCAATCTGCTTCTTGCTGCCCCTGTGGGAAGCAGCCAACAATGCCAGATGGCGGTCTTCGTAGCCATAGGCTTCCGCGGCTCCTTCCAGCAATGAAGCGATCGCCTGTACAGGCTTAGCTGTCGAACGCACGTATGCGGGCTCAACCGCGTCTCCGCATGAATGCAATAGCTTTCCATCGATCGCGGATACGACGCTGATCCGTCCGCGGTGGACATTTTCCGTCTGCCCGCCTCTATTCATGGTGATTAGCGGGACGTCTTTAGGTAGGATTGAATGCATACTTCGTAACTCCTTTTCGTTTAACCCCGGTGACCTGCGCCAATCTTATCCTCTTCCCGCAACCGTTCCCTGGAGGCATCTCCCTCATCCGAGAAGTTGATCGCCTCCGAAACCAAGTATAGCGGACGTCCCTTCGATTCCTCGTAGGTCCGACCGATGTACTCTCCCAGTACGCCAAGCAGCGATAAGGTGATGCCGTTGAATAACAGGTTAATCGCGATCAGAGAAGTCCAGCCTTGAGTGGTGGTATCGGTGAAAAAGCGCTGGTACAGTACGACGAATAAATAGACGAATCCGGCCGCCGACAGCACGAAACCGAGAACGCTGGCAATTTTGAGCGGTTTGGTGGAGAAAGAAGTCATCGCGTCGAGCGACAGTCGAATCATTTTGCGAAGCGGATACTTGGTCTCGCCGGCAAACCGCTCTTCTCGCACGTAGTCGACGGAAGTCTGCTTAAAGCCCGCCCAACTGACCATGCCCCGGATAAATCGGCTGCGTTCCCGCATCGAAGTCAGCGCGTCGCACACCTTGCGGTCCATCAGCCGAAAATCCCCCGTATCTACGGGAATATTCACCGAAGTCATCGTGCGCAGCAATCTGTAGAACATCGCCGCCGTCATTTTCTTGAACCACGATTCTCCCTTGCGCTCGATCCGCTTACCGTACACAACGTCATAACCTTCGCGCCAACGGGCTACCATATCGAGAATAAGCTCCGGAGGATCCTGAAGATCCGCGTCGATTAGAACGACGGTCCTTCCGCTTGAATGGTCCATCCCGGCGGTAACCGCGATTTGATGCCCGAAATTACGGGAAAACTCAATCAACTTCACGGTCGGGTCTGCCTTGCACATTCCTCGCACGATATCGGAGGTTCCGTCCCGGCTGCCGTCGTTCACGAACACGATTTCATACGTTTCTCCAAGAGTATCTAAAACCACCTTCAACCGGCGGTAAGTCACTTCGATAACCTCTTCCTCGTTGTACATCGGAACGACAACGGAAAGAAAACATGTTTTGTGCACGAACAATCCTCCCTTCTAGAAGCCCCAGCTAGGCATCCATCTGATAAACACGTTCATCCATATGCGGCTTATGGTCATACCTGTATAGATCGGGTAGAACAAGACGAATAATGCAGCGGCCACTCCAATGGTTGCGTAAGTAATCTGTCGCCCGCCATAGTAGCTCCGTTCCTCGAACCAGCGAAGCATCCATACGATGGACAAGATAAGTAACGGAACCATCGGAAAATAATGATAAAGGAACGTAATGCTTCTCGGCGCGACCATCCATGGGATATAAAAGGAAAGATAACCGACGGCCAACGTCAATACGATGCGGTCCCTGCGTCGTAATCCGAGCCACCAGGAAGCGAGCATCGCGAGCAAGCCTCCCCACCAGACGAGGGGATTGCCGATCGCGGCGATGCTTTGCGCGTCGCCCTTCTCCAAATCTTTGCCGCCGTAATACCAGACCGGCCTCATCATGAGAGGCCACGTATACCACTTGGAAGCGTAAGGATGCTTTTCTTTAACGCCTTTGTGGTAATGGTACATATTTTGCTGATATTGCCACAGGTCTTTGTAGCTGTCATCGGCTTTGGTCGCTTTAATATAAGGTTCGTAGGAAGCCGTATAAACCCCAACGGGTACTGCAACGAATAAAATAACGCATGCCGCGAGCGTTAGGATAATACGCCGTACAAAGTCGAAGTCGCCGTCCATCCGTCCTTCCCGCAAGCGTCTAATGAACGCGAAGATAAGCAAGATCGCGAGTCCGGCTCCTCCGTAAAGATAATTCCACTTGACCGCGGCGGCGCAGCCGAAGAAAAAGCCGCTAAGAGCGAGATATCCTAAGCTTCGCTTAAACCCTCCATTGCGCCAAGCGGTCTCGCCGTAACGATACATGAAGTAGAACATGAGGATCGTAAAGGTAACGCCGATAATATCCACGTTCGCGGATCTCGAATGAACCAGATGGAATCCTTCGAGGACGAGCAATAGCGCCGCAAGGAAGGCATATCTTGTCCGTTGGAACATCCCTTTGGCTGCGGCATAGAAGATCGGCACCATTAAAGTTCCGACTACCGCGGCCATGAAACGCCACCCGTAAGGCGTCATATCGAACATCTTTATGCCGATTGCGAGGATTACTTTGCCTAGCGGCGGATGCGTATTCTCATAAGGCTCCATTAGTTCGATGAATTCATACGCGGTGCGGCCGTGATAGATTTCATCGAAATACATCCCGTTGCGGTAATCCGGTCGGTAAGGCGCCCATTCCTGCTCATCGAAAACCTCAAGTCCCGTTCCTTCTGAGTTTAGCGAATTGTCGGCACCCGACTGAACGTCCATAACCGTAATCGGAACGGTTATTCCCTTTGTATAGAACACGGCCTCGTATAGACGGTATCCCGTTTGCTCGGTCGTAAATCGCATGTATCGCGCTTTGACCGTTTTGTCTTCAAGCTTCCAGGTGAACACCCGGTTCGTTTTGTGTTCGACCTTTAGGTAGGGTTCCCAATTTTGGCCATCTTGCGATGATTCGATATTCGTTTTGCCTTTCGCTCCCGGACCCTCGTATAAATTCAACCGATTTACCGTTCTTAGCTCGCCGAAATCAACGGTAAAATGGTCCCCCGCCTTGTCCGGCTTCCAGAACGTTTGCGGAGCCGTACGATTTCCAAGATCGGTCAACGACAAGATTGCGGAAATTAGGGTAAGTAAAAGAACTAATACGATATCAAGCCGGGTCCACCGCCGACCCTCCCGGTTACGCACGGAAACTGATCCCCATTGAACCGGACCGGATCTGGCCGCCTTATTTAAATCCATGTCCGTCCTCGCTTTCGCCTTGTTGTCCATTTTTTCCTGTTCCTATTGTAGTCCAAAGCGCTACCCCATGGAAAGAGTGCGTTTCATTTTGCGCTGGACGGGTAATTGAATAACAAGGACGAAATGAATAAAGAGGAGGAAATACAAATGTCTGAAACTCGCGGAACTTTAAAAGGTGCTTTGATCGGCGGAGTAATCGGAGCAACGGCAGCATTGCTGCTAGCGCCGAAATCGGGACGCGAACTGCGCGGAGACATTCGCGACCGTTACGCGTCCGCGCAGGATCGCGCGAAACAAATACTGACTGATGCCGGCGTCAAAACTCAGGAGCTAGCCAGACAAGCAGGACAACACGCTTCAGGCGTGATGGATAAAACGCGTTCCGCGATATCCACGGCCAAGGAAGAAGTGCAGTCTTGGAAAGACGAAGTCAAATCCGAATCCAAAGATGCCGCCAAACCGGAACAGAAATTCAACTAACCTACATTCCTCTTTTCCGTAAGAACAACATGCCGCTCCGGCCTTCGCTTGCCAGTTCGCTCCAAGTCGCCGGAGGCCGGCTTATGTTGATTATGAAAGGAGAATGAACGTGAAATCCAAACAGCTGATGTTAATAACCGGCCCCGCACTTAGGATCAAGGAAGCTCTATCCCAAGCGGGGTTCATTCGCGATTTCGTCCATCAATCGACTTTCAGAACGGAATTGGACGCTTCGGATGGTGTGTACGTTTACCAAATTCCCTACGAGGAATTGGACGGCACTCTTACTCTGGATGGCGAAACCGCGTTCTTCGATGGTATTTCCGATAGCGAAGTGCCCGATGAAATCCAAGCAGCCGCCCTGGACAAATGGTATGCTCTCCGCACCCGCATTAGCAATGCCGAATCGCAGATGTACTCTCCGGATCGCGGGGATCGCAGGCCGTCGGCGCCCATTCCTTCAAGATCCGTCGAAACCGCCAAGAACGGCTCTATGGTGCAGGATTTCGCTGACATGAAGCGGCTCGGCCGGGATATGGACCGGATTAAAACCGAGCAGCAGCTTCAAGAGGTAGGGTTAGTGAACGACCCGATACAATATTAGACGTTCTGCTTCTAGCAGGGGTTGCGCCGAAGGTGCATCCCCTTTCGGTTTGGGTAACTCAATCTGCAATGCATTTACAGTTACATCAACTATATCCGCAATTCCTGCTCCTGCCGCTACGCGACCCGTTGGTGCACCCAACTTCAATCGTAACGGCAATTCCTGCCGCTACGCGACCCGTTGGTGCACCCAACTCCAATCGTAACGGCAATTCCTGCCGCTACGCGACCCGTTGGTGCACCCAACTCCAATCGTAACGGCAATTCCTGCCGCTACGCGACCCGTTGGTACACCCAACTCTAATCGTAACGGCAATTCCTGCCGCTGATATGAACGAAACCTGTCAAATCGAAGCGCCTAACGGCTGTCGGTATGCAGGTTTCTCCCATTTTCGGGCACGCCGTGCCGTTATTCGGCCAGTTGACGTAGGTCTCCGTCGCTAATACTTTCCCATAACAAAAAAAAACGTTACCCTCTAGTGGACATCGGCCGTTTTTTATATTTTATGCTTCAAACCTGCAGTGCATTTCTGTCCAGCAGCTCTCTCATCGATTCGACGCTTAGATCGTTGTTCAGTAGTTCGGGAACCGGGATCGATTGCATTCCGTCCTTCTGAAAATTGGAGCTTTCGAGATGGTAGCCATACTCCTTGACCAACATGTACATCCGGCAGAACTTCTCTGCCGCGTCGATGGCCCTGCCTAGCGATACGAACTCGGGCAAGCTTGTTGCCGAAGCTGAGAGGGTTAACGCGGGAGCCGATCGTAAGATGAAACCCGTCTCCCTTCTCCAATACGAAGATATCGCTTTCCGAGCAAGGAATCCGATATTTAACCGTCATCATCTTCAACTCCTTTACCGGAAGAAATACGACTTCCGGTAAGGATTATTACACTCTCCGGGCGATGATGAAACGGTCTTTCTTCGGCGGAATACGCGATGCGAAAATCATCGTAACCAGCCCTTTTCAGCATTTCTTGAATTACCATGACGTTCATGGCATTATCATCCACGATCAATACGGTCATCTTAATCTTGTCTCCTCGGCGAATCGTATATCGTGAAAGGGGATGAGCCCAAACAACAAACGCGAATAAGGAATGAGCAACGGACTTCCGTCCTCATTCCTTATTCCCATTTGCTCCCGAGCTTAATGACGAGCCATGACCAAAACTTTACCATCGTCTAATTCCGCCTCGTACATGCTCGCCTCATAGGAATCAAATCCCATGGATTCGATCTTGCTGCGAAGGACGTCCCCGCGATTACGAAATAAGTTGGCTACCGTTTCGAACATGCCTTCCTCCGAAATTCCGACCTTATTCGTATCCGCGACTTCCGCCAATCGATCTGTCTGATCTCTTTCATGAGCTAGCACGTAGATTTCCTTTTCCGTAAATCCTTGGCGATGAAGATTGTTCACCACGTCGTATGCTTCCAGTCCGTTATTTACAAGTTTAGCATATGCTTTCATTGTTTAACTCCTCCTCTATTGCTTTTGTATGCTTCTTATTAAACTCTTCCCTCTTTGATGAAACAGAAAAACTGCCTATAGGTTGCATGGATCCGAGAAAAGATCCAACGAAACCAATTTCCCTCTATCATCGACAAATACTTTGAGCGCTTCCGCCCCTTTTACGACACCCCAGCCGTCATCCGCCGCGAATTCCGTTTTTCCAAGCGCATGTCTTAAGCTTCGATTGACCATCGCAATATCATGGCCATTCAAATTTGCCTTCTTCGCGGCAGCCGTAATCTGCACGAAGGAAACCGCTCCGTCGCACATCCCGACATTTTTCCCATCCGCATAACTCCAAATCTCGCATTCATTCCGCCACTCGTCAGAATCAATCTTGCTTGGGCTGCCCCATGTCCCCTTCACCTCGAAAGCCTGATCGCCTAACCCAATTCCTTCGAGCTGCCATTGCTTATGGATAGGCTCCGGATTGACAGCGCTAGAAGTAGCCGCAGGGGCGGGGGCAGCTGCCGCTGAAGCAGCAGCAGGAGGAGCTCCCCCATTCACGATAGAGGAAAGCAAGACGAGCCATGGTATCAACATCTTAGATCCCTCCTTTCTCGTAAGAGTGGGATTGCTCTCGTTGTTGCTTCCAGCCTTTCTGCATGCCCATTACAACTCGAGAGCCTAAAGCGGCCCATTGCAACCAGGATGGCGCGATGTTTTTTCCTTCAATGGAAGCCGCTTGTTTCCGAATCGAGTGGGTGAAGCTATTGGCGGCCTCCCTTGCCGTGCCCGTTACTTCGCTTAACAGTATGCCTACATCCTGTACGGCATCGAACAAGGGGTCCGTGGATTGCAGCTTTCCTCTAATATCATCCGTGACCGCATTGACGCTTTCCGCTAATTTCTTAACTTCCCCTTGCAGTCCTTCGACGGTTTCCTTCACTTCCTGCATGGCGGATTGCGCGGTGACAAGCGATCGTTGCGCGGTCTTTAATAGAGAGATCAGAAACCCGCACAGTACGACAAAAGCCACCATCGCAATCGCTATGCTCCACGTCATTACATCGTTGTTTTCCAAGTGCAGCCCTCCCACCTCTAATGTATCGTTATATCCTTTCGTTACCCATGGCATAAGTACTGTGAAACAATTCCAGCTGAACACTAGGACAAGTCATCTGGATAATGGTTGCAGGATATTCCTTTTTCAGGTAAAGTAGGCTTTAGCATAAGTCCTCTATCTCCTCTTCAAATGACTACCGGGGTAAAGCTCAACTATTGAACGAAACATTACGATGCTGCCTACATCCTTGAAAAAGAACCTCTAACCGATACAGACGCTTCCCTACGCTTTCGCGATTTGGGAGGCGTCGTTTTTTTTCACGGAGGTGATTGAAACTTGTCCAGTTGCGTTTAATGGTAGTCAGTTAACCCTGCGGGGGAACACATCAATTAAACGGAGGTTGATCCTATCATGAAAGCATTATTTCTTGCCGGAGGTTTAGGAACCAGGCTTCGCCCCTTGACGGAACATCTTCCGAAGCCGATGGCCCTGGTGGGTAATCGCCCTTGGTTAGAACACCTGCTTATGCATTACAACGAACAAGGCGTAAACGAATTCGTCATTGCCGTCAAACATTACCGCGAGCTGATCGAAAGCCATCTAGGCGATGGTTCCAAATACGGAGTCAGAATTGATTACGCCGTCGAGAAGGAATTACTCGGGACGGCCGGCGCGATCAAGAACGCAGAACATCTACTGAACGACCGATTTATCGTCGTGAACGCGGATATCATTCACCAGGTCGATCTCAAGTCCGCCATGAAATTCCATGAGAACCACGGCGGGGCCGTTACGATTTGCTTGACGGAAGTGGACGATCCTTCCCACTACGGAGTCGTCGAGCAAACCGGCAACGGCCGAATAACCCGTTTTATCGAGAAACCGAAAAAAGAAGAGGCACCGTCAAATCGAATCAATGCCGGCATATACATTATGGAACGGAGCGCGCTGGACTTCGTGCCTGCCGGCAGATCCGTATCGATCGAGAAGGAGACGTTCCCGCTTCTGATCGAGAACGGCAGAGGCGTATACGGCCATCCCATCGGAGGATATTGGATGGATATGGGGACCAAGGAGCGTTATCGCCAGCTTCATTGGGACTTGCTCGATCGCCGTTTCCCGGTCAAAATCGATGGCAAGGACATGGAGGACAAAGGCATCTGGCTCGGAGAAAACGTACGCGTCGGTCAAGGAGTATTATTCGTTCCTCCCGTCATGATCGGAGATGACGTCACGATCGGAGATCGCGCGATTATCGGTCCTTATGCGGTAGTGGGCAAAGGAAGCCGAATTGGCAACCAGGTTCGTTTATCCAATTCCATACTGTGGGATCGTTGTAAAATTCGCGGCGGCGCACAGCTGAACGAATGTATATTCGGCTCCGGCATGCAGGTCGGTCCCCATATTTTGCACGAAGCTGTTTGCAATCGTACTCTGGAGGTGCAACGCAGATGAACAACCGTCTTCCTCAGATCGCTTACGTAAGTACTTATGTTCCTAAGAAATGCGGACTTGCTACTTATACCCACCATTTGCGCGAGGCGATCACCCACGCTAAAGGCAATCGGTCGATCGATCCCGTTATCACCATGTGCAACCCGGATGAGCGTAGCGACTACCCGGAGCCCTGGATGTTGCCGCTCATTAAGCAAGATCCGGAAGATTACAAGAAAGTAGCCGATGCGATCAATCAAAGCTCGGTGGATGTCGTATCCCTTCAGCATGAATTCGGAATATTCGGCGGCGAGGCCGGCTCTCATATCATCGATTTTTTGCGGCGCGTGAAAAAACCGGTCATTACGACCTTTCATACCGTTTTCGAGCATCCCGTTGCTCCCTATGCCGACGTGCAGAAGGAAATCGCGCGTTGGAGCGATCATAATCTCGTCATGAACCGCAAGGGAATCGGATATTTGCACGATAACTTCGAGGTGCCGTTCGAGAAAATAACATTCATTCCGCATGGGACTCCGGTGCCCAACCGTGCGGACCGAGTAAACGTTCGCAGGGCAGCCAAATGGGAGAACCGCAAGGTGTTATTCACATTCGGATTGCTTGGACGCAGCAAGGGAATCGAGCTGATCCTTCGTTCGTTAGCAACCGCCGTTCAGGCAGTTCCGGAATTGCTCTACGTCATAGCGGGCCAGACTCATCCCGAAGTGCGCAAGCATGAAGGAGAAGCTTACCGCGAAGAACTCATGGAGCTGATCATGGAGCTCGGACTGAAGCATCACGTACAATGGATGAATGTTTACGTGCCGGAAGAGCAATTGGTCTCCCTAATCTCCGCGTGCGATTTATATGTCACGCCTTATCCCGGGATGAGTCAGATCACTAGCGGTACTCTTGCCTATGCGGCAGGGTTAGGCAGACCGATTCTATCCACCCCCTATGTGTATGCCAAGGATTTGGTTCAGGGGCATGAAGAGATGTTGCTTCCGTTCGGCGATGTGAAGGCGTGGAGCTCAAAATTGATTGAATTGTTTACGTATCCGGGGATGTTGACCGAATGGGAACGCGTCATATCGGATATCGGGCGAAGTATGCATTGGCCGCATGTGGGGGCGCAACACTTGCGGTTGTTTCAACAAGTCATCTTGAAGCAGAGAGATAAGATTGCCGATGTCGGCTAATGACGCGTTTATCCGTCCGGAGGCGAGACCCTCCTTCGCCCATCTGCGCCGCCTGACGGATGACACGGGATTATTAGAGCACGCGCTTGGAAGAATCCCTCGCCGACGCGAGGGATATACGACCGACGATAATGCGCGAGCGTTATGGACGGTCACGGAATGGCTTTCCTTCCATGACGATAAAGCCGTAGGACCCGAAGATCGTGCCGAGCTTAATCGTCTGGCCGATATTTATTTGGCATTCATGCTTTGGTCGCAAGACGATGACGGCTGGTGGTTAAATAATTTCGCTTATGACCGAACGCTCGAGCCAGAAGAAATCTCGCACGATTGCCAAGGCCGGTCGATATGGTCCTGTGCCGACGCATGGATCCGCCTCGATGGCCACAAGGGAGAAACCGCGAGAATCATCATAGAGCGGGCGCTTCCTACGCTTGTCAGAATCGATTCCCTTAGGGGTCAAGCGTTCGCGATGGCAGCTTGCGCCCACTTGCTCGAGGCTTCGAGGAATGGGACGATTGAGTTACCCTCGAATATCGAAAACGAGCTTAACCATCATCTCATCAGGCTGGAACAATTGTTAAACGGAGCTTTCCGCCATTTCTCCGATGATAACTGGCGCTGGTTCGAGCCGGCGATGACTTATAGCAACGGAGTATTGCCTTGGGCCATGCTCAGAACCTATCGATATACGGAGCGTCCGGAAACCTTGCAAACGGGTTTAGATAGCTTGTCTTTTCTACTCGAAGTCATGACCACCGAAGACGGACATCTGAGACCGATCGGTAACGAGGGCTGGTGCACCTCTGATTCCGATAATATAAGCATGTGGGACCAGCAACCGCTCGAGATGTTCAAGCTTGCGCTTGCTTTGGAAGAGGCTGTATTGACTACCGGACTAGCCGAAAAGGATCAGAGCTCGCGTTTGGTAGGCAGCGCTCAGGGTAAAGCGACTTCGGACTCCCACTCTCGGACGGAAAAGGGGGCTTACGTTCAGCATGCCTTGTTAGACCGCTCAGGATTTAGTATCGGGAGTAAATCGCATTATCGCTCGGTAAGAGACCAATGTCGGGAATGGTATTACGGCGCCAACGATCTGAACGTGGCGATGGTCGATCCGGAGGACGGCAGCTGTTGCGACGGTCTTACGAAGCACGGTCCCAACATTAACTGCGGAGCGGAAGCAACGATCTCCTACTTGATGACCGAAGCGTTGTGCCGTCGGGAATGATGAAAAAAAAAGCTGTCCCAAAGTGAATTTACTTCGGAGCAGCTTTTTTTTCATTGTATTTTTTCAGAAGGGTATGTCTATTAGATCGAATATGATGGGCTTCCCGCATGCTTAGAGATAACAGATCGCCGCTTACGCCAAGTTGTTCAGGCGATGTCGGTCCGCCGACCTTCAAGAGTAACTGCTTAATCGCATGCTCACCGGGTATCCGATCGATTTCCTCCAGCAACGTTTGACGATGCTCCTCGGGAAACAGCTCGGGAGAATCGATTGCCAAGCCGTGGTACAATCGTGAAATTTCAGCGCAGGCTACCCCTACCTTGGCACCATGCAAGATTTGTCTTCGGCCGAGCCTCATGAATTCCATTTCCCAATAGTGGGACAGATGATGCTCGGCTCCCGAGGCTGGATGAGACTGGCCGAACTTCAGCATCGCGAATCCCGATTCGATAAGCGCGCGCGTCAATATTTCGATTCCCTTCGGGCTTCGCTTCTCGATTTCTTCGCAATTGTCCACGCAAAGTTGCAGGGCGTGGCGGGTTTGCTCCGCCACTGCCTCCGAGTATGGCTCGCCGCCCGCAAGGCTGCCGAACTTCCAGTCGAACAAAGACGTATATTTGCCCAGCATGTCTCCGAAGCCGGCTGCGATCATGCCGTCCGGCGCTTTCGTTAATAAATCCAAATCCGCGAATATAGCGGAAGGACCGATTGCCGCGATCGTCTTCTTCTCTCCGCGAATAATCAACGGGGCGCCTATAGAATTAAAACCGTCCACCGACGGCGCAGTCGGAACCGACACGAACGGAATGCCCACTGCATATGCCGAGAAACGGGCAATGTCATGCAGCGTTCCCGAGCCGACCGCAAGTACGATTTCAGCGGAGCTTTGTTTAAGATCTAGCTCTAGTTGAACGACTGATGCCTCGTCGGCAATCACGTCGCCCTGCTTGTCCGGATTGATAAGAGTGATACAGACGTTCATGCCCGCATTTTCGATAAGCTGACCAAGCACTCGCCCGACGACTTCGAAAGTGTTGGAATCCGCTGCGATGGATATCCTTTGGAGCCTATTTCTCAGCAAATAAGGAGCTACTTGCCGGATGGCTCCGGCTTCGATGAGAACGGGTTCAATAATTGACATTTTGTTTCCCCCTCTGTAAGCAACTCGCTCCGCGGAGCGGAATAGCGCCGCCTGGCGGTCTTATTTGCCCAAAACTCGCTCCGTGGAGCGGAATAGCGCCGTGTGGCGGTCTTATTTGCCCAAAACTCGCTCCGCGGAGCGGAATAGCACCGCCTGACGGTCTTATTTGCCAAAAATCCGCTCCACGGAGCGGAATAGCACCGCCTGGCGGTCTTATTTGCCCAAAACTCGCTCCTCGAAGCGGAATAGCACCGCCTGGCAGTCTTATTTGCCCAAAACTCGCTCCTCGGAGCGGAATAGCGGCGCGGGGCGGTCTTATTTACCCAAAACTCGCTCCGCGGAGCGAAATAGCGCCGTCTGGCGGTCTTATTTGCCCAAAATCCGCTCCACGGAGCGGAATAGCGCCGCCTGGCGGTCTTATTTTCAACAGCTAGTCCTGTTTTCGTCGCAGTTTGTTCAGCGCTTGAATGAGATCGTCAGGCAATGGCGCGCTCACTTGCTGCTTATCTCCTGTCCATGGGTGGCTCCAGATGAGACGCTCCCCGTGCAGAGCTTGCCTGGAGATGACTCCCCGTTTGCCCCCATATAGCCCGTCCCCGGCAAGAGGGTGATTAATCGAGGACATATGCACCCTGATCTGATGCGTGCGTCCCGTCTCCAAACGCAACCGTACGAGAGTATGGTCCGACAATCGTTCCATTACCTCGTAGTGAGTCACCGCCGGATCGCCCGTATCGCTCACCCGGCGGCGGGTGGAGTGATGGCGATCCTGGCCGATCGGTTTGTCGATTCGGCCTTTATTGCCTTCCACGTATCCTTCCGCTAATGCCACGTAAATGCGCTCGATCGTTTTCTCCCGCATCGCCTTGTCGTATTGATAGTGCGCGAATTCATTCTTGGCGTAGAGGACCGGACCTGTCGTATCCTTATCTATCCGATGAACGTGGCGAATCCGCACGTCCTGGCCCGACATCTCATAATAAGCGGCTACCGCGTGAGCAAGCGTCTTGCGCTGGCCCTTTTCGCTCGGGTGCACCTCGATGCCGGCAGGCTTGTTTACGATTAGCGTAAACTCGTCTTCGTACAAAATATTAAGCTCCATCCAATCGGACGGAAAATCCCGTGTCTCCCTTGGGAACAAGTGCAGCCGAAGGCTAGGACCGTGCAACACACATCCGCGCGTTTGCAATAGCTTGGTAACGAGCTTGGGAGGTAAGGGCAAATGTCTGCTAATAACGGACATCGGCGCTCCCGTTAGCTGGTCAGGCAACCGGATATCCATCCATTCTCCCTTTATGCGCCCCATGGGCAATAAAGGATGATGTCCTCCACCGCCGCTTACTCTATTGCTTCCAACGCGACTCGCGGGAGCACCGCTGCTGCCGCTCCGTTTAGGTGCCGTTCCACGCTCGTTCGGCTTCTTGATATCTTCCGCCCGCTCCCTGCTAGCCGGACGCTCTCCTTGCGGTTTGCGATCGTTGTATTTTTTAGGCGCGCCCGTTCCCGCGCCTGAACCTGAACTCCTTAACGTTCCCGAGCCGCCTCTATCCCTGCGCCCGTTTCTTTCGTTCCCGCCAGCTTGTTTCGGACCGCCGCGCTGCCGATTTCGTCCTGCTCCACTCATGCCGTATTTCCTCCGATTCCATTCCGCGCCCTGCAGCTATATGCATGGCTTTGCCGACCAATATACGGGAACGCCTATTCAAAGTCAACCCTTAGGAAGCCTCGGACGAGAAATGAGGGGTTTATTATATTCGTGTTCCGAAAAATGATTAAATATGGCAGAGCAACCAAACGACGGCATTCCGGCCTGAAAATCCGCCACTTTTCCCTTTCGACTATCATAGGAACATCTGCCGTTATTAGACGGATAAACTCGACTGCTCCCGCTTTCGTTTAAACAAGCCATTTTACAACAAAATAACACCGTTGCCACATTCTTACTTTAGATATAACGTTGATATTAGGGGATTGTCCCCCTTAAACATGACCCCGGGAGGTTTTATCGAGATGGACTTGAACGCCGAAGAAGTAGTTGTGGTTGAAGGATTGGAAGCGGATTCAGAAGTTGAAGCAGTTGCTGAAGAAGTAGAAATCGCGGCGGAAGAAGTTGAGATTGTCGCGGAAGAGGTTGACGCGGTAGAAGCAAGCGCGGATGAGGAAGAAGCCGCCGAAGAAGCTTCCGAAGAAGTTATTGCCGAGGCAGAAGAAGCTGTCGAAGCGGAAGAAGCTGAAGTTACTGCCGAAGCCGAAGCGGATGAGCCTGCCGAAGCCGAAGTTGCCGCGCATGAATCCGAATCTTCCGACGAGGAGTCGGAGTCGGTCGCTGACTAATTTATCCGGTTGATCGAAGGGGCTTTCCCGCCAGGTCTGAGAAGACCGTTACGGGAAAGCCCCTTGCCGTTAGCCGCGATTGCGGAAAAAGCTGCGGAGAGCCCACTTGCGCTCATGACGTTTCATATAACGCGGCAATGAACGGAATAGTTGACGGCATTCACGGTACGCGTTAGCCGCTTCCTCCGGTTGTCCCAGGCTCTCATATACCGAGCCTAGCCGGTAATATGCTTCGCAGGAGGAAGAATTAACGGTCTTGAATTCCTGCAGATAAGAGATGGCTTTAACCGGATCCGATTTCGAGAACGATTCGGCGAGACGCAAATACGGCTGACCGTACTTAACCCTAGGGCTTATGGACAGCGCGAGCCGCATCTCCCGCTCCCCATCCTCCGAATTTCCCAATGCAAGGGTGCAAGTCCCCCTGTCGCTCCAGTACTCTGCGGAATGATCCATCTGATTCTCGATTCCGAGAAGGATTTCTCGAGCTTGATGATACTTCTTGCTCTCGATTAATAATCGCGCGAGTTCGGATTTAGCCGAGACGTCATGAGGACTTAGATGGAGCTGGCGCTTCCACTTCGCGATGGAATTACGCCTGCGGAACGGACGTACTAAACTCGGCGATAACCCAATAAACCGTCGTTCCAAAACATAGATAATGATAAGCAACACCAGGATCGCTATGAACGGACTTCCGAACAACCAAGTTAAACCGATGAACAGCAATATTTTACTCATCAGATACTAAGCCCTCCATTCTCACTTATTTGGTGTCCAAGCCGCACCGTATTCTCGTCATTATTTCGATGGCCTGACGCGTCGGGTCGCCTCGGCTTCCAGCGGATTGTCCGGCCAGTAGTGCTTGGGATAACGCCCCTTCAAATCCTTCCTTACCTCGAAGTAGGCGTTGCTCCAGAAGCTGGCCAAGTCCCGCGTCACCTGCACGGGTCGCTGGGCCGGGGACAACAGATTCAACGTCAGCGGCACCCTGCCTCCCGCGATGCGGGGAGTTTCCGGCAAGCCGAACAGCTCCTGCAAGCGGACGGATACGGTTGGCGCATCGATGTCGCCGTAATCTATCGGAACCCGGGAACCGCTTGGAACCGTCCAATGGGTCGGCGCGCTGTTCTCCAGTTCCCGTCTTTGCTCCCAGGATAACATCGACTCCAGTAAATCCTTGAGGTTCAACCTCTGAAGATCGGAACGGCTCTTCATCCCTTCTAAATAACCCGCCAACCATTGCTCTATAGAACCAATAAGTGCATCGTCCGTCAAATCCGGCCACGAGGAATCGTGGTGACGGATAAACACGGTCCGCTCTTGCAACTGACGCGCCGCTTTCGTCCACGGCAGCAGCTCCAATCCTTCCAAGCGAATCCCCTCAAGCAGAGCTTGTAACACCTGATCCGCAGGCGGACGGCTCAGTGGCGTTTCCTCGACTGGCAACGCCCCCAGCTTCTTGCGGGCGCGACCGCGAACGGACTTCGAAACGGTATCCCAGTAGATTTGCGTTTCCGTATGCAATTCATCTTGCAGGTTAGCTTCCAATTGCTCGAAGTCGACTGGGGCGGCCGCGCGAATCCGGCTGTCAGATCCCTTATCGTCTACATCCGCCACGACGATCCATGGCTCGTGGGCAAGCGCCTGCCCGAAGGCGAACTCTGCGCCCCTGCCTCCGCTAAGCAGGTATTTGCCATTGTCCCTGCGATTGCCGATTCGGTCCGGATACGCGAAAGCGAGCAACAGTCCAATATCGTCAACAGACGATTCGGAAGCCGAAGCGAAGCCAATATCCAGTTCCCGTCGCAGCCGCTTGACCTCTTCCGTCAATCTTCGCCTCGTTCCTTCTTCCACCGCGTATGCTCCCCTGCCCCGAAGAGCCTCCAACCTAAGTCGAATGTCCACATTCGCAGCTCTTCCCTCATAGCGGATAAAATCCCGTTCACCCAAGATTACGGCAAGCTCGCAACCCATATCGCCAAGGCCGAGCGGCATTGCCCGAAGCAGCATATGGGCCATTCGCGGATGTTTGCCGAACTCCGCCATCAGCTTGCCATGCGGCGTAACCGTTCGTCCGCTCTTATCCAACGCGCCTAACTGAATAAGCAAATCCCGTGCTTGCTGCAACGCCGGCGCAGGAGGCGAGTCCAGCCATTCCAGCTCATCGGCATCCTGCACCCCCCAGACGGATAGCTCCAATAGAAGCGGAGCCAAATCCGCTTCCAAGATCTCGGGCGAGCTGCGCGGAGACAAGGCTTGCTGCTCCTCGCGGCTCCATAAACGGTAACATGTTCCCGGCATGAGCCGTCCGGCGCGCCCCCGCCTCTGGTCCGCCGAGGCGGCGGATACCGTCAAGGTCTCCAGTCGGGACATCCCCGTACGCGGCGAGAATCGGGACGTACGCATTAAGCCGCTGTCGACGACGACCGTAATGCCCTCCACGGTTAAACTCGTCTCCGCCACGGAGGTCGCCAGCACGACCTTTCGCTGCTCCGGAGGCAATGGCGCTAACGCTTGATCTTGAGCATCCGCCGTTAGACTCCCATGAAGGTGAACGATCCGAACCATTGAGGCCTCCGGCAGCTTTCCTCTCAGCTTCGCTTCCACGGACCGAATTTCTCCGACTCCAGGAAGAAAGACGAGTACGTCTCCCTGATGCGAACGCAGAGCATCCGCAATTGCTTGGGCTACCGTTTCTTCCATAGGAACGCTAGCCATCTTTGGGCGATATATCGTCTCCACGGGATAGCTGCGTCCCTCGCTTCTGACGATGGGAGCTCCGCCAAGCATGCCCGCAACAGGTTCAGCCTCCAACGTGGCGCTCATGACGAGCAACTTCAAGTCATCGCGCAACAAAGCTTGTGATTGCAAGCATAGCGCCAAACCCAAGTCCGCCTGCAGGCTCCTCTCATGGAACTCGTCGAAGATAACAAGACCGACCCCTTCAAGAGCGGGATCGGCCTGCAGCATTCTCGTGAGTACGCCTTCCGTTACGACCTCGATCCGGGTGCGGGAGCTTACCCTCGTATCCATTTTCACCCGGTAGCCAACCGTTTCCCCTACCTGTTCGCCAAGCTTATCCGCCATATATTTAGCCGAGCTGCGAGCGGCAAGCCTCCGCGGCTCCAGCATGATGATCTTCCTATCGGCAAGCCACGGTTCTGTTAGCAATGCCAGCGGCACGCGAGTGGTTTTGCCGGCACCCGGCGCCGCAATCAGAACCGCATTGCGATTGTCGGCGAGCGATTGCCGCAACTCGGGAATTACCGAATCTATAGGTAGATTAGCCTTTGTTATCACGCCAAAAGTCTCCTTCATCACGTCGCTTTGAGAACAGCTTACCATTTTCCGCGACGGTATGAAACCGACTATTCCACCTTGAATCTGGCGATTCGGCTTTGGAGCTCCTCGGCCTCCTTGCTTAGAAGCGCCGCCGAAGCAATAATTTCTTCCATCGACGCGAATTGCTCCTCCGTACTATTCGTGACGCCGCGGGCTCCGGCCGCCGTTTGCTCCGTAACCTCGCGAATGCCTTCCATCGCCTGCGATGCCGCGCTAGACCGTTCGGCCATATCCGCGGAACGCCGGATCGTTTCCTTGACTTGAAGCGCCACCTCAGCTACCGCGCCTTCGATTCTGGCGAAAGCTTCGTCTGCTTGCCGAACGATCTCGATGCCGATCGATACTTCCCGGTACCCTGAATCCGTCGAAGCCGCAACCTCGTCCATCTCATCGCGAATGTTATCCGTGATCGAACCGACTTCTCCCGCGGCTTGGGCGGTTTGTCCGGATAATTTGCGAACCTCTTCCGCAACCACCGCAAACCCTTTCCCCTGAATGCCAGCTCGGGATGCCTCGATGGACGCGTTAAGCGCCAGCATGTTCGTTTGCCTCGCGATCGTAGAAATCACGTTGGCGGTACGATTGATATGAGCCGTCCGCCCGGCCAACCGTTGTACCGCGGAAGCCAGTCCGTCCATCTGCCCGCGGATCGTTTCCATCTGCCGCATCGCTTGTCCGATCGAATGCTTGCCCGCGGTTGCGGCTTCAAGAGCAAGCATCGAACGATCGCTGACAATTCCGGTCGCATTCTCGATTCCCGCCGTCGAAACGAGCATATTTTCCATTTCCGATACTCCTTGATGAACGTTCAGCAACTGCATTTCCGAGCCTGAAGCAATCTGCTGAATGACCTCGGCGATTCCCTCGGATAAGCCTCCCAGCTTCTCGCTATGATTGCGCAAGCCTTCCGCCGCGTTCGCCACTTGACCCGCATTGGAGCCTGCTTGTCGGATGAGCCCATGCAGATTTTCCTTCATCTCATTGAAGGCATCGGCCAATTTACCCAGCTCGTCGCGATTGCGCACCTGGATTCGATCCCCCGTCAGATCACCGGAAGCAATCCGACTTGCGGCTGCCACCAAACTTTTCATCGGTCTAACGATCATGCGCGACAGCAGCCAGCCAATGATGACCGCCAGCAAAAGCGCTAGCAAACTTGCTCCCGCTAAGATCATGATCGTCGCGTATACCCGATCCTGGTTAGCGACTTTAGCTTCGCCCATCCATTTTTGTTCGCTTTCCTGTATGCTGATGGCTGCTTGGCTCATCGTGTCTGTCGTCGGAACAGCCCACATTTCTGCTTCGGAGCTTGCCAATTCCGGCTTACCTTGATGAACGTAATCCGTAACCTTGGCTACCAACCGGGCGAACGTCTGATTAGATTCTTGCAAGCTTTGGGCCTCTATGCCCACGCCGTTTTCCAAAGTCGAAGCCGACAACCTGACAATTTCCTCCTCCAACTGCCGGTTCACCATACCAAGCTCTTGCTCCAACGCCTTGTCCGGCTTTACTAAATAGCGGAACAACAAGCCTTTCTGACTTTCTGTTAGACTATGTATTCGGGCAACGCTCGTCAGAACTTCGGCTTGATGATTCAATAACCTTTCCGAGGATTGATGAATACGTTGGATGAATAGATAGGACAACATGCTTGTTAATGCGACGATGAGCGATATCGCCACGAAAGCCCCGATTAATTTTCTACTCATATTTATTTGACCTCCCCACAAGATGAAAGCGTCTACAATCTCACGCATGAAAAAAGACTGTCGACGAAAGTTTCTCCCCTATGGAAGGTCTCGATCGACAGCCTTTTTCCCTTATCATGCGACTTATTTCTTCGCTAAATATTTACGAACATCGAAAGCTACGGCAGCAACGATGATCAAGCCCTTGATAATCAATTGCCAGTTCGGATTAACTCCGATAAACGTCAAGCCGTAGTTGATGACGCCGAAGATCATAACGCCGGCCATAACGCCTGGCACGGTTCCGATGCCCCCGGTCGTCGATACGCCTCCGACCACGCAAGCCGCGATGGCGTCGAGCTCGTACATGTTGCCGTAACCGTTGGATGCTCCGCCGGATTTGGCCGCTTCCAGCACGCCGGCAAGTCCGTATAAAGCTCCCGCGATGCTGTAAATCCACAGGAGATTGCGACCGACGTTGATTCCCGAGACGTGCGCCGCTTGAACGTTGCCGCCGATTGCGTACATATTTTTGCCAAGTCTCGTTTTATTGAAAATGACCCAGCATATGATAGCGACTACGATCGCGATGATGACCAAGTAAGGCAAGCTGAACGAACCAATCTCGATCGTGCCCGAGCCCCATTGCGTGAAGCTTGAACGCAGCCCGCCTATAGGTTGGGAATTGTTCGGCGGCATATCGAAATACAGAGAATTGACTCCCAGAACGATAACCATCGTCCCTAGAGTTGTAATAAATGGCGGCACATGAAGCTTGGAGATGATAAGACCGTTGATGAGGCCAACGAGAAGACCTGCAAGAACAGCTAGCAAAACAGGATAAATAATAGGCAACTCCCCTAAGTTTGGAAAAAACTTCTGAGGATAATTCGATAACTGAACCATGGAAGCGGAGATAACCGCCGACAATCCGACGACGCGTCCCGCGGAGAGGTCGACTCCCCCCGTAATGAGTACGAATGCCGCGCCAAGCGCGATTATCGCTTTCGTCGAGTTCTGATGCAGGATGTTCGTTAAAGTACTCAAGGATAAGAAGGACGGGTCCGTTAACGTAATGCCGATGATGAGAACGGCAAGCACGAAATAGATCGCGTAATCCGTCAGGAAAGCATTCATTCTTTTTATCGAAACGTTCATGTTGATTCCCCCGATCAAGCCGTATGTTGGGCAGCTAGCCGCATGATTTCTTCTTCCGTGGCCGTTCTGCCGTCCACGATACCGGTCAAACTTCCTTCGCTCATAACCATGATCCGGTCGGACATTCCGAGCAGCTCGGGCATTTCCGAGGATATCATGATAATGCTTTTGCCTTGCGCGGCTAGGTCCGCGATGATGGAATAGATCTCGAATTTGGCGCCGACGTCGATGCCCCGGGTCGGCTCGTCTAACAACAAGATATCCGGCTCGGTCAACAGCCATCTCGCCAGCAAAACCTTCTGCTGATTCCCCCCGGACAAATACCTTATTTGCGTCTTCATAGACGGCGTCTTCACGCTCAACCGTTTAATGCTGCTGTCCGTGTCTTCGCGGCGCTTGCCGTCTTCCAACAGGAAATAAGGCTTCTCGTACTTCTTCTGATTAGCGACTACCGTATTCTCAAGCACCGACAGTACGGGAAAGATGCCGGTGACGCGGCGTTCTTCGGTTAGTAAAGCCATTTTATATCGAATCGCATCGATTGGCCTGCGGATCTTGATCGGCTTGCCGCGCAGGGTCAATTGCCCGGACGATACCGAGCGAATGCCGAATAGAGCTTCGATCAGCTCCGTTCTCTGAGCGCCTACCAATCCGCCGACGCCGAGAATTTCTCCTTGCCGTAGATCGAACGATACGTTGCGGAACGATTTAGCTAAAGGCGAAGTGAAGTCCTCCACCCGCAAGAGCACGTCCCCTGGAATATTAGAGCGTTCCGGATACCGTTGGGTCAAGTCGCGCCCGACCATTCGGGAAATAATCAAATCGGTCGTCAAATCCTTGGCTTCCCAAGTACCGATTTTCTTGCCGTCGCGCATGATCGTCACTTCGTCGGAAATGCGCAAGATTTCTTCCATTTTGTGCGAGATATAGATGATCGCGACTCCGCGCCGCTTCAAGCCCTCGATAATTCTGAACAAATGCTCTACTTCGTTGCCCGTCAAGGAAGATGTAGGTTCATCCATGACGATGACCTTGGCATTGTAGGAAACCGCCTTGGCGATCTCAAGCGATTGAATCTTGGAAACCGATAATTTGCCGGTTATCGTATCCGGCTTAATATCCATGTCCAGCTCCTTGAACAGCTTCTCGGTATCGCGGAACATTTTCTTGCCGTCCACGAAGCGGAACGGTCCGATTCCGCGCAAAGGCAATCGGCCAAGCCAGATGTTCTCCATGACGTTTCGATAAGGAACAGGGTGCAGCTCCTGATGGATCATGGAAATTCCGCTGTTAAGAGCCGCTTTGGAATCGGGCAGATGGAGCTTCTCGCCATTCATCCGGATTTCGCCGGCTTCCGGGGAATAGATTCCGAATAGGCATTTCATCAACGTCGATTTGCCTGCCCCGTTCTCGCCCATTAGCGCATGCACCGTGCCTGCACGAACGTTCAAAGTCACGTTATCCAAAGCCTGCACGCCCGGAAAAGACTTCGAAATCCCTTCCATCTCCAGCAGATATTGCGGTGTTGTCATTATGTTCACGCCCCCTGATGACGGTTGTATCGGAACAAGCATAAACGGCTGCCGCCGTCCTTTGGATGGCGGCATAGGTTTATGTCGGTGACGATTCAGAAATGGATAGCGAAATTTTATACATTCTGAATCGTAGGAAAGGCGGGGTAAGCGACGCAAGCCTCGATCGCCCCCCGCCCTATTCCGTTTACTTGGCGTCGTTCATATTGTCTTTCGTGATTTTCTTATAAGGTACCCATACGTATTTGCCGTCCGTGATGTCGTAACCCGCGTTTTCCTTGGTTGGCGTTTCACCTTTGGCAAGAGCCGCCGCAAGATTCAATGTCGCCGCGCCTTGGTTCTTCGCGTCGTTAAGCACGGTACCGAGCAACGTTCCGTCGGACAGCGCTTGCAGGGCAGGAGCCGTTGCGTCAACGCCTACGACCGGCATGAACTTGTTGTCTTTGAAATAACCGGCTGCTTTGAGCGCTTCGATCGCGCCAAGAGCCATATCATCGTTGTTGGCAAGTACGGCTTCGATCTTGTCGCCATGAGCGGAAAGGAACGTAGCCATCTTATCCTGAGCCTTTACGCGGTCCCACATCGCCGTGTCTTCCGCGAGTTTCTCCACTTTGATGCCGGCATCCTCGATCGCTTGAATAGAGAACTTCGTGCGAAGCTCGGCGTCTTGATGTCCCGGCTCGCCCTTCAGCATGATATATTGCAATGTGCCGTCCTTGTTTTTGTCCATTTCCGGATGCGCTTTCCAGTAATCGACTAGCAGCTCGCCTTCCATGGAACCGGATTGCTCCGCTTTAGCTCCGACATAGTAAACCTTATCCCATTTCTTCATGTCGTCCGCAAGCGGTTCGCGATTGAAGAAAACGACTGGGATCTTGGCTTTTTGGGCTTTGTCGATGATGACGCCGGCTGCCGTGCGATCTACCGGGTTGATAGCCATCGCATCGTATTTCTTGGAGACGAAAAGGTCGACTTTATCGTTCTGCGTCGGTTGGGAATTCTGGCTGTCGACGATATCGACTGTCGCTTTGCCCGTCGCCGCATCCTTAATCGAGTTACGCACGCCCGTCATGAACGTGTCGTCGAATTTGTAGATGGCCACCCCGATCGTATTGCTGTCGCCGCCCGCTCCCTCGTTGCCGCCGTTTTTCTCGTTGTTGCCGCAACCTGCCGCCACTGCAGCCAGCATTGCCCCTATCGCTAGTACGGGAATAATTTTCTTTTTCATGTTGCTTTGACCTCCTCGTATCTGTTCAATAATGTTTACTGGTCGATTATGTCTCAAATAAGAGGGAAAGCGAATTCAATATTCTCCTCATTTCTATAAAAATCCTACTGAATTATCTACGATATTCGATATTCGATGTTCGATATTCGTAGTCGTTACTGAACGAAAGGAAACAGCATCTTCTGATTATCGGACCAGAACATATTCTCGGCGTCGATTACCTTCGTTCCGGTGTCAATCTTCTTTGCCACGCTCTGTTTACCCATGGCCTCCACGGCAGTCTTTACGCCTAAATAGCCCATGCTGAACGGATTCTGTATGACGGTCGCTTGGATGACCCCTTCCTGCAGCCATTCCAATTCCTCCGGCGTATTGTCGAACGCGACCAGCTTGATGACGCCATCCTGTTGCATGTTGCGCAATTGCTCCGCCGCGCCGATCGAAGCAACGGCGTTCAAAGCCAATATCCCGTCGATGCTGCCGTGTTTATCCAGCATTTCCTTCGTGACTTCCCCGCAACGCGAGGAATCCGAACTGCAATATACAGACTCCAGCACTTGCATGTCAGGCGCGTTCGCCCATTCGTCCCGAATGCCCTGCTCCCGTTGTTCCGCGTTCCGCGAGCCTTTCACGAAGTTCAAAATGATGAACCTGCCTTTGTAATGCGTAAGCTCCATCATTTTCATTGCCGCTTGCCGTCCCGCTTCATAGTTGTCGATGCCGATAAAGCTCGTTACCTTCGGCGAATTCACTTCCGACTCTATCGTAACGATAGGAATGCCGGATTTATCCGCCTTGTCCACCGAGCTTGCCAGCTTCTTATAATCGTTGGCGGCTAGGATAAGCCCGTCCGTTCCGTACGCCACGTATTTATTCACTAGCTCGATCTGGGTATCCGCGTCCGACTCGTTCGTCGCCCCGTCGAAGATGAGCCTCACGTTAAACTCTTTAGCAGCCGCTTCTGCGCCCATTTTAACGGTATTCCAAAATTCGCCCTCCTTGTTCTTGACGATAAGGGCGACCTCCTTCTGTTGATCCGGAACGGGATGAATTTCCCCGCCCCTGGCGCAGGAGACGAGTAACGGAATCAGCAGGAACGTTAGGATTCCCGATAACGTTGCTATCGATCTCTTCATGATTCCACCCCTTCTTGCACGCAAGGCAACCATACGCTGACGATAGTGCCTTCTTCGCGCTCGCTTTCGATCTGCAATCCGTATTCCTCGCCGTAGTTCAAGCGGATCCGCTCGTGAACGTTCCGTAGTCCGATACCCGATCCTTCTCCGTTACGACCAAGGTCAGTAAGCAAATCCCTTAGCTTGTCCGGCGCTATGCCCAACCCGTTATCCTTGATCTGCAAGCACAGCTTCTCATCCACGACCTTTGCGGAGATACGTATAAAACCATCCTCGGCGCTAGGTTCTATGCCGTGATAGATTGAATTCTCCACGAGAGGCTGCAGCACCAGCTTCAGCGTCTTGCACGCAAGCGCCTCTTCCTCCGCCTCTATCGCGTATTCGAATTTATTTTTGTAGCGCATTTTCTGGATGATCAAATAGTTTCGAATATGCTCCAGCTCGTCAGCTACCGAAATAAAACGCTCTCCCTTGGAAAGACTGATCCGGAAAAACCGCGACAACGAAGTGATCATGGTGATAACGTCTTCATTTTTCCCGGTTCCCGCGAGGCGCACCACCGAATTCAGCGTATTGTACAAGAAATGCGGATGGATCTGCGATTGCAGCACCTCAAGCTCGCTCTTGCGCTTGGCTTCCTGCTCGTGAATGTTTTGTTTCATCAGCTCGCGAATCCGATTCACCATGAGGTTAAACCTTCGGGAAAGCCTTCCGACTTCATCGTCCCGGCGAATCGGGATATGGATATCGAAATTCCCGCGCTCCACCATTTGCATGGACTTCTCCAGTCGTTTGATCGGTTGGGATATTTTCGCGGACATATAGAGGGTGATCAGGAGCACGAAAGCCATGACGGCTAGCAGCAGCCACAGAAGGAATGTACTGATCTCTTTGCGGGTCGTGACGATTTCATCCATGTAAGAGACGCCGACGATCTTCCAGCCGACGTTGTTAACGGTCTGTATGGTGATCAGCCTGTCCACTCCGGTTGAATCGTCGAAATAACTTCCGAACGTATATTTAAGCGCCTGCTCTACGTTCTCGTACTTCAAGCCCGCATAAATCAATTGCTGCTGCGGATGGTAAATGATATTGCCCGCGGAGTCGTCGATGATATACGCGTACCCTTTCTGCCCCAGCTTCACGCTTCGGGACAGGTCGTCGATCAACTTGAAGTTGGCGTCTACGAGCAGGACGGCGTTGATCTCTTCCCCGTTCGCCGTCTTCAGCTTAATTCCCTTGCTCATGGACACGACCCATTTATATTCGCCCTTAAATAGGTTCTGCACATGCGGCACCGAGAAGCTCAGATGGTTCGGGTTCTCGATCGCGGACCGAAACCAGTTCTGGGAGGTCAGGTGCGTATTCGAGCGCATGTCCGCCGAAGGCAGCGCCGTCATCCGTTGCCCCGCTTCTGTGAAGAGCGCGATCGTAACCAAATCTTCGCGCGTATGGAAGATCGTATCCAATCGTTCGTTCAACAAATCGTTCGGTAATTCTCCGCTGGATTTGATCTGGTTCTCTACGGAGGAAAATATGGCGGTCATGCTGCGGATGTAATATTCGAGATTGGACGCTACCTGATAAATAACCTGTTGGTTGCCGAGAGAGGTATTGTTCTCCGACATGCGATTGAATTTATTGTAGAGGACGATGCTGACGAAGAAGACGACGAGAACCGTCATAACCGTGAAGGAAGCGGCGATGAGGAACTGGATGCTCTTGAATCGGTAAAGCCGGATCTTGGGGCCTCTCACGGCGCTTCTCCTCTCGCTCTATTGCGATAATCCTTGGGCGATATGCCGACTTGTTTCTTGAAGCTAAAGCTAAAATAATTCGGATCCGCGTACCCGACCGACTCCGCGATTTCGAAGGTTTTCCGATCGGTCGTGAGGAGCAATTCCTTGGCGGCTTCCATTCGGACGTGCAGCAAGTAATTCACGTAGGTCATCTTCGTCTCCCGTTTGAAAATGCTGCTGAAATACCCGGAGCTGATGTGCAGATGCGCGCACACCTTAGCGATGGTAATCTCGCTATCCGAGAAATGCGCTTTCGTGTACGCCCGGGCCTGCTCCACAAGCGAATGGTAGGCGGTTTGACGGTCATTGGCGATACGGCTCATCATCGAGGCGCATGTGGAAACGACCCAATCTTTAGCCTCTTGAAGGCTATCGAACTGGGTGATTTCCTGAAGCCAGTTCGCATCGCTGTTCAGCCGATCGCCCAAATCCCGGCTCGGCTCCTGAAGCGCCTTCAGCATAGCGGTCACGATCTGAAGCAAGAATATCTGCGCATCCCGAAAGGAGCATGACGAGCCCGCGAACATGAGCGGCGAGAACAGACTGTCTACGATCGATTCCATTTCTTCGGAAGAACCCACCTTCAGGCAGCGCAGGAACGCCTGCTCTTGAAGTTCATCTAATCGAATCGGAGAGGCGGATCTGCTTTCCACGTCCTCGATCGCGATCACCCGGTTGTTGCCCAGCAATATCCGGTAGTCTAGCGCGGCCGCGGCGTCCGCGAAGGAAAATTTGACGTCCGAGAGCTTCGGGGTTACGGTGCCGGTACCGATCGTGACGCTTCGCTTGATGTATTTCTCCACGTTCTGGCGGATTTCTTCAAGCAGATTAGAGCTATTCCCGCGAACGGCGTCCGGATCGGCCTCGTGGCTGATCCCAAGCCACACGACGCTATCGTTATGCTGGAATACATAACCCTGCGCGCCGTGGCGCGTTACGATTTCCTCCGCTATATTCCGAACGGCGAAGCTCTGCAGCTCGAAATCGAAGCGGCTTCGGTTGGCGTCTTCCGCTCCCCTCTCCAGCGCGGGATTATCCAATTGCATGACGGATACCATATAGGAGTTGCCTTCGAACGACATGCCATAATGCTCCGTTTTCTCGCGGATTTCCGTTGACGTAAGCCTTCGGGTCATAAGCGATACGAGAAACTGCTCCCTTAAAACGGGAATGCTCCGGCGATAATGCTCCTGCAGGGTGTCTAAGTTCTCCCGCTCGGCCATCTCCTCGTCCAGCCTTCCCTTCACTTTGTGCAGGGCTTGCAGCAGATCCCCGGCAGAGAAGGGTTTAAGGACGAACTCCTCTATGTTCAGGTGGATGGCTTTGCGCGCGTATTCGAATTCATCGAAGCCGGTCAAGATGATAATCTTGGTAGAAGGGTAGACGCGACGGATCTGCTCGGATAACTGGAGCCCATCCATGAAGGGCATCCGGATGTCGGTCACGATGACGTCGGGAATCGACTTCTCGGCCATCTCCAACGCTTCGCGGCCGTTCTCCGCTACGTCGGTAACCTGAAAGCCGTTTGCCTCCCAGTCGATTTCGCTTAACACTCCTTCACGCACATCGGCTTCGTCGTCCACCAGAATTAATTTGTACATAGGGATTATTCCTCTCCAAAACAGCAAGAATACGTTTTCATATGGCAATAGCATAACACAGCTTTTGTCGCGGATGAACTGCTCCCAGGAGATCCTTGCGTCTACAGCTGTACGAATAAGGGGTCGCCCGCGATTTCGCGCGGGCAACCCCCTGTTATGAAGCCTCTTCCGGAGAAGTCAAGACGATCTTGCCCTCCACGAGCTCTAGCTTCACCTTGTTCGTATCCTTAACGCCGATGGATTCTAAATAGGTCGCGGGCACTTGCAGCCGTCCCGCCTTGTCGAGAATCGCATATTCGACGTGCGACTCTTCCTCCGGCTGGACGATTCCCCGCTCGAGCTCTTCGAGCTCCTCCGCATACGATTTACGCCGCAGCATTTCGGAGGAAATCTTGCCGTCGCGAATGGCGACGACCCGGTCTACCTTCTTCGCGAGCAGCGGATCATGCGTAACGATGACGATGGTGATCCCGATCGTCCGATTCAGCTCGCGGAACAAGTCGAGAATCTGGTCTGCCATCCGCGAATCGACGGAGCCCGTTGGTTCATCCGCCAGCAATAGCTTCGGATGGTTGGCAAGGGCGATCGCTATAGCGACGCGTTGTTGCTCGCCTCCGGACAATTGATGAAGCTTGTTGTTCTTTCGGTGGGTTAGCCCGACCGCCTCCAACAGCTCCAACGCGCGAAGCCGTTTGCGCTTACCCTTGAGCAGAATCGGCAGCTCGACGTTCTCTAGCGCGGTCAAGTAGGGAATTAAGTTGCGGGCGTTATTCTGCCATACGAAACCGACGCTCTCCCTCTTATACCGAACTAAATCTCGTTCGGTCATCTTCAGCATGTTCTTACCGTCGATCTCGAGCGTTCCCGCCGACGGACGATCCAGTCCGCCGAGCATGTTCAGCAGCGTGGACTTGCCGCTTCCGCTGTTGCCGATAATTGCCATCAGTTCTCCTGTTTCTATTCGCAAATCCAAGCCCTGCAGCGCGAACACTTCGAGATCGGCCGCTTTGTATATTTTGACCAAACCTTCGCAATGGATCATCGATTAGTCCTCCCCTAACTTCAGCGCTTGATGGACGCGTATGCGGGAGAGCATGTAAGACAGAATGCCGAGCCCAAGAAGCAGCATGACGCAAACAATGGAATAAAGCCTGATGAAGTCGATCGCTTCGAACATCACCTTGAACGGCGGGACGAGACTGCTCGGATTAAAGGCAATCTGAAAGTTCGGAACGAACAGCTTGCTAGCCAGGTTGCCGACAAGAACGCCGATCATGATCGCGACGCCGGAGGTCAGCAATTGCTCGAGCGCAAGCATTCCGATCAGCTGGCGGAGGGAGAGGCCGATTGCCCGCATGATTCCGTTCTGCAGCGTCCTTCCCTTTAGCGACAAGATCCAATAAAGCAAAAATCCCACGAAACTGATGACGATGGAAATGATGAATCCTAACGTCAAAATTCCGTTTAAAGCGAGCAGGAAAGGATCGTTCTTCGCTTTGGTCAGATCCTCTTTCGTATTCGCGACATTGGTCAAAGGCAAATCCATTTTCTCGATGCTTTCATAGAACTCCGCGGTGGAATATCCCGGATTCATCTTTAACCATACCTCGTACGGCTCGAGAGCCAGCTGAAACTGAATACGGCTCAAATTGCCCACGATCAGCATCGGCGCGTTGGCCTTCGCGTCCTCTTCGGACACGTCGATAGAGCCTACGGGCGGATTCGGATTAAATGTCGGGAAGTAGTCTATGATTCCAAAGACGACGAACGGTTGGGAGCTTACGTTTTCCCATCCTACGTAAATCGTGTCGCCCGTCTTCATTCCGCGTTGCTCCGCCAGCGTTTGCGAGATGAGCACGGCTCGGGAGTCGGCGGCAAGCAGATTCAAGTATTCGTAAAAAGGATAATCCAGTAAATGATCCGGAAACCATGAGGTTCTTCCGAAATCGTCGCTGTCGACGCCGATCAAGGTAGCGGTACCTTGCTTCTCTCCGGAAGAGAAGACCGCTTTGTCCTTCACGAACACCTTGGCCGCCGACTCCACGCCCGATAGCTTCGCGTACGGATCGAAGGACGGCTCCAAATAATGAATGACCTTGGGCACTGCGACCTCGACCGCCGCAGGACCGGGTCCTCCCGGCATTGGCGGAGGAGGCGCATCGTTCTGCCATTGCGCCTGAAGGACGAAATCCGCCCCATGCCCGTAACGGATCCGATCCTCGGTATTGTTGTTCAGCGTTCGCGCCGCCCCGGCGCTGAATACTCCAATCGCGATGGTCATGATGAGGAAAACCATCAGGAATTGATACTGGCTATTGGAGCGCCCAACTTGAATTAACGTCGCGTACAAGGATGGCGGCCACCATTTACGCCCGATCCAATAAATAAGCTTCAGGACGAATGGGTACAGCCTAAGCAGAAGCAAACCCGCCCCTACGACGAATAGCGCCGGCATGACGAACTGCAGAGGATCGATATTCAAGTCGTCCGTATTCAACCCTAGGCTCTGCAAATCCTTCAATCGGTTCTGAAACGTGTATAAACCGTAAATCGATACCGCCAACGCTACCACGTCTAAGAACGCCTTGTGCCAGAACGGCATGCGTTGCATTCGGGCCAATTGTTGCTTATGCCCGACAATGGATACCCGGGTCGCCAGAAGGACCGGAATTAGCATCATGACGAAGGAAACCGTTGCCGCTATTCCCCCGTATATGAAAGCTTGTTCGTTAACATGCACCGACATTCGAGACCTTTGCACGAATTCCAAGAATCCGTTCGAAGCTCCCAGCATCTTCGTTAATCCCATCCCGATGAATGGGCCCACGAGCCAAGCAATGCCGCAGAGCAGCAGCCCTTCCATGGCGAAGGATAGTACGATCTGCCACCTAGACGCTCCCCTGCTTCGCAAAATGGCGATCTCGTTCTTCTGCCTGTCTACGATCAGGTTGGATACCATGAACATATAGAAGCCCAACATGATCAGCACGGGAACGTTTAATGACCACATCAGCTTGCCTAGCTGCTTGGAGCGTTCGAAATATTTCGTGATCGTCTCGATCGCGGGGGCGTTGAATTCGCTTTGGAATGTCGCGACCTTGGTTTTCACTACGGCCCTGATCGCTTTGTCGGTTTCCAAGAAGCTGTTCACGTTCGAGAGCTCCATCTTGGAATAATCCAGGACGAAGAACCAACCGCTGGCGGTAACGGGGATTCTGCCTCCGCGAATGAATTCCTGGGCGAACAAGGCATCGTTGATGACGAATGCCGAGCTCAGATCGCTTAGACCCGTATTGCGGAAGTAGGGATCGTCATCCTGCTTCTTGCTGAGTATGCCGACGGGTTTGATTTTGATAGTACCCAAAATCTTGTCGTCTTTTAGCGTTAATACTTTGTCCAGAACAAGCTTAAAGTTACCAAGCGCTTGATCGGTAAGCAGTACCTCATAGATGCCATCTACAGGCTGCTTGGAAGGCATTCTCCCGTCTTCCAGCTTAATATGCCGCTCGAAGTCGCTGTAAGATCTCAACGTCGCGGTTTGCTTGGTCTTCTTGCTGTTTTCCTCGCCTTCGGGAATGATCATAACGGACTTGGTGCGCCGTTCCCGTACCAGCTCCTTAATCGGTATGCCAAAACCCGGCCCGGCCGTGTCGGCCATGAATTTATCCATCTCGGCAATGCGCGAGGCGCGTCGTTCGCTCGTTTCGTTGAAGAAACCCATCATCGCCCAATGCGTTCCCGGGTATACTCCTCGCTCATTTTGGAACGTCTCCAGATCCTTGACCAACATGCGGCTCAAGATCGCTTCGGAATAGATCGGCATCGTTCCGACAAGCGCAACGGTAATCAATATGCCGAAGAACATGCTGGATACGAGCCACTTGTTTTGAACCATTTTACGGATGATCATTACGAATAAGGCCACGATAAAGCCTCCCTGGCTCTAGGAATGCATAAAAAATTTCTTACTGCATAACGATGATTTGCCCTTCGGTCAACCCTTTGACAATCTCGACTTCGGTGGATCCGGCTAGTCCCGGCTCGACGTCTATTTCGCGAAGTCGTTTGCCTTCTTCCAATACTCGCACGAAGTTTCGACCCAGATAGGAACGCAGGCCGCTGCGCGGAATCTTCAACACGTCGTCACGCTGTTGTGTGATGATCTTGACGTCGACCATGGAGCCGATCTCGGCTTCTTTAGGCAGCGTCGGAACTTCGATATAGAGAGTCTTCGCGTATTTCTCTGCTAGATCTTTATTTAACGTGTCCGGAGACGAGGATGGCGTCTGTACGACTTTCCCTGCGACCTTCTCCTCTTTCAAGGTTATATCCGCTTTCGCGCCGACTTCCACTTCCCGAATATCATTGGCGTTCTCCACGCGGATGGCGATACGAAGCTTAGCGGGATCGGCCACGATGACCAACGTCTGATAAGCCTCCACGAAATCGCCTTCCTCAAGCGATTCCGTAAATATGACTTGACCGTCGATTCCGGCGACCAATTGCTTGCTGTTCAATTGATTGGACAGCCGATCGTATTTAATCTGCTCGATCTCTAATTGCAGTCCTGCGATCTTCACCGCCTGATCTTCGCCGTTACGCGCTTGCTGGTAAGCATACTTTGCTTTTTCCAGCGCCAGCTGCTGCTCCTTCAATTGCAGGTCGAGACCGTCCAGAATGAGTTGAACGAGTACGTCGCCTTTCTTGACGTTATCCCCGGATTTTACGAGAATCTCCTGGATGCGTCCTCCTTGGCCCGTGAACTGGGAAATATCCGTATGGACGGACTCAAGCGAACCGCTTCCGCTGATGGCTTTGACGATGGATCCCTTTTCCACTTTTACTGTCGTATAATTCTCTTGCGCGGGTTTGACGAGCGGCGGCTTCAATGCTTCCTCTTCTTTGGGAAGCAAAGAGCAGCCTGCCAATGCGCCGCCTAGTACTAGCGTTAATCCGAGAGCAGCGGCTTGTTTAATTGTGCGAGACAATTTGTCCATCCTCCAGTTCGTAGACATGATCGACGATTTCCATAATGGCGGGATCGTGCGTAGTCAGAATGATCGTGATACCGCTCTGCTCCACTAAATCCCGGAAAAGCTTAATGATATGCAATCCTGTACGACTGTCCAGTTCTGCCGTCGGCTCGTCCGCGAGAATCAGCTTGGGCTTATGCGCGATTGCTCGCGCGATCGCGGTTCGTTGCTGCTCGCCCCCGGACATCTCGAACGGACGATGATGCATCCGGGGCTTAAGTCCAACGTGATCTAGCGCCTGAATTGCCGCCTCCTTGCGCTCGTTGGCGGGCACACCGGCAATTCTGAGAACAAACTCCACGTTCTCGTAAGCGGACATGAGAGGAATAAGGGCAAACGATTGAAAGATGAGCCCCATTTCTTTCCTGCGCACGGCATCCCTTTCTTTGTTGGACATCGCCGTAAGGTTGCGTCCATCGAAAGTGATGGTGCCTTCCGTTGGCCGATCCAAGGCGCTTAGCAAGTTGATCAACGTAGTCTTGCCCGAGCCCGATCTGCCTTTGAAAGCGACTAACCTGCCTGCCGCGAGATGGATATCCACTCCCTTAAGCACGGTTACCGCGCCGGAACCTTTGCCGAAAACCCGTTGGATTCCGTCGGCATGAATAATATCTTTAGTCGAAACCGCCATCTCGTTCGCAGATCTCCTTTCTGCTAAACTATCATTCTTGCAGTCGATTGACGCCCCAAAAGCCTAGGCGAAATCGCATCTCTTCTGCCCGGATTACCCGCCAGCAGGCCCATTAGCAGCTCTACGGCACGCGTACAGATTTCTTCCCTTGCGTGGAGAATCGTCGTTAGCGGAGGAGAAGTATAGGCGGTAAACGTATCCCCGTCATATCCCATGACGGAAAGCTGTCCAGGTATCGAAATGCCGTTGCGCGTAAATTCCATAATGGCTCCCATCGCCATTAAATCATTGGCGCAGAATAAAGCCGTCATTTCCGGATTGCTTTCCTTCAGGCCGATAGCCGCCGCTGCCCCGCTTGAACCCGAGAAGTCTCCGACCGCCACCAGCCGGCTATCGTGCGCAATGCCGACTTCCCTTAACGCATCGCAAAACCCCGCATACCGCTCCTTGCATATTCGGAGATGGGGCGGGCCGTTCATGTAACCAATGATGCAATGTCCTTCTTGCAATAACTGTCTTCCCGCTAGCCTTCCACCCTCTCGGTCATCGGAAATGACAGAGGAGCAGCGAGGTCCGACTACATCCTCGAAATTTACGCAAGGCACCTCAAGCTCCAATGCTTCCTGCATGATTGGATGAGCTTCCGAGAAAGCCGGAAACAACAAGCAGCCTTCCAAGCTGCGGGAGCCTATGAATTCCGTTAAACGATGCTTCGGATAGTCGGAAAACGGAACCGAGAAGAAGATCGCGTCCTTGCCATAGCTCTGCAAAGCTTGTTGGATGGGGGAGAACATCTCTATGAATCCCGTGCTCGCTTCAAACTCGAATTGCGGGATGAATACCCCGATCATGTTGCTCCCCTTGCCGACAAGCTGCTTGGCACCAAGATGAGGGACGTAACCCATGGCCTTCGCCGTCTCTTGAACAAGTTTTCTCGTAGCCGGATTCACGCCGTACACCCCGTTCAAAGCCCGGGATACCGTACTGGCCGATAAATTTAACGCCTTGGCGATCGCTTTGATGCCTACGTCATGGAAGCCGGTTTTGTTTCCCGGCGGGTCGGATTCGAAAGTGCGTCCATCGCCGGTCATATCCGATCACAAGAGCAGCGAGACAACATTGGAGAGATCTCCTTTCTATTTTTGCAAACGTTTGCAAAACACTCATTTCAATATAAACCGAGAGTAAAATTCTGTCAAACCAGAGTTGACATGTAAAAAGCCGCTTCCCGAAAGCTATCGGTTAGCGGCATTGGCGGCTTCCATTATTTTCAAAGCAATTCGATCTACGGGTACCACTCTCGTCAAGCGCCCAACACTTTTCTGACCGATTCCAGCACACGTTCCTCATGGAAAGGCTTTACGATAAAATCCTTTGCCCCGGCTTGGATGGCCTGTACGATCAACGATTGTTGTCCCATCGCGGAACACATGATGATGTTGGCATTCGGATCGGATACTTTGATCTGTTTGACTGCTTCGATTCCTTCCATAACAGGCATCGTAATGTCCATCGTTACGAAATCGGGTATTAGATTCCTATATTTTTCAATCGCCATAAGACCATTTTCGGCTTCGCCTACTACCTCATGGCCGCCTTTTTGGAGTATGTTCTTCAGCATCATGCGCATAAACGCGGCGTCATCGACGATCAATACTTTGGCCATTTAACCATCTCCTTGATTTTGCAATAGTAGGATGATATTGATTTCACCAACATTTTCAAACTGGACGGGGACCGAGATTCCTCGTTCATATCCATGCAAATGAAGCTTTTCTACCATCACCGTCGGAGGGGTAATATCAATCGTTATTCCTTTGTTGGATATGAGGATAGAAGTATTTCCTGCAACCATGTTCGCCAGCTCCCCGACAAAACTATGAAGGATATCCCCTTCAAGCGGCATGCCATACATAAATTCTCCCAACTTGCTGAAGGTTTTGCATTCCCCCTGAATAACGATTCGGCCGTAAGCATGCCCGGTGAAACCTACAAACACCTCGATATCCCTTTGAATGACGGTATCCTCTAACACATTCGGAGATTGAACGACAGCAGGAATTGGAATCACTTGACGGACGGATTCCATAACACTGTGAAGCATATCTGTAACCCCTTTCAATGATTTCCGCTAAGCATCACCATTTAGTCCCTTGGACTCACATTCTTCTAATTCGAAAATAGTAACATTGAACTAATATCAATCATAAAACCTCGACTATATACCTGTAACCGAAAAAGATTTGCGCGATACCGCAAATATTTTGCGGAATTATGTAGAAATTTGTAGAAAGAAAAAAGCCCGTACCTCTTAAGTGATACGGGACCGTTTCATTCTCATTCTTCTATTCACTTTCACGGTGAAGTTTGAGGGAAATCCGAGTCGCTTAACAACTCCATTTGTTTGGCTTTCATCGCTGCCTCGAACCGTGATTTGACTTTTAATTTCTGAAAGAGATTGGTTAGACAATACTCCAACGAACGCTGGCTCATGATTAAAGTTTCGGCCATCTCTTTATTGCTTCTCCCTCTGGCTATTTCTTTTAATATATGATGTTCCTTGTCGCTGATCGCGAAAGTCTCCCTATCATTGTTCACGCTTTGCACCGGGGCGGTTAATCTTCTGAGTTGTTTCATCAAGTTGAAAGGCAAAACGGCTTCCCCCCGCATCGCACAGCGAACCGCCGTTACCAACTGTTCTTTATTCGCCGTCTTTAATACATATCCGGATATCCCCGCTTCGA
Organism: Cohnella luojiensis; assembly: GCF_004564235.1. Taxonomy (GTDB): domain Bacteria; phylum Bacillota; class Bacilli; order Paenibacillales; family Paenibacillaceae; genus Cohnella; species Cohnella luojiensis. The sequence continues at coordinate 73,721 of NZ_SOMN01000017.1, forward strand.
TCATCAGGTTAAAATGGTTTTTAAATTCGAACCCCGTGTAGATCAATATAATGGCGTTAGGGGTATTGCCCAATACTTTTTTTGCGAGATCGATACCGCTTATGTCCGGCATGTGCAAATCTATCAGCATCACATCGAACGGTTGGTTGTCCGTCATTTCCAAAGCCTTCGCGGCAGTTTGCGCAAAAAAAACCTTCATGTCTCCTTCTTGTTCCAACAACACTTTCGTACCTTCCATTACCGATGGGTGGTCGTCTACTAATAGAATGTCAATCATGATGAACGCACCTCATTTATATAGTCAGTATTTCATTGGAAGCCGGTATGCAAATGCAAATAGCTAATCCTTTGTCCGGGGATGACCGGAACTCTATTGTCCCATTCATACTCCGAACTCTTTCCTTCATCCCGTAAACTCCCATGCTTACAAAAGTGTTTTCAACCTTGCTGATATCCATTCCGATCCCATTATCTTCGTAATTCAATTGAATCCAGTCGGGTCCGGACGTTAAGAAAATATGTACCCTCGTTGCGTTTGAATGCTTAGATGCATTTGCCAGAAGCTCTTGTACGATTCGGTAAAGCCCTGTAATTTGATCGTCCGTTAACGTAAGAGGAATATCGAATGCACTGAATTCAATGGAATAGTTGGAGCGCAATTGCGTGAACTCGAATAATGCCTCCAGGGAGGAGACGATTCCTTCCTCCTTCAACATAGGCGGTCTTAATTCATTACACGTGATACGGATTTGATAAACGACGTCTAACAACCCTTGCGTAATTTGTTCAAGTTGTTCTTGAAGCTTCGCGGGGAGAGATTGATTCGAAATTAGCTGATCCAATTTACGATACCAAATGATTTGTTCTTGAAGGGCGGCATCGTGAAGATCCTGAGACAGGCGTTTCCTCTCGTGCTCGGACAATTTGAACAAAAGCCTCAGAAGCCATGAAGGAGTCGCTTGATGGGTAGTAATCTCCTCCAGTTCCTTGGTTAAGTCTTCGATAACGCGGAAGTTATCATAGAGGACGCTCACATAACGGCAAATCGTTTCAAGCCATATTCTATAGGACGGGAGGGTTAATGTCTGCGGCTTCTCGCAGATGCAAAGCAAATACATTTTCCCTCTGATTTCTCCGAGCTTTATTATGTGACCGTCCGGCATATCGACAATTTCGCATACGGGCAGGATATTCTGATTCCATTCGAATAGACTGGACGGCAACCTTTCCGGAATGTGGTGTCCGCACCTAATAAAAAACCGATTGTTTCGCTCGACCTCGATTAGACTTACTTTTGATGCCTTAATAACGTCACGAACTTCTTTAATCAACCTTTGTTCCAGTTCATGCACCTTCAGAACGCCGAACAAGTCGCTCGAAAACCTGTCGGATAACTCAACCAGGAGCCGATTCATTTCTTCGCTTTTCAATAATGCCTGCTCCGCTTGTTTACGAGCAGAGACATCCACAAGCACGAGTTGAACGCTTAACGTTTTGACGTCATAAATCGACGTTACGGAAACATCCACGGTTTTCCCATCCATCCGGATAATTCTATATTCTTCGGGAGAACAAAGCCCCCGCAAGGATTGTTCCATCCTCTTTCTCGCAAAGCCGCTATCGTCCGGATGAACGAATTTCAGCGGATTGATTCCAATAATTCCGTCTAGTTCCTTGACTCCTATCAGTTTCAGCCCGGCGGGATTGACGTAAGTAAGTTTCCTGTCTTTATAGACGACAATGGATATCGGAGACAGTTCCACCATTTGGCGATAACGTTCTTCGCTCTCTTGAAGCGCTCTCTCCATCTTATTCCGTACCGTCACATCATTAATAACCATAAGAGTAGACTGCATTTGGTCATCGAATATTCCGGAAACTTCGGCTTCGATCGTCTGCCCATCCATTCGGACTAGTTTGTATTCCGAAGTGCCGATGAATTTATTCATCCTTACTAACTCGGCTCTATCTTGAGCCATTTGAACATATTCCGGATGAACGAAATCGAAGATCGATTTCCCGATAAGTTCCGATACGCTGCCCGCTCCCAGAAGCTTAAGGCCTGCGGCATTAATAAAGATAAGTTTTCCGTCCCGCATAGATGCTATCGGTTGCGGAGAGAGCTCGATCAGTCGTCTGTACCGCTCTTCGCTCTCCTGTAACTTCCTATCGATTTTCCTTTTGGAGGTGATATCGGTTCCTATCGCAAATACTCCCGTTATTTCGCCGTTCACATATATCGGGATTTTTTTAACGTCCCAATTCTGAACGTTTCCGTTTATATCGGTAGATGAAATTTCAAATTGTTGCGGTCGGCCGTCTTTTGCCATCTGAAAGTATTCCGCTGCGCGCCGTACACCCTCTGCACCCAGGAATTCTGTCCATATCTTATGGCCTTCTGCAACATATCCCTCTCCATAAGCGATTTCCGCCGCCTGATTCATCGAAATAATCGTTCCGTCCAGATCCAATTCAAGGATGGTATCATTGTGGTATTGGAAAAGAGATTTATACCGTTGTTCGCTTCGATGCAACGTGTCCTCTATCATTTTCCGAGAAGTGATATCCACAACGACGCCGTCGATTCTCGTGATCTCGCAGTTATCGTTTTTCATAGGGATCACCCTAAGTTGAACCCAACAAATTCGACCGTCGGCATGAACAATCCGATATTCGTTGTTATCCGGTATTCCTTGGTCAACTTTTGCGGATAAGTTTTCAAACTTGGGGAAATCCTCGGGATGAATGATATCTTTCCAAAAATCCCAGTTAATGAACGTTTCGGCGGGAAACCCCGTGATTTTAGTTAACTCTTCGGTTATGTAGTCAAATTTCCTATTCGTGTTGTCATAAGACCAAATCGCTAAATCCACTGTGATAACCCCGCACGAATTTTCGATTTTAATTGCTTACTCCATTCTACAATAAATAATGTTTGCGATTAATCCCTCTTCAGACTCGTTTTCCTTCCGAAATCAATTCATATAGATCGGTCACTCCGCACCCAATAGTATCGGCAATAGAGATTGCGATCTTAAGGGGCATGACTCTTTTGTTTTCGATAAAGTCGGATATCCGTTCCGGCTTATAAAGCAATGTCCGGGCGAGTCGTTTCCTAGTCATGCCCGATTCGAGCAGTCGTTCGTTAAGCAAGCAGCGGCCAAGTTCGAATTTCATATGCGGTAACCCCCCGACAATGATTTAGAATTCTTATGAGCGTAAATCCACATTGCAAGATGAAAATCGATGAAGTACAATGAAGCTATATCATGAAAATTATTTTCTTATAATTATTAAATTATAAGAAAATAATTTTCCAACCAAAGGGTGTAAGCCTTGAGCATTCTGAATGCAATCCAGGAAAAAATGGAAAGTCTACATTTAAAGGAACGCGCGTTGGCCGAGTACTTGATCAAGCATCCCCGGCAGGCCGTTCAGATGACGATAACCGAGTTGGCCGCGCAATCGGGAAGCAGCACGGCTACGATATCCCGGTTCTGCAAAACCTTTCACTCGCAGAACTTTCCCGATTTCAAGCAGAAGCTGGCGACGGAGCTCGTCCAACAGACGGCTGCTCCCAATCGATATCAGGACATCGTAGCGGGTAACCCCCTGAACGAGATCGTCTCCGCTATAACGGCGAACCATCTTCGATCGATCACGGATACGACTCAAGTGCTTGACTTAAACCAGCTCCGTCTAGCGATCGAAGCCCTGCATCGCGCCACGAGGATCGACCTTTACGGCTCGGCGACATCCGGCATCGTTGCCCAGGATTTCTTCCACAAGCTGATACGGATCGGGAAGGCGGCAGCCGCTTTCTCGGACCCGCATCTGCAACTGACTTCCGCCGCATCGTTAACTTCCGAGGACGTAGCCGTCGGCATTTCCTACTCCGGCGAGACGCCGGAGACGATCCATGCCCTGCGTTGCGCTGCGGAGCAAGGAGCCACGACCCTCTCCATCACGCGGTTCGGAGCGAATACGCTCGCCGATCATGCGTCGGTCCGACTCTTCACTTCATCCGCGGAGGTCGGCATGAGACGCGGCGATATGGCTTCGAGGATGGCGACTTTACATGTCGTCGACATTCTGTTCATCGGTCTCGTCAGCGAGCACTTCGAGCAATATGTTCCTCGTCTGGAACTTTCTTATCAAACGGTTAAATCCTACACATCGGGCAAAGAGGAGAGGAAAAATAAATGAATATCCTGACTTTCGACAGCGACGACAAGCTTAACGAGGCTGCGGCGAATATCATCATCGGTCAAATCCAAACGACGCCGCGCGCGGTACTCGGGTTGGCTACCGGAGGCACTCCGGTTGGCATCTACAAGCAGGTCGTTCACGAATTCCAAAGAGGGATGTTCAGCTTCCGCAACGTGACTACCTTTAACTTGGACGAATACGTTAATCTGCCTATCGACCATCCCGAAAGCTATCATTCCTATATGAACAACCATCTATTCAACCATATCGACTTGCCGGCCTCGCAATGTCATATCCCGGACGGCAATGCGGCGGATCCCGCTGCCGAATGTCGCAGATACGACGAATCCATCGAGCTTTCCGGTCAGATTGACCTTCAACTGCTCGGACTCGGACATAATGGCCATATCGGCTTTAACGAGCCCGCCCATGCTCTTATTAAAGGTACGCATGTCGTTGATTTGGCGGAAGAAACCCTCGAGGCCAACGCTCGTTTCTTCGACTCGATCGACGATGTTCCTAAGCAGGCGCTAACGATGGGCGTAGGCACCATCCTGAAAGCCAAGAAAATCCTGCTCGTCGTCAAAGGTGCCGACAAAGCGGACATCGTGAAGCGCGCTTTGCAAGGACCTATCACGACGGATTGCCCGGCCTCCCTTCTTCAGACGCATCCTAATCTTATCGTATTGCTGGATTCTTCGGCTGCGGGTAAATTGGCATGAGAAATTACGACAAGAAGGAATTCCAAATCGATAACGCGCGTATCGTGACCCCCTCCGGTGTTCTCGAACGCGGATCGATAAGATTTAAAGACGGCTTCATCGTTGCAATAGAAAACAATCCATCGGCAATCGAATCCATGCTATCCCCAAGCAACAAAATCGACTTTTTCGACGCGAAGGGAAGTTGGGTCATCCCCGGATTTATCGATGTTCACGTGCACGGAGGCGCTGGACGGGACTTCATGGATGCGAACGGCGAGGACATAGAGGCCATTACGAAGTTTCATGCGTCGCATGGAACGACGAGCATGCTGGCTACCACGTTGACCTCCTCCCGTGAGGACTTAACCGCCGTTCTGGAGCGCGTTAGTTCTTTCATGTCCAGCCCGATGCCCTACGCCCAGGTGATAGGCGTCCATCTGGAAGGACCTCATGTCAACGTGAAATGGAAAGGCGCGCAGAACCCGGCGTACATCGTCCCTCCGCAGCCGGAATGGTTGGATGAATGGCTGAGCCGCTTCCCGGGCGTCATTAAGATTCAGACTTTGGCGCCCGAAACGGAAGGAGCGCTTGCCTATATCGAGAAGCTTGCGGCTAACGGCATCGTCGCCAGTTGCGGACATACGGATGCGTCGTACGATCAGATCATTGCCGCCGCGGACCACGGACTCCGCCATGCAGTCCATACGTTCAACGCCATGAAGCCTCTCCACCATCGCGAACCGGGTACCGTCGGGGCCGTGCTAACCGACGATCGGATCATGGCGGAGGTCATCGCCGACGGGCACCATGTGCATCCTGCAGGCATTAAGCTCATCACTCGCGCCAAAGGCAGCCGCAACGTCATCCTCGTAACGGACGCGATGTCAGGCGCGGGAATGCCCGACGGCGATTACGAGTTGGGCGGTCTAACCGTTCATATGTCATGCGGCGTCGCTCGATTGAAGGAAACGGATAGCCTTGCGGGAAGCACGCTCACGATGATCGGAGCCGTCCGGTATCTCGTTCGGGAAGTCGGAGTTACGCTCGAGGAAGCGAGCCGCATGGCAAGCGCCAACCCGGCCAAACAGCTCGGCATTCATCATGTAACCGGAGCTTTGGAGGTCGGCAAGGCAGCGGACATCCTATTGCTGGACTCTTCGTTGGATCTTCAAGGAATCTGGGTCAGAGGAAATAAACTATATAGTTAATCAACGCAAAGAGCTTCCCTTTTTTTAGGAGAAGTTCTTTACTATGATGATTTGAATCGTCATAGCCGATGATCAAACTCTCATGAGCGATGATCTGCAAACGATGATTAGCCGCGAGCGGACTCAGAATCCGCAATTTGCACGAATGACCCCTATTTTTTCATGCCCGCGGACAGAGGATCCGTTATTTGCCGAAAACCACTAGACGATAGAGTGTTAATGGGCAAATAGCGGAAACTGCGTCCGCTTGATGCTTTAAGTAGACACTTATATAGATATAGCGGCTGAGGTCCGCTTCAATAGATAAATGTGCAGAATCCATTCCAGCTTCCCGAACAAAAAAAACGGGACTGTCCCGCAAGTCTGAGAAGACCTTGGGCTAGTCCTGTTTCAATTTAGTAACGATATGTGTAGTTTTATACGGCTTCCGACTGGGAAGTTTTGTTCTTAGCCAGCTTGAGGTATCCATATACGTTCTGCAACTCGCTGTCGTCTACGAAACGGAGACGCATGTTCTCGGCCAATTCCAGAATATACGGCTTCAAGGCTGCAGCTCCGCCGCCAAGCACGTAGAAGCATTGGATATCCGGGTACTTCTTCCAACGTTTGCGGATGAGATCCACGATCTTCTGCGCGGCGCGGTTGAAGTAGTTATCGACGATAGGCCGAATATCCGCTTGTCCCTCGCCCACTCGCTGAATGATGAACTGATTCTTGCGAATGCGTTGGACGAGCTTCGTGCGGCTCGGAAAGCGATAGCCGTATTGATCCTCGACTTCGCGGATGATCGAGTCCAGGTAGGACGCTAGTCCGAGCTGCTCGCCCGTGCTGAATTGATTGTCGATGCTCATTCGCTTCACGACCGGGAAGTCCGTCGTTAAAGCCCCCATCTCGCAAATTCCGATACAACCGTAATACAGCTCTTCGTCCCGCACCTGCAAATTCTCGTGCGTAGCCATGTGGAACAGTGCGGCAGCGCCCTCGATCGAGACGATTGCCCTCCGTATGTTAACCCGAATCGTGCGCCCGTTCAGTTTCGGCGTCGATAAGAAAGTAACCTCATGCTCGCCGACGAGCCGTTCTTCGAACGACTGGTGATAACGCGCGTAAGTCCGTACAGGCAAGCCCGTACCGATCACGTATTCCACTTGGTCGATCGTTTGCCCAGGCTGAAGCGAATGAGCTACGCTCGTCACGCTTGCGTACGCTAATGCCGTCAACGCGACGATAAGCGATTGGTCGCTCGTCGCTTTGTTGTCGGTATCCTCCAACTCCGCGTTGTCCTGATCCTCCGAAGCGAGCAGGCCTACGAAATATCGCTGGCTCTTCTTCTTCAATTTCGGGCTGTAAACCATAACGTCAAGCGCCTTCAGGGACGAATCTTCCTCTTGAAGAACATGCCTCTCGTAACCCGGCGATACGATGTTCGGAATAATGACAGGTTCATTCGAGCCGCTTACGACTAATTTGACGCTGTCGTTACCAATATCTATTCCCGCTAACTTAATCATCATGAACCTCCCCGGCTCCAACCTTTACGACTTGCTTTTATATTGGATTCGCCCTGTTGCGACAAAATCCTCCTTTTCCACTATTGATTCTTTTGATTTTTTTAGATAAAAAAGGAATATGCGAAAATTGTGTCGAAGTATGTTGGGATGAAGATGTAGAATAATCAGGAGGAAAGTCATGAGATGGCGGCATAAAAAATTCACCTTCATGGTGATCCCCGATGCGAACAACAAGGTGATGCGTTTTCAGCTATCTGCAATCATCCTCGTTACGGGACTAATCATAGCAGCAGCGTTGCTTGCAAGCAGCATAACTGCCATTTTGCTTTATCAAGGCAATACCGGCCAGATCGGGGAACTTAAGCAGCAATTGTCTTCCGCGACCGGCGATTACGAGCAGATCATCGATGGCAAGAACGAACATATCGACGAGCTTCAGACGGATCTTGCCGATCTCTCCGAGCAAGCTAAGAAAATCAACACCCGAATGAACGACATCGAGAAACTAGAATCGGAATTAAAGGAAATGGCAGGCATTGAGACCAAGGATTCCGATAAGGCCAAAGTTGCCGGCAAATCGTCTACCGGGCAAGAAACCGACGATGAGGGTCAATTCGCCATGGACGGAGGAAAGGGTGGCGAAGAGCTCCCTGTAACCGAGGAAGAAATGGATCTTCTTGTCGATCAAACCATGAACGCGTTCCATTCTCTCGAAGATCAAATCGAATGGATGAAGCCGGAGCTGGAGTTGACCAAAGAAGCCGTCGCCAAACAGCAGAAGCTTCTTGCCGTAACTCCGACGATATGGCCTACGGACTCCCGGAGAATTACTTCGACCTTCGGAATCCGCAAGGATCCTTTCACTAGTCGGGCAACTTATCATGCCGGGCTCGACATCGGCGGAGATACCGGGGACTCGATTTACGCGGCGGCTGACGGCACCGTTATCGAGGCGGAATACAGCAGTTCCCATGGCAATAACGTACTCATTGCTCACTCCAACGGATTACGTACGCATTACTCTCACCTTAGCAAAATTCTTACCGAGGCAGGAACCAAAGTAAGCAAAGGCGATATTATAGCCGAGCTTGGATCAACCGGGCGCAGCACGGGCCCTCATCTTCATTACGAAGTCATCATAAACGGCGAGAACGTTGATCCGCGACCCTACCTTAAAGCAACTAGAAGGAGTAAGTGACGATGTTTAAGAAGAAGAAAAGCAAGATCGACCCTAACATGACGGATACTTTAATCGGCGAAGGAACGTCTTTCGAAGGCAAAATAAAATCGGAAGGCGGAATACGGGTCGAAGGGGAAATGGTGGGAGACATCGAATGCGCCGGCGACATTACGATCGGCGAGCACGGGGTGTCCCGCTCGAACATCAAAGCCCGCAACGTGATCGTAGCCGGCAAGGTCATCGGCAATGTCGCCGCTTCAGGGAAATTGACCATTAAAGCTACGGGAAAGCTTCACGGCAACCTCTCCGCGCTTGAGCTCTCGATCGAATCCGGAGGCCTCTTCCAAGGGTCTAGCAGAATGGACATGAAAGACGCTCCCTTCGTTGCCGAAGAAAAAACCCCTCCGCGAGAGCCGGAAGCAATCGTTCCCCAAGCTCCCGAAGGAGATGCGGTATCCGTACTCAAAACGTGGTAGGTTTGCGCGCCCTTCCGTACTTCGTGTATCATTCATAGTAGAACGGAAGGTTGACTGGAGTGAGCGAATTGGAAGACTTGAAGAAGGCATACGAAATACTGGGTTTGCCGGAAGACGCGACCCGGGAACAGGTAGAGAACCGTTATTTCATCTTGATGAAGCGCGCACGATCCGAGAAAAGCCGCAGCGGGGAAGACGACGAAGAAAATCAAGGTTTGGACCTTTCGGAGATTAATCGGGCCTATAATCTCGTGCTCGGAATCGAGTCGGAGAAAATCAGCACCGTCGAGAAGCCTACGAAGACGGCCCACTTCTTCCACTATTATAAATTCCATGTCATTATCGGACTCGTACTCGTGCTTCTCGCCGGCTATTTCATCAAAGAAGGCATCGACAAGAGAAGGGAAGCCGCCAATACGCCTCCGGCCAATCTATCCGTAAGCGTATTCGGTAACTTCTACTTCGCGGACATGGAAGCGCTGGAGCAGAATATGCTGACGCTCATTCCCGATTGGAAGCGAATCAAGACTACGCTAGTATTCGTTCCTACCGAAATCAAGAGCCAACAAGATATGGCCATGCAACAGAAAAGCATACTCATGCTTATGACAGAGAAGTCCGAGCTCTATATTACGGACAAGAAAAACTTTGAAAGCTTAACCGTTCAGGGGGCATTCATCCGATTGGACGATTTCGCGAAAGCAACCGGAATGACGCTTCCGCAGGATAAGGTCCGCACTGCCAAAGCCGAAGAGGATACCGAAGATCATCCTTACGGAATCGATATTGCAGGCAACCCGATATTCCAAGGCATAGAGCTGTCAGGAGAGAGTCCAATTATTGCTATCCGCGCTAGCGAAGAGAAATGGGACGATACCCGCAAGCTGCTGGAGAAGTTAATTCAAACAACGCCATAAACATGCAAAAAGCGGATGCGTCAGGTGAAAACCTCTCGCATCCGCTTTTTGATACATACCGTTATCTACCGACTAGCCAAATGCCAATAATCGCCTGAACGATGAGTACCGCAGGCATACCGACGACGAACGAAACATGTTTGGTCTTGTGCCGCCAAATTCTCATCGCGGCGATAGCCCCGATAGCTCCTCCAACGGCGGCCGTCAGGAATAACGTCCTCTCGGGTACCCTCCTGCCGCGGTTCCTTGCCTGAGACTTATCATGCGCCATGAGAAAGAGCGCTAATAGATTAATGCCTATGAGGTAACCGATTAACCATTGCATTTCTTTGCCCCCTGCTCCCCTTGCTTATCAAATTGTACAACTTTTATTCTCTCCGCGAAACAAGGGGATTAGGGGATATTCTATGCTTGCCATGCTCGCACGGCTAATTTCTCCTGAAGCTCAAGATATACGGCGTTGAACCGTCGCTTGTTTTTAATCCGTTCCATCCCGCGGCATCGGTAATGATATTCGGCTGAAAAGACATCTCGTAGTTCTTATTGATTTCCAGCTCATCCTTCAACCTGAGAACGACCTCCGTTACGATCTTGTTCGTATCGTTCAGCTCGTCGTAATCGATATTCACAGTATCGCCGTCCTTCACACGGATTCGGAAGGCCGTCTCGTTAACATTTTTGACCGGTTCGCTGAAAATCACTTTTATCCTCTTGCTGTCGAGCACGACGGCTTGGGTCACGTACGGAATCCAATTATCGGTTACGGTCCCTCCGAATTCCTTATAATTCGAATCGTTTGTCGTCACCAATCCCGAAACTCCAGATACGCGAGCGCCGTACCAGTGACCCGTAACGAACAAATCGGGGTTGCTTGATTTGTTGCGGAATTGGATGGTTACCGCCCGGTCGCTTCCCGGCTTCCATTGGACGAAGGCGCTCCAATCCGTCATGGATACTTGCGAGCCGTTATCCTTCAATGCGGTCAGTTTTAGATTGTTCACGTCAGACCCCGTTATGGCGCGATCGAACGTCACTTCCACCGTGTTCTGGTTAATGGCCTTAATCTCTTGCAGATTGACGGGAACGATCGGATTGGAAACCGCGCCGAACTTCCAACTGGAGGACGAATCCATAACATTGCCCGCGACATCCGGAATGCCGCTAACGGTTAAAGTGTAGAAGCTTCCGTCTTGCTGCTGCGTTGTCTTTAAGATTACGGTTTGCCCATCGCTGTTCAAAGTCGCTTGAGCGACCGCTAATCCTTTATCGATGGAGTAATGGTAAGTTTGAACCGCGTGATGCGGATCGATCTTCTCGCTGAATTTGACGCTTACCAAGGCTGTGTTAGTATCAACCTTTACCTCGGTTACTTTCGGCTTCGTATTATCGTTGCTGCCTACGAAATACAAGTCATTGCGCGTGTCCATGACGTTGCCGGCCAAATCCTTAACGTTGCGGACCGTTAACTGGTAGGTTCTCCCATCCGTCTGATCCGATGTGGTGAAGATCACCTTGCGCGCGTCGGACGACAGCTGAAGGGTCCTTATTTTTAAGCCGTTATTTAATAAAAAGTTGTTGGAGTTCGTTGCGGAATTCTGCTCTACCGGCTCCGAGAAAGTAATCTCGAATACCTTATTCGGTAATCTAACCGGCTGCGATACGATGTACGGCTTGGTCGCGTCATCCGGAGTGGATGTGTAAGTCCAAGAGATTCCGTCGATCGTTAACGTGTGAACCACGCCGCCAAGCTGCCGATCCGTCCATAGCACAATCGACATCCCGTCCTGGCTTATCGTTGCTTGATGAATGGTCCGAATGTTACCATAAGCATCCTTGAGCGCGAACCTGCTCTTATCCGCGGTATCGGTCCATTGCTGTAAATTTACTCTCACCGATTGGTTCGAGAGCTGGTCTACGGAGCGAATACGAAGCGGTTCGATATGGGTGTCTTCATAGACGGCATAAGCCGCCTCGACCAACAGTCCACGAGTCGCGTCCACTGTGTAATCGCTAAGTTGCGGAATCAATTGACGATCTAACGCCAGGCTGACCGCTCCTCTCGCCCATTTGGACACTTTGCCGGTAACCGGCGTATTTCCTCCTCCCGATAAACCGTAGCTTCGAATGAATATCACGGCCATCTGCTCTACCGTGACGTTCTGCAGGGGAGCGAACGTTCTAGCTTTGGTCCCTTTCATCAGCCCTGCCCGGTTGACCGTTTCGATCTCGCGATAAGACCATCGAGTTTTCAGTACGTCGTCGAAACTCGGCGAATAAGCCTGTACTGGCAACTCCAGCAAGCGGAATAGAACCGCAGCCAGTTGCTCCCGCGACATGGTCTCGTAAAGGCGTGAACTGCCATCCGCGAACCCGGTGAAAATGTTTTTCTGCCTGAGCACTTCGTACTTCTGCTCCGTCGATAAATTCGATGCTCCCATAACTTTAAACGGCATGCTGAATAACATGAACATAGCAAGCAATCCCGCAATCGTCTTCCTCATCTCGCTACCTCCTTATAAACTAGACACAGTTCTGTGAGTGCAATGAGTTTGACGCTGGTCAGATACGTTTTGTTTCTATTATTAGAAAATTCTTAAAAAAAAGATACGCATGGTATCGACTTGTCCAACAGCGATAGGTGCCGCGGAGCGAATTTCGGGCATTTAGTACCACGTGGCGGTTACTACTTAGGTCTCCTTTTTTTAGGGAGCGATGAAGGCACTTTTTTGGCCTTCGCGCTTCATGCTCATTAGGTTGCGGCGCGATGAAGGCACTTTTTGGGCCTTGAATAGCTATAGAGAATAGTAAATATGGGGAGACCTAAGTAGTAACCACGTGGCGGTATTATTCCGCCATACGGCCAAAATGACCGTTTCAAATGCGAAATTGGCTAAGTGAACGTTTGAGGTGGTCAAAATGACCGTTTCAGCGCGCAAATCGAAACATAGATGCCTAGTTTAGGCGTCATGACGGTCAAAGTGACCGTCTCAAATGCGAAGGTAGCTCAGTGAACGTGTGAGGTGATCAAAATGACCGTTTCGGATTTTCCCTGAGCTAATTTGATGGTCAGAAAAGAAAAAAGCCCTCCCCTATATGCGCTGGGCATTAGGGAAGAGCTTTATAATAGTCTTCTAAGCTCGAGAAAACCGATTCGGGGAATGCTTGCGGGGATTCAGCACTTTCTTGCCATTCGCCAAGCGATGCCAGGAGATATAATCCTGATCGCGCCGAAGTTGAATCACTCGCGCACCTCTTTGGAATAGCCATCGCCCGTAAGTGTTGTAACCGGTGGCCCGTCCATAGCTTAATCTTATTCCATGCAGCATTCCGGAATAATCGTTAATGTGGTCATGGCCGCAAAAAATTCCCATAACGCCTCCGGACTGGACCATCGCCGCGAACAGACCCGAATTGAGCTTGGGCGATTGGACCCGCTCATACCGATGCCCATAACACGTGCCGTAATTCCACACCTCCCGGTATTCCGGCAGAGGAATATGCTGAAAGGCTAGCGCCGGAACCGGAACGCCTGCATTTTCTTCCCGCAGCGATCTGGATTGCGCTTGGTACCAATCCACCTGGCTTTGACGAATCCAGTCATATCCCGCAACTCCCGCCAACGCCGAATACCCGCCGCTATCAAGAAAATAAAGAGCTGCCGCAGTCGTATCGTCCGAATCCGCAATCCGGACGACGAAATTGCCTACCCCATCTATTTCCGCAGGACCTGCTTCCGCAATCGTACCCGCGTGCTCGAGCTGAATGCCCATTAGATGCTCCCTGGTCACGATCCCTTCGCAATCATGGTTGCCGAATACGGCCGCCCAAGGAATGCCGCTCTTCTCGGCAACCGACACCGCATCCCTGTATGATTGCAGCGGATCCTTGCAGCATAGGCTCTCGATTACGTCTCCCGTAAAGACGATGAGATCCGGATTTTCCTCAGTCAGCACCCGCTCCATAAGCGCTTTAGTGCGCATATCCTTCGGTTCGCCGTTTTGCCAGTGAAGGTCGGTAAATTGCACGATCGTGAACGTTCCGTCGGATCGAAACCTCAGTTTTCTGTTCATACGAATGACCTCGCAATCGACATGCTACTCTCTTAGCGCATCGTATAGCTTGCTAGACATATAAGAGTTCGAGTTGGACGGGTTGGATTGCAGCGCTTTCCTGGCCTTCTGGAGTTCGTCTTTGAGCCGTTCATTCTCCGATTTGAGAGATTGCAGCTCTGCTTCGCCGGTAGCGGATAGCTTGACCCCGTTCGCGTAATAGTTATTCGTTTCGTAGCTTCTGAATGCAACCTCGACCTCTGCGATGTCTAGCGATCGAACATGCCGGTCAATACACTCGGCGGCTTGATCCTGGACGGATTGTCCCCGGTCGAACCAATTGACTTCAATAAAGGGATAAGATGGCACAAGCTCTCCGCCGAAGCAGGCGGTCGTGTGCAGGCATTCCAGCAATATATGGTCCTCCGGGCATTTGAATGCTAGGGCCAGGTCGGCGACTAGAGGCATGCTGATGCCGCGAATTTGTTCGGGGCTAATTCCCCGGATAAGCAGATGAGGCATTTTATAGGCACTCCTTCGGTGAATGAATCCGATGCTGTGCGGACGTCCGCCATAACCTCGACCGGTAGATTGTACTCCATTTCGTTGAAGCGGACAAGCCGCTTGGTCGCATAGATCCTATTGCGCACAACCGATAGCGTGCGTTATGATCAATTTAAACACGGAGGTGTCTAAAATATGGGAATGTCGAAATCAAAGCAACATCGACGCAAGATCGAGAGGTCCGGATTGAATAACCCGGAAATAAGCCGTAACCAGTGGCATCGCAAGCCTCATACCCAAGTCGTGCAGAACAAGAAAGCAGAGCAGCGCCGAACGCAATGCCGCCTCAGAGGCAGCCGCGACGGCGCTGATTTTTTAAATGGCATAGCTTGATCTTCCAATCATAGACGGAGCCTGTCCCACGGGTCACCTCCATCACGACTCGTGATTGTATTTTTTCCTCGCGTATCGCGCTAGAAGGTTGACGATGCCATAGAGAATAACGGACAAAAGTGCCAGCATCATAATGCTGACCATTACGAGATTCATCTGGAAGACCTGGCCGCCATAGATGATCAGATACCCAAGACCCGCCTTGGAGGAAAGGAATTCCCCCATCACCACCCCGACCAGCGTCAAACCTACGTTCACCTTCAGCGTTGCGATAAAATGGGGAACGCTCGCGGGAAGCAGCACCATTCGAAGCATCTGAAACCTCGTTGCCCCGAAGGATCCCATCAGCTTAAGCTTGGTCTTGCTGATTTCCCTGAACCCGCTCTCCACCATGATGATGGTCACGATAACGGATATCGCCACCGCCATGCCATAGATCGAATATCGGTCGCCTAACCAGATATAGAATATCGGACCCAGCGCAACCTTAGGAAGCGCGTTGAGGACTACGATATAAGGCTCCAACACCTTCGAGGCGAAGGTACTCCACCAGAAGAGTACGGCGATGGCCGTTCCGAGCAGCATGGAGATAACGATCCCGACGAGCGTCTCGAGTCCGGATATCCAAGTATGCTTGAATAAGCTCCCTTCGAAGGCAAGCTCCCGGAAGGAGGTCCACAGCTGAGACGGTTTGCTCGTCAGCATCGGATCGATCCACCTCCATTCGGCGGCGAGCTCCCACAGAGCCAGGAACAGAATAAGAACAGAGAGCCGAGTTAGCGAGACTATGCGAAGCCTGCGTTTTTGGATTCTTAGGTAGTCGTCATACAGTGGGGATGACATGCTCCTCTAACTCCTTCCAAATCGCGTTGAAGAAGTGGTTGTATCGGCCTGCCTCCCTTTTTTTCCAAGGTGACAGGTTGTCGCCTTCTTCGAATAGAATCGTATGGACGGTCGAAATCGTGCTGGGCCGTTTAGACATGACCATAACCCTGTCAGCCATGCTGATTGCCTCGGAAAGATCGTGCGTAACGAGCACGGCGGTCTTCCCCTGATCCTTAATAATATGAAACACTTCCTCCGACAGTGTCAGACGAGTTTGATAATCCAAAGCGGAGAACGGTTCGTCCAGCAGCAGAATATCCGGCTCCGCCACCAGAGTACGAATCAACGCAACCCGTTGGCGCATCCCCCCGGACAACTGCGAAGGACCGTGCCGAGCGAATTCTCCTAACCCATAGCGCTCGAGCAGTTCCAACGCCTTCTGCTTAGCCTTGCCCCTATCCATTCTGCGAATCTCCGCTCCGACAAGCAGATTATTCAGGACGTCCCGCCATTCGAACAAGTGGTCATGCTGCAGCATATACCCCACTTTAGGAGAGGTCCCCGATACCTCTTGACCGTCGATTAAGACCTTTCCCTTAGTCGGCTTCAACATTCCGGAAACAAGGGAGAGCAGCGTGCTTTTCCCGCAGCCGCTCGGCCCTACTATACTAATGAACTCCCCGTGCTTGATGGATAAATTGATGTCGCGCAACGCCTCGGTCTCTTGCTTCAGAGTAAAATAGCTCAACCCGACGTCCTTCAGCTCGATTTGTGCCATAAGCCCATCAATCCGATTTCCCGTTTTTTTTCACGAAGCTCATATCCACAACGTCTTCCATGTTCTTGATTTTCTCTTCCGCTTTCAGCACGCCATTCTCCACGAGCACGCTTTGCAACGTATCGAACTGCTCTTGGGTCAGTTCCGGGTTGGCCGACCAAGTGTCTTGGCTCTTGTACCGTTCAACCGATTGAAGGATGAGATCCTTAGGCGTCCCCTCGAAAAACGGCATTAGCGCATTCGCGATTTCATCTTCCGAAGCGGTATTGAGCCATTCCGTACCTTTGGCAACCGCGTTGGAGAACTTCTGGACGGTTTCCGGATTATCCTTTATGAAATCCGAAGTAGCTACGTAGGAGGTTTCCGGGAATGCCCCGAAAGCTTCGCCCATGGAAGCCGCGTAGTAGGCTTTGCCTTCATTCACCAATGTCGAAGCTACGGGCTCGAATAACTGAATAAAATCCCCTTGACCGCTAGTAAACGCGCCAGCCATAGCTGGAGCCGCGATATTCGTGATAACTTCTGCGTCCTTCGCCTGCTCCTTAAGCAGCGTGGAATTCATAACCATCTGCGGTGCGCTGCCCGGTCTCCAGCCGATGATCGTTTTGCCGCTTACGTCGCTCCATTGGAAGTTGTCGAGCTTTTCTCTGGATAGGAGGAATGAACCGTCCTTGGAAGTGAGCTGGTGGAACACCTTGAGCGTTTTATCCCCCTTTTGGTTGAAAATATAGATGGTTGTTTCCGGTCCGACGAGGGAAATGTCCGCGGTACCGGCAATAAGGGCGGCCGCTCCCTTATCGGAGCCTTGAGCGGTATTCATATCGACGTTGAGTCCTTCCTCCTTGAAAAAGCCTTGGGACATAGCCACGTAATGCGGTGCGTAGAAGATGGAACGTATAACCTCGGAGAATTTGACGGCAGTTAATTTCTCGGGATCTTTGTTGTTTTTGCCGCATGCGGCGGCGGTCAGGATCATTAGCATGGCGACCAGGAGCAACAGAGCAGGTTTTCTCATGTTCTTCATGGATGGTTCACTCCCTCACATATTGGCGCTCTTGTATATGAACGGCTCGGCACGAACCGATGTAGATATCAAAAAGAGCCTTGAATAAGTATTATCTTATTCAAAGCTCAAGCCACGTGTTCATTTAGGGTACATTGATATTACAATGTCATATTGTTCGTTCGCGGAGGGCGGAGAGGGCGGAGATAGTACGCTTTTGTTACTATCTCGGTGCTTCTAGCTCGCGGAGGGCGGGATAGTAAGCTTTTGTTACTATCTCGGTGCCTCGAGCTCGCGGAGGGCGGAGATAGTACGCTTTTGTTACTATCTCGGTGCCGCGAGTTCATGGAGGGTCGAGATAGTAAGCTTTTGTTACTATCTTGGTGCTGCGAGCTCGGGGAGGGCGGAGATAGTAAGCCTTTGTTACTATCTCGGTGCCGCGAGCTCGCCGAGGGCGGAGATAGTAAGCTTTTGTTACTATCTCGGTGCTGCGAGCTCCCGGAGGGCAGAGATAGTAAACTTTTGTTACTATCTCGGTGGCCCACGCCCGCTAAAGGTCGAAGTTAGCCAACTTTCTTTGTTATCTCGGCACCTCATGCCCCGCCGAAGTCGAAGTTAGCTAATTTTCTTTGCTAATTCCGTGCCTCGTGCCCGCCGAAGTCGAAGTTAGCCAACTTTCTTTGTTATCTCGGCACCTCATGCCCCGCCGAAGTCGAAGTTAGCTAATTTTCTTTGCTAATTCCGTGCCTCGTGCCCGCCGAAGTCGAAGTTAACAAACTTTCTTTGCTAATTCCGTACCTCATGCCCACTGAAGTCGAAGTTAGCTAATTTTCTTTGCTAATTCCGTGCTGAATGCCCGCCGAAGTCGAAGTTAGTTACATTGAAAAGGTATTTACTCCTTAATGACCACGCCAAGCAGATGAGCGAAGCCGCGAACCTGGTCAGGGCCGATAATGCAGCCATGAAGGCCTTCCAGAGTAACTCCGATGCTTAGAAATTCGCAGCTGCTCAGATCGATTCCTGCCAGTCTCGCTCCAGTAAATTGCGCCTGATCGATGCCTGTTTCTACGAATTCAATTTTCGCCAAGCTCGCTTCATAGTAATCCGCCTTATCGAAGTTGCTATGGAAGAAACCAACCTGCTTCATATCGGTGAACCGATAGACGGAATATTGACCGTTGCATTGGTCGAATCTCACGTTGCGCATCGTTGAATTCGATAGATCGAACCCGAGGAGCTTGCAGTTGTTGAATTGTACCCTATGCAAGATCGAATCGCGGAAATTGACGTTCGACAGGTCGCATCGATTGAAGACGACGTCGGTAAATTCGGCTCTCTCTAAGGCGATCCGCTCAAAGAAAACATTCTCGAACACGACACGGTCAAAGCTTACCTTGTCGGCTGACTGATCGGCAAGCTTACCGTTTGCGATTCGACTATTCTCAAAAGCCTGCTTATCTTGAATTTCGTAATCCTCAATGGTTAATGGGTCAAGCAGCTCCGGAATTCTAGGCGCTTCTAGAAAGCTCTTTTCCTTCTTCGTAGCCATGAATGATACCTCCGAATACTTTAGTCATAACACATAGAACAAGATCGCGAAGAAGTGCATCATCGAACCCGCCAGGACGAACAAGTGCCATACCGTGTGGTGATACGGGAAGCCCCGCCAAATATAGAAGACGGAGCCGACGGTATAGAGAAGTCCTCCGATAATGAGAAGCCGGATGCCTCCCGGGACTAGCAACGCTTGGAGCGGCTTCCACGCGAATACGATCAGCCACCCCATCATGACGTAGAAAAGCGTGGAGATCACCAGGAATTTTTTCGTGAAGAACGCTTTGAAGACGACCCCCGCCACCGCAAGACCCCAGACGATACCGAACAGCGTCCAGCCAAGCGGGCTGCGTAAGGTTACGAGCAACAACGGCGTATAGGTTCCCGCTATGAACAGATAGATGCAAGAGTGATCGAACGTCTCGAACAGATCCTTGACCTTGCCTTCGGGAAAAGAATGCACCAGCGTCGAAGCCGTATAGAGCAACAGCATCGTAACGCCGAATATCGTGAAGCTCACGACGTGCCAGGCCGTTCCCTCCCGGCTTGCGAATACGATCAATAGAACGAGTCCCGCGATGCTTAGCAAAGTCCCTATGCCATGCGTAATCGCATTGGCTATCTCTTCTCTCTTCGTGTACACATGCGTGTCAGCCATCTTTATGCCACCTTCCCTTTTGCTGCAGACTATCAGGCTTCCTAACCAAATAAATGCCGAGCAGAAATCCAAGCAAAGCGATGAACGCCATCCCTCTATATAAGAAGGTTCCTCCGTATTCGTCGATCAGCCAGCCTCCGAGGGTCGAGCCGACAATGCCCGAAACGCCGAAAAAGATCGCCGTTAGTACGGTTTGTCCCGTAGACTTCCATTGGTCGGGCACGATTCGGTACAAATACTGCAGCGCTCCAACATAGAAAATGACGAACGTAAACCCTTGGAAAACCTGAAGCGCAACAAGTCCGTAAGGCGTTCCGATCATCGAGCTCAATAGGAACCTCAATGCGTACAGCCCCGCTGCCACTGCCATACATAAAGCTTCTTTGCCGGGTTTTATTATCCGGGCGCTGAGCGCGAACATAACCGTCTCTGTGATCGTCATCACGAACCAGGATATCCCGGTCAGCCGTACGTCCCCGCCCAATTGCTCCATGTAGAGTCCAATGAACGTATCGTTCATTTTGTGGGGAATGGCGACGATGAGCACGACAAGGAAAAAGGCTAACGTATGCGACTGAGAGAAAAATTCCCGCAAATGATGAAAGGAAGCCCTGGAAGCCGAAGCCTTCACATCCGACAGCCCTAAAGCCAGCACCAGAGCCGCGATGCCGATGCCTAGAAATATCCAAGACAGGCTGTCCATACTCCACAGTTTAAGAGCATAACCCGCAGTGAGGGATACGCACGCATAGCCTAACGCCCCGAACATCCGGACCGATCCGTAGCCGACATTTTCACGCTGGGACGTTTGAAAGTTCAAGCTTTCCACGAGAGGATCCGTCGGCAAGTAGAACACGTTCATTAGTGCGACAAGGACGACCAAGCTCCAGACATGGTTAGCTTGGTACAGCAGCGTTCCAACGAGAATCGAGGCCGTTAATAGAAGCAGAAGCACCTTCTTAATCGTCCGTGACTTATCGCTGACCATTCCCCATAAGGGCTGAGCCACTATACTGATCAAGCTGCCCAAGCCGAGGATAAGTCCGATGTGAGTTCCAGATACGCCGACTTGGGCGCTATAGGTCGGCAGGAAAGAAATGAATAACGCGAACAGGGCAAAGTAAAAAAAGTTGAAGCCTTTAAGCCTGGTTATGATAGACACGGTCATTTTCCTTCACGCTAAGATACCCCCACGACGTTCCGCGGAGAGCCGTTTAACCAAGCCCCCACATTGTCCGCAGCCGTTGCAAGAAGTCGTTCGCGCGCTTCTTTCGTAGCCCATGCGATGTGAGGCGTCACGATACAGTTCCGGGCGGTCAATAGAGGATTGTCCGGCGGAGGCGGTTCCGTCGACAGAACATCAAGCGCGGCACCCGCGATAATACCTTCGTTCAAGGCGTCGGCCAAGTCCTGCTCGACGACAAGCTTGCCGCGAGCCGTATTGATCAGGAAAGCCGATGGTTTCATTAAACTTAGGCTGTTCCGGTTAATCATGCCTTCCGTTTCGAGCGTTAGCGGGCAATGCAAGGTAACCGCGTCCGAGACGCGGAAAAGCTCGTTCAGCTCCACTCGCCGCACGGCGTCATCCGAAGAAGACGGCATGGCACGATTGCTTCGAACAGCGATAACGTTCATTCCGAAAGCTTCCGCGATACGGGCCGCCCGCTCCCCGATTCTGCCGAAGCCGACGATCCCCAATGTTTTGCCGGCCAGCTCGATTAAAGGCGTTTTCCAAAAGCTGAAATCCGGGGAGGACGACCATTCTCCGCCACGTACCGCATCGCTATGAAGTTGGACATGATGGCACAATTCAAGCAACAGCGCGAACACGGTTTGCGCGACGGTCTGCGTGCCGTACCCGGGCACGTTCGTGACGACGACCCCCCTTGCCGCGGCTGCCTTCGTGTCGATGACGTCGTAACCCGTCGCCAGAACCCCGATGTAGCGCAGGTCGGGAAGCAAATTCAACGTCTCGGCCCGCAGGGGAGTCTTGTTCGAAATGACGATCTGCGCACCCTTGGCACGCTCCACGATCCGGTCCGGAGGTGTCCGATCGTACACCGTTAATCGACCGAATGCTTCAAGCGATCTCCAATCCAAATCCCCCGGATTCAAAGTCATGCCGTCTAAGACGACAATGTTCATTTTTACTTCCTCCGCTTTCCAGGTTTAAGTATTCCTCAGGAGTTGGCCCCGTCAGCAGGATACACAAGTCCCATTTGCTTACGCGCCTCGTCCAATATTCCGATAACAGCCAGCGAATTCACGTGGGAATTCACGCTGGATTGCTTTGCCCCTCGCTGGATTAGCGCAATAAATTCTTGAACTTCGTAGAACATGGCGTTGTCTTCCTGCGCTTGCGTAAGATCCTCCAACGTACCGTCGCGATAACGGATTTGCACCTTGTCCGGCCGGCTGATTTTATCGAAGATGATCGTCCCGTTCTCTCCTTGAATCTCGGCGCTCGCGTACGAGTCGACGATCTTGGAGTAATGGATGACGGCGTCCATGCCTTTATAAGAGAGCAGAATGCTGCCCGCTCCGTCTACTCCGGAATCCAGCATAAATCCGTTGGCCTGAATGCTGTCCGGCAGCCCGAACAAAACGACCAACGGATAGACGCAATAGACGCCTAAATCCATCAACGCGCCATTGGAGAACTCCGGGTTGAATGCGTTGGGAATCTCTCCACGCTTGTAGAGATCGTACCGGGAAGAGTATTGGCAATAACTCGCGAAATAACGGCGAACTGTTCCGATCTTGTGCAGGTTGTCGCGAATCGCGAGGAAATTAGGCGTAAACGTGGATTTCATTGCCTCCATGAGCACGACCTGGTTGTTCGCTGCCGATTCCGTCATGCGCCGGACTTCCAATGCGTTGGAAGCAAGCGGCTTCTCGCACAGCACGTGCTTGCCATGGTTCATGAGCAGGATCGCCTGTTCGGCGTGGAAGGAGTTAGGGCTGGCGATATAGACGGCGTCCAACTCGCTGCTTGCCGCGAAGGATTCTAAGTCCGCGTAAACATGGGGAATGCCGTGCTTGTCCGCGAATTGTCGCCCTGTCGCTTCCGAGCGGGAATACACGGCTGTCAGAGCGAAGTCCCCGATCCTGCGAGCGGCGTTAATAAAGTCTTCCGTGATCCAATTGGTGCCGATAATGCCGAATCTAATCATAGGGATAATCCTTTCTATTTTAGAGGTTGAATAAATCTAGCTGTCTCGGTATTTCCGTTACGGGTAAATCTAGCATTCGCATAAGCTGCTTGGCATTGTTAGCCGCGTGTCCCCCGGAGTTGTTGTTGAAAATAATCCCAATTTTCGCCGATTGTCGGAGCAATTGGTCGATACAGTCCTTCCACTCCCCAAGCTCCTCTTGGCTGTAATCGTAGAGGTAACGAACCTCTCTCCAATTCGCGGCGCCGCTCTGGTTCCAGCCGCCGACGTTTCGTCCGTGCAAGCGAACGAGAGTGAATTCCGGCGTTGTCGCTTCAAGGACGATCGGAATCGACCCTGCGCCCGCCTGCGGTTCATCGCAGACGCTATGAATCCAGCCTTCCTCCCGCATGAACGCCAGCGTCTTCTCCCGGTATTCCGGCGCGAACCAGCTTTGATGGCGGAATTCAAGCGCGCACGGAAAACCTTCCATCCTTTTCTTGGTCTCTCTTAATATTCTCACGTTATCCTTGGTGCAATCAAACCATGGCGGGTATTGGAGCAGCGCCGCCGTTAACTTACCTGCCAGCATGACCGGTTCCAAGCTTTCCCTGAACGCCTGGTACATCTCGTCGTCATTCTCGTAATAGGGCTTTCCTCGCAGGTGCCCCGTTATTCCCTGGTAGGCTTTCACGATAAAGCCGAAGCCCTCAGGGGTTTCTTCCGCATAGCGGGTCATCCGCTCCATAGGCTGCACGGCGTAGAACGAGCTATCCATCTCCACGATCCCAAACTGCGTGCCATAAGTTCGAAGCTTGTCCTTCGCCGCCGTTCCGGGCGGATAAAGCGTATCATGATCTCCCCATCCCGCCAATCCAACCTGAATCACGGCGGCACCTCCCATACCCGACCTAGGTTAAGCAATACCCTGATACTAAAACTTTATCGTCTATTCTTCAAGTCATTAACCCGAATGGGTAAATGGGTGGGTGGTTCCCTATCGCTTTGGGTAATAACCTCTAAACAGCTCGGAGGTGGACAGCAATGGAACAAAGACAATTCGGAAATACGGATATGCGAGTCTCGGTACTTGGTTTCGGCGGTTACGAGATCGCGATGAAAGGAAAGGAAAAAACCGTCAAGGAGGTGCAGCAGCTCCTAAGCACCGCATTGGAAAACGGGGTTAATGTTCTCGACACCGCATCTAGCTATAATAGCAGCGAGGCATTGATTGGCGCAGCCGTATCTCATCGGCGCAAGGATTACTATTTATTCAGCAAGCTTGGCGAAGGGACCAGCGTCGGACTGCCTTATCCCGATTGGGACGTGCGCAACGTACGTCCCAGCATCGAACGCAGTCTGCGAAACTTGAAGACGGATTATCTTGATCTTCTTCTCATCCATAGTTGCTCGGAGGACGTGCTTCGGCAAGGAGAATTGATCGAAGCCGTTCAGCGGCTAAAGAAAGAAGGTTTAGCCCGTTATATCGGATACAGCGGAGATAGCACGGCTGCTCTCTATGCCGTTCGGACCAACGTTTTCGACGCGTTGCAAACCTCGCTTAACCTTGCCGATCAGGAAGCGATCGAACTAACGTTGGATGAAGCCGCGCAGCGAAGCATGGGGGTCATCGCGAAACGTCCGGTCACCAACGTCGTCTGGGAAAGGGAAGGAACGGAGAATGCTCCGGACGTTTACGTGAAACGCATGAAAAAGCTGGATTACCCGTTCGCGCAAGCGGATTCCGATTCCATGATCGAGATGTCCCTTCGTTTCGCGATTACCTATCCGCAGGTTCATACCGCTATCGTCGGAACGACCAATCCGAAGCATTTGCTCGAGAACGTCATGTCGGCGTCCAAAGGTAAGCTTAGCGACGGCGACCTTCATCTTATCCGCAGTCGTTGGAAGGAAGCTCGCGAACCGGCTTGGGCAGGATTGAAATAAGTTTTGCAGAGGCAGGGGCAAAGGCAGGGGCAAAGGCAGGGGCAAAGGCGAAAGTATTGCCTGCATTTCTGCCTTTTTACTAGAGAGGGTATGTTACAAAATCATGTCTTCGCAACTTTTCCCGCCTAGTTTCGTTCATATTACCGTAAAGACAACAAGAGAGGTGTATGAAAAAGAGAAATGGGAAACACGGGAGTAGAGAGTAACGCCACGCTGACCGAAACTTACAGAGAGACGTCGCCGAGGAAGAAGCGCCGTGGCGCCTTTTTCATTTTTGCCATCGCATGGCTTGTACTAATCGCTAGCGGCGTCGCCGGAGCGAAGTGGTATTCCGAGCGGATTCAGAACAATGTCACCTCCGACCTCGAGCGTCAGACATCCGCGCAGATCGCGCTTATGCAGCAGGATTACGACGCCAGGTTAACGAAGCTCGAGGCCGGGTATAAGGAACAAATGGCCCAGATGGAAGGCAAGATTCAAGCGCTCAACGAACTGCTGACTTTTACTAAGGATAATATGGACACGAAAACGGACAACAGCAACAAGCTCTATACGCAGTTGGCCGAAGTGAAGAAGCAGCTGAACGAGCTTAAGAAAAGTCTGGACGTGCTCAAATGAGCGCGGCTTCCATTCGCTCCGTTAACCGAACGTTGTTGCTCGCCTGCACTCCTTTCGTTGGGATGTTGGTCTGGATGCTGGTCTCGAACGTAGGAATCGAGCTGTCCGAGGCTACGTTTCCGATGAATGCCCGCAAATCGGTTTTGGCTGACCCTGTTGCTCCAGCCGCCAAGGCGATAAAAGGCTTGGGACAAGCTCAAGCAATCGCCAAGGAAACAGGCAAGTCCATTCAGAGACAGCTTACTTTGTATAACAAGACAAATGCCGACATGAAGAAAATCGCTTCGTTGGCTTCCGCTCAAGCGGGCAGACCCTATCAAATCTATGACCGACGGATTACGAGGAAGCTCGGAGCGCCGGCAGCCACCATTCAGTCGGACAAGCTGCAGGCGCAATTATTCTACTTGGGCACGCGGAATTTCCGCAGCTATGCCTTGAAGGTGAAGCTTAAGGATGAAAGCGCGATGAAGCTCGTGCTCGGGAACGACAAGCACGGCGGCGCGGAAACGACTTTAGCTGCCGTTAATAGGTATAAGGCCGCCATTGGCGTGAATGCCGGGGGCTTTGCCGATAGCGGAGGCAAACGTTATCCTCTGAGTACGACCGTCGTAGACGGAGAATACGTTGGCGGCTTTCAGCCGTCCTACAAGGATCTATTCTTCGTAGGCTTGAATGGGAACAACAAGCTTGTCGGAGGAAAATTCTCGAGCAAGCAGCAGCTGGATGCGCTAGGTCCCAAGTTCGGAGCGTCCTTCGTGCCGGTTCTATTGCAGGACGGCCGCAAGACTTCCATTCCTTCTAAGTGGCAATCCAGTCCTAAGCGCGCTCCCCGCACGGTCATCGCAAGCTACAAGGACGACCAGCTGCTGTTCTTAGTCGCCGATGGTTATAACGAGAGCGGCAGCTCGGGCGCGACGCTTGCCGAGATGCAGATTCTGCTGCAGCGCTATGGGGCGCTGGACGGCTATAACCTGGACGGCGGCGGCTCGACCTCGCTCGTGTTTAACGGGCGAGTAATCAACAACCCGTCCGATGGCAATCTTCGCAAGCTTCCTACCAACTTTTTGTTTTTTAAGTAATGGGAGTCGGTCGGAGTATTGCCGAGGGAACGAAGAAAGTTAGCTAACACAACCATCCGTTTACGCACCGAGTCGAGATCTTCTCAATGCACAACCTTTTCCGCTCCAAAGATGTTGCCTGACTAGTGAATACCTGATAAATTATAGATATATAAGCTTAATACCGCGCGTAAAGCATACGCCGTCTGTCTCCTTTTACCGGAGCGGGCGGCTTTTTGTATTCCGAAAAGGGAGAGGGTAACCATGAACAAGAGTATGTTGAACAAAAACAAAGATTTCGAGCGCGAGTACGAACGGTTCTTAGCTGAACAAAGGAAAGGCGCGAGCGGTCAGCGTCTGGAGATGCTGCACAGGGATTTGACGGGAACGAAGAAGTTGCTGGAGAAGGTCGTTTGGCCGGCGATGAAGTCGTTCGAAGGTTTCGTGCTGGAGTATGAAATCGTAACGACGAGCGGCGTCAAAGCTTACGTGGATATCTTCTACGAGGTACTATGGTTCGCGATGGAGGCGAATGGATACGTATCGCATGTAGAAACAATCACCCGCGAGCGTTACTCGTTCGAGCAGATGAAAATCAGAAGTGTTGGAGGGTACCGTTTTACCTACTTGCCTTTTAGCTGGGATGAACTGGACAAGAAGCCTGAGCTCTGCCTTCGATCCTTTTATGAGCAGTTAGGCAATTATCGGACAACGGATAATACGGAGTTCCTCGAGTTATCGGTGTACCAGAGGGAAGTTTTGAGGTTGTTGATCACGAGACCGGGTCCCGTCCATGTCGCGGTTATTCGTCGGTATTTGCATTTGACTAAAGCTCCGTGCAAGAAAATTTTACTTGAAATGGCGGAGAGGAGCCTTATCAAAGTAGTAGGAGGAGGCACTAAAAGATTCTATGAGTTTGATATCAACGAGAGAGGCAAAGCTCTTCTTCTCTCGACACGATAATGGACGCTTTCACCCGCGCTTCAACCCGGGATAGTAAATTTCCTTTACTAGTTCGGCGCCCCACCGTCACTTCGACTCGAGATAGTAACTTTTCTTTACTAGCTCGGCGCTCCACCCACACTTCGACCCGAGTTAGTAACGTTTCTTTACTAGCTCGGCGCTCCACCCTCGCTTCGACTCGAGTTAGTAACTATTCTTTACTAGCTCGGCGCTCCACCCTCGCTTCGACTCGAGTTAGTAACTTTTCTTTACTAGCTCGGCGCTCACCCGTCACTTCGACCCGAGATAGTAACTTTTCTTTACTAGCTCGGCGCTCAACCGTCACTTCGACCCGAGATAGTAACTTTTCTTTACTATTTCGGCGCTCCACCTTCGCTTCGACCCGAGATAGTAACTTTTCTTTACTATTTCGGCGCTCCACCTTCGCTTCGACCCGAGATAGTAACTTTTCTTTACTAGCTCGGCGCTCCACCTTCGCTTCGACCCGAGATAGTAACTTTTCTTTACTATTTCGGCGCTCCACCTTCGCTTCGACTCGAGATAGTAACTTTTCTTTACTAGCTTGGCGCCCCACCCTCGCTTCGACTCGAGATAGTAACTTTTCTTTACTAGCTTGGCGCCCCACCCTCGCTTCGAATCGAGTTAGTAACTTTTCTTTACTAGCTCGGTGCTCCACCCTCGCTTCGACTCGAGTTAGTAACTTTTCTTTACTAGCTCGGTGCTCCACCTTCGCTTTGACTCGAGTCAGTAACTTTTCTTTACTAGCTCGGCGCTCCACCCTTCGCTTCGACTCGAGATAGTAACTTTTCTTTACTAGCTCGGCGCTCCACCTACACTTCGACTCGAGATAGTAACTTTTCTTTACTAGCTAGGCGCTCCACCTTCGCTTCGACCCGAGATAGTAACTTTTCTTTACTAGCTCGGCGCTCCACCTTCGCTTCGACCCGAGATAGTAACTTTTCTTTACTAGCTAGGCGCTCCACCTTCGCTTTGACCCGAGTTAGTAACTTTTCTTTACTAGCTCGGCGTGGTTCAGCGGAGGGCGGAGCGATTTCTCCCTCAGCATCCCAAACTACTCCACAAACTCTACCGTATAGCCCTCTTTTTCCAACAACGACACCAAACCCTGCTCACCCACCATGTGCAACGAACCGACCGCGACTAAATACGTACCTTTTTCTCCGTCAGCCAGGTAACCATCGATTTTCTTCGCCATCTCAACGTTTCGGTTCACCAAGAATTTGCCGTTGTAGTCGTCGAATAGCTTGCCCATCGATTTTTTGCCTTCCTTCTCGAACTGGGCATGCATCGTTTCCAGCAGCTTAAGGTTCCCTAACGTCCACATATCGAGCAGTTGCTTTATACCTACCGCGCCCAAGCCGGCATTTTCCACCGTCTGATGAAAATATAATTGCTGCAACTCATCCGAAAATTCATCAAAGATTCCGATTTGCGACTCCATGCTCTCCAGCTCGATAACGGTTTTGCCGTCTTTATGGGCTTGCTTCGCAATATGTTCATCTATACCGTCGGTCAGCATATACTTCATCGCCGGCAGGCTCTCTAACGTCATCGCCGCATACCAAGGCTCGTAATTATCGAACGCGGAGGCGCCTGCACCGAGTATCGACTTCTTCAGAATCCTCTTGAATTTCTCGTAATCCTCTTCGGGCACATGATCCTTCAAGGTGGTGCCGTCCGTGAGCAAAGCCGTCTCGTTGACAACTTCTAAAGTTTTCTTCTTGTCAACCTTAGTTAAATCCAATTCGAGAGCGACAAAGTCGGAATCCTCTATGGCTTGCTCCAGATCAGGATCCAGAGGATACATCGCTTTTCTAGCGATATGGATCGTCCCTGCCAGGTAACTCGGGTTTTTGCCTCCAGATATTTTCCATAGGAAGCCCTTGGAGCCCGGTTCCTTTACCACATCCGGTGCCGTCGTTGATGGTTGCACTGTCTCGGTAGGCGTTAGCGTCGGAGTTGGGGGCGAGTTTGCCGTTAATTCGGAGCTGCAAGCCACTGCCAAAAATGCTGCCATAAGTATTAGAACAATTAAGCCCGCAATTTTTCTTATCATCGTAATGGTTACTCTCCATTCCCGGAACCCTTTTTTCCTAAATCATTATAGCATCGGAAAACGAAATCGCATATTACGGCATCGGCTTTCATAGAGTTCATCATATTAGTTAAGGTGGTGCCCTATGGAAAATGCAAAGCTTACCCGTTTCTGCGAACTGAAAATGCAGCAAAAAAAGCTGGAGGAGGAACTCGAGTCTCTTCGACAGGAGATCATTGCAGCCTATCCCGCGGACGTGCAATTCCAATTAGAGAATTATACGCTCAAACTCATCTATCAGGATAAAAAGCACTATAACGATCAGCTGTTGATAGACGCGTTACCCGATCCGGAGCTGTGGAAGGTGCTCTTCAAGGCGGATGCCGCCAAAATCTCGGCTTTAATCAAAGCCAATCTTTTAACGGAAAAGTCGCTAGAAGGCACGTATCGAGTCACCAGAACTCCCTTCCTCTACGTTAGTCCCTGAATGAAATATCGGTTCTGTCGCATTCATTCCCAGCCATACGTTATGTTCCGTTATGGTATAATGATTGGATTCATCTTAGGCGAATGAAGGTATAGCAATGCAATGGTTACGGCAAGCCAAAATGGAATTTTTAACGTGGAATCGCAACATACGGTTGTTTTTCTTGGCAAATGTGTTTTATCAAATCGGTACTGGCGTATTTTCGGTATTATATAATTTATACGTGCAATCTCTTGGCTATCCGCAAGGAATGATCGGATCAATCGTTAGCGTGCAGTCTTTAGCAGCCGCGTTGATGATTATCCCCATCGGGTTGTTAGGGGACCGGTCGAGCCGCAAAATCATCCTGATGATCGGGATGCTCATAACGGGGAGCTCCTACATCGGGAGCTCCTTTGCCGTGTCGGAATTCGGGCTGCAAAGCTTTGCGTTGCTGTCGGGAATGTTTACCGCGTTCTTCCAAGTGACCGCGGTACCGTTCCTCGCGGCGAACTCTACCAAACAACAGCGCTTACGGCTATTCAGCTTTCACTTCTCGGTCATGCTCGCCGCTCAGGTCATCGGCAGCTTCGGCGGCGGTCTGCTAGGCGACCTCCTCCAGCTTCTCGGATCGAGCGAGACTTCCAGCTTGAGAATTGCGTTGCTATCGGGAGGGGTCATGAGCATCGTGGCTTGTCTCCCTCTTGCTTTGGTGAAGCGTACGGTTATTGTCGAAGAAGAGAATGAGAATGTTGCTGTTGGAAAGCCCGCTTCCGCGCCTACGAAATCGGTTCAAGGCGAATGGAGCTTAATTAGCAAGATTACATTTACTCAACTGCTCATCGGCTTCGGATCGGGGATGGTCGTTCCCTATCTGAACGTCTATTTCACGGATCGCTTCTCCGTCTCGCTGTCTGCCGTCGGCTTGCTCATCTCGCTTGGACAAGTCATGACGGTACTTTCCATGCTGATCGGTCCTACTCTCGTGGGCAAAGTCGGACAAGTACGAGCGGTCGTTATTTTTCAACTGCTGTCCTTGCCGTTCTTGCTTCTTACCGGGTTTACGAATCTGCTGCTGGTCGCGGGCATTGCTTTCTTGTTCCGGCAAGCGCTCATGAACGCCGCGAATCCGATTCAAAATTCCATCCTGGTCGATCGAATATCGGACTCGCGGAGAGGCATCGCCAATTCGCTCACTCAAACCGTGTTCATGCTAGGTTGGGCATCCATGGGGCAGGTACAGCCTCGTATCATCACCCATTTCGGCACCTACTGGGGATACGTGCTCACGTTCAGCATCACGGGAGTTCTCTACGTTACCTCCGCATTGTATTATTACTTTATTTTCCGGGGAAAGAGAAAGTAAGTTAGTCGAAGCGGCAGGCCTGGGATTAATTGGGGGTTGCCGTTGTGCAAAAAGCTAAGAGATTGCTGCGCCGTTACAAGGAATTGCGATTCTTGGTTCAAGCGCATGGCAGAGACGGGCTACCCGATTCCGAAACTCGAACCTATGCGCGTGGCGAGCGCCTCGAAGCCTATCTTACTCAGCCATTATACGTAGCCGAGACTTTTACGGGGACTGCCGGAGTCACCGTTTCGCTTCAAGAGACCCTGCAAGATGTTCAGCGGATAATTGATGGCGGCATGGATCAGATAGACGTAAAAAAATTATTATTTATCGGTCGATTACAATAAAACGACGAAGCTCCACCCCCACAAAATGCCGCAGTCTCCGAGACTGCGGCATTCTTGTCTAGGAGAGAGAAGATCCAAAGTATTCTCAAATTTGATCGCGCATCCCCGCAACCAATCCCTTCCAATTTGCGTCAATGAACGTAACGGAAGTCCCCAACGATCCCAAGGAGGATATACTCATGCGTAGAAAAGGTTTTGTCGCCGCATTGTTGTTGTGCATCCTGTTGGCAGTTCCTTCAGTCACCGGAGCTGTATACCCAACCGTGCCCGCGCAGACAAGCATCAAGGTTCAGGTTAACGGAAAGCCTCTATCGCTATCGACCCCCGTTTTCGTAGAGAACAAGACAACGATGGTCCCTCTGCGCGAGGTGGCGGAGGCGCTTCATGCACAAGTCTCGTGGAATAAGGCGAATAACAGTCAGAATACCGTCACGCTTAGCCGCGGAGACCGTTCTTCGACGTTAACGCTGGGATCCAAATTAATGAAAGCCAAAGGGCGTTCGGTTAACCTTGATGTGGCACCGTTATCGCGGGGCAATTTGACCTATGTTCCATTGCGTGCTCTATCGGAATCGCTCGGAACAGTCGTCGCATGGGATGGCATCAACAAAGTGATCCGCATTGACGACCCTACTCAGCTTCCTATCGTAGGCACGACCAAGAAATTAAATGAACTAATTAAACAGATGGAGACCTTTAACGGCTACTATCTCGGGGGTGTCATAGCAGAATCCGGTGGGGCTGCAGTAACGACCGATAGCAAGGATACTTCCCCTGCCGCACCTTCGGAAGAGTCTGCTGGTGGCTCCGGCGATTATTCTCAGACGAACATTCAGGTCGCTGGAGTCGATGAAGCCGATTGGGCGAAGACCGATGGCCGCTTCATCTATCAGCTGAGCGGCTCCCGCGTATTCATCGCGGATATCTCCAATCCACCGGCACCTAAGCTGGCCGAGACATTGGAATACGGTCCGGATGAGGGATTTTCCCCGCAGGAAATGTATGTGGATAACAAACGGTTAATCGTAATAGGTCAAAATAACACCGTCATTCCGATCCAAGTTGACCCCGCGAAACCATCAGTGGGGGGCTCGGGTTCGAGCTCCGATTCCAAGATGTCGATCCTTCCTACGAATGCGATACGCAGCAGCGTTCAGACGAAGATCTATGAGCTTAGCGACTCCGGAAAACCCAAGCTTGTTCGCGAAACGAAGCTGGAGGGCGGTTACGTCTCCTCCCGCAAGATCGACAGCTCCCTCTACATCATTACGAACAAGTATAATAACTTCTCCTATCCGGCGATTCGGACGGAATCGAATGGGAACACATCCGGGTCCGGCGACGCGACGAGTCAATATGAGCCTCTCTTTTCAGACTCCGGCTCTTCGGTCGACCTCAGGAAGCTGCCCCTGGACCAGATTCGATATTTCCCGGAATCGCCCGATAATAGCACTCTATTGATCGGGGCGCTCGATCTAGACCGGCCCGACCAAGACATTCAAGTATCCGCTTATCTCGGCTCCGGCCAAACGATCTATGCCTCCGCTAAACATCTCTATGTCGCCATTGCGAAGTACTTGCCCAAAGGCGATGGCTACAGCCAGGTTACGCAAGTCTATAAATTCCGGCTGGACCAAGGCAATATCGTTTATATCGGCGAAGGATCCGTGCCCGGCACGGTACTAAATCAATATGCCATGGATGAGCATGGAGGTTACCTTCGCATCGCGACTACCAATGGGGACATGCGGGCTAGCGGTGCCGCGAGATCATCCAACAATCTCTACGTGCTGGATGAGCAGATGAAGACCGTCGGAACTCTGGAGAATCTTGCTCCGGGCGAACGTATATACTCGACCCGGTTCTTGGGCGGACGCGCCTACATGGTTACGTTCCGGAACGTCGACCCGCTTTTCGCGATCGATTTGCGCAATCCCCTGAAGCCTGCCGTTCTTGGACAGTTAAAAATCCCGGGTTACAGCGACTACCTGCACCCTTACGATGACAATCACATTATCGGATTCGGCAAGGAAACCGTAGAAGTTCCCTCGAAGGGTGCAGGCGCGGATGAAACGATGGCCTTCTACCAAGGAATGAAGATCGCCCTGTTCGACGTGTCCGACGTTAGCCAACCCAAGGAGAAATTCAAGGAAGTTATCGGCGACCGCGGAACGGGCTCCGAGCTGCTAAGCAACCCTAAAGCGCTGCTATTCTCCAAGTCCAAAGGGCTTCTCGCTTTTCCCGTGGAGCTGATGGAGATCAAGAACAAGGAAGCCATCGAGCCGGGCGGCTTCCCTGCCTACGGACAATTCACTTACCAAGGCGCTTACGTGTATCGCATCGATTTAGAGACTGGCTTCAATCTGCGCGGACGGATCACCCATCTGACGCAGGACGATTTGCTCAAGAGCGGCCAATACGGCTTTGACTATAACAAATCCGTTCGCCGCATCCTGTACTCGGGCGACACCCTCTACACATTATCCGAAAGTATGCTAAAGGCGAATGACCTGCAAAGCCTATCGGCTCGAGGCTCGCTCAACTATCCGGCGTCTCCTGAAATCCGGTATAAGACCGATCCGGGAAGTCCTTCCATCACGCCGCTACCTGCTTCCAGATAAACGTATAAGCAATCGAGTAGGAGGGGGTGATTAACCCCTGACCTCTCACACCACCGTACGTACCGTTCGGTATACGGCGGTTCATGAAATATTCCGTAAGTCGTTGTATCTATCCGTTAAGCCTTTCAATCCATTTG
>NZ_SOMN01000018.1 GCF_004564235.1 Cohnella luojiensis
AGACACCCTGCCAGTCCTACTCCTGTTGGAGTTAGGACCTCTGCTTCGGCTACGGCACTTTAAAGGGTAAAGTTACCGAGTGGATTTGAACCACTTAGATTGTGCGACTGTGAGGCGCACAAAGAAAGAGCGCTCCCGGGGGCGCTCTTTCTTTGGTTCATTTGATTTTCGGCACGCCAAGATGCGTATAATCAAGAGCTTGAAGAGTATGTTGGATGAACAAATGCGCCAATTGTATACCTAGACTCAACTTCATCAACTCCACTCTGTTTATAGATTCATGTCCTTTAACGCTGCATAATTGATCTCGTACACGGGGTCCCGCCATTCGGCAATTTCTATTATCCTCTCCACGAACTCGCGGAAATCCGGCGATTCGGAGTCCAGATCCTCCCGGATAAAACCAATAACCTTCCAATCCTCCAACGTGAGCCAGTTGTTCTCCCAGAGATAATCATTATATTGTTTCCGGGTACAGCTTCTCTCCACGATCTCATCCCCGATCACCTGAAAAACGATCTGCTTTTCGTAATTAGAAGGATATACATACAAGCAGCATCGGCTGTCGCGACGTTTCCTAACGGGATATCCCACCTTCAAGTCGCTATAATCATAATTGACGTGCAGCCCCCAGATCTCTTGCAAGAAGATTAGCATTTCTTCTCGATATCGTCGCGCCACCTTGCTCTTCAGGTTTCGATCTACCCATTGGATGGCGTTCGGATGTATAAACCTTTCCTCGATAGGCTTCCTTATAACAGGCTCGGGAAACAGCTCCTTATAATCGAAATTCAAAGCACCCTCATTCAACGAAACCAAAGCTCCCTCCTGATCGAAAACGATATAAGACTTATTGACCCTGTGCTTGTAATGAAACTTCCCTTCCTCGTTTCCCATGAATGTCAAACAGACCATGATTTTGTCCTTATCCTCGGGACAGAATTTCTCCAAGTAATCGATAAGCGGGGCAAATGCCCGATCCGACCACTCCTTCGTTATTTTTCCTTTTGGATAATTTACCTTTGCATACATCCGAATTGCCTCCTTGGACAACAAAAAACACCGTGCAAGCAGAAATAAGGCTTCTGCAAGCACGGTGCTTCCGTGTCTTGTTAATATTGAGACTAATATAGCATGAAGCTCTTAAAGTGACAATGGAATTATGCCTTTCACCTCCGCAGAAGAGTCATGTGCCAGCTGTCGGAACGGCTTAAGGAGCGCGTGTTTCTTGCCCGGTTGATCGCGCTGACAAGGAAGAAGATTCGTACTCCGTCTCCTGTATTATTACGGAAAAGAACCCTGTTAGGCGTCAGCTCGCCGCTTCCTCCACCGGCGATGAATATGCCCGGAGACGGCGGGGCTTCTATTTTGATCGCGAAAGCATCGTTGTCAAACTCGAAGTTAAGGTCTTTAAGAATGAGACTCTGCCTGTTTTGCACATCGATAACGATTTGCTGAAGAAGGATCGTTCTGCGGGGAGCGACAGCGATCGCGCACTTGCCTCCGACGATTCCGTTCAATTGAAACGATGACATCATTTCACCTCCTGAGCTATGACTTGTACCACAGCTTATTCAGGAGACTTCCATATGGATTGAGTGTTTGCACCCCGCGCTAACGCGTGGATTTTATTGATTTAGGCTTTGGCTAAACGGACGGTTGAGTCTTTCGCGAACCATTGATTGGCGACCGTTACGCCGAGCACGTTAGCCATCATGCCCGTACCGAGTCCCGTAACGAAGCCCCACAAGAGTTCAAACTGCCACAAGGATGTCATAAGCGGACAACTAAATTAAAGCATTCTTTATTTTGTGTCAACCCGGCAGCTGATTTCATCGCTATGAAGAAATGCTATACTTAAATGGGATAGAACCCGAAAACGAAATCGTAATCATGTAAAATCCATAGGAGATATTGCTTATGATACCTACTTACGACTTGGACGAAGATCAGTGGAATTTACTTGTCCAGGATGTTGCGGATAATTTTGACGACGTTACCTTGAGCAGAGGGTTTCAATACTATAAGCAAGGCCGGGTCGTAAAGCTCACGTTACCGTCACAACGATATGTGAAAGCCCAAGTGGAAGGAACCGAGCGCTACTTCGTAGAAATCAACCTCGATTTCTTCACCGCAAGCTACTGCGACTGTCCGGTTAACGGCTTCTGCAAGCATATGTTCGCCGTGATATTGAAATACGCGGACATGCATAATCGATCGGTCCATACGCTCGTGAACGCCAAGATGACTGCGATGTCGAGACCGGATCCTAAACCCTCCCATGCCAAATCCTACAACCAAGCAAAACAGCTGGCGGAAAAGAAAGCGGCGGAGAACGAAAGACTGCTGAAGGAGCAAGCCCAACGCATACCCGAGATGAGCATCGCCCAATGGCATGAGCTATTCGAGCTCCGAAACGAATCGCTGACGCAGGGCTCGAGGAATACGCAGTTCGTGCACGATTCGCTGAAATCTCTTCTCCGAATGAAGCCTTCGCTCCCGGATAATCTTGAGCAGCTGTATGCGTTGCACGCGCAGTTGTTCGTCCTGTCGAAGCTTACGAAACAACCGCAGGACCAGTCGGGATACGTGTATTCTTATTTGGCTTTTCACACGCATCACGCGGCTTCCGATTTACAGGAGTCTATCGGGCAATCCATCGCGAACGCGGCAACCATGGCTGCAAAGCAGTCCAACGAACAGCTGGTCGAACAGACTTTAACCTATTTGCGCAACGAAATGCTGGCGGAAACGAACAATAACCACTATTTCCTGTCGCATTACCAAGCCATCTGGAGCCAATGGATACATCCCGCGACCCAAGATGCGTTTCCTATTTATTCCGAGGAACTGCTCCAATTGGAACGCGCCTCCGGCGATGCTGGGCAGTCTTTGTCTCCCTTAGCGCGAAGAGTGGCGCAAGCCGCCATGTATCAATATCAAACCAACGATCAAGAAGCTCTCAGGCTGCTTACCGAAGCCAACGAGATCTCCAATATTCCATCCGACTCGTTAACGCCTTTCTTAGCCCATCTCTCGCAATCCGGGCAGTGGAAGCGTCTAACGCAGTGGCTCGTAGAGATCACTCCGCTGCTCAACCTTCGGCGTAATGCGAGCATTCGTCCTTATACGGACTTCTGGGAGCTGGCCGTTCATCATCTGCCCGAAGTTGAATCTCTAATGTGGGACACCTTCGTCTCCTTGCTGCCGCATACGCGTGCACTGTATGAAGAGAAATTGCTTGCTAACGGCAAATGGGAGCGTTGGATGGATTATCACCTCAGCATAAACAGCGACCCCATGGATTTCCGGGTGACCGATCTGCATCCCCTGGAGAAGAATGCGCCGGAGATTCTGCTCCCCTTCTACCATCAGGCAGTGGAACGATATGTGCTGATTAAAAACAGGGATGGCTACAAAGCGGCGGTCAAGCTCATGAAGCGTCTGGCCAAGCTATACAAGAAGTTAAAGCAGGAGCCGCGTTGGGAGCACTTCCTTGCTTCTTTCATCAGCCGTAACAGCCGGCTTCGCGCGCTGCAGGAGGAACTTCGGAAAGGGAAATTGGTGCCATGACAACGAGAAAACATACGGAAACGATCAGCATACAAGTCCTTTTCGACCGGCAAGGGAATGCGCTTATCCACGGCTCTTTCAATGAACACACTCACGCTTCCGGCGTTTTGCTAAAACAGAGCTTGTTCGCTTGGCATGAAGAATCCTTCTACGGAACCGAGCTGGAGGTCCGCCATATCCAAGGACTAGAGCTTGTCCTCCTTCCTGCGGAGATGGTCATCTCCTTCTTCGCGGAAGCTAAACGGCTCCAACATATCGAATGGACATGGGACAATTTTGCCGCTCGGCTTCTCGTGAAGCTTGCACCCAAGCTGGCCGAATTTCTTAGAGAGAAGCAATATCTCCCAAGCTATTCTGCCTTCCAAACAGGCAAACTGCTATGGACTTGGGATGAGGAAGCTTTGGAAACGGATGAACAGGCCGCGTTAGACGTAGACGAGGAAGACGCCGATGCTGTCG
This sequence comes from Cohnella luojiensis, assembly GCF_004564235.1. Taxonomy (GTDB): domain Bacteria; phylum Bacillota; class Bacilli; order Paenibacillales; family Paenibacillaceae; genus Cohnella; species Cohnella luojiensis. The sequence goes on from NZ_SOMN01000018.1 coordinate 4,033, forward strand.
ATGGGTTGAGGGCCGCGTTCTCTGCGTCGGTCTTCCACGCACATTACGGTTCGGAAGCAACGGCTTCGGATTTACGAAGGGAATTTCCGTTATTATTCGCTCGGAACAACACGACGGATACGGGTCTTGACGAGAAGGAATGGTTGATCGTAATAGGCTGGAAAGCAGACAATGCTCCCTTTCGGCCCGCTCTGCAGCTACTGGAGCCGAGCGACGGGGAAGAGGCATGGCGGCTTCAGCTTGTCCTGCAGGATAAGCGGGACGCGGCGGCGATATTCCCCGCGCGGCTTGCGGAGGATGGCGATGTTTTCGGCTCTTGGCCGAGTTCCTGGACGGCGCATGTCAGACTGCGTTCGAACAGCTGGTTGGAGAGATTGCGGGCGAGTTTGCCTCCCGATAGGCTAAGCCATGATCGCGATAATATCCTCTCCAACCTTCTGGATGATGAAGCCGCATGGAGATTCTTGACCGCGGACAGCCAACGGCTGCTTGAAGCAGGCTGGCAAGTGCTTCTGCCCGCTTGGTGGGAAACCGCCAGCCGCAAGAAGCCGCGGCTTCGGGCCAAGGTTAGCTCCGGCGAAGGATCGCGGACAGGCGGCTCGTTGTTCGGTCTTGATTCGATTATCGATTTCAACTGGCGAATCGCGATCGGCGAAGTCGACCTATCCGAAGCGGAGTTCGCCGAGCTCGTCGCGCGCAACGCGAGGTTGGTTCGTTTTCGCGGGGAATGGATTCAGCTTGATCCTGCTTTGCTCGCTCAAATTCGCAAAGCGATGGCATCCGTGGACAAGCGGCAAGGCCTTTCCTTCCAGGACGTACTCCAGCTCCACCTGCTCGGAGGAGAAGGAACATTCGCGGAGACGGAGGGCAATTCGGCGGAACAGGAAGCCGAGCTTGCGGAACGTATCAAGCTAGAGGTGGAGCTGAACGAGCATCTGATCAAGCTCATCGGGCAGCTCAACCAGCAGACAGAGCATCCGAAGCTGCCCGTCCCTTACGGACTTCGGGCAGAGCTGCGGGCCTATCAGCAAGAAGGCTATGCCTGGCTTGCTTTCCTGCGCCGATTTGGTCTAGGAGCCTGCTTGGCGGATGACATGGGTCTGGGCAAAACCGTTCAACTAATCGCGTATCTGCTGCATATCAAGGAGAATACTCCGGAGTCGGATCCGAACAGGCTCCCTTCCCTGATCGTTTGCCCGACTTCCGTTCTAGGCAATTGGCAGAAAGAAATCGAACGTTTCGCTCCTTCGCTGAAAGTCATGCTGCATTACGGAAACCGACGGCTAAGCGGGGAAGCATTCCTCGAAGAGGCTAAGCAAGCGGACGTCGTGCTGACATCCTATGCCACCTGTTCTCTCGATCAAGAGACGTTGCAAGGCTTGACTTGGACCTCTATCAGTCTCGACGAGGCGCAGAATATCAAGAATGCACAGACGAAGCAGTCGACGGTCGTTCGAAGCCTTCCCGCGAAACACCGGATCACGCTTACTGGAACGCCGATCGAGAACCGATTGGCGGAGCTTTGGTCGTTGTATGATTTCATCAATCCCGGTTACTTGGGCAGCTCCCGTGAATTCACCAACCGTTTCGCCGCCGCGATCGAGAAGGACCGGGACGAGCAGCTCACTTCCGACCTTCAGAAGCTGATCAAGCCGTTCATGCTTCGCCGCAAGAAGAAGGATCCTGCGATTCAGCTCGACTTACCGGATAAGAACGAAATGAAAACTTATGTTCACCTTACGACGGAACAAGGCGCCTTATACGAACAAACCGTCAATGAGCTGATGGAGAAAATGCAGAAGCTAGAGGGCATCGAACGCAAGGGTGCCATTCTCGCCGCGCTCACGCAGCTTAAGCAGCTTTGCGACCATCCTATGCTCCTTACCAAGGATGAGATACCAGCTATCATTGACGATTCCGAACCGCTAGTCAGCCGGTCCTCTAAGCTCGAACGCTTGCTCGCCATGGTCAAGGAGCTGCGGGAGGAAGGCGACCGCTGCCTCATATTCACGCAGTACATCGGCATGGGGCAGATGCTGAAGCTTGTGCTGGAGCAGGAGCTTGGAGAACCCGTTCTCTACTTGAACGGCAGCACGTCCAAAACCGCCCGCGATCGTATGATCGACCTTTTTCAATCAAAGGAAGAGCCCGCTTCGGCGGACCAGCCAAACGTATTCATTCTCTCGCTTAAGGCAGGCGGCGTTGGCCTAAATCTTACCGCGGCGAATCACGTATTCCACTTCGACCGCTGGTGGAATCCGGCCGTCGAGAACCAAGCGACGGATCGCGCCTACCGCATGGGACAGACCCGCGACGTACAAGTGCATAAATTTATCTCGCTCGGCACGCTCGAGGAGCGCATCGACGAGATGCTGGATAGCAAGCAGCAGCTAAGCGATAACGTCATCTCCTCTTCCGAGGGCTGGATCACAGAGCTTTCGACGGACGAGCTGAAGGATCTCTTCACTTTGCGACGGGATGTCATTGGACAAGCATAAACGGCTTTCGCCGTCCTTAGGACGGGGATATACGTTTGTGTCGAGCGGTCTGATGAGTGTAAAGACATATAAAATTATACTTTCTGATCGTATGATAATAGAAAAGACAATGACCTTACACGGCCAGTGTCTTTTTTCATTACGTATCATATATGCGAGTTAGGAAGGACGTTGGATTTTAGTTTTCTTGATCAGTTTGCGAATAGCCATATTTCCTGAGATTACGATAAGTGCTCCTGCAAGGATACCTATCGAAACGGCATTTGCCTCAGATGCACCTGCGCTGAAAGCGACAGTTCCGACCGCGGTGCCCAGAGGGACCCCGATTACCACGACGACAATTCCTAAAGCTTTACCCATGCCGGACATCCTACTGGTAACGACTGTAGCCGCGCATGCGATGGATGTCATTAATCCGGCTATTCCCAATAAGAGCATTCCCTTCACCTATTCTAGTAGAATCGTTCATTCTACTAGACTTGCCATATGAAGCGGATTCTAAACTCCGCCATCGCCGCGAAGCTCTATTTTTCCAAGCATTTTCCCCGAAACGGATAGTAAGACAACGCTATCGATCGTCCGAATCCTCGCAACGTTGAGCAAGGGGTCGAAGGAATCTATGCTGCTTGAGTTGACAATCGTCCCCCTGTCCACTCGTATGAACCCCGCTGCTTCCAGAAGCAACGATATATCCTTGATGGTGGATATCGTCCTATATTTCTCGTCGTAAGTGTAAAATTCAATTTCCCCCGCCCCGTCCGTCTGTATGAACTTGATTTCCCGCGCTTCTACCAAACGATGTTCCCCTTTAGAATTCAGCAGTGGCAGCAGCATGCTTATCCCCTCACTCACGGAGCTTTGTATATGTCGGGTAGAACCGGTAATAATACCAATGAATCTAGATTGAAACTCGAATTGTTACTATACATCTCAATTGTAACTCAAAATAATATTTATTAGTACTGTTTTTATCATTTTCTGTATTCAACGGCGCGTGTAAACCTGCTCGGGATTTATCTACACTGGAGTCAAAGAGGTGTGGACGATGGATATCGATATTCTTAAGCTAGTCGGACAGCGCATACGGAGCTTGCGGAAGGAACGAGGAATGTCTCAGGAGCTGCTCGGGGAAAAAGGGGGCTTTCATTATTCCTATATCGGCCAGATCGAGAGGGGAGAGAAAAATATTTCCCTTCTGAATCTCGCTAAGATCGCCGCCGCGCTTGAAGTAAGCCTGTCTCAATTGTTCACCTACGTGGACGAAGAGGAGCAGCGCACGGAATCCGAGACCGATCTGCAGGAAATATTGTCGACGCTTAGGTACCAGCGCCCTGACCAGGTCAGAATGGTTCGGAACGTCGTCCGCGAAATACTGGGCGAGCACGACAAATACACGACCGATTGACCGAGATAGCGATAAAGCCGACCTTATAGGGTCGGCTTTTCCGTTGAATCAGGGAATGAGGCATATCGTAGAATTGCAGCGGCTGCCCGTTCGCGCCTTTCCGCATCTTCGCTTCGCATCGCTTTCTTTAAGATTTCGAGCGCTTCAACAATCGTATCCTTGTCTATTTGAACCTGAGGGCGATTGTCTGCCGCGAAAGCGTGCGTCGTCGTGACCTGAGTTTTTGCCGATAACCAACGATCTAATTGTGCACGGGGAATTGGATAATCATACTCCTTCACCGTCGAAGAATGGTTAAGAAATTCCTGTACACTGGCGTTGAGCTCGCTCCGTGGAATGCGTGTTAACCAAGTAACTCCTCTACGGTGGCACATTCCGTTCAAAACGGAATCGGACGATTCGACGTAATAGTAATCTCCGAGATCCCCCAGATAAACTGTATCCTCATGACCGATCAGAACATAATCCCCATCCTGCATCGTATTCACGAAAGCATTGAGCTCCTCGATTGGGCCATCCACCTCTAGCCCCTGTTCCCCATAGGCCCGGGTTAAGCTCTCTCTAATATCGTCGATGCCTGAGTTCTCTAGATTTCCGAGCCCCGACCATCCGATACTCACGTAATTGTCCGCGAGGAATCGCTCCATAAGGTCGATTCCCTGCGGATTTGATTTGATCTGGAACAATTTCATCCGTTATTCCTCCACAGCCAGCGGTCGACATTCATCCGAACCAATGGCTAATATAGACCATCATCAACATCCCGAAAATAAATGAATAGGTCGAGGGTCGTTCATAACCGTGCCCATGGCTCTCGGGAATCAATTCCTTGTATGCGATGAACAACATGGCGCCCGCGGCGAAGGCCAGACCGAAGCCGATCAGGTTCTGGATTCCGCTTGCCGTCGCGTAACCAATGATCGCCGAAACGGCCTCCATTAAGCCTGTCAGGAATACGATGGCGAAGGATTTCCATTTGCTTACCTTCGAATTGATCAAGAAGACGGCCAGGATGAGGCCCTCAGGAATGTTCTGGGCACCGATAGAGATGGCCACCATCGGACCTAAGCCTGCATTCTGGCTGGCATAGCTGAACCCGGTACTCAAGCCCTCCGGAATATTATGTATGAAGAGGGCGATGATCACCAGCAGGGACTTCGAATCGAAAGAGCTGACGCGACTATCGTTCTCTACGTCGATGTGAGGAATGTTCTTCTCGATTAAATCCAGTATCACGATCCCCAGTAATATGCCCACGGTTAAGCCGATAATGTCGGATTCCTTGATGGCCTGAGGCATCAAACCGAACGTTGAAGCAGACACCATGATTCCCGCCGTAAAGGCGATGAGAATATCCTTCGATTTCTCCGATAGTTCTTTAATGAAGAAAATAGGAGCCGCCCCTAGCACGGTGGCCATGGCCGAGATGATGCTCCCGATTAATGCAGTTTCCACTATTCCTACTCCCTTCAAGTCAAAGCAAGCTAATGTTCCTGAATTGATTCTAGTTATTATTCCCTTTCTTGGCAATGCTCCTTCGAAAGCTCACCGTTGCTGGAGCGAATGGCTTGCGATATACTGGCTGTATAGGTCGTGAAGAACACGCCGCTTCTATTCAACCACCCTAATGAGTATTTTGGGGTGCGTTGTTCGGAAGCGGCGTTTATTCATTCCTAGAGATAATTTAGCGAGTAGGAGGATTTCAATTGTCCCTTTTCGAGCAAAAGTATGAACAATGGCTGCAGTCCAATATTGTAGAGGACCCGAATCATAGAAGGAGAGAATGGCTTCTGAAAGGACTTGGCCATGGAACGGTCGAGTTCCTTCGTTCCGTATGGTTTCCCATAATCGGTCATTTCGAGCACTTGAAGCCGGAATGGGAGGTGCGTGATTTCAATAATGGATATCGTTACTTGGATCTAGCCTATATGCCCGGAGGCGCAAAAGGAGGGATCGAGATTCAGGGTTACGGATCCCATGCCAGAGATCTTGATGTGAAGCGCTTTAAAGATCTTTGCAACCGCCACTGTTTGTTATCGCTTGATGGGTGGACGTTTCTTCCGGTCGCTTACCCTTCCATTACCGATGAACCCAAGCAGTGCCAGCAACTCGTTCTCTCCTTTATAGGTAAATTTATCGCCTCCGATGTTCCCGCTTCATTATCATGGTTGGAGGCCGAAACAATTCGTCTTGCTCGACGATTGTTGCGTCCATTTACGCCGCTGGAGCTTGCATCGCATCTTAGGGTGAGCGATCGACATGCCCGGCGCGTCTTACATAGGATGGTCGAATTAGAGTTGCTTGATATAGCCAGCGGTCATGAGCGAGTTAGGACGTACAAGCTCAAGCTGTAGGTCATGCAAGGGTATGGGGTTGAGGGGATGCCAATGTTTCTGAGCGGACAGGAGATCCGTTATCATGTCGAAAACAACGTATTTGGCGCCACTTCCGGACTGTAGTTCCGTTATTCCGAGGAATAGCAGGTTGCTTGGCACCAATTTGGACGAATAACGGAACCTGGGTCCGATGCACGAGCATTCAGCACAAATCTTAGTGGATAACGGAACTACGGTCCGCCGGCGGCGGCGGACATACATTTGGTAGCTTGCAATGGTAGAGGGTTGAGGGGATGCCAATGTTTCTGAGCGGACAGGAGATCCGTTATCTTGTCGAAAACAACGTATTTGGCGCCACTTCCGGACTGTAGTTCCGTTATTCCGAGGAATAGCAGGTTTCTGGGAACCAATTTAGACGAATAACGGAACCTGGGTCCGATGCACGAGCATTCAGCGCAAATCTTAGTGGATAACGGAACTACGGTCCGCCATCGCGAGAGGGGCATGAGTGATTTCTCCGATATGCCCGCCGTCTTACCGGATAACGAATGCGTCCCCTTCTTTAACCAAGGCGCCGAACTCTTCCGCGGAATCCCCGTTTTTCCGCATGGATAATGTTCGCTTCGTTCATGGCTTCCTGCCTCACTCTTCGCTACTCGCACATCCGACTTCATGAACTGTACGGATTTACGGATGCCGCTCCTCAACGAATAACCGGAACTTTTTCCACAAACAATATCCCGTATCTCTTCAATGAAGGAGGAATTGAAATTGTCTAAACAACAAGGACACGCAAACAAGAACACGACAACCCGAACCTCTGATAAGAAAGGCAACAAATCCGGGAACAAATAAACGGCGGAGAGGATGGCGTCCAGCTTGCTGAATCAGTTAGAAAGCAACTACGACTGCTCGAACGCTGGCGATGACCTGCATCAATTAAAGCAGGAGCTAGAGCAGCTCATCGGGAACGGCGGCGACGGACTGTCGGAGGAGACGAACGAGATTAAGAATCGGTTGGAGAATCAGATTCATTTCATACAGAACAAATGCGACATCCATTGATCTGAGGTTATTGCAGCATCAAGAAACCCGACCTCGCGAGGTCGGGTCTACGTCTATCTGCTCCTCGGAACCATCCAACGGCCGTTCTTCACTCGCAAGGAAACGAGCGGTTCCGGCTTTTCTTCGCCTTGCCCGGGAAGCGAAGCGAACTCAAACCTTCCGGCCAACGTTCCCATTATTAAGCCCCCCTCCAGCAACGCGAACTGCGAACCGATGCAGCCCCTGGAGCCTCCCCCGAACGGAAAATAAGCAAATCTCGCCCATTGGGACGTTCCTCCGTCGAAACGCTCCGGGCGAAACGCGGAGGCATCCCCGAACACGCCGTCGTTGCGATGAATCGCGTAAGGACTAATAAGAAAGCTGCTGTTTGCAGGGAACCGGTCACCGAGCATAATAAGCTCCCGCTCCGACTCGCGAAGAATCGCCCATGCCGGAGGGAAGAGCCTTAACGTCTCTTGCACGACCTGCTTCGTATAATCCATCTCCCGATATCGCTCGTAAGCCGGCAACGGTTTGCCTGAGTCCTCTTCACTCGCCCGAATTCGGTCGAGTTCCCCATGCAGTCGATGCACAGTATCGGGAGATCGCTCCAAGCAACACCAAGCCCATACCAATGCATTGGCCGTCGTCTCGTGTCCGGCGAGCAGCATCGTCATCATCTGATCGCGGATTTCTTGATCGGACAGAGCCTGTCCGGATTCGTCCTTCGTATCCAGCAGCAAGCCAAGCATGCTATCGGAATATTCTTCTGGATTCCGTCTCGCCTTGGAGATGGCCTCGTAGATCATCGCTTCCAGCGTCCGGATCGCCTTTTTATGTTTGACGTTTCCGGGTGTCGGAATGGCAAAAGGCACAATGATCGGCGAGAATATCGTACTTGCCGTATGGCGAATCGTGACGTCAACCGCGTCCGCAAGCTCTGCCTTATCCTCATCAAGCTCGGTCTGGAACAAGCTGCGCGCGATTATTCCCAATGTCAGCTGCATCATAAGCTCATGCATGGCGACGGGAACCCCATCCTTCAGGGAATCGGCAAGCCTTTCCGTTTCCTCCTGCACAATCTGGGCGTAGGCTTGAATTCGTTCCTTATAGAATACCGGCATTAAGTAACGTTTCTGCTGCCGATGAACCGCGTGTTCCGAAGTGAGCAGTCCGTCTCCTATCGTCCTGCGCAGAACGTCCGAGCTTCTTCCCTTGCGGAAGTGCTGCTCTTGATGAACGAGGATTTCCTGGACGAAGTCCGGGGAATTTACGACATAAGTAGGCCGGAACGAGCTCGTACGCAGCGAAACAACGTCTCCCATCGGCAATGCGTCTACGAGGAACCCGAGCGGATCCCTTTGAAATCGAATGAAATTGGCCATACGCGAGGTTGGAATACCAGCGACTCTCGTCATCGCGTTCCCCCCTTCCTATAGGGGGATTTTATCATTTTAGCTAGGGTATTTGCCAATAGCCTTCCAGTACTCGATTTATCCATTTGCGTATGATATAGTCGGAATACACGATAATCGGCAAGACTCTGGGATCAGAGTCTTTTTTACTTTTAACAGCTGAGAGGGGATGGGAAGGTTATGAGAGCAGGAGTGAAAATAGCGCTCGCTTTAGCGGTTCTATTGGGGTCTCTTTCCGTCGCGCCACAGTTAGGTCCTTCTGAGTCCGTGTCTGCAGCAGTAAATACGACCTCGATAGACCATCTCCGGAAGGAAATCGTTCGCGCGATAAGCCAGCGCCTCGGTACCCTTGAGGTTACATATACAGGCAAAGAAGCTTCATTGAAGAAAGACATCAGAGACACTTTGGATGCTGCCGTTTACTCGGACGATTACTTGCACTATATCGTAAAGACGTACGGCTATCGATCTACGATGAGCGGGAACAAAGCAAAGATAGATTTCAGCTTCACGTACTGGGAAACGCTGCCCCAGACGAATGAGGTAAAGAAGCGCGTTGCCCAAGTGCTTGGCAAAATATTGACCAAAGGCATGAACGATCATCAGAAAGTGAAGGCGATCCATGACTGGATTGTAACGAACATCGCCTATGATACGCGCCTTATCTCGCATTCCGCCTATGATGGGATCTCGAAGGGAAAGACTGTGTGCCAAGGTTACGCCTTGCTTACCTACGAAATGATGAAGCAGGCCGGTATTCCGGTCAAGATTATGGAAGGAACGTCTCGGGGCATCTCCCACACGTGGAATCTCGTCCAGATCGGCGGCAAATGGTACCATCTGGACACGACATGGGATGATCCCGTTCCGGACGTCGCAGGACGAACCGTATACAACTACTACAACCTGACCGATGCACAGATTCGACCGGACCATAAGTGGACCCCGTCAACTCACATTCCAAGGGCGGTTACCCCTTATGATCAGTCGCTCGCATCGCTCTCCGTATCCGATTCGTCCAAATCATCGTTCTATGACAAGCTTTACGAGCAACTTGGTTACCTCTATCTCGCGGATGCTTACACGGCGACGAGTTTACAAGACCTTACAAGTAATATTCAAGACGCCGTTGCGAATCGTAAAAAGGAACTGGTCATCCGTTACACGCGAGGCACGACGATTAAATCCGACATGAAGAAAGCTTTCGCGGCTCAGAAGGGGCTCTCCGGCTTTAGCTATTCGTACGAGGACTACTCCCGGACGACGATTAACGACAAACTGCTCCGGATCGTATTTAAGTATTCGTGAGGCAATTAATGGGTTTGGTTAAAATCGGACTGTGTAAACGCGTCGTTCTCGTTCTTGACGTAATCCAGACTTGTGGTCAGCGACGATAACAAATCTTCTAGATTCGCGTTCCGCTGCAGCAGCGGCTGTTCCGCGACTTTTTCTCTCGGCGCCAGTTTCGTGATTTTATTCTCGATCAGGGATCTGAGCGCTTCGTCGTATTTATTTCCGTAGTTGGATCCCACGAACTTGGCGGACATCGCTTGAATCAATTGGTTGAAAACGAACATATGGGCCTCGGACACCTCGGATCTAGACGGATGAACCGGCGCGTTTATTCGTTCCATCGGCCGGATTTCATCCTCGTAGAGCATAGTCGACAGAACTAATCCTTCTTCTGACGGCCACACCGCCGCCAGGCTTTGAACGGAACGGAGCGTAAGGTATCCGATCCCGATCTTCTTCGATTGGAGAAGACTGGCATGAAATAAACGAAAAGCCTCCTCCCCCACCTCGTCGGTCCCCATATAATAATGTTTCTTCAACCGCATCCGGGTAATCTCCGTCTCATCGGCGAACTGTTCGATGATCATCGTCTTGGAGGCTTGCGGAGATATTCCTTTAAGCTCTTCATCGGAGATTTCCACGAAGTTGCCGCCGCCTAGATCATAGACTTTTCGGATTTCGTCCATCTCTACTTTCGAATCGCAAGCTTGGCAGAATTTCAGATGAGAAATCGAACCTCCGCAAGCCGTGTGGGTTGTCTTAAGCGATATTTCCTTATCCTCCGTGGCGGCATACAGCTTGATAGGGATCTGAAATTTGGCTATCTGAATAGTCCCTTTCCACATCGCATGCATACTATCATTCCTCTCTTAAATAAGCTATTACTTCTTTTATTGCCTAAGAGAGAGTAATGGATACTTCAACCGAAAATAACCCGTCCCCAAGGTTCGTACCTCGTAAACGGGTTGTTTGCTTTCTCACTCGGGATTAAAAATTAATTATCTGATAATTCTGATAATATAGTAGATTTTCTTCCCGGTCTGTGCTACTATGGCTTTACAGGAAAGGAGGTGCGTCAACATTAGTAATCAGATGTTGAACGTATCCCTTACCCGATCCGGTAGCCTGTAATATACAAGCTGCCGGAGGCGCGGGATACGGTTCTGGTTTGGAATAGCGCCTCTCGGGTAGAAAAGACCGTCTTCGGACGGTCCTTTTTCTTTTAAATTCCGCGGATTTTCTACCTATTTTTATTTCGCTAACATCCCCCGTATCGTTTCCGCGATTCCGATCTCATAGGGAGTGACCGGAGCGTATCCGTCATATGCCAGACTGTTATCCGGTATCTGCTGGTCGATGCCTTCATAACGGTTCAACAATTGGCTTGCGCGTCTGTCGAACCTATAAAGTAAACGTAACTTCCATCCACCGATTGGCTTGAGATGAGGCTGTATTCCAACTGCCTCGCCGGCAATCGCGGCCAGCCGCTCCACGGAAATCGTAGCCCCGCTGTTTAGTTTCCAGCTCCCGCCGAACGCTGAATCCCGGGATGCCAGATCGATAATCCGGCTCGCGGCATCCGGGATATAGAGGTACTCTCTTTGCGCGGATGGGCGGCCCGGCAGATTTACGGGTTTGGCTTGGGCGATTTTCTTTAACGTGTAATGGACGAACGTATTTTTAGCGAAGGCTCCGTATAGCTCCGGACTTTGGATTCGCAACATATTCGGCCCGTCCATATGGCTGCTATCCTCGATCGGACAATAGTTCCCTTCAATCCTGACTACCTTGGCGCCGGTTCGAGCCGCAACATCTACGACAGCACGCGTAATCCGGTTTACGGCCTCGGGTTTATCATCATAGGTCAAGTAGACGCCATAGAAGATCACGTCGACGCCTTCCGCTGCAAGTGCAAGGTCATCGGCGTTCCGAGCTTTTCCGGATACCGTATGAAAGCCGGGAACCTGCGCGTACGTCTCCTTCATTCTGCCCAGCTTACGATCCGATCCGGAGAATGCCACCGTTTCCGTTCCTTGTGCCACCAGCTTTTCGATCAATGCGCGGCCTATCGCGCTCCCCGCTCTTACTACCAACGCTTTTCGCATATCGTATCTCTCCTCTTTTTATGAAAATTATAGATCCGGCAGATTGCCCGACTTCGTTCCTACCCGATAATCCGTCGTGATTCCTTCGTAATTGAGCATCATGCTCATTCCCATCGATGCATGCATGAGATTATGGCAATGCGCCATCCACAAGCCGGGATTATCGGTAACCAGATACAGCTCGTATGTCTCGTCTTTCTTCGTCAGTATCGTATCGAGGTAGATCGGACTCCCCTTTACCGGTTCGCCGTTCTTGCTTAATAACCGAAACGTATGGCCATGGAGATGAAAAGGGTGATCGCCTCCGCCTTCGTTGGATACCGTAATTCGGACATGTTCATCTTCCTTTACGTTCATGGGAGGAATTTCATGAAAGGATTTCCCGTTGATCGATTTGGCAAAAACATTCTGTCCCAGCTTCAGCTCGAACGACTTGTCGATAGTAAGCGAATCGACTTTATCGCCGGGTACAGGCGAGCCGTAGTCGAGGAAAGAAAATAAGTCGCCGCTTGCCGTAGTCACGGGCTCTGCCCCGATGCCCAACGTCACCTTGAGGCTATCCTCGGACGTGCTGCCTACTACGACTTTACCTTGCACTGGGAGTTGAATCAGTAAATCATATCGCTGGCCCGCACCGATATTGAAGCTCTTGCCCTCAAGCAATCCAGGCTTATGAATGTCGTTGCCATCCATGGCTACGATCCGATACGGCGCTCCTGCGACACCCATCTCCAACGTATCGTTCGCCCCGTTGGTCAATCTCAGCCGCACGGTATCCCCGGCTTTGCCCGGCACGATCAACCCTTGCGTCATGCCATTGAATACGTATTGAGAACCCAGCTTCTGCAAGAGACCAGCCATATCGCGATCCACGGCGTACGGATCGGTTTTAGGCTCAATGATGAACTGTCCGATCAGCCCCTTCTCCGCCTGAATCGAGCTCATCTGATGGGAATGGTACCAATACGTGCCCGGAACCGTAGCGATAAAATCGTACGTGAACCGTTCGTCCGGCATTACCGCATCTTGAGTCACACCGGCTACGCCATCCTGCGAACAGGGAACGACGACGCCGTGCCAATGAATCGTTACGCCATCCTCGATATCCTTGTTATACAGCGTAACCTTTACCCGATCGCCTTCCTTGACGCGAAGCTCCGGTCCCGGAGATATGCCGTTGAACGTCCAGGCATCCACCGTCTTCCCGTTATCTAATCGGATCGTGGCGCTAGCGGCTGTCAGATCAAAATCGCGAACGGGAGCATCGCTATCTGTTGCCGTTAGGGATTCGCAGGATGTGCCAGTTGATGTAGTCGTATGATGGCCGGCATGCGAAGACGGGCTCGCATGATGCATATGGTCCGCCATGTTGATTTCCGCAGGCTTCTGCAGGCGCATTTGCCAGAAATAGAATGCGACCGTTGCGCCGATCAGGATCGTTAAGGCTAGAAGCACGCCTAAGCCGATCTTTGCTTTCCTGCTCTTTATCTTTATCCGCATAATGATAGATTCACCGTTCCTTCTGTGTGTAATTGATCAATCACTTACTTCGGTGCACGAAGATGACGATCAGCGCACCGGCAAGCGACAGCGCGGCGGCTCCAAGGAAAACCCAAGCGAATCCGCCGGTTAACGCTTCCGCGTTGCTATTTCCCAAGGACAAAAGCCCGTTCGTTCTGGACGCCGCGAGGGTAGCCAAGACCGCCAGTCCTATTGCGCCTCCGATTTGTTGACTCGTATTGACTAAGCCGCTGGCGAGTCCCGCTTCGCTTCCGTTCACTCCATGAACGGCAAGCTCGGTGCCTGCGACAAAGGCGCCTCCAAGCCCAACTCCGACAATCATTGTTGGACCAAGCAAATGCGCAGCGAACGTTGCGTCGCTGGGCGCGAAGGACAGCCAGACCAAGCCGATCGCGAATAACATGAGAGAGGCGGCAAGCGTCCACTTAGTGCCAAGCTTCTTAATGATTGCCGGAACTGCTCCGGCAAAGACGACCAGCGCGCCGGCAAGCGGAAGCTGCGTAAGTCCGGCGGTAAGAGCGTCGTATTGCAGCATTTGCTGCATATATACGGAGAGCGCGAAGAACAGGGCCGTCGTCGCGCCGCCAATAAGCAGCATCGCGAGATTTCCTCCTAATACCGCGGAATTACGGAAGATACCGAACGGTACGAGAGGAGCCGAAGCGCGTTTCTCGATTATGATAAATGCAGCAAGCAGGATAACGGCAATCACCCCTAGAATGAGAGTTATCGGACTGGTCCACCCCATTCCTTCCGCTTGGGATAACGCGGCGACAAGCGCGACGATTCCGCCCGTTACGGTTACGGCGCCGGGCAAGTCGACGCTCACCGGCTTACCGAGAGTATCCTTAGCCACTAGAACCGGGATCGCCGCGATGACAAGAATGCCAACAGGAACATTGACGAAGAATACGGAGGACCAACCGAAAGCCGAGGTGAGCACGCCCCCTAGAAGAACACCCGCGGCGCTGCCTATGCCGGCTACGGCGCCCCATATCCCAAGCGCTTTGGCCCGATCTTGCGGCTCGGAGAAAAGCTTTGTTACTAATGCGAGCGCGGCTGGTGCCAGGAATGCCGCTGAAGCACCTTGGATCGCACGCGCGGCCAGCAGCCACGCTCCGGAAGTCGCGAATCCGGCTGCCGCCGACGCGATGACGAAACCTGCGACTCCGGTAAGGAATACCCGCCTATGCCCGAACCGGTCGGCCAATCGGCCGCCTAGGAGAAGCAAACCTCCGAAGGGCAATACATAAGCAGTAATGATCCAACTGAGCATATTCGTATCCAGATGTAAATCCGTACCCAGAGTGGGCAGAGCGATGTTGACGATCGAAGCGTCCAAGATGACCAAGAACTGAGCCAGGGCGAGCACGACGAGCGCCCACCAGCGGCGATTACTCATGGAATGGGCGGTCGAGATCGTTTGCGCGACATTTTTCATTAGAATAACTCATCTTGATTTAATTGTTATTAGTTAGTGATTGATCAATTACTATTGTATATATAAAGCCGGAAATCGGCTTATTCTTTCGCAAGCATTAATTCCGGTAAAGACAGCGCCATTGAAATATTGCACAGCATCCCTCTGGCAATGAAAATAAATGTTCTCTCTTCCGGATTCTCGAAGCCCGCTTGCTTGAAAGCATCCAACACCACCTTACGCACGTCCCGAAAGCCCTTCTGCATAACCTCCACGATAGCCTCTTCCTTAATCGTTTGTGCCTGCATTTGAAGCAGCGTTTCATTTTCGTAAGACTTCATAATCCGCGCGTAAGCCTCTACGAGCTCTTGTTCCAGTTGATCGGGACTTACCGTCACGATAACCGCGCTAAAAGCGTCGAGCATGCGAGTCCATGATACTTCAAGAGCTTCTTTCAACAAAGCTTCTTTCGTTGCGAAAAACCGAAAAACATAGGGCTGGGATATTTGCGCCCGTTCTGCGACTTTGGCTGTCGTGGCCCGATAATAGCCGATTTCCGCGAATACTTCGATGGCGGCGGATACAATATCGGCTCGACGGTTAACTGAAGTTGTAGGACTTGGGGTCATGGTTCCATCCTCCTTTATCGGATAATTTCACTCTTGTTAGTGATTGATCAATTACTAACTAAATCTAAACTAACACATCTCCTATTCTTTTGCAACATCAACTTAGGTTTTCCATAATGTAGGAACCTATGCAGAGGAACAACAAAAAGCCGATCCCGAAGGTCGGCTTTTGGGGCATTTTATGCGGAAGCATGTTAGTTATCCTTACTTTTTACTTGATTTCTTAGCAGGCAACTTCTCGGGCAAAGTCTCCGCCCATGTTAGCGACTGATCGATCAGTTCCCTTATCTTATCCGGATCTTGCCGCCACTCTTCGGGTACCGCGACGTATTCCTTCATCGGTCTTCCCGGCATCGGCGAAAACTCTGTCGCGCCTGCTTGAAGCAACAGTTGCCGCTGGTCTTCCGGTAAACGGACAAATATGTCTTGTCCATATAAGCCGGTAAACATATTACCATTAATGAAGCCTGCCAGAGATCCGAACATCGGCTTTATTTTAACTCGAGGGTCTAAGGGTGCAACGGCTGCGAACAAAGCCTTAGACTCCTCATCGGGGCGTGCTTTGGACATCGAAAAAGCTCCTTTCTATATCGCTTTTGTTGCGTATCGATAATATAGCTCCAGGTCAGAATATAACAGGCTTAGACATTTGGCAAGCTTTATTTAAGTTGACACTTAATTAAGTGTGTGCTAAATTAACTTCATGATCAATCAAGCCATTCATGCCATAACGGAACCAAGGCGCCGGGATATTCTATATCTCGTCCGTGACGGGGAACTCACCTCTAGCGCCATCGCATCGCATTTCGATATTTCCGCGCCGGCTATTTCGCAGCATCTTAAAGTTCTTGAGGAGGCAGGACTCGTCGTCGTTAGAAGGGCAGGCACCAAACGATTTTATGGTCTAAGGAGGGAAGGGTTCGCAGAATTGAAACAATATATCGAGAGCTTCTGGGATGATAGCTTGATTCGTCTGAAAGAAGCCGCCGAAGAGGAAGAAAGGAGAAATCATGAATCCAAACCACAGCAGTGACACGAACACGAACACGATCACGAAAGAAATCTTTATCGAATGCCGTACGGAGACGTTATTCTCGTTCTTTACCGACCCTGACAAATTGGTTCGTTGGATGGGGCGCCATGTTCTGCTCGAGCCGAGCATCGGCGGCAAATACCGCATCGATGTCAATGGCAGCGACATTGCGATGGGAGAATATAAGGAGATTATCCCCAACGAGAAAATCGTGATGACATGGGGCTGGGAGAAATCGAAAATCGTACCTCCCGGTTCCAGCACAGTCGAATTTAGGATGACGCCCAAAGGTAACGGCACCCTCCTGCAATTGACTCATTACGATCTGCCGGAATCGGAAATCGCTTCCCATCAACAAGGATGGACGCATTATATGGCTCGTATTCAATCTTTCGCTCAAGGCCAAGATCCCGGCATCGATCCTTGGTCGGAACAGGCTATGCATTAATTAATATAAAATATTATTACTAAAGGAGACTTACTTCATATGACTACACTTACTTGCAACTGCGGATTCGCCGCATCGGACGAAAACAAATACAAAGTAGAAGCCGCAATGTGGTTTCATGCCATTCAGGATCACTCGGATATGCTTAAGAGCATGACCGTCGAGATGCTGGAGCAATGGTTAATGAACAAGGACGAGCAATTGAAGGCGGGTGCGTAAAAATGACCGCAGCAATTCATCAGGAAATTACATTCAAAGCAAGCCCTGCTAGCGTGTATGGTGTTCTCATTAGCAGCGAACAATTCAGTAAGGCTACCGGCGGCGCTCCGGCCGACATCAACCCGGAAGCAGGCGGCACGTTCTCTTGTTTCGGAGGCATGATCGTTGGACGCAATATCGAACTGGTACCGAACGAGCGTATCGTACAAGCCTGGCGTGCAGCGAACTGGGAGGAAGGCGTATATTCGATCGCTAGATTCGAGTTAACGCAGCAAGGCTCCGATACCTTGCTCCGGTTCGATCACATCGGGTTCCCCGAAGGGCAAGGCGAACATCTCGCATCCGGTTGGCATGCCAACTACTGGGGACCTATCGAGAAACTGCTAGCATAACGCGCAAAGGAGCTGTTTCCAAAAGCGAATCGCTTATGGGACAGCTCCTTATTTCGATTTGCGGAACATCAGCTCCTGCAATCGGACATAACCGAGGAAGAGGGATCCGAGGATAATCATCCCCAGGAACGGCAGTGCTTGATAAGCGTGAGTAATAATCAGCATGAAGCCCACGACCATTCCGACAGCCCCCGCTTCCAGACAAATGCCTCCGCGATCTCCCGCCAAAAAGCCGACCCAATGGTCGACTTTTTCATTTAACCAGCTTCGTCGCATCGTTGTTGCGCGGTCGAGGTGAATAAATGCAACGACTGTGCTACAATACTGGAATTGCAATGGGAATCATCTCAAGGAGGTTTATGGAATCAGCATGATCATTATTGGTATCGCCGGGGGCACCGGCTCCGGTAAAACAACGGTTGCGCGCTCCGTCATTGACCGTCTTGGACCGGACAAAGTGACGTTCATATCCCAAGATAGCTACTATAAAGACCATAAGCATCTTAGCATGTCCGAACGCGAAGCGATCAATTATGATCATCCGCTCGTCTTTGACAACGAGCTGTTAATTGAGCATCTTCATCTTCTTAAAAGCGGTCAACCCGCTTACGCTCCGGTTTATGACTACACGGTCCATGCCCGTTCGACCGTCGAGACTTTAGAGCTCAAGCCGAACAATATCATCATTCTCGAAGGGCTCCATGTTCTGTCCGACGAAAATATCCGGAAGATGTTATATATCAAGGTGTTCGTAGATACCGACCCGGATGTCCGCATCCTCCGTAGGGTGCTTCGGGATATCGAGGAACGAGGCCGTTCGATCCAGTCGATCCATCACCAATATTTGAATTCGGTCAAACCGATGCATGAGGCGTTTATCGAGCCGTCCAAGAAATATGCCGACCTGATCATCCCTGAAGGCGGACATAATGAGGTCGGCATTCAACTTCTGTCCATATTAACCGAGAAGTACTTGACGGGCGAACGGACTTTGGATGGCGTTTAAAAGTTAAAATCCACGCAAAAAGCCAGCCTCTTGCGGCTGGCTTTAATGATGGCGGATTAGAGTTTTCATTGTTTGAACTGGTTGGGGCTTGTATTCACTACCGCGGCTAGCATTCTCTCGTTTTTGAACATCGCGGAATGACATTGGAAGCATACGGGAGCTTTGGAGAAAGCGAAATTATCCCTCATCCAACCCTTGCAGTTCTTATCGGAACATGACCAAATTGCGGTTAATTCTTCCGGTAAATCTTCCAGCAGTTTTTTCCGAGAATAATACACGTGCATCCCTCTTCCCATTCTGGATTCGAAATAGCGATTAAAAATGCCCCAAACGAGATGTTCGGGGCACGATGCTCTTATTTACAGTTTTACGACATTCTCGGCTTGAGCTCCGCGATTGCCCTGTACGACATTAAATTCAACGCGTTGGCCTTCGTCCAATGATTTGTAGCCGTCGCCAACGATCGCGCTGAAATGTACGAATACGTCGTTTCCGCCTTCAACTTCGATAAAGCCAAAGCCCTTGTCCGCGTTAAACCATTTCACTGTACCTGTTTCCATTCTAATTACCACCTTAATTATATTTACATGACCTTCTTATTTTATTAGAAATAAAAAATTCACATATCGTACAAGGTTATTAAGCCCAAAACAATAACCCTCTACGCTATGTGAATTAGGTCATAATTTCAATATCCTTATCATACCACATCCAACCTCAAGTAGCAAATTTCCAATCGTTCACTCCGTTACATCCGGCCAAGTTACGAAACCTCAAGCAAGCTATCGTTTAACTGTTCTACCAAGTCCAACAAGTCGAGCGGTTCGCGTATCGTATGAACGGGACGCTCGCTTTCGTCAGCAGGAATGTGGGGATACCTTGACGTCCAACTAAGAAATACGCTCGTGATGCCGAGCGCGTTCGCGCCTTTGATATCGCGGCTTAGATTGTTGCCGACCATCACGATTCGGGAGTAATCTTCCTCGTTCAGCTCAAGAGCCCCCGCCGCCGCCTTAAACATGCGCGGACTTGGTTTGGAGGCTTTAATATTTTCCGAATAGATCATGGCGGAGAAATAATCGTAAAGACCATGCTGGGTGAATACGTTCTTGAACGACTGCGCATCGCCATCCGCGACCAGCACAAGCTTGTATCCCCTCTCGAAGAGGGTTCTCACCATGACATCCGAACCCGGAATGAGGCTAGCGCTGATTACGATTCCCTCATCGTCCCTGATTTCCGTTTCTTCATTGACGATCGTGTCGCCGCTGTCCAGGAATAGGATTAGTTTCTTCTCGCTCATAGCCCTGACTCCCTCGAAACTCTGAACTTCTGTCCTGCCGCTGTCTTAAATCGAATTACGCCGTCCGCGTTTATGTCCCTATCGATCGAAACCGGCTGTCCGTCTTCCGTTACGACCAACGAATCGACGCCGTATACCGCGCAGACCCCTCCGTGAATCGAACGGATTTCCGCATCCGTTAGCTTGCCTTTTTCCCAGCTCATATCCACCTCGAATCCGCCGCGTGCCCGCAACCCCTTAACTCGCCCCTCTTGCCATGCATCGGGAAGAGATGGAAGCAACTGAAGGTAATCTTGATGCGACTGCAGCAACATCTCTGCGATGCCGGATGTCGCGGCGAAATTGCCGTCGATTTGAAACGGCGGATGAGCATCGAACAAGTTGGCGTATACGCCTCCGTGCTGGTAGTTCAGGTCCTCGTTTTCTTTAACGAGATTAAGCAGATTGGAGATAAGCTGCCATGACCGGTTACCGTCTCCGAATCTGGCCCATAACCCGATTTTCCATCCAAGGCTCCAACCGGTTCCGTCGTCTCCCCGTCTTTCGAGCGATTGCCTCGCTGCCACGAACAGCTCGGGCGTCGTCCGCTCCGTTAACTGTCTTCCCGGATAAACGCCGAAAAGATGGCTTACGTGGCGATGGTGCCGATCCTCGTCCTCGAAGTCCTTATACCATTCCTGCAGCTGCCCGAATCTGCCGATTTGCATCGGAAAGAGACGATCTCTCGCTTGAGCCAATTCCTCTCCGAACCCTTTGTCGGCATCGAGGAATTGCGTTGCTTCCATGCAATTCGTGAACAGATCCCAGATGAGCGACATATCCATCGTTGTCGCAACGCTTAAACCGAATACGCCTTCCGACGTCCTGAATTTATGTTCCGGGGATGTGGAAGGAGAGGTAATTAAGCGGCCTTCACTGTCTTCGATCAGCCAATCCAGGCAGAATAACGCGGCTTCTTTCATCACAGGGTAAGCATGTTCCCGTAAATAGGTCTCGTCCCTGCCGAAGACGAAATGCTCCCACAAATGCTGGGCTAGCCATACCCCGCCCATCGGCCAAAAGACCCATATCGCGTCTCCATCTCCGTAATCGCCAACGGGAGCGGTCTGAGCCCATATATCCGCGTTATGGTGGGCCGTCCAGCCGCGGGTACCGTAGTTCGTCTCGGCCGTTTTTTTACCGTTCTCGGACAAATTGCGAGTATACACCAACAGCGGAGTATGACATTCTGCCAAATTGGCCGTCTCTGCCGGCCAGTAGTTCATCTGCGCATTGATATTAAGCGTCCAATTGCTGCTCCATGGCGCCCGGGTAGACTCGTTCCATATGCCCTGAAGATTCGCGGGTTGCGTCCCGGGCCTGGAGCTTGCGATCATCAAATACCGGCCATATTGAAATAGCAGCTCCACGAGCCCAGGGTCATTCGCGCCATAAGAGGATATCCGGCTGACCGTGGATAATTCCTCAGGTGCTGAATGCTTGCCTAGGCGAAGCTCGACCCGGTCAAAGAGAGAACGATAATCAGAGACGTGACTTTCCCTTAAATTCTCGTATGGCTTTAGAATTGCTTGGTCCAACGATGCCGCCGCCAGCAATCCGGCATTCTTCCCCTCGCTGCCCGGGAACCGATCAAACCCGTTAAAGCTAGTAGCCGCACTAAAATAGAGGGTTACCCGGGTGCACCCCTGCGCATGAATGCCATCCGCGTCAACGGTTACTTTGCCATCTTCGGAATCGGCATAGAGACATCCCTCGAATCGCATCGCTTCCGTATTCAACGGATCTCCATAGACAATCGGCTTATTCGTGTTGTAGTAACTGGGATCCACTTGCTCGGGAGCAATTCCCCGCATGATGAACCGCTGACCGGACACCGAAGTCGCATAACGAAGCGGACTGTCCAATCGGGCATGAAAGTCTAACGCGCCGGACTCGCTTGCTTCCAGTCGAACAACGATGACTTGATCCGGATGGGAGGCGAATATTTCCCGCGTGTATTTCACGTCGCCGATCCAATATTCCGCGCCGGACAATGCGTTCTCCAAATCGAGCGTCCGCCGATAGGAATGGAAAACGCAGCCGTGGTCGAAACGAAGCTGCAAATCGCCGAACGGCAGATAGGATTGCGTATACGGACCCATCATCTCTTTGCACAGACGATCCGCTTCCTCATACTTGCCTTCTTGCAACAATTGCCGTACGCGAGGCAAAACCTTTCTAGCCCCGGAATTATTCCAATCTCTCGGAAACCCTGACCATAAGGTGTCCTCGTTAAGAGCGATGCGTTCCTTCTCTACTCCTCCGAATATCATGGCGCCGAGACGGCCGTTTCCGATAGGGAGCGCTTCCGTCCAAGCGACGGCTGGTTTATCATATTGAAGTTTCACCGTTTCACCTCATCTATGCGTTCATAATTTAGGCTTTGAAGTGGACTCCCGAACGATCAATTCAGGCTGCATTACGATTCGTTGCTTGATGGTATCTTCCTGCTCCGAATGACTAATCAATAAATCGAATGCCAGCTTCACCATCTGCTCCATCGGTTGTGCGATCGTCGTAAGCATGGGATTGGTAACGGTGGAAAGGATCGTATTATCGAACCCGATGACCGAGAGCTCCTCCGGAACGCGTACCCCCGCTTCCTTCGCCGCTTGAAGCGCTCCGATTGCCAGCATGTCGTTGACGCAAAACAGCGCGGTCGGGCTATTGCCGCGACGAATAAGTTCGGCGGCCGCCCTTTTGCCGTCTTTGATCGTGGATTCGCAAGAGAGAATATCATCCGCCTCAATGGCCAGGCCCGCTTCGAATAACGCGAACTTAAAGCCTTTTACCCTCTCGACACTGCTGCTGACCTTGAAGTTTTCCGACAAAACCGCCATCCGGCTGTGGCCGAGCTTAAGCAGGTGTTGAGCCGCAAGTGAACCGCCCTTGAAATCATCCGTCAGCACGCTGTGAACCGACATGGCGGAAACTTCCCTGGCGATCATGATGATCGGAACGGACTTCTCTGCCAGCTGCAGTAAAATTTCCGTATTTTCGACGCCCGTACCGATAATGATGCCGTCTACGCTCTTCTGCTCCAACAAACGGATATACTTCTCGACGCGTTCGTCTTTGTTATCCGTACTGCAAACAATTACGCTATAACCCGCATGATGGGCCAGATCCTCTACGGACCGCGCGATTTCAGAGAAAAAGGGGTTGGAGACGTCAGGGATAAGCAGCCCCAACGTAAACGTCTTCTTGCCCATTAAGGCGGAAGCGATCACGCTCGGCTGATACTGCAGACGCTCCATGACCTTGAATATCTCTTCGCGTTTCTTCTTGCTTATATTCCCCTTGCCGTTAATCGCGTTGGAGACGGAGGCGATCGAAACTCCCGCTTCCTTGGCGACATCGTATATCGTCGTAGTTTTCATTTTCCCGTTATCCATTCATGCTCCGGATCGTTATGAAACTTCCACTTGCGGGTCGGCCCCGCCATTACGTTCAAATAATAAACGTCGTATCCCGGCGGCGCGGAAACGGGATGATACCCTTTCGGTACGAGCACCGCCTGCCCGTCCTTCACGGCGAACGCCTCATCTAGAGACCTGTCGTCGGTGTACACTCGCTGAATTGCGAACCCTTGGTCGGGCTGCACGCGAAAATAGTACGTTTCCTCCAGCAACGACTCGTGCGGAAGCGCGTCGCGATCATGCTTGTGGGGAGGGTAGCTGGACCAATGGCCTTCCGGAGTGAACACTTCCACGACAAGCAAGCTGTCCGCGGGCTCTTGCTCCGGTAATATATTATGAATAAACCTTTGCGTATTCCCATTGCCGCGAACCTCGACGCCAACCGCACCTGGCGCGATCAGACGCGAGACGTGGTTTCCGCGCCCCGGCGCCTTGCAGACCGCCAGCTCCAGCACCGTCGTCGCTTCCACCTCGAAGCGGTTTTCGTTCGGCACGTAAACCGAATAAGGCGGCGTCTGCTCAAAGACGCTCATCCGGCTCCCGATATTCGTCCACGAGTTATCCGCGGTCGTTACATGGGCTTTGCCGCTTAATAGAACCAAGCAAACCTCTTGGTCGCCGGTCGCCTGTCTCAGCTTCTGGCCGACTTCCAACCGGTATATCTCAAATCCGACATAGCTCCAGCCCGCGGTTTCGGGCGTGATAGACAGCAGCAGCCCGTTTTGCAACGGCTTGTCTTGAGGACTTACAGTCAATTGAGGCATCCGCTTCAAACCCCTTTCCTTAATTCCTCGATCTCCGTAAGCTTAACCGGACGCCGAAGCTGATGGGACAGCTTCGCCGCCAATGCGATTCTTTCCGCTTGCCTGCCATCTTGCCCATCAACCGGGACGGGTTTGCCATTCGACAAACAATCGATGAACAATTCGGTTTCTTCGATATAGGCTTGGTTATAACGCTCTAAGAAGAAATGCAGCGGCTTGTCGCTCCATACTCCGTTCTCCGTGCTAAGAACCGCCGTACTCGGAAAGTCGTTGGCAGCCGACACGGCTCCCTTGGAACCGAATACCTCGGCGCGTTGATCGTATCCGTATACCGCCTTGCGGCTGCAATCGATAACGCCGATGGCTCCGTTCTCGAAGCGAAGCGAAACGATAGCCGTATCCACGTCGCCATGCTCGGCAAATACCGGATCCACCAATACGCTGCCTTGCGCGTAAACCTCTTCGACCTCGCTGCCTGACAGAAAACGCGCCATGTCGAAATCATGGATCATCATATCGATGAAAATACCGCCCGACACCTTGATATACTCCTCGGGTGGCGGCGAGGGATCGCGCGACGTGATCTTGACGACTTGAGGCTCGCCTATCGCACCCGCCCGAACATGCTCGCGAACCCGTTTGAAATTATGGTCGAACCTTCGGTTAAACCCGACTTGCAGCTGTACGCCCGCTTTGCGTACTTCTTCAAGCGCTTCCTCCGTTAGCCGGACGTCCATGCTGATCGGTTTCTCGCAAAAGATATGTTTGCCCTGTTGCGCGGCACGTTTAATAAGCGGCACGTGCGTATCCGTGGAAGAACATATAATGACCGCGTCTATGTCCGGATCCGACAAAATCGCTTCGCTGTCCCGGGTGACCGTAGCAATCCCCCTGGCTTCAGCCCACTCTTGCAACTCATCGCCGGCATAGAGATCGCTGATCGCGACAATCTCGACCTTGGATGCTCTTAGCATATTGTCGGCATGGATTTTTCCGATCCGTCCCGCGCCGATGATTCCGATTTTAATTTTGCTCATAGTCCCTCGCTTCCGCTCTATCCGAGCTGCCGATTATGCGTTTTTTCGCCGAGCGGCTGTTTTTACCAGCGTGCGGTCACCATTTTTTTGCGGGTGTAGAACTCCACGCCGTCCGTTCCGTTCGCATGCAGATCGCCGTAGAAAGACTTCTTCCATCCCGAGAACGGGAAAAAGGCCATCGGTGCCGGAACGCCTAGATTAATGCCCAACATGCCTGCGTCGATCGTCTCCCGGAATTGGCGAACGCTGCTGCCGTTACTCGTGAACAAGCAAGCCCCGTTCGCGAATTCCGAGCGGTTCGCCAGCTCTATCGCTTCTTCAAGCGTATCGACTCTCATCACCGAGAGGACTGGCGCGAAGATTTCGTCCTTCCAGATTTTCATCTCGCTGCTCACTCGGTCGAAAATGGTAGGACCTACGAAATAGCCGTCCGAAGCGACCGCCGGATCCTTGCGTCCGTCCCTAACCATTACTCCGCCTTCCGTTTCGCCGGACTCGATATAACCAAGGGTCCGTTCCTTATGCGATGCCCGGATAACCGGACCGAGGAAAATTCCTTGCTCCAAGCCGTTGCCGATCGTGATCTTGTCGGCGGCATCGGACAATCTGCTCACCAGCTCGTCGCCGACCTCGCCCACGGCGATGACGACGGCGCAAGCCATGCAGCGCTCGCCCGCCGATCCGAAAGCCGCGTTCACGATTTCTTTGACCGCGAGCTCGAGATCCGCGTCTGGAAGGACGATGGAATGGTTTTTAGCGCCCGCGAGCGCCTGAACCCTCTTGCCGTTCGCGGTTGCGGTTTTATATACGTACTCGGCGACAGGCTGCGAGCCTACGAAAGACACTGCCTGAACTTTAGGATGCGTCAGGATTCCGTTCACCACGTCGCGGGCGCCATGCACGAGATTAAGCACGCCGGCGGGCAATCCCGCTTCATGGAACAGCTCTGCAAGCCGATTCGCTAGAAGAGGCGTGCGCTCCGACGGCTTCAAGACGAACGTGTTCCCGCAAGCGATGGCCAGAGGAAACATCCAGCAAGGCACCATCATCGGAAAGTTAAAAGGCGTAATTCCCCCTACGACTCCGATAGGGTAGCGATACATGCCCGATTCGATGTTCGTGGCAATGTCGGGAAGCTGCTTGCCCATCATAAGCGATGGCGCGCCTGCGGCGAATTCGACGCATTCGATGCCCCGCAGCACTTCGCCGTGCGCCTCGCCGAAGCTTTTTCCGTTCTCGAGCGTAACGAGCCGCGCAAGCTCATCCCAATGCTCTACGAGAAGCTGCTGGTATTTGAACAGGATTCGCGCCCGGCGCGGAACCGGCGTCCGGCTCCAGCTCTCGAATGCTTCCCTTGCGGTTGCAACCGCAAGATCGACGTCCGCTTGCGTAGATAGCGGAACCGACGCCAATATTTCCTCCGTCGCGGGATTGTAGACATTCTCGAATTGTTCGGCAGCCGCGTCGACCCATTGTCCGCCGATCCAGTTTTTCAGTATCGTTGTCATCTTGTTCCCTCTTTTCCGATTTTTATTAGACCATTCGCCGTCCATTATCCTGCCGTAATTTCTCCGCGATCGCAGCGTTTAATATAGTCTTCCACTTGTTCCGCGGTAGGCATCGCGTCGGAGCAGCTATGGCTCGAGATGACGATGCAGGCAGCCGCGCTGCCGAATTCCATGCTTCTCTCGATCGTCCATCCGGACGAAACGCCGTACAGGAAACCCGCCGCATAGGAATCTCCCGCGCCGAAAGTCTTGACGACCTTAGCCGGATAAGACTTGGCCCTGTGCTCCAACCCGTCCTTCGTGTATGCAATCGAGCCTTCTTTGCCGTGTTTGATAATGACGATGCTAGCGGAATGATTAAGCCACTTATCGGCCGTATACCGGTCGATTCGCCGCGGATTGCGCTCGAACCTTTCCATGCTGTCGAACTCTTCGCGCGTGCCCACGATAATGTCGCTCTTCTCCGCGGCCAGATTGTAGTAGATTGCCGTTTCCTCCGGAGACCCCCAAGTATACGGACGGTAATCGACGTCGAACACGACGACCGTTCCATGCTTGCGGGCATAATCGAGCGCCAAAAATACCGCTTCGCGGGAAGGGCTGGCGGCAAGCGCCGTACCCGAAATCAGCAGCATTTTGCTCCCCGCGATCAACTCTTCGCTTACCTCGTTGGGGCTTAGCTTCAGATCCGCGACGTTATCCCGGTACATGAGGATACTGCAATCTGTAGGACTCTTGATTTCCGTAAAAGCGAGTCCAGTCACCGCTCCCGTCTTATCCGTGACGACGTTTCCCGTATCGATTCCGTTATCGCGCAGATAGCCGCTAATGAACCGTCCCATTTGATCGTCCGCGATCTTCCCTATGAATGCCGTCTTGAGGCCTAATCTGCTCATGCCGATCGCGATGTTTGCCGGAGACCCGCCGACATACTTCGTAAAGGTCATCGTTTGCTCCATCGGCCGGTTGATTTCGTTCGCGTTCAAATCGATGCACAATCTCCCGATCGCCGTGAAATCGAAGCTTCTGTCCGCAGGGAAAGAAACATAGGTCACCCTCTGTCACCCGCCTTTTCTAGGAGCAAGGACTCTAAGTACCGTATTGCCCGGCTCGCATACTCGCGCGCGGGATGCTCTGCCGGATCCTGTTCTCCTTCGAGCAAAGCCCATCCTCTGTAATCCCTTTCGATGAGCTCTCCGATGATCGGACGAAAATCTATGCAGCCGTCCCCGGGCACGGTAAACACCCCGTTACGAATGCAGGTGACGAAATCGGAATGGTCGGCTCTCGCCCGTTCAAGCTTCTCGCGCCGAACGTCCTTAAGATGAATGTATGCGATGCGGTCGTAATGCTTTCGCAACACGTCTAGAGGATTCGCCCCGCCATAATGCGCATGGCCGGAATCGAAAAGCAGGAATACGTATTCAGGGTCCGTCAATTCCATCAGCTTATCGATTTCTTCGGGCCGTTCGACGACGGTGCCCCCGTGGTGGTGGTACGTCAGCTTCAACCCGTATTCCCGCGCAATTCGTCCCGCGGCGTTCAACCCTTCGGCCAAGCTGCTCCAACCCGCTTCGTCCAGCCTTAACACTTCACTTTCATGAGGCGTTCGCCTTGGGTCGAAGTGCAAAGAACCGCCAACCTCGCAGGTACTGATGACCGTGCTGCCCATTTCCTTCAGAAACTTTACATGCTCTAAATAGGCGGCAAGCTCGCTCTCCCGATAGGCGGGATCGGAAAACAAAACGGATTTCCACTGGGAAACGAGCTGAATATCGCGCTTGGACAGCTCCTCCTTGAGCGCTTCGATGTCCGTAGGAAACTTGCGCCCCATCTCCGTACCCGTTAACCCTAATGCTTGTATATCGTCCAAAATCCGCTCATAGGTCGTATCGTCCCCGTGCTCTTTGACGTCCTCGCCGACCCAATTTATCGGATGCGCGCCCAATTGGAAAGGAAATTTCAGCATCTGGATATCCTCCTAATAAGCTTTCGCCTTGTTAAGTTGTTTTTGCATCTCCGCATGCGCTTGGGTAACCTTGTCGCTTGAGGATACTGCGGGAACGCCAACGTTCCACCAGGATTCGTAGCCGTCCGTATTCGTCCCAGGGACAACCGCGATTTCGATTAAGGTTGTTCGGATTTCTTCCTTTGCCTTCACCAGCGCTTGACGAAGGTCCTCCGCAGTACTTACCTTATACGCGGCTGCTCCCAGGCTGCGGGCATGCGCCGCGAAGTCGATCGGCATGGGCTCGCCGGTATAACGTCCCGTATCCGGCTCGCGATAGCGGAACTCGTTGCCGAACCCGTCGCTGCCGTTTCCTCTTTGCAAATTATGAATGCATTGATAGCCGTGATTATCGAAGAGCAATACCGTGAATTTCTTTCTTTCCTGCAAGCTCGTGACCAATTCGGAGTGAAGCATTAAATAGCTGCCGTCTCCGACGAGAGCGTAAACCTCGCGTTCCGGCTCGGCCAATGCCGCGCCGAATGCCCCGCTTACCTCATAGCCCATGCAGGAAAACCCGTACTCTAGATGATAACCTTTCGGTTCGGCGACCCTCCACAGGCGCTGAAGATCGCCAGGCAGACTTCCTGCGGCGCAGACGACGACCGATCGCTCATCGATTGTTTCGTTAATGACGCCCAGAGCCCGGGTTTGGGCTAGCCCGCCATCCCACTCGAGCGCGTACAGCCGATCCACTTCGCTGTCCCATTCCGCTTTTAACCCCGCTACCTCGCCGTCTGTAAAGGCAACGTTGTAAGACTCCTTCGACAAGGCATCTATCAGCGCCCGAAGCGCTTCCTTCGCATCCGAGGTTAATGCCGTACCCTCTAGCTTCGAGGAGTCCATTCTATTCACGTTAATATTCAAGAATTGCGCTTCCGGGTGTACGAACGCCGACTTGGAAGCCGTCGTGAAATCGGAATATCGCGTACCGACGCCGATAATCAAGTCCGCTTCCTTAGCCAGCTTGTTGGCCGCAAGCCCTCCGGTCACTCCGATCCCTCCGACGTTCAGAGGATGCTTCCAGGATAATGCGCCCTTGCCCGCTTGCGTCTCGGCAACCGGGATCCCGAACCGTTCCACGAATTCCTTCAGCTCCTCCGTGGCATCGGCATAGTGAACGCCGCCGCCCGCGATGAGCAAAGGCCTTTTCTTGGACTTGATCAACTCCACCGCTCGGCGGACGTGATCCGAAGCGGGGGAACGACGTTCGATATCATGAACGCGCTTCGCGAAAAAAGCTTCCGGATAATCGTAAGCTTCCGCTTGAACGTCTTGCGGAAGAGCCAGAGTAACCGTTCCCGTCTCGGCCGGATCCGTTAATACCCTCATCGCGTTCAGAGCCGCGCTCATTAATTGCTCGGGCCGAACGATCCTGTCCCAATATTTGCTGACCGGCTTGAAGCAATCGGTAGCCGAGACCGTGTAATCGCCGCTTACTTCGAGTTGCTGCAATACCGGATCCGGCTGCCTGGACGCAAAGTTGTCTCCCGGAAGCAGCAGCAGCGGAATCCGGTTAACGGTTGCCGTCCCGGCCGCCGTAACCATATTCAAAGCACCCGGCCCAATGGATGACGTGCAGGCATAAATCTGTTTGCGATTCGTCTGCTTGGAATAAGCGGTGGCGGCATGCGCCATTCCTTGCTCGTTCTTCCCTTGAACGTAAACCAAGCTCCCCGGGCTTCGTTCCAGCGCTTCTCCTATGCCCGTCACGTTGCCGTGGCCGAATATCCCCATGACTCCCGCGATGAATTTCGTTTCGGTACCGTCGATCGAGATGTACTGATTATCCAAAAATCTTACTAACGCCTGTGCCATCGTTAACCGGATTGTACTCATCATATCCTCCTCAACGCTAGGGTTAAGCGCTTATTCATTTTAATTGTATTCAATCGACTACTGTTTATATATAATAATTAGTAAAGCGCTTAATTAAGCATACAATGAAGCTCTTATCAAATCAATCCTAAAATTCAAGGAGGATTATCCTTCATGACAATGTCCGATTCAAACCCGCTTTGGGAAACCGTGCTACGCGTTGCTCCGTTGCTGTACATGGATCGTCTTGAGCCATTTAAACCTATTCGCGTCGGAATTACCGTATTCGAGTCTTCCGCTCCTTCCCCCTCGTTCAACAGAAACATTCAAGTCGAACGCGATAAGATTCGAATGGTTATCGAATACGCAATCTATTGGGATTACGACATCCAGCATATTTACGATTTGGAGCATGTCTGGGTTTACGTCGATCACGAAGGAGAGATCGCGTCCTGCGAAGTCAGCTTTCACGGGCGATACCTCCTCGGCCTCCTGCGCGACCGCAGCAATATCTCGGCAGACGGGCGCGTCCGGCTGTTCGTCCAACCCGGCAAGCATGCCATGTCACCGTTGGAAGAGGTGTTCCGACTGCTTCCCAACGTCGAGTCCTGCTGCCAGGCGGAAATAGGCATTGAAGGAGTTCTGGAGCCTTCCATGTTCAAGGGGCAATTCAAGTCGGGAGCCGATATCGACAGGCTTGCGGAAGAGCATATGCGCTCCTTCAGCTTCCAGCCCTCCTTCGACTACGTGCCCCACAAATGGGCTCCGGACGCTTTCGTCTCCTGGGATGAGCTTCGAGCCGAAATTCCCGTTCGCATGAGAGCTCTACTTGGAGCTTTAGCTTAAAAGAGGCTTTCTCAAAAGTAGATCAACTTTTGAGAAAGCCTCTTTTACTCCATAAAACCCACTCACTGCACGCAAATATATCGACTAAAGCTACCTACAACCCTCCACCGACTCCCAGCACACAATTAATTCGACCTACGCAAATATGGACGAATTCTTTATGGTAGTACAAGCATCATTCCACAGGAATAAACCGATTGGCCTCAATGTCAACCTCGCTGCAGGCGGTCAGTCGGATCGCCTCTCGCACGTTCGCAAACCCGTCCGCACCGGGGGACGTGAAAACCTCATTGCCTCTGAAAGTCAGGGAACGGGTACTCTTTGCGTCCAGCACAAGTGCTCCCGACGTCGTGAATGAATTGTTTTCGATTCGGATATTTCGATGAACCGGATGTTCCGAATCGATCTCCTCGTTCTCCGGCACGATCGCGATAACGGGCAGTTCGCGGCTGCCGCAATCGATGAATCGGTTCCCATGAACCGTTAAGTCTTCCACCCGGCCGGACTCGTACCAAGAAGCCGCATCGTTGGCAGCCAATATCGCGCTCATTTGCATCCGTTCAAACACATTCCGTGCGATGACGGCTCGTCGCCGAGTCGTGACCAGTACTCCTCGCGTCGGAATTCTGGCAAAGTAATTGTCCGTGATCTCGACCTCGGGCGTCCATGTCACGTTTTCGATGACATCGTCTTCCTCTATCACGTCCGGATTTCTCTCTTCCAGCGTCAACAGCATTTCCCTCGGCCCTATCAACATCGCTTCCGTCACTCTATTACGGGAATAAGGGGTAAGCGATCGTGCCCTTATCATTTCGATTTCATCGCCCGGGAAGAAGGCTTCGAATCCGTAGGTTTGCGGATGCATGAATCGGATGACAAGCTGATTGGGAGTCGGGGAGCCGACGATCTTCAAATGCGTGCCATGGACATTGATAACATCGTCATGCGCTCCGACGAACCGGCCGCCCGTAATCGAAACTTTGCCCCTGCAGCCCGACAAATGAACAAAATCAGCGAATGCGGCTACCGTTCGGCCCGTTTCCGGACGCGGGGAAAGATCTAGCCGGTTGAATGCCAAATCCTCGCTGAACTGGCCGACAATTCCGAGACCGTGCATGAAATGAATCCCGACTTGATCCATGCGCACGTCGCGGCTTCTGTTCACGAACGCACCCACTTGATCGCGGATGCCGTCGCGCGCCTGAAGGACATAACCTTCGGCAACGTCCGGCAAATCATCGAAAAACAATCTCAGCCGTCCGAACGGCAGTTCCTCGACCTTAATCGCCCTTTCAATCAGATTATCGATCCGCCACGTCGTATTGCGAACCGGGTCGCACGCTTGCATTGGTCCTCCATGGAATCTCCAGCCTTCGCCAGTCCAGTGCAACTTGCCATCTTCCAACTGATAGCGGGAGTCCGGATGAACCTTCACGTCCAGCCATCCGCTCCCTAGCAGCTCCACTGTCATCTCTACCACAGTCGGCTCCGCATAGTCTGTATGCAGATCGCGGACAGCGATTCGCTCGCACTCGTCAATCACGAAAAGCGTGTGTTTACCGTGAAATACGAACAGAGCCCCTCCTCCGTCAAGCGTGAAATCGCTCATGCCTTTTAAATAAATACCGATTGTTTTCGTCGGATCCGCGTTTTCCGTCTCGCTTGTCGTATTGGTAATGTAATAGGGCGCCTTTGCTGCGGATTGAGAATAAAAATCATAACGCCCCTTATCGCATACCAGATGTACTGGACCTGCAATCCGTGATGCCGCTTCAATCGCCCGCCGCATCGCTCCAGCAGCGTCAGTTCCCGTATCAGGCTCGGCTCCGTAATCCGAAAGCCGAAGCACGACAGGCTCCATTCCCTTCGTCTCTGACGTTGCATTCATAGTATCCGTTCCCCTTCTCCCGAAGAAAGCAAGGAAATGCTCCGCCGTTATCCGGCGGAGCTTCCATCGCTGCCCATTTGATAATGAATTATTTGTTGAACTTGGCCATTTCCGCGGTGACTTCGTCAATAGCTTCTTGCAGGCCTTTGCTCTTGTATCCTTCCAGCACGCTTTGCCACATTTTAACCGGGTCTTCCTTACTTAGAATAACACGAGTAAAGTCGTCATCGTAAGTTATTGCGGACAGTTTGTCTTTGGCTGGCGTACTCATCGTAAAGATTTCGAAAGCGGTTGGAATCGGTTTCGTGTTTTCTTTCGTCCAATTCAGTTCATCTTGAACGAATTGTACCGATTGATCTCCGAATGCCGCTCTATTTGCTTCATTGTCTTCGATCGTGGCCGCATTTCTCCAAGCCGCAAGCTGAGAAATGATATCCATCGAAGGATATCCCTTCTTCAGATCGATAAATTGCTCTCCGTCTTTCGGACGGGTAATCGTAATTTTGCCGTCGGCGGCTTTCGTGTAATCCTTTCCTTCGATACCGTAGTCGAACAGTTCTTTGCCTGCAGGAGAGAGCAGCCAGTCGTAGATGCGAAGAATTCGGTCGAGCTTCCGGTCGTCCGCTTCGGCGTTGATCATGCTTTCGGACCACCATGGCGTGTTGACGTTGCTATATTTAATTCCGTTTGCATCTGCCCAAGGGTGAAGAATTTTCACGTGGTCGAAGAAGTTCAGATCCGGGTTGTTTTTCTCCCATTCCGCTTTGATGCCGTTAGCGCCATAAATGCTGGTCGTAGTGAAAGAGAATGCGCCCGCTTTGTTCTGATAGAACTTCTGGTTAGCCTCGCCGGCTTTCGCTACGGCAAAGTCAGGGTCAAGCGCTTTCTCCGTATACAGGGAACGCACTTGACGGAGAACTTCGTCCATTTTGGAGGAAGCGTAGAAAGGAATCCATTTGCCGTCTTCCTTTAACCAGCCTTTGTTACCGAACTCGGGGAACGTCGGGGTGAAAACATTCTTGAAGTATCCGAAAGTATTCATCACGATGCCGGTTGTATCGTCCTTGTTGTTGCCGTCCGGATCCTGCTCGACAAACGCTTTCAACATCGCTTTGAATTCATCGAAGTTTTGCGGATCCTTAATGCCGAGCTTTTCCATCCAGTCTTTGCGAACGAATACCGCCCCATCGACAGCCCATACGGACGTCACTTGTTCAACCGGGAAAGTGCCGCGCGGAATGGCGTACAGCTTTCCATCGCGTTTGATTCCGTCAATGCCGTCGATTGATAGCGCCGTCTTTAGATTCGGATAAGCGCTTAGATCGTCCGGCAGCGCATGGATCAATTGTTGGTCGACCCATTCATTGTAGATCGCCGGGGTGTCGCTTGTGATGCTGTGAGTAATAATATCAGGCAGTTGTCCGGCCGCGGCCCATACCTGGGACTTCTCTTTGTAGTTGTCCCAACCGATATCTACCGGCTTCAGCGTAACATTAAAATCTTTTTCGATTTTTTGAAGTACTTCGTCGTGCGGCTCGAAGCCTACGCCGATACCCCACCACGAAACGGAGATATCCATATGCTCCGTAAAAGGATTTTCGTCCGTCGTGGCCGAAGCCGAAGCAGAAGATGAAGATGAAGATGAAGGCGCGGACGAGGATTGGCCCTCGTTCGATTTGTTGCCGCTGCAGCCCGCGAGGACCGACAGAAAGAGAACGACTATTACACTGTTTAATGCGACGAGCTTCGCTCTTTTCATTTTTTCATTTCCCCCTAATTAATTGTTTATAATAAAAGCATTAATGCTCTTACTATCCTTTGATCGAGCCAATCAAAACGCCCTTCGCGAAATATTTTTGCATGAAGGGATACAGACAGATGATCGGCAGCGTACTGACAACGAGTACCGCCATCTTGATCATTTTCGGGTGCAAGCCCGTGTTCTGCACGACTACGCTGGTTGTAATGCTTGACAGCACCTGCTGATAGTTCGTCAGCAGCTCGCGCAGCAGCGCTTGCAGCGGCAACAGATTGATATCCGTCATGAACAGCACCCCGAACCACCATTCGTTCCACCGATCCACCGCGTAGAACAAGGCGATGGTTGCCACCATCGGCATGGAGATGGGCAGTACGATTTTATATAACACCTGAATATCGTTCGCGCCGTCGATTTTAGCCGATTCCTCCAAACCGACTGGCAGCGTGCGGAAGAAAGCGATACAAATGATGAGATAGAAAGTGTTAACCGCAACCGGCAATATCATAACGAATAGATTGTTGATCAAATGGAAGTCTTTCATCATCAGATAGAACGGAATAAGTCCGCCGTTGAAGAACATCGTGAATAGGATGCCCGACATAATGATTTTCCTGCCGGGAAACCCGGTCTTGGACAATACATACGAGCCTGTTAGCGTCACGGTCAAGTTCACCAATGTGCCTACGACCGTGACGAACAAGGTTACGAGAAAGGCTTTCAGGAACCGGGGCTCGTGAAAGATATAGCTATATGCCGATAAATCGAAGGTCGTCGGAATCAAATATACGACCTGCTTGGATATCGCCACCGTATCGCTGAAAGACATCAGAATGACATTGTAGAAAGGAAATAGCGTACAAATCGTAAGAAAGATCAAAATCGCATGGATGATGATGTCCGCAACGCCTAGCCTTTTCCGCTTTTGGAAGGGAGACGATTGAAGGGCGGGTTGTTGGTTCACCGGCGTCTCCATTATACTAACCCCTCCTCGCCAAGTCGTTTAACCATGAAGTTCGCGGCGTACAGCAAAGCGAAGTTGAGAACGGCCTTGAACAGACCGATTGCCGTTGAAACCCCGAAGCTCGTTCCGTCTTTGAATGCCGAGCGGTATACGTAAGTGTCGATAATGTCTCCCGTGTTATATACGCCGGGATTGTACAGGTTGAAAACTTGCTCGAAGCCGCCATTCATAGAATTTCCCACCGCAAGGATAAGTAGGATAGCAGCCGTTCCGCGGATCGACGGCCAAGTGATGGCCTTAAGTTGCTGATATCGGTTTGCGCCGTCCACGCGAGCCGCTTCATACAGCTCGGGATTGATGCCGGCGATTGCTGCCAAGTAGATGATCGCGCTCCAGCCAACCTCTTTCCAAATATTCGACAGAAAGATAATAGGCCGGAACAGTCCCGGATCCGTCAGAAATGTCTGTTTGTCATACCCAAGGAAAGAGATCATTTGATTCAGGATACCTTCGCTGCTTAGAAAATTAAACATGATTCCGCTTACGATAACCCACGATATAAAATGCGGAAACGTGTACACCGTTTGATAGAATCTCTTCAGCTTCTGCTTGGCCACTTCGTTGATCAGAAGCGCCAATAGAATGGCTGCCGGAAATTCAAGAACGATCCGTCCGACGCTAATGATAAGCGTATTTCGGAATGCTCTCCAGAAATCGTGCTGTTTGACCAGTTCTTCGAAGTTGTGCCAGCCGTTCCATGGACTTCCCAGAATCCCTTCCCTGATGTGGTACTCCTTAAAAGCCAGAAGAATCCCGTACATGGGGAAGTACTGAAACAGCACATAAAAGAGCACGGTCGGAAGGAGCAAAATGTACAAATATCTACTTTTATAGAGTTCCTTCGCTAATGGTTTGTTTGCGATTTTGTTCATCCCGAGCCTCCTTGTAAACGTTGCCATCTGTGTATAATTATTATCCCTGCGAGCGCTTTCAGGGTCTATGCACGCGTTTTATAGAATTCGCCGAAATTCTTTCAGTCGCAAAAAAAAAGAAAACCTCCCGCAAAGGTTTTCTAAAAATAATCCATATCCTTTCTAAAATAAATGCATAGGAAAGCGATTTATTTTTGCTCGCCGCGATATTGGGTCGGCGTTTTGCCCGTTATTTTCTTGAAGATGCGCGTAAAGTAAAAATAGTCGTGATATCCGATTTTTTCCGCGATCTCGTGGACGGAGTAGTTGTCCGAACTCAACAATTCGCAGGCGTAGGCGATGCGAAGCCGGGAGATGTACGTCGTAAACGTCTCTCCCGCTTCCTTCTTGAACAACTGGCTAATATAGCTTGGATTCATGAAAAATTGATCCGATAAATTCTGCAGCGAGATATCCTCGTTGAAATGGCTCGTCACGAATTGCAGGATGGCATTGAATGTTTGGTTTTTCGTTTCGACCGATGGCGAGTCGGAGCTTCTCATATACCGCGCGGTAAGTTTTTGGAGCTCATCCAGCATCGCGAACGCTTGGGGATAGGATTGAACCAATTGCTCGTAGCTGTATAATATGTTCTCCGCTTGCCCGAGACCGAACAGAAACGAAACCGTCATGTTGTACACCTGGAAGGCGTGCCGGATAGATAACGAGCGCGATCTGAACAAGCCTTCGATCCGTTCGAATACCAGATTCGCCTCTTTCTGGTCCTTGTCGCGAATCGCATCGTTCATTTCCATCATTTGCTTGTTCAGTTCGTCATTCTTGTATGACTGAGCGTCGAACACCCCGGCCTCGGCATTAACGAAAAACTGGTGCGCGAACAAGTCGGCCAGTGCGATTGCTTCCTTGATGACGCTGAGATCGGTCATTTTCTCGCTGATCCCGATGCCCTTTGTTCCCGGAGGAAAATGTTCGATCCATTTCCTTTTCCTTGTTTCGGCCTCGCGCGCGCCGAACAAATACGCGGTTTTGGAAGTTCCGATTTTCAGCTTGAGCACCGGCTCGTAGAAGTCCGGAAGCTCTCTTGGTCCCACGGCAACGACGGCCACGAATCCTCCCGTGCTCCAATCCGGAATGCGGTACTTCTTGAATTCCTCTTGCAGCTTCAACTGATTTTCCGAGCTAGGGTCATCTAGCAGTTGGATAAGCGAATAGTCGGGGTCAGACTTGGCTCCGTCCAGCGTTTTATTGATTTTCAAGAGCACGCCCGAGATTTCCATCTCGTCGAACGGCTTCAAACAATAGGCGACGGCTCCATAAGTCAACGCTTTCTGAGCGTAGGCAAACTCGGCGTAACCGCTGACGACGACGAATTGGATCCGAGAGGATAATCTCCTTCCCCGTTGAATAAGCTCGAGACCGTTCATCTCCGGCATCCGGATATCCGTAAATACGACATCCGGCTTGAGGCTCCCGATCGCTACCAGCGCTTCGGCTCCATTATAGGCTTGACCGACAACCTCGAAGCCATAGTGCTTCCAATCCACCAAATCCTTCAGGCTTTCCACGACCCAGCTTTCATCGTCCACGATCAGTACTTTACGCATTCGATTCCCTTCTTTCCGCGATCGCCAGACGAATGCAGGTTCCTTCGCCGAGAACGCTCTCCAAGCTTATTCCGCACTCGTTTCCGAACATCAATTTGATCCGGTTATTCACGTTGACCAGCCCGATGCTGCCACCGTCCTCCGCACCCGGCTCACCGGAGGAAGAAACCGACAGTTTGTTCCGAAGCTCCTCCAGCTTGCTTGGTTCTATTCCCGTTCCGTTGTCCTCCACGGTTACGATTAGCGTTCTCTGCTCGTCGACGAAGCCTTTTATCCATAATTCCCCGGCCTTTAACGTGGGTTCGAACCCATGATAGACCGCGTTCTCCACGAGCGGTTGCAAAATCATCTTCGGAATCGCGAAAGCAAGGGCCTCGTCCGTCATTTCATAATGAACGGAGAAACGGTCGGCGAACCGAATTTGCTGAATTTGGACATACGATTCGATCATTTTGACTTCGTCGCTAAGGGGAACGACATCTCCCCCCTTAATGCTGTAACGGAAGATGCTGGACAATGACCTCGTCATCGTTTTGATTTTGTTTTGCCCTTCCACGACGGCGATTCCCGTAATCGCTTCCAACGTGTTGTATAAGAAATGGGGGTTGATTTGGCTCCGCAGGAAAGCTAGCTCCGACTTCTTCTTCTCCAGTTCTATGCCGTACAAACGGCTGTTCGTCTCCAGCAAACGCTGCGTGAGATGGTCGATTTCATCGAGCATGCTATTAAGCTCGGAGGCCATGATGCTGATTTCCATATAGCCCTGCAAAGAGATTCTTTTTTTGAATTTGAGCAAGTCTCCTCTTTTTACGGTAGTCATGAAGAAGATGAGTTTTTTCAACGGACGCAATATATTGTTCACGATGAACATGAACGGGATTACCAAAACCAATAAGCATATTCCTAATATGGTTAACTCCAACCTGCGAATATCGAGCAAGTCGGCCAGCAATTCATCTTTGGGAGCCATGCTCAGTATGCTTCCTTCGATATCCGGCAAATTCACCGTCTGCATCACGTAGTTTTTGTCTTTCCATTCGATCATCGTGTCTTCCTCGCTCTGTCCCCCGGCGGGAATGTCTTGCAATCGGCTGCCGACCGGTTCTTGCGAATTGCTCGTAATCACTTTATGATCCCTGTCCAGCAAATAAATGTGCGAGCTATGTTGCTTCGAGGCATACTCTTGTTCCCCGGCAAGCGCTTTCGGATTCATGATGAAGAAAAGAGTGCCGACAAGACGGTTGAACATTTCGCCTTGCTCCTTATAATAGATCGGGGTCGCGAATATCAAGCCTTCTCCCGAGCCGTAGAGGTTGCCGAACTTCTGCATCCCGACGTAATGAGCATTTACTTTGGGGGGAACCGCGCTTTGCAACGACGATACGTACTTATTGCCGCCATAGAGATCTATCCACGCCCCGTTGACTCCGGAAATGACAATGTCCAGGATACCTTCCTTCAGCTCTTTCTGATTCGTTATCAACTCGCTTAAATCCTTGAATTGCTCGTATTTGAGCAAGTCGTTTTCCTCTACCAGGAAGCGTTGAACTTCCCCGTTATAGGATATATTTTGCATTAGCCTGTTAATAACGTCCTTGTTGGACGTCACGTTTTTCCTGATCTCGGAGACGGTCTGCTCGACGTACTCCTCGTGGTTCCGCGTAACCATCCCGGACATCATGGAGTAGCTATGAAAAATAACGATCAGGATTACGATAATGGTCGATGCTGCTAGAATGACAAGCTGCGATCGGATGGATAGTTTTCTTAGGAAGGCCACGTGCTCATCCCCTCTTTCTAGGGTGACTGCTATGGCTTATTATTGCTTCTGCCGATCGCCAACGTCAACATTCGATAGTCTTTTCTGTCGGCGACGAGTTACCTGTTAGCGGCAATTCGGTCATCAGGACCAGAACTGGAGTAATAGCGGAACCTCGTTCCGTTATTTCTGCCGTAAGCAGGGCTGGCGGAATTATAGCGGAACCTCGTTCCGTTATTTATACCGTGAGTGGGGCTGGCGGCGTTATAGCGGAACCTCGTTCCGTTATTTCTGCCGTGAGCGGGGCTGGCGGCGTTATAGCGGAACCTCGTTCCGTTATGGCGTCCAGCCACATGCAAAAAAGAGGCTATCTCGAAAGGTCATATAGACCTTGTGAGACAGCCTCTGTGCGATACGTATCGCTGAATTATTTGCTTGCAACGACGCCTACGGTGTAGATCTCGCATGGACCAAGCCTTGCCGCAAACGAAGCTTCCTTGCTGCCTGCCGGCTTCAAGCTGTCGCCAACGCTCTCCAGCACGTCGCTCTTGTAAACCGCAGCGTTCGCGCCATCGTTCGGTTGCACCTTCAGCTCCGCTTCTTCGGGACGCATGTTGAACCAGCGCAGCATCAGATCGCCCGTATCCTCCCCGATTTTCGCGGAGGAGAACGCGATGCCCTCGCCCTGCCACGCCAAGAAAGCGTGGACCGGGGCAAGCGCTCCCCCATGGATGCCGGTCTGAACGGTCGTCCATGGCGTTTGGAACTGGTAGGCGGCAGAGAACGCACCGGATGCAGCCCCGTCGCCTTGATGGGGAACGATCATGAGCTCAACCGTATGCTCGCCTAGGCATTGCGCTTCCGGAGTCGGGAAGACGCCCCAGTCTCCGAGCTCCGCGACGGCGCGAAGCAAGGTCACGGCGATCGTATTCCGGCCGTCTCTTAACACTTCGTATTCGTTCAGCCCTTTGTTGGCTATCGTCAAGCCCCGATTCTCATCGCTAACGTCGGCGAAGGCTTGCTGGTGCTGCGCGTTGCTCGGGTTCTCCCACTCGGCTGCCGGTTCGTTGTCGCGAACCGCCACCTCGAAGATCGCGTCCGCCCGATGAACGGCCGTAGCCAGATCCGTCGGAAACAGCGCGCGCACGCGATGATCCTTGGCTTGGTTGTCGAAGGTCGCGCGAGCGCTGACGCCGCGGCCCGAGCGCTCCAGGCTGACGACTGTCCGGATCGTCAACGGCACGGTTTCCTTCACCCGCTGAGCCTTGCGCAAAGGATAGTCAAGCGCTTCCTGCTTCTCCTTCTCGAAGGTATCGTCCGCCGATGCCGGTACGGCCCAGCGGTGAACGATCTCGACGGAAGCGCGATACGCGGTATCCTCAATGACCTTGATTTCCGCCGCTAAACCCTTGGTCGTTAGCGATTGTTCCCCTTCCGGCTGCTTATACATATACTCGTTGCCGATATCGCCCGTATCCTCGTACACGAGCAAGTCGCGGTAGGTACGTCCGCTTGCCTTGTCCGTAACGGTCAAGGATCCATCCTCCGCGATCTCGATGCTCAGGAATTCGTTCGCAAGCGACCGAGCGCCGGACACAAGGGATTCTTCCGAGGACGGTTGCTTAACGGCAGGTGCTTGATCGCCGGCTTGCGCTTCAAGAACCCAGCCATAGGCCTTCAGTCCGAGCGCAGGGACTTGAGCCGCTTCGAAGACCAGCTTCACGCGGCGCGCCCAATAAGGCTGACGGAACTTATCGTCCGGCAGATCGTAACCGAACTGCAGTCCGAGATCTTCCATCGTATAAGGAACCTGCTTGCCTTCCGAATCCACTAACGAACGGCTGGTTACATCGACGTCCCTCATCCGACGAATCATTTCTTCCCGACTCAGTCCATCCCGATAATAAAGCCGCGCGACATCCAGCTCGACCTCTACCGTTCCGCTGCGCGACCAACCCGTCGTATTGAAGACGACGAACGGCAGCGCGTCTTTCCCCAATCGGGAGAATACGTCCGTATTCACCGCTTCTGCTATCGCGCGCTTGCTATCGTCGACGATCGTCTCCGCGACATGCCGGCTCTTATCGAACCGGGTGACCATTTCGCGGTGCACTTCGTCCACGCTGCACCCGCAGATGCTGTCATGCGGATGGTTCTGCATGAGCGTTTTCCAAGCGTACTTCAGCAGATGATGCGGATACGCCGCTTTGGTTATTCCGTGCGCAAAGGCAGCCAAAGGCTCGGCCACCTTCTCGAGCAGAGTTTGGCCTCGTTGGTTCATCTGCTTTAGATAAACCCTTGCGGAAGCCGTATTCACAAGCGTCCACCAGCCATCGGTCCTTTGGCTGCGAAGCTCGCCTTTAACGCTCGAAAGCTCACGATCCAAGGCGCGTTCCACCGAAGCGATGTAATCCGGGAAATTGGAATGAATGAACTCGATATCCGGATACAGCTTTCGGGCGGTGCGAATCGCCTCCGGCAAATCCAACTGAACAGGCTGGTGGTCAACCCCGTTCATGAACAGCAACTCGCTGGTGGATGCGTATTTCTCTGCATCGGCCAGCTTGCGGGTCCAATATTCCTTCGCTTCTTGTTCATCTACCGGCACCTCATTGCCATTGGAATACCAATTGGCAAACAGAATGCCCAACACCTTGGAGCCGTCCGGACTTTCCCAAATCAGCTCCGAGAACGAAGACTCGTAGCCGCCGTCCGAAACCATGTTATTAAAGCCGGTCGGCTTCACTCCGCGGCCGAAAAAGACATTGTTGATGCCGGACTGCCGCATCAATTGCGGGGTTTGTCCGGCAAGGCCGAACGTATCGGGGAAATAGCCGATTTTCGCCGGCGTACCGAAGCGTTTTGCGTCATCGTGCCCAACCTGCATGTTGCGCACGTTCGCTTCGCTGCTGGTTAGAAACGCATCCTGTAAAATGTACCAGGGGCCGATAATGATGCGGCCGTCGCGGATATGTTTTTCCAGACGATCCTTTTGATCGGGGCGAACCTGGAGATAATCCTCCAAAATGATCGTTTGACCGTCCATGTAAAAGCTTTTGAACTCCGTGCCCTCATCCAGCTTATCCAGCAAAGAGTCCACTAGATTGATCAGGCGCACATGGTGTTTCTCGTATGGCAAATACCATTCGCGGTCCCAGTGGGTATGGGAGATGATATGCGCGGTTTTTCTGTTCGTTGAGTCCATCTAAATGAATATCTCCTTTCTATTCCGCCCGAGCGTCGAATTGCGCTCGCACTTCCACCTCGTCAGGTCGATACACCGAGGTTACGCGACCTTGGAGATCCGTAGCAAATAATACAACGCGCTCCCGTTCCAACGCAAAAGAATAAGTCGCCCCTGTACCGGCAGACTTAACCTCTATTAGAGTATCGTAAGCATATTCGGAAACGAAGACATAAAGCGCTCCGTCTTTATATTGAAGACATCTGCCATAGACGCCCGGCAGATTGCCGCCCTTGATCCATTCCATTTTTCCCCGATAACCCGACGCTTGAAGCACGTGCTCGTACAACCGGGCGATCGGCTCGGACCGTTCGTTCAGCTCTAACGGCAATGGGGACCAGATTAGGCGCCCCCGTCCGTAGGCCGCTTCGACAACCGCGTCAGCCTCAACCTTCGCCGTAACGCTTCCGTTCAAGACGACTTCCTTGAATACTTCGGCGATTCTGCGGTTTGCGTAAGACACCGGGTAAGCCCGGCCGCCGATCACGATCTGCTCTTCACGAACCACGTTGCTTAGCTTCCGCTCGCCGAGAGCTTCCGCAAGGCGCTTCGATTTTCGCCAATAAGCATCTAGTCCGAGAGGGCCGGTAAAGAGCATGGTCGCTCCCGTCCGGTCTACGATATCGAGCAGCTTGGCGAACGCGGCGTCGTCGAAATTGTGGGCGGACGGAACGATAATCAGCTTGGCGGGCGCCGATTCCAGCGCCTCCAGGTGATATTCCGACACCCCGCGGAAAGGCACCTTCAGTTCGTATCCCAATACTCTCGTTAACCGCGTCGTGGCATCGAACGCCAGCTTGCGATTCGAGAAATCGTTGGAGTAAGGGAACACGACGGCGACATCCTCAAGCTCTCGATCGCGGAACAAGTCCCGGATTCCCTCCATGAAGCTTCCGAAGCGATAGGACACGTCCGCTTCCGGTTTCTCCGTCCCG
The DNA here is from genome assembly GCF_004564235.1 of Cohnella luojiensis. GTDB lineage: Bacteria > Bacillota > Bacilli > Paenibacillales > Paenibacillaceae > Cohnella > Cohnella luojiensis. The sequence continues at coordinate 48,624 of NZ_SOMN01000018.1, forward strand.
TCGGCCCTTAAAGCGCCGATATGGGATTCGTTGGCGTTATCCATATAGAAGTTGGTGTTCCAGATCCACTGCACGGCTCCGGCTCCGCCCGCCGCGAACGCATAGGCATACTTGCGTTCCAGCATGGCGCGGAGCTCTTCCTCGGACCGCTTCGCGAAGCCGTCCGGCGTCTCCACGTACATGATGCCCGTCTCCTGAACGACGTTCGGCTTATTCGCCGTCTTGGCGAAGATCCCGTCCCATAGCAGTTGGTCGTTCAGCCACCACGAGTGAACGGTCGTGTAGTCCGTCGCCTCCTCGTAGAAGAACGGCGACGGTCGTTGCGCGCCCAGCGCTTCGTCTTGGCCGACCGTAACCAGTTGCTTCGGGCATTCTTCCTTGATAACGTCGTACAGCTGCTTCGCCCATCGGTTATGCATGTCCATGGAGAATAGCACATAGTCCAGCCAGCGGGTGCCCTTCTTGCCTTGGTGCATGTCCTGCACGTCGAAGTTAATGTCTTCCGGCTCCGGAACGGTAGCCGAAGCGAAGTCCGGCAACTCTCCCGGCGTCATGCCCCACCGCTCGCGCAGCTTCTCGATCGAGCCGTGACGCAAGGCTAACCATTCCGAATAAGCCGCTTTCTCGAACGGATCCCGGCTAGACCGAGGGCCGTTAGAGAAGATCCGCTGAGGATCGAACATCGACGGCTCGTTAATCAGATCCCAATCGATATTGGTCGTGTCGCGGTGACGGCTGACGATCGAACGGACGAACCGCTTCTGCGCTTCCACGCTACGGGGATCCAGATAAGGGTTCGCGCCCTCCCAAGTTTCAGGCGTAAACGAGAAGAAAGTGAACGTTACCTGAAGGTCGTTCTTCTTCGCGGTCATGATAAACGCGTCGATCGAGCGAAGCACCTCCTCGGAGGCGTGACCGTCCACCTGCATCACGTTGCGGTAAGCCGTCCATATTCCCGTGCGTATCCAGTTGATACCGGCTTTGCGCATCTGGGCCATATCGCGATCCCATACAGAAGCGTTGGGAAGAAAAAGAAACTTCCGCGCGACGTCCGACGTCATATACGTCATTCCCACCACGGGCAGCGGACGTCCGTCCTTTTCGAAGTAGTCTCTTCCGCTCGAAAGCAAACCGCCCGACTGCAGCAGCTTGGCGTCCGCGCCCCAGAAACCCTGACGCAGCATACGCGTCTCGCCGTCCGAGGACTCGGCGAGGCATTTCACGCTATAAAATCCGCCGCGGACATCGATACGAAGCGGAATCCGCTTAATCGCAAGTCCCTGTCCCACGGCGGCGTTAAATTGAAATTGGAATTCAGCCCACTCATCGTCCTGATAGCTCACCTGAATCGTAAACGTCCACTCGGTTTCCTTACCCTCGTCATCCGCTTGCCCGCGTCCCAGCTTCTGCGCCTGGAACGTCAACATCGGCCGTTCGTGCAGCTCGTACGAAGCATAGCTAGGCTTCAGCCACAGCTCCGTGACGCCGGACGCGCAAAAGCGAGCCCACTCGCGAAGAGCCTTCAAACCGCCTCGCTCGGCGAATTTCGCACCAAGAGGTTGATTGATGAACAGCCAGCGCCCGCCGGCGAAATCGCCCTTCGTGTTCTCCCAAAGCACGGCAGGCGCCGCGACTTCGCGATCCTCGGACGAGATGCCTTTCAGAACCGGATAGATATGCGCGTCCATTGGACCGGCCGATCCCATCTGATGAGGCAGGTCGCTCGACTTGGTCACGTGCGGCACCAAGTTCCACGTATCCGCCACATCCAATAGCAATTCCCGGTCCTGAAATAATGGGATATCGCCATTCGCCGCCAGCTTAACAACGGGACGGGACAGAACGGACAGCATCTCGTGGATGCGGAGCTGCCGATGATAAGCCGTCTGTTCCGGCTCGACGAACCATTCCCCATCCGCCTTCCTGACAGGCACACGGAACGGAGCTCCCCCCGCGCTGATCAAGCCTCCGCCGCGCTTCAGGAAAGCAAGCAGTTCCTCCCATATCGCGATCGGAAAATAAGGCGCGTGCATCGAAACGAAACATCCGCCTTCTGCCTCTCTAAGCAGAGCCGTAACTCCCTCGACATCGGACACTTCTCCGATTGCCCGCAGCTGTTCTAAATCTTTTTCCCCGAACCCGACAGCACCCGGAAAAGAAGAATCGTAGAAAATAATCGGTTTAGGCATCGAGCAACCCTGCTTTCATCGCCTTATAGACGAGTTGCGAAAATAAGCTATTGGACCACGCGAACCATTTTCGAGTAAACTCGTTCGGATCGTCCGCATGAAAACCTTCATGCATAAAGCCGGTGTCGGCATCCGTGGCTTCCAACAGCGAGATCATCTCCAGCTGCTCCTCAGCGGATACAGCCGTCAGTCCCTGCATGGACAACGCCATATGCCAAATGTAATCCGGCGGCGTATGCGGGCTTCCGATTCCTTTAGCCACTTTGCCTTCGTAATAGAACGGATTATGCTTGCTGAGCGCGAAACGACGCGTATTCTCGTAAATGGGGTCGTCCGCGCTCGCATAACCGAGATAAGGAATCGAGATCAGGCCCGGCGTTCCCGCGTCGTCCATCAGGCAATAATTGCCGAAGCCGTCGGTCTCGTACGCATAGATCGGTCCGAATTCAGGGTGACGGTAGATGCCGTACAGCTGGATGCCATGGTTGATTTCCCGTTCCAGCTTGGCCATTTCTTTCTCGAACGACAGGTCGCGGAACACGAATTCGGCCATTTCCCGCATCTGCCGCAGGGTAACGACGGCGAACATGTTATTCGGGATATTGTAGTGGAAATCGCAAGCGTCGTCGCTTGGACGGAAGCCGGACCAGACCATCCCGGTATAATTGACGGGCATTCCCAAGCCGTCGTTCATGAGCGAGTCGGTCATAATGCCGTTATCCCGTTCGAAGCGGTAAGGCGAATGCTCGAAATGCAGCTGTTCCCGTCTCCACAAATCCACCGTCGTCCGCATCGCTTTCTTGAAATCCGAATCGAAGATGTCCGCGCGTCCCGTCTCTTTCCAGTAGGCGTAAGCCAGACGCATCGAGAAGCAGATGGAGTCCAGTTCGAACTTGCGTTCCCAAACCCATGGCGACATTTCCGTTACGTCGTCCGTGTTCCAGTGCCAGTCGTTCGCCATTTCGTTAAACGCGTTCGCGTAAGGATCGATCTGAATATATCGCATATGAAGCTTGATAAGACCGCCGATAATCCGTTGCAGATCGGCGTCATCCTTGGCGAAAGGCACGTATTGGATGACCTGCTCGACGGAATCCCGCAGCCACATCGCGGGAATATCCCCCGTAATGACGAAGGTCGTCCCGTCCTCCAATAGCTTGGTCGTCGTCTCGAGCGTGTTCGGGAAGCAGTTCTTGAACAGCTGAAGAAGCTTCGGCCGGTGCGCCAGCTTCGTCTCCGCTTCGGCCAGCACGTCTTGCACCGATTGCGGAAGCTTGAGCTCCGGCATGGCGATCTTAGGCAATCTGAATTGTTCCATGGATAAGGTTCCCTCTTTCTTATTCTTTAACGGCGCCTACAGTCAGGCCTTGAACGAAATAACGTTGGAAGAAAGGATAAGCGAGCACGATCGGACCGGTCGCAAGCACGACCATCGCCATTCTCGACGTATCCTGCGGCATGGACTGCAGCACTCCCATTCCGAGCGAAGGGTTATTCGAGTTCTGCAGAATGAATTGCATGCTGTTCTCGATCCTGATCAGCATCGACTGCAGCGGAACCAAGTTCGGATCCTCGATGTACAGCAGCGCGTTAAACCAGTCGTTCCAATAACCGAGCGTGCTGAACAAAGCGATCGTCGCGAGTCCGGGAAGCGCGAGCGGAATGACTAAACGGAAGAAAATGCCAAACTCCCCCGCTCCGTCTATTTTACCAGATTCTATGATCGCATCGGGAATCATTGTGGAGAAAAACGTGCGCATGATCATGATATAGAATGCGTTAACGGTAAGGGGAAGAATCAAAGCCCATATCGAATTTTGCAAACCAAGCAGCTTCGTCGTCACGATGTAAGTAGGCACAAGCCCGCCATTGAACAGCATCGTGAAGAACGCGAAGAAAGAGAAGAAATTACGGTATTTGAATCCTCTCCGGGAGATCGCGTAAGCGAACAAGGAGATGAAGACCATACTGAGCGCCGTACCTACGACGGTAACGAAGATCGTTACCCCATAGGATCGCAGCAATTGGTCGCCTGCCTTGAATATATAGTCGTAAGCGTCGATGCTCCATTTTTTCGGAAACAGGGAGTACCCGTCGCGCGCCAGCGTCTTCTCGTCCGTGAACGAGATGATCGTGACGAACAGGAAAGGAAAGACGCAAGCCAGCGCGAATAGACCGGCAATCATATTGAAAATGACGTTCCATACGGGCGACAGCTTGTGGAAGTCCCTTGGTTTGGTCAAGGATGCCATGGAGGATTCTCCTTTCTGGGTTCATTTGGCGTTTTAGAACAAAGCATTGTCCTTATTGACTTTGCGGACGACGTAGTTGGACGTGATTACCAGCACGAAGCCGACGAACGATTGGTATAATCCCGCCGCCGTGCTCATTCCGATCTCGCCGGTCGTCTTCAAGCCCCGATAGACGTACGTATCGATAACGTTCGTTACGTTATACAACGTGCCCGAATCGCGGGTAACCTGATAGAACAAGCCGAAGTCCGCGTAGAAAATACGTCCGATCGCGAGCAACGTCAGTATCGTCATGAGCGGAGTCAGCATTGGCAAGGTGATGTTGCGAATCTGCTGCCATTTATTGGCCCCGTCGATCATGGCCGCCTCGTACAAGGATTTGTCGATCCCCATGATGGCCGCCAGATAGACGACGCTATTATAGCCGAGCGATTTCCACAGGAATACAATGACGATAATGAACGGCCAATATTTAGGCTCGGAATAAAACTGAACCGGATCGATGCCGAAGGCGAGGGCGATCTTGTTCACCATGCCCCTGTCGAAGCTGAGAAAGCTATATGCGAAATAACCGACGATGACCCAGGACAGGAAGTAAGGCATGAACATCCCGGTCTGGTACCATTTCGCCAGCTTCTTGTTTGCGATTTCGGAAAGGACAATGGCCATTGCCACGGCCAGAACGAGACCAATGAAAATAAAAACGATATTGTAGAGCAACGTATTGCGGGTAATGATGAACGCGTCGTCGGTGCTGAATAGGAACTTGAAGTTATCGAAGCCGACCCATCGGCTGTTGATAATGCTGGACAGGAAACCGCCGCTGACGCGATATTCCTTGAAGGAAATAATCGTGCCGAGCATCGGCAAATACGCGAAGAAGATAAACCATAGGGTGGCGGGAAGCACCATCAGTAGCAGCGCTTTATTGCGATCGAGATCTTTGGCGAAGCGCCCTAAGGTTTTCATGGGAATCACCCTTTCTGTAAGGTCCGTAATAAAAAAACGGGCGAATGCCGAACATTCGCCCCGGTACTATGATTTGTTCTTACTTATTGTTGGCTGTTTTCCAAGCGTCCATCTGGCTTTGCGCTTCGGCTAGGATTTTGCCCAGGCCTGCGTCGTTAAGCTTCTTGATCGCTTGAGGCGCATATTTCTCCGGATCGACCGTACCCGTCATCAACGGCGCCCAGAAAGCTTCCTTCGCATTCTGTACGGCCGCGATCTCGTTGGATACCTTCGTAGGATCGAAGTTGAAGCCAAGAAGGATCGCAGGTTTGCCTGCATCGTTATAGGATTTGAACTGTTCCCATTTGTCGGCAGGATCGCCCGGGTTCAGGTGTGTCAGCATCACGTTGCCGAGCGAGAAGGTCGGCATGTCGTAGTTTTTGGATTCCGGCAGGTTCTCCATGTAGTTGGCGTCCGTTTTCTTGTAGTGCGTGCCTTCGATACCGGAGTCTACCAGGTTGCGCAAGACGGGATCCGTATTCAACAGGTTCAGGAATTCCATCGCTTTTTCTTTGTTCTTGGAGTTGGCGGAGATCGCTTGCATCGAGCCCATGACGGACAGGTTGTAGATCAGCGCGTCGCTTTGCGGCGTCGACACGATCGGGTAACCGTAGCTAGTGGACCATACGTTGTCCGCGAAAGGCTGAGTCGTCGCTTTGTCCGTGAACCATTTGCCCGTCGCTTGGACGTCCGAGGACGATTCAAGCGTTGCAGCTTCGGTTGGAACGTAGCCGGCCGTGTAGTACTTGTGCATGGTCGCAAGAGCTTGCTTCATCTCCGGCGTTTCGAATATGTTTACGATTTTGTAGCCGGTGTCGTCAAGCTTGACGGCAAGCGGGAACTTCTCGATCAGGTAGTCATAAGGCGTATAAGGCATGAAGTTCTTGTCCACTTGAAGAGGGACGACATCCGGGTTGTTCTGCTTAACGGTCTTAAGCAATGGCTCAAGGCTTTCAAGCGTGCGAACGTCCGCGATGCTCAGCTTGTTCTCGTCGAGAAGGTTCTTGTTGAAGCGCCATACCTCTTGGGCGGGAAGCTCTTTGTTGGCGGGAACGCCGTAGTTCTTGCCGTCAACCTTGGAGCCTTCCAGGAAAGCCGGGTCCAATACTTCCGTAATGCCTTTGCCTTGCGCCTTCAGAAGATCGTCGATCGGGGCAAAAGCGCCTTTCCGTGCATTCTGCACGTAGTCGAAAGCCCACGAAGCGGTGAACATGATGTCCATGTCGGCTCCGGAAGCCGTCAATACCTGCATCTTCTGGTTGTAGTCGCCCCAGTCGATCATGGTCATTTTAACGGTAACGCCGATTTTGTCTTTCGTGTATTTGCTAACCTCTCCCATGATCTTGTCGACGTCTTTCTGCGGGGTGCCGATCGTGTACCAGCTAAGCTCGACCGGTTCCTCCGAGTTGCCGGCATTGCCGGTTGGAGATGCGTTGTTCGAAGAGCCGTTGTTTCCGCAGGCGCTCAAGAAGAGCATGACTGCCAGAATGGACGCGAGTCCGATCGATAATTTTTTGCGGGTGCTACCCATGGTATTGCCTCCCTTTGTCTGTGTGACGCGTATGTTCTTGCAACTTCTATTTGTATCTTATCGAATGAAAACATTTTCAAAAATATTAGAAAACAAAGATTAAGTGTACAAACTAAAGAAAGGAACCGCTTAACGCTTTCGCGTTACTGCAGCCCCTTGTATTCGCTCGGCACGATGCCGACATGCTTCTTGAATTGCTTGTAGAAATAGCCGATTTCCCAGTAACCGACTTGCTTGGCGATTTCATTCACCTTCAAACGGCTATCAATTAGCAGCGCTTTGGCCTTGTCGATGCGGAATTTGTTTATGTAATCCGCGAATGTATCGCCCGTCTGCTTGTGGAAAAGCTGGCCGAGATAATTGGGATGGATGTGGTATTGCTGTCCGAGCGTTTTCAAAGTCAGGGCTTCCGCGTAATGCTCTTGGATATACCGCAGCACCTGCTTGATAACCGGACTCATGTCCTCGCCGGAGAACGAATCGATGGCATAGAGCGACACTTCCTTGACGGCATCCTCGACGCCTTCCAAGGTAGCCGCGGCCATCGCTTTATCGAGCGCGTCCTTGTAAGCCTCCGTAGAGTCGGCCCGATTGAGCTTATCGGCTTCCATCTTCATCCGGATGATCAACTCGACCGCCGCGCTCTTCGTTCTCGCGGGGTTCATGCCCTCCGCAGCCCTTATGGCCGCGAAATCGCTGCCGATCCGTCCCAGTAATTCAGCCTTATCCTTGGCCATGATCGACTTAGCATAGGTTTCCCAGTCCAATAGGTCCTTTGGAAAAGAGGGCGATGCCGATGGCAGCTGCCCATAATCGACGAAATGCAGATCCGGCATCACCAGGAAGTATTGCTGCGCTTTGCGCGCTTGTTCATAGCTCTTGCCGGTCTCGGCCATGGGCTGCACGCTGCCGAGCGCGATGCGAATTCGGGAATTTCGGCTCTCCCAGGCTTTAGCCAAATTGCCAAGAGCCTTCACCGCTATACCTTTCCCATGCTCCGCATCGTCCATGCAGAAGACAATGACCATACTGCCGTCGGCGTCATGGAACCGTAGGAACTCACCGGCTCTTTCGAGCAGCCTTTCCGCGGCTTCGTAAGCTTCTCCCGAATCGTCGGATAACCGAATAATCGCGATAGCCGCATAAGGCTTCGTCAGATCGATGCCGAGAAGCGCCGTCCTCTCCGCCAGCTCCGGAGGAGCGATGCGTCCAGAGATCCAGCGGGTCATGACGTTATCTCTCAGAATGCCGATCTCGTCTTTCCCGAAGACCCTCTCCGGTTTGCCCGCATTCAGCTTATCTACCGTGCCGACCAACGTAGCTTCCAATTCTTCGAAGCGAATCGGCTTGAGCAGGTAATTCTCGATGCCAAGCCGCATGCCTTCCTTCAAATAGCCGAATTCGTTAAAGCCGCTCAGAATAATGACCTTCAGATGCGGCAGGAACGAGCGGGCTTGGCGGATGAGTTCCAGACCGTCCATGACCGGCATCGAAATGTCCGTAATCAGAATATCCGCCGGCACCTGCCGCAGCCGCTCCAGCGCTTCCTCCCCGTCCTCCGCGCTGCCGACGATCTCAAGCCCGAAGGCGGACCAGTCCACCGCGTCGCTCAAGCCTTCGCTAATGAACGGTTCGTCGTCTACGAGCAATACTTTATACATTCTTGGCTTCCTCTCTTTCCTCCGGCGCGGGCCAGCTCACGGTAACCGTAGTCCCGTTCCCCGGTTCGCTCTCGATGTTTACCCCGTAAGAGGGTCCGTAAACTAACCTTAGCCGTTCATGCACGCTGCGCAGCCCGAAGGATTGTCCTTGCTCGGCCTCCGGCAAATTCAGCGCCTGCATCATTTGCTTAAGCTTCCCGGGCTCGACCCCTTTGCCATTGTCGCGGATTCGAACGACGACCAGCCCGTCCTCCTTGGCGGCATCGATCGTCAACCGGTTATCCTTGCGCCGCGACTCCATGCCGTGCACGATATAGTTCTCGACGATAGGCTGCAGCAGCATCTTGAACACGGGTATATTCAAGATTTCGGGCTCGCACTCGATCGAATACGCAAACTTGTTCTTGTATCGGATCCGGAAGAGCTCCAGGTACAATCTGCACATCTCCAGCTCCTCGCCCAGCGTGTTCTCGGGACTTAGGCTAACCGAATTACGGAATAAAGCGGCCAAGCTGTATATCATTTCCCCCACATCTTCCGCGCCCTGGGACATCGCCCGCATCCGGATCACTTCCAGCGTATTGTAGAGGAAGTGCGGATTCACCCTTGCTTGCAGCGCGGCGAGCTCCGTCTGCTTCATGCGGATTTCGGCCTTGTATTCCCGGTCGATATGCCTGCCCAGCTCGTCGAGCATATCGTTAAAGCTATGCGAGATTTGACCGAGCTCGTCCTCCCTGGAATCCTGGAGGCGGGCGTTCAGATCGCCGCCCTCGACCTTTTTCATGAAATAGACGATTCTGTTCGTTCGCCTCGCTATGTTAAAGATCACGAGGGAAGGAATAATGACGGCGACCGCTATGCAGATGGAGCTGATTAGAATGATCGTCCTCTTCAGTCCCGCGTATGCTTCCGCCACCACGCTTTTCGGAGAGATGCCTACGACGATATAGCCGGCTTTGTTCTGAGTCAAGGTGGAGATATAAGAGGGCTCGTCCAGCGTTTCGACATCCCTAAGGGAGCCGATCTGCTCCATATACGGGAAAACCCGACCGTAATAACGATTCGAGGAGTCGGATAAGACTTGTCCGTCCGGCGTCAGAACAAGAATCGTCCCCTTTAGCGGGGTGCGGCTTTGCTCAAGGGCTTTGTTCACCATTCCGGCGTCGAAATAAACGAGCATCTGCCCGATATTTTTCAGCGTATTCTTATCGTTCACTTGGCTGCGCATGGAATACAGCTGCGGGTTCCATTGCCCGATCAGCTTTCGGATCCACGTGTTCGGCGTCGCCGCGATGGGCCCTTCCGCAGCCATGACCTCGGGAATGTAGGAACGCGTCGGGTTCGTGGAGTATAGCTTGCGTGGACCGTTCGAATTAAAGACGTACATCTGCTGCATCTCGGTGCTATAGAGGAGGACGTTCTGAATGTCGGGATCCGATTCCATCCGGTTCGCGAGAAAGCTCAGAATATCCACCGCGCTCTCGTTGCCGCCCGCGTAGTTCTGATCCAGCATGTATTGCACGTAGTCGTTATACGGATGCCTGAGAAAATAAGACGCGTTGCTCGCGAGCAGGTCGTTCCGGTAAATATCCTGAACCGTGTTCTGGACCCAATCGTATTTCTGCTCGAGGTAACGGTTGACCCGGTCCATCGCCTGCTTCTGGTTGTTTAGTTCGCTATTCACGATGGATGCGGACATGAGGTTATATAGCAAATAGGAAAGCGTGATGATCGTCAAGTTGACGATGATCGCGAAGACGAATATGACTTTGATGAACAGGTTATTGCGAATGTAGTTGCGGTAAATCTTCCCGAGTCGCACCTTGAAGCCTTCTCTCGCTCGAATGATGTTGTTGCCGCCATTATAACACGAGCGCATCTTCAGTTCATTCAATGTTCTATGATTTGCCGCAGGATATGGTAGATTCATGGTGAGAAAACAGCTATCATTGAAGCAGTTGCTGCCTCAGGCTTGCCCCTATACATGAGGAGAGAACCACCCATGAGATGGCTCAAGAAAAGTTTATTCGCTAAGCTGCTTGTCGTAATGCTAATATCTGCAACCGTTCCCTTCACGCTATCGAATATGATTTCCTATAAAACGACATCTACTTCGGTGGAACGGCAGATCATCGAATTAAATCTGAATACGATGGATGTCGGTTTGGAACATGTACAACGTTATTTGCATGACTTGAATCGGATCTCCGTTTCTTTGTATTATCGGGAAACGCTAATGAATGATTTGCGGCAAAGCGTGTTTCTTCCTAATCAAATCCTTTCTATAGGCAACCAGATCAATCTAATGTATAATCAGCGTTCGGAATTCCGCGGCGTAACCTATACCAGCGCTATAAACGGCCAGACTTTTACCCGATTCAAAGAAGGGCTTCCCGCAAACACATCACATCCGTTCAACTCTTCCATCGGGCAGACTGAAAATAGGCTTTATACGGTATCCCATGTGGGTAATGAAAGGGTATTGGCCGTCCATAAAAAGCTGATCGACTATCCGGACCCTCAAGTATTAGGGTATTTATCCATATACAGCGGGCTAGAGGAAATAGGCAATCTAATTCGTTCCGCGGCAAGCCCCTCCAAGGATCAAGTGTTTCTATATCTTCACGAGAACATGGAGCTTCTTTATGCAACCGAGGAGTCCGCGCCCCACCATGAGTGGACTATTAGCAAGGTATCTGATCTGACGGGTAAACGGGGAGTGTTCAACGGAAATTTAAACGGTGAGAACGGTATCTTTATCTATGTGAAAAAGAATTATTTGGAATTGCCGCTAACCGTATTCAAGTTCGTAAGCAATACAGCCATCAATGAATCGGCAAATCAAACGTTGAACAGATCACTCCTTATTCAATCTATCGCCATTTTGTTCGTGATTATATTGGCTTCGACTTTGAGCTACCTGACGCTTGCTCCGATCAAGCGGCTTCTGCGTACGATTGCACGCGTTCAAACCGGTAACTTTGATGTGAAACCGGAAGGAGAACGTTTGGACGAGCTGGGGATCCTTGAAAAGAGGTTTCAAACTATGATCCGGAATCTCGACGATTTGATGAACCGGGAATACCGAAATCGGTTGGAATTGTCGACGGCGCAAATAAAGATGCTTCAAGCTCAAATCAATCCTCATTTTCTCTATAATGCCCTGCAATCCATTGGGACACTGGCGCTTCGTCACGGTTCGGAGGAAATTAACAAAAAAATTGCCGAATTAGGCTCAATTCTTCGTTACAGCATGGATTTTAAGGTAGAAGAGGTTACCATGCAGACGGAGATTCAGCATATTGAGCATTACTTATCTTTGCAAACAGGCAGATTTAGAAACAGGTTATTGTACACACTAAGCTGTTCCGAGGAAGCCATGCAGGTTCGTATACCTAAGATGATCCTGCAGCCTTTGATTGAAAACAGTATTATTCATGGCTTGGAAAGAGGCAAGGGATCGGGGACGCTGCATATCTCCATCGAGATGGACGATGAGCTTTGGATTCGCATCATCGATAACGGCAAGGGGATACCGCCTGAAACGATAGAACGAATCCGCAAGGATTACGCGAAACAAGAGCTTCATTCCGGTGAAGAAAGCGGAATCGGACTTATCAATGTATTAAACCGGATGAGACTGTACTTTGGCCAGGAGTTCAGCTGGGAAATAAATAGTATTCCTTATGAAGTGACAACCATCTCACTACAGATTGCAGGCAATGGGCTGAGAAAGGAGTGACGATATCATGAAGGTTCTTATTGCCGATGACGAGGAGCATGTGAGAGAAGGGATCGAACTGGCCATTGATTGGGCTAGGTTCGGAGTAGAGGAAAGGCTTTTTGCAGCTGACGGCAACCAGGCGATCCAGCTCATTCGTCGGTATCAGCCACCTGTCTTGTTCTGTGATATGAGTATGCCTGGAATGGATGGCCTGGAATTGCTCCGGCACGTACGCGAAGAGGGATTAGACATCCAGATCATTGTTGTGAGCGGTTACGATGACTTTATCTATACACGTGCAGCGATAAAGGCTAATGGCGTGGATTATATCCTGAAACCATTCTGGAAACAGGATTTGGAAGAGGCGTTGGGCAAAGCCATAGCCGCATGGAGACAATCCGAATCGAGCCAGCGCGATTATCAGCAAACGCAATACCGTCTAAAGCAAGCCGACGCTATGCTAGACGAGCAGAAGCTCGCTTCGTATTTTAACGGGGAGACCGGTTATCACGAAGGCCTGCGAGGATTGCTAGTTAAAACCGGGCTTCCGCTCGAGCTCATTAGAGTTGCCCTGATTTTGCCTCAAAATAGGAAGGACCTTGTCGATCGCCGCTTCTACGGGGATGAAGAATTGTTCATCTTTGCCGTTAACAATATTCTGCATGAGATTCTAAAACCATATGGGGTGCACTATCTGTGTAAATTGGATGAATATCAATGGCTGTTATTATCCAGCGCAAAGGAAGGATTCAGCACTTCTAAGGAATGTCAGCGCTATCTAGCGAAAACTACAGAAGCATGGGATTCGACATTAGGACTGAAAGTGCTGACGGGATTAGCCGATCAGGAGGCTGATCTCCATTCGCTTCCAGAAGCCGTAAGGGCTGCACGGGCCATTCTGCTTCAGAGCAAATTGCAGCACACGGATACTCCAAGTAAGTTGCTTCAAGAAGTACCTCCCCGCTTTCTGGATCAGCAGGTACTATTGCGGGCCGCATTGAAAAATAAAGATAAATTGTACGCAGCGGAGATCATTCACTCTTTTGTACAGAAGCTTAAAGAACACGAGCTTCAGTTAAAGAAGCTTCAGGTTTCTACGATTGAAGCCAATCTCATGCTGGAGCACGCGAGTCAAATGATTTCCTCCTCAGGTGAAACGGGGGTAAAGTTCATTCCGCTTTGGATTAGCGATTTGAATGAATGGGAGAGCTTACAAATTCAGCAATGGTGGGCGTTAATGGAGAGCGAAGGAAGCGAAAGCTTAGGTTCAAGAGGCATTCAGGCAGTTCATGATTATATCCGCATGCATTTTCAAAATGAGCTGTCACTTTCCGCATTATCAGAAAGGTTTCATTTTAGCCCGCAGTATATTTCTAAAAAATTCAAAGAAATATACAATACAACGGTCATGACATACATAATCGAATTAAGGATGGAAAAGGCTAAATCCTTGCTTACTCACACCGAGATGCAAGTTTCGGAAATCGCTAATTCTCTAGGATATACGGACGAGAACTATTTCGGTAAAGTGTTCAGAAAGGTTAACGGTGTATCCCCGCTTCAATATCGGAAGCAACAATGAGATTCAGATGTTCCTCTTTTGAGCGAGAATATTCCCTGCCTTATTCGGACTGTCGCCCGTAAAATGAGGGAGTACGAAAGAACAACCATAGGGGGCACTGAAACTAATGAAAAAGATGTTATCGATGTTGATGGTCTGTGTACTGGTTTTGCTGTCTCTCTCCGCCTGTGCTGGCAAAAAAGAGCCCGCGCAAAATACAGCCGCTCCAGACAGCAATAATGAAGCTGTTAAAGAAGGAACACCGGAAAAGGTTAAGCTTAATCTGCTTCAATTCAAAATCGAAATTACAGATAAAGTCAAGGCAATGGCTGCCGACTACATGGTACAAAACCCGCACGTTACTTTCGATGCACAAGTATCCAGTGATTATGACACTCTTCTAAAGACACGTTTTGCTTCTGGAGACGAGCCGGATATTTTCTTCACCAAAGCTTTCACGGATATTACGGATTGGTCCGATAAACTAGCCGATTTATCAAATGAGCCTTGGATGTCGAAGGTTTCCCCTTCCGCAGTGCAAGGGATGACGGTAGATGGCAAAAAGCTCGGCTTTCCGGTCGCATTCGAAGGCTATGGATTTATTTATAACAAAGATTTATTTGCCAAAGCCGGTATTGATAAGGTTCCTGCTACATTAACGGAGCTCAAGGCAGCGAACGAGAAGCTGAAGGCTGCAGGAATTAATTCCTTCTCCGAAGGTTATAAAGAATGGTGGATATTGGGCCAGCACTTGTTCAACCTGCCGTTCGCATACGAGAAGGATCCGGTTGCAACAACTGACAAGATCAACAAAGGCGAAGCAAAAGTAAACGATGTTGCAAACATGAATGGCTTCTTCGATGTGTTGGATATGACTCTTGATTACGGTAAGGGCAGCCAATCTGTTGGGGTTAGCTACGACAACCAGGTTTCCGACTTCTCAACTGGTAAAACAGCTATGATGCAGCAAGGGGTTTGGACCATTGACTCCATCCTCAAGATTAGTAAGGATATCAACATGGGTATGTTCGCGATTCCATTGAACGATAATCCAGAGGATACTAAGCTGCCTGTAGGCGTTCCTGCATACTACGTACTCAACAAGAACAGCAAAAACTTGGAGGAAGCCAAGAAGTTTCTGAACTGGCTTCATGAGAACGGACAGAAATATTTGGTTGATTCCTTCAAGCTGATTCCGGCTTTCACTGACCTGACTACATCACCCGATCTTGGGCCTCTGGCATCTGATCTTAGCTCATATGTTGAGAAAAACCAGACCATTCCTTGGGCATTTACATTATGGCCAACCGGTGCAAACCGCGAGTTTGCCGGACAGCTTCAAGCTTATGTCGGCAAGCAGATGACTAAGGAAGAGACATTGGGTGAAATACAGAAGATTTGGCAGGACGGAGTCAAAAAGTAAGAATAAGTAATCGGGACAAGGTGTATAACCGCCTCAAGCGGTTATACACCTTCTTACATCAAACTGGTAAAAGGGGGAAGCTTAATGACGGCGAGGACCCGAAGACTTATTACTTATGCCGCCTTTATAACACCTGCGCTCTGCTTTTTCACTCTTATTATCTTCATTCCTTTTTTGCGGGCGATTCTGTTCTCCTTCCAGGATTGGAACGGCATCAGCAGCGAAATCGGTTGGGCCGGATGGTCAAATTATTCAGAGCTTTTCAGCGACAAGGGATTTATTAGATCCTTTACCTTCACCGTAAAATTTGTCGTTGCTACAACGGTTCTACTTAATGTAATCTCTCTTGCTTTAGCATTGGCTATGAATCTTTCATTAAAAACCCGGAACTTTCTACGTACGGCATTCTTTCTTCCGTATGTAATCGGAGGGGTTATTATTGGTTTTATCTGGCAGTTTATCATAACCCAGCTGTTTGCTGAAGTTGGAATATCTACAGGCTGGTCATTATTTCAGAAAAACTGGCTGAGTCTCCCTGATTATGCCTTCTGGTCGCTGGTTATTGTAACCGTGTGGCATTCAGTGGGTTACTTCATGATCATCTATCTGGCTGCCCTCCAGGGTGTTCCGAAAGATATGATGGAAGCCGCAGAAATCGATGGCGCAGGGCCGCTTAAACGGTTTTGGAACGTAACAGTGCCATTGATTCGCCCGGCGATGACCATTAATCTATTTTTGGCCATTTCAAGCGGTTTTAAAGGCTTTGATCTAAATTTTGCCCTGACTAAGGGTGGACCGTTCGGAACTACGGAATCCCTTGCGCTGCATATCTATTTGGATGCTTTCACAAAAAATTTGTTTACGTATGCTTCAGCTAAAGCTGTCGTGTTCTTTCTAGTATTGGCCGTAATTACTCTAGTTCAGGTAGCTGTTATGAAACGCAGGGAGGTGGAGATGTGAATCAAGGGCGATATAACGTAGGCAAGCTTGCACTTGAGTTGGTTATGCTTGCATTCGGTTTACTTTTCTTCTTTCCCCTGTATTTAACGATAATCAATGGATTTAAGACATATAATGAAGTTGTGACCTCAACTACTAGACTCCCTGAAGTGTTTCAATTCCAAAACTTTACAGCGGTTTGGAATCAAATCAACTTCCCTGGAGTATTTATGAATTCCATCATTATCACTGTCGTTTCGGTGGCAGGTATATTACTGATTAGCTCCATGGCAGCCTATCAGTTAGTTCGTCATCCTGGACGCACAAGCCAGATTATTTTTCTGGTGATTTTGTCCTCCCTGATTATTCCATTCCAAACCATGATGATTCCGCTCGTGAAAGTGGCCAAGGATTTGAATATTATTAACACGATTCACGGAATTATCATTATGTACTGGGGATTTGGTATTCCGTTAGCCCTGTTCCTCTATCATGGTTTCATTAAAGCCGTTCCGAAGGAGCTCGAGGAAGCCGCCAGTATTGATGGCAGCGGCCCGGCAGGCATCTTTTTCCGTATCTTGCTGCCATTGCTTAAACCCATTACTTCGACAATTGCGATTCTGCACTCGCTTTGGATATGGAATGACTTCCTATTACCGTTAATTACGCTAAGCTCAGTGGAGAACAAAACGATCCCGCTCGCCGCATCCGTATATTTCGGCCAGTATACGAACGAGTGGCATCTGGCCATGGCAGCGTTGACTTTGGCTATTCTGCCGATTATGCTGTTTTTCCTGTTTATGCAGCGATACATCATCCAGGGAATAACTGCTGGAGCAGTCAAAGGGTAAGATTACGCCGGAACCATCGCATTCCTTATATCAGGGAAGCGTTTGAGGCTATCATCGAGAAGGATGCGGCGTTGCCAACGTTGTACGATGAAGAAGACCCAAACTCTCCAATCGAGCCTTTATGGCAATAGAGAATGGAGCGTCTTTAATCGGCGCTCCATTTTTTATTGCCTAGGAGCAGTGCCGGAGTAACGGCTGTCGCCGTCGAGCGGCACTGTCCATGGCATGCCTTCTTGCGAGGATTTATAGACCTGGGCCAGCAGTTAAACGTTCATTTTATTCAAAGTCTCCATATAGAGCACCTGCAAGAACTTCTTAACGTTCACCTTGCCTTTGCCGGGATAGATATCCTCCTCGATTTCCTTCATTTTCAGCCGGATATCCTGAAAGTCAAAGTAAAGCGGGGCGTAATACTCGAATTTGGGGTTGCAGTAATCGGTCAAGCCGATGGAAGCCAGATTCGTTAATGCGGCGGTGACGGATCTGCGAATCCGTTGCTCCATCGCTTTGCTGTCCCTCTCGATGTCGCCCCTGTCCTGTTTAGAGCTTTGAGTCACGGCTTCGTATAATTCTTTCAGCGGCGGGAAGTCGTGCCTCTTGTTCTGTACAACGAGCCATTCCATCATCGACACGATATCTTTGCTTCCGATTTCGCCGACGATTCCAAGGTCCATTAAAATCTGTTGAACGACGAAGCGAACGGTCGTTTCTTTGCGCGGCGCCGCCGAATCGGGCTGGAACGTTTCCAATTTCGCCAGCGATTGTTTGATATCGGAAATGTATCGATCGAGCCGCCATCGTTCGCTTAC
Organism: Cohnella luojiensis; assembly: GCF_004564235.1. GTDB lineage: Bacteria > Bacillota > Bacilli > Paenibacillales > Paenibacillaceae > Cohnella > Cohnella luojiensis. The sequence continues at coordinate 66,572 of NZ_SOMN01000018.1, forward strand.
CTTTTGCATGACGGCTTCCACTTCCACCCAATTGATCGGTTTCTGGATAAAAAATTCAATCCCCGTCCGATAAGCTTGCCCGACCATTTCTTTATTTTCCACCTGCGAGATCATGACGAATTTTCCTTGATACCCTTCGCCTTTCAATTGCGCAATCGTTTCGATTCCGTCCTGATCGGGCATCAGCAAATCGATCAACACGATATCCGGATTCGCTCCCAGGATCACCCGGGTTCCCTCCAGGCCTCCCCCCGCAACGCTCACGACCTTGCCGAAGCCGCTTTCCTCAATGATATTCTGAAGCATTCGTCTGCTGACGGCATCGTCATCCACAATACAGAAAGTCAGTTCCATCGCTACTCCCCTTTTCGCAAAGTCGATGTAGGAAGAGATACAACGAATCGGGCACCCTTGCCGTGCTCGGGCGTCGTCACTTTAATCGTGCCGCCGTAGGACCGAACGATTTCGCGCACGTGAGAAAGGCCGATGCCCGTTGCTGCGACCCCTACTTCGTTAAACTTGGTCGTAAATCCGGGTTCGAAAATGATTTCCTTGTCCTGTTCGGGTATGCCCTTGCCTGAATCGATAACCGAAAATACCGTAAACTCTTCCTGCTCGAACACATGGATCCGGATGATCCCGTATTGGTTCAATGCCTCAACGGCATTGGCCACCAGATTATTGAGCAAGGTCAACATAAGAATATAGTGGGAGGTCGGGTAGTCGACCTGAAGATCTCCCTCGATCGCGATTTCTTTTCCCAGCATTTCGCTGTACTTTTGATTCGCTTTGACGACAAAACGGAAGATCTCCGCAAGATTCATTTCGGCAGCGATTTCCCGGTCGTATAACTTAGTCAAGCCCGCCAAAATCCGCTGGGAATCCTTCTTCACTTCATGGATTTGCTGGGAAATTCCGAGCGCTTGCCGGCTGTATTCGGTCTGATGATCCTTCTTTAATTTGCTGTACAGATCAAAGCTGCTCGCCGTAATACGCTCGATCGTATCCATCGATTTGCGCAAATAGAACGATTCTCCGTACAAACCCGCCCCGATGTTCAGCATTTGTTCGATTCTTTTTTCCTGTTCGGCTTGGATCAGCCGCATTTGGCGGATAGAGATGCTGCTGTATAATCCGATGATAAAATAACTGCGGAGAACCGCGATAACCGCCAGCAGCAGCCATCCGTTGTCATGAAAAGGGGCGGCTCCCTGAATCAGTCTGCGGGTGATGAGCTCGCATTCGTTGGAAACAAAATCGATGACGGAAATCACGCCGCCCAGAACAAGAGGTTGAAATCGGTGCAATACGGGTTGAATCACGCTCATTCCGGCAGCAAACGCGAAATAGAATATCCCGCTGGCAAGATGATCGAGTATGCTCGTTGCGACAGCGAACGAATCCGGCGCGCCGACCCAATCTTCTCCCATCCGGAAGATCACGACGATAATTCCCGTAACGGCTCCGGTTTTGAGGTAGGACAGATGGTGCATCAGCATTAAAAATAACAGCATCGTGCTGGCTCCAAGGCCAAGACGAAAAACATCCCCGATGAAGGGGTTGATCTTGAATTCACTGGCAAAAGCCGTCGCGAGGGCGACAATGATCATTTGCAATTTTTCATTTCTGAACCATGTCTGCATCTTCATGCTAACGGTCGATGGAGAGTCCGGCATCCTGGTTCACCCCGTATTGTGACGACCGAGCGTGCCTGATGGCACTGGCTAGCGGTCGCACGGTCAATAAAGCAAATCCCACAGCTGCTTTCCGACCAGTAAACTGCATATCGCCATGAACAACGGACGGACATAAGACGAGCCTCTACGGATCGCGAATCCGGAACCGATCAGGGAGCCGGCAATCATCGCCGCGCCCATCGGAAGCCCGTACCGATAGTTTACCAATCCGAAAGAAACGAACGCCGCCAAGCTTGCGATGTTGCTCACGAAATTCAACACCTTGGCGTTGCCCGCGGCCATGACGAAATCAAATCCGAGCGCCAGGAAAGCAAAAATGAGAAAGGATCCGGTTCCCGGACCGAAAAATCCGTCGTAAAAACCGAGACCGAACGCCGCAATCCCCATCAATACCCCCGATTTGGCCTTCAGTCCGGAGAAGGTGGATTGGGCGCCCCAGCTTTTTTTGAAAAACGTATACAACGTCACCGCCAGGAGCATGACCACGACCAAAGGCCGCAAAAAATCCGAAGGAATATGGCGCACCGCGAAAGTGCCGCCGACGGCTCCCGTCAGCGTAAGCGGGAACAAATACAAGACGAGCCTCAGATTCACTTTACCCGAGCGGATAAATGAAAGCGTGCTCGTAAGCGATGACATCGTGCCGGCCAGCTTGTTCGTTCCGAGCGCTACCGTCGGAGGCATTCCGGTTGCCAGCAGCAGCGGCAATGCGACAAGTCCGCCTCCCCCGACGACGGAATCCACGAACGCGGCGAGAAATCCTCCGGCCATAAGCAAAGGCAGCCAAGCTATGTCGAAATGTTCCATCAAAGCCTCCTCATCCCGGCCGGTCGACAAATCAAGCCATGCGGTTTTCCAATCTTCTCGACACCAAAGACAAAATATAATTGACAACGAAGTACATGACCGCAACGACCATCAGAATCGGAATGGCTGAGTTATAATTGTGACCGACGACGATATTCGCGTTATGCATAAGTTCGGGCAACGCGATTCCGACGGCCAGCGAAGTATCTTTCAACAACGAAATGAATTGGCTCACGAGCGGCGGAACCATTCTGCGGAGCCCCTGGGGAAGCACGATGTGCCAGAGAGTTCGCGCACCGTTCAATCCGGAAGATCGGGCCGCTTCGATCTGGCCTTTGTCGACGGAGTTCAAGCCGCTGCGGACGACTTCCGATATCATAGCCGCCTCGAACACGGCCAATGCGACAATGCTGGAATATAACGTCCCGAGATTGATTCCTACTTCGGGCAACGCGAATCTCGTGAAAAATATGATCAGCAGAAGCGGGAGATTCCGGATCAGCTCCACTTCAAAAGCGAGGGCTTGCGACAACACCGGAACCTTCGCGTATCGGAGCGTACCGGTCACGCAACCGATGACGAAGCTGATCGCAATGGCGATGAATGCCACTTCAAGCGTAACATAAAAACCTTCCAACAAAAACTTCAGATTTGCGGTTGTGTAAGCCCCTTTGAAGTCCATTTTCGTCCCCCCTAATCATTTCTGGCCAGCCGGCGTTCAATCCGTACGACCGCGAAGCTGAGCGGAATGGTCAACAGGAGGTAGAACATCGCTACAAAAATGTAGGTGCTGAATGTATCAAACGTATCGGTGTTGATGATATCGCCGTAGTACATCAAGTCAAATCCTGCAAAAACGGTCAAGATGGAAGAATTTTTGATGAGATTGATGAATTGGTTGCCTAGAGGCGGAATGACGATTTTGATGGCTTGCGGAAGAATGATGTGGCGCATCGTCTTTAGGTACGTAAGTCCCGACGCCAGCGCCGCTTCCGTCTGTCCTTTCGGCACGGACATGATGCCCGCCCGAATCGCTTCGGCGATGAACGAAGAGGTATACACGGCAAGACCGATCGTCCCGCATACGAAGCCGTCCAATGTAATGCCGAGGGAGGGCAGTCCGAGATAAAAGAAGAATACGACGAGGAGGAGCGGTATGTTCCGGATAAATTCAACGTAAGCCGTGCCGAACCAGTTCAACGGTTTAACGGGCGCGATGCGGAACACCGCGATCACGGTTCCCAGCACGAAGCTCCCGATCAATGCCAGAACGCTGGACTGAATCGTATTATAGAATCCAGCCAGATAGGAATCGATGTATCGCTCAAGGATGGAAAAATTCAACATGTCGTTTGATCCCCCCTGCTTCCTGAAATGCATGGGATGGGAGGAGTCCTCCCATCCACATGTCGGATGCTTATTTCAGCGGAGTCTCGCCGATCCATTTCTCGTAGATCTTGTCGTACTCGCCGCTTGATTTCAGAGAAGCCAAATATTCGTTGACGGCGTTGACCAGATCGGCGTTGCCTTTCTTCGCCGCGATGCCATATGGCTCCTCGGTGAAGGTTCCGCCGACGACTTCGTAATTCGAATCCTGGCTCGCCATGCCGTACAGAATCGCGTTGTCCGTCGTCAGCGCGTCTCCTTGACCTGCACGAAGCGCGCTGAATGCGTCTTGATAGTTGTCGAACTCAAGCACGGTCGCATCCGGTGCCTTTTCTTTGATGTTTTTGACCGAAGTAGCCCCTTTGACAGCCATTACTTTCGTTCCTTTTTTCACGTCGGCCACCGATTGGATCGGACTGCCTTTTTTCACGAGCAAGGATTGTCCCGCGTTGAAGTAGACCTCGGAGAAATCGACCTGCTTTCTCCGTTCTTCATTGATGGTCATAGTGGCGATGATTAAATCGATCTCGCCGTTGTCCAGCATTGGGATCCGCGTCTTGGAAGTAACTTCCCTCAATTCGATTTTGGTTTCGTCGCCGAGCAGCTGCTTGGCCAACCCCTTGGCGATATCGATGTCGAATCCTTCGACATTGCCGGAAGCGGGGTCTTTTAGACCGAACAGGCGAGTGTCGAACTTGACGCCCACGACGAGTTTGCCCTTGCTCTTGATCGCGTCGATCGTCGGGGTACCGCCGGTTGCAGCCGAAGCTGACGTTGTCGGAGACGAAGATCCGCTGTCCGAATTTTCCTTTGTGCCGCAGGCGGCAAGCACGAATACCGCCGTCAAAGTGATTAAGAGACCAAGCGCTTTCCATTTTCTTCTGACCATGGTTTCTTTCTCCTCTCTCAACCTTTAATGAGCTATCAAGCGGCTAAGAAATGCACGGGCCCGCTCTTCACGCGGACTCGCGAAAAACTCGGCCGGTGTTGCCTCTTCCACGATTTGCCCCTGGTCCATAAACACGACCCGATCGGCCACTTCCCGGGCAAAGCCCATTTCATGGGTCACGACGACCATCGTCATTCCTTCGCGAGCCAGCGTCTTCATGACGTCCAGCACTTCTCCGACCATTTCCGGATCGAGCGCGGATGTCGGTTCGTCGAAGAGCATGATTTTCGGCTTCATCGCGAGTCCCCGGGCAATCGCCACCCGCTGCTGTTGACCGCCCGACAATTTGGAAGGATAAGCGTACGCTTTGTCCTGGATGCCGACTTTCTCCAAATAGTACATGGCCGTTTCCTCGGCTTCCTTCTTGGACAAGCCGAGAACTTTCATAGGAGCCAGCGTGATGTTGTCGATTACCTTTTTGTGAGGATATAGATTGAATTGCTGGAACACCATGCCGATATCGCGCCGAAGTTTGTTGATGTCCGCTTTCCTGTCATTCACCTTGACGTCGTGGACAACCAATTCCCCGCTCGTTATCGTTTCCAGACGGTTGATGCACCGCAGCAGCGTGCTTTTGCCGGAACCCGACGGTCCGACGACGACGACCACTTCGCCCTGCCCGACCTGAAGGTTAATTCCTTTAAGCACTTGAAAATCTCCGTAATGTTTATCTACTTCGCGAAAGAAGATCAATTCCAACCCTCCTCTCTCAGATCCCCCTCATCTTAAACGACGACCTACAACAAATAACTCAATCCGACAGATTTTCTTTCATGAAATTAGAAGATTTTTAGAATTTACAGTAAAGTTGATAGTAATTACGAGTTTTGCGTCAGGTTATATAACATATACCGTACATTACTTGCTTAATAAACGGCTTCGCCGGTGTTGGTCGGCCAAGCCCAACCCTTCATTTCTAGTTGTAAAATATACACTAAGAAACTCTATACTCACTCGTTGGAAGAAACTAGTTGCAGAAAATACACTTACATCCTTCAAAATTCTGATGTTCGGACTCCATTCATTTAATTAACTGCATTTTTTGCAACTAGATTCGGATATGTTGCCTTTTCCTTCAAACTAACTGACTTTTTTACACTTAGCGTTTGCCGATGATGGCGGGGTTGCGGAGATGCGGGTGCTGCTAGTAGACGTTGGCGGTTGGCAGTTGGCGGTTGGCGGTTGGCGGTTGGCGGTTGGCGGTTGGCGGTTGGCGGTTGGCGGTTGGCGGTTGGCGGTTGGCGGTTGGCGGTTGGCGGTTGGCGGTTGGCGGTTGGCGGTTGGCGGTTGGCGGTTGGTTTAAAAAAACCGCGAACTCTACTCGCGTAGAATTCACGGCCTTATAGTTTCATCGTTCCGCCCAAGCCGTCATTGACGGCATTAACCGTTTCGCATCCTCGTAACCTTGCACGTACAGCGCGTGCAGCTTTTCCGGATCGCGTTCCATACGCCCAACCGTCAACGGCTGCTGGGGCCGGATGACGAAAGCCGCCCCGCTGCGTTCCTGCTCGAGAATGTACGCCATGGTATCGTTGTATATTTCGTGCCGGCGCATCATCGTCTTTACGAATTCGGGATATTTGCCGTAAGCGCGCCGGACGAGCCAGGAGAACCGATTCCTGGACTTCCGATACTCTTCGTTCCTCGTTAAGATCAGAACGTTGCGCCGGTAACCGTCTCGTTCCGCTTTGCGGAGCGGAATCGGATCCGAGATTCCCCCGTCCAGCAGCCGTTTGCCCCCGTACTCCACGATCGGCGCGATAAAAGGCAGAGAACTGGACGCCCGAAGCACCTTCAACAGATCGAATTCCGACTCGCTTTTGTTGTAATAGACCGTTTCGCCGGTAGCGCAATCCGTTGTCCCGATGACGAACTCCTCTTGGCTTTCAAGGAAAGCTTGATGATCGAAGGGGACCAGGGAATTCGGAATTTCATCGAATATGAAATCCATTCCGAACAGTTGGCCGTTCTTCAAGAGATTCCTCCAAGAAATATAGCGCGGATCTTTCACCCAATCGATATTAACGACCTTATTGCGGCCCTTCTGCTTGGAAAGGTAGCTAGCCGCCATGCATGCCCCCGCCGAGACGCCGATCGTATAAGGAAAGTAAATATTTTGTTCCGAGAAGAACTCCAGCACGCCGGCCGTGTATACCCCGCGCATGCCTCCTCCTTCCAATACTAAGCCGATGGATTCCATAGATTTTACCCCCTTTACTCCGCGGATCCTTCCGCCTTCTGTTTGAGCCCGACAAGCAGCACTTCGAACGCCTGTTGGAAGGTAGGCATAAGCCTGCCCATCAGTTGCTCGACCGTTTCTTCGGAATTCATATAGGTGGCGACGATGCCATGCAAGGTAAAAAAGTAAATCCGCGTATACTGCAGCAGCCGTTCATCCCGCGCCTCTAGACGCAAGCATCCCTGAACCGTTCCGGTAAGCTTCGCGAACAACCGATTCCGGACTTGATTAATCTCCATCTCCGGTGCTTCTTCATCCACCCTAACGGACTTAACGTTGAAGAAAAGATTGTACATATTGCGGTGGGTCAAACAAAATTCGATGAATTCCAAGCTGATGGCCTTCAATTGTTCGTCCGGAAGCGTCTCCTGATCGAGCAACGTTTCAAATCGCTCCTGGAGGGATAGAAGCGGCGGCATGGAAAGCTGGTGGAGCAGCGCTTCCTTATCTTTGAAATAGATATAGATAGTCGTATGCGAGCATCCCGCTTCTTTGGCGATTTCGCGCATCGTTACGGCATCGAAACCTCTGACCGCGAATAAGTTGCCCGCCGCGGCAAGGATGCTCCTCTTGGTTTCCTCCGACCTGAGTTCCTGCTTGGACGCCACCGTCAGATCACCTCGTTTTCTTAACTACAGCCATTGTAACCATCGGTTACAGAGCTAGTCAATTTCCTTAGGCTATTTGGAAACTCTGGCGTCCAGCCAACCGCATGCGACAGCGAAAAGTAACATGAATATGATAAAACTCATGGAACCGCCTCCTTAGAATAGACTGGCCACGTCCGTAAGGAGCGCTAACCCGAGCATCATTCCCAGTACCGCCGACGAGAGAATCGCCGCCTTCTTCCTCGTTCCGCCGGCTTTCTTAAGGGCAGAACGGAAATACATCGTGAAGCCGACAACAAGAAGTAGAAGCTCCAAGCCGATCGCTAGGCCTTCGTATTTCCAAGCGCCTAACCCCAGCAAAGGCAGGTCGCCCCAATTCCCCGGCAAGAGCGGCATATCCGAGCGATGGACCACCAGATCCAGAATCCAGTGACTGAACGCAACTCCCGCAAGAATATAACTCGCCCGCTTGCCCCACAGCCATCTTGCCGCAAGTCCGGCTAACACCGAGAGAACCAACGCTCCAAGCAAGGAGTGCGAATAGTCCGCATGAATGATCAACTCTCCATAACCATCGCCATGCTGAGTGTCATCCATCGTTTCCACGCCAGTCAGCAATAAAGGAACGAAGGCTACATCCAATAATTGAGTTGCTACCATTAGCGCCCACAGAGGTACCTCCGGTGATTTCGCCCTTACTCCCGCAGCCAATCCGAAATGTCCAGCAAACATCATCTTCACGCTCCTAAATCATAATTATAACCAATGGTTACTAACCGTTGGTTATATCATAATCGGAGGTTACTTTTTTGTCAATAATAAAAAGCAGATCGCGGAAAATCTCCACGATCTGCTTTATGGGTTGCTTGCTTCAGTTGAACTCCCAGCAGCTTAGGCTTAACGAGCCCAGCTGATAGCTGCGGTGCAGCAATTTCGCTTGCCGGTTACCGTCTCCGGTCCCCATCACAAGAAGCAAAGGAATGAAATGCTCGCTCGTCGGAACAGCTTCCTTGGCGTAAGGTGCTAATTGCTCATAATTGAACAAAGCCTCTAAGTCCCAATTCTCCAGCTTTTCTTGAATCCAACCGTCAAATTCGACGGCCCACTCCTCGGGCGTATTTCCTCCCCGCCAATTCAACATCCGCAGATTGTGGACGACGCCGCCGCTTCCAATGATCAGTATGTCCTGCTCGCGCAGCGACGATAATGTTTTCCCGATCTGATACTGCTGCTCGTTCGTTAGAAATCGGTTAACGGACAGAGCGATAACCGGGATATCCGCGGCGGGATACATCAGCTTAAGAACGGCCCACGCCCCATGATCCAGCCCTCTCTCCGAATCCATGACGCTAGGGATCCCATTCTTCACGAGAAGCTGCGCGATCGCCTCGCTGATAGACGAGTCTCCTTGGGCCGGATAAGTCATCTGGTATAGTTCATCTTGGAAACCGGAAAAATCATAGATGGTGGAGTAAGTATCCGCGGTACTGACCGCTTGCGTCCTGCTCTCCCAATGCGCGGAGAAAATCACGATCGCTTTCGGTTTTGGTGCGGCAGCTGTAAACTTTTTCAAGAAATCCGTATAGGCATGCTGTTCGAGTACAAGAGATGGCGCTCCGTGCGCGACGAAATAAGATGGCATCATCGTATTCATTCACTCCTTAAGTGTGGGTCATAACGCATCCTGCCGAAGCCAGGCAACGAAATCCATTTGATTATTTTCGGATACTTCGTGATCGGTCGGGTAGATCTTGAAGGTGCAATGAGGCGTCAGCTTCTGAAAATAGTCCGCGTTGTCTTGCCCGATCCGCACCGGGAACACGGAATCGAACTGACCATGCGAGATGAATGCCGACAGCTTATCCAATCTTTGGATCAGATACTCGTTCTTCACGAAATCCGGAACATATCCGTTCAAAGCCACGATTCCTTTCAATCCCTTTCCCATCGTAAGCGCGAGAGTCATGGACAAGATGGCGCCTTGGCTGAAGCCGAGAAGGTATCGCTTCGTTGAATCGATCGGATACTTCTCCGTTGCGTATAAGATGAATGCCTCTACCTGCCGAACGGCCCGGTCGAAGCTCTCTCGAATCGGATTACCCAATCCCTTCAGTTCATAATATTGATAACCCGCTCCTAATCGAATATCTCCCCTAATGTTGACGAGAATAAAATCGCCTGACAACGGAGCGACTAAACCTTGCATGTTCTGCTCGTTCGAGCCTTTGCCATGAAGAGTGAAGATTGCCGGATATTTCTTGTTTGGATCACTATGGGCAGGCAGATGGATTTCGTATTCAAAAGCCGGTGTCATCCTAATCCTCCTCCTGATGCTGAATAACTATATAACAGATAGAGAACTATTTTTCATACCGCTAATATAACTCCGTTGCATCTAGCAAGTCAATCAATTTATTGTTAATATAGAATTATGTTTTGTATTACTAATATTTTGTAAAGGGTGATCCCGATGGACATCGGCTCCGCGATCCGCGCCATACGTAAACGCAAAAACATCACGATAGCCCAGATATGCGAAGAAACCGGCTTGTCGCAAGGCTTCATGAGCCAAGTCGAGACGAATAAAACCTCTCCTTCGATTTCAACGCTGGATAACATCGCTAACGCGCTGAACGTACCTTTGACTTATTTGCTGATAAAAAAAGACGAACGCATGGCGATCGTCCGCAAAGCTGACCGAAAGGTAACGACCAGCGGAAGCGAGAAGCTGAAGGTCGAGCACTTAAGCTCCACGAAAGGCATGAGAATGATGCTGGTCGAGCTTCCGCCCGGCTCTTCAACGGGCGAAGTCCCTCATGCGCACAAGGGTGAAGAGACCCATCTGGTCATCCAAGGGAAAATCGTGGCAGAGCAAGGGGAAGATTCCGCGATCTTGGAAGAAGGGGACTCCTTCAGTTGGAACGCCAGCACCCCCCACAGAGTAATCAATGTAAGCGAGGGAATAAGCATCGTTCTGATCTCCGTCTATACGGAGTCGGATGATGAGCAGGAATCGCCCATGTATTAGCTCCTCACGACGAATGCGCTAAGCTCCCGTCTATGGGTATAGCCGAGCAATAGGAAGTTCAAGAGCCAGAACCAGAGAATAGCATTCGGAAAATCCCGGGTGTACAAATAGACGGAAACAAGCAGCATGCCGCAAACCACTTGGAAGCCATCCACCGCCAGCGCGACGTAAATGTTTAATATAATGAATATTTTGCTACTTTACGTTTTAATCCTTCTTTTGCCTCTATCCCTAACGATCAGAAGGGAATAAAAAACATTGCCAACCGGCTCTTAATGAGCCAGCGCAATGTCGCCAGACTGTTAAAACGCGTTATTGGTTTGCCATAGAACTCATCGACTCGTACGCAAGCGGTCCGAAGCCTTCGGAAGGCTCGTCCTTCGGCATGTTGACCTTGAAGAGGTATCCGACGCCGTCCACTTCTTTGACAATGACTACCCGAGTGAGCTTATCATTGCTGCTGACCAGGAATAAGGAAGCGCCGCCGCCCAGAAGAGGGTTTATTTCCACGCTTTTCATGCTTCTTACGTCCCCGACCTTCGCAAGCTCCTTCTCGGAATCTACTTTAATATCGTCCAGTTTATAGCCGACAGGAAGCTTCTGAATATCGACGTAATAATTTTTGTCTACGTTCATGGTCAGCCTGTTCGATTTGGCATCAAAGCTGAACTGCTCGAAGACGTAAAGGGCATAACCGTCCCCTTGGGCCAGCTTGGCGGTTCGCACTTCCTCGTTGCCTTCCAGGTTAAAGGTGAATTCTTTCTTTGCCGGCAGATCAACCGCCGGCAGCTTAGCGACGTTACCCTGTCCGCCTATGTTGCCGGCGATGATGTCTTTCTGAATCTTGGTCAGAATCAACTGGGTGACGGCATTGTCGCCTTCGAGTGTTTTTTCCGTATATTCAAACGAAACCGCATCGCCGGGGTTAAGCCCCGATACGGCGTCTTCGGTACCTTCGCCAAGCTGATAACTGACACTTTCGCTCCCTGTCTTGATCTCTAGCGTATGAGAATCAGCTAGACCCACATACTCCCCTTTACCTTGCTTCGTTTCGTCAGAGCTTTCCGGCGAAGCGGATGGGCTGCTTGTTTCGGTTGGCGAAGCCGCCGCCTGGCTGGCGGAAGAGGAAGAGGTGCTATTCTCGTTTTTGCCGCAAGCCGACAATAGTCCCGTTACCATAATGGCGACACATAGAAGAATGGTCCATTTTTTCGTCTTGATTTTCATGTCAAACACCTCCGACTTTTAAAACGAAACGCACTCGGAAATGTTACAATGGGGAATCTAAACTTTTATTAAATAATAACAACATTCCCAATTAGGAGGAAGTTAGATTGTTGTTCGCGTTGGTGAATTTCCGCATTAAAAAGCTCCTAAAAATCAATTTTTCGTTTTCGATCATTGCATGTAACCTCTCTTGTTTAGTTATGGAACCGGTTTATATGTTAGACTCAACTTATTGACTCTTGTCATGGTGATCTTAATGGAGGTCTTATTTAATGCGTAGATTTAATTTTACTCGGCCTTTGCTGATCATTGCAGTCGCCATTCTGGTTAGATCCTTGACAACAACTGTATGTCTTTTACTAGGGGCTTCGCAAGAGACTGCTGGCAACATTGCTTTTGCTGCGATGGTGGTTGCCGCTATCATTACTTTCACGAAGCTGAACAAATCAAGAAATAAACGATGAGCTACATACCGAAAAAAGAAAACTAACACGAATTCATGAGTTTCATCATCTGGGACCTTGTTGCTATTATGAATCCGTTTATTAACAAGTTAACTTATTTTCACAAAAAAACACCAGTGATGTTCTTAACAACTCAGACCGTCATGCCGTACCGAAGGAAACGCCGAGTTCCTTAAGCCACTTCCGGTACGCGATGCTCAAACGGTCCGCCTTGAGATGAAGCTCAGCCTGCAAATCGAGCGGAAGCTCTTCCGGTTTCTGACTTTCGACGATCGCTTTGTCCTGGTTCACGATCAGCTCCTGAAACTCCTGGAAATGCGAATCGGGCAGTTCGAACGCATAATTGCGCGACACGAGAATGTAAACGTCGGTCCTGCGTTCGTCAACCGGTAGCGCAGCGAAGAGCATGCTGAACGTATCGCCCGTCTCATGGTCGATTTTTTTCAGCCTCGCCACCGTTGGCCTGAGAATGGCCAGCACGTTGTAGGTGATCACGCTTTTACCTCTGCCGTCGGCTGGCTGAAAGACGCCAAAAACTCCGTGGTAAATACGGTTTTGATATCCAGTTCCTCCATCAATCCGATTTCGACCAGCTTACCCATCAGTGACTCCCATCTTTCTTCGGACATGTATCCCGTTCATCACAAATAGTGTTTACTGTTCATACCTCGATTTGTTAACTATTACGGATTTGTTGTAACATCGGTCTGAATGATAACTTTTTCATCTGGAGATGATAAAACAAGCGATTAGGAAATAAAGGGGTGTTCCAATTGAACATTGTGGATGGAATGGATGCAGCGAGGTTTAACTCAGTAAATCCTCATGAGAATTCAATGGATGAAGAAGCGAAAAAAGAAAACACAAAAATGCCAATGGTATTACGAAATCTAAATAATAAATCCAATCTGGACTCCACTTCTCCACAACAGGCACAAGCTCAAATGGCGCAACAACCTCCGTTAAACGAATAAATTGACGGTTAAATAACATTGCTCCAGCATGCAAAAAAGCAGCCTATGCTAATGGCTGCTTTTTTGTATAAATGAGGCGATATTTTATTCACATATAATTCTGCAAAATTGATGATTCTAGGATTATTCCTCGTAAATAACTACTGATTGGGTTTCGGCTTCGAATTTAACAGTGGCCTTTAAGGCTTCACTGACAAAACGAACCGGAATAACCGTGTTACCCTTGACGGCTGTAGCTGGAACCTGAAGTGTCACTTGCTCGCCGTTGACGTATGCGGTCTTACTATCGATAAAGAGTTTAACGGTTATGCCATCGCGGGTAACGGTAATTGAATGCTCGTCTTTGTTCCAGACCACGGTCGCTTTTAAGGCTTCCGCAATAGCCCGGAATGGAACTAACGTAGTGCCGTCGCGAAAGAATGGCGCAATTTGGAATTCAGGCTCTTCACCGTTTACGTACAGTTTCGCACCCTTTTTCCCTATTTTCTCATACAGCTTGCCGAGTTTTTTGTAAGAATCAAGATTTTTGACGTTAGCCCGAACGGCATCCTGCTGTACGTAAACCGCGTCGGATACGCTTCCGCTCTCCACCAAGATATCGGCAACCGCCGACAAAGCCACATCCTTCTCTACGATGACCTCAAGTTCAGCCTTCATTTCAGCCGTAAGATGAGTATCGTATTTGGTTAAAAGAAGATCGGCAATGACTGCTCCAGCAGGCTTGTCCTTCACATTCTCGATCGCGTTAAGCAGTCCCTTGTATCCATTATGACCATGGTTGCCATATGTAGCGGATGTAACGCTCGCTTCAGCATCGGCTTCCACGGTAATATCAACTTTTTTTCCGCCGGCCGCTTCCTCTTTCTTGCCTGCACCATTGCCATTTTTCGATGCCGCGAATGCCGATCCAGTCATAAGACTTGTTGCCAGTACACAAGATACGATGATCATCCAACTTTTTCTCATTATCATATGCCTCCTTGGAATGTCTGTTCACTCTACTATATATATTCGGTTGTCTTTCTGATTTTGAGAGGGTCAAAACTCCGTTTTGGAAAATAATTCTTTTAAAGGCGACATTTGAATGTCAAAAGGCAATCGCCGAGGATAGCGATTGCCTTTTGGCCGATATTGGAGTGCCGTTCGATCGGCCAGCCTTACTTGCCTTCTTTTCCCCCAAATATTTGAGCAGCGTATATTGCACCGAGACCATAAGCGCCGCCATGATCCTTAGCGATAGTAAGAACGTCATTATACGTTTTTTGGTTTGCCCAGTCCCGCTGCATTTCAAGCAAATATTGCAACCAAGTCATTGGAATGGCACCGTGTTGAATCATTCTTTGAACAGCCATGTCATGAGCCTCGGTGCTAACGCCTCCGGATGCATCGGATATGAAGTAAACTTGGTACCCAGCATCAATTGCAGACAGAACGGGATCGACCAGACAAACTTCCGTCCAAAGTCCAGCCATTACGATTTTCTTCTTGTTGAAACTATTTGCTTTATCAACGACGCGTTGATCTTCCCATGGATTCATTGTTGTGCGATCGATTGGTTTCTGATCAGGGAAAACGGCTTGAATTTCCGGAAAGATGTCACCGCTAAATGATTTTGCAGATACAGTCGTTAGAATCGTAGGAACCCCGAATATTTTGGCGGATTTCGCTAAACCTTCAACGTTATTGCGCAACTCGCTTATACTGTGTGATTTCGTTGCGAATGCCATTTGAGGTTGATGGTCAATTAACATTAGGGAATGGTCCGTTGGCGTTAATAGCTGAGGCGAAGCATTTTTCTGAGTTGCTTTAGTTTCAGCATTTTCTGATACGTTTTCGGCAAGCTGACGCAATGATGCATCCGAACCGGATTTTGTAACGGGTTGATTTCTTTCCGGCGTATTTGGCTGTACGTTCTGGGTCGCGGAAAAGCGGCCGTCAACTGGATCCGGATTCATCTGGTTTTGTGATCGCTGTAAGGATTTCTCACCGATATTGCCATTAGTGCAGGCAGTTAATGCGGTTATTATCAAAATCACTACAGCACTTTCATATAGCCTTCTTTTCATTTTCATTCATTGGCACCTCTTTTGTTGTAGTAATTATGGTGTAGTTTGATGCTAATGACATTTCAATATACGGCAAACTAAAGTAAAAAGCCCAAGAGTCTGCAATGATGCAGCTCTTGGACCTTTCTTGTGTGCGCCTTTACAAAATCGTTGTTAATCCGGTTTCGAATGGTTGCCCGTAAGGGAAATCCAGGTCGTACCTTCTCCTGTACCGGTCGTAGCCGTCACCCTATGTTGGCCAAGCGCTAGGGTTGGCTGTAAAGTCAGAAACACGGTAAAGACACCCTTATCCGTGGTTTTACCCTTTGCGGAAACGTTGCCTATCGTAACCGTCACCGTCTTGCCCGAAACGGCCTTTCCGGCAGCGTTCGTTACTTTTCCGCTCAACGTCACCTTTTGTCCCCCGCGTACGCCGTTCATTGGCATATTGATGGAGATCCGGTCGCGCGCAGCCGCTTCTACGGGCGTTCCCACGAACAAGGTTCCGCTGACGCTGTCCCTGACCACTTGAGTTTGCGTACCATCCAATGTTGAAATGACGACGCTGGACTCTACGGGATACAGGATAATTGCATCAATATTAGCCTTGTGCGTATCGCTAGGATTGTTCAAGTGAAGCTCATGCTTCCCTGCCGTTAAGGTAACTTTTGCGATTCGTTTCAAGCTGACATCGCCTGCAGGAGCGTTTGGCAGCGGAACGTTGTTCCCGGCTTGATCATCAAATCCGATGAACACATTAGGCGCAGCTCCGTCTCCCCCTGCCGCAACCGAGCTTAACATGACATCGTACACGCCGGCTTTCGGCACTTTAATCTCGAACGATTTTTGTTGGCTTGTCGGCATCTCGACATAAGCGCCGCCGGAAGAATCCGGACTCGCATACCGCACTTCCGGTACCGACATCTTATAAATCTTCGCGTCCGCAATCGAAGCATATCCTTCATACGGTTTCGGATTGTCCGCGTCCGTGATAAACCTTACTACCAACTCCACCGTGCCTGCCGGGATCGCAGCCCTTGGCGTCGTACTTACCGCGCCGTCGCCCGAATACCACGTACGGGGATGATAACTCATATCGTTGGCATCGGCGACAAGCAACTCTTCTCCTGCGGCGTTAACCGCGACCACTTCCGCCCGAAGCCTGGTATCGAACTCTACCCGTCCGTTAAATTGCAGCCTGACGTAATCGCCGGCTTGAAAACTGCCTTGTTTTCCATCGATAGGAATTGAGGTTTGGATCGATCCGTCATCGAACAGCCGGATATTGTTATGGCCGCTCGCGGCGACGAAAATCGTTTTCTGCCCCTTCCAGTTGGGGTAGATTAGCGTATTATCGCCTACCAGCATAGCATCATCATACACTTTCGCCTCGTCGGATCCGGAATCTGCATCTTGTTTGGTTACCGCTTTTTCCGGTACGTTTAACGCCCCTTCCGGAAGCGTCATCTCGATATCGGCCGGCGCGGAGCTCTTGTACAGGTTTTCGATTTCAATGGTTTGCGCATTGTGCTCGCTTGTCGTTACGCCGAGCAAATACGATTGCGCGATCGAATTATTACGAATCCGCAGCAATGCGCGAAGAGCTTCGTCTAGCGACTCTCCTCCGCTGTTGATGTTAACCCGCGTATCGTAAAGCCCGTCGTAGGCATACCCGTTCTTCTGATCGAACATCGGAAAGCTCCGCACGTTGTTACCGGTCCACCATGTGCCTGCTAATCCGGCCATCACGGCATATTTCTTCTTGCCCGTTACTTCGTACAGCGCCAGATAATTATCCACGTAACTGGCCGTTCCGTAATTGATAAGAGGATACGGCTTTTTGTTGGGATGAAGATTCTCCGCCCTGCCGGAAATGAGCAAATCGCTCAAGAAAGCATCCGCCGCCTGCTCGGCTGCTTCGATCCATTGGGTCTGGCCGGCAATCTTGCCCGCGAAGGCGAGCGCGCGTACTTGAATGCTTCCCCATTCATCCCAGCGGTCGGGAGTCGTCATATCGCCGTTGTGCTGCATGATGCCGCCGTAAGGAAAGTCTCGGAATGACGTTCCTCTCCTTGCCATATAGATGCCTTCTCCGAGCTTGCGCACTGATTCTCGGATGGATTTTTTAACAGACGCATCGTTCGTTGCATTATAATGCTCTCTTAATGCATTAACCGCAATCGATGATACCCATACATCCCCCATCAGCAGCCACTTCGCCACTTTGACGCCTTCCAGGGTAACGTATTGTCCGTAATTGGGATCCGTCTTCTCCTTCAGGCGTTTCAAGTTCAGATTCAGTCTCGCCGTTACGCGAGCTCCTAGCTCTTTATCCGCTTTTTTCAACTGAGGCAGAGATCTTCCCATCGCTTCGTATGCCCGTACAGCCCACCAGCTGAAGCTTTTTTGCGAGGAATGGCTGTCCTTCTTATAAATGGTGCCATCCGCGTCCTTAACGACAAAATTGTCAAAGTCGCCGTCGTCGTGCTGCATCCACATCAGAAATTCCAGTCCGCGCTTGATCATGTCATAGCTGAACGCGTCGCCATATGTTTTGTAATGTTCGACATAGGCGATAACCGCCCGAGCCACATCGTCAACGGCCGCAAAGCCTTCCTGCGGGTCTCCTACCCATTCGTACCCTTTGGACAAATCGTTGCGGTCGACCGGTTCGGAGTACAAGTGCGTAATGAACATCGGGATGCCGTCGATCGTTACTTTCTCGTTCATGAAATTGAAATGCTTCAGATTGAGATAGACTTCATCGGCTCGTTTCAGCCCGTATTTGCGGAAAAAGGACAGATCCTTCGCTGTAAGCTGCCCATCCGTATCGTAATCGTATTTCAAATCGGGCTTTCCGCTTTTTAACATGACGGTCAGCGCTTTTTCGTCCTTCGCATCAATGGCTTTGTCACCGTTGACATCATATTTGGACATCGATTCTTCACGCTCGGCCGATATCCCGATATTTCGGATCCTTACGGGTTTGTCCGTTTCGTTGTGCAGTTCTACCCAAATTTCCACGGCGTCGTCATGAAGTATGCCGCCGTTCGTCATGACGGCATCCTGCACCGTGAACCAGGTTCCGCGAGGCGTATCGGCAATATTCTTAAGATCGACCTGCGTTCCCTTGGTATCATGGACTCGAACAAATACGCCGTCCGTCCGGTTAACTCCTTCGTCGACGAACAGGTCGGTTTTCACTTTTATTTTATCGCCTGCTTGCGGCTTGTCGTTGCCTTCTCCATAAGGAATGTTACGCCATGCCGCCGCACCGGGCAGCATGAGAAGCGAGCCCGTAAGATAAGATTTATCCGCGCCGTTGTTGTCCCAGCCGGCCATGCCTGCGGAGAAATCGTAAGTCGCATAGTTTTTGACAACGCCATTCGCTTCGCCCCAGACTACGAGTTTAGAAATCTCGATCGTTCCGGGAGTATCGTTATGGATTTCGATCCACAAGTCGTTCTGGCCGGTCGGAATGACACCGTTATTGTTGATAAACTTCGTTGTCACATCGATTTCTTTCCCGCGCTCCAGCCCGCTCAAATCGTTGATTTCCGCCAGAGCGCTTCCGGCGTTCATCCGGATCAACACATTATCGTTTTTCGTAACGTCGCCGTTCAATATGACCGTCGCTTTGGCATGGACGGAATCCCCTGCCGCAGGAGCGTTAGCCATACCCGTAATCGGAATTGCTCGCCATAATGCAGCGCCCGGTTTCAAAGTCAGATGCTTCCGGGCGGTGAATTTAGACGCGTCGCCTGTTTCCCAGTTCGTTAATCCGTTACTCAGATCACCGTTGTTAATCGCGTACTGGACGATGGTCGTTTCCGCCGCATTACTCGAGGGAACAACGCCGATTGTAACAACAAGGCATAGGATCAATAAAGATATCAATTGCTTTTTGATCATCTTCTTAGCCTCCCAAATGTCTTTCAAATAGTGAAATCGCTTTCATTTACTAGGAAAGAAACCCGTACTTTTGTTCGGCTTGCCGGATAATGAAGGATTTCCTTCCGTCCGCTATATCGTTTCCATTTCCTCCCTCCTGCATTACACGTTGATTGAATCTTACAGCGGCTGCTGACCCTTGTATATTTTGACAATCGGCATTGCTTTCAGAAATTGGGAATCCGACTTTCAAAATGAAGCACTCCTATTGAAAAAGTGATTAAGCAGCGGAATTCCGCGCATTGAATGTCAAAAGGCAGTCGCTGAGATAGCGATTGCCTTTTAAGAAATATTATCGCGATTGCTTATGCTTCAACTCTACGAGAAGCGCATGAAGCTGCTCCGTGGCTAGCCCGTGCAGGACAAGGCGGAAGCCGGCCTTCAACGTCGTGAGCGGTACCATCGGGTGCTTGTTGTTGATAAGCGCGAGCCTATCGTTGCTGCCGATAATCTTGGAAGCCAGAATGCCGATCGTCTCGTCCAATTGCAGGGAATTGGTCGCTCGCCAGAAGTCGTTATCGGTCAGGAACATTTGATAAACGGGCGTGAAGCATTCGATAGCCGTCGTCAGATCCAAGAAATTGGTCCATCTCCGAGGCATGGGCTCTATCGGAAGCGGGGTCGAGGTAATTGCGTCGAAATTGAGCCTATCCTGCTTCGTCACCTCTATATTTTTATCGCGCAGCTCTCGATTGAGATTGATGACGAAATTATATAAATTAAGATCATGGATGAGGAACAGGTCGTCCTTCACGGGCTCAAGGCTCGTCGGCTTCAACGGATTCATCGAAATTTGCACACCGGGCACGTTGTCGCGGATAAATTGCAATACCTCGGAGCCTAAATAGAAATGTCTTAAAATCATATAGTTGGCATTCGGGCTGACGAACGTCTTCATCCCCCAGTACAACACGCGATGCAACAGTTTAGACGAAGTAAAAGCTTTGGGTACGATGATTTTGTAAACTTGCAGCAAAATAATCATCAACCGCGCAAAGGGTCTTAACAAGGGAAGCAGAAATTGCCGCGACTTGCTCGAGCAATCCCTGAGGTAAGCTGCTTTCGCCTCCTCGTTGAACGGAATGCTCTGATCAAGGTAGATGGCCAGAAACGGATTAGGATCGCTTTTGTTGTGGGGCATATTTTTGAAAAAATCGGCTTCCGTCATACGTTCCCCAACTCCTCTAATTGTAAAAGGTACAATCGCGCCGTTGTCTTCGCCGTCTTAACGATCCTTGCGGCTATATCCGCCGTAAGCATCGGATGCTGAACGACGGTTTCCAATCGCTCGAAATGCTTCTCGTCCGAGTCGCTGTGGTATAACAGGAACGATACCTGCTCGTCGCTTAACCCCAACTGATCGCGAATCATCTCTCCCCAATAACGCGCCATCCTGCAGCCCAGCCCTTCGATGATCCACATCGCGCCGATTAAATCGTACGGATTATCGCGACTTGCCCGTTGGAATAGATAGGCGGACAGCGCCTCGCTGCCGATATTCTTCTCCCCTGCCTGAATAGTTGCCAGATCGCCGCCGACGGAGACATAGTTACGCTCGAGGATCTGGAAGTCCCGGTGCTCATCTCGCGCATGGGCGATAAACGTCGAACGAAGCTCGATATGCTCGATCGCGATATAGGATGCAGCGCGGGCAATCCATTGCGAGCCGTCAATCACCTGCTGTCGGATATTTTCCATAAGCGCCTTATAATCATTGAGCGTGAATTTATCGTGATATAGCTTGCGGATAATCGGGACTTGCGCTAGTTTCTGTTCGAAATCGATCCAAGTTTGGACGAGTTGCCTCACGAGCTGTTCCTGTACGGAATCGGCTGAATCATATTCCAAGTGGGGTGCTTCCGGTCGACGTTCTTTGAAGGTGCGAATTGCCCCTTGCCCCTTGGCCTGTGAACCGACGACGGTCAGCAGCATATAAGAGGTCTGGAATCTTCCGCTTTCCGGAACCATGCATAGCACCTGCTCTCCCGGCGAGAGACGATCCGAATTAAGCAACTCCTCCAGCATAATATAGATGGAAGCCGCGCCCGTATTGCCTTTCGTGTATAAATTCGTAAACCATTTCTCTTCCGGGATCGTCAGCCCGCCTAGCTGCAGCAGCCGGAAGATCTCTTCGCGGAAAAAATGGGACGAATAATGGCACACCATCCAATCGATCGCCGATGGATGAATTCGACCTTCCTCCACGAGTTCAAAGAAACGGTTCACCCCCACCTTCGGCATTTCGTTAACGAGCCGGATATCCTGCTTCAGGTTAACCGCCCCATCATCCGCGGCATCATGAATGGATCGGTAATCCAGCCAGGAATTCAGTTGCTCGTTGTCCTTATTCGTTCCCGCATACATGCAGACGTCGTATTTGTTCGCATAGGATTGGTTGTCAATCCATTCGATGCGCAAGGACAATCCGGATGCCGAAGGTTTATGCTGTAACACGGCTGCACCTGCTCCATCGGAGAGCATGAATCGGAGAAAATCGGTGTCGAAAGGTACCGGACGATCCATGTGCGCCGTTTGCGCTTCGAAGCGGGTATGCTTGAAGGCACGGCTTGGAAACTCGCTGGCGCAGGAGACAGCGGTTGCGTGATCCCCGGATAATACGTGCAGATAGGCATTCTTGAGCGCGTGCATGCCGCTGGCACAGACTCCGTGATGGGTTGCGATTTCCATAGCGGGCAAACGGCTCTCGGCATGAACCATACTGGCGAAGCCCGGGACAAGGAGATCTCCCTGCGTCGTGGCCGCGGCCAGAAAACCGATACGGTCCTCGAGCGACTCGACATTGCGATCAAGCGCGTCCCGGATGGCTAGGGATGCCATCTCCGCATTCGTATATTGGCTCTTCTGTTCCTTGTCGATGGCGTAATGCCGATAACGAATTTGATTTTGTTCGAGGATGCGACGTTTCGATTTCGAGCCTTTGCCTCCTACTCGTCCGAGGTAATCTTCTATCTCATCGTTGCCAATCGGCGGGCCGGGAAGAAATTTCCCAATGCTTGTAATATAAACCGGGATCATTGCAAGTCTCCTCAAAGTAAGTTGGTGCGTTCGTTGATTTAATCATCGACGATGACATCATTCGTGTCTAGTACTATCATTTTGTAGTACCGTGAGCGGCAGACGGAAAACAAGAACGCAAAAAGACCGTAAGCCCATTCGCTTACGATCTTTCCGCAAAGTGAAAACCGTCACTTATGGATCAGCTGCCGGTCAGCTTCTTATAGGATTTAATAGTGCCGATGTGCATGCCTTCGTGATACAAGTTAAAGCTCAGGAATTCTCCGATAGTCGCCAGCTTCATGCCTGCCGAAGTCGTGTAAGGCGGGACGACGTCTACGTTCAACCTGGTGCCGAGCGATTCCTGCACTCTATCCAACTGTTCGATTAGCAGCCTTTCAAGCTCAGGCAAAGTCGGCGCAGGTGTCGAGACGTCTGCCGTTAAGGGAGACGAGCCCGTCTCGAAACGCTCCTTGATTCCCTTAGGCAGATGAAGCGGTAAGCCCACGTAATGAAAAGCAAACCGCTCTAGTACAACATAGATGTGCCCGAGATTCCACCGGATCGAATTGCGAAAGCCGTCAGGAATGACATCAGCCTGCTCTTCCGTTACGCCAGCCATCAGCTTAAGCGTTTGCCCCCGTACGAAACGGAGTTGGTCAAATAGCGATTGATCCATATTATACCTCCCGCGAATCGAATTTCAGCTATTATAGCATAAATGTGCCAGCGCTAATCATTTTAGTATAAGCTCCATCGGATCATTACAAAGCGTATATCCATTTCTTACATAGAAGTTCCTGCTCTCGTCGTTAGGCCACACCATAATGAATTCATACTTGTTCTCCGTTGCCCATTTCTCGATCTCCCGTAGGACTTGACTTCCAATCCCTTGCGACCGACAACTAGGAAGGGTATACACATTGGTCATGTAAGCGAATGGATAAGTAATGCGCCCCGGTCTTGGCACCTTGTCTATCAGCTGAATGTATACGTGTGAAACAATATCCGCATCCACTTCCGCAACCCAAATATGCCAACGTTCCCCACGGATCGCTTCTACCAGGAATTCTCTGCATTCCTGCGCAAATAACTCATAATCCCCGTTCACTTCCGGCTGATGCTCTAACGTGAAATCCCATCTCATGCGAATCAGCGCTTCCATGTCCTCTTCTCCTGCTTTTCGGATATTCATGGTCCATCTCCCGTATGTCTGAGTAAAACCGTATTTCGCTTACTTTTATCCATCACAGCGCCTTTTCCACTCCTGCTTTGCCCACTTCCAATAGGAATCTACCTCTTTGGCAGTTCTGACTCTTTGCCTATCAATCCAAAGAACAGGTTTTCCACTTGAACTATCAATTGATAACACTGCAACGCTTGCTAGTGTATGAGATGTAAGTTTTATATCTAATCCCTTGCCCCAACTTTTCAGATTACTAACCTTATTAATAACATGATAATTGAAGTACGAAACAGTATCTTTATTCTCGGTGAAAGTAAAATAATCTCCACATTGACAGTTAATTTCTATTGCATGTATTGTTTTAGAAAGATCATGATAACAATGCCGGAATTTATACTTTTTGAGACAACTGGGACAAAACCACGCATCATTACACGCCATATGCGCCAACTTTATGAATTCCAGAATCATTTCCTTTTGATCATCTGGTTCGTATTGGGATAAGCTTTTAATTTCTTGAACAAAGAACTGAAAAATCTTTAGAAACTTCCCGCTTCCATAAGAGTTCCTTAGTATTTTCGACATGTTATTAATAATCTTAACTTCATTATCCAGTACAGAAATATTCGACATATATAGCCCTCCAATATCATGATGATATTGAAGTTACCCTAAATTGGCACGTTTAGAACACTAGTGTCAATAAAGTATAATTGGTCAACTTAGTTCAACTCTGTGCATACAGTCGCTCCACAAAAGGAACATCCGCCGGAGCCCACTCATATTCCAGCAACTCGTCCCGTTCCGCCCAACGATACTCGTCGTGATCCGTCAGGCGATTTTCACCAGTTGAGTATTTCGCTAAGTAAGCTATAAGCTTAATACGAACCGTCCCATAGTCATGCTCGTTAACTCCAAACCAAACATAAGGCTTGATTTCGATGCCCATCTCTTCCCGCAGTTCCCGAATCAAGCATGTTTCCGGAGATTCACCCGGTTCGAGCTTCCCTCCGGGAAACTCCCACATTCCAGCTTGGGACTTCCCTTTTTTCCGCCTCGCGATCAATATCTGCCCCTGCTCGTTCTTAATAATAGCCGCAGCCACTTTGATCATCCGTTTCACTTCGCCTTCCTACACGATGACTTTATTAGCAGCCGGTACCATCGCCGGAGGCATATCGACCTTAAGCCGCCATACGAAGCTCATAGGTTTATTCCCCTCATGCTTCACGTACTCGGCCTCACCAAGAAAAACAAACGGAGAAGTATAGTTGTGCTCCTCCTTGTACTCCCGGACGAATAAGGCAATCCGTGTCCCCAGCTGCTTATGATGAATGTATCTTTGCGCCGTTTTAGAGTCCTCGGATGTCCGACTTTGTGTTTGCCAGTGAAACAACCGCTCGTTAATCGCATAATCCTCGTACAGCGTGGACGGCAAGAAATCTTTATCCGACTTATTGAGCGTAATGAAGAAGATATCCGTCGTCTTCTCCTCGAAATATTTCACGCCCTCCCGGAAGCTCGGAGCCTTCTCCTCGTTCCAATAGCCGAATGCAGCCAAGATATGATCCATCGAGTAACTGCAATGGATGTCCAACGGGCAAGCGTATTTTACTTCAACTACACTCAGAATTTTTGTAAACCTATTTCAAGAAAAAGATATATTTATTTTTCTGGTCTTGAAATTCGACAAAGCAGTCCGATCGGCTATCTGTTACATGGCCTGAGAGTTTGGAAAATGTTAATTGTGTAGATACTTTAATTTGATGTGGGTCAAAAACTAAATGAGATAGAAATCGCTTGGAAAAGGACCTTAAAAGAGCCTCGTCGCGAAAAATATCTGAGAATATTTCTCTTAAAAAATCCTCCTGTAACTCTCGGTATCCCTGATTTAACAAGCGATAAATACGAGTGAACAATGTTGACAGCTCTGATATCCCATCATTGTACATGTCCACTTTGTTCTATAAAGGGGAAAAGAGATGGATAAAGTTACTCCGGAAACTCGAAGTAAGATTATGAAATCAATAAAGTCGAAATCCAAACTTGAAGATATCGTTTGCAAGGAGCTCTGGAATCGTGGATTTCGATTTCGAAGAAATGTCCGAACATTGATGGGGCAACCAGACATTTCCATAAGCAAGTACAAGATAGTTATCTTCCTAGACTCCTGTTTCTGGCATTACTGCCCAACCCATGGACATACTCCGTTATCCAACGTCGACTACTGGCAGAAGAAAATATATAAGAACATCAAAAGAGACATACTTGTTAACAGTTATTATGAAGAAAAGGGGTGGAGTATTTTACGGATATGGGAACATCAAATCCGAAACAATTTGGCCTATACAATCAAACAGATCATGGATTTCATTGCTGAAGCAAAACAAAAAACTATGAAAATATAACGAAACACCTTATCCTGTAAGGCTTCTCGGGATTCCATTTCTTGTTAATCGTTTTAGCCTTGTTTATCCAAAATTAGCTTGAATTAATGCTTTTGTCTACACGCAGTCTAGCTACTCATATCTGAACATAAGCCAAATAAGCTCATGAACCGAATGAGAGTTATTCGGTTTATGAGTGACGATTATTAATGTTTAAAA
Source organism: Cohnella luojiensis (assembly GCF_004564235.1). Taxonomy (GTDB): domain Bacteria; phylum Bacillota; class Bacilli; order Paenibacillales; family Paenibacillaceae; genus Cohnella; species Cohnella luojiensis. The sequence goes on from NZ_SOMN01000018.1 coordinate 92,754, forward strand.
CTTGGGTTTTGCCTATTTTCTCTTGATTCCAATAATTTTATGGGCAACGATACTCCGCCTGTTTCGCACTCGACATAACTCCAAGGTTACGAAAATGAGCAAGCAAAGCATAATCTATATTTTGGCAATCAGCAAAAACAAACTACCTGCACTTATATAAGTTCAGGTTGTCTTTAACTTTATACAGAATAAGTACGTTCACCATGCCTCATGATGTGTAAAAATACTAGGTGGATTCCCTCTTAACCTGATGTCAAATTTTAAACTAGGTTCTACCTTTGAACTTGCGTTATGTATTCTTGCAGAAACTTCCCAACCTTCATCGCATGCGATTATTATTGTATTATCAGACTCAGGTTTAAAATAAATTCTATATATATCATTAGGTAATCGGAGTCTGGGCATTCTCATCATTGGTACAGTTGTACCTGCCGCTCTATTAAGAGTTCCCAATATTGAGAATCCCTGAACTATCGTCATATTGTTAGAGCTGTCAGCTATTATTTTATAAAAATCATTTCTCCCTAATAAATAACTCATCAATCGCGAAGGGACGATTCCTGGGTTTGCTGCGTTTAATCTCTGTAATTCATTAATAAATGCAGAAAGGATAGGTATATAAAAGCGTTGTGCTTTATCATCAATTTCCGACCAAAGAGCTCTTGCACGTCTTAACTCAACTAACTCGTTAAAAAAAGGTCTAATTTCATCAAAGTATTCTGTAGAAGCAGGAATCCCCAGCCATTCACTTCCGAAATCAATGCTTTGAGATAATCTTGAATGTTTCACTGCATTATGATTATGCTTTACAGAAAATCCTATTTCCCAATCATTTTGCCTTCTAATTGCAAGTACATCCCTAACATCACCACGTCTGCCCGCAGCATCGGATTGGATTGATAAATATAATGGTACATTGGTTAACGGTGTTGACAATTGTGGTTCAAGCCTTACTAAAACCCTTGTAGCTGCATCTGCTGCTTGCCGAAGTTTATTTTGTAAATTTATCTCTGCATCATCAAAAGCATCCCTAGCCGTAATGAGGGCTGGGGATGCTTCAATGTTTACCGGTTGTGTTCTCACTAAAAGATTATGAAATGATTTCAAGCATGCGTACTCGAAAGCCTTTCCATTTAATGTCTGACTCACTTCATACACCAACCTCAACAAGATTTTTGTTTTTGTTTTTAATTTTAAAAGCTTCATCCAGGCTAGACTTTAATGCAACTGCTATTACTTTAGCAAGCTCAACGGGAACGGCATTCCCAATTTGCTTGTATTTCGAAATTAAATCTCCCTGAAAAATTAGATTCGGAGGAAATGTTTGAATTGCTGCTGCCTCCTGCCACGATAATCTTCTTGTAATACCTTCCCCAAACTTCCACAAATCTTTATGGATTTTCTCCATTGCTGGTGATGAAGGATGAAGTGCGACTTGTTTTGCCATTGCAGGAATTGTAAATGACACTTCATTCCAATCCCTTTTTCTGTTTCTACTCATATATCTAGAAGAATAAGGCGCATTGCAAATGTCTTCTTCATTTGGAGTTGGTATGTTCCGTAGTGCATCCTCGAGAGTCAGCGTGTATTCAAAAGCATCAGGCATCTTGAAAGTATATTCAAGCTCCTTATTGATTCCAACTAGAATAACACGCTTTCTGTCTTGTGGAACTCCATAATGAGCAGCATTTACCTCGAATGGGAGTACATTGTAACCTTTATCGCTAAAATCTTCAATTATTGCTTCAAGTATTTTACCATCACCACCAAGAGTCAAAATCCCTTTTACATTTTCAGCAACAAACGCATGAGGTTTTTTAACTCCGACCAACCCAGCAAAAAATCTATATAATGAATTTCTGTTGTCATCAATTTTTCGCGGACCTGCTAAACTAAACCCTTGGCAAGGAAATCCACCTAGAATAACATCTGTATTTGGAACTTCATTAAAATTAATATCTTTAATGTCTTTATCAACAACTTTTGCTTTCGACCATGTACGATGTGTCTCACATGCATCTGTATTAATGTCATTTGCCCAAACGGTCTTAAAGCTACCACTCTTTTCAAAACCCATATCTAACCCGCCTGCTCCACAGAACAGGGAAACAACAGAAAATTTACTCATAGTGTTGCCCCTCCTCATAGTCGTGATACTATTATTCGACAAAACTAGCCACTATCCCTCCGGAACATTTGTTCTCACTTCATTATATTTTAAACGCACAACATTTACAATTAACAATAATTATCGTGTGTTCCTTAGATAATATTTCACTACCACTAAATTAAGCAACAGCTCTGTAAGAACGAAAATCTCCTGCGCTAGTCAACTCCTTTCATAACTCCTTCATAATAGACCGGTAATAGCCCCCAAACTTGACATTCTCGAAGCGCCAAAAGTTAAACCAACTTATGCTGATACCACTTTTTCCCGCGAATCGCTCCCTTTAGCGCTGCCTCTCGCTCCGTGCCGACATCGCCGCCCTTGTGGTTCACTTTGTAATCGAGATTGAATTGTTTGATGCCCTTTACGATGTCGGGCGTCAGCATCTCCTTCGCATCATATACGAGACGTCAATTTACAATTTCATACTAATTATAACACAAAAACAAGAACATATGTTCTTGTTTTTGTGTTATAACCATTCTTAATTTTGCCTAACTATCACCTTGGTAGCCCGTTCCCATAACTGACTGAAGTGCTGCTCATATTGCCTAGTGATGGCTGCATCCTTTACCACCTGAAACGCATTCACTTCCGAAAAACATTGATGCAGAACAGAAAACTCAACACCATCTACTTCGTATTGCATCTCCCGATCATCATCCCAAGCATATTGAGTAGACGTCATGTTCGCCGTCATCACCATCATAGCATCATCTGCGATAATGAATTTATCATGGATGATGGGAGATAAGTACCTTTGCTCGATTTTGGAGTTGCCGATTAAAGCTTCCTCTGACCGAATGGTACGGCCCTTCTCTTCTTGATGGGCACTCGTGGTTTGCGTTAATAAACGAATGTCGATGTTTTTTTGCCCAGCCGCCTCCAGCAAGATATCGACAATGCTCCGCGCTCCATCTATGCTTCCAAAAGGACGAAAATCATTGAAATGTTGAGCGCATAAATAAATACGATTCTGTGCATTCGAAATCAAATCCAAAATTCGCTTCCTTGCATATTGGTTACTTCCTATCGAATCGCATCGAATCCAGGGACCCGTAAACCAAGTTTGATTATGGTCCAAATTCGGCCAATCCACTTGATGAGCGATGGAATAATGGGCGTCAAGGTTGTTGTTATCCTCGAGAAAACGTTGATAGGACGGTATATCGAGTGTATTGGCGTAAAGCGATTCGAAAAAAGCGGTAAATCGAGCAGTAGTATCCGGATCTCCCGCAGTCACCAACATATTCTCGCTATGCGATGGATCGCCGCACGCCATGTTGCTTGACGTGAGCACACATTTTGAAAAGCCCTCCGTAAACTTTGCAAGCATACATTTGACATGTAAACTGTAAACGTCAGAGCCTCGCTTGACCTGCTTCCGCTTCCAAACGTATGTGTGCGGAAAAATACGGAGATCGATTGCCCCCGGATCTTCATAAATCTGTTGTGCGAATTCCCGTTTGGAACGCTTAGCCCGATACCCATCCACTTCATATGGTTGGTCGCTGTATCCGCTAAGAGGAATCGAGATGACGACGACCTTCGTTCCGGCGGCAGCTTTTTTCTTTAAAAACTCATGCAAGTAAGGATTATTATACAAAAACATAGAAATCCAGATCTCTTGGGCTCCTTCGAGTTCGTTCATGAGGTTCCTTAGCAGCTTAGGGGAGCTCCCATGTTTTCCTCTTTTCCGAAAATCCACCGGTATCTCAAAGAACGCTTTATACAAGAACCTCCCTCCTATCTGGAAAACATGGTTTTATTAAATCCGAAATTCTCGTAATCACGACTCTGGAAATCTCGAATAAAAGGCGACAGATACGTCGGCTTCTCCCCTACGCAAAGCATGATGGTCTTCTGTCTGGCACGGGATAGCGCGACATAAAGAACCTTTTTCTCTTCATTCAAAATACTGTCCAAGTCTTGGTCAAATGCGTTGGAGCCCGTTTCCCCATTATGCCGTTTTTCAATCACTTTGATTTTATTCTGAAGCGGGTAATGTTCCCGGTCAAAATGGAGAATAAAAACGTAATCGAATTCGAGCCCTTTAATCGAGTAGGCATCCGTAAAGAAAATAGGCGGATTCAGCTTGTCGTAATCAAACTTTCTTCCATAGCTTTCCACACCAATAATGCTGAATTCACGCGCCAATCGAATGCGAGCCGAGGAATTGTTAATTTTCCATTGGTTTCCCTCGTATCTATGGATAATCGCGACACTCGCTTTCGGGTCTTCCCTGCGGATCTTATGGACTTCTTGAACAAGGTAATTCACCATCCGGGAAACTTCGGTATATAACCGTATTTCGGGCTTCGGCCCCTCACGGACGAAGATCAAATCGTCTTCCCGATCATTCTCTGTATCCAAAAACCGAATGGAACGCGCCAGCTTCATATTTTGCTTCGTCGAACGGAAATTCCGTCTGAGCTTCTTGCTTCGGCGACCTTCCACCTCTATGCCGAGTGCCTTCAAGGAGAAGGGAGAACGGCGATAAATCCGCTGTTTATCGTCACCGGTCATCGTAATACTCTTTTTGAACAGCGTGCTGAGCGCCAAGATCTGCATCGGTTGGAGATCCTGCATTTCATCGATATAGATATGGTCGTACTTGAGCGCCTCGGGGATTTTTCCGATTCGTTGCAGCAATAACAACGCATAATCCTCAGGGTCGTAATCTCCAGGCCACCGCTCATTGCGGAATCGTTCATAGCCTTGGAAAATTTCAAAGATCGTTTTTCGCTGTTCTACAGTTAACCGAGGATTGGTGCCCCGCCCTACCCGATCGCATTCCAAGTATTTTTTCTCATCGATAAACCCATTTCCCTTCATCCAAAGAATCTCATCCCGAACGAACCCATCCATGTGGGTCGTATACAATTGCCGGGATCGGGGCAGCGATTTATATTCCTTGGATTTCATATAATTCGTCAAATACGCTTCGGTCCGGCGGTACACATTGTCCTCCTCCCGGCTTGTGCTTACCGTCGTCGTCCGGATCGACTCGAGCCGCATTAAGCCGACAGCTTTCATAAGTTCACTTACCATCTGGTGGAAGGTCATCAGATGGATGGTGTGATTTTGCTGCAAATCCCGGTAAACCGGTGACTGTCTGCAGCGCTTTCGTGCATCCTCAATTAAGGTTGTACTGTACGTTACATACAAAAGACGCTGGGACCGGGACTCCTCAGCCATCGATTTAAACATTCGCCCAAGTAACGTCACGCTTTTGCCGCTGCCTGCCGAACCGTTAACCAATAAATATTTGTCCCGTTGCTGCACGACCGCTAACTGTTCGCGGCTGAGCGTGATCGTATCGAATAAGTTCCCTGCTTTGAGAAAACTGTTCCAATAATGGCGGTTTTGAACGGCAGCATCTTTGCGATACTCACGGTCAGTCCAAGCGTCGGATAACTGGTTCCAGAAGTAATTTTCAATCGCCATTTTTACCTTCCCACACCTTCATAGCGGTAAAGTGCCGGGTCCAGTTCGTCAATAAACCGGGAACGGCGACCGTAATATGTCATAACCAAAACTGATTTGGCCCGAGTAATGGCGACATATAATAACCGGCGCTCCGTTGACAGGGTATCTTCATCCAAATCCTCGGCCTGATCATATATCGGAATGACTTTTTCACGCAGACGATAAAGAAAGACTGCATCAAACTCCAGCCCTTTGGCCGAATGAAAAGATAAGAGCTTCACACCCGGGCGAAAAGCACTCCCGCTCATTTTTTTGACGTACTCGGCAGGAACGCCGAGCGGTGGCAGCCGCTTTTGAAACTTCGAGAGAGAAGCGTTTTTCCGGCACAGAATGCCGATCTTCCAGTTGGGATTTAACCGATACAGCTCTTGGACGGATCGAAGAACATACTCCTCCTCTTCGTCGTACCCGCCGCATTGAATCAGCCTGGGTACCGGGCCTTCTCTTTGAGGGACGACGGGATGAACGAACTCTTCATCTCTGTCTTTATAGATGGGATCGTGTTTTTGCAAGCTGTACGCCAACTCAATGATTTGCTTCGTCGAACGAAACGAATCGTGAAGGACCTTCGTTCGTCCACCGGTGATATTGATGCCGATATCCCGCCAAGTGAACGAGGTATTGTAAATTTTCTGACCCTTGTCGGCTGCAATAATCATTCTCTTATTGGCACATTTGCGAAGCAGTTTCAACTGAATTTCCTGCAAATCCTGTGCTTCATCAATGAGGACATTATCCAAATCTTTGAGTGGACCCAGCTGTGCGAAAGACCGATCCAAAATAGCGGCCAGATCGTCAAAGTCAGCTTGACCCAAGCGTTTGAGATCACCTTGATATTGCTGAAACACCGCGAATATGACTTCACGGCCTTTTTGGTCAACGTTTACCTTCGTTCCCCTGCCTGTTCGTTCGGCTTGTAGATAGGATTCGAGCGTAAATAAACTCTTCCCCTTAATCCAGCTAATTTCTTCTGCCAAGAAGTCAAAGTACTTTTCTTCTGCCACAAGCCGATGAGGCGCGGTCTGACAAACACTCATAACGGAGTTTCGAAGGAGTTCTTCTTGCTCATCCCCCTTAACCATTTGCATGCGAATATTCAGCTTCGCCAACATGCGCGACGCCCAGGAGTGGAATGTGTAAACATGAAGGCGATCCGAGCCAATCATTGCCGCCAATTCTTTGGCATAAGCAGCCAGCGTCCCATTGTACGTGAACAGGTACACATTCTCCCGCTCTTGAGCCGCCAGAATCTTATTCGCTTTATTGAGCAGAACCAATGTTTTTCCGCTTCCCGCGATCCCTTTGATTAACATTTCCTTGCCGTCATAGTCTACGGCTTCCTGCTGTTTGAGCGTTAATGTGATCTCGATCATTCGCTTCTGCTCCTTATAAGAATCCGTCGTCGTCATCATCCGTGGGGTCGAATATGGCTTCAAATTCGCTCGGAAGGGTCTCATCCGTACGCAGATTGGCCACCTCCGCTGCCAGTGCCGCCGCATGAGAGGAAGCAGATTTTGCCATCCATTCTAGCATCTCTGTGTTACTGCTCCTGGACCAGCGCATCGCGATCGACTCGAACAATCGGTTGTCGAAGCTCATTGGATGCTCCTTAGCTGATCGTCAATCGCATAATGCCCGTCACGGCACTGGGATAAGTGCGGACAGAACCGACAGAGCTTGGACGGCTTTGCCTCCAGTTGAAGCTCATCTTGCCCACGAACGTGCTCCAGCAAGGTTCTTCCCGATTGGCCGTAACGCATCGCATCCCTGGCAGGTTCCATTAAATCAATGCCACCGTTATCATGATCCTTATAGTAGTTCACCAAGAACTGGAACCGTTCCCGGCCACGGACATAATCGCGATCACCAATACTTGAATATTTCATATCGAAAAGATCCTTATATTGGATAGCCTGCTCCGCAATCATACGTTTTCTGACTTTTGACCAGTGAGGAAACAGCTCCGACATCTGTTGGGTAACATCTTCGTCAGAACTATCCGATAGCTTGTATCCGGCTTCCAACAACGCCTGATATAAAAATTGTTGGTGGAAGTCCGAAGAGTAAACCGCATACGGTTTCGACAAGATGCTATAATAAAACCGGCGCGGACAAAGTGCCGCCTCCGCCGCTGCATCCACGGGATAATCCATAAGGAGCGGCTGTACCGCATCGGCATCCTCTTTGAAGATTGTTGGGGCAGTACCGGCTTGGAACAAAGCACCGTAATCGGTTCCTGCCGGTTCCACACCCAACAAGCTGATGTAGGCGGATTCATCGTAAGTCAAATTATCGAAATTGCGAATCCAGGAGATGGTGACATTCTCCGCAAAAGCAAGCACGCTGTAGTACAAATACCGCGCGATCTGCGGCGCAAACTCTTCCCTCATAAACAAGAGTGAAATCTCTTCTTGGCATGTGGAGATCGAACGCAAGGTATCCCGAGTCATGGGCCAAGGAAGCGGCGAACTAGTGTAAGGCAAACTTTCTTCGTCAATCCCGCAAAGATGAACATCGGAACCAAGGAGTGCCGCGCCGTCGGCGTCTTCAAATTGCCGGATTGGCTTCATCTCTGGCTGATTCTCGTCTTGAAGGAATTCGCCGCCGAGGTAGAGCGAAATGGCGTACGACAAATCTTCTACATAAAACGCCTCATCCGAGGAGAAATCTCTGCGAAACCGCTCTAATAGCTCATGGAAAAGCTTCTTTTCCGTCTCGTTGAACTCTGCCGATTGGATTCCCGCATCCATAAACTGCTCCAGCTTTTCAAAGTGCTCACGAATTGTCACTTGCCTCGAGCCCGAGAACAACAGTTCAGCTTGCACAAATAACGCCTCAATCAAATTCGTCACGACGCGTACGTCTTTAGCCGGAACGTTAAAATAACTGAAACGAATCATCGGATTCTCGGCGATCCGATGGAATCTATTTTCGGACTGCGCGAAAGCTTCCACCGGACCTTCTTGGATCTGTAACAGCAATTTGGCCCGTTTTCGCCAGTCCGCCAGAATGACGCACCCTTGGAAATAGGGCAATAGCTCTTGCAACTGTTTCAGATAAGCCCTGCCGTTCTGGTCGTCATGAAGCAGCCAACCGGAAGAGAAGCACTCAAATAGGCCCTTTTCCGTCAGTTCCAGCCTCGATTTCCGCTCATTCCACATCAGATGCAGATGATACAAATACTGACCGATGGGATAGGAAAGGAAATGCCTTTGCTCAAAGGAGTCAGGCACATACTCTTTGAGTCTGCCGTTTAAACTTCCCTCTTTGGGCGAGATGTAGAGCGACTCGTTTACTTTATAATGGTCGAGAAACTCCGAGAAATCGAGGAACTTATAAACTTCGGGAGGCCAAATATCCTGGCTCGGCTTTACGAGCGTCCCTTCAAAAGCCGAACTGAACTGATCGCCATAATTTAAGCCTTCGGTAGGTTGCACACTGTATTTCCACGCTGCCCTGTTTACCCAAGACCCCAGATAAGCTTCCACGGATGCAAATGTATTCGGATATCTCTCATCGTAGAGATTTAAGAAAATCAAGCCGATTCCGTTCGCTTCTAGTAGTGTAAGTATGCGATGTTGCAAAGGTGTAATGAAGTAGAAGCCATGCAGAACGACAAACTCCGGCCACTGCTTCCTGTTCTCGGACAGCATCCACTTAAACTGGGCTTTAAACAACTCCGGAGTTTGCAATAATGCCCGAGTTCGCCCAAACGAGGAGATTTCGTTTTCCATCCGCCTCCAACAGCGTTGAAACAACTCCTCTTCCTTGGTGCTTGGCGAGAAATCGATCGGTTTCATGCCCATTTCCGTCAACACCCGCATGGAGAGCAGAACATTCTGTTGATTGTGGCGGAATGCATAAGTTAAACGTTCCGGAAAATGAGGATCGGCTCCTTCTTCCCGGATGATGTTCGTGAGCCGCGCGAATTGCGTGAGTTTCGTTGTCGGCCGGGTCCACGTACCCAAGATCCCATTGATAAAAGGACCGGCATTTTCTAACCATTCGAATTCTTCATACCTTGACTTAATGCCCTCAAATAAGCTGACAGTTGCACAGATATGAAGGACATTCTTCCCTCTGTAGGGCTTTAATTCCGCGCACTCTTCCAGCTTAAGAAGATGGTTATAGGCAATCATTTGACTAGGCATTTGCGTAGGACCCCCGTTTGGAAAGGAGCGTATACCAGTTCTTGAAGGTTCGTGCCCGGTTGGCAACAACCCAAAGGCGGCTCTCTGCTCGGGTTATTGCGACATAAAGAAGGCGCGTTTCTTCCTTAGCTGCTTCGTCTTCCTCCATATTTTGAAGACCTTGATGAACGGAGCTCCCGTATTGTTGGTCTCCCTTGCGGATAAACCATCCGGCATGCCATTCGTGACCCCGTTTTTCCAATAATAGTTCACTCTGTGCGTAACGGAAGACACGATCCGTAAACGGTACGATCACGGTATGGAACTCCAGCCCTTTGGATTTATGGACGGTCATGATCTGAACCCGATCTGCTTGTTCCTCTTCTTCCAGTTGCGGCTCATCCTCATCGCGATTGACAGCCATTTGCAATTGCAACCACTGATGCAGTGAATAAAGGGTCATAAATTCCGAGGAAAACTGTCGATGGATTAACTCGAACAGGTGGTTGAGATTTAACTGATACTGCAAGGCGCGAGCCCTGGATTCCGCTTCGTTATCCTGATCGGGATACTTCCGATTTAATTGCTCCAGCTCCAAACTGTAATGGTTACCAACCGGATCCGCCTCTTCGACGATGCGCCGAAGCACAGCAAGAACAGGTGAAATCCGCAGATCCTCCAGATAGCCTTGCCATGTTCGATATGCATCCAAATTCGTAATAAACTCGAGCAAGCGCGATTCGTCCCCCTCCAAACGAGGCAGAACCGTCCAATCGATTCGAATCGAAGAGTAGGGCGAATTCAGCATATTCAGGAGGGAGGACGGCTGATTCGAAAAGAGGAGCCCTCTGACCAGCGCGTAGAAATCTTTGGCCGCCTGGCTAAGATAGAACGTCCCGCCGATATTGAGCTGTACATGGATCCCCGCGCGTTCGCACCATGTCCGCAGATACATCGCCTGATTATTTGTCCGGACCAGAACCGCGATCTTATGTTGAGCCGGGTCGGTCAGGCTTGACTTCGCCTCACGAATAAAACGAATCGTATATTCCTCTTGGAGTTGGCTGAAACGTTCGAACGACGGCCGTTCTATTCGATAGTGATCGGGGTTATGGCTCGGTTTCACCCCTTGGAGCCGATCTTTATTTCCATACGGAAGAAGCCCCTCTTCCCCCCATGCGCCAAAGTGCGGATGCATCTTCTCCAAAAGCTCCACAGAGGACCGATAGTTGGTGGTAAGCGAGTAATTTTTTAAACTTTGGTCCAAAGCACCGAGTTGACCGCGCAGAATATCGAAAGCGGTATACTTGGCACCCCGGAACCGGTAAATGCTTTGCTTAATATCACCAACGACAAAAAGCCTGAGTTTGTAGGCATCCACGAGCCTGGCGGCGAGTTTGATTTGAATATCGTCGGTATCCTGGAACTCGTCCACAAATAAGTACGAAATGGGATTCGCATTTTGGAATAAGGATTTTTGGTTATTCGTGATCGAATCCAGCTGCCGCGTCAGGTCGTTGAGCGAGATCGCGTTCATATCATACTTTAACTGTTGAAGATCGGCTTCGCAGGCTGGAAAAATAGAAGAGAAAAGCTTGTGCAGCGATTCGCTGTCTCCGCCGGCGTTTCCCCATTCCAAATGGCGGATCTCGTGCTCAGTTAACCCTTTCTTCTCCATTTCCTCCCAGTAACTGTTCGCCGTATTCACGATTTTATAAAGCATCATGCCGTTAAACCGCTCGAGAATGTTGTCCGGATCCCCTTCAGATTCCATCCAAAGGTTAATGTGCTTTTCAATGATCTGTTGCCGCTCCATCTTGAAGCTCTTAATGCGAACATTGGATCCGTAACCTACGATGGCCCCTAAATTCTTGACGAGCTTACGGGCAAAAGAGTGAATCGTGCTGATTTGCATTTTGGGGAGCTCTTCGATGTATCGTAAGTATTTGACTGCTGTCGTCGCTTGGTACCTTTTGTAGAACTCTTCCCGAAGCTTTTGAAACATTCGATGGGACGCTTCCCGGGTGAACGTAATCATCGCCATTTCTTGCAGAGGAACATTCGTCGTATGTAGAATAAAGAGGATTCGCTGAATCATAACGGTGGTTTTTCCGGTTCCTGCACCAGCTTTCACGTTTAAATGCATCTGAGCAGGGGCATGTTCAACCAAATACTGCTCCAAGTTAAACTTGCACAGCGTTGTAATGCGCTTAAGCTGCCTGCGCTGGGCGAACGATCCTATCCGCCCGTCAATAATGAATAAAGTCGCATATAATGAGACATTGCTGGGCGATAAAACGAACACAAAGAGCATATTGGCTTTCCTATAAGACTCTAGCGATTCAAGCCCCTGCTCCGAATCGCTAAACAGAATAACTTTAATGCCCCTCGCTAAATAAAGCTCTAAATCAAGTGGCATGTCATCCCTAAATGCAACAAGTAAAACTGAATGCTTGGGTGTTTCCATCTAAACCATACTCCCTACTAGCCTCTTTTTTGTAGAATGAAAGATGAATGGACATAGAGCGTAAATTTCCATACTAGTAATCTTGGACTATAATGGAATTATAACAGCATTACCAAAGAACCAACATTAATTATTAACTAAATTAAATTTCATGTATATATTGAATTCGGGGTGTTCTTATGGCAAAACCAAGATTCATAGGTGATCAGCATGTAAGAGAAGTATACAAGGCTCTCGTGCACAGAAAAGAGTCCAGGGCTTGGTCTAGTGAGTCTACAGAGGTTGCCAGAGAGACGGCACGCTTCATCTGGACCAGATTTCCGAACCCGGAGCAAATTGTATGCAAATTCGATCATTCAAATCCGGATTTACATCCCGATCTCACTATCTTAACTGCAAACAGTGTTTATCCAATCAATTTATTTTCAATCACTGGTAGCCAAAAAGTTCAGCAGAAAAATCTTGGTGCCAAGAGCTTCTTGTCGAAATATTTCTTGTCAGATGATCTCCAAGCCCAATTTAATCATTATTTCAATTATGTATACACAATCTTCTTGGAAGAGCTGTTGGAAGCAAAGTCGATCGCTATGCCTTCTAATATTGAAGACTTAAAAACCGTGGTTCGTGGTCACTTCCCACATTTTGACGAACTAAGCAGCCCATGCAGAAGTCGTTTTTTACTTTCCATTCGTGATCATAGTTTCATGCTGTTGCAAAACCACTACAACACCAACCCCGATGGTTTTATGTACGCATTTGATGAGTTATTATTAGCGAACCAAATGAACGTCGTCACTCGAATTTATAAAGATAGGGTAACTGTTGAAGAACTTAAACCTGTGGCTGGCGAATATAAAGACATTGTCGTTTACAAGAAAAACCGAGACACCATTGGAATTCAATACGGCTCTGTTGCTCTAACACTTCGATTTAAATTTGAGAGTTCTCCACTTTCAGCGATCAAGCTAGCCGCGAGTTACGAGGAGCATTCCAGTACGGCTGAATTTTTAAATCAAACGAAATTGGTCAACCAGCGTTCTATTGCACAGATGGAGGCAATCTGGACTCAAACTCTTTTTTCTAAAAGTTCAAACATTAGCAATGCGGTTGGCAAATGCCATGAGGCATTCTCTTATTACTGGTTATTGGTCAAAAATCCAGGCATCATACAAAACGACGAACAGGAGTGCAGCTCCTATTTTCATTCGTATTTGTCAAAGATTGATCAAACGACAGCTACTGCCATTCGGCAAAGTTCAGAGCAAACTGCAGAATTGATCATGAAGTATATTCATGAAAAAAGAAATTCTGCTACCTTGGAAGGAATCCAGCTGGTCGCAGATATTTATACCAGTGATCGCTTAAATACAGGTGATGTGAAAGTATCTATACGACACCGTAACGGGCAAGTTGATGAAATATATATTTCGCTAAAAGCCATTCGTAACATGGTGAAAAAAATCACAACAAAAAATCCTGGAATGGGCACGCTTTTGGGCGCAACTTACTTTGATCTTCAAGAGGATCTTCGCGATAAAGTAGCGACCGTCCAGGCTGAATTCGAGCAGGGGCAACTTAGCCACCAAGATTGCTTAGAAGCATTGTCGCAAGAAGTTGGAATGGCACTTTCGAGAGCCTCACAAGGGAACTTGGTTCAAGGCATTCAAAACCTACTAGGTCATGCGCTAACGGTCATTACTGCCTATCAACAGAACAGAACAATTTATGTGGAGCATTCTAATATCACAAGCCGAGTAATCGTCCATCGGAATACACCCACTCGGATTCAGACTACTTTACGATGGAACGAAAACGAAGAAGAGTTATCACTTCGGATTAAATTTAGTGGCGGTCATTCCCACGGATGGAGAGTCTGTAAAATAGATTGTGTAAACTCCTAAACCCATTAAAATGGAAGTATACGAGAGGTTGGGGAGAACACATGGGATTATGGACAAAGCAGCAACTCCGAGCGTTTATTAAGGAGAACAAATTG
>NZ_SOMN01000019.1 GCF_004564235.1 Cohnella luojiensis
CAGCGTTCGTCCTGAGCCAGGATCAAACTCTCCATAATAGAGAGCCAAAAGGCTCATTCAATGCTGGTCTTACTTGTTTGTTTCTTACGCTCAATGTTCAGTTTTCAAAGAACAATTCGTGTTTCTTGTTTCGTCGTCCGCGTTAACAGCGACTCAAATAATATATCACGCTGGGCGAATAGATGCAACTGTTTTTTATAAACTTTTTATTAAATAATCTCGCGATAGAGTCTGGACCGTAACAATAGAATAAGAAAAAGACCGAATCGCGGTTGCGTAACCAACGATCCGATCTTCAAGGGAACAAGCAGGAGAATCTTATTTCGTAGCAAACACTTCGCATATAAACAGCTGACGATTCTGTCCTAGATTCACAATCTGGCCGTTAATGGATACCATCGGACGAGTCGGGTTGTTACGATCGGAGAAGACGATTTCTCCAATCTCGCCATTGTTTAACTTAACGAAAACACCAATATGAAATTGCGTAGTTCTCTCAATGAATGTTTGTACATAGAGAGGTTCGAGCTTGCCGAAGGAACCGGAATAAAGCTCCTCAAGTACGAGATAGGGCGACTCCGCCTTGCGGTAATTGCGATTGGAAGTCATCGCATGGTACATGTCGGCTATCGCGACGATCTTGGCGTAAGGGTGTATTTTATCCCCTTTCACCTTCATCGGATAACCGCTGCCGTCAATACGCTCATGATGTTGAAGCGCCGACAGCCATACGCCCTGATTCATCGAAGTACTACCTTCGAGCATTCTGAAACCATATACGGTATGCTGCCTCATCTCCTGCACTTCTTCCGGCGTCAGCCTCGAAGGTTTATTCAGGATTGCTGAATCTACCTTCACGTTGCCAATGTCGTGCAGCAGGGCGGCCATGGAAATCGGAAGCCAGTCTTTCTCCGGAAACTTATTCCACTTGGCCAACTGATAGGAAGTCAGAGCGCATAGAACGCTATTTCGAACGAGGACGTCTAACATTCCGACGGATGGGGGAGCATAAAATGTCAGAACGTTATATTCATCCATATGTTCGATAAGCGCGTTCAAGCCATTACGTAGATCAAGCACGGGAAGCTTCTGTCCGGAACTAACCATGGACATGATACGCTTGAGCAGCCTCTCCATTCGAAGAAACTCCTGCTGTAAGGAGGACAGCTTAATTTCCGCGGTAGCGGCAGTTTCATCTGCCGTGTCCGGACTCTGATCCTCCAAACGTTGGCGTACGATATCCACGCTCGAGATCAGGAAAGCATGCAGAATCTCCGTGTCCCTCTCCGATAGCGCCCGGCCTTGCTGCAGCAACAAGCTTCCGAGAGCAGTCTGGACGTCACTGCCCAGTCGATCGCCAACTTGAACTTGTGAAATTGGAATGATCGGCATGCTGCATCCCTCCCCCTAGACGGTATTGGAAAACAACTCTTTAGTTGTCTTCCGTTTCGCCTTCGACCTCTTCAGAATCCGGGTCAGTATCTTCGCTCTTAGGAGCCCGTGCAACCGTCGCCACGGAATCCTCGTCGCGGATATTAATAAGCTTAACACCTTGGGTAATCCGTCCCATTGTATTAATGCCCGACATACTGGTGCGGATCAAAGTTCCAGACGAAGTCATGATCATCAAATCTTCATCATCGTGTACGACTTTCAATCCCACGATAATCCCGTTCTTCTCGGTCACGTTCAAGGTTTTAATTCCTTTTCCGCCGCGAGTCTGAATCCGGTATTCCGTCATCGGGGTACGTTTACCGTAGCCCTTAGCCGTCACGATAAGAACCTCTTGGTCCGGTGCGACGATATCCATATCGATGACCTTATCGTTCTCGTCCAATTGAATGCCTTTTACGCCGGTCGCAGAACGACCCATCGCCCTAACATCCTGTTCGGAGAAACGAATGGACATGCCTTGGCTTGTTCCCATCACGATCTCGCGTTCGCCATCCGTCAGCTTCACGCCGATCAAGTCGTCGTCTTCTCGCAAGGAAATGGCAATCAAACCGACTTTGCGGATGTTCGAATAATCTTCGAGTGGCGTCTTCTTCACGATGCCGTTACGGGTTGCGAAGAAGAGATACTGGTTAGGCTCAAATCCTTCTACCGGTATCACCGCGTTGATCGTCTCGCCCTGTTCGATCTGAATAAGGTTGATAATAGGCGTGCCTCGAGCCGTCCGGCTTAAATCCGGAATTTCATAGGCTTTCATCCGGAACACGCGACCTTTGTTCGTGAAGAACAATAGGTAGTGATGGGTATTGGTGACGAACAGATTTTCGATGAAATCATCGTCTTTGGTCCCCATCCCCATAATCCCTCTTCCGCCCCTCTTCTGGCTGCGGTAGGTGGAAACGGGAAGGCGCTTGATGTACCCGGTATGCGTCATCGTAACGACGACATCGTCGCGCGGAATGAGATCCTCATCCAAGATTTCGTCATCGCTGACGGTAATCTCCGTACGACGTTCATCGCCGTATTTCAGCTTGATCTCTTCGAGTTCTTCGTAAATAATATCGTTCACGAGTTGCTCATCGGCAAGAATGGCTTTATATTCGGCGATCTTCTGCTGTAGTTCATTGTACTCCTGTTCGATCTTCTCGCGTTCCAAGCCCGTAAGGCGTTGAAGACGCATATCGAGAATGGCTTGCGCCTGATCTGAAGAAAGACCGAATCGCGTAATCAAGCCTTCGCGAGCTTCATCCGTCGTTCTGGAAGCGCGAATGAGCGAAATGACCTCATCCAGATGGTCCAACGCGATACGCAAGCCTTCCAGAATGTGCGCGCGCGCTTCCGCTTTCTTCAAGTCGTACTCCGTGCGACGACGAATAACTTCAACTTGATGCTTGATATAGTAGTGAAGGACGTCCCTTAGGTTAAGGGTCTTGGGCTCGTTATTCACTAGCGCCAGCAAGTTAATTCCGAAGCTTGTCTGCATCTGAGTTTGCTTATAAAGATTGTTCAATACGACGGTAGGCGTCACGTCACGGCGCAGCTCGATTACAATACGCATTCCGTTACGGTCCGACTCATCGCGAAGATCCGTAATTCCGTCTATCTTCTTCTCGCGCACGAGCTCGGCGATTTTCTCGACGAGACGCGCCTTATTGACTTGGTAAGGAATTTCGTGGACGAGAATACGTGCTTTTCCGTTATTCTCCTCAATCGTAGCCCGTGCCCTCATCGTAACGGAACCGCGGCCCGTCGCATAGGCTTGGCGGATGCCAACCCTGCCGAGAATAAGTCCGGACGTTGGGAAGTCAGGTCCCTTTATATATTCCATCAGATCGTATGGAGTTAATTCCGGATCGCGCAATAAAGCTTGCGTACCTTCTATGACCTCCCTCAGATTATGGGGAGGAATGTTGGTGGCCATTCCGACGGCGATGCCGGTGTTGCCGTTAACGAGCAGGTTCGGATATCTTGCAGGCAATACCACGGGCTCATTTTCTTCACCGTCATAGTTAGGCCTGAAATCAATGGTTTCTTTGTTGATATCCCGAAGCATTTCCATGGCGATCTTGGAAAGGCGGGCTTCCGTATACCGCATCGCAGCCGCAAAATCTCCATCAACGGAACCGAAGTTGCCGTGTCCGTCCACGAGCATGTACCGGAGAGAGAAGTCTTGAGCCATCCGGACCATTGCCTCGTAAATCGAGGAATCGCCGTGCGGATGGTATTTACCGATAACTTCGCCGACGATTCTCGCCGACTTTTTGTAAGGCTTGTCCGGGGACATTCCGAGTTCAGACATCGCATATAGAATACGCCTATGAACAGGCTTCAAGCCATCGCGCACATCCGGCAAAGCCCGGCTGACGATAATGCTCATTGCATAATCCATGAACGATTCCCGCATCTCAACCCCAATATCGCGGTCTTTGACTTGGGAGCGTTGTTCTTCCGACATGAAGATCCTCCTTAAGCAATATCAAGCGGGTAATATCGCGCTCGCGGCCTTATATATTCTGGTCGTTCAACAAACACCGCAAGACGATTTCCGTCATAGATTAGAAAATATACAATAATTCCATTATATCACACTGCCGAAGGGAAAGGTTGGATGAACCCGCATGCCGATTCAACGCGTCCGCAGTAAATGGGCCAAAACCGACGTTCTTCTTGCCGATCCCATTTTGAGAGAATACGTGCCTTCCACTCGCAGTTTCGAGCAGTCAACAGTGAAACAAATGCTTGAGCAATACGCAATGATCTATGTGAAACCAATCCATGGAACCTTCGGCAGCGGAGTGATCCGCGTAGAGAAGAATTCCGAATCCTCCACGCCTTATTCCTTCCAATCGGGGGAAACAAAGTACTCCTTCGGTACTTTCAACGAAATGTTCCGCAAGCTGCAAAAAGTGAAAAAACGCAAAGCCTATCTTACGCAACAAGGAATCGAGTTGTTAAAGTATAACGGAAGAAGATTCGATCTCAGGATCATGGTCCAGAAAAACCCGCAATCCCAGTGGGAATCAACAGGGATGATCGGCCGAGTCGCCCACCCTCGCAAAATCGTAACCAATTACCACGCAGGCGGTACTCCCATGCCCGTAAACACTTTGCTGAAGGCTTTCCTTTCTTCCGAGCAATGGAATCGATACGACACTAATCTTCGTAAGCTCGGAGTAGATACCGCTCGAGCTTTGGAAAAGCGGTTCCCGAGAATCAAGGAAATCGGAATCGACGTGGCGATCGATCACCATCTAAGACCATGGATTCTCGAGGTCAATACGTTGCCTGATCCATTCCTGTTCAAGAAGCTGCCCAATCGGTCCGTCTTCCGAAAAATCTATTACTATGCGGTAGCCTATGGCAGGTTCAAAGCCCGTAAACGCAACGCGTGATGCGTGACGGATTGCCAACGATGGTTCCACCGCGCACAGTCATCGCATATCCGCAGGGGGTATCTCTATCTAGAGATACCCCCTGCTCTTATCCATGGATGCCGAACATGCTAGACATCCAAATTTTTAACGTACCTCGCATATTGTTGAATGAATTCCCTGCGAGGCTCCACGTTGTCTCCCATCAGGGTATCGAACATGAGATCGGCCTTGATCGCGTCTTCGATCCTGACTTGCAGCATCGTGCGGCTGTCCGGATCCATCGTCGTTTCCCATAGCTGGCTTGCGTTCATTTCTCCCAAGCCTTTGTAACGCTGAACATTCAGCTTCGCGCCTTCTCCGAACTCCGCGAAGATCTGATCCCGTTCCTTCTCGTTCATTGCATAACGAACGGTTTTGTTCCGTTCGATCTTGAAGAGCGGCGGCTGAGCGATATAGACGTAGCCTTCTTCGATCAACTTGCGCATGTAGCGATAGAAGAACGTGAGGATCAGGGTACGGATATGCGCGCCATCGACGTCGGCATCGGTCATGATGATGATTTTGTGATATCTAGCCTTAGTGATATCGAAGTCATCGCTTATACCGGTACCCAACGCCGTAATCATCGCCCGGATTTCCAGGTTGGAGAGAATCTTGTCCAGGCGCGCCTTCTCAACGTTGAGGATCTTACCGCGCAAAGGCAGGATCGCTTGGAAATGACGATCGCGGCCCTGTTTAGCGGATCCGCCCGCGGAGTCGCCTTCTACGATGTAAATCTCGCTGATGGAAGCGTCCTTGGACGAGCAATCCGCCAGCTTACCCGGAAGCGAGCTAACTTCAAGCGCGCTCTTCCGTCGAGTCAATTCGCGCGCCTTACGCGCGGCTTCCCTTGCCCGGGCCGCTTGAAGGCCCTTCTCCATGACTTTCCGCGCGATAGCCGGATTCTCGTCTAGGAACTGAAGAAGCTTCTCGCTGAACAAAGACTCCACCAAGCCGCGAACTTCGCTATTTCCAAGCTTCGTCTTCGTTTGTCCTTCAAACTGAGGTTCCGGAATCTTAACGGAAATAATCGCCGTCAAGCCTTCCCTTACGTCGTCCCCGGTTAAATTGGATTCGTTCTCTTTCACGAAACCCATTTTACGGGAATAATCGTTAATGATTCTCGTTAAAGCGCTCTTGAAGCCGGATTCGTGCGTTCCGCCTTCATGCGTATTGATATTGTTCGCGAAAGAGTAAATATTCTCCGAATAGCCGTCGTTATATTGCAGAGCGACTTCTACGTTGATATGATCCTTCGTTCCTTCGACGTAGATCGGTTGATCATGCAAAGGATCTTTCGTGTGATTCAAATATTTAACGAACTCGATGATACCTCCGTCGTATCGGAACGTATCGCTCATGCCCGTTCTTTCGTCGCTGATGTTGATCTCGATTCCCTTGTTCAGGAACGCCAACTCGCGAATACGTCCTACGAGGGTATCGTAATCGAATACCGTCGTTTCCGTGAAAATCTCCGGATCCGGCTTAAACCGGACTTGGGTGCCCGTCTCCTCGGTATCCCCTATAATCTTAATGTCGTATTGCGGCGCGCCCCGACGATACTCCTGCTGATGAATATGTCCTTCGCGCTTAACGGTAACGATTACTTGCTCCGATAGGGCATTCACTACGGATACGCCGACGCCATGCAATCCGCCGGATACTTTATATCCCTCGCCGCCGAACTTACCGCCGGCATGCAAGACGGTCATAACGACCTCAAGCGTCGATTTCTGAAGCTTGGTGTTTAATCCAACCGGAATTCCGCGTCCATTATCGATAACGGTAATGCTGTTGTCTTCTTGTATGATTACGTCGATCCGCGTGCAATAGCCGGCCAACGCTTCGTCAATGCTATTATCGACGACTTCCCAGACAAGATGGTGCAAGCCTTTACCGCTGGTAGATCCGATGTACATACCCGGACGTTTGCGTACCGCTTCCAGGCCTTCCAGAACTTGAATCTGACTCTCGTCGTAGGTATTTTGCTGTGAATTTACGGACAAACCTTCCACCGCCTTCTTTACGTAACCACTGTTCAATAACGATACAGAAAGCTATTAGCCTTCCAAAATGTGCGCCCTCTTCTTAAGCGTGGACGTGGATATGGGAGAGTAATACACCTTATGCTCCGTTACAACAATCGATTTCGGATCCTCTTCCCCGATCGTTTCCACTTCTTTGTTCTTCTGCGCATGCACGACGAATTGCCTCGACAGCTTCGAAGATTGCTCGATGGAAATATCGAAGATAGCCACGAGCTGCGACGTTCGAATGATTTTTTCCCCGCCTAGATGGATATACACGAAGCTCACTCCTTACTTAGCGCAGCACTTGGCCGTCTCTCACGTGGAAAATAGAAGCATCCTTCAAGCGACTCATGTTGACGCTTTCCAAACCCGTTGTCGTGATAAAGGTTTGAACTCGGCTCTGGAAAGTCTCTATAAGCTGAGTCTGCCGGGTCTGATCCAATTCCGAGAGTACGTCGTCGAGCAGCAATAACGGGTATTCCCCGATTTCTTCGTGCATCAGTTCCAATTCGGCGAGCTTCAATGACAATGCCGCTGTACGCTGCTGTCCTTGCGATCCGAATGACTGAACATCCTTGCCGTTAATGGCAAAACTCAAATCATCTCGATGCGGACCGGTCAGCGTCATTCCCCGTCGGAATTCCTGTTCCTTGCCCTGTGTTAACTTTAACATAAATTGTTCGAATAAAGAAGATTGTTCTTGGATATCCATACCAATGGAGCTCCCGAATGATGGCTTGTACTCCACGGTGAAGCGCTCGTTGCCGCCGGTGATGCCGGCATGTATTTTCTCCGCCCACTTCTGCAGGTTTATAATAAAGTTTTTCCTTTTTTGCATCATTTTAACACCTGAGGTAGCTAACTGTTCATTCCATACGTCTAACATTTCCGGAGATGCCCGATGGATGTCCGTCGACTTCAGGTAATTGTTTCTTTGTTGCAGTATTTTCTGATATTGCTGCATGTCGTACAAATAACCGGGGTGCACCTGACCGATTTCCATGTCCATGAATCGGCGGCGCACTCCCGGTGCTCCTTTGACGATATCCAGATCTTCGGGAGCGAACAACACCACGTTCAGCGTTCCTACGAAGCTGCTTAATTTGCGTTGTTCCAATCCGTTTACCTTGGCTTTCTTCCCCTGAGCGGATAACTGCAGCTCCAGACTGACATTTCCGTGCTTTCTTCTCATCTGGGCTCTGATAACCGCAGCAGTCTGATTCCAGCCGATCAGTTCTTTATCCTTCGAGGTCCGATGGGACTTCGTTAGAGACAGCACGTGAATCGCTTCGATCAGATTGGTTTTCCCTTGGGCGTTAGGGCCAATGAAAATATTGACCCCGCCTTCCGTGGACAGCTTTAAGGAATCGTAATTCCGATAGCCTTGAAGCTCCAATGTGTTCAACTGCATAGGACATTTCCTCTCCAACTGACTTCGGAAACCGCCAATCGAGGATTAACGAATGCTTATCGTGAAAGACCCGAATCCCTCGACCTCAACGGTATCTCCAACTCTTAGCTTACGCCCTCTGCGATTATCGGGTTCGCCGTTCACGTGCACGCTGTTTTCCTGCAGAAAATGCTTCACTTCGCCGCCCGTTCCTATGCACTCCGCAAGCTTAAGAAACTGTCCCAACGTAATATACTCAGTGGATATTCCGATGCTTTTCATCTTATGCGCCTCAATTCGTCGTCCGGTAAGGGAGAATCAGATGCAGGCTGTTCTCATGGTCGTTAGGTCTGATGATGATCGGGCTCATGGCTCCGTTAAAACCGATGAACAGCTCTTCGCTGTCGATAACCTTTAGCACGTCTAGCATGTACTTGGAGTTAAACGCGATTTTTAACGGCTCTCCGCTCATCTTAACCACGCCTAACTGTTCCGTAACTTTGCCTAGCTCGGAGGAGCTGGATGAGATTTCGATTCCCCCGTCGTCCGTCGTGACCAAACGAACAATATTCGTTTTTTCCTCTCTTGACAGCAAATAAGCACGGTCTATGGAATCGCTTAGCGATTTTGTGTTCAGGACGAGTTCTGTTTTGAAGCTTTGCGGAATAATCTTGGAAGTATCGGGATAAGTCCCGTCCAGCATCCTGGAGTAGAAAAGCACATTGCCAAGCTTAAACAGCACCTGATTCTCAGCGACGACAATATCGACCATTACGTTCTGATCGGGCACTATTTTCGCTAATTCATTCAACGTTTTACCTGAAATGACAATATTGGAGAAGCGTACGTCGTATAATTCGACGGGCGCCGATCGACTCGCCAGGCGATGTCTGTCCGTAGCTACGAATTTGTAAATGCCTTCTTGAAGATTCCACAATACGCCGGTCAATATCGGTGTCGATTCGTTCGTGGTTACCGCGAATACCGTCTGTCTAATCATATCCCTTAGCAAATCGCCGGGGATCGACACGACTTGATCCTCTTGAACGGTAGGAAGGACCGGGAATTCCTCGGGATCTAACCCTACAAGCTGAATTTCCGTAGCACCGGACGTAATGAGGGTCTGAAACCGTTCGCCGACTTCGATATGAACTTCCTCGTGAGGGAGCTTTTTGACGATTTCGACGAAAAATTTAGCGGTAAGGACTACGCTCCCGGGTCTAGAGACTGTAGCTATGGTCTTGTCAGGTGTTTCTAACGGGATGAAGCTTTGTATAGATATGTCGGTATCGCTTGCGGTAAGGGTAACTCCCGATAGATTGGCATCCAATTTAATCCCACTTAGGATCGGGATTGTCGTTCTTGACGCAACGGCCTTGGATACGTGTTGAATGGCGTCGTTTAACTCATTGCGCAATATCGTCAATTTCATGGGCTCACCTCGTCAATTTTCTCCGACATAAACGTTTGTCGCTATTGGGCCGCTCTAAACCGTTTATGCTTGTATTGTAGCATGTTTAAATCTTTAAGTCGTAGTAGGGGCGGTGAATATGTGGATAACCGCGAAAAAGCTCGAAAATAACGCCTATCCACATGTGGACGCTTTGTGCATAGGCGCTGGTGTGTTTTTACGTTAAATTTTTGATTTTTTCGGTCAGGCTGTTGATAATTTTGTACAGATCCTGATCGACCTTGAGCAGCTGCGAAATTTTCTCGTGAGCATGGATAACGGTCGTATGATCCCTGCCGCCGAATGCGTCTCCGATCTTAGGGAGGGAATAATCCGTCAGCTCGCGGGAGAGATACATCGCGATCTGCCTAGGGAAAGCCACGGCTTTCGTCCTCTTGCGCGCTTTGAAGTCCTCTAGTTTCAACCCATAGTAATCTCCGACGCGCTGCTGGATATCTTGCATCGTAATTAATCGATTTCGTCCAGTAGGCAATATATCCTTCAAGGCTTCCGCCGCAAGATGCGCCGATATATCCTGGTTCGTTAGAGAAGAATAAGCAACGATACGTATGAGTGCTCCTTCGAGTTCGCGGATGTTAGAGTCGATCATGTTCGCGATATACATCATGGCCTCGTTAGGAATGTCGAGATTCTCCGCTTTCGCTTTCTTGCGAAGGATGGCGATCCGCGTCTCCAGGTCAGGCGGCTGAATGTCCGTAATGAGTCCCCATTCGAACCGGGAACGAAGACGTTCCTCGAGCGTTGGAATCTCTTTCGGCGGCCGGTCACTGGAGATGACGATTTGCTTATGCTCTTCATGCAGGGCGTTGAAGGTATGGAAGAACTCCTCTTGGGTTCCTTCTTTACCGGCAAGAAATTGAATATCATCAATGAGCAGCACGTCGATATTGCGGTACTTGTTACGGAAGCTCTCGCCCCGATTATCGCGAATCGCGTTGATGAATTCGTTGGTGAATTTTTCGGAAGAAAGATACAGAACCTTCATATGAGGGTTATGCTCCAGAATATAATGGCCGATGGCATGCATGAGATGAGTTTTTCCTAATCCTACGCCGCCGTACATGAAGAAGGGGTTATAGGATTTCGCCGGCAATTCGGCGACGGCCAGCGATGCGGCATGGGCAAATCGGTTCGCTGCACCGATAACGAACGTATCGAACGTATATTTCGGGTTCAGCATATGCATCATCGGTTCTTCGACGATTGGCTGCCGATTCGGTATCGATGGCGACGTCTCTGCAGGTTCGGGCGGCCGTACTTCTTCTATAGAAAACTTAACGTCCACAGGCCTGCCGATATAATCGGAAAGCGTTGAGGATACGAGCTTCGTGTAACGCGTTTCCAACCATTCCACCGCGAAAGTCGTCGGCGCGGTTACGATGACAACGTTATCGCTTAAGAAGAAAGCCTTAGTCGCTTTGAACCATGTATCGAAGCTTGGCTTGCTTAGCTTCGTTTGGATGACCGACAACACTTGTTGCCAGACCTCGTTGTTGCGGTTGTCCACGACATTTTCTCTCCTTTAACCCATCGCAAGGACAAAAAATAAGCGAAAAACAAAAAGTCGAATGTCGGTTCCGACTAGTTATCCACATAATTCCCTGAATTATATGTAGGGATGTCCACTAATATGGGGGTTTGTTCACAAAGTTATTCACAGGGTGTTGATAAATCGAGGGAAAAATAATGTAATCCACTGGAAATGTCATGACTAATCATAGCAGACAAACCCTCTGAATTCAACGAATTTCACGATGTTATCCACAATTTCAATAACTTGTGGATGAAAACTGTGCACAGTACTACATATTGTTGATAAGATGTGCGAGTCTTCGACAAACATCAACTTTATTCGTTAACGATTTATATTTTATACACATGTGAATAAGTAAAAAGATGGTTGATAGGCTCTGCATTGACTTTTTGAGGGCTTCGTGGTTTAATAGATGGACGTGAGTTTTTAAGTAAGGGGGTTGGAATCATGGGTCCTACGTTTAAGCCGAATGTAAGCAAGCGCAAGAAGGTTCACGGTTTCCGTAGCCGTATGAGCTCGAAGAACGGTCGTAAAGTTCTCGCTGCTCGTCGTCATAAAGGTCGCAAAGTTTTGACAGCATAGAACGAAAGACCACTTGAGGTGGTCTTTTTTTCTTACAAAGCAGGATATAGATTTCCGGAAAGATGGAGCGGTGTGTCATGCATAGGAAGCTGCGCCTTCGGAAAAGAGAAGATTTCAATGTGATCTATCGCTATGGCCGTTCGTTCGCCAACTCGCAATTCGTGGTTTATTGGCGCAAACGGTCGCAGACGGGGTCTTTTCGCATGGGCGTATCCGCAAGCAGTAAGTTAGGTAACGCGGTCGTGCGCAATCGGCTAAGGCGTATGGTGAAGGAAATTATCAGATTAAATGCATCCAAGCTGCTCGAGGATACGGATTTGATCTTAATTGTTAGGAAGCCGGCGCTCTCTCTTCCATATAAGCAGATGGAGGGAAGCATTCTGCACGTTCTGCGGAAAGCAGGTTTGCTGAAAGGTTCAACTCCGAATACTGGAGGATCTACTGCTTCATCATCGCGAGGGTCCCGTCCGAATAACCGTAAAGGAAATCAAGGCAAATAAGCTTTGGCGTAGACAAGCCGTAGCTTTTCTTTGCCTTCTTTATTATGGTATAGTGGACTTGAATATTTTTTGTATGTACAGGCTGCATTTGGTCGGATTTCGAAGTTCACATTTACGGCATGCCGGGCGTTTAAGAGGGGAGTTTTTAGTTTTGTTGCGAAATCGCAAATGGTTAATCGTTATCGGTGCATTGTCGCTGGTAACATTGCTCGCGGGTTGTACGCCTGCGGCTACGGCAATACCTACGGAAAATATGGCTGAGAGCGGTTCTTGGTGGACACGGAACGTCGTATACTGGTTCTCAACGATGTTGGATACTTTCGCGGATTGGTTCGGCGGACAATATGGGTTAGCGATTTTGATCCTTACCATTATTGTACGGACGATTATCTTGCCGCTGATGATCAAGCAATATAAAAACACGAAAGCTATGCAGGCGTTGCAACCGGATATGAAGAAGATCCGGGAGAAGTTCAAGGACGATCCGAAGAAGCAGCAAGAAGAAATGATGAAGCTGTACCAGACGAATCAAGTCAATCCCCTTGCCGGTTGCTTACCGCTTATCGTTCAGATGCCGATCTTCATCGCGTTGTATAACTCGATCTACACGAATGCTAACATTCGTGGGAACGCGGATCTGGGAATCGAGGAGAGTACGTTCCTTTGGTTGAAGCTTGGGGAGCCGGATCATCTCTATCTTCTACCGATTATTGCCGCTATCACAACCTTCATCCAATCCAAAATGATGTCTTCGCAGCAGCAGATGGTTGGTCCAATGAAGGGACTTATGTATATTTTCCCGGTAATGATCTTCGTCATGGCGATTAACTTCCCGTCAGCATTACCGTTGTACTGGATCTACAGTAACATCTATACGATCGTGCAAAACTACTTCATGTACGGAAAGAAAAAGCCTGATCCTGTCGAAGAAGCTCCTCAACCAAAACCAAAAAAGGGTAAAGGTAAGGAGGTCCGCGTGAAATGAATACGCTCCTGGCATCGGGAAAAACGGTAGAAGATGCGGTTCGTAAAGGTCTGGCCCAACTGGGCGTGCAAGAAGACCGAGTGAACATCACGGTATTGGAACAAGCCAGCAAAGGATTGTTCGGGCTCATTGGAGCCAGAGAAGCGAAAGTGGAGTTGACATTGTTGCCGGACGGCATTGAAGAAGCGATACGGTTTCTGAAAGACGTGTCGGGAGCAATGGAACTTACCGTTTCTGTTGAACGATTGGATGAGAATGATGCAGTGCGGATTAACATTACGGGTTCCGACTTGGGCATTCTAATCGGTCGACGTGGACAGACATTGGATTCTCTGCAATACCTGGTGAACATCGTGGCTAATCGCCACTCGAACCATCATCTTCGTATCGTCCTTGATGCCGAGCAATTTCGCGAGCGCCGTCGCCAGACTTTAGAAGCACTATCTGAGCGCATGGCTATGCGGGTTATTCGAACGCGGAAGGAAATCGTGTTAGAACCGATGACCTCCCAGGAAAGAAAGATCATTCACGCCAGATTGCAGGCCAATCCGAACGTGAAGACCTTCAGCCAGGGAGACGAACCGAATCGTCGAATTGTAATTGCTTTGAAGCAATAAAATGAGACCGCGCAATGGCTTCCGCATCGTTGGGGGGGTCATTGCGTTTTGTGTTTGATGTTGAAAAGAGGGGTAACATGAACGAGGATACGATTGCCGCAATTGCGACGGCGCTTGGGGAAGGCAGCATAGCGGTCGTTCGGGTTAGCGGGCAAGATGCGGTGGACACGGTAGCGAAGGTGTTCAAGTCCAAACAAAATCTAAGGGAAGCGGTCAGCCATACCGTTCATTATGGATGGATCGTAGACCCTCAGCATGATCAAGTATTGGATGAAGTTCTAGTAACGGTTATGAAGGGTCCGAGATCCTTCACTGCCGAAGACGTGGTGGAGATTAGTACGCACGGTGGAATCGTCGCGGTGAAGTCCGTATTGGAATTGCTTCTTCGGCATGGGGCGAGATTAGCGGAGCCGGGGGAGTTCACGAAACGCGCGTTCTTAAACGGAAGGATCGATCTTGCGCAGGCAGAGGCGGTCATCGACCTTATCCGTTCGAAGTCGGATCGCGCTTTCCAGGTAGCCAGGAGACAAGCCGAAGGCTCATTATCTAAGCAGATTATACCGATGCGTCAGCAGTTGATTGAGCTGCTGGCGCACGTAGAGGTTAATATAGATTATCCCGAGCACGATGTGGAGGATGTAACCTCCGGCTTTATCCGCGATAATTGCAGCTCGGTGCTTCGGGAAGTCGAACAGCTGTTAATAAAATCGAATGAAGGCAAAATACTAAGAGAAGGAATTGTCACGGTAATCGTGGGTCGTCCCAATGCCGGCAAATCCTCTCTGCTTAATGCGCTTGCCAGAGAAAATAAAGCGATCGTAACCGATATTCCCGGTACGACTCGCGATATCGTAGAGGAATCCGTTTCGCTGTCGGGGATCCCGTTAAGGCTTCTGGACACGGCGGGAATTCGGGAAACGAGCGACAAGGTAGAACAGATCGGCGTAGAAAGATCACATGGTGCTCTGAATGAAGCGGATCTTATCTTGCTTGTGTTAAATCACCATGAACCTTTGCATGAAGACGAAAGAAAGCTGCTTAAACAACTGAAGGATCGTTCAACGATCGTCGTCGTGAATAAAATAGATTTACCTGGTCAATTGGAGATTGAAGAGGTCGAGCAGGATTACTCGAGGGATCGAATCGTTTTCTTGTCCGCGAAGGAAGGGAATGGCATCGATTTGTTGGAGAAAGCGGTGTCCGGTTTATTTTTCAGCGGTGCCGTCGAATCTGGGGATATTACGTATGTAAGCAACGCACGTCATATTGCGCTGCTGCATCAGACCAAACGTTCTTTAGAAGAGGCAATAAGCGCGACTCAAGAGAGCGTTCCGATAGATCTTATTCAGATCGATATCGCCGCATCATGGGAGTCGTTAGGGCAAATTCTCGGCGATGCTGCCGGAGATTCGTTGTTGGATCAGATTTTTTCTCAATTCTGTTTAGGAAAATAATATAAATGAGGCAGCAAGGAGGGAAAATAAATGACATATCGTGCAGGAGATTTCGACGTCATCGTTATTGGCGCCGGTCATGCCGGCTGTGAAGCAGCGCTTGCGGCTGCCCGAATGGGCTGCGAAACGTTATTGTTGACGATTAACTTGGATATGGTTGCGTTCATGCCCTGTAATCCATCGGTAGGCGGGCCGGCTAAAGGACATGTCGTAAGGGAAATAGACGCTTTGGGCGGAGAAATGGGTCGCAATATCGATAAGACCTTCATCCAAATGCGGATGTTGAATACGGCAAAAGGTCCTGCGGTTCACGCTCTTAGGGCTCAAGCGGACAAATTCATGTATCAGCATAAAATGAAGGAAACGATCGAACTGCAAGAAAGACTGACGTTACGTCAAGGTTTGGTCGAAGATCTCATTATCGAAGATGGTGCGTGCGTGGGTGTTGTTACCAAGACAGGTGCTGAGTATGGCGCTAAAACCGTCGTGTTGACAACGGGCACTTACTTGCGAGGGAAAGTCATACTGGGCGAATTGATGTACGAGAGTGGACCTAACAATCAACAGCCTGCGGTCAAGTTGTCCGAGGCATTGAAGCGCTGCGGGTTTCAATTAGCTCGTTTCAAGACGGGGACCCCGCCCAGGGTGCATGAGGATTCCATCGACTTTAGCAAAACGGAAATCCAACCAGGCGATAACAAGCCCAAATACTTCTCCTACGAGACAGAGTATATGGCGCATTCCGACGATCAAATTCCTTGTTGGTTAACCTATACTTCCGAGGAAACTCACCAAATCATTAACGATAACCTGTATCGCGCGCCGATGTTCTCCGGTTTGATCGAAGGAACGGGTCCTCGGTATTGCCCTTCCATAGAAGATAAAATCGTTCGCTTCGCGGATAAGCCGAAGCACCAAATCTTCTTGGAGCCCGAAGGAAGAAATACGAAGGAATTCTACGTGCAAGGCCTCTCCACGAGTATGCCGGAGGAGGTTCAGATTGATATCCTGCGTTCTATACCCGGTTTGGAGAAGGTAGAGATGATGCGCCCCGGTTATGCCATAGAATATGATGCGGTAATCCCTACTCAATTATGGCCTTCATTGGAAACCAAGCTGGTACCAAACCTATTCACCGCTGGACAGATTAACGGAACTTCCGGCTATGAAGAAGCAGCGGGTCAGGGGGTAATGGCAGGAATTAATGCCGCACGCAAAGTACAAGGAGCGGATCCTGTTATTATTGAACGCTCAAGAGGGTATATCGGCGTAATGATCGACGATCTGGTTACGAAGGGGACGAATGAGCCTTACAGACTTCTAACCTCGCGCGCGGAATATCGGTTGTTGCTTCGCCATGATAATGCGGATTTGCGGATGACTCCTATTGGCTACGAGATCGGTTTGATCAAGGAAGAACGCCATCGCAAGTTCTTGGAGAAGAAAGAACGCGTCGAAGCGGAAATCAACCGATTGAAGGAAACGAAGTTCCGTCCGGATGAAGCCGTTCAATCGATGCTAACTTCTGCTGAATCCTCTTTGTTGAATAATTCCGTTGACGGCATCACTTTGTTACGTCGACCAGAGCTTAACTATAGGCATTTGGAGGCTTTGTCACCTTCACCAATCGAATTAACCGAAGATATGAAGGAACAAGTCGAAATTCAGGTGAAATACACGGGATATATCGAGAAACAGCAGATTCAAGTGGAACGCATGGAGCGTATGGAGAAAAAGCGCATACCGGAAAATATCGATTACGACATTATTTACGGTCTGGCGGTAGAAGCGAAGCAGAAGCTCGGCAAAATTCGACCGTTGTCGATTGGGCAAGCATCTAGAATTTCAGGCGTTACACCAGCCGATCTATCCATTCTCCTTGTACATCTGGAGCATTATAATCGAGTGACCGCGGCGGCTCACGGATCATGACGGATAAGATTCAGGAGCAGTTCGCGTCGCATGTCGAGAAATTAGGGATTAAGCTGTCGGAAAGACAATTAGCGCAATTTGAAACGTATTACTCCTTGTTGGTGGAGTGGAACGAGAAAATGAACTTAACCGGCATTACCGAACGGGAAGCGGTATATGAGAAGCATTTCTATGATTCGTTAACTCTAGCCGGAGTGGTGCAGTTCGACAAGCAAAGCTCCTTGGCAGATATCGGATCGGGTGCAGGATTCCCATCTATCCCTCTCGCCATCGCATTCCCTCACCTGAGAGTGACGATTATTGATGCCTTGGCCAAGCGAATACGATTTTTAGAAGAAGTCACTTCGCAGCTCGGATTAACTAAAGTGCTTTGTCTGCACAGCAGAGCGGAAGATGCGGCTAGGAAGAGGGAGCACCGGGATGAATATGACATCGTGACGGCTAGGGCAGTCGCAAGACTTGCGGTGCTAAATGAATTTTGTTTGCCTTATGTGCGTCCCGGCGGTCTGTTCATCGCGATGAAGGGCACTGACATTTCAGCCGAACTCGATGAGGGGCGATACAGTGTGGCAAAGTTGAACGGGAAAATCCAGGACGTGAAACATCTGACTTTGCCATCTGATGGCGCAGATCGCCATTTGGTTATGTGCACCAAAAAAGCACCTACGCCATCTTTATATCCTCGGAAATCGGGGATTCCACTGAAGTCCCCCTTAGTTAAACCAATTGCCAGCTTGAATATAAAGAGTTAGATTATCTTACCCATAATGTTCCACGTGAAACATTTCTCCACAAGGAGGGATATGTTTCACGTGGAACATTTTTACGTTTACTAAGGAAGCTTATCGTGGTATCTTTAAAACGAGAACGGCTATTCAAACATAATAGATTGAAAGTTTTTTGCTTTAGCAGGAGAAACGGGCGGTTATAGCGAATATAATAGATTAACAGAGAGATGTGCCGCATATGCGCTGCAAGCGCGAATTGGCGGCGCTTTTTCGTCGCTATGGACACAATACCTTTCCGCCTATCTTACTTAATGTGGTGATCCGTGAGAAATGAAAGAGCCATTCTCCAGACTGCTCGGTCTATCAGATCGAAGTAATCAAGAAGATGTGAAACAAGTTCCGATTCGTGAAATCGTTCCGAGTCCTTATCAACCACGTTCTGTATTCGACGACGATCGCATTGATGAGTTGTGTCAGACGATCAAGACGCATGGCGTGATACAGCCAATTGTCGTTAGGGTGCGTAATGGAAAATACGAGATTATCGCCGGCGAACGCAGGTGGAGAGCGGTTACGAAGCTTGGAATGGAACATATTCCTGCTATCGTAAGGGAAATGAATGATTCGCAAGCGGCTTCCGTAGCGTTAATCGAGAACCTGCAGCGCGAAGGGTTGACCGCGCTTGAGGAAGCGATCGCTTATCAGAAGCTGATCGATCTACATCAACTGACCCAGGAAAGCTTAGCGCAGAGACTGGGTAAGAGCCAATCTACGATTGCCAACAAGATTCGTTTGCTCCAATTAGGAGAGACGGTTAGGCAGGCATTGCTAGAGAGGAAGATTACCGAGAGGCACGGAAGAGCGCTGCTCTCTTTGCCTGACGAAGAGATGCAGAATAAGTTGCTTGCTGAGATCATCGAAAAGGATCTGAATGTTAAACAGACCGAGACGAGAATCGCCTTCTATATGGAGGTTTCCAAACCGAAGAAGACAAAGAGGTTCTCGTTCACCAAGGATGTACGGTTGGCACTGAATACGATTCGACAATCGGTTGATATGGTTAATGGATCGGGAATTCCGATCAAAGCCAGCGAGAAGGATTGCGAAGATCACTACGAGATTATTATCAGAATCCCTAAACGTTAGATCTTATCATGCGGATGCCCGTGTTTGATATCGAATCGCTGTCCACTAAGCGTATGTATGGCGAGCGTTCAACATGGGACCGCTTTTTGTTTCTTAGGAGCAGAACTCGCGGTTTTAAGAAGCGACGACGATACTGTTCTAATTGTTTCATTAACATTGAGGTGAATTGGGTTGTCTAAAATAATTGCGATTGCCAACCAAAAAGGCGGGGTTGGTAAGACGACGACTTCGGTCAATCTGGGCGCGTGTCTAGCATCACTTGGAAAAAGAGTGTTGATCGTCGACATTGATCCCCAAGGCAATACGACAAGCGGGATCGGAATCAATAAAGCCGATGTGAGCTATTGCATCTACGACGTTCTCATTAATGAAGTACATCCAAAGCAAGCGGTAGAGGATACGGATATCCCTAATCTCAAAATCATTCCGGCTACCATTCAACTTGCCGGAGCGGAAATCGAGCTCGTTCCGACGATGTCGCGCGAAATCCGTCTCAAGAAGGCATTGGCTTTAGTGAGAAATGATTTTGACTATGTGTTGATCGACTGTCCTCCTTCACTAGGAATATTAACGATCAATTCTTTAACGGCTGCGGATTCTGTCCTGATCCCGATTCAGTGCGAATATTATGCGCTTGAAGGACTGAGCCAGCTTCTTAACTCCATTCGATTGGTCCAAAAGCATCTGAATACTTCTTTGCAGATTGAGGGAGTGTTGTTAACCATGTTCGATGCAAGGACGAACTTGGGAATTCAGGTAATCGAAGAGGTTAAGAAGTATTTTCAACAGAAGGTATACCAGACCGTTATACCGCGTAACGTTAGGCTTAGCGAAGCTCCATCCCATGGCCAATCTATTATTACTTATGATCCAAAGTCCAAAGGTGCAGAAGTGTATCTCGAGCTGGCGAAGGAAGTGATCTCCTATGAGCAAGCGGCTAGGTAAAGGGTTAGACGCGCTTATCACATCTCTTTCTATTAAAGAAGATGATAAGATTGTAGAAATTCCATTAGCGAATCTTCGCGCTAATCCCTATCAACCTCGTAAAACCTTCGAAGAAGAGGCGATCAAGGAGTTAGCGGAATCAATCCGCGAGCATGGCGTCATTCAGCCGATTGTCGTTCGCCAAGCCTTGAAAGGCTATGAGATTATCGCAGGGGAGAGGCGGTTCAGAGCTTCTCAGTTGCTAGGGAATCCAACTATTCCAGCCGTAGTAAGAACCTATAACGATCAGCAAGTTATGGAAATCGCTTTGATCGAGAATGTACAACGCGAAGATCTGAACTCCTTAGAAGTCGCGATTGCATACCAGGGAATCATGAATCAATTCAATCTTACGCAAGAAGAGCTATCATTAAAAGTAGGGAAGTCTCGTTCGCACATCGCTAACTTCCTTCGTCTGCTCTCGTTGCCGGATGAAATCAAAAATTATGTTTCACGTGGAACATTGTCTATGGGGCACGCCCGTGCATTGGCTGGAATTAAAGACGAGTCCGTTAGACGTCAATTAGCCAAGCAGTCGGTAGCTGGCGAGTGGAGCGTTCGCGAACTTGAAGAAGCAGTCCAGAAGACTGAGGCTAAAGTTAACGTGAAAGCAAAATCGAAGGCCAAGAAACGCGATCCCTATATCGAAGAGCTAGAGGAAACGCTTCGAGAGAAGTTCCAGACGACGGTTCGGATTAAACCTAATAAAGACAAAGGTAGAATAGAGCTTTCCTATTTCGGGAAGAGCGATCTGGAACGGTTGCTAGAGCTATTAAAAGCAATGGCGTAAAGGATAAAACGATAGCATACCCAAGTTGTAATCTTCCGAAGGAAGGATTAAACTAAGGTATGCTATTGTTGCGTTAATCGATCAGAATGATTAAACTCTACAGTCTCGATACTCATCTGAACTTACGATACAAACGTGTCCGCCGTTCCAAGTACAACAAATGACGCGGTGCTCTGAGCGCCCGAGTTTGTAGTCACGAAGCCGGCGAAGCCGTTTTACCTAGGACGGTGGAAATGGATGAACGACAATAAACCAATAATCTATCTGGACAATGCGGCGACCAGCTGGCCTAAGCCCTCATCCGTATGGGAAGCGATGGAACGAAATATGCGGGAGAGCGCAGCTAATCCTGGACGAGGCAGTCATACTATGGCAGTCAAAGCGAGCAGGGTGCTATTCGAGACGCGTAAACGTTTAGCCAGGCTTTTCCGGATTGGCAACCCTAACGACATTGCTTTTGCCCTCAATACTACGCATGCGCTAAACTTAGCGATACAGGGGCTATTAAAGCCGGGAGATCATGTTATCGCGACTTCGCTTGAACATAATTCGATAAGACGTCCATTGGAAGCGTTGAAGCGTAAACAAGGCATCGAAGTTACTTATGTTCCCGCGAGTAAAGACGGAACCATAGATATGAAGGCTTTAGAAGCAGCCATCACGCCAAGGACTAAGCTTATTGCGGTGACGCATAGCTCTAATCTGCTTGGCACGATAACACCCGTTGGAGAGATTGGGGAAATCGCGCGCAGGAGAAACGTGAAGCTTCTCGTAGACGCTGCTCAAAGCGCGGGAGTGCTGCCTATTGACGTGATGGGCATGGGAATAGATATGCTCGCGTTTCCAGGGCATAAGGGGCTGATGGGGCCGCAAGGGACAGGCGGGTTGTACATCCACCCCAACTTGGAGTTAGAGCCTCTCATGCAAGGCGGAACCGGAAGTAAATCGGAGGCGCCGGAGCAGCCGAATGTACGTCCTGATCGCTATGAGGCGGGCACTCAGAATACGGTCGGACTAGCGGGTTTGTCCGAAGGCGTCAATTATATTCTGAAAGAGACGCCGGAGGCCATTCATGCTAAGGAGAGGGAACTAACCATTCAATTGATGGAGGGTCTTCAATCGGTGCAAGGGTTAACCTTACTTGGTCCCGGAGTTGAGGTTGAGAGGACCGCTATCGTTTCCTTCCTGCTAGAAGGAGTCGACCCATCCGAAATGGCATTCTTGTTGGATCAACAATTCGGCATTGCTGTACGCGCCGGTTTTCATTGTACGCCGCTTGGGCATGAGACTGCAGGATCGTATGAGACCGGTGCGGTGCGAGCTAGTCCCGGATATTTTACGGAAAAATCGGAAATCGTATCTATGATTGACGCTGTGAAGGAAATCAATCGAACCTTAAAGGCGTAAAGATAAGTGAAGCATAGAGCAAGAGATAATGGGGGAGAAAGTAATAATGGATGGTTGGAACGATCAGATTGCGATGATTATTGCGGCAGTAGAAGGCGCGCTTCTCTTGATCTTGTTCATAGGATTAGGGGTATTGGCTAGAAAGCTAGGCAAATTAAAAGGGGAACACCGAAAGATGGTGGGGGATACCGGCGTACCGAATATGGAAGAGGTGATGAACGTTGTCCATGAGCGTCTCTCCCTATTGGATCGTAGGCAAATAACCCAAGGCGATAGAATGGATCAACACGAAAAACGCCTGTCCTCCCTAAAGGGACGTATCGGCGTTCATCGCTTTAATGCTTTTTCAGACTCAGGCAGCGATCTTAGCTTCTCGGTGGCATTCGTGAATGAAGAGCAGGATGGAGTGGTGATCACAGGCATACACGGCAGGGAACAAACGTTCCTGTATGCAAAGCCGATCGATAAAGGCCAATCCGCCTATATGCTTACCCCGGAAGAAAAGATTGCAATTAATCAGGCGATGCAAAAGGCATAACGGACTTGCTTCGCGTGTTATGTACGGCGTTTAAGAGACTTTGCGCAATGATTTCCGACATCTTGACGACGAGATTAAGCCGAGTATTCTGAAGGACGAAGTATTCCATGAATCCTCCGACGTTCACGATGCCGGTCATGTGGATATCCCCAACGGGAGGCAGCTCCTTGTTCACGCCGGCTCCCGGACGAACGGGTCCCGACCCTACCTGGATGCATCCCACGCTGGATACTTGTCCAAGACAGGCATCTACGGCGATAACGAAGGGTTGACGGGAGGTTCTCATAATCTTGAGCAGCGTGTCTCCCAAGTTCATCGCGTGAACGGGGTCTTCCAATGTTCCGTACAAATCGAATAACGAGCTATACTCCCGAGCTAATGCCGTTCCAACCAATGGTCCAAGCGAATCTCCAGTCGAGCGATCCGTGCCAACGCAGACGATGACGATCCGGCGCTCTTGCGGCAAAGCTTCTAAATAGTACTCGAGTTTCTGGGATAATCGATGCAAGACCGTTGGTTCGTTAAAAGGAATCTTTAAAGAGAGCGCCGCTGATTCCGGTGCGGAGCCCGGACGTTTCTCCCACGCGCCGTTCATTCGTCCGATTCGCCTCCTACCCTAGTATGTTACTAGTATATGGACGAAAGGGCACATTTATACTTGGGCAACAAGTATAATCGGTTAAAGCCGTCTTAAAATGGCTAATTACGATTATATCGGAGCGATCAGATGAGTATTACGGATTCAGAAAATATACTTTATGATCGTATTGGAAAGGTTAAAGTTGTATAGGCAGGAGGTATGCAACTATGGAGTCTCTCTTGATCGCTTTCGATTCTACTCAACAAGCGCTTCGGGCGGAGATGCTGCTGGAATATGCGGATATCGAGATTGATATTTGTCCGACGCCGAAGGAGATTACCGCCGGCTGCGCATTATCAATCGAATTTCCCAGTGCGGAGATCAATCAGGTGAAGCAAATTATCCTCTCAGAGAATGTGGAAATCCGGGGATTGTTCGAGAAAACGTTCGACGGGTACGTGCAGATTCAATGAGTTAAAGGAGATATATGCCTTATGTTTGGCTTTGGAATGGCAGAAAAAGCAGAAAACGTACATGAACTCTGGAATCGGTTCATCGATCAATTGTGGGACACGACCAGAGACACGGATATGTGGACGGCTGCGAGCATGGTGTTACTAAGAGTCATTCTGATTTTCGTCGTAAGCCGCCTCGCGTTGTTGATAGTAAACCGCTTCATCGATCACGTGACGAACGTGAAGAAATCGAGAAGGTTGAAGCTTCGTACGAGGCGCGTTCAGACGATGGGACGGCTGCTTAAGAACACAGCTTCCTATATCTTTAATTTCATAGCGATATTGTTGATTCTAGGAGAGTTTCATATCCAGCTTGCACCCTTGCTCGCAGGAGCGGGCGTTATCGGCCTCGCGATAGGATTCGGGGCGCAGAGTCTGGTCAAGGATGTCATCACTGGATTCTTCATAATCTTAGAAGATCAGTTCGCGGTTGGCGACGTCATCCAATCAAAGGATTTCAAAGGTACGGTCGAGATGATCGGTTTACGCGCGACAAGGATCAGAAATTGGACGGGCGAGATTCACATCATTCCCAACGGCCTCATTAATGAAGTGACCAATTTCTCGGTTAACCCATTGCTTGCAGTCATCGATATTACGATCGCATACGAGAAAACGATCGAAGAGTTAATGAGTACGATTCGAAGCGTACTTGTTCAAATAAACGATTCCAATATTACGGGAATTCCGGAAGTACTCGGAATTCAGACGCTTGCATTCAATCAGATGACGATAAGAATCACCGCAAGGTGCAAGCCGAACACAACGGGAGATGTCACGCGTCTTATCAATACCGAATTGAAGAAAGCATTCGAGATGACAACATCGGAAACCACACCATAGAACGAATGGAGCTGGACAACGCACTTACGGACGGGGGAAACGGTATGGAGCGGAAAACGTTTGATCTTGGGGATGTCGTGCTCATGAAGAAGCAGCATCCTTGCGGAGCCAACGAGATGGAAATCATCCGAATGGGCATGGATATTCGGATTAAATGCGTGAAATGCAAACACAGCATTCTGCTGCCTCGGGCTAAGTTCGAGAAGAGCTTGAAAAAGGTGTTGAGGTCGCCGGGAGATGGGCAATCGGCGATCGACGAGTAACTTAGAAGGAAACGCGGACTGGAGATTGAATCCAGTTGCAAGCACCTCTTAAATATGATATTATTTTTCTTGCTGCGGAGAGGTACCCAAGAGGCCCAAGGGGGTTGACTCGAAATCAACTAGGCGTCGCGAGGCGTGCGTGGGTTCGAATCCCACCTTCTCCGCCATCCAATAAAAAAACCAACGTGCGACCCCATCGGGGTCGTTTTTTATTGGATGGCGGTGGGGTTCGAACGGGCCGTTAAGCAAAAATGCCGGGGGCATGTTTGTAGGCACAGGGACTCGAATCCCACCTTCTCCGCCATCCCTAAATACGAAACGCGCAAACCTTCTACTTTTAAATAAGTGGGAGGTTTTTCTGTTAGATATAAAAACGATTTAAAAACAAAGAACCCTTCGCAGGGTTCTTCATGGCGACGCGTAATGAGTTGCATTGAGATTCGTAACCAATACGTTGCTGATTTAACTCAGCGCTTCGGTCTTCCGGCAACTTCGTGTGTTACAGACAAAAGCCTTTAGCACAACGCCTCGCTTCCGTTATTCCTACTCCGAATGGAACGCTTGCTCCTGCGGTTGTTGCACCCAGTCGTTCAAGGGAACCACACCTCTCGTTTTACGTCGCCGAGATATAGAATGGCTCAAACAGGCTCTGATTATTCGGATCGATGACGAGAAGGTTAATGCAGCCTCTTTATCTTCTTCCATTTGCGGTTGTGATTCGTGGTGTCGGGAAACCGCTCGCCTTTGCGCAGTTCGACATGCTGAGGATTATTAACGCCCATGT
This sequence comes from Cohnella luojiensis, assembly GCF_004564235.1. Lineage (GTDB taxonomy): Bacteria > Bacillota > Bacilli > Paenibacillales > Paenibacillaceae > Cohnella > Cohnella luojiensis. The sequence goes on from NZ_SOMN01000019.1 coordinate 25,939, forward strand.
GGAAGGAATCTTCTCCGACTTCCATGTATTCCCCACCGTTCGGCGCTCGCTGACCTGGCTCGAATTGCGTTTGCTCGCCCATTGTCATCACCTCCTGTTCATAAGGATAGTGTAGCGCGAATTTCCTTGCAGTATTCGGGCTATTGTGATAAAGTATTCAGGCATGCGATTGAATGCATGCTCCTTGCTTCCCAGCCGAAGACAAGCTCATCGGTATACCAAGTGGGGGGCCAAAGACCTTAAGGAGGTGAACGGAAGATGCGCAACTACGAGTTGATGTACATCATCCGTCCGGACGTGGAACAAGAAACCGTTCAAGCTGTCGTGGAAAAATTCCAGGGCATCATCGTGAACGGCGGAGAGATCGTGAAGCACGACATTATGGGTAAACGTCGTTTAGCTTACGAGATCAACAAACACCGCGATGGGACGTATGTGTTGGTTCATTTCTCGGCGCCGTCGACAGTAGTGACGGAGTTGGAACGCGTTCTGAAGATTACGGATGAAATTATCCGTCATATCATCGTCAGAGAACAAGTCGCGTAAGCCACACAGAACCAGGCGGAGTACCGCCGTAAGCCTTTATGTCATGTTAAGTGGAGGGAAGCCGCGATGTTGAATCGAGTCATTCTCATAGGACGCCTAACCAAGGATCCCGAATTGCGTTACACGCCGGCAGGCGTTGCCGTTACCCAATTTACGTTGGCGGTAGACCGTCAGTTCTCCGGAAGCAAAGAGGAGCGCGAAGCGGATTTTATCCCGATCGTTACTTGGAGGCAATTAGCCGAGACGTGTGCCAATTATCTTCGTAAAGGCCGTTTGGCCGCCGTGGAAGGACGCATTCAGGTGCGTAACTACGAGAACAACGAAGGCCGACGCGTATACGTGACGGAAGTCATCGCCGATAACGTTCGATTCCTGGAATCAGCCAACCGCGATGGCGGCGGACAAGGAAGAGAAGAAGGCGCAACTGGCAACCCGAGCGCAAGCGCAAGCGGAAGCGGGTACGGAGGCGGCAACCGCAGCTCTGGCTCACGCAACAGCGGTAACAGCAGTGATCCCTTCGCCGATGACGGGCGACCGATAGATATATCGGACGATGATTTGCCATTTTAACTGGAAAGGACGGATAACAAATGAGTGAAACAACTACTTCTCAACCTCAAGTACGTGAAGAGCGTCCTGCGCACAGCCGCCCAAGCGGCGGTGGCGGAGACCGCGGCGGAGATCGTGGCGAGCAACGCGAGCCTCGTAAATTCCGCCGCGGCGGCCGTAACAAGCGCAAGAAGGTTTGCTACTTTACGGTTAATAAAATTACTCACGTGGATTACAAAGAATTGGACTTGCTTCGTAAATTCATCAGCGAGCGCGGCAAAATCTTGCCACGTCGCGTGACAGGAACGAAAGCGAAGTATCAACGCATGTTGACGGTAGCGATCAAACGCGCTCGTCAAATGGCTTTGCTGCCATACACGACTGAGTAGTCGATCTAAAAGCACCCTTCGGGGTGCTTTTTCTTTTAGGACTAGAGGAAACGTTGTTTTGCATGGTCTTGAGATTTCAGTCTGCCCGAGGTGTTTATATTGAGCAAACGGGAGGATAATATGAAAGGGGAGATTAAGCTTAAAAAAATGAGCGGATGTTATGAAGGTGAATGAGGATGTATGAAGCGCTGTTATCTGAACTAAGGAAGTTTGTAGCAGAGCTAGAGCAAAAAGAGGCCGCGGCCAAATACATCGTCCCCGGTGAGATTATGAAGGCCGTGAAAAAAGCCAAATCGTTGGAAAAGCTGCTGCATGAAATATTTATGCAAGCTAGCGGTCACGGCGGGATTCAACTCAGTCCCATCATCCGTAGAGAGTTCGGTATGAATGAAGAGTTAATGGATCACTTCGCGCAGTGGGCGCCTTATATAAAGGAGCAATTCGAGGAGGAACTCCACGATGCGATAGACCGAGCGGAGATTCGTGCGGGAAATCAAGGGGTGTTTTTTGAAGGGACGCCCAGCAAAAAGGAAGCGGAAGAAGTTCTCCGATTACTGAAGGATATCGCACATGCCGCGGTGAGATGTCAGTTTCATGCCAGGCTCGCAGGACCGGAGTTATATGTTGATATCTTGGAAAAACTTCTGCAGTTTTATGCCCTGCCGAATACATACCCTGAGGGAAATGTCGTTAGTTACCGTAACCTCATCTCGGCCGACCGGCTTTATGCAATGTCAGGATGTGACGATACGATCACGGATGCCTTGAAGGATTTTGCCAAGGCGTGGTACCAACGGTCACCACATACATTTCTGGAGAGCATGGAAGGGTATTTTTCCTATGAATATGTCCACCACTTCTTGTTCGCAATAACGGAGGAACAGCTGGAGAGGCTGCGTAGCGACTATATCCGGTACATCGAAGAAGAATTCAAGCTGGTAAGGGCCAAGCCTGAATTAAATCGCGCAAATAATTTGAAAATCATGCTGGAAACGGTATTAAGCTGGACAACTGGCGGATAATGGTAGTCAGACTGTTGAGAAAGTCTCAGCAGTCTTCTTTTTTCGGTAATGTATAAATATATTTATTGATAGTCGATTATTATCTAATTGGATTTATAGTAAAACCAAAGTTACAATAGGATTGCAACTACAAATCACAAACAGAGGAGAGAATCAAAATGAAAAAAAACATATTAATCGTAGTCACATCAGCCAATCAAATAAACAGTGAAAAAACTACGGGACTGTGGCTTTCAGAGTTCGCTGAAGCTTATATTGAGTTTTCAAAACAAGGTTTTGATATCAGTGTAGCAAGTCCTTTAGGTGGTAAAACCCCAATTGATAAAAACAGCTTGAGTGCCGATTTGGATCAAGAAATACTTGATTCTGAGAAATATCTTGCAAATACGATCAAGCTTGATGAGGTAAAGGCTGCAGATTACGATGCCATTTTCTTGCCGGGCGGCCACGGAACGATGTTTGATTTACCTGACAACGAAAAGCTTCAATCATTACTTAGAGAGTTTTATGAAGCTGAAAAAATCGTAGCTGCGGTTTGCCATGGACCAGCGGGTTTAGTCAATGCAAAGTTATCCAATGGCAAATATTTAGTGGAAGGTAAGCGAATTACAGCATTTACGGATACGGAAGAAAAAGCTGCTGGTTTGGATCAATATATGCCATTCTTGTTGGAGTCTAAGCTTCGTCAAGCCGGCCCGACCTTTGTTTCCGCACCTGATTGGAATGATCATTATGAAGTCGACGGTAACTTAATAACAGGTCAAAATCCTCAATCAACAATTAGCGTGACTAGAGAAATGATTTCCAAACTGAAATAATTAAATTCCAAGGCCCATTACGGTATCAAAGTCGACGTAATGGGCCATTTTATACAGGTTGACATTATATTTTGAAAGCGAGATGTTAAAAATGGATTTAAACTTAAAAAATAAATTAGTGCTCATTACAGGATCTACCGCTGGAATTGGTAAAGCAACAGCCATTAGTTTTTTGAAAGAAGGAGCTAAAGTTACGGAGCTCTAGCAACGGTCCAGATTCGGACAATTTTGATTTTTAATGAAACTACAAAAGATCACTTCCTTTGTTTTCTGTTTTCAAAAACAAGGGAAGTGATCCTTGCATTTTTGGGTAACCCCCAGTATTATAATCTAAACCATTTAAGAGGTGTTTTGTTATGAGTAATCATCTGTTTACTCCGTTTGAACTAAAAGGACTTCAATTAAAAAATCGAATTGTAATGGCACCTATGTGTCAATATTCCGTAATCGCTAAAGATGGCAAGCCAAACGATTGGCATTACATTCACTACCTTAGCCGCGCGGTAGGCGGTACAGGCCTAATCATCACGGAAATGACTGACGTTGAACCGGATGGTCGAATAACAGATTATGATCTAGGGCTTTGGTCTGATGAGCATATTCCGGCATTTTCTAGAATCATCGATGGAGTGCATGCTCACGGTGCAAAAATTGGCATCCAAATCGCTCATGCGGGTCGAAAGGCTGAAGATGCAGCAGAGCCGGTGGCCCCATCAGCATTAAAATTTCCAGGATCCAGATATAAAACGCCCCGAGCCCTTAAAACCAATGAAATAAAAGATATGATACAGCTCTTTGGCAATGCAACTCGCCGTGCTGTGCAGGCAGGCGTAGATATGATTGAACTTCATGGAGCCCATGGGTATTTAATTCACCAGTTTCAGTCGCCTTTTACAAATCGACGCCAAGACGTTTACGGACAAGATTTGGCTAAATTCGGAGTAGAAGTGATTCAAGCGGTCAAAAAAGAAATGCCTGATGAGATGCCGTTATTCTTCCGAATCTCTGCGGTCGAATACGCTGATGGCGGTTATGATATTGAACATGCCATTGATATGTGTAAAGCCTACCAAGCAGCTGGTGTAGATGCGTTCCATATCAGTTCTGGCGGTGAAGGTCCGGCAGGAGAAAGAAAGCCGGGTAACTATTCAGGATATCAAGTGCCGTTCGCACGGAGAATCCGGGAATCTCTTCGAGTACCTGTTATTGCTGTAGGCATGCTTGAGGATCCGGCACTTGCCGAATCCGTTATCGGCAATGAAGATGCGGATCTGGTGGCAATCGCCCGCGGGATGCTTCGGGATCCTTATTGGGCCACCCATGCTGCCATTTCACTAAGAAGCGAAAATACCCATGTTCCAAAGCAATATGAGAGGGCTTATCTTTAAAAGCGCGAGGATCTTAATTATGGCTAATTTTGAATGGTACCGAAGTTTTATCAGCATTTACAAACATAATTCCGTTTCGGAAGCAGCCAAGTCGCGGATTATGACCCAACCTGCAATGAGTCAACATTTAGCTTCACTAGAGGCAGAGGTTGGCGAGCCATTGTTTACTAGAACATCGAGGAAAATGGTTCCGACTGAACGAGGTAAAGAACTTTATACGCAATTGGTACCGCTTATTGAGTCTCTCGAGGAGACAACGCTAAGCTTCAAGGCAGTCTCAACTCCTACGCTTCCAATTGTGAGAATCGGCACCGCGCAGGAGTTTTTTCGAGAAAGAATTGCCCCTTACCTCGAAAACTTTAACATGCGTGTGATTGCCTATTACGGGTTTGCATCGAATATTTTAGAATTATTAACGGAAGATAAGGTCGATATCATCGTAACATCACAAAAGAGTTCAGTACCGAGTTTAGAGTATATTCATTATATGGAAGAAGAGTTTGTTGTAGTGTCGCCCTATTCTTTTGAAGAACCTGAATTCAAAGACTCGAAACAACTGGAAACTTGGCTATTTTCACAAAAATGGCTAAGCTACGGTCTTGAATTGCCCATCATCAGAAGATTTTGGAGGGAAAACTTTCATCAACGTCCTCAAATGAAGCCTGAGCATGTATTACCCGATTTACATGTTTTATTATCCGCTATTGAACACGGGGCTGGAATTAGTCTACTGCCCACGTATATGCTGGAAAAATCCTTAAAATCGAACAAGGTAAAAATAATTTGTGAATCATATAAAGTAACTAATCATTTATATTTTGCTTATCAAATAAAAAATCGAAACATGCCCAAATTAAAAATGATGATAAATGCCCTGAAGACTGCTGCTAGCGAAAAGGGTTCTATTTAACGTGCAGGAGAATGGCGAGACGTAGTGAATACTTACTATTATCGCAAAACCGGAATCGCGGACGATCGCGGTAGCTTAATCTATTAACGTTAATTACGAAAGGTCGGATTTCGTATGAGAATGGTGTTCCGGTGGTACGGGGAAGGGAATGATACCGTCACCAAAGCGGCGATCGATAACTTCAAACAATGGCTGGCGGATGATACCGTGTCCGGATTCATAACGGGCGTGACGATTCCAGTGGATGGCGGCTTTATGGCTTATTCGGGAGTATAGGAGACCTCATGACCATTATCATTAAGGATATCATAGATGCCTTAACGACTCCCATCGGCGTTGTTCCGGACAGCGTAGACCAATTGCTCTTCGGAAACCCCCGTTCGATCGTCAAGGGAATTGCCGTCACGTTCATGGCGACGCAGCAAGTGCTGGAGAAGGCATCCCGTCTGGGGACTAACCTGATCATTACGCACGAAGGCGTGTTTTATAGCCATTACCATTCGAAGTCAGCACTCGTGGAGGATCCCGTATACGATGCCAAGAAACGGTTTATCGCCGATAGCGATCTCGCTATTTTCCGATTTCACGATGGCATACACCGTCATCGGCCGGATGGAATAATGGAAGGGTTGCTTCGTTCGCTCGGCTGGGAGGCATTCGTTACCGAACATCTTCCGGCCGCATCCGTGGTCAACCTCCCGATTAGTACGGTGGGAGAGGTTGCGGAACATGTCAAAAAGCGACTAGGAATCGAAACCCTTCGCGCCGTGGGGGATCTGTCGATGGCTTGCCGTCGAATCGGGTTGCTCGCAGGCTACAGGGGAGGAGGAGAACTTGCAATCCCGCTATTCGAACGACACAAGCTGGATTTAATCCTGTACGGAGAGGGACCGGAGTGGGAGACGCCGGAATATGCGAGGGACGCGGTCGATCTGGGTCTGGGCAAGGCTCTTCTCGTTCTCGGTCACTTGGAAAGCGAACAGCCTGGAATGAAGCTGCTGGCCGATCGGCTCCGTAGCCTTTTTCCCGTCATTCCCGTCCATTTTTTAACCGTGGACCCTGTTTTCCGAATTGTTTAAGCAAGCAACACGCCGAATATCCAGTTTACTTGTAACAAAAAGCACTGACTTTGATATCAGTGCTTTTTGTTATAGGGAAAGGGACTGATCATACCCCGGAGTAGGCCATGAATCCGCCATCGATTGGAATGACGGTACCGGTCACGAAACCGGATGTACTCTCGTCAGCCAGCCACAGCAAGGTTCCAATCAAATCCTCCGGCACTCCGAATCGTCTCATCGGCGTATGGGATAGGATCTTGCGCGAGCGTTCGGTCATCGACCCGTCGGGGTTCGTCAGAAGCTTCCGATTCTGCTCGGTCAGGAAGAAACCTGGCGCGATGGCATTAACCCGGATACCCGCCTCGGCGAGATGGACGGCAAGCCATTGGGTAAAGTTGTTGATGGAGGCTTTGGCTGCGCTGTATGCAGGAACCTTAGTCATTGGACTAGGCGCACTCATCGAAGAAAGATTGATAACGACGGCGCCTGGGCGCCCAATCATCCCTTTGGAGAATACTTGCGTCGGAATCAGCGTACCGACAAAGTTCAAGTCGAGCACGTTGCGGAAGCCTTGCACGCTCAGATCGAAGAAGGTCGTCACATCCGTACGGTTCAGATCCTCCATTCTGAAGGTTTCATGGGTCGTGTTAGCGCTCGGGTGATTGCCGCCGGCTCCGTTGATCAGAATGTCGCAGGGCCCGTACCGTTCACGAACGATTCGTTCGGCCTCCCGGACGCTGTCTGCATCGGTCACATCGCATACGGCGGCTATTGCTTTGAGTCCGTTGCCGCGAATTTGTTCGGCAATCTCGTTGCCTTTCTCTGCGGTCCGATTCAGAATCGCCACCTTCACGCCTTGCCGAGCAAGCTCGAACGCCATGGCCCGGCAAAGAATGCCGGATCCTCCCGTGACGACAGCGACTTTTCCTTCTAAGGATGGATGCTTGGGCCACTCTCTCATGACGGATTCCTCTTTTCGCCTTGTAGTCGGACTCGTTCAAGCGCATCCCAAGCGCCCCATAGGTACATGATGCCCAGGGCGCGATCGTAAAGCCCGTAACCTGGTCGGCATTTCTCGCCCCAAATATGCCTTCCATGGTCTGGTCGGCAGTATCCTCTAAACCCTTCGTCGTGATACGCTTTCACAATACCGGCGATATCGACGGTTCCATCTTGCGAACGGTGCGACGTCTCGATAAAGTCACCGTTGTCGAACACGCGTACGTTACGGATATGAGTAAATGGAATTCGATCCTTAAACTCGTGAATCATAGATAGGATATCGTTATTCGGGTTGGCTCCAAGCGAACCGCTGCACAGCGTGATGCCATTCGCAGGGCTGTCGTGCAAGCGCAGAAATCTCCGCAAATTAGCTTGGCTAGTCATAATTCGCGGCAGCCCGAAGATAGGCCACGGCGGGTCGTCCGGGTGGATCGCCATTTGGATGCCGTTACGCTCGGCTACGGGAATGATGGCATCGAGAAAATAACCCAAGTTGCGCCACAGGTCGTCTTCCGTGATGCCCCGGTATAATTCGAATAAAGAAGCTAGATGAGCAAGCCGTTCCGGCTCCCAGCCCGGCATGCTTAATTCCCCATTGTTAATAATTGTCCGAACCAGCTCAGAGGGATCGACGTCGGTCGTTTTGGCTTTTTCAAAGAAAAGTGCCGTCGAGCCGTCTTCCAATTCCTTGTACAGGTTCGTCCGTACCCAGTCGAACACGGGCATGAAATTGTAGCAAATGACTTTGACGCTGACTTGCGCGAGCTTCTCGATTGTACGTATGTAGTTGCTGATGTATTGATCGCGGGTCGGCAGACCCAGCTTGATGTCCTCATGCACATTTACGCTTTCGACAACATCGAGATGAAGTCCAACCCTGTCCGCTTGATCCCGAATGTTCAGTATTCGATCCATGGGCCATTCTTCGCCGGCGGGGCTGTCATGGAGTGCCCATACGATGCCTTCCACACCTGGAATCTGTCTGATCTGGTCCAGCGATACCGTATCGTTTCCTTCGCCAAACCAGCGAAATACCATGCGCAATCCCATCACCGCCTGTATTTATTTGATATAATTCGGGTACTTTTCTTTCAGAACTTCCATATTCGATATACTTAGGTTCAAATGCATCTTCATCACGCGTTCGGCATGGTTGGGATCGCGCCTGCGAATCGCTTCTACCATTTCTTTGTGCTGTTCATATAGAGGGTTCCAATGCTGATCTGTTGAAAGCCACAGCATCCTGCTCCGGTTCAGATGGGAGTTCATCTGCTGGATGACCGCCCAGGTTCCTAGCTTGCGACAGCCTTCGAACAAGGTACGATGAAACGCTTCGTCCAGATCGAACATCCGCTGGTCGTCCCTCTTTTCCATGCTTTCTTGCTGCATCGCTAGATTCGTATCTAAAGCAATAAGCATTTCTTCCGGAAAATGTTCACAGGCAAGCCGAATAACCGCCCTCTCAAGCTGCTCCCGCATGAAGCGCCCTTCCTCAACGAGCTCCGAGTCGATAAGTGATACCTTGGTGCCGCGCTGCGGCAACACTAGCACCAGGCCTTCCTGAGCGAGACGTACGAAGCTTTCCCTTACTGGTGTACGGCTCATCTGGAAAACCATAGACATTTCCTTCTCCGACAACACTGTTCCTGGAGGCAGCTCCAGAGTTAAGATTTGATGCTTCAACCGGCTATAGACGACATTCCCTGCGGAACCCGGCTGCTGTGAGCTCCAATCCATTTCCTTACCTCCTATTCTTTTTACAATGCTACCACACTTGTATGGTAGCATTGAACTACCAAAACATCTATTTATGACATTATTTAAAATGTGGTAGGCTGTTGATACAACGCATCGCACCGATTGGGAGGAATTATTAATGCATCTGCATAGCGTTATCCTGGTTGACGACGAAGTGTTTACACGCAAAGGCTTGATGAAGCTGATCGATTGGGAGGCATGCGGCTTTCGAATCGTTGATGAAGCCGACAACGGTGAGGATGCGCTAGAGCTCATCGGGCGTGTTCGGCCGAATCTGGTCATTACAGACATCCGTATGCCGGTGCTCGACGGTCTGGAGCTCATCCGGCGTATCACCACGGAAACCGACGTAAACCCGGTGTTCATCATCATCAGCGGCTACAACGATTTCAAATATGCCCAGCAAGCGGTCCGTTACGGCGTTCACGACTTCATTCTCAAACCGATCGACGAGAACGAATTTACCGAAACGCTCTGCAAATTGAACGAAAGGCTCAATCGCGAACGGGAGGAGCGTGTGCGGAACGAACGACTGTTAACCGGCGCCATGATCGAATCTCTTATTATCGGCGAGGCAGACGATATATTCGTCGCCGAATGGGAGCAGCGCTTGAAGCTTCGTCCGGCCGACCGTTTGTTCTATCTCTTCGCGGAACTGAATGACAACCATCTGTGGCGGTCGTCAGGCGAACAAGTATCGGCTGCCCGTTTCAAGGAGATCGTTCAGCAAGCGCTGCACCGCGTAACCCCCGACGATCAGCCGATCTACCTGCACGAGCATCGCAATCGGATCGGCATTCTTGTGCCGGACCGTGCCCTGGAGCCGTTCAAGGGGGAAATCGAATCATTCACCGTTAAGTTCCGTCAAGAGCTTTCCGTCGAGGCCGGCAATGGTGTCTTTCTCTATGCCGGTACCCCGGTTCACCGTCTCTCGGATATCCGGCAATCTTATAAGACAGCTAAGGAAGCGATCTTGTACAAATACGTCCATGACGATAGCCGTATCGTCATCTATGACCAGGTACGATTGGAGCGGCTGAATTATATCGGCATCGACTCGAACGAGTTCAATCGGTTTATCGAGCAGATCGAAGAGCTGCAGTCGGGGGCTGTCAAGGCGAGCGTTGAAGCGCTTTTCCGCGACTTCAGAGAGAAACGGTATGCCCCGGAAGCCATTAAGATGAGTATTCACCAGTGCATGCTCAGCGTCACCAAGACAATCCGCAGCATGGACGGGGACGAGCGGTCGCTCGGATCGCTGGCGCCGATCGTCGGCTGGCACGACCTGAATCTATCGCTTAGCGAGCTGAAAAGGCTGTTCTCCGAGTTCATCGAAGAGAGTCAGAACTATATCGCGGAGTTGCGAAAGGAACAAGGGAAGGGCGGCATACAGAAAATCCGCTGCTACATCGAGGCGAATTATTCGAGCAACATAAGCCTGAAGAGTATTGCTGCGCAATTTTTCATCAATCCGGTCTATCTCGGGCAGCTGTTCAAGAAGACGTACGGCGTTTATTTCAACGATTTTTTACTGCAAATACGGGTAAACGAAGCTAAAAAACTGCTGCGGCAGTCATCGGATATGCGCATTTACGAAATAGCCGAGAAGGTCGGCTTCAGCAGTGCGGATTATTTCGTCACCCAGTTCGAGAAGATCGAGCAAATGACGCCCACTGAGTACCGTAATAAGCTTCTATAATCAGATGACCTTCCGACAAAGGGGACAATACGCGTGAAACCGAGATTTAATTGGAATAACGTCCGTCTGCGAAACAAGATGCTGATCGTCTATATTTTGTGCGTATTCGTCCCGATCGTGTTGACTAATCTCATCTTCTATAGCGTGACGACGGAGAACGTGAAGAATCAGAGGATGAAGGACGTCTCGCGCGCAGTCGAACAAATAAAAAACGAGTTTCGGGCCAAAATCGACGACGCAGTTGCCGTCTCTTCGGTTTTCTTCACGGATTATAATCTAAATCAAATTCTGGAGACCAATTACGAGAACCCGGCCGATTATGTCGAAGCTTACGACTCGTATTTCCGCAGAATTCTGAATAACTATACTCCTGTATATACATCGGTCCAGAACATCAAGATCTATGTGAACAATCCGACCATGCTGCATTCGGGCGGCATCGGAAACTTAACGGAGGAAGTGAAAAGAACGAACTGGTACCAGGCACTGCATCAGAGCAAATCATCTCAACTCATCTTCGTCCGGACGTCCAAGGAAGATTCGAGTATGAGCAAGGGAGTTCTAGATTCGTTCAGCGTAGTTCAAAGAATGAATTACTACAACTCTCAGAATCGGTACGAAAAAGTGCTGAAAATCGAAATGAAAACGTCTTCAATCCAGCAAATTTTTCAAAATCTCAACCTGCAGGGCAATATTTACTTGCTCAACAATCAAGGCAAGGTCCTATACACGACCGATCCGGGCGTCGATTGGAAAATGGAATCTCCCGACTTTCAGTCGCTCGAGTTTCCAGCGGACTCGATTCAAGTTGAGACGAAGTATCAATATGTCAGCTTCTTGGAAGGCTGGCGCATCGTCGGCACGATTTCGGAAGAGGAAGTATTGAGAGAGTTACACAAATCCAGGGATTTCATCTTCGTTCTGGCCAGCATTAATATTATCCTCCCGACCTTGATCATCCTCTGGATCACTAGGTCGCTCAACGTTAGATTGGTACGTATTCTCAGGCATATGAAGAAAGTGAAAAACCAAAATTTCGATACGATCAAAAAAGGGGAACTCGACGAGGACGAGATCGGGCAATTAACCGGGGAATTCAATCGGATGACGCTGCAGGTGAAAAGCCTGATCGACGATGTGTACGTCGCCGATATTCAGAAGAAAACGCTCGAGCTCGAACGCCGCCAAGCACAGCTGAACGCGCTGCAGAGCCAGATCAATCCGCATTTTCTATTCAACGCGCTGGAGACGATCCGGATGCGCAGCGTGGTCAAGAACGAGACGGAAACGGCCAAGATTATTCATAACATGGCCAAAATATTCCGCACCTCGTTAACTTGGAGCAAGGATCGGGTAACGGTAAGCGAAGAAATGGAATTCATCGTTTGTTTCTTGGAAATCCAGAAATATCGGTTCGAGGACCGATTGAATTACCATCTGAATATCGATCCGTCCGCCAGGACATGCGTCATTCCCAAAATGATGTTTTTGCCGTTCGTGGAGAATGCCAGCATACATGGAATCGAACCCCTTAAGAGCGGCGGGAGGATCGACGTGCGCATCGAGCGAGAAGCGGATGAATTGGTGTTCGCTATTCGGGACAACGGCATCGGGATGGACGAGGAAAAAGTGAATCGATTCTATGGCTATCTGGAAAGCGAAGAAGAGATCGGGGAGAGGATCGGCGTGCAGAACGTCATCTATCGGCTGAAGCTTATTTACGGCAACCGATTCCAGCTCTTGATCGAAAGCGCGCCTATGGAGGGGACGTTCATCAAGTTGCGGATTCCGGTCGACGGATCGTGACGATATATGCTTTTCAAAGTACGGACTATAGTTTATTGGGTAAACAAAGCCCTTGAATGATTCTATAATGAAAGTGCTTACAAAAAAACATATCATTCTTGAGAGGGGCTCGAATTTAGTGGCAAAGAAATTACTATTTGCCTGCATGGCTGCCGTCTTGGTGTTCACCGCCGCTTGCTCTAATGGCAACAATGGCAAGAACAACGCGTCCAGCACAGCCGGCGGCAGCACTCCTGCAGCAACGGAAAGCGCTGCCGCATCGGAAAAACCGCTTGATAAAGTAACTTACTCTTACTTCCTTGGCGTTGCTAATGCGCCGGACGTGAACACGAACGAGACGACGATCGGTAAAGCTCTCGAAGATCAAACCGGCGTCAACTTCAAAATCGAACACTTGGTAGGCGACCTTAAAGCGAAAATCGGTACGATGATCGCCTCCAATGATTATCCGGACGTCATCAACCCGGATGCCGGTATCGATCAGCTTGTCGACGCCGGCGCGTTTATCGACCTGACTGATCTGATTGAAAAGAACCCGAACATCAAGCGCGTGTACGGTCCATTCCTCAGCCAAATGAAAGCGGCGGACGGCAAAATTTACTACCTCCCGATCTCGGCACAAGTCGGCGACTTCATGCCGGATCCGAACATCAACCAAGGCGCCTTCTGGATTCAACGCCGCGTGTTGAAAGAAGCGGGCTATCCGAAGATCACCACGTTGGACGAATACACGAAGCTGATCGAAGACTTCGTCGCCAAGCATAAAGACGAAGATTTGACCGGACTCATTACCCTGACGCATGACTGGAGATTCTTCGCGACCTCCAACGTGCCTATGCACCTGGACGGTTATCCGAACGACGGTAACGTCGAAGTCCACATGACGACGTTCGAAGCCAAAACGTACTACACGACCGACTCCACGAAGCGTTGGTTGCAAAAATTGAACGATTTCAACTCTAAAGGTCTGTTCGACAAGGCTTCCTTCGTAGACAACTACGACCAATATCTTGCGAAGCTCTCTTCCAAAAAAGTCGTCGGATTCTTCGACTACGGCTGGCAAACGGGCAATGCCCGCAACCTCCTGGTAGATGCGGCAAGACAAGATCCGACGCAAGACGATTTCGTATACCAACCGATGCCGCTCACGTGGGATGGCGGTAAAGACCAACTTCTGGATCCTGCGGGATTCGTTAAGAACCGCGGTATCGGCATCAGCGTAAGCGCGAAAGATCCGGAACGGATCATGGCGTTCTGGGATAACCTGCTGAAAGAAGAGAACCAAATCTTTAAGAGCTGGGGTATCAAAGGCGAAACTTACGAAGTGGACGACAAAGGCCGCTTCTACCGTACGGCTGAGCAAATCAAGAAAATCGACGAGCCGTTCAATTTGAGCTTCGGCTTCAGATACTTCAATTGGGATTGGCCGCAATACGGCGCGAACTCCACGCTGTCTGACGGTAACGCGTTCGCGCCCGGCTTCCAACCGGAAGTATTCCAAATGAGCTTGACGGATGCGGACAAAACGATTCTCGAAAAATACGGCGTTAAAACGTACGCCGAGCTATTCGCTGCTCCGGACGACCGCGCATGGTACCCTGCTTGGGGGATTCCGAAAGCGCAAGGCTCCGCCGAACAAATCTGGGAAACGACGAAAGACGAAGTTACGAAGAAGTACTATCCGAAGCTCGTGCTGGCGAAACCGGCCGACTTCGATAAAGTATGGGGCGAATATGTAGCCGAATTCGGCAAGCTTGACACGGCAGGCTATGAAAAATGGTACACGGAACAAATTAAAGCCGCTATCGAAGCTGCCAAATAATCGATTATAAGCAATAAGCGAAAGGCCGGCTTATACGTGCTGTTGGCTCGCATAAGCCGGCTTTCGCTTATTCCATTAGCAAGGACCGGTTCGGAAGGAGAATGAATATGGGGAGTAACATCAAATCTGCAACGTCTTCCATCGCGTCTGATCTAAAGCCGACGGGACTGAAGCTTTTCTTCAAGAAACTTGTGCAACAACGGATCCTCGTCTTGATGTCCGTTCCTTTTCTCATATGGCTCTTTCTTTTCAAATACCTGCCGCTATGGGGTTGGACGACAGCCTTTCAAAAGTACAGACCGGCCAAAAGCTTCTCGGAACAAGAATGGGTCGGTTGGGATCAATTTAAGTTTCTTTTTCACGACGAACGGTTTCTCCGCGTGTTAAGAAATACGCTTGCGCAGAGCGGAATCAATCTCGCTCTTGGTTTTATTACCGCTATTATCCTCGCGCTCTTGCTCAACGAATTGCGCGGAATGATATTTAAGCGTGTCGTACAGACGGTTACTTATATGCCGCATTTTCTTTCTTGGGTCGTTGCCGCGGGGATTATTCAGGCGACGCTCGCGCCGGATGGCATTATCAATGTGTTAATGATTAAATTAGGCATGATCGAGAAAGGCCAAGAAATATTGTTCCTTGGCATTCCGAAAGATTTCTGGACCATATTAGGACTCGGGACCGTTTGGAAAGACCTTGGGTGGAATACGATCGTATACTTGGCTGCGATGGCAACGATCGATCCCGCGCAGTACGAAGCGGCGGAAATGGATGGAGCGGGGCGTTTCAGACGGATGTGGAACGTTACGTTGCCAGGTATCAAGTCGGTTATCGTCGTCCTGTTAATATTGAACATCGGTAATTTGATGGAATCGGGATTCGAGGCGCAATACCTGCTTAAAAACGGTATGAACATCGATTATTCCGAGAACATTGACATATTTGTTCTGACGTACGGTATTAACCAAAGCAACTTCTCCCTGGCTGTAGCGGCAGGCATGTTTAAAAGTCTCGTCAGCATTGTCTTGCTGTTCATCGCGAATAGTATCGCGAAGCGTGCAGGCGAGAGCAGACTGTTCTAAAGGAGGATTACCGGATGGCAAATTTAGCTACGGGAACTGCACCTAAGAAGCTTGCGCGCAGGAACGCTTCGTTAGGAGACCGAATTTTCGACACCTTAAATATTACCTTCCTTTGCTTGCTGATGCTCGTCACCTTGTATCCTTTTTTGAACACGCTCGCGTTATCGTTGAACCGAGCGATGGATTCGATCAGGGGTGGCATCTATATATGGCCGAGAGACTTGTCGCTTGAAAACTACAAATTCGTGTTTAGTCAATCGACGATATTCCATGCGACGTTGATCTCGATTCTTCGCTTGGTCATCGGTTCGATAACAACCGTATTCTGTTCGGCAATGGTCGCGTATACGATCAGTCGGCAAGACTTCGTGTTGCGGAAGTTCATCACGATCGCTTTCGTCCTGACCGCGTACGTTAACCCGGGTCTTATTCCGAACTATTTGAACATTCGCGATTTAGGCTTGATTGACAGCTTCTGGGTTTATATATGGCCGGGATTGATCGGCGTCTTCAACCTTATTCTTATCCGATCTTTCATCGACGGTCTTCCGGAAAGCATCCTGGAGTCCGGGAGAATCGACGGAGCGGGAGAATTCAGGACGTTCTTCAGCATCGTCCTGCCGCTTTGTCTTCCTGTTCTTGCTACGGTAGCGTTGTTCACGGCGGTATATCAATGGAATTCCTGGCTTGATGTATTCTTGTACAACTCGTCGAATATCAATCTCAGTACGCTGCAATACGAGCTGCAAAAAATTCTTCAAAACTCAAGCGCCTCTTCATCGGCGGCAAGCGCGTTCTCGAATCCGGATGCGGCAGCCAACGCGGTTACGCCGCTCGCGGTACGATCGACGATGACGATCGTGGCTTCGGTTCCGATGATCGTCATGTATCCGTTCCTGCAGAAGTACTTCGTTAAAGGGATGATGGTCGGCGGCGTGAAGGGTTAACGGGAGGATGAGTGAATTGGTAGATAACATAAACCGAAGCATTCCCAAATTATATGAAGCATTCCAAGATTGTTTCGATATCGGTGCTGCAGTCAATCCGCGTACGATCGTTCAGGCCGGGGATTTGATTGCAAATCACTACAACAGCCTTACCGCCGAAAATGAAATGAAATTCGAGAGACTTCATCCTGCGGAGGATAAGTATACGTTCGAAGCGGCCGACAAAATCGTCGATTTTGCACGGAAGCACGGAAAGAAGCTGAGAGGGCACACGCTCGTATGGCACAATCAAACTCCCGATTGGCTATTCCAAGATGACGATGGAGGACGGGTAGACCGCGATACGCTGTTTGCTCGAATGAAATCGCATATCGATACGGTAGTGAAGAGGTACAAAGGAGACATCTTTGCTTGGGATGTCGTCAATGAAGCCATTGCCGACGAAGGATCGGACCTGCTGCGCCCCTCCAAGTGGCTAGATATTGCGGGACCTGCCTTTATAGCTAAGGCTTTCGAATTCGCCCACGAAGCGGACCCCAATGCCTTGCTCTTTTACAACGATTACAATGAGTCGCACCCGCTGAAGCGGGATAAGATTTACACGTTATTGAAATCGCTGATTAAGCAAGGAGTTCCGGTGAATGGAATGGGCTTGCAAGCCCATTGGAACTTATTTGATCCTGGGCTGGATGATATTCGATCCGCGATAGAGATGTATGCTTCGCTTGGTCTCGTGCTGCATCTGACCGAGATGGATATGTCGTTCTTCCAGTTCGATGACCGGAGAGCGGATCTGACCGCTCCGCCCGAGGAGATGCTGGAGCTTCAAGCGCGGCAATATGAAGCGGTGTTCGACCTGCTGCGGGAGTACCGGGACGTTATTGATTCAGTTACATTCTGGGGCTCTGCGGACGATTACACCTGGCTTAACGATTTTCCGGTTCGGGGTCGGAAAAACTGGCCGTTGCTATTCGATGAGAAGCACCAGCCTAAACCGAGCTTCTGGCGGGTGGTGGAAGGCCGATGACGGGGAAGCTGCTATCCGTTGCCGGATATAACGCCTGGCTCGGATTTAACCGTGTAGAATCGAGTAAGATTTCTAATCCATACGTCGATTGGTGCGGCCGAATCGTCGCTGCCGAGAAGGGAGAAATCTTCGGAACTGCCGCAGCGGAATTGACGCGCGGCATCGAGTCTCTATTTGGTATTCGGCCATTGACGTCCGAAAGCACGGAAGGCTTCCGCTGCATCACGTTCGGCACTTTCGAAGGCGGCAACGAACTCATCTCCCGCACGTTCGGCGCAGAAATACGTTCAACGATCGTACCGGAGGGTTATGCAATCAAGACCAATGCGGCTGATGGCTGCATAGCTATCGGGGCATCGACGGCATCAGGCGTTCTGTATGGCGTATTCCATCTGCTAAGACTGCTCGGCACGGGATGCTCGGTGGACAAGCTTGAGCTGGTAGAAAACCCGAATAACGGGTTGCGTATGATTAATCAATGGGATAATATCGACGGGAGCATTGAGCGCGGTTATGCCGGAGAGTCCATTTTCTACGTAAACAATGAAATTACAATGAATATGGAGCGCGTCCGCGACTATGCGAGACTGCTTGCCTCTATAGGCATAAATGCCATTGCCATCAATAATGTAAACGTGCATAAGTACGAAACGATGTTACTGACGGATAAATTCCTTCCGGACGTGGCGAAGCTGGCAGACGTATTCCGGGCGTACGGCATCAAGCTGTTCTTGAGCATCAACTTTGCGAGCCCTATTGAGATCGGCGGACTATCGACGGCCGATCCACTCGATCCGACTGTACGTAATTGGTGGAGCAGGATAACGGCTAAAATATATACGGCGATATCGGATTTCGGCGGATTTCTCGTAAAAGCCGATTCGGAGAACCGGCCGGGTCCGTTTACGTATGGCCGGGACCATGCGGACGGCTCCAATATGCTGGCCGAAGCGCTGCAGCCGCATGGAGGCATCGTGATCTGGCGTTGCTTCGTTTATAACTGCAAGCAGGATTGGCGCGACCGGTCGACAGACCGGGCAAGGGCTGCATTCGATCATTTCAAGCCGCTAGACGGCCGGTTTCATGACAATGTCATCCTGCAAATCAAGAACGGTCCGATGGACTTCCAAGTACGGGAGCCGGTATCGCCGCTGTTCGGTGCGCTGGAAGCAACCAATCAAGTGATAGAATTCCAGATTACGCAAGAATATACGGGCCAGCAGCGCCACCTGTGTTACCTCGTCCCTCAGTGGAAAGAAGTACTCGACTTCCAAACCCATGCGAAGGGCGGAAACCCCAGTGTCAAGCGTATCGTTGACGGTTCTGTATACGGCAGACGTTTCGGCGGATTTGCAGCTGTCTCCAACATCGGCAATGATGCCAATTGGACGGGGCATCTGCTGGCCCAGGCCAACTTGTACGGGTACGGCCGGCTTGCCTGGAATACAGAGCTGTCCGCGGAAGCGATCGCGGAGGAGTGGGTAAGACTTACGTTTGGCGGCGACGACAGGGTCGTTCGGACGATCAAGGGCATGCTGATACATTCATGGAGCATTTATGAGTCCTATACGGCACCGCTTGGCGTCGGCTGGATGGTCAACCCGGATCACCACTACGGTCCGAACGTGGACGGCTATGAATATTCGAAGTGGGGTACATACCATTTTGCCGATTGCCGCGGTGTTGGCGTCGACAGGACAGTCAAGACGGGGACAGGGTATGCCGGGCAATATATGGGCGACAATGCCGCTAGGTATGAATCGGTAGAGAACTGCCCTGACGAGCTGTTGCTGTTCTTTCATCATGTACCTTATACGCACGTGCTCCATTCGGGGGTAACGGTCATACAGCATATCTATGATTCGCATTTTAACGGCGTGGAGCGGGCTGAACAGCTCGAAGAAACATGGAGCGGCCTTGCAGGTATCGTAAACGAAGGGTTATACGAGCAGGTTGCCGAGCGTCTGAAGGAGCAAGCGGAGCATGCCCGCGAGTGGTGCGATATGATTAATACGTACTTCTACCGGAAGAGTGGAATCGCTGATCAACTAGGACGTAAAATTTATTCATAATACGCAAGAAGGAGCGGGCATTTTGCGCCGCTTCTTCTTTTTTGTTTTTTTGTCGATCTTAAATATGTGCTATTGTATTCCTATATTCAAAAGTTTAAAAACTAAGGGGCACATGCCATGAATCACAATATTCAACAATTCAAAGCGGATTTCTTTAAAGCTTTGGCTCATCCGATGAGAATTCGAATTCTTGAAGTTCTTAGCGAAGGCAATAAGAACGTAAATGAGCTCCAGAGCATCTTAGGATCCGAAGGCTCCGCCGTATCCCAGCAGTTGGCCGTCTTGCGAAATAAAAACATTGTCTTCGGTTTAAAAGACGGTACTTCCGTCATATACTCGTTGCGGGATCCATTAATTACAGACTTGTTGGCGGTAGCTAAGCGGATTTTCGATAATCATCTCGTCGATGCCATATCCTTATTGGAAGTGATTCGAAATGAGTCTTGAATGGAGTAGCGTAAATCGGGCATTTTCGGATTGACGTCATCAAAGCAGAGGAGTATCATTTCTTCTATATTCAAATAATCAAATATATAAATAAAAGAAGGTTCGAAAATGAAGTGGAAAGGAAGATTTGAGGGATACGAGGCATCCTCCATCCGCAAGGATCTCATTTCAGGTCTAATTGTCGGTATTATCGCCATTCCTCTAGGGATGGCGTTTGCTATCGCTTCCGGAGTCAAGCCGGAGTACGGAATATATACGACCATAATAGCGGGTATTATCGTTTCCTTGTGCGGAGGCTCCAAATTTCAGATCAGCGGCCCAACGGGAGCATTTATCCCGATTCTCTTCGCTATCGTAATGCAGTACGGTTACGAGAACTTGCTAATTGCGGGTTTCATGGCGGGGATTATTCTTGTTCTAATGGGCGTGTTTAAGCTTGGAATACTCATTAAGTATATCCCCCGCCCGGTTACGATCGGATTTACGGCAGGTATTGCAGTTATTATCTTCAGTGGACAAGTGGTTAACTTTCTGGGTTTGAGCGGTATCGAGAAGCATGAGGATTTTTTACCGAATATGAAAGAAATCGCGATGCATATCGCAACTATAAACATCTACAGCGTCTTAACGGCAGCGATCAGCTTGGCCATTATCCTGTTCATGCCGAGAGTACTCCCCAAAGTTCCGGCCTCATTAGCGGCAATTGTTGTTTCCAGCGTAGCTGCTGCATTGTTCTTTAATGGGCATGTAGCTACGATCGGATCTTCTTTCGGGGCTATTCCGAGCGCGCTGCCTCAGTTTCATTTTCCCGAAATTACGTGGGATCGAGTGCAAACCCTTATGGGTCCGGCTTTTATCATTGCCTTGTTAGGCGGCATAGAATCCTTGTTATCGGCAGTTGTTGCAGATGGAATGGGCGGTGGCCGTCACAATAGCAACAAAGAGTTGATCGGACAAGGAATCGCGAATATGGCGGCTCCATTATTTGGAGGCATACCCGCGACTGGAGCTATAGCGCGAACGGCAACCAATATTAAAAGCGGAGCCGTGTCGCCTTTTTCCGGAATCATACATGGCGTTGTCGTTTTTCTCGTCCTTATTCTATTCGCTCCTTACGCATCCCATATCCCGCTTGCAAGCATGGCTCCCATCCTCATGCTAGTTGCGTGGAACATGAGCGAGCGGAAAGAATTTACGCATATATTAAAAACCAAAACAAGCGATACCCTTGTACTTTTGATTACTTTTTTGCTAACGGTGTTTACCAATTTAACGACTGCAGTAGAAATCGGCTTAATCCTTGCCGTTATTTTATTTGTAAAAAGAATGGGAGAATCGTTGACGGTAGCTAAAGTATTACCCGATCCGAACAATAAGCATGAGAAAGTACAATCGTACATGGTATATGAAGGACATGATTGTCCTCAAATCAGTATTTATACGATAGAAGGTCCTCTGTTCTTCGGAGCTGCCGATAGGTTCGAGAAGACGATAAGCGATAAGGTTGACCAGATATCGGGAATATTGCTCTTAATCATGGGGAAGGTTCCGTTCATGGATATGACGGGGAAATCCAATCTGGATAGCTTAATCATGCGCTACCAGAGTAGGGGGGGAATCGTGCTTCTATCGGAGGTGCAGCAGCAGCCTTTGGAGGTATTCCATAACACCGGATTAGAAAAGTTAATAGGCGGGGAAAACTTATTCGAACATACGGGAGATGCCATCGATTACGCGTTAACCCGATTGAATTATGAAAGGTGCGTGGGTTGCAAGCATTTTGTTTTCCGGGAATGCGCTCTATTATCGAAAGGGAATTGACATGACGATGCTGCCGGATTCCCGGCGGCGTCTTTTATTTCCCGGATAAAACATGGAAAAGTGGTGGTACTTGGTCTGCGTGGAATGTTTTCTATTTGTTTAATAGAAGAATGGGCTCGATTTGTAACAAACTTGGCGAGTAAATCGTATATTAGGGGTCCAGGGTGATCGATAGAGACAAAGATATACAAATAATAGGAGAAGTTATTGAAAGGAAGAGAGATATTATGCGTAATTATCGTCGTTTTAAAATTGCTATTTTATCTACCTTCGTCCTGCTGGTTGTCGTTACGGGCGTTATATATGCAAATCGGGGTGCCCTATCGGCGTTGGGATATGATTGGTTCCTATCCGGCAAGGTCGAAGCAAGCTTCGCGGATTCCTATCAACCGTTAACGGATCGTCCTACGACAAAAGAGCCGCCGCAGGTCGAAAAACCCTTCAGCATGCTGCTAATGGGCGTAGATGCCAGGGCGAATGAGCAAGGTCGTTCCGACACGCTCATCTACACCGTTATCCGTCCGCAGGACGGGAAGGTACTGATGATATCCATCCCCCGCGATACGTATACGGAGATGGTGGGCAGAGATACAGAGGATAAAATCACGCATGCTTATGCTTTCGGCGGTGCCGAGATGGCTGTTAATTCCGTTGAGAAGCTGCTTGATGCGAAGGTCGACCATTATGCTTCGATCAACTTCCAGGGATTTATTAAAGTCGTAGACACGCTCGGAGGCATCTCGTTGCCGATCACCGAAGATATCGTGAACAAGGGAGCAGACCACGAGAAATTTACCATCGAGGGTAATCTGGACAATTATACGGGCTTGGATGCGCTCCGCTTCGTTCGATATCGCGAGGATGCGGGCGGAGACATGTCACGTACTGAACGTAACAGACAGTTCCTTGAAGCGCTCATACAAAAGACGTCTTCCATGAAACAATGGACGAAGATTCCCGAGATTCTGGACATTATCGGAGACAACTTCAACACGGATCTGCCGCCATCCTCCATGAGCGATCTAGCGAAGCAGTTCTTGCAAACCGGACATCAAATCAAGAGCTATACGCTCCAAGGCGAAGGCAAGAGAATGGGGCCTCAGAATCTGTGGTACTTCGTTTCGGATGAGGAGGATTTAACATCCGTTCGTTCAACGATATCGACATGGTTAAATCCGGAGACTCCCGAAAGCGAGCTTAAGATTCCACAAGAGCAAAACCAAGATCAATCCGGCAAATCCAACCCATCGCAAAGCCCAGCCGCATAAAATGGAAAGATGGGGAAATAGCAATGGTGAACCGAAATGCCCGGCGTGATATAATGGTCGTATTGTTGCCAATGCCATCGCTCGATACAACGCGTCTATGCGTCCTAAGGACGCCGATGCCGTTTTACTTGAACGAGGAGGAAATCAAGAGATCATGAACATTGCATTTTTTCTATTACCAAAGCAAGAGGTTGTATGCGTGAACGAAGATTCGACCCTTAGACAGACGCTGGAAAAGATGGAGCGCCACCGATATTCAGCCGTACCCGTCATCAGCGAGACGGGGGAGTACAAGTCGACCGTCACCGAGGGCGATCTGCTCTGGTACTTGAAGGATCATCCGGGATTGAGCTTTGATCAGCTTCACCGGGTATCTCTATGCGACGTTCCGTTAAGAATGAATAATCTTACAGTTCGCATCGACGCCAATATGGAAGACCTCATCTCCTTGGCGAAGACACAGAACTTCGTTCCCGTCGTTGACGACATGAACCGCTTTATCGGTATCGTACGGCGAAGCGACATCATTGATTATTGCGAGAAGCTGCTTCTGCCTTTTGGCTCGAATGAAAAGGAACTAAAGCGGGAAGCGTAGGAAAATATAGGACAACTACGGAGGAAAGATGACTTATAGCCGGCAAAAACCAGTCAAACGCAGGATTTTCCCGTTATTAACCGCTATCGCGGTCGTAATCATCGCGGGCGGCATATGGGCCGCGACCACCTTATTCGGAGACGAGAACACCCAACAGATGCCTGCATCAAGTCCGGGAGCAACGAGTTCGGATTCCGAAGGAGGCTCCAAGCCTTCGGGAGATGCATCGCCGTCTACCCCTGCAGAGGCGGAGGGAGTAATCGACCAACCAACGGCTTCCGAGTTAGGTAAAACATATGATGTCGTCATTTCCAACGGACGCGTCATTAATCCGGAGACGAAGCTGGACCGAGAAGGGCTTAATGTAGCTATTCAGGACGGCAAGATCGTGATGGTAACCGACCAGAAGGTGAAGGGCAAGCGGGAAATCGACGCGACGGGACTGGTTGTGGCGCCTGGCTTCATCGACAATCTATCTTACGATCCCAATCCGGTCGGCGTCTGGAACAAGATTGCGGACGGCGTGACCAGCAACATCGCCATGCATGGAGGAACGGCTAGTCCGGAGAAGTGGTATCCCTACTATGTTCGCAATAGAACACCCGTTCACTTCGGAGCTTCGTTCTTCTACACTCAAGCGCGCAATCAGTTCAAGCTTAGCCGTTACGATACGGCCAAGCCTGCACAGACGCAGAAGTTGGTAGATCAAGCCGAGAAGGCGCTTAACAATGGGGCGCTCGGAATTTCTTTCAGCTTGGAATACGTGCCAGGCGTCAACGACAAAGAAATATTGCCGCTCATGAAGCTGGCGCACGAATATAATGTCCCGGTCTATTTCCACGCTAGGTATTCCGATATGGAAGAACCGGGAACGAACATCGATGCTATCAACGAGCTTCTTGGTTATGCTCGCGCTTCGGGAGCTGCGGTCCACATTGATCACATCAATAGTACGGGCGGAACCTTCTCGATGACGCAATCGCTCAAGATGGTATCGGACGCGATCGCGGAAGGTTTGGACATCACTTCCTGTATCTATCCTTACGATTATTGGGGAACTTACTTAAACTCGGCCCGATTCGACGAAGGCTGGCAAGAGCGGTTCCGCATCACTTATAAGGATTTGCAGATTGCCGGAACGAACGAACGTCTCGATGCGGAATCGTTCAGGAAATACCAGCAGCAAGGCAAGCTCGCGGTCGCTTATGCGATTCCTAAGCAAGACGTTATCGATTCTCTCAAGGCGCCGTACGTCATGATCGGCAGCGATGCCATTCTCGAGCCGGGATTTAACAATCACCCGAGGGCTTCGGGAACTTTCGCGAGGACAGTCGGTTTGTACGCCAGGGAGCAGAAGGTCATCTCCTTATCCGACGCGATTGCCAAGATGTCGCTCATGCCGGCACAGCGGCTGGAGAAGCAGGCTCCCGCTCTGCAGAAAAAAGGCCGCATTGCCAAAGGAATGGATGCCGATATCGTGGTATTCGACTACGGCAAGATCAGCGATAAGTCGACGGTGGCCAAACCGGAGATCGTCTCCGCGGGAATCGAGTATGTACTGGTCGAAGGCCAAGTGGCGCTTGACGAGGAAGGCATTCACAAGGACATCCGTGCAGGACAGCCGATCAAGAGCGAATTCCTGCGGGTGAAGGAAGGCGGGCCGACTCTCTCATGGGGGGACAGCCAAATTCAACTGCTGGAGTACCGCAGCACGAACTATGTTGATCTGGAAGCCTTGAAGGCGCATGGTTATACGGTCGAGTGGGACAAGCTTAAACGCCAGTCTAAGGTTACAGGCGGAGCCGATACAGTCCCAGTCAACATTCCCAAACCTAAGACAGGCGAATTGATGTTGGAGCGGGGCTACAAGTTGATCTGGGATGGCGGCGGCAGCACGGAGCTATTGTCCGTCGGAGATCGGAATTACGTTCCGTTATCGGCGTTGAAAGCCCATGGCTGGAAGTTGACCAAAGAAGGAAACGGATTTAAGCTTGCAGCTCAGGAATAAGGATAGACGAAACCCGAATGCGAACCGATGCATTCGGGTTTTTCATGGATGGATAGCCGTCCCAGGAAAGGCTAACCATGCTTTACTTGGCTTGTCGTGAGGGACTGGTTTTATGATATAATGAAATTTGCAGCTTTCCGGGCTTCTGCATCCATGAATAGTTGAAGCGTAGGAGGAATAGCGATGGAACGAGACATGGATGTTGCCAACAGAGTACGCATGATCGAGTGGTTGAAGACGGAAGTCGTCGACCAGACGTCGCGCTTATTCAAGGCGATGTGGGATGGCAGTACCTCGCGTGTAATTGACAGCTTGGCTGGCTTGATTGCGAGTTCGTACATCTTGGGCCGGCGATTAGGAATTCCTTATCGTGATCTGGATAGCGCCATTGCGGATAAGCTCGCTAAGCTCAAACAAGAAGGACATCAGCTAGAAGATCAATATCGAGATTTAACCGATTTATCCGAACATATCCGCAAGAGGTGAATTTGTTTGAATATGAGTTGGAAGTCGATAGCTTGGAGCACGGCGGCATTATTGTTGTTGCTCACGCTTGCGACCCCCTTGAATGTCATGACAACGTTCTTGATCATGACTCCATTCGTTGTCCTATACACAACGCTTAATCCTAAAACATTTGTTTTGCATCTGATTCCCATCGGGATCATCGCGTACTTCCTGTCGGGAGCGGCCGGACCCGTCGTGATCACGCTTGGCTTCTTTTTTCTAGTCCCCGCCATGGCGATGGGGCATCTTTACAAGAAGGGCAAATCCGCTCGGACGGCGATCACGGTCGGTTTCGTTATCGTTCTAGCTCAACTGCTGCTGGAGCTCGTGCTGTTCTCCGCGTTGTTCGATATTAACCTTAAAGCGGAGCTAACTTCCATGCTTACGGATAACTTGAAGCAGCTTGAGAATGGGGATATGTTCAAGACCGGATGGGCGGCGGAAACGGCAAAGGAATTCAGCAATGCCATCATGACGATGTTGCCGATGCTTTTACTCGTCTCTGCTTTTCTCTTCACGGTCGTGACTCACGGTCTCTCTCGTTTATCCTTGCGGAGAGCGGAGATTCAAGCGCCCGCCTTACCGCTAGCGAAAATATGGAGAGTTCCTAGAAGTCTCGTTCTGTATTACTTAATCGCTATGGTTGCCAGCTTAGTCATGACGGAAGAGGCCGGCGGGTACTGGTCGATCGTCATAGCGAACCTCGTACCGATCTTGCGGTTCGTCTTTACGGTGCAAGCAATCGGGTTCTTCTTCTTCCTAGCCGATGCGAAGAAATGGCCGAGAGCAGTTCCTCTTCTCCTATGCATACCGCTCCTGCTGTTTCCCCCGGCATACATCATTGGGTTGATCGACGCAGCCTTTCCGCTGCGCAAATATTTCGTGAAATAAGGTAGGGCCGGGATCACGTGCGAACCGCACTGTTCCGCTATACCATTAGACGGGAGCGAAAGCGGATATGCCCAAATTTCTCGTGCAGCGTTGGCACGGTATGCATATCGTCTGGGCACTAGTGCTCATCTTCATGTTAACCGTTGCGTTAGCCTGGTACCAATGGCTGCTCGGTTTGTTAGGTTTGGTGCTAGGCGGGCTCGTGGCCGTATACGGTATTTTAGCCGAGAAAGCATTCCGCAATGATCTGAACGATTATGTGCTGACATTGTCCCATCGCATTAAGAACGTCGGTAACGAAGTAATCGGACAGCTTCCATTCGGCATTGTCGTCTATAACGAGGAAAAAGAAATTCAGTGGCATAACGGGTTCATTACGACGGTTATCGGCAAGCCCTCAGTCGTTGGAGAGTCGCTCTTCACGCATTTTCCCGTCCTTCAGCAGACCGCTAAAGATAAGGAAGCCGGTATTGAGATTACGATAAGCGGACGCGTTTACGAGCTGTTGCTGCGTTCGAAGGAACGCGTGATTTACGTAATCGATATTACCGATCGCTGGATGCTGAAGAAGCGCTACGATGAAGAAAAGCTGGCGCTCGGGATCGTGATGATGGACAATCTCGAAGAGGTCGCCCAAGGCATGGATGAGCAACAACGCGCGTTGATGCTATCCAAGGTAACCGGCGAGATCAATGAATGGTCACAGAAATATGGCTTATTCTTGCGTCGTCTATCTTCCGATCGTTATATGGTCATCACGAACCTGATTACCCTGAAGAACTTAGAGCAATCACGCTTCGAACTGCTGGATGACGTTCGGGAAATCACCATCGAGCAGAAGCTTCCCATGACGTTAAGCATAGGCTTCGCAGCCGGCGCCGACAACGCCAACGAGCTGAGCCATCTGGTCCAAGGAAGCTTGGATATCGCGCTTGGCCGCGGCGGCGACCAGGCGGTTGTTAAGGTCGGCCAGAGGCAGAGCTACTATGGGGGCAAGAGCAACGCGGTAGAGAAGAGAACAAGAGTACGCGCCCGAGTGATCTCCCACGCCTTGCGCGATCTGATGAAAGAAAGCGACAATGTCATTATCATGGGCCATAAGATGCCGGATATGGACTCTGTCGGAGCGGCGATCGGCGTTATGAAGGCTGCTCAGCTATATGGCAAAGAGGCGTATATCGTTCTTGAAGGCATTAATCCGGCGATACAACGGATGATGGATATGCTGAAGGAAGACGAGAAGCTGATGAAGCGGTTTATCTTGCCGGAACATGCTTTGGGCTTGATCGGGAAGAGATCGCTGGCTGTCGTTGTCGATACGCATCGCTCCACGATGGTTGCCGAGCCTCGTTTGCTGCAAGCAACGGAAAGGATCGTGATCGTGGATCATCATCGCAGGAGCGAGGAGTTCATCGATGACGCGGTACTGGTCTACATGGAACCATATGCTTCTTCTACGTGCGAGCTCGTAACCGAGCTCCTGCAATATATTCATGAACGGGTCGTGCTCGATGTTCGGGAAGCAACCGCATTGCTGGCCGGCATTACCGTAGACACGAAGAGCTTCGCCTTCCGTACGGGATCTAGAACGTTCGAGGCTGCGTCGTTCCTCAGGCGTAACGGAGCGGACTCCGTGCTTGTCCAACGAATGCTCAAGGAAGACCTGGAGGAGTACATTCGCAAGGCGGAGATTATTCGTAACGCGGTGGTAACCTATCGGGAAAGTATCGCTATTGCGGCGGCAGATTCAGGCAAACCGATATCGCAATTGCTTATCGCACAAGCGGCGGATACGCTTCTTAACATGACGGGAATCAAGGCTTCGTTCGTAATCGGCTTAAGGTCGGACGGACTTGTGGGCGTTAGCGCTAGATCGTTAGGGCATATCAACGTCCAGGTCGTAATGGAACGACTGGGTGGCGGCGGACACTTTACGAATGCCGCGGCGCAGCTTCAAGGGACCGTAACGGAAGTTATGACTAAGTTAGAGCAAACCTTATATGAACTCGAGAAGGAAGAGGGGTTATTCGAATGAAAGTTATTTTCTTGCAAGATGTTAAAGGACAAGGGAAAAAAGGCGAGATTAAAGAGGTATCCGAAGGCTACGCGCGTAACTTCCTGCTGCCTAAAGGCGTAGTGCAGATCGCTACCGAAGGCGCGAAGAAGACGTTAACCCAGCAGGTAGCTTCGGCGCAGAAGAAGAAGGATAACGAGAAGAACGAATTCAAGGCTCTTGCCGAGCGTTTGTCCGAGATGACGGTTGTCATTAGAGCCAAAGCCGGCGAAGGCGGAAGGTTATTCGGCGCCATTACGAGCAAGCAAATCGCGGAAGCATTAGAGCAGCAGAAGGTCTCGATCGATAAACGGAAAATCGAACTCGATGATCCGATTCGCGTGTTAGGCGTAACGAAGGTAACCGTGAAATTGTATCCCGACGTAAAGGGCACGCTAAACGTACAAGTCGTGGAGGAATGAACCGATGAACGGAAGCGGGGACCAGCAGATACTGTATGATCGCATACCCCCTCAGAATCTGGAAGCGGAGCAAGCGGTTCTAGGAGCCATTCTGCTTGAGGCTGAGGCGCTGATCACTTCCATGGAGCGCTTGAAGGCGGAAGACTTCTATAGCGTCTCCCATCAACGCATTTTCGAAGCGATGGTTGCTCTTAATGATGATAACGAGCCAATCGACCTCATTACCTTGACTGCCCGGTTACAGGATTTAGGACAGATGGACGAGATCGGCGGGGTCATGTATTTGGCTAAGCTGGCTAACTCGGTTCCAACCGCCGCTAACGTGGAATACTACGCCCAGATCGTGGAGGAGAAGTCGATCCTCCGTCGGCTGATCCGTACGGCCACGCAAATCGTATCCAACGGTTATGCGACGGAGGACGATGTGGGCGTCCTGCTTAACGATGCCGAAGCGCGTATTATGGAAGTTTCCAGCCGCCGCTCGGCGACGGGCTTCATTAGCATTCGCGATGTCCTAATGGAAGTATTCGAGAAGGTTGAATTTCTCTATAACCACAAGGGCGGGGTATCGGGAATTCCTTCGGGATTTATCGATCTCGATAAAATGACCAACGGATTCCAACGAAGCGACCTCATTATCGTGGCGGCGCGCCCATCCGTAGGGAAAACGGCCTTCGCCTTGAACGTAGCCCAGAACGTGGCCGTTCGCGCTTCGGAGACGGTTGCGATCTTCAGTCTGGAGATGTCGGCTCCTCAGCTTGTTCAACGGATCATCTGCGCGGAATCGAACGTAGATGCGACCCGTATGCGCACAGGGCATCTCGAAGGCGACGATTGGGAGAAGCTGTCGATGGCGATCGGATCATTATCCGAAGCGCAGATCTACATCGACGACACGCCGGGGATTACCGTATCCGACATTCGCGCGAAATGCCGTCGTCTTAAGAAGGAAAAAGGACTCGGCATGATACTGATCGATTACTTGCAGCTTATCCAAGGCCGGGGCAAAGCCGGCGAGAACCGCCAGCAGGAAGTATCCGAAATCTCGCGTACGCTTAAACAGATCGCCCGCGAGCTCGAAGTTCCCGTCATCGCTCTGTCTCAGCTCTCCCGTGGCGTAGAACAGCGTCAAGACAAACGTCCTATGATGTCCGACCTTCGGGAATCCGGATCGATCGAGCAAGATGCCGATATCGTCGCGTTCTTGTATCGGGATGACTATTACGACAAGGAATCGGAAAAGAAGAACATCATCGAGATCATTATCGCCAAACAACGTAACGGTCCCGTTGGCACGGTCGAGCTCGTGTTCCTGAAAAATTTCAATAAATTCGTCAGTCTTGATCGATCACATGGCGAAGCTTATGCAGGCAGCGCATAAATCGACAAAACGAGGCTAAATTCCGAACGATAATATAGGTGATCGCGGGATTGTTCGTTTTTCCGTTGACTTCACCCGTTACAGTTGCTAAACTAATCATGCTGCCTGATCGCTCGTTCGCGATATCGGGCGGCATTATCATGCCGGCGTGAGGAACACTCCGGGTGGAGGGATTGCATGTCAACAGTCGTTGTTGTAGGTACGCAATGGGGAGACGAAGGCAAAGGGAAGATCACGGACTATCTAGCCGAGAAAGCCGATGTCGTCGCTCGTTATCAAGGCGGGAATAACGCCGGCCATACTATCCTCATAGAGAACAAAAAGTACAAGCTAACGATGGTTCCTTCCGGAATTTTCAATCAGAACAAATTATGCGTCATCGGCAACGGGATGGTTATTAATCCCGGTGCATTGGTGGAAGAAATTCAATATATTCGCGATAACGGATTTTCTACCGACAACTTGAAAATCAGCGATCGCGCCCACGTCATCATGCCGTATCACCTCGTGCTTGACGCTCTGGAGGAAGATCGCAAAGCCGACAATAAAATCGGCACTACCCGCAAAGGCATCGGACCTTGTTATATGGATAAAGCCGCGCGCAACGGGATTCGCATCGCCGATCTGATGGTCGCGGATGCCTTCGAAGAGAAAGCGCGCGCTATTATCGCGGATAAGAATCAAGTGATCACGCAGATGTACAACGGCGATCCGCTCGACGCGGAAAGCATCATTAAAGATTACCTGGCGCTCGCGGAATTGCTTCGTCCGTTCGTAACCGACACTTCGGTAATCCTTAACGATGCGATCGACGCAGGCAAGAAGGTGCTGTTCGAGGGCGCGCAAGGCGTCATGCTCGACATCGACCAAGGAACTTACCCTTACGTTACGAGCTCTAACCCATCGGCGGGCGGCGTGTGCATCGGCTCCGGCGTCGGTCCGTCCAAGATTAAGGAAGTTATCGGCGTTGCGAAAGCCTATACGACACGCGTTGGAGACGGTCCTTTCCCGACGGAATTGAACAATGATCTGGGCCAGTGGATTCGCGATAAAGGCCACGAGTATGGCACGGTTACCGGACGTCCGCGCCGCGTAGGCTGGTTCGATACCGTCGTGGTACGCCATGCCCGCCGCGTCAGCGGCATCACGGGATTATCCTTGAACTCCCTGGACGTATTGACCGGATTAGAGACGGTTAAAATCTGTACGGCTTATAAGTTCCGCGATGAGCTCATGGAACACTATCCGGCGAACCTTAAGCTTCTGGAAGAATGCGAAGCGGTATATGAAGAGCTTCCAGGCTGGAGCGAGGATATCTCGGGCGCGAAGACGTTGAGCGACTTGCCGGAGACGACCCGCAAATTCGTGGAACGGATTACGGAGCTTACCGGAATTCCGATCGCGATCTTCTCGGTCGGCCGTAACCGCGAGCAGACGAACCAAGTTGCGCCGATCTACGGAGCGTAATAATAATAGAAATTAATTAAGCCGTTCGACGGGGAATGTGAACCCGGCGAACGGCTTTTTTGAACATATCAGACTTACATGCCGCTGCGCGGCACCACTGATGAATGAAAATATTGTCCATACTGGTTACTGGGGCTGGCGAAGGTAGGTCGTCCTTTCTTGGTGTCACGAACCCGTATATCAGACGGACCACAACGACCCGGTGTATCGCAGATTGTTGCTCCTTCGGGAAGCACGCAGGGCAGAATAACCCTTTATTGGTCTTTGCACCAGCCTTAATCAACGACCAGTCGCAAGGAGAAGCAAGAATGGACGTATTAATGGAGCGTTGCTGCGGATTGGATGTTCACAAAAAAAGCATTACCGCATGCATCATTACCCCAAACCACCAACCACCAACCACCAACCACCAACCACCAACCACCAACCACCAACCACCAACGTCTCGTCGGCAAGCAGCACCCCGCAATCATTGGAAAAAACTAAGTGTAAAATAGTCAGTTAATTTGAAGGAAAAGGCAACCTATCCGAAACTAATTGCAGAACATAAAGTTAGTTGAATGAATGAAGGGTTGACTCGACCGGCCTCGCTCGATATAAACGTATACTGCAGTCTGAAGGATGGCGAAAAACCACCTATGTGATGGACCATACTTCCGTTATTTCGTAAATTGTGAACCGAATCCTAGATCAGCGGACTCATGTTCCGTTATTCGTCTTATATAGAGCATTTCACCACGATTTTCCGGTTGTTAACGGAAGCTCGGTCCGGAAGTGACCCCGAATGCGAGGAAATCACACAAATAACGGATTCCTTGTCCGAAACGCGCGATGGGAGAACGAGAGACCTTTTCCCTGTTTTTCTACTAGTTGAATGATTAAAGGGAGGTTTGCCCATACTAAAACTATGAAAAGCATATAGCAGGAGGTATCCTAATGTTTAAATGGGTAAGCTGGGTGATCCGGATGGGAGCGACAGCTTTGCTGCTCAGCTTCTTGTGCATATGGACGACGGGCTATATCGTGAACAGTTATATGGAATCGGTAATCAAGCAGCTAGATTTGCCGATAGATATACAGCCGATCGCTTTGTCGGGCATGTGGGGGGGCTTATGGGGCGCGGATAAAGCTCCGAAGGTAGAAGAAGTCGCGAGCCAGCTGGCATCCGAAGAAGCAGATCCGAGTTCTTCCCCATCGAATTCAGCGGAGGAGCCCGTTACGGAAAGTCCGGACTCGGAAGCGGGAGGCATCGTCCCGAGTTTTCCGAATGGGGAAGCTAACCCCAGCCCAAGTCTTGATCCCGAGGTAAGCGAAGACGATTCGGTTCCGGTGTTTAACGGCGAAGCAGGCATGAAACAATTGAGCGATGAGGACAGACAAGCATTGTATGCGATGGTCGTATCCAAGCTGGATCAGTCGCAGTTGAAGCAGCTGTCGGACTCGTTAAAAGGAGGGCTGACCTCGGAGGAGCTAACCCAACTGGAAAGCATGCTCAAAGCTACCTTGACGGATGAGGAATACTCTCAAATGATGGAAATTCTTCAGAGTTCCAAGAAAACGGATTTAGACCCTGTTTCAGAGTAAATAAAACGGTTACATTATTAATAGCCACCGGAGAAATGACCGGGGGCTATTGCCATTTTTCATAATTCTAATCTGGCCAAACGGTTGATAGATTTGCCGGACGTATGCTAAAGTTAGGTACGAACTTTTGCCAAAACCGGGAAAAGAATACCGAAAGTTAGCGAAAAGGAGCAAATCATGGCCGTTTTCAGGGGAATGGATCGAATCCGGAAATTGATTACCGCAACGCGGCAAACCTTCCGGCATGTTCGGTCCACGCAATTGAAAGGCAAGTCCGTAAGCCATCAGCAGACGCAACCTATTCTCAGCCATATATTCCGCCATTATCGCCATCCTCTTATCGTGACAGCCTGTGGCATTTTCGCAGTAGCCGCGGTCGGAATCGGAGGGCAACAATATGTGCAAGCCCATAGCGTTAATTATTATAGCGTGCTCCTTGACGGTAAACCCGTAGGAGAGATCAGCAGCCAGGAAAAGGTTGAGCAGCTACTGGCAGCCAAAGCTTCCGAGCTGGAGAAAGCAGACACCCCCGTACGCTTCGTGCTGGATGAAGATCAGGTCACATTCGAGCCTGAAAGGGCTTACAATCCGAAGACAGACGACGAAGGGACGTTAACGCGTCTTGCGGGAATGCTTCAAACCCATCCGGTCGGCGTAAAGGTGATCATCAATGGCAAAGAAGTTGGCGTCGTACGCGACCAGCAAGCGGCGGATAAGCTGCTGCAGCGGGTCAAGAATAAATATGTTCCCGCTAGACTTACCGTAAAAAAAGCGGCAACCGAAGTTCAGTCCTTGTCGATGAAAGCGGGGGCGACCGCAGCGGCCGCCAAACCGGAACGTATCGTTACTTCGGTCAGTTTCGTGGAGAAGGTTCAGACGGTCACGGCGGATATCGAGGCTTCGCAGCTGTCGGATCCGGAAGAACTATACCGCAAGTTGACGGAAGGGGAGCCGATTCCGAAGAAATACACGGTAAAGAAAGGCGATTGCATAGGATGCATTGCCTCTAAGCTGAACGTTTCCGAGAATCTGATCTACGACAATAACAAATGGATCAAGAACGATAGCATCAAGATCGGCGATGTATTGGATCTGTCCCAGGAAAAGCCGCCGATTCTGAACGTGAAGTCGGAGGAGCGAGTCACGGAGATCGAAGCCATCGAGCCGCCGGTCGAATATAGGAAGAGCGATTCCATGAAGCTGGGACAGCAAAAGGTGCTTCGAGAAGGAACGGAAGGCAAGCAACAGGTAACCTACCGTTTCCTTAAGCGCAACGGATCGCTGATCGAAGAAGAACAAATCGCGCAGAAAGTGCTGAAGAAGCCTATCTCTACGATTATTCTCAAGGGCACGAAGGTTATTCGCGGCGAAGGCTCCGGGAAATTCTCGTGGCCGGTCATGGGAGCCCGGATCACGAGTTACATGGGCGCCAGATGGGGCCGGATGCACAACGGAATCGACATCGTCGGCAAGAGCAGCATTTTAGCGGCCGATGAAGGGGTTATCGAGTATGCAGGCTACAAGTCGGGCGGGTTAGGCAACGCTGTTATCATTAACCATAACAATGGATTTAAGACCGTTTACGGCCATATGAAGAGCGTTAATGTGAAGAAAGGCCAGATCGTCGAGAAGGGCGATGTTATCGGCATCATGGGCAGCACCGGGCGATCTACCGGAACCCATCTTCATTTCGAAGTGCATTTGAATGGCAAGATGAAGAATCCGACAAGTTACCTGTAAAAATAAAAAAAACCAGTCCAAACCCTACAAAAGGTTTCGGACTGGTTTTTGCTTGCGCTAGATTAGGGACTATGGAACTCCCACGAAACGCCATTGGGGTCTTGACCGCATTATGGTAAGATAACAATAGAATAGCTTCCGAGAAGCGGAAGGCGGTGACGCGAATGTTGGGTAAAATACTGGTCGTTGACGATGAGCGGCCGATTGCGGATATTCTTAAATTCAATCTTGAAAAAGAAGGCTACGAGGTCGTCTGCGCATTTGACGGGGAGGCGGCGGTTCGCCTCGCGTTCGAGGAGGAGCCGGATCTGATCCTGCTCGACTTGATGCTCCCCATTAAGGATGGAATGGACGTCTGCCGTGAAGTACGGACGCGGTTATCGACGCCTATCATTATGTTAACGGCCAAGGACAACGAGATCGACAAGGTGCTTGGGCTGGAGCTCGGCGCCGACGACTATGTGACGAAACCGTTCGGTACGCGGGAGTTGCTCGCCCGGGTGAAGGCGCATCTGCGCCGCCAGAGAAAGGTCGAGCCGATCAGGGCGGACGAGGACGTGCAGCCGGAATCGGAGCGGCAGGGCTTAAAGCTGTTTAATCTGTTCATCGACACGGATATGTACGTCGTCTATAAGAACAATCTGCCCCTCGATCTTACTCACCGGGAATTCGAGCTTGTTCATTACCTTGCCAAGAATAGCGGCAAAGTAATGACGCGCGAGCACTTATTGCAGGCGGTGTGGGGCTTCGAGTATTTCGGGGACGTGCGCACGGTTGACGTTACGATCCGCCGGCTTCGGGAGAAGCTTGAAGACGATCCTAGCCGCCCGGAGATCATTATGACGAGGCGCGGCCTGGGTTATTTGGTGCGTAATCCGAAAATGACGGGCGGTCATTACGGATGAGAGGCGTACGTTTGTTGCGCAGCATTCAGATTAAATTGATTACGATGGTGCTGCTGCTCATCCTGATCGCGGTTCAATTAATCGGGGTGTACTTCATCAGCACGATGAAGAATTCCCTGATCGACAGCTTTACCGATAATTTGAATAAGCAGGCGAACCTGCTGACTTTCTTGACGGCTTCGAACCTTTTTTCGGACAATAAGGATACGACATCCCAAGCGGACTTGGAAGCGAAGCTTAGCGACCTCATCAGAGGCTTCGATACGATCAGCGGCGCGCAGATACAGGTTCTGGATGCGGGAGGCAAGGTGCTCGCTACCTCCAATCCCACCCAGAAATCGTATATCGGCCAGAAGAATACTTCCCTCCTCGTTAGCCGCGCGCTGCAAGGCGTCCGCGATAACGAGGAAGACATCATCGATGAAAACAACACGCGCAATAAGGTTCTTGCTAAGCCGGTATTCAGCGAAGGCAAGATCGTAGGCGCTATCTATGTCGTCGCCTCCATGAAGGACCTCTACGCGACGATGGAAGGCATTAACCGAATTTTCGTCTCGGCGACCTTAATCGCGCTCGGGCTGACCGCCATTCTCGGCGTTCTTCTCGCCGGGACGATCACATCGCCGATCAAGGCGCTTACTCGGCAAGCGACGGCGGTCGCCGAAGGGCGGTTCGACGAGCGGGTGCCCGTGTTCGGAAAGGACGAGATTGGCCAGCTTAGCGTGGCCTTCAACGACATGACCGATCGACTCAGCGATGCCTTATCGATTAACGAGGAAGAGAAAGAGAAGTTAGCGTCCATTCTCTCCAATATGAGCGATGGCGTCCTCGCCACGGACGAACTTGGGCGGGTCATCGTGACTAACCGAAGGGCAAGAGGAATGCTGGGAATATCGGAACTGAAGGATGGAACGACGTTATCCGAAGCTCTCGATATGGAGAAGGAACCGATCGCCGACACCCTTCAGGGAAAGGAATCCTCGCTTCTGTTGAACCGGGTGCTGGATGACCAGGAAGAAGAGCTTGTGTTCCGGGTAACCCTGACGCCTATCCGCCGCAGGGACAAGGGCGTGGCCGGGGCGATCGCGGTGCTTCAGGATGTAACCGAGATGGAGAAGCTGGAGCAATCCCGCAGGGAGTTCGTCGCGAACGTCTCTCATGAACTAAGAACGCCGCTCACAACCATTAAGAGCTACGCGGAAGCGCTGGACGACGGGGCGTTGGACGAGCCGCCGCTCGCCGACCGGTTCGTGGGCGTCATCCGAAGCGAGACCGAGCGGATGATCCGCCTTGTGACCGATCTCCTCCACTTATCCCGATTCGATTCCCGCCGCAATCAGCTTCGCCGGCAGAAAACGGATTTGGCCGATATGCTGGAGGAAGTGGTCGACCGGTTCTCGTTCCAATTGCGACAGAAGGCGATTACCGTGACCGTGAAGGTCGACAACAAGCAGAAGACGGCATGGCTGGACCGGGACGGCATCGACCAAGTGCTCGACAACCTCGTGTCCAACGCCATTAAATATACGCTAGACGGCGGTTCGATCGACATTTCCGCCAAGAGCAATGAAGCGGGTCAGCTGGCGATCGCTATCAAAGATACCGGAATCGGGATTCCGAAGAAGGATTTGAACCGGATATTCGAGCGGTTCTACCGGGTGGACAAAGCCCGTTCGCGTAATATGGGCGGCACGGGACTGGGCTTATCGATTGCCCGGGAAATCGTACGCGCGCACGGCGGTTCGATTACGCTCGATTCCGAATCGAACGTGGGAACCGTCGTTACGGTGCTGCTGCCGATCGTACCGGAAGGAAGTGAGACCGCATGATCGAGAAGGGTAAATCGGTACTGCTATTCTTGCTCGTGGTCGTTAGCCTCGTTCAGAGTTATTTTCTAGCTTATAGTACTCCCTACATGGAAGCCAAAGTAAAGACGGATCTTGATTACGTAAAGACGGAGCCGCTAGGCACGGAAGAAGATGTGAAGAACCTGATTTTCCCCGAGCAGCTCGTCATTCATTTGGGTAACGATAAACATACGGTATTCTATCCGAGTACCAAGACTTATTACGAGTTAATTCTTGATAAGCTGATAATCCGCGAATTCAAAGGTATGCAGCGCGATACGGTGAATTCCGTGGATTGGGATCAAATCAGGCGCGAGAATCAAGGGGTAGAGCTTCGCTTCGGCAGGGCTGTGCCTTTCGATCTGCTACAACGGGTGTTCAAGATCGATCGCGACTTCCTGTTCTTCGGGGATTCGATCGACCGCATCTGGATCTACAAGACCAAAGGCAACGACGAAGTGAGAACGTTCTTCTTCAGTTCCGACGGAAGGTTCGTGTACGAATCCCAACGGGCGGATTTAACGGTCGGGGACGTTGAGGGCTACGTGGGCTTCGGACAATACTGGGATCCGTATTACACGATCGACGGCAACCTCTACATTCCCGAGAAACCGATTACGAAATTGCTAGCTATGGAGGTCGCGTTCGACCGGTACACGACGGAGCAGATGCAAGATAACCTGTTCTTCGATCCGGGAAGCACGAGAACGATCCAAGACAGCAAATCCGGACCGAAATTCTACACGGACGGCAGGGGGAGCGGGCTTAAGATAGAGCAGGACGGATCGTGGTTGTCGTATACCGATTCCGTCGCGCCAGTCGGAGGAGATAACGACCTGGTCGATAACGTGATGGCCGCGGTTAGTTTCGTGAACCAACATGGAGGATGGAACGGCAAGCATCAGTTTGTGAAAGAAACCAATACCGAGACGGGCTGCGCGGTGATCCGGTTCCAGCAATACTACGAGGAAGTTCCTATCGTGTCAGGCGGCGGGATGAACTTCGGATTCATGCAGCTCACGATGCAGCAAGGCGGAGTGTCCTCGTATAATCGGTCTTTAGTCGTACTCGGCGACAAAACGACGAACAAGAGCCTAAAGCAACTGCCCGGCGGAGACGAGTTAAGGAAGATTATTCAGAACAAGGATTCCGGCGGCAGGGAAATCGAGGCGTTGTTCCCGGCTCTCAGGCCGACGATGAAGAAGGATACGGTAGTCTTAAGTCCGGTCTGGGCGGTTAGGCTGGCCGATGGCGAAGTGAACATTATCGCCGATTCCGGACCGGTCATCGCAAACAAATAACGCGAAGGGAGGAGAAGCGGATGGACTGGAGACGTGCGAAAAGCGTATTGATCTTCTCTTTCCTCCTGTTGAATATCGTACTCGGATATCAATTGTGGACGGAGTGGCGGGAACGATTGAATACGGCGGTCGACTGGACCTCCCTCCCTCCCGAGACGTTGCAATTCATGCGCGATAATAACATACAAGTGGTCGACAACGCCAAGATTCCGACGGAGACGCCGGCTATGCGGGAATTGACTTATATTTTCAAGCAGCGGGCCGGGGACAGCATTAATGATCGGGTAGCGATTCAGCAAACGCCGGAAACAAGATTCGTGTTTAATCAACAAGAGCTTGCGAACGCGTTAGGCGGGGTCGTTCCCGAGCTTGGCAGCTATACGTTGGATTGGCCGGCAAGCAAGGAGGGCGTGTACTTCGTCTTAAATCGGATGGAAGGCGCATGGCCGATGTTCGACATCAACTTGAATCTCTATTATAGCGAGCAGAAAATCAGAGCTTACGCGCAGGATCTCGTAGAGATTCAATCTACGACAGGCGTGAAAGAGCAGCAAGTACTGCCTGCGACTAAAGCGTTGGCCAAGGTCATCGAGAGAAATTTGCCGGCGGGATCGGTCATCAAGGAAATTCGGCTGGGATACCACGGGGAAATATTCGACGACGCGGAAGCGGAAGTACTGCAAGTATCATCCCCCTCTTGGAGGGTTCTGCTGGAGAATAGCGAAGAAGTGTATTACGTCAATGCGATTACCGCGGAAGTGACGACAGAGAAAGGCGAGGTTCTCGTTAATCCTAAATAAGTTAGTATTGGCGGGATAAGAGCTTCGTTCCGTAAACTATCAGAAAGTATATTTTTCTATGTCTTTATTCTCATCTGATAGCACGTTACAAACGTATTAGCCGTCCCATGGACAGCGAAGCCGTTTTACTTGGAGGAAAGAAATCATGGGACTTCGATTTACGGTATTGTCCAGCGGATCAACCG
Organism: Cohnella luojiensis; assembly: GCF_004564235.1. Lineage (GTDB taxonomy): Bacteria > Bacillota > Bacilli > Paenibacillales > Paenibacillaceae > Cohnella > Cohnella luojiensis. Next base: position 67,059 of record NZ_SOMN01000019.1, read on the forward strand.
GCAACGCGACCGTCGTGTCTACGGACTCGGCGACGGTGCTTATCGATGTTGGATTCAGCGGGAAAAAGGTAGAGGAATTAATGAGAGAAAGAGAGATTTCCGGAGAAAATCTGGATGCGATATTCGTCACGCATGAGCATTCCGATCACATTAAAGGACTGGGAGCCTTCGCTCGAAAGCATAAGCTTCCCGTATATGCCAACGAGAAGACGTGGGGAGCGATGCTGCGGACGGTCGGCGATATCTCGGACGACCAACGAAGGATACTCCCAACCGACGGCGTGATGGAGATCGCGGATATGCGAATCGAATCCTATGCGATATCTCACGATGCCGTGGAGCCTGTGGGTTACTGCTTTCAGGCGGACGGGGCGAAGCTAAGCTTGGCCACGGATCTCGGCTATGTGAGCGACAAGGTGATGCGCCAGCTGCAGGATTCCGACGTGATGGTGCTAGAGTCGAATCATGACGTCGAAATGCTGCGAATGGGAAGGTATCCGTGGAACATCAAGCGGCGGATATTAGGCGATACCGGGCATCTGTCCAACGAAGCTGCCGGGGAAGCGTTGTGCAGCCTGTTGACGGGAAGCTTGCGAAGGGTCTACTTAGCGCATTTAAGCCAGGAGCATAATTTAATGGATTTGGCTAAACTGACGGTGAATACAGTATTAGAGAACAATGGCTTTTTCTATCATAAGAATGAATTCGAGCTATGCGATACTTATCATGACCGGCCGACTCCCTGGGACGAAGTGAGAAGTCAAATGAGAAAATTATAACAAGAGCTGCCTGTCGAGTTCCGCTTCCATCTCCGCTGCCTTGTCGCGGATTTCGTCCGGTGTCAGGAGGCCTTTCTCGACCAGCAACTCTATGAGCGTACTGACGGCAAGGAGTTGCCTGTAGTGGTCATGCTTCATATCCGACACCTGAGAAGCCAGGTCAAGGAAATGCCATCCGTATTCCGTTGATCTCATGGACATCCTTCCTTTCTTTACCTGCGGAATATGAGGGGAAAACACTTGTTTGTCCTCTCTCAATCTATTACTATTCTAGTCAAAACGTTTAAAAACATTCCTATTATTTTAGTTTCGCAGTATAGAAACCGAATAACGAGATATGATAAGCATAAAGGGCTGTCGCCGTTCTTGCGATGGCGGCAAAGATTTATGTCGGAGACGATTCAGAAATGGATAGAGTAATAGGATGCATTCTGAATCGCGGTTAAGAGGATTGCCCGCAGCGGTGAGGGGGACGTTAGGTTCCCTAATAGAAGGATGGTGCATGACCGTATGAGCTTGTTCGATGATGATTTCTATTCCACGCGGGTGAAAAGAAGTTCGCGAAACAACGATGGCTCCCCATTTCGGCCCTTCCGGGGATCACGCAATGGGTCCACGTTCCGCATTGCCATTATTTCTTCCGTTGCCAGCTCGCTTTTCGTGGCATTCTTATTCATTATCCTGAACGGCGGAGGCAAGGCGGAGCCTGAAGCCAGGCCGGCACTGACAGGAGGTCAGGCGCTGGTAGAGACGTCGGAGAGGATTATTTCCGCCTCCGAGAAAGTACGACCGGCGGTTGTCAGCATCATCAACGTTACGAATCAAGCTCTCGAGCAACAGGATGACGAGGGCAAGCTTGGCGAGGACGAAATTCCGTACAACGCGAGCATGGGGTCGGGCGTTATTTTCCACAAAAAAGACGGCAAGGCCTACATTATCACGAACGCGCATGTTATTCAGGATGCCGGGCAATTGGAAGCGGTCCTGGTTAACGGGGATAAGAAAGAAGCAACGATCGTCGGCTTGGATATCGTAACAGACCTCGCGGTGTTGCAAGTGGACGCGGAAGGGATCGATACCGTCGTCGAGATCGGCGATTCCGGCAAGCTGAGGGTCGGCGAGATGGTCATCGCGATCGGCAACCCGTTAGGATTCGGCGATTCGCTTACGCAAGGTATCGTATCTTCGACGAAGCGGATTATACCGGTCTCGATTAATCAAGACGGCAATTACGATTGGGAGCAGGAAGTGATCCAAACGGACGCGGCTATCAATCAAGGCAATAGCGGCGGGGCACTGGTCGACTTGGACGGCAAGCTCGTCGGGATCAACAGCATGAAGATCGCGGATATGGGAGTCGAAGGCATCGGATTCGCGATCCCGATCGATGACGCAATGCCTATCCTGAACGCTTTGCTGGAGGACGGCAAGGTATCCAGACCTTATATGGGCGTCTACACGATGGATTTGGGCTTATATCTCGATAGTCCTCAGGCGGACGACTCGGATGAGGAAGCCGGGGAACAGCCTGCCGAAGACGAAGTTGAAGGTGAGGGCGAAGGCGAGGAGTTCGAGATTGCCGCGCCCGTCATTCCCGAAGGCATAACCGAAGGGGTCCTCGTGCTGGAAGCAGTCGGTCCATCGCTTGATGCGGGATTGGAGTTTAACGACATCATCGTCGCGCTTGACGGAAAAGCGATCGAAAGCACGATCGATCTCCGCAAATATTTGTATAACGCCAAAAAAATCGGGGAATCGTTGAAAGTAACGTATTACCGCGACGGGAAGAAAAAAACTCTCGATGTGAAGCTTGAGGAAAAAGCGGAAGAACAAGAATAGCGTTAAGCCGGGTAGAAGCGGGCAAGAAGGGAACATAAACATGTACTGTGTATGCCGCGAGCACGTTGAGCTTGCGATCGATAAATTCGTCGACGAATACGAGGATGCTCCCGATCTGGTGAATCTCCAGACGACGACTTTCTCGGCATGGGTACCTCCGGAGCATTGCGAGTGGTGCGGTAACAAGGCGGAAGTGTTGGTCGTATAAAGTGGATTAATCGGAAAGCCGCGAACTCCTTATTTGAGGGGGTTTGCGGCTTTATTTGAGGCTTAGCTAATTCTAAGTGTAAAATCTACACTAATATTGACGGAAAAGCGTGGAGAAGGCATTTTAGTTGCAAAAGCATTGTGCACGTAGTTTGTGTTTTGAGCAAGCTATGCCTGAATTAGATGTATTTTCTGCAATTAGGTAAGTTCGGGAGTGAAGCGAGTTCAACGTGGATTTATTTCCGTTGCAAGAGGCGTTAACAAAAAAGAACTAAAAAATTTACCAAATGCCCGTTGACAGCTTTCGGGGGGCGATGGTAAAGTGACACATATACTTTGATGAACGGAAAGGAGGGTTACGACATGCGCAACGGAGATCATGACGGAATTAGAATGCTCGTTAACGGAGCATTGGTATTTGTTCGGTATGGTCGTAACCCTCTCGCGAACAATCATTGACGGCTAGAGAATGGCGGATTCTCTAAGTTGGCTTTGATGAGGCGCATGGTTACGGTGACGTAATCGTGCGCCTTTTTTATCGCATCGGGTAGTTGTAGCGGTCTTATAGACGTCTTCAGCTCCGTATGCGGCAGGGGAATGGGTAACCATCCTTTGGGGGCGTATCGCTTACGGCGGTATGCCTTTTTTGTTCTTCATTTAGAAGGGTGTGAACATATAGATATGTTTATCGTATTGAAGAAATTAAGCTGGTTTTTCAAAATGCACTGGAAGCGGTATGCGATTGCGATCGTGCTTCTGACCATCGTGGGCATCATGGACGTTATCCCTCCTAAGCTGATCGGTGTGGCGATTGACGGCATTCATCAGGAGACGCTGACTTCGGCTAAACTGACGGAGCTGCTTCTCTTCTGGATAGGTCTTACCGTCGTCGGGTATGGCATCACTTATGTTTGGCTATATCAACTGTTCGGCGGCGCGTTCGTGCTGGAGCGGCTTCTTCGTTCCCGTCTGATGCGGCATTTGCTAAAAATGAATCCAACGTTCTACGAGCGCAACCGCACTGGCGACCTAATGGCTAGGGCCACTAATGATCTCGGAGCGGTGTCGGTGACGGCCGGCTTCGGCATCTTGACGCTCATCGACTCGACTTTATTCATGGCAACGATCCTTGTGGTGATGGCCGGATTAATCAGCTGGAAGCTGACGCTTGCGGCGATGCTGCCCCTGCCGATCATGGCGCTGCTCATGCAGCACTTCGGCAAGAAGATTCACGACCGGTTCATGAAGTCCCAGGATGCCTTCGGCAGCTTGAACGATCAGGTGCTGGAATCGGTATCCGGGGTACGGGTCATCCGGGCTTTCGTTCAGGAGCAGGCGGATCGGAAACGATTCAGTAACTCGACGGACGACGTGTTTAACAAGAATATTCAAGTTGCCAAGATAGACGCTTTATTCGAGCCGACGGTGAAAATTTTGGTGGGCATAAGTTACTTAATCGGATTGTGTTATGGCGCTGTACTCGTATTCAGGGGAGAAATTACCCTTGGTGAAATGGTATCGTTCAACATGTTCCTCGGAATGCTGATCTGGCCGATGTTCGCCATTGGCGAGCTGATCAACATCATGCAGCGGGGTAACGCCTCTCTAGATCGAATCAACGAAACATTGGGCGTGAAGGAGGATGTGAAGGAAGTCGAGGAGCCGGTCGATCTGGCGGTTCCGGAATCGATCGCGTTCGATCGCGTAACTTTCCGATATCCTTCCTCTTCGATCGATAATCTGGTGGACATTTCGTTCTCGCTTCGCAGAGGCCAGACGCTTGGAATCGTGGGACGTACCGGAAGCGGGAAAACGACTTTACTTAAGCAGCTATTGCGCGAATATCCGATGGGAGAAGGAAGTCTCACGGTCGGCGGAGTTCCCTTGACCGAGCTTGAACTGAATAGGTTGCGGAGCTGGATCGGCTACGTGCCGCAACAGCCGATTCTGTTCAGCAAGACGATCCGCGAGAACATCTGGTTCGGAACGACGGACGAAGCGAAAGAGGAGGACCGATTGAACCGGGCTCTGGAGCTGGCCGCGTTCCGCAAGGACGTCACGTTCCTTCCAGAAGGTATGGAGACGCTCGTTGGCGAGAAGGGCGTCGCTTTGTCCGGAGGACAGAAGCAGCGCGTGAGCATCGCGAGGGCGGTCATCGCCGATCCCGAGATTCTAATGCTTGACGATGCGCTATCGGCAGTAGACGCAAAGACGGAGACCGAGATCCTAGAGGGTATCCGCAACGAACGCGCAGGCAAGACGACGATCATCACGACGCACCGCCTTACCGCCGTACAGCACGCGGATTGGATCATCGTACTCGACGAAGGCCGGGTCACGGAAGAAGGCACGCATGAACAGCTGCTGCAGCTCGGCGGATGGTATAAAGAACAGTATGATCGGCAACAGCTAGCTTCGATCGTGGAAGCTTAAGAACATGGGTAGATTGGCGGCCGAGTTAGCTTATAAATCGAATTAACTCCGCCCGTCGCAGTCAAATGGAGCCGAGATAGTAAAGAAAGTTTGCTAACTCCTCCCGCCGTAGTCGAATGGAGCCGAGATAGTAAAGAAAGTTTGCTAACTCCGCCCGTCGCAGTCAAATGGAGCCGAGATAGTAAAGAAAGTTTGCTAACTCCGCCCGTCGCAGTCAAATGGAGCCGAGATAGTAAAGAAAGTTTGCTAACTCTGACCGTCGTAGTCGAATGGAGCCGAGATAGTAAAGAAAGTTTGCTAACTCTGACCGTCGTAGTCGAATGGAGCCGAGATAGTAAAGAAAGTTTGCTAACTCCTCCCGTCGTAGTCAAATGGAGCCGAGATAGTAGAAAAGTTTGCTAACTCCGCTCGCCGCGGCGGGAATGAGCCTTTTGCAAGAGTCAAAGAAGAAGCGTAGGTGACATTATTCATGGGTAATAACGGCAAACGATTGTTTCAATATGCATTGAATTACAAAAAACCGATACTGCTGGCGCTTGTGCTGCTATTAATGGCGGTAGGCGTTGAGCTAATCGGTCCGTTCCTTGCCAAGCGGATGATCGATACGAACATTATGGGTATCGAGAAGCCTTGGTACGATACGGAGCAAAACGAGAAGTATGCGGTCGCATATGATGGCGGCTGGTACAAGAGAGAGGACCACTTCGCGGCAGGAGAGGCGAAGGGGCGCGAAGTACGCGTTCTGCAGTCCGGAAGAAACTATTACTTCGTCGACGCGGACGGCGTCCCGGATACCGGCAAACGGACATTCGGAGACGGTCAACTATCTATCGTGGGGGAGGACGGGAGCAAGCAATTGTTTCCCGCAACCCGGTTATCGTTAGGCGATACGTATGAATTCTACAAACCGGAATTCCGCAGTATTTTCCTCCTAGCGATCAGTTACGTCGGATTGTTATTGATCGGCGCGGTGCTCGCTTACTGGCAGAGACTGCTGCTGCAAGTAACCGCGAACCGGATCGTCCGCAAGATGCGCAACGACGTCTTCCGGCACATTCAACGGCTCCCGGTGCAGTATTTCGATAACCTGCCTGCGGGTAAAGTCGTAGCCAGGGTGACAAACGATACGGAAGCGATAAGGGAATTGTACGTATCGGTTCTCGCCAACTTTTTCTCCGGGATCATCTATATCGCGGCGATCGTCGGCGCGTTGTTCTTGCTCGATACGAACCTGGCGCTTATCGCGCTGCCGTTGATCCCGATTCTGTACGTGTGGATCATCGTCTATCGCAAGTTCGCGGCCAAATACAACCATGTCATTCGTTCTCGCTTGAGCGATATTAACGGCATGATCAACGAGTCGATCCAAGGGATGCCGATCATTCAGGCTTTCCGCAAAGAGAAGGAAACGATGGATGAGTTCCACGAGATGAACGACGAGTATTTTAAGTACCAGAACAAGCTTCTTACCTTGAATTCCGTCACCTCGCATAACTTGGTTAACGTGTTCCGGAACGTATTGTTCATCGCGGTCGTATGGATGTTCGCGGGCGATTGGCTGGGCGCGGCAGTAACGGTGGGCGTCCTGTACGCTTTCATCGACTACATGAACCGGATGATGCATCCGATCGTCGGGATCGTGAACCAGTTGTCGAATCTGGAGGTAGCGCGGGTATCGGCGGAGCGGGTGTTCACGCTGCTTGACGAGCCCGGCATCGAGGTGTCCGACAGCCGTATGGAGCGGTACAAAGGAAACGTGAGCTTCGAGGATGTAACCTTCGGCTACAAGCCGGGCGAGGATGTGCTGAAGAACATCACTTTCCGCGCGAGACAAGGAGAGACGGTTGCTCTGGTCGGACATACGGGCTCCGGCAAAAGCTCGATCTTGAACCTGTTATTCCGCTTCTATGATGTAGAGCGGGGAGCCATCACGGTGGACGGAATCGACGTTCGGGAGATGACGAAGCAGGAGCTCCGCCAGCACATGGGCATCGTGTTGCAGGATCCGTTCCTGTTCACGGGAACGATCGCTTCCAATGTTAGCTTAGACGATCCGTCCATTTCCCGGGAAAAGGTGGAGCAGGCGCTTCGCGACGTGGGCGCTTACGCCATGTTCATGCAGCTGCCGGGCGGACTGGATGAACCGGTGATCGAGAAGGGAAGCACGTTGTCCGCGGGACAGAGGCAGCTAATCTCGTTCGCTCGGGCGCTGGCGTTCGATCCGGCGATCTTGATTCTCGACGAAGCGACGGCGAGCATCGACACGGAGACGGAAGCGATCATCCAAGGCGCGCTCGACGTGCTGAAGCGCGGGCGGACGACGTTCGTCATTGCCCATAGGCTATCGACCATCCGGGCGGCCGATCAGATTCTCGTGCTCGACCGGGGCCGGATCACGGAGCGCGGCAACCACGACGAGCTGATGGAGCAAGGCGGCAAGTACTACGCCATGTACCAGCTGCAGCAGGGTTCTGCGGTAACCGTAGCTTAATTAAAAGAGGGAGAACTCGCGGCGGATGCCGCCGGGTTCTCCCTCTTTTTGTTCAATAGAAGTGAGCGGCTTAGGAGTGCAGTAATTTGAGTTAGTCTAACAAATTGGGTGATGGGAGTGGCTTAGGTGCGCCGTAGTTTGAGTTGGTCTAACTAATTGCTCACCGCAGTTAGGATTTACCGAACTTATAATAGGAGGTTGTCCCTGAGTCGAGAGATCAATGGGCAGCCTCTATTTTTGTTGTCTTCGCGGACGCGCATGATTTCGGAGCTGCTGGAAATATTAACTACAAGATTATCATTTATTCCAATGAGGTGGCCTAATGGAAAGAATCAGCCAATCTCAATTGGCCTCCTTGATTATCCTGTTCCAGATCGGAAGCTCCCCATTGTTTCTTCTCGCTAGCGAAGCGGGCACGGATGCGTGGTTGTCTGTCTTCATCGGAATGTTGTGCGGGATGGCGGTACTCATCGCGGTAACGTTGCCGATCTACCGTAAGACGCCTGATAAGAACCTCGCCGAGATCTTTACCGGAACATTCGGCAAGGTGGCCGGGAGCCTCTTCGGGGTAACATACGTCGTCTACTTTGGATACAAAGCGGTCAGAAATGTCCGCGAGTTTAGCGATCTGATGATTCTATACCTGCTGCCGACGACGCCATTATGGTTTATTATGTTCGTCTTCTTGGCCGTAGCCGGATATGCCATCTGCCAGGGAATCGAGGTGTTCGCGCGCATCGCAGAAATCTTGCTTCCCATCATTATCATTGTCTATATCGTTCTGTTCTTTATGATTTATTGTACGGGCATCTTTGATTATCAACGCTTGCTGCCGATACTAGATGACGGCTTGAAGAAGGTAGCGGACGCCGCGATTCCGGAACTGATTTCTTTTCCTTTCGGGGAGATGGTGTTGTTCCTGATGTTCTGGAAGCATGCCAGCCCGAGCGCCCGCACGACGAGAACAACCTTGTTCAGCTTTTTGTTCGCAGGCACTTTCATTACTTTGACCAATATCGTTATCATCGGCAGCTTAGGAACGTTATCGGGTATCAGCGTCGTTCCTCTCATGCAAGTCGTTAATCTCGTGCAATTTGCCAATTTCGTTGAACGATTAGACCCTGTCGTGGCCTTGTTGCTATTTGCCGGCGTGTTCATGAAGATGACCGCTTACTTCTTCGGGACGACGCTAGTATTCACCCAAGTGTTCCGAATGAATCGTCGGAAGGCCGTTATCCCCGTTGGCCTGCTCATCTTCATGGGTTCGTTAATGTTCAGAAGCTATATGCAGCATATTTGGTTCGGGTTCGAGAAGAATCTGAAATTCCATTTTCCGATTTTTCAAATCGGTATCCCGGTCTTCCTGCTGTTGGCCGTAATCCTTAAATCTCGCCTTCAGGGAAGCAAATCTCCGCCGTCTTAAACCTATATCCAGAGGAGGAGACCCCCCTGAAACCTTGGAAAATCCCTTTTTTAAGCGGAAAAAGGAAAAGAGGCAGCCAAAGTCGCAACAACGCCGCTCAAAATGATAAACGTGACGCGACAAAGAGCACCCAGGACTCAAGCTCCAAGGATTCGAAGTCTCTCGTATCGACCGAAATCGCGGATAATCTCCGTATGATTCAAACCGTGCTCGGAACGAGCTCCGACATCGTCGTTCGGAAAATTAACGATGATTCTACGGGCTTGGACGGCGTTGCCTTCGTATATATCTACGACTTAATCGATCAACAGACGGTCAATCAGATGATCCTGCACCCCCTAATGACGGAAATAGGCGAACAAACGTCACCGTCATCGTCGTCGGAGTGGCTGAAAATTATTAAAAACAAGGTGTTATCCGTCGGACAAGTGAAAGAATTGCATTCGATGGATGAAGCGGTGAATCAGCTCCTTGAAGGCTGTACGCTCGTCTTCCTGCAAGGCTGTACGGTTGCTCTGGCGGCTAACACCTATGGCGGGGAATATCGATCGATTGAGGAGCCCAGCTCGCAAACCGTTATCCGCGGGCCAAAGGAAAGCTTCACGGAGAATATCAAGACGAATATATCCTTAATGCGAAGACGCATCAAATCCACCGAACTAAGGGTAGAGCTAAGGCAAATAGGCAAACAAACAAAGACGCACGTCGGGATCATGTTCCTAAAAGGAATCGCCAAAGATAAGATCGTCGAGGAAATTCGAACTAGGCTGAATCGCATCGATACGGATAGCATTCTGGAGAGCGCGTATATCGAGGAGTTCATTCAAGACGCGAACATGACCCCGTTCCCGACCATAGAGAACACGGAGAGGCCGGACGCTGCGGCTGCGGGAATACTTGAAGGTCAAATTGCGATCATCGTGGACGGAACCCCATTCGTGCTTCTTGCGCCGGTCACGTTCGTACGGTTTTTCCAATCCAGCGAGGATTTCTATCAACGGTACGATATCGCTACCTTCTTGCGAATCATTCGCTACGTATCGTTCTTCATCTCTATGTTGTTACCCTCATTGTTCATAGCGATCTCGACTTTCCATCAAGAGATGCTTCCGACGCCTTTGCTCATCAGCTTAGCGGCGCAACGCGAAGGCGTGCCTTTCCCCGCTATCGTCGAGGCATTGCTCATGGAGATTACGTTCGAGGTGTTGCGCGAAGCGGGGGTGCGCATGCCGAGGGTGATCGGCCCCGCGATATCCATCGTTGGAGCGCTCGTGTTGGGGCAAGCGGCCGTGCAAGCGGGACTGGTCTCCGCCGCTATGGTCATTGTCGTATCGTTCACCGCGATTGCCAACTTCGTCATTCCCGCGATTAACATGGCCATCGCCGCAAGGCTCATCCGCTTCGTCATGATGATATTGGGCGGAACGCTTGGTCTGTTCGGAATCATGTCGGGAATGATGGTGATCTTAATTCATCTCGCCGGACTTAGGTCATTCGGCGTGCCCTATCTAGCCCCGTTATCTCCGTTTATTTGGACCAATTGGAAAGATACGTTCATCCGCGTCCCGCAGTGGGCGATGAAGAAGCGCCCGCCGACGATGGCATCGAAGAATAACATAACGAGACAAGGCAAAGGACAGAAGCCGGCTCCTCCCGGCCCCAATTCGGATACTTAGGAGTTGCGCTCATGCAGATGGAGCAAAAGCAAAAGATATCCACACTCCAAGCGATCATTCTCGTGGTGCAATCTATAATGCCTACGGCCGTTTTAGTTGTACCCTCTATTGCCATCGGAGCCGCTTCACAGGATGCTTGGATTTCGATTGTCTTAGCTTGGGTTTTCGGCGTCGTTCTGGCTCTGCTGTTCGGTTCCATCTGCATGCGGAATCCGGGAGTGCCCTTCCTGACATTACTGGAGAATAAGTTGGGTAGAACGGTCAGTATCATTACCGGAATCCTCTTGGCGCAGTACTACTTAGCCACTACGGCGTCCATACTGAGAGAGTCCGTTAACTTTATTTCCGAGCAGTTTCTTACGAAAACCCCCGTCATTGTCCTTGCCGCGGTATCGTTGATAGTCGTAATCTATGCGGTTTCGCATGGAATCGAAGTCATCGCACGCATTAGCATTATCGTATTTATGGGAGCGATTCATTTTCTTGCAATATATGTTGTTCTGCAATTAAATCAAATTGATTTGAAGTATTTATTTCCCATAGCGGAATCCGGAATATCGCGGATCATTCAAGGGGGGCTTCCTCCGTATGGATGGTTCTCCGAAGCGGCTTTTCTTCTGCTTCTTTCCCCTTATTTGAATAAACCCGGTCACTCTCGGGCGATTGGAGTTCTGGGAGTTACCATCGCCGGAGGGCAGTTGCTCGTAATCGTGCTGCTGGTGCTGTTTGTATTCGGACCGGAGTTGCCCAAGATGCTTTCCTACCCTACGTTCGCGATAACGGAGATCTTCTTGGAAAGGATAGACATTTTGTTTATTTGCATATGGATCGCAACGATGTATATGAAGCTTTGCATTTTCTTCTTCGGAACGGTCCACTGCATCGTTCATTTATTCAGGATTCGCTTCGAGAAGCCCTTCCTTATCGTGCTCGGTGTTCTCGTGCTGCTGACCGCCATCTATTCATGGCCTAGTAACGCGTCCATCAGCGAGCACCAAGAATTCACGTCGTTTCCTTTTTTGTTCTTGGTTAATGCGTTGCTGCCTTTCGCGTTATGGATAGGGTTGCGGTGGAAGGGACGCAACAATCTGGGGTCGGGAGGATCATGATGCGGAGAATAGCGCGGGTATTCCTCTTATCTATCGGAATGTGCTTAGTAACGACTGGCTGTTGGGACCGGACGGAGCTTAACGAGCTTGCGATCACATCGGCCACGGCGATCGATTGGGAGGATGGGCAATGGGTCGTTTCCTACCAGGTCGTTATCCCTTCTGCCATATCGGCAGCGATGTCAGCCGTTGGGGAAGGGGCTTCTAAATTACCGGTTATCGTCTATTCCACGAAAGGCAAAACGATCCGCGATGCGGTGTGGCATAGTTCGCTCGAAAGCCCGCGCAAGCTGTTCTTCTCGCATACTCGCGTCATTGTCGTAAGCAATATTGCCGCCAAGCAAGGTCTAGGCCCCCTTATGGACGTCTATTTTCGAAATCCGGATTCCAGGGAAACGGTAAGCGTGTTAATCGCGGAGGGGAACGCACGGAAGATTCTTGAGCAATTGATGCAAATTCAGATCATCCCGGGGGATGGGATCGAGGAAATGATGAGGAGGGAAGCAGCCGACTTCTCTGCACTGCCGAATGTCAGGATATACGATCTCGCGATGGGAATCGTAAGTCCGGCCCACAGCGCCGTATTGCCCGAGATCCTCGTATCCGGTTCTCCGGGGGTCACATCGGTGGACGCGATGAATAGGACGTCTCTTACATCCAAGCTTAGATTAGGCAGATTGGCGGTGATCAGGGGAGATAAAATGATCGGTTGGTTGACGAGAAACGAAGCCATGGGGGTCGCATTCATGCGCGACGAAATAAATGCCACGACGTTCTCGTTTCCTTGTCATTCGCAGGATAGGAAGGAAAGTTCCGCCTTCAGACTCAACCATTCCTCCACGAAGGTAACGCCCCGTAAATCCGGAGATCATTACGCGATGGAAATCGCGGTCAAAGGCGAGGGGATGCTTCTTGAGACCAATTGCGATCTGGATTTAAATAAGCCGGAAGTCATCAAAGAAATGGAGAAGCAACTTGAAATCAAAGTGAAAGATATGATCAAGACATCCTGGAACGCGACGAAGAACCTGCAAACGGATATCTTAGGTTTTGCCGACGTCATCCATCGCAAATATCCGAAGCAATGGAAGCAGCTGAAGAAGGATTGGCCGGCATCCTTCGTGCAGGTGAAAATCGATCCGCATGTAAAAATCACGATAAAAAGAATGGGGCTAAGCAAAAAATCGTTCAAATCGATCACGGAGAATAACTAGAGGAGGATAAAACATGGAGAGCGTAATCTTCTGCATTATCGCGTATGTGATCCTCCTATGGGTTGGTTTGCGCTCAATTCGAAAGAAAGGCTTGAAACGGGAGATGGTCTGGTATACCGGACTGGTTGGTTGGTGCTTCTATATGACCGTTGCCCAAATGTTTCGTTTGCCTTCGGGCTCCATTATTCACTTGCAAAAGTTGACGTTCGCTCCCATGGGCCAATGGATAAGATATATGTTGGAAGGTTCGACGTAGTTGAATGAGATGATTTGACAATTTAGTGATAATAATTCTCATTTTGGTTACAATACAAGGGAACGAGCGCGATGTGCTATTAGCGGCAGTTAGAGCAAGACAAAAGGCGGTTATTAGACAAAAGGCATCCCCGACGGATGCCCTTTGCCTTGCAGGTACGCACGAGCTTGCGTTCCCTAGATTTTCGGTTCGAACGTCTTGCAGTCTGTTTCCTCCGAATGGGAGGCTTGCTTGTTGCGGTTGTTGACGACATAGATCGAAGAGGCGTTGCAGGCGTTCCCAGGCGCCCAATACTTGCAGGAATTCACTTCGCAGAGTACATCCTTAGCCATTGCTCATTTCACCTCCTGTCACTAGGATGGTCGAAGGCGGTCGCTTTATACGCGCGGATTCCCGCTTACTTCCCCCGTTGGGGGGAGTAAGGGGTTTTTTTGGCGTGTGGCAGCGGGTGCTCGAGTGTAATAATTCGACTAACTCGAACTACGATACACATGAGTGACTCTCAGCGCCCAATTAGTTCGACTAACTCGAACGAGGAAGCACATGGGTGCTCTATAGTTCCTTTGGGACTCGGCCGATTCGGGTTCTTTTGCGCGGATTCGCGCGGAAGTTACATGCGGAAGGCCCGGATGTGGTAGGATAGAGGGTAATGGCTAAAGAATCGGATGGATAAGATGGGTTTGGTTTGGGAAGCCAATGAGTTAGGGATTAGAGGATGGAGTGGTTTAAATGACGGACTTTGCGGAATTAGGCGTGTCAGAAGGACGGGCAGCGATACTGAAAGCGATGGGGATCGTAACGCCGACGCCGGTGCAGGAGGAAACGATTCCGATCGTGATCGCCGGGCATGACGTAATCAGCCAAGCGCAGACGGGTACGGGTAAAACATTGGCGTTCGTGCTGCCGATGCTGGACAAAATCAAGACGGACCAGCCTTACGTGCAGGGGCTAATCGTAACGCCTACGCGGGAGCTTGCGATACAGATTACGGCGGAGATCAAGAAGCTGCTTACGCCGGAAGACGGGATCAAAGTGCTTGCCGTATATGGCGGACAAGACGTGGAAGCACAGCTATTCAAGCTGAAAGGCAGCATCCATCTGGTGGTGGCTACACCGGGCAGGCTGCTCGACCACATTCGGCGGGAAACGATCACGCTTGGCGGCGTGAAAATGCTCGTCTTGGACGAGGCGGATCAGATGCTTCACATGGGCTTCCTTAAAGAAGTCGAAGAGATTCTGCACCAGACGCCTTATAAGAAGCAAGCGATGCTGTTCTCGGCTACGATGCCGGCCTCGATCCGGGAAATGGCGGGGCGCATCCTTCGCAATCCGCAGCATGTTACGGTGAAAGCCGAGAGAGTAACCGTGAAGGACATTCGTCAGTGGGTCGTCGAGACATCGGATCGGGCGAAGCAAGATACGCTAGTGAAGTTATTGGAAGTGACGCAGCCTTACTTGAGCATTATTTTCTGCAGGACGAAGCGCCGGGCGAATGCGCTCAACGTGGCGTTGCAAGAATTGGGTTATTCCTCGGACGAGCTGCATGGCGACTTGTCGCAGGCGAAGCGCGAGCAAGTTATGAAGCGATTCCGCGATGCGCGTCTCCAGTTGCTTGTCGCGACGGACATTGCCGCGCGCGGGTTGGATGTGGAAGGCGTTACTCACGTGTTCAATTATGACGTACCGGAAGACGTGGAGAGCTACATTCACCGGATCGGACGGACAGGACGCGCGGGCGAAAAAGGGTTAGCGATTACTTTGATCGCGCCGAAGGATCGCCGGGAGCTTGCGGACATCGAGAACGGCATCCAGATGGCGATGGAGCGCAGAAGCGAAGAAGGCGCGAAGCTTGGCGGCGGAGGACTGGAAGGTCCGCGCAGCACGGGAGGGCTTGGACGCGGCGGAAGCGGCGGCGGTCGGTCGGCCCGTGGCGGCGGCGCAGGGCAGGCTAAGAGTCGCAGCGGCGGTGCGGCGCGTGGAGGCGACAAGCCGTATGGCGCGGGAGCAGGCAGTGGGCGCGGCGGCGATAAGCGGCGCGGCGCAGTGGCGAAGCCGGGCTCGGGCAACCGCTCGAGCACGGGCGAGTGGGTGGATCGCGGGCAGAGCCGCGAAGCGGTAAGCGCTGGGCGCGGCGGTCGGTCTTCAGCGAGCGCCGAGGCTTCGGACGAGGCGATCGGGTTCTCGTTCGACGGCGAGCGCGGAGCGCGCGGGGGCAGAAGCGCGGGAGCTGGCACGGGGCGCAAGCCTGCAGGCGCTCGCGGCGGTTTTGGCCGGCCGGCGGGTGCTGGCGGTGCCGGCAGAGCCGGCGGGTTCGGCGGGCGCAAGTCCGCGGATGAGCGCGGCGGTCGTTCGGGAGCGGGTTTCGGTCGTGCTGCGGCGGATGAACGCGGAGCGGGTCGTCCTAGCGCGGGCGGCGGTACGAGCAGGCGGAATTCCGCCGAACGGATGGCGGAACGCGCGGCCGACAATGCTAGGGCCGAGCGCGGCGACAGTCGTGGCGGCGGCGGTTTTGGCCGTTCCTCCGGAGGAGCTGGCGCAAGCGGCGGTTTCTCCAAAGGCGGTCGCTCGTCCGGACCGAGGAGCGGCGGCGGCAAAGGCGGCTTCAAAGGTCCGGGAGGACCTTCCGGCGGTGGCCGGAGCGGCGGTCGCGGCGCTTCGCGCGGCAGATAAAACAAACAAAAGTCTTCAAGATCACGCCCGATGCGGCGGTCTTGAAGACTTTTTTCAACGATTTAGAATGTATAGAATTACGCTATTCATTTCTGAATCGTCTCCGACATAAACCTATGCCGCCATCCCAAGGACGGCGACAGCCGTTTATGCTTGTCCCTTCACAATAGCCGATTGCTTGTGCAGCAGCTGCTCGATCATTTCGGCAGGCTGAGGCTTGTGGAAGATAAACCCTTGAATTTCATGGCACTGGTTATCCTGAAGAAAGGATAACTGCTCGCTCGTTTCCACGCCTTCCGCTATGATAGATAGATTTAGGCGGTCCGCGATAAGCAGCATGGCCAAAATGATCGCTTCGTCTTTATGATCGCGGGAAATTCCGTTGATGAAGGAACGATCTATCTTGATTTTGTCGACGGGCAGTTTCTTTAGATATGCGAGAGAGGAATATTGGGTTCCGAAATCATCGATGGAGATCTTGAAGCCCATGTCCCGCAGCTCTTGAAGGGTAGCTTGTTTGTCATCCTTCATGGCCATGTTCTCCGTGATTTCCAGCTCGATATCTCCCGGATCCAATTGGTTGTCCTCTACGATCTGCTTGATTCTTTCCGTCAAATCCTTCTGACCGAATTGTCTTGCCGATAGGTTGACGGCAATGCGAATCGGCGGGAAACCGGCTTGCCGCCAGGCTTTGCTCTGCGCGCACACCATCTGAAGAACCCGTTCGCCAATCGGGACGATCAGTCCCGAATCTTCTGCGATCGGAATGAAGCTGCTCGGCGGAATCAAGCCCCGCATGGGATGGTTCCAGCGAATTAGAGCCTCGAGACCGATGATTCTACCGGATGGAACGTCAACTTGCGGCTGGTAGTGGATAAGAAACTCGTCCCGTTCCAGAGCGCGGCGAAGGCTGTTCTTGATCTCCATCGTCTCTTTGGCGTCAGGAAACATCGTTCCGTCGAAGAACCGGTATTGGTTCTTTCCCTCTTCCTTCGCACGGTACATGGCGAGGTCTGCATTTCGCATCAGCGTGATGTCATCCTCGCCATTATCCGGGTAGAGCGCTACGCCGATGCTGGTCGTTACGAAATATTCCGTATCCTTCAGCAGGAAGGGCTGTTGGAATAATTCACGAACCTGAATAGCGATGTCTCTAGCTTGATCCGAAGAAACGACGTTCGGCACGATAATCGTAAATTCATCGCCGCCGATGCGGGAGATCGATTCGCCGCCATTCAACGCCCAAGATAATCTTTGGCCTACTTCCTTCAGGAGAATATCGCCATAGATGTGTCCAAGCGTATCGTTAATCGATTTGAAATGATCCAAGTCTAGGTACAGAACCGCTAACGTTAGCCCGGATTCCTTGCTCTTTTCAATGAGGTTCCCCAGATGTTCGTTGAAATACGTCCGATTGTACAAGCCTGTAACGGCGTCGTGATAAGCCATGTACCGGACGGCTTGCTCCTTATTTTCCAGAAGATTCAGTTGTCCTCGCAGTTCTTCTTCCGCTTGTTCCAGATTGTTTGTACGTACATTCACCAAGCTCTGAAGCTTGGCTTTCTGAGTAAGCTGGACATACAGGAAATAAAGAATCATGAGCAGGGAAAAGGCGCAGATCAGTTGTATGACTTTAATCTTCGAATGAACGGAGTCCAGGAAGACTTTCCGTGGTACCGCGGCAATTTCCCAATAGCCTTCCATCAATTCAACCTCTTCCAGAAGCTTCGGGGAATCGAATAGCTTGGGATCCCCCAAGAGATGCCGGCCATTACCCCTCACGGCAAAGTCGATCCCTTTGTACGCATTGAACAAATCGGCTTCCTGCAGGATCGGGGTAATATCGAGTACGACGGAGACGAAGCCCCAGAACCGGTTATCTATATAGATGGATTGCCTGGACATTAGCCCGACACCGCCTTGCGCCAGTTCGCGAGGACCTAGCACCGTGATGTCGTCGGTGAGTTGGGCTCTCTGGGCATTCTTGCGGACGGACGGGTCTTTGGCGGTGAAAACATTTAAGCCGAGAATTTTCTCGTTGCCGACGGACGGGTAAACGTATTTCGCTATTCCGTTAGGATAGATGGAGAAGTTGCGAATCCCCTCTATCTGACCCATGAATTGAGTTGCGAAGGTATCAAAATAGGCGGGGTTGATCTCATCGTTATGCGAAAGTTCGTTGACTACGAAGGCTTTTAAACCATTTGAGAGTAAGAGTCTGCTATCGATTGCAGACGCGAGAGCGGAGGCATTCGCGGTCAGCTGGTAGGCGGCGTCTCTATAGATTTCCTTCGTAAGTTGTTTCTTATAGACATTCGTGAACAAGCCGAGCAGGCTTCCCAGAATCACGGTCGTGCAGATCAAGATGGTCCAGATGCTAGCCGGAGCTGAATAGGAACGGGTAGATGTGATGGATGGCAGGGTCATGTAGCGTCGCTCCTGGGTGTAATTTGACGAAATGATGATGGTTTCACTATTTTACCTCATAAATAGTAATCATGTAGAAGAAATTGGCGTTAATGATTGAGTGGATTTTCTCTCAGCCCTGGCGCAATAATCGGTCCATGATTGATGATCTGCGTCATGAGGGTGCCCATCTGGCGAGGAGTCAGATTCATCCCGGATTCGAGCCAGTGCATTACGCAGTCCACGCCGTTCTGTTTGATGAGGCTCATAAGCGCTTGATGAAGGAGCTGCTTCGTTCGGGCTTGCCTACGATCTATTTTATCGGACATTTCCGCACCTCTTGTGAGATATTTTTAAAGGTAATGAACTGATGGCCGTGCGGATTGGAGATCCGGTCGGGTTTTTGCTTGATTCGTCGTTGTGGTACGATAAGGTTACAAACATGATTGGAAGCAGGAGTTGAAGAACGCAATGGCAGGTAACGGAAAAATTCGCAGCGACGTTAAGCCTGGACTTGAGGTCGATATCGTATTGAAGCAAGATCAGCGTACGGGGAAAACAACGCGAGGTATCGTGAAGGATCTGCTCACGAACTCGCCGCAGCATCCGCATGGGATCAAGGTTAGGCTGCAAGACGGTCAGGTCGGACGCGTTCAGAATATCATTAGTTCTGGGAGCCAGTAAATTTCATGCACATTCAGATCGTCAGCGTAGGCAAGTTAAAGGAATCCTACCTCGTCCAAGGGATTGCTGAATACGTAAAGCGCCTAGGACCCTATGCGAAAATTACCCTCACCGAGGTAGCCGACGAAAAAGCGCCGGAGGTTCTAAGTGCAGCGGAAGAACGCCAAGTCGTCGGCCGCGAAGGCGATCGTATCCTCGCTCAGATCAAAGACGACGCACATGTCGTTGCTCTTGCCATCGGCGGGGAGCTCTGGTCTTCGGAAGAGCTTGCCGGGCATCTCGACAAGCTCGGTACCTACGGCAAAAGCCACGTGGCCTTCGTCATAGGCGGATCGCTAGGCTTGTCCGATCCTGTGTTGAAGCGGGCCGATAAGAAGCTGTCCTTCGGCAGGCTGACTTATCCTCATCAGCTTATGCGGCTTGTATTAGTGGAGCAGATCTATCGGGCTTTTCGGATTAACCGGGGGGAACCGTATCATAAGTAAGCCCAGATTGGATAATAAATAAAGCGTACGCTCGGCCGGCAACAATGCTGTATCTTCTCCAACTTCGTTGCTTGCACTCGTGATGATAACTTCCTTTTTACACCGATTCTAGCCATTGGAGTAAAGGAATGAACAGGACATTTGGCAGGCGATAAACGAATAACCATACTTGTGGGAGGAGGGATCGAGTGAAAAAGATTCTCGTAATTGATGATGAAGAGGCCATCAGAGACTTAATTGAGCTTGTGCTCAAAAGGGAAAACTTTCTGGTGCTGACAGCGGAAAATGGCGGTACGGGACTCAAGGAGTTGGATTCCTTTAAGCCGGACTTGGTTTTACTGGATTTAATGCTGCCGGACTATTCTGGCTATGATCTGTGCAAGGAAATTACCAAGAAACAAGCGATCCCTGTGATTATGTTATCGGCGAAGAATGAAATTATAGATAAAGTGTTAGGACTTGAGCTTGGGGCGGAAGATTATCTTACCAAGCCTTTTGATAACCGGGAACTCATTGCAAGAATCAAAGTTGTACTAAGAAGATATGAGAACAGCGATCAGAAAAGATACAGCGAAGACAAACAGATGAATTATGGAGAACTGGCGTTTGATCTGGAAACAAAAGTGGTGCTGAAGAACGGAACTCCGGTTTCTCTGACAGCCAAAGAATTTAAAATTCTGGAAACGCTGCTTAAAAGGCCCGGAAAAATATTTACAAGGGATGAACTTCTAGAGATCGTGTGGGGCTATGACTATTTGGGTGACAGCCGCAGCGTGGATATGACCATCATGCGGTTAAGAAAGAAGCTGGAGGATGACGCCGAAAACCCCAAGTATGTTAAGACCATTTACGGATTTGGCTATCAGCTTGGTGGTGACTCCACCTGAAATATGCAACCCGGCTTTTGTTGAATTATTTATTTTTCTCTGTATTATCCTTTGCCGTTATTATTATTTCCGTGAATAAAGCTATCGACTACTTTAGTTTTGTGACCATAGAAAAGAAAATGATGGAACAGGCCGACTTGTATGAGCTGTCCTTTAGAGAAATCCTCGCAAAGAATGACAGATCAACAGGTGAGGGGCAAGTCTCAGATGTGCCGAGAAGCGCTTTGGAGAGGTTGAAAGCATCAGGCAAGGAAGTGCGGATCTACGATAGCAATCAGAAGCTATTGGGATTGGCGGTGAATGGAATTATCATTAATGACGGGACTCCTTTGATTTTTAAGGGGAATATTGAAAATGCCCTCAAGGGGAATTATGCTTACACGGTCACCGATAATAAATTGCTGTATTTTGCAGTACCCATTCAAGATAAGTATTATCAAAATATTTATGTGTTCGAGTTTGTGGAAGACCTTTCATACTTTTACGTTATCATGGATCAAATCCGTTATATTTTATTTGCTGGCGCAGTAGGATTTCTTGTTCTGATCACGCTTGTAAGCTTATTCATTGCCCGCAATACGACAAAACCGATCAAATATCTGCTTGGTGCTACAGAGAAATTCTCTAAACAGCAGTTCCAGCAGGTCCAATTGAACAGGAAAGATGAGCTGGGGATGCTTGCGGCAGGATTAAACCAGATGGGTATTCAATTGAACGACTATATTCAACATCAGAAGCAGTTTGTCTCCAATGTTTCTCATGAACTGAAAACACCGCTCGCCGCCATTCGGGGATTTTCCCAATATTTATATGAGGGAGAAAATGAGGACAAGGATTTACAAAAGATCTATTTTCATCTTGTAAATGAATCGGACAGGCTTACCCTGCTCATCAATGAGTTGTTAATGTTATCTCGGTTTGACAAGGCAGGTCCAGAAGAAATAGGCAAGGAAAAGACAGATTTATCTGAGTTAACCGATCGTGTGGTTGCAGAGCTGCGATCAAAAGCTGAGAACAAAGGAATAACGCTGGAAGTAAAGCCGGGAAAAAAGGCTTTTGTATATATAAATCAAATATTGATGACACACGCCATTGCGAATATTTTAGATAACGCCATAAAGTATTCCAATGCCGACACGCGGATTAGAATCGAAATGTTTATCAGACAGAAGGAAGCGGTCATTCAAATAAGTGATCAGGGTATCGGAATCAATGAGGATGAGATTGCTCTGGTTCAGGAAAGATTTTATAGGGCGAAGAATTCAAACGTTGCCAAGGGTTCAGGACTGGGACTTTCCATGTGCAAAGAAATCGTCGAGAAATTTAACGGATACTTGGCAATTGAAAGCAAAATAGATGTGGGAACCACCGTTTCTATCATTCTTCCCTTATCATGAAGTTACAAGATTGATACAAGTTTGTTATTACACTAATAAATTGTTTTCATATAATGACCTCATAAGGTTAAACAAATTAATTTTTGGAGGGAAATGATTATGAAAGCATTAAAAAAATCAGCAGCTCTGGTGTCGCTCGCGGTACTTCTTACGACACTGTTGGCGGGATGTCAGGAAAACCGGGCGGATTCGTCGGCGGCTCCAATCGACTCATCGGACAGTAATTCAGAGGGCAATAGCACTGATTCCGGGGTGATCAAGGAGGGCACTATTCAAAAGAACGGGAATGTGATTCTAAAAGAGCTTTCTTTTGTCCATAAAGACAATACAATTGCCATTTCTGACATTGTTGACGATGAAAAGCTTGAAAGTATGTTGGGAAAGGCGGAAGAGAAAAAATCCCACACCTATTCCAAAGACGATGGGTTAAACATGGATCAATTCCTTGGCCGCACGAAGAAACAATACAAATTTCTGGGGCTTGAAATAGAAACATTCAACACGGGTGAAGGAAGTAATTTCCATGTAACCGAGATTGAAATTACCGATCCTAAATATTCCACAATCCGAAATATCAAAGTCGGTGACAGTGTGGAAGAGCTTAAAAAAGCGTATCCTGAAGGAAATCTGATGGGAGATGGAGCGACCATCGAAGAGGATAATTTCCGATATACACCGGTAAATTATGTGGATGTAATGACATTTCACATAAAAGATGCAAAGATTGAGAGCATTCGCATAAGCACGCTTCTGGATTGAACTGCTCAGAAATAATGAAACAGCCTTAGTCCGGTCGAATACCGAGCTAAGGCTGCAGATTGGAGAAATACGAATGGGAAATACGGATAAGTTTGAAATGATAGCTAATAGTTATGACACTTCCGAAAGAATTCAAATTGCAAAGGTATCATCAGATGCCATTCGTGAATATTTAGTTGACGCTAATAGTAAGAATGCTATTGATTTTGGGTGTGGAACCGGTCTTGTCGGAATGAACTTGTTAAACGATTTTAATTCTATGCTGTTTCTGGATACATCACAAAACATGATTAATCAAATAAAGCAAAAAATATCTGATTTTAATATTCAGAATGCAGTTACTTTATGCTTTGATTTTGAAAAGGAAGCTCTATCGGATTTACATGCTGACTATATTTTTATGGCTCAGGTTCTACTTCATATTCCTGATGTTGAATTCGTTTTATCAAGGTTATTCGATGTTCTGAATGAAGGAGGACATTTACTAATCGTAGATTTTAATAAAAATGAAAAAATCGTTTCAGATATCGTTCATAACGGATTTAATCAAGTAAAGCTAACTGACATTATGACTAAAATAGGGTACAGGGATATTCAATCCAAAACTTTTTATAATGGAAGTAAAATATTCTTGGGACATGATGCATCTATGTTTATTCTTGATTCTCAAAAATAAACTTGTCGAACCGACATCCCGATCGTCGAAATTTTGTGTTATCGGTCCCGTTGCGGGCTTATCCCGGCAAAGACGCAACCGAAACCATCTTGTCCGCGATCTTATGCAGCGGAACGACATGATCCACGCATCCGAGCTCGATGGCCACCCTCGGCATGCCGAAGATTAAAGAGGTCTCCTCCGATTCCGCGATGGTCGAGGATGCGCCTAATTGTTTGGCTTCCAGCATGCCTTTGGCCCCGTCGCCTCCCATCCCGGTCATGATAACCAGGTGCCTCCTTAACCGGGACAACCTGGCGACAGACTCGAACAGGACGTCCACGGAAGGCCGATGACGACCGCGCGGCGGCTCTTCGTTCAAGGAAATCCGATATACCCCGCGTTCCTGTGAAACTTCCATATGGAAGCCCCCCGGAGCTATATACACCGTCTCGCCCGCAATGAGCTGATGTTGTTCTGCCTCTACGACGTTCAAGCTGACCAAGCCGTTTAACCGCTGGGCTAACGAAAGCGTAAATTTGGGGGGCATATGCTGCACGACGAGAACCGGGTATGGAAAATCGCCGGGCAATCCGGTAAGCACGCTTTCCAGCGCCCGGGGGCCTCCGGTGGATGTCCCGATCGCAAAAATCTGATCGAAACTTTTCCTGCTCTCGGATTTGAGTGCCGGTGCCCGTTCCGCGCCCGCAAACCCGCTCACCCTGCTGCCTCTCAGCGGGGTGAGCTTTTTAAGCGACGAAACCGAGGCGGCTTTGATTTTGGCGATCAAATCGTCTTTCACCAGATGCATGTCCGCCGATAACGATCCCGACGGCTTCGCGATAAAATCGACGGCTCCCAGCCTTAATGCCTGAATGGTTTCTTTGGCCCCTTCATGGGTCAACGAACTGACCATCACGACCGGAACGGGACATTCCGTCATGATTTTTTCCAGCGCCTGCAACCCGTTCATCCGGGGCATTTCAACATCCATGGTCACGACATCCGGCTTAAGCCCTTTCACCAGATCCACGGCTTCCAAACCGTTTTTCGCCGTGCCGATCACTTTCATGGAGGGCTCTTCATCGATGAGCTGGATCAGGAGCTTTCTCATAAAGACGGAATCATCGGCGACCAGCACTCTTAGCATGGGGCACCTCCATTATATTTTGCGGTAGAAAAACGTGCTGACGGGCTCCAATTGAAATTGTCCCGGGTTGATGATTTGTTCGGTTCCCCCGACAAACAAATAGCCGCCTTTTCTTAAAGCTTGACCGAACTTGCGGAACAAATCTTCTTTGGCTTCTTCGGTAAAATAGATCAGTACGTTGCGGCAAACGATGAGGTCGAAGCCTTGCTCGAACGGATCCGCCAGCAAATTCTGCTTTTTGAATCGCACGCATTTCTTCAGGTCTTCCGATATCCGGTAAAGGTTCTCCTTCATGGAAAAATGCTTCGCTAATAAAGCTTTGGGGACATCCTTGACGGAGGATGGACGATACTTGCCTTCTTTCGCTTTGTCCATGGCGGTTTGGTCGATATCGGTGGCCAGCACCTGGATGTCTCTGACCGGCAAGAAGCCGGAGAGAATCATGGACAGCGTGTAAGGCTCCTCGCCGGTGGAACAGGCCGCGCTCCAGCATTTGATCCGATTCGCGCGGGTGAGCAGTTCCGGGATGACCCGATTTTGGAGGTATTCCCAGCGGTTCGGATTGCGGTAAAATTCCGAAACGTTAATCGTCATATGATCCAGGAATTCATCGTAAACCGTCCGATCCTTGTCCATGGCATGAAAAAAATCGACGAAGGTGCGGAAGCCTATTTTCTCTCTAAAGTTGGTAAGTCGGCGAATCATCTGGTTTTCTTTGTATAAGATCAAATCGATGCCCGACTTTTTCTTCAGCAGCTGAGTAAATCGATAGTAGTCCTGATCCTGCTGGGTCATAAAGCCCCTCCGACGTTATCCGGAATGTGCGGCCTTCATCATTTTGGCGATTCCGGCCACTTCGAATATGAGGCCGACTCTGCCGTCCCCGAGTATGGTCGCCCCGGAGATGCCGCTGATTTTGCCGACATAAGAGCCGAGGGATTTGACGACCACCTCTTGGTTGCCGTTCAGCTCGTCCACCACGATCGCGATTCTTTTTTCGCCCGCTCCTACGACGACGACGGGCAAGTGCTTCCTGCCGGCTTCCGTTCTTGGAATTTGCAAATAATCATGGAGCCAGATTAACGGAAGCACCTCGCCCCTGATCACGACAACCGGGTCGCTCTTGATCGTCTGGATCTCTTCCGGAGGGATGCGTACGATTTCCACCACGCTGCTCATGGGAATGATAAACGTTCGCTTGTTCAGCTCCACCCTCAAGCCGGTAATGATGGCAAGGGTCAACGGCAGCTTGATTTTGAATCGGGTCCCTTGCCCCAGCGTCATATCGATATCGATGATCCCGTTCAGCTTCTCAATGTGGCTCTTCACGATGTCCATGCCGACGCCCCGCCCGGACACATCGCTGAGCGTTGCGGCCGTGGAAAATCCGGGGCGGAAGATCAGGTGGATCGATTCCTTCTCCGATAACCCCTGCGCCTCTTCTGCCGTGATGATTCCTTTGCGTACGGCAGCGCTTTTCATTTTGTCCGGATCGATCCCCGCTCCGTCGTCCTCGACCGTTATGACCACTTGATTCTCTTCGTGGGCCGCGGTGATCCGAAGCATCCCTTTTGACGGTTTGCCGGCATGGCGCCTCGCGTCTCCGCTTTCGATTCCATGGTCGATCGCGTTGCGGATCAAGTGGATCAGCGGATCGCCGATCTCCTCGATCACCGTCCGGTCAAGCTCCGTTTCGTGCCCTTCGATCGCAAGGTCGATATCTTTGCCCAGCGACTGGGACAAATCGCGCACCATGCGGGGAAACCGGTTGAAAAGCTGTTCGATCGGCAGCATGCGCGCTTTCATCACGCTATCCTGCAGTTCCCCGATGACGCGGGAAATATGGTCGGATACTTGCTCCAGATCATCGACCGCATCGTCGGAAGCGTAGCGATGGCCCAGCACGTTTCCGATTCTGGAGATTTGCGTCTGGTCGATGACCAGCTCCCCGACCAGATTCATCAGCTGCTCCAACCGCTCCACGTCTACCCTTACGGTTTGCGCTTTGCGCTTCGCCTCCTCCGGCTGCCGGTTCTCGCCCGGCCTCGGATTCGCGGAAGGAGATGCCGCTGACAGCAGCAGCGGACAAGCCTCGACGCCTGCAATGTCCATCATCCCGGACAGAGCCTGCTCGAAGTTAACGCCGGCATCTTCGGTGGCCACGATATACAGGATCTTGCTGATGTCCGCATCTTCATCCAGCGATTCGAGCGGAGGCAAGGTGTGGACCACGATACCCATGGAGCTCAATTGATTCGAGATGATATGCGCTCTCGCCAGCTTCATGATACAGTCGGGGGAAATCTCCACCGTGACCGCCGCAATGCTCAAGCCATGATCGATATGCTCTTGAATTCTCAGCTGGTGGTCGTAGCTCAAAGAAGCGAAGTCGACCGCTTCCGAAGCCGTCCGCGCCTGCGGCCCAGCCGGAAGCGCAATGGGCAGCGAGGCCGCGGACGATGTGAACCGGTGCAGCTCCTCCACCAGCGCTGGGATATCGGGCGATTGGCTGCGGCCCGTCACGATCTCGTCTTTCAATACACCCAAATGATCCAAGCATTTAAACAACAAATTAACCATTTCATTCGTGATGGAAAGCTGCTTGTTGCGGACTTGATCCAGGATGTGTTCCATTTCGTGGGTCAAGTCCTTCATTTGATCAAAGCCCATGGCCGCAGAAGAGCCCTTCAGCGTATGAGCCGTCCGAAACAAGCTTTGAACTGCTTCTTCCGACGACCCGTCCCGCTCCAACCTCATGATTTCCTGCTCCATGATTTGCAGCTGCTCTTCTACCTCTTCCAAAAACACGGCCATGAACTGCGAGGCATCGTACGAGCTCACTTACGTCCCCTCCATTCTACTCATACAGGACTTGATCCAGCTTCAAGAGACTGACTAAGCCTCCATTCGAATGGCCGATACCGGAAAAATAAGATCCGTCCACTCCTCCCACTCTTTCCGGAGGAGACTGAATGTCGCTGAAGGTAATGACTTGGTTGACCCGATCGACCACGATCCCGACGATTTCTTCACCATGATTGACGACGACAATCCGCGTGGTTCTGGAATACGGATCCTCTTCCATGCCGAACCGATTCCGCAAGCTGATGATCGGCACGATTTTGCCCCGCAGGTTGATGACCCCTTTAATATGCGGCTTGCTGTTCGGGATGGCTGTAATATCCTGCATTTTGATAATTTCATGGATATCGTAAATTTTGATGGCATACCTTTCTTTGGCGATGCCCACCTCAATGAATTGTCCTTGATTGGAGCCCATCTGCGCTCACTCCCTAGCCGATTTTAAATTTCATGACCGAGCCGTTCAGGTCTTCCGCCAATTGCGCCAAGCTTTGGGTCGAATGAGCGGTTTCCTCGGCAGCCGCCGCCGCTTGTTCGCTTGCTTCCGCGATGGTCTCCACGGAACGAAGCACTTCTCCCGATTGCGCCGCTTGTTCTTCACTGGCTGCCGCAATTTCCGTGACTTGATCGGCGGTCTCCTTGACCTTGTTCAAAATCGATTCAAAAGCTTTCCCCGTTTCCAGCGATACGGATACTGCTTCGGATACGGCTTGCGCGCTTTGATAGGTGTTTTCTTGCATCCCCTTGATGATGTTGGAAATTTGTTTGGTCGCCTCGCCGCTGCGTTCCGCCAGTTTGCGAACCTCGTCGGCCACGACGGCGAATCCCCGGCCTTGCTCGCCCGCTCTTGCTGCCTCGATTGCCGCGTTCAAGGCCAGCAAATTCGTTTGCTCCGCGATATCGTCGATCACTTCGATGATTTCGCCGATTTTTTGCGATTCGACTTGAAGAACCTCCGTCATTCCGCTTAATTTCTTCATGCCGTCGATGGACGCATTCACCACTTTGCCGCCGTCTTGCGCCTCTTGCTGCGTTTCGTTGGACAGCCGAGCCGCGGTCCCGGCACTATGGGCAATGGAATCGATCGATACCGTCAGTTCCTTTATGAGTTCATTCATTGACTGGGCCGATTGGGATTGGGTCGAGCTGCCGCTCGCGATCTCTTCCGTACTGGCCGAAATTTGCTGCGCGGCTGCGGCTACGCTATGGGCGGAGTCGATCGTTCGGCGAATCATTTCGCGCAATTCGATGACCATCCGGTTCAGGGAGTCCACGAGCCGGCCGATTTCATCCTGCGATTTCACATTCAGATTTCTCGTAAAATCTCCTTGCGAGAGGAGACCGGCAAATTCGGTGAGCTCCTTGATCGGGTTGGTGACATGCCGGCTTATGATCGAAGCCGAGGCAATGGCTGCCGCCATGGTGGCAATCAGAATAATGGAAGAAACGGACAGTGCTTGTTTTTGCATCGCTAGAATCGCTGACAAATCTTTGTTGATTTTCACCATCCCTTGAACATTGCTTCCCGATGGGTTAAACATCGGATAGAACACTTCGATATGGCTGCTGTCCGGCTGCTGGTTGACAAGCTCGTTCTTCGACACCTTCTCGAATATCGTCAAGTCCTCCAGCGTTTTGCCGATTCCGCTTTTATCGTCCTCTGAAGTGTTGATTAACGTACTGTCTTTATAGACGGATACTTTGCCGCCTGCCGCTTGTTCGATTTCTTTCAAGAATGCGTCGTTAAAGCCGAATCCCGTCTGCAAAGTGCCGATCACCTTGCCATCGGCATTAATCGGGACAATGGCCCGAACCGCCATGCCGCTTTCTCCGAACTCGATTCCTTTGATCGGCTTCCCGGATATGGCGGTCTTGACCGACTCGTTTCCGCTCTTGTCATCCCCGTATTTTCCGGGCTGGTGGCCGCGCGTGAATACGACTCCATTCTCGTCGCCGAATTCGAAAACGGTAATCCCCGCTTCTTGCTTCAGCGTCTGAAATAAAGGAGCGATCATGACATCCAACGCAACACGGTCTTTGCGGCGGAAAGCGTCTACCAGCTCGGCATCCTGGACGTAAATATTGGCAATCGTCAATGCATCATTTTCTTTCTGCGCGAAGTAGTATTGGGACAACCCCACTACCCGCTCCAAATCATCCACCAACACTCGATCGAGAGTCGACCGGGAATTGTTATATTGAATATAGGAGCTTATGGCCACCGGGATCATGGAGACCAAGATGAAAATCGCAAACAATTTTCTCTTTAACGAGTTGTTTAGCCAATTGAACATGGGTGGCCTCCTCCTGGGCGGTTGCATTAAATCTTGAATTTGGAAACCGAGGCATTCAACTCTTCTGCCAGCTCGGCCAACGATTGCGCCGAGGAAGCCGTCTCTTCGGCTGCGGCGGTGGATTCTTCGCTTGCTGCGGCGATGGATTCGATGGCGTTCATCACTTCCCCGGATTGGGCGGCTTGCTGCTCGCTGGCCGCGGCAATTTCCGTCACTTGTTTCGCCGCTTCATTCACCTTCCGAATGATATCCCCGAACGCAGTTTCCGTTTTCTCGGACAAGCTTACGGCATCCGTAACCGCCTTCACGCTTTGCTGGGTGTTGTGCTGCATGCCTTTAATGATCGAGGCGATTTGCTTGGTCGCTTCGCCGCTTCTTTCCGCCAGCTTGCGCACTTCATCCGCAACGACCGCAAAACCCCGGCCTTGCTCGCCTGCGCGCGCGGCTTCAATGGCGGCATTCAGGGCGAGCAGGTTCGTCTGCTCCGCGATATCGTCAATGACTTCGATGATGTCGCCGATCTTATTCGAATCGTCCTGCAGCAGCGACATTTGTCGGCTCAAGTGATTCATACCCTGGATCGACGACGATACCGTATGTCCTCCTTCTTCCGCGCCCTGCTTCGTTTGGCCCGACAGCTGGGCGGCATATTCCGCATTCTTCGCAACGGCGTCTATGGAATCCGTGAATTCACGGATCAGTTCGTTCATCGTTTGCGCCGCATGGGATTGGCTGGAGCTGCCGCTGGCGATTTCCTCCGTGCTGGCGGATATTTGCTGCGCTGAAGCCGAGACATTCTGAATCGAAGCCAGCACGCTTGTGATCAGAGCTCTCAGGTTGTCTACCATCGTATTGACGGATTGCGTCAATTGGCCGATCTCATCCTTCGACTTGATCTCCAGGGGCTCCACCTTAAGGTCCCCATCCGCCACTTGGTTTGCCAGGACGGCCACTCTCTTGACGGAAACCGTTATGTCCCGGATCAGTATCCACCCGATCAGAATGACGAGAATCAAAGCACCGCCCACCATGGAGACGACATCTATTTTCAGCCGATCCGCTTGCTTTCTTTCCGCTTTAATCTCATTCTCCGCATCGATGTCGATAATCGCCTGCACTTGATCCAATTGATCGCGGGCCGTCTGGAAGTTTCCGTCGGCGGCATTCGCCCGTTCCATGAAATCATTTCTTTGGCCGACAGGCACCGCTTGAATGGAATCGATAATCGCCGTTGAAGCTGACACCCATTGGTCGAACTCCTTGGTGAAAATATCGAAGTTCTCGAATGCCGTTCTTCGGGATTCGGGATGAACCAGATCGGCATATTCCTCTATATGCGCATTGAAATTCTCTTTTACTTTAAGGATTCTATCTTTCACTTGTACGATGTTCTCATCGTACTCGTCTTGATAGCCTTGGAATTGTTCATCCTGAGCGTCTGTCGTTAGAAGCAGCCTGAATCCGACATAAGCTTGATACATGTCCCGGTCCGCATTCAGCATGCCCCCGGAATTCGAGTAAGCCTCCGAATATAACGCTTCAATTAAACTCTCCGATACCTTGTCCAGTTTTTGCGTGGACGAAACCGCCGTAATGGCCAATGCGAGAATCGGAATGGACAGTAAGGCAATCAATTTCGTGCTGAGCTTTCGATTCAAAAACCATTTCATCTTGCAGCCCCCCTGGTAGCAAATTTAAGAAAAATTTAATTTTCTCTTTTATTATGTTGGAACCTAGGGAATAAGAATATTGTCGATTGTTCTTATATTTTGTCGAATCATGGAGCGCCAAATAGGAATGATCTCCTATTGATTTTCATTCCGTCCGATTCACGAATATACAAAAAAACCCTTAGCGTTCAGCGTAAGGGTTGCAGGAATAAGGAATTAACATCCATAACCTTCATTCATTTGATAAACTTTGGCCATCGCTTGGGTACGGTCGTGGACGCCAATCTTCTGGAAAATATTCGTCAGGTGGTTCTTCACCGTATGGTCGCTAATGAACAGCATTTTGGCAATCTCCCGATTGCTGCAGCCTTTGACGACCAGCTTTAGAACTTCCTTTTCCCGCCGCGTTAGCAGGATCGTTTCAATCATCTTCGTGATTCCCGCCGGCGTCTCTACACTTCTCTCCTCTGCGAATGAAAGTTTGGATACCACCATATCGGTATAATCCTTATGGCGTCCGGCCATAAAAATCCTAAATCGTTCGTATAAATCGTGATCCACCCTGTTCACTACGTTCGAAGTTCCGGCTCTGTCATTCCCCTTTAAGCACTGAAACACAAGCACGAGAACCTGCGAACCGAAGCGGTAGGAACTACTTCCTACCGGATCCCGTTCGTTCTCCGCCATGATCGCCCGATAGCCCTCGACGATCTCCACAAACGGCCGATTGGGGAAGGTCTCCTGCAGAAGATCGAGGTCATATCCCGCAAGCAGGCAAGCTTGGGCGATATCATAGATGTCGCTAACCGAAAAATGGAGCTGGCTTGCAAAGGAAACCGCGAGTTCTTGCGCCTTCAAAGAAAGATCGTAAGCCTGTTTATCCCAATGCTTCATGGCTTGGTGCAGCAAAACAATCTGTTGACGATCGGCCGGCATATATAAAATGGCTTGTTTGGTCAACTGTTCGAGCATTTCTTCCATGCACTCTAATCGCTTGTGGAATCCGCTATTCTCGTGTCCGGCCAACTTGGCGAGCAACTCGGCTAATCTTTCTTCATATGCCGCAAACACATCCTGTAGACGCTGCATCTTCTTCATGTTGTATCCACCTCACAGGTCCGACTAATTCTCCGAAAATTAGCCAAATAGTTTCGTATTATTTAATATCGGAAAAATAACCTCCATTGTTAGTGGGTAATATTTCCTGACCAAAACTGGAGTCTAGGTCAGACAGCTATCTTGCATGGAATTGGCGGAACAGAGATTGTATATACCAAATGGTTCGATTCCGCAGCTCTTGGAGATTATGGAGTCCACCCTTCATTTCTAGTTGTAGAAAATACACTAAGAAACACAATACTCACTCGTTTGAAGACACTATATAGACGGCAATAAAGAAGGCATCATAATTTAATACAAAGCCGATCAATAATTGTCATCGGAGTTTTGCTTATTTCTTCAGTGAAGCTTTTTACTGCAGTTCTTATCTCGTCTACTGTTTCAA
>NZ_SOMN01000020.1 GCF_004564235.1 Cohnella luojiensis
ACACGCCTACACCTTTACAATAGGAGTTTTTATGTTGATTCACCAGAGATATTTCATCATAATTTTACATAAATAGTAATTTATAGATTTAATTTTATTCATGTTAGGTTTTACGCATGTCTAGTGGCGTAGGTCGAACTAATTGCGTGCGGGGAGCGGGTTTGAAGCGCCGTAGTTTACGTAGGTCGAACTAATTGCGTGCGGGGAGCGGGTTTGAGGCGCTGTAGTTTGCGTAGGTCGAACTAATTGCGTGCGGGGAGCGGGTTTGAGGCGCTGTAGTTTGCGTAGGTCGAACTAATTGCGTGCGGGGAGCGGGTTTGAGGCGCTGTAGTTTGCAGCGTAGGTCGAACTAATTGCGTGCGGGGAGCGGGTTTGAGGCGCTGTAGTTTGCGTAGGTCGAACTAATTGCGTACTAGGGGCTAGTTTGAGGCGCCGTAGTTTGCGTAGGTTTATTAATTGCGTGCGTGAAGTTGATTTATGAGTGAAGCAGGCTGTCTCAAAAGTTTCTACTTTTGAAACAGCCCCTTTCTTTATTCCTGCAATTCAAGCTCGACGACCGTGTCGCGTTCATCCGGCAGCTTGTTGGAGGCGAGGTTGATAAATAGATCGTCTTGATGGGCATGAAATCCCATCCAAGGGGTTTCTATGCTGATTTCAGAGTTGTCGGAGAGTAGACGGGCCTTCTTTACCTTAGGTTTCATGCCGTTAACGTTCACCGATCCGATTCCCCGGTCGAGAATATGGGCGTAAAGCTTGTTGCCGTTTCGGGTAAAACGGCCCCATTCCGGTTTAGGCAGCCCCGATGAGCTGCAGCCGACAATGCTGTCGGCGTTACGCCGCATCCATTCGCCAACCTCGGCCAGAATCGCGAGGGACTCCTTCGGAATTTCTCCTTTGGCGTCGGGACCGACGTTAAGCAGGAGATTTCCGTTTTTGCTGACGCATTCGACAAGCACGCGGATGACTTGCTGGGCAGACTTATAATCTTTGTCCATGGCGCTGTAGCCCCAAGTATTGTTAAGAGTGATGCATGCCTCCCACGAAATGGAGTTTCCCGCCTCGTCCGTAACGCCTTGCGGGGGAATGATCTGCTCCGGCGAAGCGAAGTCGCCGGCGAATATTTCCGGGTTCGGAGATTTAATGTTTCCTCCAAGCCGGTTATCGATCAGAATATCCGGCTGAATCGAGCGGATCATGTTGACGAGCTCGGTCGATCTCCATTTCTCGCCGGTCATATCGTCAAAGGAGTAATCGAACCACATGACGTCGATCGTTCCATAATTCGTTAGCAGCTCCTTGACTTGTCCATGCATATAGTCCAAATATTGGTCGAAGTCGATTTCCTTGTTCTTGTAATCATCATTGTTTCTCATAGGATGGTTTCCGACGGCCGGATAGTCGGGGTGATGCCAGTCGATGAGGGAATAATACAAGCCGACTTTCAGGCCTTCCGCGCGAAACGCCTCGACATATTCCTTAATCAAGTCCCGTTTAGCTCGTGTGTTGGTGGCTTTATACTCGGTCAGCTTACTGTC
Organism: Cohnella luojiensis; assembly: GCF_004564235.1. Lineage (GTDB taxonomy): Bacteria > Bacillota > Bacilli > Paenibacillales > Paenibacillaceae > Cohnella > Cohnella luojiensis. The sequence goes on from NZ_SOMN01000020.1 coordinate 1,536, forward strand.
GAACAAACAAAATCCGTCATGATGCTTGGCCGTTAGTACCGCGTATTTCATCCCGGCTTGCTTCGCGGCGCGGGCCCATTCTTTCGGATCGTAACGAACCGGATCGAACTCGTCGAAATACGGTTGGTACGCTTCGTTGCTCATATATTCGTAGCTTCTTACCCATTCGCCCCGTGCCGGTATGGCATAGAGACCCCAGTGGATGAACATTCCGAACCTATCGTGCAGAAACCATTCCGTGCGCTTTGCGTGCTCCTTCATACTGTCACCTCGTTAACTTTATTTACAACCGAATCCCGTATTTCATAACCGTATTTCGGAGAGCTTCAGCCATCACGCCGTAACCGTAAACATCCGGGTGGATGCCGTCGTAAGTCAGTTGTTTGTTTAATGTCAGTCCATCGAGCTCGCACATGGCAGTGTGATAATCGATGTAGATGATTCCGTATTCCGCGGACAACCTTTGAAGACGTTCGTTAAGAGCCCGAATAAGCCGGTTTCTAGAATGCGTGGAAGGAGTCTCGTTACATGTCGGGATTAAGGAACAAACGATCGGTTGAACGACAGCATGAAGCGACCGCTGAATCATGGCCTGAAGATCTCCGGCAAATTCCCGCTCGATTTGATCCGCCGTTTTGTTGTCCTGCGGATGTTCCGATTCAAGTGCCCAAGTATTGTTGATGCCGATCATGATAATGACATATTTCGGCTTCAGCTGTATAACATCCGCATTAAATCGCTGGAGTGTAAACCCGGTCATATCCCATCCCATTCCCCGATTTTCGATACGCTGTCCCGATGAACCGAAATAAGACTGCAAGTTCCAGAAATGAGTGATAGAATCGCCGATAAATACGATGTCGATGTTCTCTTGATGGGACAAAATGGCTTCATTGTGCAAATCCAACTGAACTCTCCGTTCCAAAGTCGACAACGATCCTTCGCCAAGTCCTGGTCGTTCCATAGGGAATAACATTTTATCCATGGCAATCCTCCGTTTTCTCCATCCCAGTGTACCTTGCGAGATAGATCCGATGAAGCGTTTTAGCCAAAGAAGTAAACAGAACGGAAGCATGTAAAAATCTTAATACTGTTACAAAGGGATTGCCGTTATTATGATGGAAGGAGCAAGCGGAAATAGAAGATAAAGAAGGAGAGTATGAGCCATGAGCGATATTCGATTTGAATCCAGGTGCCTTAGTTCGTTGGTTAAAGTGTTCGCCGACCGGGAACTGACCGACGCGCCAACGATCAAGGCATCGGCCATGCGGAACGAAACCTTTTCTTTTCAGGTAGCTTTTCGAGCGAATCATCTGTTGAAGGAAGTGCGGGTGCGTATCGAATCCGACTTGTCGGAGGCCATGTCCGTGCGGACGGTTGGACTTGTTCCTTCCGAAATGCCGATATACGCAGACCATGACTCATCCATTCTTCGTGCCGAGCCAGGGTTGTTTCCCGATCCTTTATATCCGGTTGATGACAGGGAAGGAGTCACTGTTCTGCCAGGACAATGGCGGGCGATCTGGCTGACGGCGGAAATTCGCGACCAAGCGCAGGCAGGCATTCACCGGATTCAAATTCGGTTTGAAACAGCAGCCGGAGAGATTCTCTCCGAACAATATTTTGAACTGGAAATCGTCCCTGCGACTTTACCGAAACAGCGATTGATACATACGGAATGGTTTCATGCGGATTGCCTTGCCGTTCATTACGGGTATAAGGTGTTCAGCGAGGAACATTGGGACATGATCGACCGGTACGTTCGGACCGCTGCGCAACACGGGATGAACATGCTGCTCACTCCGCTTTTCACTCCGCCGCTTGATACGGAGGTAGGAGGGGAACGGCCAACGGTTCAACTGGTGGACGTGGTGAAGACGGGGGAAATCTATCGATTCGGATTCGACCGATTGACCCGGTGGGTGGAGATGTGCGACCGGAGAGGAATCGAGTATTTGGAAATGTCGCATTTCTTTACCCAGTGGGGGGCTAAACACGCTCCGAAAATCATCGCGGAAGTAGATGGGGAAAATCGGCAGATCTTCGGCTGGGAGACGGATGCCGGGGGAGAAGCGTACCGGGGCTTTCTGTCGCAATTTCTTCCGGCGTTGAAGGACTATATTAATCTGCACGGATTGGAGCGGCGTTGCTATTTTCACGTATCGGACGAACCGAATCTTAATAGCCTGGAGTCGTACAAGAGGGCAAGCCGGATCGTAAATGAACATTTGCCGCAATTTCCGATTATCGACGCTCTATCCGACTATGACTTTTATGAACAAGGACTTGTAAAGAATCCGATTCCCGCAAACGATCACTTAACGGCATTTATGGATAACGGTGTTGAAAATTTATGGACGTACTACTGCTGCGGGCAATACAAGAAGGTATCCAACCGCTTTTTTTGTTTTCCTTCGGCGCGCAACCGCATCATCGGGATGCAGTTGTACAAATTCGATATTGCCGGTTTTTTGCATTGGGGCTACAACTTTTGGTTTTCGCAGCTTTCGCGGAAGGTGATCGATCCGTATCGGGTAACGGACGCCGGTCATGCTTTTCCTTCGGGCGACGCATTCCTTGTTTACCCTGGAGAGAAAGGTCCTATTGAGTCGATCCGTTTAGAAGTATTTTACGAGGCGTTGCAGGACTTAAGGGCGCTGCAGCTGCTGGAAAGCCTAATCGGAAAGGAAAAGACGCTAGAGCTGTTGGAAGAGGATTTGCCTCAGCCGCTGACCTTTACCGAGTATCCGGACGATTCGGAGTGGCTATTGTCCAAGCGGGAACGGATTAACCGGACCATTTCCGAACATGTTCGATTGGGTTAATTTAACAGCTGCATGCACATTTTACCACGCAACATTTTGCACCGATTCCACGTCTTCACATCAAGCAAAACTAACATTGACTGTAGGGATATACAACAAATGAAAAAAGCGTTAGCGTCAATAATCTTAACCTTCTTAATTGTGGGCTGTGATCAGCAGCAACCTTTTCATTCGAATGATATTGAAATAGCCGCACAAGCACGGAATGAATCAGGAGTAGAATACGGAAAGCTAATTAATGGGAGAAACATTTTGAAATGGACCCCGCAAGAAATCTATGAGAAAACGGGGTATCCGGCACACTCGGGGAAACAACTTGTTGCCTTTTTGCCTCAGCACGTAGAATATGGCCCGGTTTATGTAGGCTTGTCTAAATACGCAAACTTATGAGAAGGAAATGAGGAGCAAGGAAGAAGTCAGGAAAAAAATGCCTACCAGATTAGGCTTGCTTTTGCCCCAGAAGAAGAATGTTTTGTATACATTAAGAACTGAGCTGATTGAGACCGATGGTACAGTTTCTGATTCCATAATGAGCATCGTCTATGTGCCAAGCGATACGATAAATGCGACGCTGACGACAGATAAAGAAGTATATTCATCGGATGAAACCGTTGTATTGACCGTATCAGATCTTGGGCCAATGAATTTATCCTTCGGAGTCATGTACCTGATAGAGAAAGAAGATAATGGAGCATGGGTACCAATTCAACAACGATTGGAGCTGGACATTGCAGGGCTATAGCGCGTCTCCGGAACAGGATTTTACTCAAGAAATCACTATCGACAAATTGGAGCCCGGTAAGTATAGGATTTCAAAAGGCGTCGAAGTGGCTGAATCGGGAAGCAGCACCTCGCTTTCCGACACGTTTGAGATTACGGGTTAAACCGAAATAGGGCAATTGTTCTTCTGGAATAATTTTCGATTGCCATGGAAACCATAAAGATCATTCCCCGCGCAAGGAGAGGAAAAAGCCCGTGAGCGAAATGGATTCCGACGTAAATGAAGACCGCAATCGAGAACGGCAGCTGGATCAGTCATTTGAAGTTTGGTATAAACAAATGGAAAACCAGATTCAACAACAAGAAGGAATAACTCGCGTTTCCGATGAAAATGTATTTGAAGCAGCGGTAGATATGGATGCCGAATCCGAATGAATATACGCTAGACAGAGCCCGACCTTCCGAGGTCGGGCTTGAAAATGTTTCTGAATAAGTCCATTGGGAAGAGGTGAACATATAAAAAAATTGGAAAATGGGGAGAAAAAATGAAGAGAACGATTGCGGATTCAATCATTGAGACATTATTGAATGCAGGCGTAACAAGAGTTTATGGGATCATCGGCGATTCGCTCAATGCCATCCTCGACGCCATCCGCCGTTCCGAAAAAATCGAGTGGATCCACGTTCGCCATGAAGAGGTTGCTGCGTTCGCAGCCGGTGCGGATGCCGACGTGAGCGGCACCATTGCCGTATGTGCAGGAAGCAGCGGGCCCGGTAATCTGCATCTCATTAACGGATTGTATGATTGTCATCGTAACCGGGTCCCCGTACTCGCGATAGCCGCTCATATCCCGAGTAACGAAATCGGAGGCGATTTTTTTCAGGAAACTCGCCCGGATCACTTATTTAAGGATTGCAGCTACTACTGCGAGGTTGTGACGGGCCCGCGGCAAATGCCTCGATCGATCACGATAGCCATGCAAACTGCCATTTCGCGGTCAGGAGTATCCGTATTGGTGCTTCCAGGGGATGTCGCGGCTTTTGAACTCGATAGTAGTCCCGTGCCAGAGCAAGTCCTCCATGTCACGAGCCCGGTCATCCGCCCTTCCGAAACGGAGTTGAAGCGGCTGGCCGAATACCTGAACAAAGCCAAGCGCATCACTTTATTGTGCGGTGCCGGTTGTGCGGGTGCTCATTCGCAGCTTATGCAGCTTTGCGATAAACTCAAATCGCCAATGGTTATAGCTCTCCGAGGCAAAGAGTACCTAGAGTACGACAACCCTTACAACGTAGGATTAACGGGTCTCATTGGCTATTCGTCCGGATACCACGCCATGATGGAATGTGACGTACTATTCATGCTTGGCACCGACTTCCCGTATAGACAGTTCTATCCGAAAGACGCGATCGTTCTTCAGGTAGACATTAAGCCTGAACATCTCGGCCGCCGAACCCCCCTTACTTACGGGCTATGCGGGGATGTGAAAGAGACGGTCGAAGCGCTGCTTCCTTATTTAATGGAGCCGCATGACACCGGCCATTTGGAGCAGCATGTTTCCCACTTCGCCAAAGTCCGTCAGGAATTGGACGAGCTCGCGACGGCAGGCCGCAAGCCCATTCATCCCCAGTACCTGACGAAGGTCGTTAGCGACTTGGCGAGCGAGGACGCCGTAATGACCTGCGACGTCGGAACGCCGACGCTGTGGGCTGCCCGGTATTTGCGCATGAACGGAAAGAGAAGACTATTAGGTTCTTTTAATCACGGTACGATGGCAAACGCTCTGCCTCAGGCCATTGGAGCACAGATTGCGAAACCGGGCCGGCAGGTCATCTCCTTATCCGGGGATGGAGGTCTCACGATGTTAATGGGCGATCTATTAACTCTTAGACAGCATAGGTTACCGATCAAAGTCGTGGTGTTTAATAACGGTGCGCTGAGCTTTGTGGAATTGGAAATGAAAGCAGCTGGATACTTAGAGATAGGAACGGAGCTTGATAATCCAAACTTTGCAACCGTGGCGCAAGCAATGGGAATAGAAGGTATTCGGGTAGAGGATCCGGGCGACCTTGAAGATGCTGTGAGACGCGCTTTTAAACATGATGGACCGCCTGGCCCGGTACGAGCGCTTGTCTGGAGGCGGCCAGAAGAAAGAAGAGATCCGCATCCGCGGTCTCCTCATCGACAAGGCATCCCGCCGGGTATTCGTGAATGACAAAGAGGTAGCTTTCACGACGAAGGAATTCGACCTGCTCACTTACCTGGCTTCGAATCCCAACCGGGTGTTCAGCAAAGATCAACTGTTCGAGCAATTATGGGGGATGGACTCGCTAGGCGACATCGCTACCGTCACGGTTCACATCCGCAAGATCAGGGAGAAGATCGAGATCGATCCATCGAATTCCCAATATATCGATACGATTTGGGGAGCGGGCTACCGATTCAAGGTATAAGTAACGCCGCTTCACTTGCCTCAGGTCGTAGAGAACCAGCAGCTGAAACAAATATAGGGAATCGGGTGCCTCTACCACTCCGCGAACGAACCGTCCACGTAGGATAGACGGGGGGTATCCCAATCTCCCTGATAGCTCCGTTCGATTAACGCTTCCTCGTTCACTTCGATTCCTAGGCCGGGACCTTCCGGAACGGCGATGTACCCGTCTTGAATCCGAAACGGCTTCTGAAGAGGTAACCTTCTCCCAAATCTCATCCCTCCGCCATGGAAGGATGCTCTTAGGCGTGCACGCATCGAGCTGCAGGCAGGAAGCCAGCGATATCGGTCCGAGCGGATTATGCGGGTTCGCCGTGCAGAACGTCAGACCGCTCTCGGTATCTGCTTCAACGATTATATAACGCGGGTTCGAATAGATCGCGCCAAGGAGCAGCTCCGAACAACGACGCTGAAAATCGCGAGAATCTCTCAGATGGTCGGTTACGAGGATCAGAATTACTTCTGCAATGTGTTCAAGAAGGTAACGGGGGTCAGCCCATCCGCATATAGGGGATAAGCAACCCCTTTGCTCAAAATTAATTAGGGGTATCATGCTAGAAAATCCGGTATACTAAAGAAAATTCCGGAAAAACCGGTACATACGGAAGAGTACCGGAAAACCCGGTATATATGAAAAAGTACCGGAAAATCCGGTATATTTGAAGAAATGCCGGAAATCGGGTACGGAGGGGACATCTATGTTGGAAGACGATCGAATATTGGGAATTTGTATCATCGCGGATGTTATAGCGTCGAGAAAAGCGGATAAGAAAGAAGAATTAAAAAAAATGGTAAGTATGCTTAATGAAACATTTAAGGAAGGACTATTAACAGATTTTACTGTCCGAAGCGGAGACGAGATATTCGGCATTTTAAGAAAGTTTTCCGATAGTTACAGGGCGTTAAAGGAGATGCTGCGACTTTCGGATGAGTTAAATGTACCTTTATACGTTGGACTAGGCTTAGGCTTCATTACCAACAGAGATATAACCAATCCTCACGAAGTTAACGGACCGGCTATATGGGATGCGGCAGATGCATTAAGCATGCTAAAGAAAGAGAAAAACGGAACACATAAAGGAGTTCAGATCCAAAAGACGTTTAAGTTTTATTTCTACTCTTCCGGTGATTTGCCTTATGAAGCATTAAACTCTCATTTATATTTTCTGTTCGAGCGCGTGCTTAAGCGTACGGAAAAGCAAAAAGAGGTAGTAGAAGCTGTTGAAAACCTAGCGGATTCCAATAAGTATGGGGAAATCGGAGAACGTCTTGGTTATGACAAGTTTCCATCGACAAACGTAAGTAAAATACTTGCTCGCGCAGACTTCAATCTCGTTTCCAATGCAGAAAAAAGCTTAATTAAGCTCTTAAATTATTTTCAAAAACAAATTCAGTCAAATGAGGATATCAGTCGTGATTAAACCTTTACTTTTATTTCTTATCGCTTACTTTCTGATAAACGGGTATTTGAGGGAGCCTATTAGATTCAATAAAATAGCTTGGCTTGACCGCCCCTGGGTAGTTAATGGGATGCTATCATTTTTGTGTGTAGTTGTATTATCTTATGTATTTAATTGCGGAGATTTCTATCTCGTTTTAGCGGCATTCCTTATTTTTGGAGCTCAGTATTTAGTAAACATTACTTTGCGGCCCCTTTTAAGAGAGAAAATGTCGCATTTCTTATTGTATCAGGCAATCCAACTATCCATAGTTTACTTCATTCTTTTATTGGTTGGCCGAACGGGTAACCCTAGGTTTGTTTTGGATCAAATTCATACATTGTTATTTTCGGCAAATTTGCATGTTGAAGCAGATTTAATCGTTCCGGTGATTTTTCTAATTCTGGTATTTATAACATATGTTGCTTCAGATATAGTCACAACATTTTTATATAAGTACGGAAACCCGGTTGCATTAAGTCAGAATGAGACCGCTGCAGCCTTGGAGTCAATAAGTGAGGATATCAAGACTAAGAAGCAAAACTTTAAGAATAGCATGCTTACAGATATGTCCGTTGAAGAACAAACTGAAGTTATCTTGGAACAAAATGAAGCGGGGCCTCAGAAGAAGACAACGGAATCGATAAAAATTCAGTATCAAATTCAGCAGACTGAGGATGACTCATCAAAGGGAAAATACATTGGTATATTAGAAAGAATCTTGATCTGCGTTTTTGTGTTTTACGAAATCTATCAGGGATTACTCTTATTGGGTGCTATGAAAACGCTGGCCAGATTCAAATTATTCGAAAATAAAGCATTTGCGGAATACTATTTAATCGGAACGTTGTTAAGTTTAATCATCGCGATGATGTGTGGGTTTTTACTACAACGGCTACTATCGGATGCAACATGGATCTACCATTAGACTTCATGAATATAAGACTGGCAAGGGAAGAGGACATTGATGCGATGGGAATTCACTTTGGAGCATCAACCGGAAAATAAGGGCGATTACCAGCAATTCGCCACGGAATGCGGAGCCTTCCTTATTCAAGCCATAAAAGGTGATCGGTGGCATACGGGTTGCGGAAACGAATGGAGTTATTGCTTCGCGCATATACATTCAATTGATCGATAAGGTACCAAGGCCAGGGCGCGTTACGTATCCTTTTGCCTATATGACCAATGTCTACACGGATCCTGATTATCGGTCGCGAGGGATTGGAGTCAGATACTGAGATGTAATATTATCTAACATGGTAAATCATTAATGATATATTTGTTGACATGCAATAGGGTTGGGCCGTTATAATGAAACCAAGGATAGGCAATAAGATAACTACATACGCGGATGATGGTAGTGGGAGAGATTACCGGTTCGAGAGGTAACGCCGAAGGAGTAAGCCCATACGGGTGAATCTCTCAGGCAAAAGGACCGCTATCGGACGCAATTCTGGAGAGAATCCCGGCAACGGGATCACCCAAGGGGAAACTTGCGTGTCGTTTCCATGAAGCCATGGAGACGAAGGCGAGGTAACTCTCAGGTACAAAGGACAGAACGGAAGGAAAGCATGCTGCGCTTATGGCGAAGTGCGTGCAGTTCCTTTTGGCTGTCCTTTTTGATGTGAATAGACTGTAGAAGAGGTGATGGAATGAGTGAATTGCGACGGACTTCGCTGTTTCCCTTGTATGCGGGCTATCCCGCCGTCCGATGCATTGATTTCGGGGGTTGGGAGCTGCCGGTCCAGTTCCATGGCATTCTGCAAGAGCATGATGCGGTTCGTAAACAGGCGGGACTGTTCGATGTTTCCCACATGGGCGAGTTCTGGGTGACCGGACAATATGCGGAAACCTTCTTGCAGCGGATGACGACGAACGATGTGTCCCGTCTCTCGGCGGGCCAGGCTCAGTATACGCTCATGTGTTATCCGAACGGAGGCGTTGTCGACGATCTGCTCGTCTACAAGCTGTCCCAAGACCAGTACCTGCTCGTGGTCAACGCCTCGAATATCGACAAGGATTTCGCTTGGCTGAGCGAGAACCTGATCGGGGACGTCGTCTTGGAGAACCGTTCCGAACAGACTGCGCTGCTTGCGCTCCAAGGGCCGATGGCCGCACGGATTCTAGCCCGCGTCACGGCGGAGCAGATCGGAAAGCTCGCTCCGTTTCATTTCCTTCATCAAGCGGAGGTATGCGGACGCAAGGCGCTTGTCTCGCGAACAGGTTATACGGGAGAGGATGGCTTCGAATTATACCTCGACTCCGGGGACGCGCCGCATGTGTGGCGGGAATTGTTGAGGGCAGGCGAAGCGGACGGCCTCATTCCGACAGGATTGGGCGCGCGGGATACTCTCCGCTTCGAGGCTAAGCTTCCCTTGTACGGTCAGGAGCTGTCCAAGGATATTACGCCGCTGGAAGCGGGACTTGGCATGTTCGTAAAGCTGGGTAAAGACGGTGGTTTCATCGGTCGGGAAGCGCTGGAGAGGCAGAAAGAAGAAGGGCTGCCTCGCAAGCTGGTCGGAATTGAATTGCTGGACCGAGGTATTCCGAGATCCCATTATCCGGTATTCGCCGATGGCCGCCAGATCGGCGAGGTGACAACGGGAACGCAATCGCCAACGTTGAAACGAAATCTGGGACTGGCATTATTGGAGACCGCTTATGCTGAGTTGGGCACGGAAGTTGAAGTGGAAATTCGCGGCAAACAGCTGAGGGCCGTAGTCATCAAAGCCCCTTTTTACAAAAAAACGCAAACAACGGGAGAAGGAGCTAAACCATGATAAAGCACCGCTACTTGCCGATGACGGAACAGGACGAAACCGAGATGCTGAAGACGGTCGGAGTGAATTCCGTTGAAGAGCTCTTCGCGGATATTCCCCAATCGGTTCGCTATGACGGCATCATGCCGATGTCCGGGGCGCTGAGCGAACCGGCGTTGCTGAAGCATATGCGCGGACTTGCGGACCGGAACGCCGATTTCGACCGTTTCACCAGCTTTTTAGGCGCGGGCATTTATGATCATCACATCCCTGTCGTTATTAATCACGTCATATCCCGTTCCGAATTTTATACGGCCTACACGCCTTATCAGCCGGAGATCAGCCAAGGCGAGCTGCAGGCGATCTTCGAGTTTCAGTCCTATATTTGCGAGCTGACCGGCATGAAGGTTGCCAACGCCAGCATGTACGACGGCGCTACCGCATTAGCGGAAGCCGCGGCGCTTGCCGGCGGGGCGACGAAGCGCAAGCGGATCGTCGTCTCCCGCACCGTCCATCCGGAAGCCCGCGAAATACTGCTCACCTCGGCGCGCGGGTTGGGACTTGAGGTCGTGGAGGTCGGCTATGCGAACGGCGTAACCGACCTCGATGAGCTGGAAGCGGCGATAACCGACGATACGGCCGCGGTGCTCGTCCAGACGCCTAACTTCTTCGGCTGCTTAGAAGATATCCGTCCCATTGAACAGCTCATTCATAAGCGTAAAGGGCTACTGGTCATGAGCGTCAACCCGTTATCGCTCGGAATACTCGAATCGCCCGGCGAGCTGGGCGCGGACGTCGTCGTAGGAGATGCGCAGCCGCTTGGCATTCCGGCATCGCTCGGCGGCCCGACCTGCGGCTTCTTCGCGGTGTCGGAACCGTTAATGCGGCGAATTCCGGGCCGGATCGTCGGGCAGACGGTCGACTCGGAAGGCAAACGCGGGTTCGTGCTGACGCTGCAGGCGCGCGAGCAGCATATTCGCCGGGAGAAGGCGACCTCCAACATTTGCTCGAACCAGGCGCTTCTGGCGCTATGCGCTTCGGTATATATGTCCACCTTAGGCAAAGCGGGTATGCAGGAAGCGGCGTTGCTGAACGTGAAGAAATCCCATTACGCTTCCGGGCAAGTGCAAGAGAGCGGATCTTTATCGCTGTCGTTCACCGCTCCGTTCTTTAATGAGTTCGTAGTGAAGCTGCCTTCGGGGGCAGAAGTGAGTTCAATAAGCGCCAAGCTGCTCAAGGCGGGATATATCGGGGGTTATGATCTGGGCTCAGCCTATCCGGAGCTTGCGGGACATATGCTCGTGGCCGTTACCGAGCGCAGAACGAAGGAAGAGATCGAAGGATTCATTCGCGAAATGGAGGCTTGTCTATGAAACCGGAAAAAGCGTTGATCTTCGAAATGAGCAAGCCGGGACGAGTCGCGTACTCTTTGCCGGAATGCGACGTTCCCGACATCGAGGCATCCTCCGTCATTCCCTCCGGACTGCTGCGCGGCAAGCCGGCCGAGCTTCCGGAAGTGTACGAGGTCGATGTTATCCGCCACTATACGGAATTGTCCCGCCGCAACTTCGGCGTCGACAACGGGTTCTATCCGCTTGGTTCCTGTACGATGAAATACAATCCGAAGATTAATGAAGACGTGGCACGATTTGCCGGCTTTGCCAAGATTCATCCTTACCAGCCCGAAGAGAGTATCCAGGGGGCGCTCGAGCTGTTGTATACGCTCCAGAACGATTTGGCCGCGCTAACGGGCATGGATCAAGTAACGTTGCAGCCGGCGGCCGGAGCGCACGGCGAGTGGACGGGTCTGATGCTCATTCGGGCGTATCACGAAAGTCGCGGCGATAAGCGAATGAAAGTGATTGTACCGGATTCTTCTCACGGCACGAACCCGGCTAGCGCAACTGTGGCGGGGTTCGATACCATCACCATTAAATCCAACGAACGCGGCATGGTCGATCTTGAAGCGCTCCGCGCCGCGGTCGGCAGCGACACCGCGGCTCTCATGTTGACGAATCCGAGCACGCTCGGCTTGTTCGAGGAGCAAATCGTGGAGATCGCCAAGATCGTGCATGATGCGGGAGGGCTGCTCTATTATGACGGTGCCAATTCGAATGCCATTATGGGCATCGCCCGTCCAGGCGACATGGGATTTGACGTCGTCCACCTTAACCTGCACAAGACGATGAGCACTCCGCATGGCGGCGGCGGTCCGGGCGCCGGACCGGTTGGCGTGAAGAGCAAGCTGACCCCGTTCCTGCCGAAACCGATCGTAAGCCGACGGGAAGACGGAACGTACTATTGGGACACGGATCGTCCGCAGTCGATCGGTCGCGTCAAAGCCTTTTACGGAAACTTCGGCATTCTCGTGCGCGCCTATGCGTACATTCGTACGTACGGACCCGAAGGTCTCCGCCGGGTATCCGAATGCGCCGTGCTGAACGCCAACTATATGATGCACCGGCTCGCCCCCTATTACGAAGTGGCGTATCCCGGCGTCTGCAAGCATGAATTCGTGCTTTCCGGAAAACGGCTTAAGGCATATGGCGTCCGTACGCTCGACGTAGCCAAGCGGCTGCTCGACTTCGGTTATCATCCGCCGACCATCTATTTTCCGCTTAACGTCGAGGAAAGCATCATGATCGAACCGACGGAAACCGAAAGCAAGGACACGCTCGATGCTTTCATTGAAACGATGATCCAGATTGCCAAGGAAGCGGAGACGGATCCGCAGCTAGTCCTGAACGCGCCTTATTCGACCGTCGTCAAACGGCTGGACGAGACGACGGCAGCGCGCAAGCCGGTGCTTTATTGTTCTTGCGGTTAATCGTAAAAGCAGAGGAGATGGAGAACGTGAGGTTTAAAGATGAATTTTCCATCTCTGGTCTTGCGATGATCGGGTCGCCAGACTCGCATACAGCGGGAGCGGCTCGGCTCGGACGCGCGGCCAGACAGTTGCTCGGCGGTCCGCCGGATCATGCGGTGATTATCCTGTGCGACTCCTTTGCCGCTATCTATGAAGGTCAAGAGACAAATAAGGCTCTGGTCGGAGGGGTGCTGAATTACTCTGCTGAAGATCCCCGCATGTCCAGCGCTCTCGCGGATGCCGAGCGATTAGGGATGAAGGTTTCCTTTGAACGAGGAAAGGGATTGGCGCTCCATCCGAATACGATTCGCTTGCTGCTTCAAGCCAAGGACGACGGGCGAAAGCTGATCCTGGTCGGAACCTCCATCGGCGACGGCCATATCGAAGTAGTTGAAGTGAACGGATTTGCCGTTAAATTCAGTTGCAGGTATCCTACGTTGGTCATCCGTCATTCGGACCAGCCGGGCATGATTGACGACATCGCGAATGTATTGAAAAATGAGGGCTCCAATATTGGAAACATGATTTTGGAGAGAGCGGGACAGCTTGGAGATGCTCTTCTCGTTCTGGAGCTCGACAAACCCATTACAACTCGATTAGTTGCGAATATTCGACGTATTCCTTACGTTCGTCAGATTGATTGGCTCGATTTATCCAATACTCTATGAAGAGAGAAGGCGCTAACGATGAGCGAAGTAAGAGAGCATTTGGCGTACAGCGAAGAGCACGAATGGGCAGAGGCGGTTGAAGGGCAGATCGTCAGAATAGGCATCACGGATTATGCGCAGAGCCTACTGGGCGACATCGTGTTCGTCGAATTCCCGGAGCCGGGAACGAGCGTTTCCGCCGGAGAAAGCATGGGTTCGATCGAATCGGTCAAAACCGTATCCGAGCTGTACAGTCCTGTGACCGGCAAGGTGCTTAAGGTAAACGGATTATTGCTGGATCAGCCCGAGCTTGTGAACGGCGAGCCCTATGAAGGCGGTTGGATCGTGGAGGTGGAAGTCGAGGGAAGCGTGGAGGAAGCTTTCGGCAAGCTTCTGTCGGCCGAAAAGTACAAGGCCATCATCGGGTAATCGACATCACGGTAAGAATCCACATCTAGGCAAGCAAGAGGAGGCAGCGCGCATGTGGAGATTCATCCATACCGGCAACCGTTCACCCGCGGAAAATATGGCGATCGACGAAGCGATGCTCACGGCGCATCAAGAGGGGATGACTCCGCCGACCGTCCGCTTCTATGGGTGGAGCCCCGCTACGTTGTCTATCGGCTATTTTCAGCAAGCGAGCAAGGAAGTCGATTTCGAGGCGCTTCGTTCCCGCGGCATCGGATTCGTCCGACGGGCGACCGGGGGGCGTGCCGTTCTTCACGACCGCGAGCTGACATACAGCATTATCGTCTCCGAATCTTATCCGGGCATCCCGGCCAACATTACTGAAGCGTACCGCGTGCTCAGTCTCGGATTGCTTCAAGGTTTCCGCAACCTTGGATTGGATGCCCGCATGACCGGCGTAGACGCCGCGAAGGATGATGCGGAGGAGACCGGAGCATCCCGCCCTGCGGGTTCTTCGGCCTGCTTCGACTCCCCTTCGCGTTACGAGCTCGTCGTCGAAGGCCGTAAGATAGCGGGCAGCGCGCAAATGCGAGCCAAAGGCGTTATCCTCCAGCACGGTTCTATTCCGCTGGATCTTGACGCCGGCCTTCTGTTCGATGTTCTGCGCTTTTCCGACGACCGCGCCAAGATCAGGATGAAGCGCGTCTTCGAGAACAAGGCGGTAGCGGTAAACGCCTGCATGCGCAGCAAGAATAAGTCTCCGGTGACCCTGCCGGAGCTTGAGTCCGCATTCCGCGCAGGGTTCGCCGAAGGTCTCGGGGCCGAGTTGGTATCGGACAAGCTATCGGATATGGAGGAGGAGCGGGCTCGGCGCTTATCCATCGACAAGTATGCCTCCGACGGGTGGAATTTTCGAAGGTGATTTCCTCGAATTGCGTTAGATAATGTGACATTTAGGTTGTCGAATCCTCATTATTTAGGTATAATAAACAGTATTAACGGTCCAAATGTTCGGATATACCGGATTTGAAGGTGAAACCATGAGACACTTGGACACAAACGAGAATAAAAAAAGGTTATGCCAGATTTACAATGAGATCTCGAAGGAATTGTTCGGCTTCGGCACGACGCTCCTTAAAGCGACCGTCGAAGGAGATATCGTGACTCTCATCGCCAAGCACCGCCGTTCCCCGCGTTCCGACGCCATGGAGAAGGAATCCCCCGGCTTGAAGCTGGAAGTGGATTTCCGCATGTCGCTTCTATATAAGAAGAAATATCGGGAGAAGCTGGAGACGGACATGGACTTGCCGGTCGAGGCGGTGCTGCGGGATTACGATTCCGCCACGCAATGGGCCGTAACGAACGTCATTTTACGAAATTCCGATCGAAGCGATCCTTCAAAGCACAATTAAATAGTGGGCGGAGTTTCCTGCGGATCCATTCTGACGGAGAATCCAATGAGCGGCAGCGGGCGACTAACTTTCTTTGTTTACAAAGAAAAGTGTTCTTGTTTATACAAGAGCGCTTTTCTTTTTGTTTTATATAGCTTTCAAAAAACAACACTACGGGAGGAAAAAACGATGAAAAAGAAATGGTTAGGCACTACGATGGCGACCGCGCTTGCGACTTTGATGCTGGTCGGCTGCGGAAGCAACAACGCGAATAACGCGGGAGAGAGTCCGGCGGCTAGCGCGCCGAGCAGCCAAGCGGCATCGACCGCGCCTGCGGACGCGCCGTCGGGCGAACCGGCGAAGCTGGTCATCTCGACATGGGGCTTCTCTCCGGAATTTTTTGACCAAGAAGTATTCGGGCCCTTCGAGAAAGCGCACAATGTTAAGATCGTACTGGAAACCGGCAACAACGCCGACCGTTTGAACAAAATTCGTCAAGGCACCTCGGAGATCGACGTGATCTACCTTTCCGACTATTACGCGCAGCAAGCGATTGACGAAGGTTTGCTGGAGAAAATCGATCCGGCGCAAATCCCGAACATTCAGAACATTTTCAGCATTGCCCAAGCGCCGCTCGGCGCCGACTACGGTCCCGCCTACACGGTCGGCCAACTCGGTATCGCGTACAATCCCGATATGGTGGAGAAAGAAGTGACCTCTTGGAGCGATCTTTGGGACCCTAGCTTCAAGAATAATCTTACCTTGCCGAACATAACCGGAACGGCCGGTCCTATGGTCGTAGACGTCGCCTCCCGCGTTGCCGGCAACGCTGCCTTCAACGAAGATGCGGCTTTCTCGAAGCTTGCCGAGACGAAAGGCAACGTCGTGAAATTTTACAGCAAGACGTCCGAATTCGTGAACATGTTCGCGCAGCAAGAAATCGCCGGCGGACCGATCATGGAATCTTACTTCAAGGATCTGCAAGCGGCCGTTCCCGGCGCCAAGTTCGTCAAGCCGAAGGAAGGCGGTTATGCCATCATGAACACCCTCAACGTGGTGAAAGGTTCGAAGAACAAGGAGCTGGCCGAAGCATTCATCGACTGGCAGTTGAGCAAGGAAGTGCAGGAGAAGTCCGCCAAAGCCAAGATCGACTCCCCCGTCAATAAGGACGTGCAACTGACGGAAGAAGAAGCCCGGGGCGTTACTTACGGCGCCGACGTAATCGAGAAGCTGAATAAGCTGGATATGGCGCTCGTCAATAAAAACATGGCTAACTGGACTGATCGCTGGAACAAGGAAATCGCGAACTAACAGTCGGCTGGAAGGAGATGGCAAAGTGAGCAAGCGAGTCATTCTGGACGTGGATACCGGCATCGACGACGCGCTCGGGATTCTGCTGGCCGTGAAGAGCGGCAAGCTTGAGATCGAGGGCATCACGACCGTATGCGGCAACGTATCGCTTGAGCAGGCGACATTGAATACTTGCAAAATCCTGGAGCTCGCGGGCGCGACGGATATCCCCGTCTATCCCGGAGCCTCAGCGCCCCTTATTCGCAAGTCCCACTACGAGCACCGGGTCCACGGCTCCGACGGTTTGGGAGGCGCGCTTTCCGGCGTTGAACCGGGGAAACGTCCGGAGTCGGGCTTCGGTCCGAGCTTTATCGTAGAAACGGCGCTGCGGTATTCCGGCGATCTGACGCTTATCATGACGGCGCCGCTCACTAACCTCGCGATCGCGCTTCAGCAATGCCCGGACTTGCCCCGCCATATTAAGGAAGTCATTTATATGGGGGGCGTCGTACGGGGACCCGGCAATGTGACGCCTACCGCGGAATACAACATCTACGCCGACCCCGAGGCCGCAAGAATTGTCGTACACGCTGGATTCGAGCGCCTGACCCAGGTCGGTCTGGATGTCACGCGAAGGGCGCTGCTGACGGAGAGCCATATCGGGCTTCTGACCGAACCGGCAATCCGCAGTTACGTTCAAGAGAGCACGGCCATCTATATCGATCGTTACGAGTTCGTCAACGGCGTGCGCGCTTGCGCGCTGCACGATCCGCTCGCCGTCGGCGCGGCGATCTGGCCGGAGCTCGTGGACGCGAAGGATTATTACGTCGATGTCGAAACGACAAGCCGGCTATGCGACGGCCAGACGGTATGCGATGTTCTGAACCGGCTTGGTCAGCCGCCGAACGTGCGCGTCTGCGAGCAGGTTGATTCGGAACGCTTTTTGGAGAGATTTATAATGACATTGAATCTCTAAGATTTTGTAAGCAGTCGTCTATGAACAGGCGTCCAGAGGCGTTCATAACCCGTCCGCGCTGGACGCCGATTCTTTTATTTTCCCGATATCGAATATCTCTCCCGCCGCCTGGCAACAGGCAAGGAGTCAAGCATAGGAGTTGTGTCATGAAAAAATCCGTGCTGTACGGGCTGCTTCTCCCGGGACTTCTCTTTCTGGGAATCTTTATGGTCGTACCGATCGTGCTTACGATCGGCTCGACCTTCTATCGCGGCGGCTCCTTGACGCTAAGCGGCTATGCCCACTTCTTCGAGGATTCGTATTTCAACCAGATTTTGCTGACGACGGTCGGAATCAGCTTGATCACGACGCTGCTGTGCGTGGCGCTCGGTTTTCCGACCGCTTACTACATTTCCAGGAAGAAGGCGCGGAGCAAGGGGATCCTGCTCGCGATAGCGATCTTTCCCCTGCTCACCAGCCCTATCGTCCGATCGTTCAGCTGGATGATCATTCTCGGCCGCAAAGGGCTGATCAACGACGTCATCGTGGGATTAGGCCTGGCGGAGAAGCCGCTCGATATTCTGTATACGCCTACGGCGATCGTTATCGGGTTGACCCACCTGTTCCTGCCGATCATGATCATATCGCTCGTCGGCGTTCTGGAGAACATCGATACGGACCTTGTCCAAGCGGCGCAAAGCCTTGGGGCATCCCGATTGTCCGCTTTCGCCCGAATCGTCTTTCCGCTCGCTTTGCCCGGACTTGTCATCGGAGCGGTAATCGTGTTCGTCGGCAGCCTGACGGCCTATACGACCCCGGCGCTGCTCGGCGGGAAACAGCGCGTGATCTCCACGTTCTTGTATCAGAACGCGATGACGCTTAATGATTGGTTTCTGGCTTCGGTTATCGCCGTCATCATGATTGCCATCACCTTTATCGTCGTCGGTCTGATGAACCGGGCGACGCATCAATTCAATCCGAAGGGGTAGAAGCATGCGGGAAAAACATTTCGGACTGGGCCTGTTCAGCTTGATGGTCTTCGTCTTTCTGCTCGGTCCGCTGCTCATTATATTCGCTACTTCGTTCGAGCCGGGGATCGTTCTTCAATTTCCGCCGCATGGCTTTTCTCTCCGCTGGTACGAACAGATTTTCAAGGTGGAGGGCTTTATTCGCACGTTCAAGACGTCGATCGCCATCTCGTTGCTCGGCAATGCTTTCGCTCTATTGCTGGGCATTCCCGCGGCATATGCGCTCAGCCGGTCTTCCTTCCGGGGGAAGGAGCTGCTCAACGGGATCTTTCTCTCGCCGATTCTGATTCCCGGCATCGTGCTGGGGTTCACGTTAATGAAATATTTGATCGTCGTGTACCATTTGCCGATGTATACCGGTTTGCTGATCGGGCACGTCGTCATTATGCTGCCGTTCATCGTCCGGGTCGTGGCTTCGAGCCTATCCAATTTCGACTTCGCCGTCGAAGAAGCGGCACTCAGTCTGGGCGCGGGACGAATGAAGGCTTTCTTCAAGGTGGTTCTGCCCAACATCCGCTCCGGCATTATCGCGGCCATGCTGATCGCGTTCCTGGAGTCGTTCAACAATATCGATATTTCGGTTTAC
Source organism: Cohnella luojiensis (assembly GCF_004564235.1). Classification (GTDB taxonomy): domain Bacteria; phylum Bacillota; class Bacilli; order Paenibacillales; family Paenibacillaceae; genus Cohnella; species Cohnella luojiensis. The sequence continues at coordinate 20,942 of NZ_SOMN01000020.1, forward strand.
ATGACGGGCCCGGGAGTCAGTACGCTGCCGATCGAGATGCTTACGTACGTGGAAAACCATTTCGATCCGACCATCGCCGCGATATCCGTACTGCTCATGGTGATGACTGGCGTGATGATGTTCTTGATCGAGCGTTTGATGGGACTGTCCCATTTCACCTCGCGGTGAATTTGATTCAACATTACGGCAAAGGAGGCTCTGATAAGCTATGGCACTGCTAACGCTGGATAGCGTCTCGGTCGCTTACGGAAGCCAGACGATTCTGAAGGACTTAAAGCTGGACGTGGAAAAAGGGCAGCTGCTCTCCCTGCTCGGGCCGAGCGGCTGCGGCAAGACGACGACCCTGCGGTTGATCGCCGGCTTCATGGAGGCTCAGCAGGGGACGTTCCGCTTCGCGGGCGAAGATTATACGAGAAGGCCCGTGAATAAACGGAACTTCGGCATCGTGTTTCAAAGCTACGCCCTGTTCCCGCATCTGTCGGTTTTCGACAATGTCGCGTTCGGGCTGCGGATGCGCAAGCTGAAAGATTCCGACATCAAGACCCGCGTGGGACGCATTCTGGAAGTCGTCAGTCTCGGCGGCTTCGAAAAGCGGTTTCCGAAAGAACTGTCGGGCGGACAGAGGCAACGGGTAGCCATCGCCCGGGCGCTCGTCATCGAGCCCGATCTGTTGCTGTTCGACGAGCCGCTCAGCAATCTCGACGCGAATCTGCGCTCCGGCATGCGCGTGGAAATCCGCCGCATCCAGCAGGAGCTCGGCATTACGACGCTGTACGTCTCCCATGACCAGGAAGAATGCTTCTCTATCTCCGATCGGGTCGCCGTCATGAACAAAGGACTGATCGAGCAGATCGACAGGCCGGAAACGATCTTCAAATACCCGGCAACGGAATTCGTAGCGCGGTTCATCGGCTTTCATAACTTCGTGAATTTCGCCGAGCGCGCCGAATCAGACGGCGTCATCACGCTGCGGGCAGGCGACCGCTTGTTCGCGGCCGTCGGCAATCCGGGTACGAATCACCCAAGCGCGCTCAAAGGCGCCATTCGTCCGGACGACCTCGTAGTCACGGCCGGGAGCGAGGCTGGGCCGGCCAGAGTCGGCTCTTTGCCCGGCATCGTGAAGGTCAGCACGTATTTGGGCCGGAGCTACCAATATGTCGTGGAGACGGCGCTCGGCCCATTCACGGCCAATCAGGAGATGGAGAAGCCGTTTTACAGCGGCCAATCGGTCACCCTGCAGTTTCCGCCCGACAAGCTGGTGCTGGTCGACTAGCCGCGGACTTACCCGCGATTGGCCGGGACTAGATTTTCCAGGATAGGAGAGACTTTGAACCCATGATTGCAGATCAATTGATTACTAACGTGAAGGTGTTCAATAGTTATTATAAAACGTTCCATGAAGGCGATGTCGCCGTAGCGGACGGAAAAATCCTGTACGTTGGCCCCGGAGGGCCCGAGCTGTTCGAGGCTGCCGAATGCGTTGACGGTAAAGGGCAATACCTGATTCCCGGACTTATCGACATTCATCTTCATATCGAAAGCTCTATGGTAACGCCGTCTACCTTCTCTTACGGAATTATCCGCTGCGGAGTCACGACGATCGTGCCGGAGCCCCACGAGATGGCTAACGTGTTCGGCGTGGAGGGCGTCAAGGAAATGATAGCCGCAAGCCGGGAATGCGAAGCGGACATGTTCTACGCGATCCCGAGCTCCGTTCCGGCGACCCCGATGGAGACGACGGGCGGGTCCATCGACATTCCGCATATCGACGAGCTGATGCAGGGCGGGGGAATCATTTGTCTCGGCGAGATCATGAACTACGTGGACGTGATCCGGGATCCGGATTGCAAAACGAACCGCATTCTGCGCCATGTTCAATCGAACTACCCCGAGCTTATCATTGAAGGACATGTCCCGAAGGTGATGGGGTTGGATTTGCATCGGCTCATCCATGCCGGCGTCGGCTCCGATCATACCCATCAGAGCATCGAAGGGCTTGAGGCCCGCATCGCGGCGGGGATGTTCATAGAAATTCAGGAGAAATCGATGACGCCAGAGTTAATGGATTATTTCAACAGCCACGACGTTGCGGAGCGTTTCTGCTTCGTCACCGACGACGTCATGCCCGATACTTTCGTGGCAAACGGCCATCTCGACCACCTCGTTCGCAAGGCGATAAGGATGGGGATGCGTCCCGAGGACGCGATATACGCGGCGACTTACACGCCCGCGTTGCGAATGCGAATGCAGGACCGAGGCAGCATCGCTCCTGGCAAAATCGCCGATCTCGTGCTGGTGTCCGATCCCGAGAAGTTGGATATTCAGCAGGTGTACAAACGCGGCCGCAAAGTGTACGACGCGGCCAGCGAGTACGCCCAGGTATCGTCGTCGGGCCAATTCCCGGACTCCTTCTATTCAAGCGTCCGTCTTGAACCGCTGTCGGACGCGGACTTTACGGTTGCGACGGAGGCGGAGGACGGTACGCATAAGTTCCGTGTGATGATCGTGAAGGACGGTTCGACCTTCGTGGAGGAGAAGCACTCGCCCGTCGAGAGCAGGGGCGGGGAAATCCGCTGGGAAGAGAGCGGCCATGCCCTCATTGCCACCTTCGAGCGATACGGCGTAAACGGCAACCGGGCCTATGGCCTGATCGGCGGCGACACGATCAAACGCGGAGCGATCGCGACGACTTACTCCCACGACAACCACAATCTTCTCGTCGTCGGACGCAACGCGAACGATATGACCGCGGCGGCCAACGCCGTCATCGGCAGCCAAGGCGGCTTCTGCGTCGTAGAGGACGGCAAAGTGCTCTCGCATCTGGAGCTTCCCGTCGGCGGCATCCTGACCGAGGAGCCGCTTGAGGTCACCTCCCGCAAGGTAAAGGAGCTTCGCGAGGCGATGCTGACGCTGGGTTATGTGCATTACAATCCCATAATGTCCATCAGCACCCACTCCCTTACCGTCAGTCCGGCACTCAAAATCACCGACCACGGCTTGATCGACGTGAATGCGGGGAAGATTGTCCCGTTGCTGGTAGGGAGAGAGTAAAATCCATTTCGAATCGCCTATATAGTTTAATATCGCCTCTTGGTGACGCATGGGTTTGCGCTGTTCGACCCCCATGGCTCCGTGGAGTTTCCGCGGAAAATAGCACCGTGGGCGGGGGAGTGAAAGTCGCAACGGAAGAGCAAGGGAAAACTGCATCTGACGGTCAACGATGAAGATCACTCCTTGCTCAACGCTCCTTCGACCGGCAGTCCATCGGACTTTACCGGCCTTGCAAGCATTACGGTTCCGTTAAAGTATAGGAGTGACAATATCTCAGGCGGCAATGGCGAAATCAGTATGGAAAGCATACCCGTCAGCCCGTTCATGTAAGTAGTCGGCGAAGGGCCTCAGGGAGTCGGTGGGGTCGGCGCGGTAGGGCGTAGTTAGCTTTAGTCGAACTAATTGGGTGCTCGGAGTCGATGTCGTCTCGTAGTTAGCTTTAGTCGAACTAAATGGGTGCTCGGAGTCAGCGCGGTGAGTCGCAGTTAGCTTTAATCAAACTAAATTGGTCCTCATTGTCGGCGCGGTAGGGCGTAGTTAGCTTTAGTCGAACTAATTGGGTGCTCGGAGTCGGTGTGTCGTCTCGTAGTTAGCTTTAGTCGAACTAATTAGGTGCTCGGAGTCGATATGTCGTCTCGTAGTTAGCTTTAGTCGAACTAATTAGGTGCTCGGAGTCGATGTGTCGTCTCGTAGTTAGCCTTAGTCGAACTAAATGTCGGAGTCGGTACGGTGGGGCTTAGTTAGCTTTGCAACTAGAAAAGAAAGGTGGACTTGGCGACCTATCACTGACCTGCCTGCAACCCTGTTTTTATCGGCTAATCTAAGCGGATTTTTCCATTGGGCCTCGCGTATTTGCTTACTACAAGGCGATCAATTTATCTTCATAGGTTGGCCGTGACTTTCTTTCGGATCTCTGCTTCAATTCTACGTGTAATAACTGGAAGTTCTTTCAAGAACCTTTAGTTCAACTTTTGTAGTTGGATAGCTAGATATTGTGTTAGTCCCCTTACTTTCCCCGCAATTAACTAATGCCGATAAATATTAATCCTATAAGACTATGTCCGTTGGCTGCGCTTTCATGGTTTAATGTTGATAGACAACGCTCGACTTCCACAGAGACTGATCTTACATGTATATATCATAAATACGTGAGTCTTAGTCAAATATCGATAAAAGTTCCAAATATGATATATCATATTATTCTAAATTATTGGAAACCCTCTCAATGTAATCGCTTTATCGTAAAATAACAGTTAAAAAAGATATAGAAATACTTTACACTCTATGGGATTGAATATACAATGTAATAGAAAATGATAAAAAGGTATACTATTGATTATATCTAATGGTATATCAAATTAATTGATTATACTTAGTAGATCGGAGGGGGACCATTCCGGCGGAGGCGGAAAGCACTTGGATTCGGGTTGAAGCTTTGTTCATTTTCAAGTTAAGGGGAGGAAGTCACGATATGTTTATACGGACAAAACGCAATTGGATCGCGGCATTGCTCGCAGTATTTGTTGTTATTTTCGTAATAGGCTGTTCCAGCTCCAGCAATACAGAACCAAGCGCAACCTCATCGGCAAGTGAAACGCCAGCGGCTACTCCTGCTCCTTCTGCGTCAGCATCTGAAACTCCGGCCGAAGAAGCCGTAACCGATCTGCAAGGCGCTACGATCAAGATCGGCTCATGGTTCGACATGGACCCGCGCGCAATCGCCGAAGCCGACCGCGGCCCGAGCCAGGAAACGCAAATTCAGCTCATCGCGGACGCCGAGAGAAAGTACAATTGCAAGATCGAATTCGTCAAGTTCGCCGACTACGATAAATATATGGAAAACTTTACGACGACGGCGCTTTCCGGCGAACCGTTCGCCGATGTGGCAGCTCTCGAGTTGTTCCATGCCTTCCCTCAAATGGTCAAGAAGGGCTTCATCTTGCCGATCGACGATATGATCGATATGTCGGATGCAACCGAATATACGACCTGGATGAAAGAGGGAGGAAGCTTCGACGGCCATCAATACGGCTACTATGATGGAGGTCCGTCTCCATACGGATTGATCTACAACAAGTCGCTGGTTGAAAAGCTTGGCCTAGAAGATCCTTACGAGCTTCAGAAGAGCGGAGAATGGACATGGGATAAATTCCGCGAATTCATGAAGGCAGCGACTCAGGATACGAACAACGACGGAAAAACCGACGTATGGGGCTTAACCGGCGGATGGGATGGTATCCCGCGGATTACCGAGCAGTTCATTTACGCGAATAAAGGCGCGATCGACCGCGATGCAAGCGGCAACGTCGCGTATTCCTTGAATAGCGAGAATGCTATCGAGGCGCTGCAATTCGTATCCGACTTGTATAATGTCGATAAATCGATCGAACAGCCTTATCCCGAAGATCCTTTCAAGGATTTCGTCTCGCAAAAAGGCGTCATGGTTGCCGGCTATAGCTGGAACATCGGCGACTTGCTGACAAACATGAAGGATCAGAAGCTGGGTCTCGTATTTTTCCCGAAAGCTCCGAAGAGCGACGGATATGTCACGTACACGCCATTCGGCAACATGTTCTTCGCAGTGAAGCAGTCCAAAAACGCGGTCGCAGCCATGAAAATCATGGACGAAATCAGCTTGAAGTCCAAAGCCCGCGAGCTGGCGATCGAAGCCTATAAAACGGCTTTCCCAACGGAGGAAATGGTCGATACTCGCACTCAGATGTACGACAGCGTGCAATATTCCGGCGGCTATCTGGGAATTCCGACGGGCAATGATTTGTTCCAGGCTGTAATTAAGGATGTTACGGATGGCAAGGTCGCTCCCGCGACTGCCGTCGACAAGGCGAAAGGCCAATTCGAAGGCAAGATTAACGAGCTGCTGACTAAGTAACAGTTAACTATTTCTACATAAATAGTACCCCTAATCTCCGAGGAGCTCGTATGGCGATTAGGGGTACTATTTAGAAAGGGAAGGTCCTATGCGGCGTCCATCGCTAAAATTCCTGACATTACTGGCGGTTGCAGCCGCAGCTCTAACCATTAGCATTATACGACTCAATGCGCGACCCGACATGCCAGCAGCGAACATGCATAATCTCCCGGACGGCGGGGTTGTCTTAAACAGCCCGGTTCTCAAAGGGAGCTACTTGGATTATTTGACCCGGCACCCAGAGCTGGAGCCGGCTAAAGGTGAAGTGTTAATCGAAGGGGAAGCTTACAGCTCGGCCGTCGGCATGAAACCGGAAATATTGAATCGGTACGAAGGCTTGCAGGGCAAGGCAGTTAAAACCGGTGAAGAAGGCTCTATCGATTGGAGCTTTCATGTAGAGCAGGAAGGCTTCTATAATATCGACATTCGTTACTTTAACGTCGAAGGCAAGGGCTCCGATATCGAAAGGGAGCTTGCCATTGACGGCGTATCTCCGTTCTCCGAAGCGAAGTCGCTCGTTATTCATCGAATATGGCGCAACGAGACCGATCAGGTCGAACGGGACGGGCAAGGCAACGATCTTTCTCCCGATCAGGTCGAAGTGCAGAAGTGGCAGGATATCGTCCTAAAGGATGAAAGCGGCTATAATACGGATCCTTATCTTTTTTATATGAGTAAAGGCAAGCATACGTTGAAACTGACTTCCATCAAAGAGCCTTTGGTTATCGACTTCATTAAACTGTTAATGCCGAAAGTAACGCCGAGCTACGACGAAACGGTGAATTTATATAAGAACAAGGGTTATGAACCGGCGTCAAAGGCTCTGGTGAAGGTTCAGGGAGAAGCGGCGGCTTTCAAGTCTTCGCCATCCTTGCTGCCCTATAACGACCGGTCCAATCCGGCTATCGAACCTTTTCACGTATCCAAAATCCGCAATAACGCCATGGGAGGTTACGGCTGGAGAATTCCGGGCCAGTGGATCGAGTGGGAGGTTGAAGCGCCTGCGGACGGGCTGTACAATCTCGCGGTGAAAAACAGGCAAAATTATTTGCGGGGTTTCTCGTCCTTGCGCAAGCTGACCATCGACGGGAATGTGCCGTTCGAAGAGGCTAAGCAGATCGGGTTTCCTTACGGCAGCGCATGGAAAACGACCGTACTTGGAATAGACGGAGACAACCCGTATTTATTCTACCTTACGAAGGGCAAGCACCGCATTCGCCTGGAGGTTACACTGGGAGATCTGGCCGTAGCGCTGCGAACCGTTCAGTCGAGCATCCTGGATTTGAACGCGATGTATCGCAAGCTCATCAGCTATACCGGAACGGTTCCGGACCCGTTCAGGGATTACGACTTGGAAAAGCGCATTCCAGAGATGACCAAGGTATTCCGGGAGCAGAGCGATCTATTGTATGAAGTGGCCAGCTATATCGATGGGTCGGGAGGCTCGGGAAGCGATCGAACGGCCATGTTGAAAACGCTAGCCTTCCAGCTGAAGGATATGGCTGAACGGCCGGATACGGTTCCGTCGCGAATCGATTCCTTCAAGGGCAATGTCGGCGGGCTTGGATCGTGGCTGCTGACAACGAACGAACAACCGCTGACGATCGATTATTTAATGTTGGCGTCTCCTGATATGAAGCTTCCGAAAGCGGAAGCATCGACTTGGACCAAGATGACCAGCGGCATGCAATCGTTCGCCGCTTCGTTCTATGAAGATTACGACCAGTATGGCGGAGATTCCGGCGACTCCCAATCGATATCGGTATGGATTACGTCCGGTCGGGATCAAGCCCAGGTGCTGAAGAAGATGATTGACAGCTCCTTTACGGCGAAGACCGGCATTCATGTCAATCTGAAGCTGGTTGCGAGCGATGTGCTGCTGTCCGCAACCGTTGCGGGCAATGGTCCCGATGTCGCTCTTCCGGTAACGAACGACGTGCCGGTCAGCTATGCGAGCCGCGACGCGTTGCAGGATTTGTCCGTTTTCCCAGGTTTCGAAGAAGTGAAGAATCGATTTGCCGCTGACATAGTGACACCCTATGAATTTAACGGCCAGACGTTTGCCCTTCCCGATCAGCAGACGTTCCCTGTCATGTTCTACCGCAAGGATATTCTGGAGGATGAATTGAAGCTGAAGATTCCGCAAACGTGGGACGACCTATATAAGATCATTCCCACGCTGCAGAAGCATAACCTGCAATTCGGCTTCAGCAAGCTGATCGACCCGCCGGGCGTAGCGGCGCTTCCGCCTAATCCGCTATTCAGCCTGCTGCTGTATCAGAACGGCGGACGGTTCTACGCGGACGATCAGCAAGCGAGCGCTCTTGATTCCGAAACCTCGATGAAGGCGTTCAAGGCGTGGACGGAGCTCTACGTCAACTACAAGCTTCCGCTGCAGATCGATTTCGCGAACCGGTTTCGCACGGGCGAGATGCCGATCGGGATTTCGGATTATACGGATTACAACAAGCTGAGCGTGTTCGCGCCGGAAATCAAAGGTTTATGGAGCTTTTCGCCGGTTCCGGGCGTTCTCGGAGCCGATGGCACGATTCACCGGGAAGTCGCGGGAACAGGGACGGCGATCGTCATGTTCAAGAAAACGAAAAACAAGGATGCGGCATGGCAGTTTCTTGATTGGTGGACCAGCAAAGAGACTCAAATCGACTTCGGACGGCAAATGGAAATTAGGTTGGGTACATCCGCCCGCTACCCGACTGCTAATCTTGAGGCACTTGGTCAGCTGCCATGGCCGACGAAGGATTATAAGATGCTGAAGGAGCAAATCCATTGGCTGCGCGGAATTCCAGAAGTACCAGGCGGCTATTTCACGGGACGCCATCTGGACAATGCGTTCCGCCGGGTCGTCGTCCAAGGGGATGACCCGCGCGAGACCTTGGACAACTATATTAACTACATTAACGACGAAATTACGATTAAACGCAAAGAGTTCAAGCTTCCTTACAGGGAATGAGGGGGATCATCATGCAGCAAAAGGCACAGGCACATTCGGTCGACGCCCCCTCCCCGGGAGGGGAGAGGAAATTTCTTCGATTGTTCGCAGAGATGAAAAAAAGCAAGCATGCCTACGTGCTGATGGCTCCCTTTTTCCTCATCTTCGCCGTATTTACGGTTGTTCCGGTCGTCATGTCCGTTCTGCTGAGCTTTACGCATTTCAACATGCTCGAGCCGCCGAGCTGGGCGGGGTTCGATAACTTCGCCAGACTGCTGGTGAAGGACGACGTCTTCCTGGTCGCAGTGAAGAACACGCTTCTCTTTGCCGCGATCACGGGTCCGATCAGTTATGTGGCCTGCTTTTTCTTCGCCTGGATCATTAACGAGCTGCCTCCGAAGCCGCGCGCTTTGCTGACGCTGGTGCTCTATGCGCCGTCTATCTCGGGTAATACGTACATGATTTGGGCGTTGATGTTTTCCGGCGACTCTTACGGCTATATCAACTCCTTCCTTATGAACTGGGGATTCGTTCTCGAGCCGGTCCAATGGCTGCAGGATACGAGATACGTACTGGGCATTCTGATCCTGGTTCAGCTGTGGCTCAGTCTCGGAACCTCTTTCCTCGCTTTCATCGCCGGATTGCAAACCGTCAACCGCACCCTTTACGAGGCGGGGGCTATCGACGGCATTCGCAACCGCTGGCAGGAGCTTTGGTTCATCACGCTCCCGGCGATGAGGCCGCAATTGATGTTCGGCGCGATTATCCAAATTACGAGCTCCTTCGCGGTAGCGGAAATATCGATTTACTTGCTCGGGTTTCCTACCGTCGATTACGCGGGCCATACGATCGTCACCCATCTTATCGATTACGGAACGATCCGCTTCGACATGGGCTACGCATCGGCGATTGCCACCGTGCTATTCATGATCATGATGATGACCAACGTTCTGACGCAGAAGTTCTTAAAGAAAGTGGGTGAGTAGGAAGGATGAAGGCGGTTATCCAAAAAAGACTGAACCGCTCCTGGACGGTCGACATTCTTCTGCTCGTCCTGCTTGCCGGTATCGCAACCTTCATGGCGTTCCCGCTGGTGTTCACGATCAGCAATGCCTTTAAGCCATTGGACGAAATATTCGCGTTTCCTCCGAAGCTTTTCGTTCGCAACCCGACGTTTGTTAACTTTACGATATTGCCGGATATTTTCTCCGACTCCTGGGTCCCCTTCTCCCGTTATTTGTTCAACTCGCTGTTCGTGGCGGTAGTCGGTACGGGAGGGCACGTCATCATCGCTTCGGCGGCGGCTTATCCGCTGGCGAAGCTGAAGTTCCCGGGACGAACGATGATGATGAGCATCGTCGTCCTATCGCTCATGTTCACCTCGTACGTGACCCAAGTTCCGAACTACATGACGATCTCGTGGCTAGGCATGCTGAACACGTACTGGGCCATTTTGCTGCCTGCCTTCGGTTCGACCTTGGGCATCTATCTGATGAAGCAATTCATGGAGCAGCTGCCCGACGAGCTGATCGAAGCGGGTAAAATAGACGGGGCCAGCGAGTATCGCATCTTCTGGCAGCTCGTTATGCCTATCGTCAAACCGGCGTGGCTGACGCTCATTATTTTCTCGCTGCAAGTCCTATGGACCAACAGCTCCGTAACGAGCCACAAATACATTTATAGCGAGCAGCTGAAGACGATCGATTACGTATTCGGTCAAATCGCAAGCGGCGGAATCGCGCGCACGGGTCCGGTGGCAGCCGTCACTTTTCTTATGATGCTTGTTCCGATCGTGGTTTTTGTCGTCACGCAGAGCAGCGTCATTCAGACGATGGCCACTTCGGGTATGAAAGAATAGCAGGGGGGAACGGCCTTTGATTTCCAGAACAAGCATACTGGCGCTGTTCATATTAGCCGTCCTGCTAGGAACGGCGACTCCGGCATCGGCACAGGCGGACACTGGGTATACCTATTCTTATTGGGGCGATCCGAATCCGGCGCCCGCTGCTTACGAGCCGGTAAGAACGATGTACGGCAGCGATCTGTCGCTCGGCAAGCTGTCCTCCCCGCAGGACTTGTATATTAGCAAGGATCGCAAAATCTATTTGGCCGATACGGGCAACAATCGGATTATCGTCATGGATGACCGGTTTAAGGTGCTGCGGACGATATCCGAGTTTGACAGAGGCGGCAAGAAGGACCAATTTAATGGGCCGGAAGGGGTATTCGCCGCCCCGAATGGCGACATCTACGTGGCCGATACGCTGAATCGCAGAGTCGTGCGGCTTTCGGCTGATGGCCGGTTTCTCCAGCAGATCGGCGCGCCGGAATCGACTTTGTTGCGTCAAGGCTTTCAATTTACCCCGATCAAGCTCGCGACGGACAAGGCGGGACAGGTGTATGTCGCCAGCCGCGGTTCCTACGAAGGGATCATGGAATTCGATTCGGATGGCGTCTTTACCGGTTATATCGGTACGAACCGGGTTCGGTTCAATCCCCTGGATCTGCTGTGGAAGCGGATTTCCACGAAGGCTCAGCGCAGCCAGATGGAGCAGTTCATTCCGATCGAATTCAATAACCTCTCTATTGAAGACAACGGATTTATTTACACGACGACATCGGAGGAAAACGGCAGCCAACCGATCAAGCATATGAACGTGTCTGGTGTCGATATCTTGCGCAGCAAGGGCTATTTTCCACCAAAAGGAGACATTCGCGTTTCCATGACCGGCAGCAAACCCGGCAGCTCGATCTTCGTAGACGTGACGGAAGACGAGGCGGGGATGTACAGCGCTCTCGATTCCAAGAGAGGGCGTATTTTTACCTATGATAAGGACGGCAATCTGTTGTATGAATTCGGCAATCTGGGAAGCCAGGCGGGTTTGTTCCGTACGCCTTCGGCGATTGCCATGCTCGGCGATCAAATCGTCGTGCTCGATAAAGACTACAGCCGTCTGACCCTATTCAGGCCGACGAAATATGGTAGCGCCATACGAGAGGCCGTCCGGAATTTGGATGCGGGCAAAGTCGAAGAATCTACTGCCGCTTGGGAGCAGGTTCTGAAGCTGAACAGCAATTATGAAGTGGCGTACATCGGTATCGGCAAATCGCTATTGAAGCAGGGCGACAACAAGGAAGCCATGGCATACTTCAAGCTGGGCAACAACCGCGAATATTACTCCCAAGCATTCAAGAGGTATCGTCAAGATGCGGTCTATGATAATTTTGGTTACATCGTGCTCGGTATCGGTCTGATCATTGCGGCGGCGTACACAGCTATGAAGCTGGCGAAGCGCCGAACGGCCGGGCGGCATTTCGTGGAAGTCGGCGTATTGAAAAACCCGTTCTACACGATGATTCATCCCTACAAGGGCTTCTGGGAAATGAAGTTCGAGAAAGTCGGTCGCGTCAAGCTGGCCGTGCTGATCGTGGTGCTGCTCGCCCTGTTTACGATCTTAAAGCGGCAATTCAGCGGTTTCGTGGTCAACTACAATAATTTGGCAGAGCTTAACAGCATTAATGAGTTGAAATTCGTTCTGCTGCCTTTCGTGTTATGGTGCCTTGCCAACTGGTCGCTGACGACCTTGATGGATGGGGAAGGAAAATTCAAGGAAATTCTGACGGCAACGGGATATGCCTTAATGCCTCTTGTCGTCATTTCATTGCCGCAGACGCTTTACAGCAATCTGATTACGGTAGACGAGAGCGCGTTTTATTATTTGTTGGATTCGGCAGCGTACTTGTGGTCCTTCTGGCTATTGTTCGTAGGAACGATGACGGTCCATCAATATACGCCTCTTAAGACAGTCTCTACAATGGCGCTGACGCTTGTCGTCATAGGCATCATCCTGTTCCTCGGTCTTCTTTTCTTCAGCATGATGCAGCAAGTCATTAACTTTGTAATGTCGTTCTATCGCGAATTAGCGTTGAGATGGTAAAGGGGGGGAGGTCATGACAAGAACGCGAACGAAGATCGTCGGTATCGCGGGGGCTTGTATCCTCCTTGCGGGAGGGTTGTTCTACGGATTGCGGAAGTCGGGCGTTGATGAGGTTATGCCGAGCCAAGCAGGCATCGCATCCGGTCAGACAATCGGTATACTCTCGGACCGACAGAGTGGGGCGGCAAGCTCCAATTCCGCGGAAGAGCAAGCAGCTTTGAGCTTGATGGAGGTAGCTGCCGAGAACGAATTCTTAATTCTATATGTCAATAACGAGACGGCCGAAGTGGCCGTTAAGGACAAGAGAAGCGACTACGTCTGGTTTTCCAATCCGCCGGAGCGCGAGCAAGACCCTATTGCCTCGCCGCTTTACAAGTCCGAGCTATCTTCCCAGGTGACGGTAAGCTACTACAATGACAAAGGTCAGTTGTCCGCCTACAACAGCTACGACGACAGCGTAAAGCTGAAGCAGTTCGAGATCAGCCGGAAGGATGGCGAAATCGAAGTGCGATATTCCATGGGTAAAGCGGCGATTGCTCAGGACGGCATCCCTAAGATCATTAGCAAGGAGCGGATGGAACAAAAGATCCTGAGCCGTCTGCAGGATGAGGATGTCAAAAAATCGCTGCTGTACAAATTCAAATACGACGAGACGAAACAAGTATACGTCGTTCGCGAATTGAAGGAATTCGTTGCGCAAGAGCTGCTGGGATTATTGCGGCAAGCCGGATATACGCAGGAAGACGCGGCGGAAGACAACGCGGCGAACGGTATTACCGCTGCCTCTGAGGACGGCGGGGATAACATCCAATTTACGGTTCCGGTTGTCTATTCACTTGAGCAGGATCAATTCGTCGTTACTATCCCTGTAGACGAGGTGCAGTATCCTAAAGCGAATCCAATCGCAGCTCTGAGCGTCTTGAAATATTTCGGCGCTGCGGATGAAGGCAAGGAGGGTTATCTGTTCGTTCCCGACGGTTCCGGTGCGTTGATCCGGCTGAACAACGGAAAGGTCGGAGCTGAGCCTTACCGAATGCCGCTATACGGGGAGGACAGCACCATTGTCGTAAAGGAAAAGATACAGAGCAACGAAGCATCCAGACTTCCGGTGTTCGGCATGAAGCAGAACGATCGCGCCTTCGTCGGGATCATCGAGAAAGGCGATGCGCTTGCAACTGTGACTGCAGATGTGAGCGGGCGATATCACCAGTACAACAGCGTAGCCAGCGAATATCATCTCGTCAATATGGATTACTATACGCTTAACTCGGGTGAACGCACCAGCTCCGTCCCGATGTTCCAATCCAAGACCTATAAGGGCGACATCCGCATTCGTTACGCTTTTACGGCAGGTTCCTCCGCCGATTATGTCGGAATGGCCAAGATGTACCGGCAGTACCTGGTTCAAAGCTCCGGCTTGACGCGATTGCCCGCGCAGAAGGCATCGCCGTTTATCATGGAGCTTCACGGCGCATTTCAACGGGATAAATCGTTTCTCGGGATACACTACAACGCGACTGAACCGCTAACGACGTACGGCGAAGCGAAGAAGCTGCTTGGCATGCTGGAGGATCGAGGCGTATCCTCGATTGTGCTGCGATATGTAGAATGGTTTAATGGCGGCATCCGCTACGCCTCTCCTAGGAAAACAAGTCCGATCGGTGCGCTTGGCGGGAAGAGCGGGCTGAAGGATTTGGCGGAATACGCGCAAAGCCGGCAAATCGGATTCTATCCGGATGTCTCCTTCTTGGAGGCGGATAAAAAGACAGGAGCAGCGGAGTTTCTGAATCATAGCAAAGCCAGAATCTATGAATACGATCCCGTCATGAATACGCAGGATCTAAGCCGATTCTCTCATTATGTCGTGTCTGCAACCCAGGTGCCGGACATAGTAAGCAGCTTCATCCAGCGGTATCCGAAGCTGGTTAGCGGCGGCGTTTCGCTGAATGATCTGGGCAATCAAGTCGATTCCGACTATTCGCCGGACCATCCGATCGACCGTCAAAACGCGCGTGGCGTGATTGAAGGCGAGCTGGCAAAATTAAATCGGGCAATCGGCTCAGTTATGGTCAGCGGAGGCAATGCTTATTCGATCCCTTACGCGGATATTGTCGTCCATGCTCCAACCCGCAGCTCGGGGATGAACCTAACGGACGAAGATGTCCCATTCTATCAAATCGCGCTTCATGGTTATGTGCAGATGGCCGGTCTTCCTTTCAACACAGATAGAGGCCAGAACCCCCGGCTATCCTTGCTCAAGGCGCTGGAAACCGGGTCGAATATTTATTACGAATGGTTCTATCGGGAGCCATCGGTTGTTAAGGACACGGATAGGAACGGATTGTATTCCGCTAACTACGAGGGATGGCTTGACGAGGCGGTACAGATTTACCGGGAAGCCGACGGTATATTGTCGAAGGTCGCGGATCAAACGATCATTGGCCACAGCAAGCTTGCCGAAGGCGTATACCGAACCGTATACGAGAACGGGCAGTCCGTGACCGTCAACTACAACGAGGAAGCGGTGTCGGTGGACGGCATGGAGCTGGCTCCCGAAGGCTACAATCTGCAGGCGGCCGGCGCTTCCGCTGGAGGTGCGAAATGAAATTGTGGAGGAAACGGCTGTCTCTTGAGCAGAAGAAGGCCTGGACGGGAGTTCTGTTCGCTTCTCCGTTGATTATCGGTCTTATTCTGTTGTTCGTCTTGCCGCTTATTCAATCGTTCCGGTACAGCCTGAGCTCGATCGATCTGGTGGAGGGCGGGTTTACAGTAAATTATAAAGGCATCGGAAACTTCGTAAGCCTGTTTACGACGAATCCCGATTTTCCGAGAAAGCTGACGGAGTCCATCGTCGACATGGTCGTGAACGTTCCGATTATTCTGATCTTCAGCTTGTTCGCGGCAGTGCTGCTTAACCAGAAATTCAGAGGGCGCGCTTTCGCGAGGGCCGTATTTTTCCTGCCCGTCATTCTCATGTCCAGCGCGGCGGCGTCGGTCAGCATCAGCTATTTCGTAGGCGGGATGTCGATGGGTGATTCGGGCGCTTCCGGCGCCGGGCAAGAGAGCTTGATGAAGAGCTTCGAGCTGAAGAAGATGCTGCTCGATTCGGGCTTTGCTCCGATATTCGTCAATTATTTGACCGGAGCGGTCGACCGGATCTATGACATCATCAGCTCCTCCGGCGTGCAAATCCTCATTTTCCTGGCAGGGCTTCAATCGGTATCGCCGTCCCTGTACGAAGCGTCAAGAATCGAGGGCGCAACGGGTTATGAGATTTTCTGGAAGGTGACGTTCCCGATTATGACTCCGCTTATGCTGACGAATTTGGTCTATTCGATTATCGATTCGTTCAGCACGAGCAAATTAAACGAGGTAATACGTTCCGCGGCGTTCGAGCTGTTCGATTTCGGATTAAGCTCGGCCATGTCCTGGGTGTTCTTTATGGTCGTTGCGGTCGTGCTAGCCGGTTCCGTCGGTCTGATTTCCAGAAAAGTATTTTACTACGATTAAGGAGGAGTGCGGAATGAAGCTCCCGGCGTCGCGCCTGAACCTGATTGCCGATCGGTATAACCCGGTGGAGAACGGGAAGAAGGGGTTGTGGATCACCTTGCGCACCCTCTTGATTGTCGGATTTTGCTTTATTATTTTGTTTCCATTGTTCCTGAGGCTGTCCGTCGCTTTCCGCAGCAAGGCGGATATTTACGATCCGACCGTATTGTGGATTCCCAGACATTTTACGCTCGAGAACATCAGGCTGGCGATCGAGTCGATCGATTACCCGACGGCGTTGCTTCACACGCTGCTCATCTCTGGCGGCACGACTTTTATCCAACTGCTGTCATGCGGTTTCGCGGCTTACGCCTTCGCGCGATTGAAATTTCGCGGCAGCGGGCTGCTGTTCGTGCTTGTTCTGTTCACGATCGTCGTGCCGCCTCAGACCATCATGATTCCGGTATATATGACGTACCGATATTTTGATCTGTTCGGACTTGTTCCTCTATTAACCGGGCGCCAAAGCTTTAACCTGATCGATACCTTCTGGCCGTTTCTCATTTCGTCTGGTACGGCTATGGGGTTGAAAAACGGACTCTATATTTATATCTTCAGGCAATTCTTCAGGGGAATTCCGAAAGAGCTGGAGGAAGCGGCGTTCGTGGACGGAAGCGGGGTTATTCGCACCTTTATCCGGGTCGTATCGCCGAATGCCATTCCCGCCTTCGTGACCGTCGCGCTGTTCTCGTTCGTATGGCAATGGAATGACAGCTACTATGTATCCTTGTTCCTTAACCGGGTTAAGGTGCTGTCGACGGAAATGATGAGCATGGGAACGAATTTGAAGGAGCCGGATCCAATTTATCAATTGATGCTGTTAAATACAGGGGTATTTCTAATGATGATCCCTCTGATTATCCTGTACTTGTTCGTCCAACGGCATTTCGTCGAAAGCGTGGAGCGTACGGGAATTACCGGATAGCGGGAGTCTGCCTTGCGAGTATGCAATTGTATATTGATAGAATGTAAAATAAGGATATACTGAAATTAGATAGCAAGATTGAGGAGAGGACTTACTTGTTGAAAGGCGACAGTCCGTTATACCAGCAGATCATCGAGATTTTGCGGGATCGCATCGCGCGCGGAGAATATATACCGAACCAGCAGCTTCCGACCGAAGTGGAGCTTGCGGAACAATTCGATGTCAGCCGGATTACATCCAAGAGAGCGCTGATCGAATTGGAACGCGAGGGGCTTATCTATCGAAGAAGAGGCAGCGGAAGTTTTGTTAAGAAAAGAGATATCGCAAGAGCGACGGAGGAACAGGCGGCAGTTTCTTCAAGCCGAATTATTTCCATGATCATTCCTTACGTCGCCTCGAACAATATGCTTGGTTACTATCCAGGCGTGGCAGATTATTTGGAGTCTAAGGGATACTACCTGAGCATTCATAATAGCGATTGGAGCAGCGAGCAAGAACGGGAGCTGCTGCGGTCTTTACCCAAGCGAGGGACGTCAGGCATTCTTCTGTATCCTGTCAGCAACCAGCACAATTTGGATATTGTCCACTCTTTGCAACTGAACGATTTCCCGATCGTGACGATTGATCAGTACTACAGCTTCCTGACAATGGGCAGCGTTGTTTCCGACAATTATAAAGGCGGTTATATGGCGGCAACCAAGCTGATCGAGCTGGGCCATACTCGCATCGCTTTTTTATCGACTATCGGCATTCAATATCGAAGTACGGTGCGCGATCGGTTTTTCGGATACAGCAAGGCGCTGACCGACAACGGAATTCCCCTGGACATCGAACTGATATTCAGCGACCTGCCGCCGGAAGCGGAAGGGGAACCGCTGAGCAGAAGAGCCTATTATAAGATGCTGTTGAACAAAATGTTAGAGCTTGAGGTGACGGCCATTCAGGCCGAGCATGATGTCGTCGCCCTGGATTGCATCAAAGCCGCGCTCGACATGAATATTAAAATTCCCGAAGAGCTCTCGGTTGTCGGCTTCGACAACAATGAAGAAATTTCGCTGCAGACGAGTATACCGATTACGACGATCGAACAGGATTATCAGGAAATCGGCAGACAGTCCGCGATCATGATCATCGAGCAATTGGAATCGGGCAAACGCCAGCAAACCCGCCACGAAATACCGGTGAAATGGATCGACCGGCAATCTGTCGGACCGGGGCCGGAACTGCATAACCTGATTGACTAATGGTCAGTCCGATTAAACCTCTCATGCAGAGGTTTTTTCTTTATCTATATTTAATTTGATATTGATATAACCAAAATCGAACTTCTATTGCATATCTAGAATATATCTAATAAAATAATAATATAATTAGGTATATCATATGATTAGAGGGATTGGAGGGAAGGTAATGTTCAAAAGCGGGGTGCCGGAACCCAATATTTCGTTTGCTCCCAAACACTATATTTGTCGCAGAGCTTCCGGACCTCTCGCGGTGGACGGTCGTTTAGACAAGCCATTCTGGAAAGATGCGGCATGGACCGATGATTTCGTCGATATCGAGGGTGATCTCCGGCCGAATCCGGGCAAACGGACGAGAGTCAAAATGCTGTGGGATGACGAGTATTTTTATTTCGGCGCCGAGATGGCGGAGGATCAGATTTGGGCGACGCTGACGGAGCGGGACTCGGTCATTTTTCACGATAACGACTTTGAAATTTTCATCGATCCGGATGGCGATACGCACCACTATTACGAATTCGAGATTAATGCGTTAAATACCGTGTGGGACCTGTTTCTCGTTAAGCCCTATCGCGATGGCGGGCCGCCGCTCAACGGATGGGATATTAGCGGGCTGAGGACTGCTGTACATATTGACGGGCAACTGAACAATCCAAAGGCGAATAACCGCGGCTGGAGCGTCGAAGTCGCCATGCCATGGAACAGCCTGCGCGAATGTGCGCCGGAAGGGCGACTTCCGCGCATCGGAGAATATTGGCGGGTCAATTTCTCCCGGGTACAGTGGCAGGCGGAAGCATTGGAAGACGGCTACCGCAAGGTGAACGACCCGGCTACGGGCAGGCCTTATCCGGAGGACAATTGGGTTTGGTCGCCGATGGGCCTCGTCAATATGCATTATCCGGAGCTATGGGGTTATGTCGTCTTCGCGGACGAAGAGGGGCCATATTCCTTTCAGCCGCCCGCAGACGAGAAGGTGAAATGGGAGCTGCGCAAGCTCTATTACCGACAGCGCAATCATTATGCCCAGCATGAAGAGTTTAGCCGGGATGCGGCCCTGCTGATGGGGACGGATCAATGGACGATCCAGCCGGCAATCGAAACGACCGGAAGGCTATTTCAAATAGCGGCTTCGTCGGCGGACGGCAGCAGCACGTACTATATCCGCGAAGACGGAAAGCTCTGGAAGGAGTGAGGGACGATGACGATAAGCTCGGCGGCATTTTCATTGGAGGAACAATCGCTTGCGACGATCGAGCGCAAGTTCGAAGAGAAGCGCAAGCTGGCGCATGAGAGGGAAGAGGAGCTGTTCGGCATTTTCCGCGGGGAGCTTACCGGCGAGGAGAGGTTGGCGCTTAAGTTCTTATATGCGTATATGCCGTTAAATGACTTGGCGGATTATGATGGTGAATTGTTTCTGAAGCACGTACGCACAACGCTGGATATTCGCAATCGGGTGCCGTGGGGGAATCGGGTGCCGGACCATTTGTTCCTGCATTTCGTGCTGCCGTACAGGGTAAACAACGAAAATATCGAGGACAGCCGCGGCATCCTGTATGAAGAGCTCTCGGAGCGCGTATCGCATCTGTCGATGGAGGACGCGATTCTGGAAACCAATCATTGGTGCCATGAGAAGGCGACCTATATCAGCAACGATGTCCGCACCGTTTCCCCGATGACGCTCATCCGGACCGCTATCGGACGCTGCGGCGAGCAATCGACATTAGCGGTTGCGGCGCTGCGAAGCTTATGTATTCCAGCCCGGCAATGTTATACGCCGCGTTGGGCGCATAGCGACTCGAACCATGCGTGGGTAGAGGCATGGGCAGACGGAGCGTGGCATTATATCGGCGCCTGCGAGCCGGAGCCGCGTCTGAACCAAGGGTGGTTCAGCGGTCCCGCCCGAAGAGCGATGCTCGTTAATACAAGGGTGCCGGCTAACTATCTCGGACCGGAGCCGCTTACGCTTGCCCATGAATGGTATTCGGAGCTAAATCTGCTCGACACCTACGCACCTGTTCGCAATATCACGGTCAGGGTGACGGATACAACAGGAACACCGGTTGCGGGCGCGTTGGTCTGGTTTCATGTTTACAATTATGCGGATTTTATACCTATTGCCAAGCTGACGGCGAATGAAAGCGGCGAGGTCGCGTTCAGAACCGGATTCGGCGACTTGTACGTTCAGGCTTGGCAGGGGGACAGTCGCACCGAAGCTAAAATTCGCGTCGGGGACAGCGATGTGTTTTCATTCGTACTTGATCTGAAGCCGCAAACGGAAGGCATTCTCGATCTGGATATGGTGCCGCCGCCCGTCATTCCCGACAGTGAGGCGGATCTCGTATCCGCAGAGGAAAGAGCGCTGCATAACGATCGTGTCCAAGAGGGTGCAAGCATTCGCAAGCGCTTTGAAGATACGTTCCTAAGCGAGGCGCAAGCGGCGGAGCTTGCAGAGGAGCTTGGTTTGCCCGTAGAACGGGTATGGCCCGTTATTCGCAAGGCTCGCGGCAACAGCCGGGAAATTGCCGCATTCCTGCAAGAGCAAACGGCTGAGCATGGACAATGGCCGCTTCAATTGCTCGAAAGCTTGAACGATAAGGACTTGACCGATACGTTCCGGACGACTTTAATGGACCATTTGACCGGAGCGCTGCCTTATCGGAACGACTTCGATGAACAAATCTTCATTTCCTATATTCTATGTCCGCGCGTGCTCTTCGAGATGATTCGCCCATACAGAGCCTATTTCCAATCGACTATTAGCGCCGATCAAATCGAGCGATTCCGCAGCGATCCGGCGGAATGGATCCGGTTTCTGGAGAACAAGTTCGAGGTCATCGACGATCTGTCGTTCTATCAGGGCTCGGCTACTCCTGCGGGCAGCTACAGATTAAAGAAGGGCGACGGCGCTTCGCGCGACATTCTGTTCGTTGCAAGCTGTCGCAGCTTCGGGATTCCGGCAAGGCTTCATCCAAGCGAAAGGATGCCGCAATATTGGCTGAACGGCGCTTGGCAGTCCGCGGAATTCAAATCTGGGGAAGGCGTGCCGGCCGCTAGGCCGGAAAGCGGCAAACTTCTCCTCCTTCGTGACACTGACGCTTCGGACGATATGGCCGCCTCCTATTATTTGAACTTCTCGTTCGCCAGATTGGAGAACGGAGTTTATAAGACGCTCGTTTATGCCCGCAACAAAACCGATGTGTACGACGAGCCTTTCGAGGTTGAATCGGGTTACTACCGGATGATCGCCGGCACGCGGCTGAAGGACGGCACAACGCTCGTACGCTTGACGTATTTTGCGATATTTCCAGGGAAATTGACGAAGCTTCCGTTAACGTTCCGTCAGCAGCCGATAGACATTCCGATCATTGGCGAAGTCGACCGTTCTTGGACCTTCACGCTGTCGGATGACGTCAGCAAGCCAATCGGCGAATGGCTAAATCCGAAGGGCATCGTGCTTGCCTGGATCGAGCCCGATCGCGAGCCTTCCAAGCATTTGCTCCGCGAGATCGGCGAACTGGCCGGCAGGTTCGAATTAACCGGAACGAAGATACTGTTCGCGGTCGGGGACAGCGGCTGGACTGCATCCTTTAATCCGGCTGCCTACGAAGATTTGCCTTCCGACACCTCATTCCTGCGCGATGTTCGGCATTCGGCGTTGCTTGGCGCAACGTCCCAGACGGTCGTCAACACCTTGGGATTGCCGCATGTGCTAGTCATAGACGATCAGGGCAGAATACGCTACGAAACATCTGGGTATAAGCTCGGCATCGGAAGAGAAGCGCTGCGCATTGCGGAGCAATTAGCGGACTAACGGTAAATACTGGGGCTTCTGGCCATGCGGAGCGCTTATAGATGAGAGGAATCGTTAACGATGAGACGGAACTGGATAACTGCGGGATACGCCGTAGACGAATGGCTTTCGAAAATAACGAAGGAAGCCGCCTTGAAATTAACGCATTTGAATGTCGCTTTCGGACATGTCCGGGAAGATGGGATTTCGATCGATCATCTCAAGCATTTGGATAGCCTTCAAGTGCTTAAGGGTTATAATCCCGAACTGACGATCCTGTTGTCCGTAGGAGGCTGGGGCGCAGGCGGCTTCTCCGAGGCCGCCGCCACTCCGGCGGGACGTAAGCGGATGGCCGAAACGGCTGCTCTTATTTTGCGCAACCATCCCTTCGACGGGATCGATCTCGATTGGGAGTATCCTTGTTATTCCGAGGCGGGAATCGTATCCAGCCCCGACGATAAAAGCAATTTTACGCTGTTGCTGAAGGAAATAAGAGAAGCACTCAACTTACAAGGAGCAGCGGCAGGCAAGCATTTCCTGCTGACGATTGCCGCGGGCGCGGATCAATATTATTTCGATGGCACCGAGATGGACCGCATTCATCCCTATTTGGATTTCATCCAATTAATGACTTACGATATGCGCGGCGGATTTCAAACGCTGACCGGACATCATACGAATCTGTATACGCCTACCGGAGATTTGTTCCGCATAAGCGCGGATGCATCCGTCCGGTTGTTCAGGAACGCGGGCGTCCCGGCCGACAAGATCGTCATTGGCGCCGCCTTCTATTCACGCATGTGGAAGAACGTCCCGGATAACAACAACGGCCTCCATCAAATGACGACGGGAGCCGGCGGATACGGGCCCGACTTCACCCGGCTGACCGCCGACTATATCGGAAAGAATGGCTTTACGCGGCACTGGGACGAGGAAGCCAAAGCCCCGTATTTGTTCGACGGCGAAAGCTTTATCTCCTACGAGGATGAGGAATCGTTGCGATATAAATGCGACTATGTCGTGGAACAAGGATTAGCCGGAATCATGTTCTGGGAATACGGCTGCGACACGACGCGGCGTTTGCTGAGTGCTATTTACTCAGGTTTCGAAGAGAGGCATTTGTAAGTTTGATTTAGCATAGATTTAAGGGCATGGGCTGTCTCGAAAGTAGAAATTTTACTTGAGAGGCAGCCTTATTCGCGATCAAGTCTCCCTTTTCCGGTTTCTTCCCAAATAAGTGCTATATGCTGTTATCTTCCTTATAACCCTCACTGAACCGGTAAATAATTGCATATCGTTGTTATTTTATAGGCTAGAGGGTTTTTGTGATGAAAATTCCGACCAGCAAATTCCAATATGTGGTAGTATTTAATGAAGTTCAATTCTAATGTGTGTGGAGGTATGGATTTATGATGATTTCTTTGTATAAAGCAGAACTAAAAGATGCTTCAAAAATCCATGAAATACAAGTCAAATCATTCATGCCGCTTTTGGAGAAATATAAGGATTATGAAACAAGTCCAGCGAATGAGTCTGTCGAAAGAATTGCTGAACGTATTAATCAATCTTTTACCGACTATTACATAATAAAAAGTTCTGAAATTGCAGTAGGTGGTATTAGAATTGTGAAAAAGGAAAATAAATTATTTCGAGTCAGTCCTATTTTTGTTCGTGATTTTGAACTATTCCCTTATTCGATGGATGCTATAAATCGCTTAAGGTCTTCCTACATTTGTCCACACGCTTCTGACGCTGGATGCGAGTGCCATAAACCGAAGCCAGGTCTCCTTATAAAGGCTGCACAGGACCATCAGTTAGATTTAACCCGTTGTGCCGTTATAGGGGATGTTGGTTCCACAGACATGATGGCGGCAGACGCGGTTGGTGCTATTAAAGTTATAGTCATGACAGGTTACATGACAGGTTGGAGAAAAGAGTCTTTAGAAGTCTATCGACATAAATGGAGTAATGTGGAGCCTGATTTTATAGCCCCAGACTTTTTAGAAGCCGCAAAGTGGCTTGTTTCGAAAATGGGCAAACGATTTCAAAAAACTTTTAACCCATTGCACAATTAATGACAGGTTATGGGTACAACTTGGCATATAAACAATTGATGGAATATCTAACAAGGGAGAGGATTGGCAATGATTGAGGACGTAAAAAATGTTGTTGCTCCGAGCTTGGAAACACAAGGGTACAAAGAGAAACGAAGCGGATTTCGGCGATTGGATTGGTCCTACCACTTTGTGGCGGCTCCGTTGGCGATTGTCGTGCTCATATTCTTGACCATAGAGCTTTTCCGTGGTCTAGGCCAGAGGGAGATGTCGAACCTAGACTGGCTGCTTTTCATTCTAGCGGTATGTCTTGTCTTCGCGGTTGCGTGCATCCGGCGATACGCGACGAAGACGCAAGACCGAATGATCCGGATAGAGGAGAACTTCCGTCATTACCGGCTAACCGGGCGAACACTGGACCCGCGCATTTCGATCTCCCAGATTATCGCCTTGCGTTACGCCGGCGATGATGAATTTCCAGCCCTGTGTGAACGGGCGGCGACCGACGGAATGAGCCCTACAACCATCCGTTCGGCGGTTATGAACTGGCGCCCCGACACAATGCGGATTTAATCGCATCCCGACAGGGTACGCATCTTTCGTCCAGATTATTGTTAATAAAGGAGCTTGCAGCGTGAAGCTCCTCTTTTCTTATTGACGGTCAGAATAGTTGAATAGGGCAGACTGCCGCGGCGGGTCAGCTTACTAAAATGCTAGATACCTGTTATAAAGATATATGGCACCTGACTCTTGTCGGGCATTTTAATATAATCAAACAAACATTTGATGGGCAGAGGCATTATGGAAATTTCTTTCATTCCTGATAATCATATCGAACGGCTTGGCGGAATCCGGCTTTACGAATATAACCCGGTTTTTTTCTACTGGTCTTTTCGCGGGATGGATTTGCCATGCGGAAATACTGAGAACTTGAAGTATATAACTTTAATGAAAATGCCGAGTACATAAACTTATCGAAATCCAAACGATAATGGAATGAAGCAGATTGCTGCGGCAGTCTGCTTTTTCATTAAAGTAACGGGTAGCATTCCTACAAATAAAGGAAATCATATCTTGTATATAGAAATAAACATGAAAGGTTTACGGATGGCACACCAATAAAAGCTATGACAGAAAAAGCAAGAAAGGAAGAGGCTTATGATTACCATTTATGATTGGTTTGGCTATGATTTGCCGATTAAGGAACGTTATCAGTTAATAAAAGAAGCTGGATTTGATGGCGTTTTATTATGGTGGAGTGATGGCTTTGGTCGTGACTGCTTAGGTCGGAACGATTACCGCAACGGACCGCAAATTGCGCGAGAAGCGGGTCTTTTTATAGAAAACATCCACACACCAGTCCAAAACGAAAACAAACTCTGGATTGACAATCTGGACGGTGAAACCGTAACTGATTGCTATTTACAATGTGTTGCAGATTGCGCCGAATTTGAGATTCCGACAATGGTGGTGCACTTGCCCAACGAAAACAATCCATATAACACATTGGGACTGGATAGAATCAAGAGAATCACTGAAAAAGCTGAACAGCTTGGTGTCAATGTTGCACTGGAGAATTTATGGAACCTTTCCAATTTGGCATATGTACTGGAGCAAGTGGATTCCCTGCGTATCGGATTCTGTTATGACTGTGGACATCACTACCGCCATTATCCAGGCGATGATTTATTATCCATGTACGGTTCCCGGTTAATGGCACTACATTTACATGATAATAACGGAAGTTATGCCCAACACGGGTTACCCTTTGACGGCACGATTGATTGGTCTACAACAATGAAAAAAATTGCGGAAACGGATTATACAGGCGCGACTGCAATAGAGGCCATGAATTGGGATTATGAGGATTTATCGGCTAAAGAGTTTTTACATAAAGCGTTTGAGCGAGCAAAAAGGCTGGAAGCATTAAAACTCTATAATCCATGAAAACGGAAATAATCTGCAACAATCTTTGATATATGCAGGATGCCGTAATTAGCTGCATCTTCTGCCTATTTCCCAAAGACGAATAAAAGGCACATTTACCTGTCGAGTAAAGCCCGAACGTATTCAGCGCTCGGGTTTTTGAGTATTTGGAGGGGCGTATTGCCGTGTGTTCGCTCTTCAGGAGTTACGCTAATGGTCAGTTTAGTTAAAATTGTGCATAGAATTTTCACAGGATTTACAAGTTTATAGTAAAATAAGTAAGTAAAAGGGACTGACTTGAAACAATAACAGAATGATGAAATAGGGGGGATGAAAATGAGAATAACAAAACTTTTTTTATCTTTAGCTATACTTAGTGTAATGTTAGCTACTGCATGTTCGAATACAATGCCCACAAAAGATATTGGGAAATTGTATAGCTTGGCTTTAGATGCATACATGCCAATTGATGAAGGTCTAAATGGCGGAATGAAATATATTGCAATTGACATGAGTAACTTTAAAGACCTTGATGATAAAGATAAGGGACAAATTCTCAAGCATTTTAATAAATACAATGTTGAAGTAATGGAAGCGACGTATGAGCAATTAAAAGCCAAAGGGTTGTATGACCCCAAGACAATGGTCCTTAATGGCATATTGTTACGAGTCGAAAAGACGGAGATATTAAATAATAAATTTGTTGTTGAAGGCTCTAAATATAGGGCTGCGTTAGGAGCAATTGGAACAAAAGTCGTTGTTGAATTGAAAAACGATAAATGGCAAGTAACAAAAGCCGCCACTACATGGGAAAGTTAGTATTTGATAAGATACCAATATGATCATTGAGGGACGGATACAATAGTGGAGGAGCTCGCTTCGGGCAGCTCCTCTTTTGGTTCATTGAAGAAACGGGCAGGATAGTTCCAATTTATGGTAGCATAAGAGTGAAATTCATTTGTGCGGAAGGGGGCACTAATGTTGTGCGAATTGCGAAAATGCATTCTAGTTTGTTTTTTCTTAATAACCTTTCTATCTGCTTGTGGCAAGGAACAGTCATTCGAGTCCGAAACGCTTTATTTTTACAGCGGCGAGATGTTATCTTTGGTTGACCAACGGGAGAGTGAATATTCAAGGGACAGAGGAGTTTTGTATACCCTAGGACTAACTGACTTCCGTCCGCAAGAACCAGCATTTAAAAAGTTTACTGAATCCTATCAGGGTACTGGTAAAGAAGGTCATATTTCATTTTCAGAACGGACCAAAATATATTCCCGCTCTAAGGCCACCAATACAAAGATCACAATTCCTGTTTCAGATTTATTTCAAGCTTTGAAGCCTATTGGTTCAGGAGATTACCCGAAAATCGAATTCTGGGTAACCCCTTATAAAAAAGGGGAGTATGACGTTGAGGCGGTTGAAGTTGTATTGCTGCATTAGCGTCGAACCTTGAACTAACAGGTACGATAGTGGAGGAGCTTGCCTGTAGGCAGCTCCTCTTTTTCATCATTAAAGTAACGAGTAGGTTAACGTGGCAGTGTAGAAGATATCAGAGTTTCAACAACCAACGTTAGCGATGGTAATTCGTTGCACAAAGAATTGTTCTTTGGGTCTTGGGTAAAATATCCAAAACAATTGAATTGAGGCTAAGTAATGAAAACGGTCCTTTTGTTCATCATGATCTTGACAGCGAATTACTCACCAATAATTTCATTACTTAAGGGTGAAGATGTTGCATCCATGCAGATTGTTAGAAACATGCCTGGAGAACAAGGGCATATTTATAAAAATACTGATCAATCAGGAAAAACTACAATAACAAAAGTAATTGGGTGGATCAACACTTCAAAACCTGTCAGTGGCCCAGCGGAATTTGGAAAGTATCCAATGCTTATAAAAGTACAGTTGAACGATGGAAGACTGATTATTGTTTCACAAGCATATAAATGGTTCCATGGAACAATGGCCGATGGGAGAGGGATTTCACACTCTGCCCCTATAAAAAACGAAATAGTGATAAGGAATGGTTCGAACATGTTTCGTGCAAAATCGCTAGAACTTTATGGTTGGATTGAAGAAGTCTGTAAACAAGAATAAAATGAGTTGGAACAACAACACAAAGGCTGCCGAGGGACATGAATCAACGGCCTTTGCTCCACTAACGGATAACGATACTTGAGGAGCTTGCTTTACTGAAGCTCCTTTTTTTAAGAACGAGCAATGTTGTAAGTGGAATTAGAGGAATTCATGCGTAACCTTTTGTTCGTTTCCTCGTCTAAGTATTGTTAGCATTTTTCGGAAATGGAGTGAATTTATTGAAATTAATTAAAAATTCAATTCATGCTTTAGGCATATCCGCATTCATTATGGCAGGGATGATTTTCTCAAGCCCCATTTCAATGGCAAGTAGCGAACGTGTTATATCTATGACTTCTGGGGCCCCAACTATTCGAATTTTCCTAAACAATTCACAATTTATGGCACCTACCGGTATTCCAATACTAAGAAAGGGTGCAGTATTAATTCCATTGGAAGGCTTGTTAGCCGCAAAAGGAATGGTCAATTACGACAAAAGATCTAAAGTAATTAAGGTAAATAACATTCTCACGGTCGGAACAATAAAAGAGGGCTCTAAAGTAGGGTATATAAACGGGAAAAAGATAGTCTATGCAGCAGAGCCCCAGCGAATAAATGAGCAACTCTATGTGCCGCTACGATTCATAAGTGACGCAATCGGAGGCAAGCTCGAGTGGAACGCACATGAACATTACGCAAGTATAAAATATCCGGAATTCATCGGTGATAATACGGAAAGTGGTAACTACCTCCTCGATGGTATGAGCGGAGTATTATACAACCGTGATGATAGTGGGAAAATCCATCGACTCGGGATATCTACCGCGAAGCTAGAACCGGGTTATATCATCGGTACGAAGATGACAGCAGCAAAGGTAGCTGATGATGCTGACTTGATCAGTATTTATCATTCTCACGGGGAGCCATCGTCTAATGTTGAGGTTTACACCTTGTTTATAAAAAAAGGAAAAATCCTTCGTCAATCACATGCGCATTACTGGGAGTTCGTACCTGATGATATAAAGTTATATAAGGGTAATGCGGTGATGAACGACGGTCATATTGTTCGTTTGATCGGGGTTGATGGCTCCGTGATATCCTCTTGGAACGTTTCTAAGCTTGCTGGAAACCCGGATCATAGTTACGCAGTTGAAGCTTTAGGGGAGGGTTATATCGTGGTCCGTTGGAGCAATGAAGGTTTTCTTACGGTTATTGACCTACGCGCGCAAAAAGCTGTAATTCTCTTTAAAGAATTTGGAATTGATCTTAAGGATATACCTGGCTTCAGATATGATTCTATAAGGTTTTCGGGCATCGGTAACGATCCGACTGAATTAGAATTTACGTTTACGAATAGAGACAATCAAGCCAAAATTTACACGTACAAGTTGGGTGCGAATTGAAGTCTGAGATGAAAAATCGAAAACTAGGCGGGATTTAAATTGATTTAGGTACGGCAGGGCTGCTTCGTGGTAGCCCTTCGTTCAGCTAGAATAAGATCAAATTACTTCCGGAGGTCAAAGAATAATATGGAAAAGAAGATCAAACAACTATTCACTCAAGATATATTGAGACAAGCTGCGGAACGTTATGGTATACGCGATGACTCAATGATCGATTTAAATGGGTTTCAAAACTTCGTTTATTCTGGGTTGGTCGGAGATCGTGAAGTTATTCTAAGAATTGCCCATATCACACATCGGAATGAAACATTAACGAAAGCGGAATTAGATTTTATCATGTTTTTGGCGGAGTCTGGAGTAAAAGTGGCTAGACCGATTCAGTCTCTATCCAGTGATCTTCTTCATACAATTGATGATGCTTTTGTTGTGACAGCCTTTGAGAAAGTCCCTGGCAGAAATGCAAAAATTGCCGAGGAGAGCAATACTTTTTATGATAATATAGGTCAATTCGTTGGGAAAATACATAAGCTTTCACTTCACTATGCCCCGCAAAATATACGATATGATTGGAATGACAATGCACTATTAGCTTCATTTAAGAAATATTGTCCGTCAGAATTATATAGCA
The DNA here is from genome assembly GCF_004564235.1 of Cohnella luojiensis. Lineage (GTDB taxonomy): Bacteria > Bacillota > Bacilli > Paenibacillales > Paenibacillaceae > Cohnella > Cohnella luojiensis. Next base: position 51,402 of record NZ_SOMN01000020.1, read on the forward strand.
GTTTCGACCGTTTAATTGGTGAAGTTAGCGCTCTTTTCAAGGATAAAGATACATACGGCCTTATTCATGGGGATGTCAGTTGCGGAAATTATCTAAATGATGGGGATAAGGCCAATATTATCGACTTTGACGAGGCGGAATATAGCTGGTTTGTGTCCGATATTGCTACACCATTATTTTATGAAATCCCTATCCCGTGGGTTGTGGATGGAGAGGTAAGAAAGGAGATTACAAAGCGCTTCTTTTCCAACTTCTTAAACGGCTATTGTAAAGAAAATACTATAAGTCAAGAATGGTTAAAGAAAATATCTTTATTTATCGATTTAAGACAAGCTAGAGTTTTATCCGCGCTATATAGAAGCAGAGATTTTAATGCTCCTGATTGGAGTGAATGGGATGAACAAGCTCGACGCTTCTATTATTTTAACTTACTGAATAACACACCGTATATTGATATGGACTTTTCGCGAATGTAAATTTGTTTGTTCCTCTAATGGGACACGATAACTTAATAAAATCAAATCGGTAGCGGCCAGAATCGTTGACATAGTCTCAATATCAGAACCTGTTGTAACGGAGGTTACTGCTGACCAATAAACGCTAAGTTATTAGTCTTACGTTAAATAAAAAAATCATAAAAGTTGGTGCGATTTTGGTGAGTGGCAACGGGATCATCCGAGCCATTCAATCAATTGAGGACGAACAGGAAAGAGATACGATTACGAACGACAACGATTTGTTCGCGCCTCCTCTTCCAAGAGGTGCTATGGATAACATAATGGAAGGAATTGAGGGAGACGGATCGCCTTGGTCATATATGTGCGCATCGCTGTTCGCAAGGGAAGCGAAAGAATACGGCGCATTATGGCATGGCGTCAGTTGGGAAGCTCACTGTGTAGTGTCACCTGATTTTAGCGACGACGCAATCATTACTCCCGACTATATAGACTTGGAATGGAAGAAAAAGCCCAGCGACTTTACGCCTAAGGTGGCCTTTGTAGAAGAATCCGTCGTCGTAACGTTCTACACCTTCAGCGGATTGGGCATTTCAGGCGTCTACGAACATGTTGACACGTACAGGAAAGGCACTTATGTATTCGAAACTATTAATGAAAAGATTGCCGAAGGTGGTATGGGTTGAACGGCTGCCGTAGGTGGCCGTTTTTACGTTAACGCAGTATAGTTCCTGTAATGGTAAAATAAAATGTTGTGAGACGTCAAAAGGGTTGGAGGTTTACGATGAGACCGGAGACAGAAGTTTCATACCATTCTGAAGAACGAGGAATACGCACAATGAGGGCGCTGGTTTATGAAAAATATGGCTTAACCGATGTCCTGCGGATTGAAGAGGTGGATGTCCCCGCGCCCAAGGACCATGAAGTGCTGATAGAGGTCCATGCATCATCTGTGAATTCCTGGGATTGGGATCTCCTGCGCGGAAAACCGTACCTCACCCGTCTTGGCGCGCTCCGTAAGCCCCGTTACAGCATCCTTGGCGCGGACGTCGCGGGGCGAGTAGTCGCCGTGGGCGCAGCTGTCGAACGTTTTCGACCGGGGGACGAGGTGTTCGGGGACATTTCCGGCAGCGGTTGGGGCGGATTTGCTGAATATGTAAGCGTTCGTGAGAAGGCTTTGACTCCGAAGCCTGCAGGGCTGAGCTTTGAACAGGCGGCGGCCATTCCTCAGGCGGCGGTTCTCGCCTTGCAGGGATTGCGAGATAAAGGAAAGCTTCGAAAGGGCCATCGGGTTTTGATAAATGGGGCGGGCGGCGGCGTCGGAACGTTCGCTATCCAATATGCTAAGTTGCTAGGGGCGGAAGTGACCGGTGTGGATAGCGCCGGGAAGTTGGAAATGCTGCTTTCAATCGGGGCTGATCGTGTACTGGACTATACTAAAGATGACTTCACTGCAATCGGACTACAATACGACCTGATCCTCGATGTCGTCGGAAACCGATCAGTCTTTGCGATCAAGCGCGCGCTTAAATCAGGCGGTACGTATGTGATGGTTGGCGGCTCATTGCATCGCATCCTCCAGGCTATGTTGGTGTCACCACTTACCGCTTGGTTAGAAAAGAAGAAAATGACACTTCTCCTCCATAAGCCGAACCACGACGATCAGTTGGTCTGGAAAGCGTTTGTTGAAGCTGGCCAAATCGTGCCTGTCATTGATCGTCAGTATCCGTTAAGCGACGCGGCTCAGGCGATTCGTTATCTTGGAGAAGGCCGTGCGAAAGGGAAAATCGTCGTGTACATGAAAAGCTAGCTAAGCTATCGGGAAACGATAATTGAGGAGCTTGCTACGCGGCGGCTTCTTTTTTGTTTGTTGATTGAAGTAACGGGCAGGGTAACTGGGCAATCATGTTTAATTAATTAAGCACTGAAGATTCGGATCTTTTTTGAGCAACAATTGGACGCTCACGGTAGTTTCAGAATATACTCTTCGACATCTTCACCACGTGCGTTGGCGAACCCCTTGTCCTCTCCAGAAATCTTGAACCCGCATTTTTCCAAAACACGTTAACGGTTGGATTACCGGTGATATTTCTAATTAATTCTAGATGTTGTTTATTGAGCTACCGCGTAAGGAATTCGGGCGACATCATACGTTCACGGCAAGGATCAAATATGCTACCATGATTTAAAGAGAAGAGGAATCTGGAGGGAAACGCCGCGATGATCCGCTTGTTTGAAACGAATCGCATTCGTTCTGTCACGGAGTTAGAAGGAATATGGGAATTTGCGACGATCGAAAGGGGAGACCGACAGGTATCCTCATACCCGTACCTTTTGCCGGTGCCGGGTTGCTGGGAGAACCATCCCGCGCTAAAGACATACCGAGGGGTCGGCGTATACCGGCGGACGATCGAAGTCTGCGAAACTGCCAACCTCCGTTTTACGTTCAAAGGGGTAAGTCATACAGCCACGGTGCTGTTAGACGGGAAGCCGATCGCCTCCCACTATAACGCTTATACCGCGTTCTCGTCCGTTGTTAGCGACGTGAACGCGGGCACACACGAGCTGGTCGTTATAGTCGACAATTCGTTCCATGCCGACTCTTCGTTGCACCAACCGAACGATTATTATTCGTACGGCGGCATTACACGGCCGGTTGTCATGGAGCGAGTTCCCGATACGTTCCTTGAACGGCTGCAGTTCACGCCTCGTCGCGCGAACGAAACGTGGAGCGCCAACGTCTCGGCGACGGTCGCGAACGTCGGAGACAAGCCGCGCAACGTTCGCGTACGCTGCAATCTTGCTGGCCGCAAGTTCGATCTGGAAGCGGGCGTCGTCGCTCCCGGTGCCGTCGTTGCGTTATCCGGCTCGTCAGAGTTCACTTCGCCAGAGTCTTGGTCGCCGGATTCGCCGAAGCTCTATTTATTGGAAGCGCAACTGTATACGGACGAAGACGAATCACCCTGCGACGATCTTATCGAGCGAGTAGGTTTCCGCATTGTAACGACGGAAGGCGGCAAGATTCAACTGAACGGCGAAGATATCGTTCTGAAGGGGTTTAATCGGCATGAGGATCATCCGCATGTCGGGTGCGCGTTCCCGCTGGCGCTCATGTCGCAAGACCTGGATTTGATGGAGGACATGGGAGCCAACACAGTCCGGACGAGCCATTATCCGAACGACGAACGGTTCCTGGATCTGTGCGACGAGCGCGGGTTCTTCGTGTGGGAGGAAAATCATGCGCGGGGGTTTAGCATCGAACAGATGCGTCATCCGAAGTTTTCTGAACAATGCGAGGCGGTCAATCGCGAGATGGTGGAACAACACGTCAATCATCCTTCGATTATTATCTGGGGCGTCCTGAACGAGTGCGCCAGCGATTGCGAGGAAGGACGGGAGCATTATGTCCGGCAGCTGAATCAAATTCGGGCAATGGACGACAGCCGACCGTTAACGTTCGCATCCCATCATCGCGATCGCGAGATCTGCTTTGATCTCGTCGACATCGTCTCGTTTAATTTATATCCGGGTTGGTACGGGGACGAGGACCCCGGCGAACTCGTCGATCTAGCGCGCGGATGGGCGGAAGCGGCCGGCGGGGCCGGCAAACCGATCATCATGAGTGAGTTCGGAGGCGACGGCTATTATGGTTACCGAGATTCGAGCCGCGTTCGAGGGACGGAAGAACGTCAGGCGGACATTATTGAAGCGAATTTGGCCGCCTATACGGCTAGACCCTACCTGTCCGGGATGCTGATCTGGCAGTTCTGTGATTGCCGTGTGACGGAAGGAACGGGGTGGCTCCTGACGAGAGCCGGCACGCAGAACAGCAAAGGCATCGTCGACCGCTACCGTCGTCCGAAGCTGGCATACGACGTCGTAAAGAAGTATTTCCGCCCAAATTGAGAAGAAAAGAAGAACGTTCAGTAAAGGCACTATATTTTTAGATTTGTAACTGTAACACATTAAGCTAACGAGTACGATAGCTCAATAAATATCAGGAGATGGCAGCAGACATCAATGGATCGGTAGCCTTCTCCGCTAACAGGTTATGAAGGAAGCTTTCAATTTTAACTTATTAACCTTGATTTCGTACATAAACATGAGGAACTTTCTATACTGGTGCTATATGAGCAACTAAAGGAGAATATTATGGTAAGAAGAATGAATATTACTTTTACAATTATAATGATGTTAATCTTGCTTATTTCCTGTAATAAAGTCTCATATAATAATTTATTGTCTGAAGAGAACGATAAGTATTTCATTCTTTATGTTGGATCTTCTGAGGATGGTCATCACAAAACACCAGAAATTATTAATAAAATAACTGACAAAGGAAAAATAACAGGAGCAACTTTAATGTGGAGTTTAGAAAATGCGAAAAAACAATACCCTGAATTGGAAATAGAAAGGTCTCCAGCTTTTTTAATATTTGATACCAAAGGTGTTGTGTTGAAGACTTATAGCGAACAAGAGGCTATAGATTTTCTTTTTTCACGTTAAATAAAGTTTATTTAGGTAACGGGTACGATAGTTGAACACGAAAGGGCTACGTTATTAACGATAGCAATAAAAACATGGAAGCAGCCGACCACAATGATCGGCTGCTTCATTACGCTAACGGGCAGAATACTGGAACGATGGTGAAGAATTAAACTGGAAATGAGACTGCGGGGTGAGCGCTAATCGAAAAGTGTATTGAGGTAAACAAAATAATGAATGGATTTCGTTTGCCTTGGGTTATTGCTGGAGGATGGTCGATCGATCTCTATCTAGGTAAAGTAACACGAGATCACTCTGACATTGAAATAGCTATTTTAAGAGACCATCAATTAGCAATACGAGAATATCTGACTGGTTGGGATTATAAGAAGGTCCAAGGCGGAAAAATAATAACGTGGTCTGAAAATGAAATATTAGAACTGCCTATCCATGAAACCTACGCGGAAAAAGTTACTGAGAAGATCGAGATCCTCTTAAATGAATCCAACAAAGATTGGTGGATATATCGCAGGGATTTTCGAATACAAAGATATTAATTACAGCAAATGGAATCCCATACTTAAGTCCAGAAATTACATTACTATTCAAATCAAAGAACCCAGAACCAAAAGACGAAAAGGACTTCAAAAATATTGTTAATTACCTGAATGATGAACCAAAAGCTTGGCTGCAAACATCTCTTAAGCTCATATATACCGAGCATCCTTGGATTGAGTTACTAAGCTAACGACTACGAAAGTGGAAGAGGTTTGGATATGTACATATTAATGTCAGCAATCGTATTCTCTACTTTAATCGGAATTGTAATTCTTTTTCAACTTGCATTAGCTGCAGGAATGCCTTGGGGAAGTTATGCAATGGGCGGGAAGTTTCCTGGCAAATATCCACCAGCTATGCGTTTCGCCGCTATATTTCAGGTCATCATCCTGGCATTACTAGCGTCAATCGTGCTAAGTAAGTCAGGTTTCATGTTTCCTGATTGGTACCCCTTTGCAAATGCAGCTATCTGGTTTGTTGTGATTTCTTCGGTGATTGCTACTATATTAAACATTATTACGAGGAGCAAATGGGAAAGAAGAATTTGGGCACCTGTATCTTTGTTGCTGCTTATTACAATTATAACTATAGCCATCAGATAGTTGATCATTCAACTATCGGGTACGATAGTATAATGAAGCGGATTACAGTTGCAGTCTGCTTTTTTCATTGAAGTAACGGGCAGGATAATGGAAATAAGTTGGAGAAATTTGGGAGATGAAAAGAAATGAGGGATTAAACATTGTATTTTCCATTTTGCTTTCCTGAAAATGATAAAGAACAAAGCATCGTTCTTAGTAACGAATATTGTTTATTCGTTCAAAAACCTCAGCCTGTCTTATTGGGTTCAGGCTTAATTGTTCCCAAAACACATAGGGAAACTGTATTTGATTTAACTCACCAAGAATGGCAAGCTACTTTTGAACTTTTACAAAAGGTTAAGGGACTACTGGATAAAGAATATCAGCATCAAGGCTACAATGTCGGCTGGAATTGTGGTCACGTTGGAGGACAGGAAATATTTCATGCACATTTGCATGTTATCCCTAGATTTGAAGATGAACCCTTAGCAGGAAAGAGTATAAGGTACTGGTTAAAACAACCTTCTAACCAACGGGTAGATTAGAATGAAAGTTAAGTTATTCCGCTAACGGGGAAGTAAAGTGGAATACGCGGTTGCTTCGGCGGCCGTTTTTAATTTGTTTAGCTAACGAGCAGACTAGTGGAACTGTACATTGGTAAAAATCGGATTTGTGGGAGGAATATTTGTCCAGTGAAAAGAAGTACAATAATCAATAAATAACTCAATTGGAGCAATGAAATGGATATCTCTATCTTGAGTGTTTCAGGAATGACTTTCTTAATTGTAATTTTGCTCATGCCGATTTTAATACGCGGTCTTCGTACATTAAAGCTAACGCAACCAATTAGAGCTGAGTTGCCCCCTGACCATCAAGCAAAACGCGGGACGCCATTAATGGCAGGAATTATCCTGCTGATCGGGGTAATTACTTCATTGGCATCTTATCCAAGACCACTTGTGTTATTTCTTGCGGCAACATTTATTCTATTCAGTATGATTGGTTTTATGGATGACTTTAAGAAGGCTGTATTTCAAGATCCTTCAGGAATATCAAGCAAAACCAAACTGGTACTTCAGTTTGGTTTTACTAGTTGTCTTTTATATACGCTGATCAGCCAGTTTTCAATATCTCCAGAGATCACCTTATTTAAAAACATGTTTATTGATCTTCCAATTCCCGTCTACCTTATTTTGACGACCTTGTTCATTGTAGGTTCGGCAAATGCAATAAATTTTACTGACGGCTTAGATGGTCTTTTAATAAACGTGGCAATACCGACTTACTTTTTCTTTTTTATCATTTCAGACCATATCGAGGTTAAAGCTTTTTGCTTGGTAATGATTGCTTGCTTACTAGGCTTATTTTTATACAATATTTATCCAGCAAAGGCTTTCATGGGGGACACAGGATCACTTGCAATAGGTGGTTCATTATCTTTTTTAGCCATTATTGAAAAGGTCGAAATTCTCATGCCTATTTTGTTTTTGGTCTATTTTGCTGAACAATTATCAGTGATTATTCAGGTGTGGTATTACAAAAAAACTAAATTACGCATATTTAGAATGACACCAATACATTATCACTTCAGTTTGAAGTACGGTTGGAGTGAGAATAAAATCGTTGTTATTTTCGGTTTTATCTCTTGGGTATGTGTTTTTATCAGTTTGGTAATCTGGTACTTCTTACTTTAGCAACTGCTGTTAACGGCACTATAACTCAATAAAGACGCGAAGGCAGCCGACAAGAACGACCGGCTGCCAGTATCAAAGGAGGGTAGACATGGCTGACAAGATATTTGAAGAGTCCAGGCTTGCAGATGTCTACGATTTGTTTGATTCGTCAGAACGTCCAGATCTTGACCCGTATATTGCAATGACCGAAGAGTTCGGCGCTCAATCCGTGATTGACCTTGGTTGTGGAACCGGCATCCTTGCCTGTCGACTTGCTGCTTTGGGTAAGGAAGTCATTGGAGTCGATCCAGCCGTCGCCTCGCTCAAAGTCGCAAGCCGTAAGGCGCATGCAGATCGGGTTAAATGGCTTCATGGAACAACCGCGATGTTTTCTGGATTGCAGGTGGATCTAATCACGATGACCGGAAATGTCGCCCAAGTCTTTGTAACCGACGAAGAGTGGATGTCAACACTTCGTGAATGTCGAGGCGTTATTCGACCGGGTGGACGGCTTGTGTTCGAGGTCCGGGACCCTTCAAAGGAAGCTTGGAAGAACTGGAATTGTGAACAGTCCTATGAGGTGATTGAAGCGCCTGGAATCGGAAGGGTAGAGACGTGGGTGGATCTCGTCGATGTGCAACTACCACTAGTTTCGTTCCGTCGCACATTCGTTTTTCAGAGGGACGGGACGGTACTGACCTCGGACTCGACATTGAGGTTCCGGAGTCGGTCCGAGATTTTTGACTCCTTATTCGCCGCGAACTTACCTGTCGAGGATATTCGAGATGCACCGGATCGCCCTGGACTAGAATTCGTATTCATCGCTCGCTGCTCGGACTAAAGCGATGGGCCTCTTAAGAAGCGGTTCCTCTTTTGTTACTCAGTGAAAACTGTGCTATGAGCAAGGAGTACTAAATGAAAAAAAGACTAATCATTTCATCTTGCTTTGTTGCTTGTAGTGGGTGTGGTATGGTTTCTTTGGTCAATTCAATCCAAAGATATTTCCGTCGAGCTGAAAGGAACGAGATATCAGTTGGGCGAAAAGGGTTGGCTTTCGTGAGATACCCATCTATGGTGGTTACGACTTCCAGGAAATGAACGATGATCAGACATTTATGATCTTCAGGGCAAGAAAGTAAGTAACTAAGTAAGCCAAAGGGAGGAACCTGTTGCAAAGGACGGTTCCTCATTTTTTCTTAGGTTATTGCTTTTTAACCGTCTTGCGACTCTGATTTGCCATAAAACTATAAGAAAGATACTTGAACGGCTGCCATGGGCGGCCGTTATTACGTTTAAGCCAAAGTAATGTTCAGTTATCGTCTCCCTGGATCTTTCCCGAAGCGGGAAGACCGGTGGGTGACTCCCAGCGTTATTGAAATGTGAGCGTGGCGTCAGTGAATAGTGGTTTTCTTCATCCCTGGTTTGAGTTACGATAAATAGTGGGAATATTAACCAATGTTATTGAAGGCCTGTTCTAGCAAATGGAGGTGCAAAATGGAAGAAGACTTTGCATGCTTGTATGTTATTCGAGGTGAGCCCTACCGCTCAGGCACCTGCCTGAATTTGAGTGGGGATGAAACGCTCGTCGGCCGGGTCTCCGATTTTGTGATTCCGGATTTAGCTTTTACTAATGCGTTTATTTCCCGACGGCATTTCATCATTCGCAAGGAGCATGAAAAGGCGGTGCTGTACGATTTGGGGAGTCGACAAGGAACGGAGATTAATGGCGTACGGCTAACACCGCACACCCCATATCCCCTAAACAATTTTGATATTATAAGGCTCGCCAAAGGGATGACTGTCCTACACTTTTCTTTTATGTTTGCCGAGCAAACCCTTGAAATCGAACCGCTCAGTATCACTAGTCGGCTAGAAGTGCCGGACTTGCGACTAACGATTCATTGGGAGAAAAGGGAATGCGTGGTGGAAGGCAAGCGGATCCCTATGTCGGAAAAAGAATATTTGCTGATTCGCGTGCTTCATGAGAAAGCGAACCAACTTGTTACCCTCGAGGAAATCAGATCCAGAGTGTGGCCGGAACGGACGTTGGGAGCGGAAGGCTACTCCGATGTCTCACTCGACGAGTTGAACGCTTTGGTCTACCGGATTCGCAAAAAATACGGTAAAGACACCTTTCTTATTAGTGCAATACGCGGCAATGGCTACGTTCTCGAATCGGAATTGAAATCGTCATATCGAAAGTGGGAATAGTTTAATGAAATATATAGAAACGGAGTTTTCTGGCTCGTTGAATGGAAAAGTACATATACCGGGAGCAAAGAACAGTTCCCTTGCACTTCTTGTCGCCTCTTGTCTGGCGGACGATATCGTAACGCTACGAGGTATTCCACGTATAGAAGATGTCAATATTATTGCGGCGATCGGCCAGGATATCGGCATGGAGTTGAAACAGGCATACGGACAAGTTATCATCGACCCGCGAAGAATTCACAACGCTATGATAGACCCGGGCAAGGCTTCGAGCTATCGGGCGTCTTATTATTTTGCAGGTGCGCTGTTATCCAAATTCGGTAGAGTCACGATTGGATTCCCGGGTGGTGACGATTTCGTTTCAAGACCGATTGATCAACATATCAAAGTGTTTAAAGCACTTGGGGCAAAGGTTTATACGTTCAATGATTATTATGTAGTCGAAGCTGCGGAGCTGAAAGGTGCGGAAATTTATTTCGACACAATTACTTCCGGTGCGACGATTAATGCAATGCTAGCGGCTGTTCTGGCAAAAGGACGGACACAACTTCACAACGCAGCTTTGGATCCGGAGGTGGTGGATACGGCAGCCTTTTTAAACCGGCTTGGCGCGCGGATCTATGGGGCGGGAACGGAACATATTCGCATTGAAGGCGTCTCGTTTTTAACCGGGGGATCGCACGCGGCGATTCCGGATCGATTGATCGCTGGGGCATTTCTTATGGCGGCCGGACTACGTGGGGGGCAGGTTACCGTCATGGATGTCATTCCTGAGCATCTTGGCGCCTGCCTCGCAAAGATGGAGGAGATAGGAATGGATGTCGAATTTGGAGAGAGTCACATCACGGCATTTGGTACAGGATCACTGAAGGCGACTCGAATTCGGACAGGCATGTATCCGGGCTTTGCTACCGATTTACAACAGCCAATGACAGCGCTATTGCTGCAGGCTAAGGGCAAGAGCATTGTTACTGACCGTGTCTTTCCGAAACGGTTCGCTCACTTGCCACAATTGAGACGGCTTGGCGCAGAGATTGAACTGCGAAAAGAAAGCGCTTTTATCAGAGGGGGACTTCCGCTTCAAGGTGGCTGGGTGCATGCTACGGATGTACGTGCCGGCACCTGTCTGTTGCTTGCTGGTTTAGCGTCTGAGGGTCGCACTTGCATTACGGGCGTCGAGCACATCGAGCGTGGATACGAGGACGTAATCAGCAGTTTCCAATCCATCGGAGCCAAGCTCTCGATGCGCGAGTTGAATGCGCAGGAGTTGCCCGGCCGGATCCATATGAACAACTAAAGGGCTATCAGAAATTTTATGCAAAGGAGATTTACATGGGATCAAGAGTAATGCATTATTGTATCGCTGAGCTATTAGCGAATGAATTAGGAATAGTAGACGATCAATTCTTATTAGGTGGAATCGCACCTGATGTTCATAAGAATATGAATGAACCCAAAAGTAAATCTCACTTTATAAGATCAAATTCTGAAGGCATATTTTTTGCAGACCATATTGGATTCAATGAAAAGTATATCAACCACATGAAAAATCCATTTTACTTAGGGTACTTTTATCATTTAATATCAGATGCGATCTGGGTTGAAGAAATTTATTATAAGAAGATAAAGTGGTTGCCACAACCAGAAAAGAAGGAAGCTCAGGAAAAATATTATAGAGATTTTTGGAGATTGAATGGAAAACTGATAGACCATTATTTCTTAATCCTTAAACCTTTACAGGCTAAAACAATACATATTGATGAGATCGATTACAGATTTCTACCAGAATTAATAAAAGATTTAGAAAGAGATTTTGAAATGACGGATGAAGCGAAAAAGCAAGAGCTAGAAATCCTTGATCTCGAAGAAGTAATTGAAATACTGGAAAGAACAGTAAAGGAATGTGTAGCAATTTCCATCAAGACATAGACTCGGAATTCAGTCTTGCTGAGGTATCTGAAAGTACAGGAACAATATGAAATAAATATACAACCTTACCATATTAGGAGGTCGTGAAATGGCGTTTCCGACACATATTGTTTCAGCAGGCGGAATTGTAGAAGATGGGAATGGAAATATCCTATTAGTAAAAGCCCATGACGATGGTTGGGTGTATCCTGGTGGGATAACTGAAGTTGGAGAAAACCTGATTGATGGCGTGATTCGTGAAATCAAAGAGGAAAGTGGAATAGACGCCACTGTTAGCCATTTAATTAGTGTTGTTTCGAATACAACGATCCATAAGTGGTATGACGGTGTGACTGATGTTCCTACGAAGGTCATGTTTGATTTCGTGTGCAAAGCTGTGGGTGGAGAGTTAGCTACTTCTGATGAAACGAGTGAGTGCAGGTGGGTTCCAAAGGAAAATGTTCTGGATTTGATTACTTTACCCGCAATCCGCATGCGTTTTGAAGCTTATTTGAACTTTAACGGCTCTGTGAACTATATGGAGTACGTCACTGCGACAACGTCAGAATGTAGTGTCAGGCTTCAAAGGCGTGTTTAGTTGTATGAGGGCTCGTGTTTTGGTATTTCTCGTTCAAATTCGGATACTCGGCGTTCGGCGAATAATTTTTCTAGTTATACTCGCTCTGCATCACGATTTGCCCGCCAACGGTAGGAAAAATCAATGACTAGAATTAAAATTGATGAATCGTACGATAAAATGGGCAGGGGGAGGAGATAAGCATAATTGAAACCAATCATTCAACTACTGCATTTTGGCTATCATCAGGCGATGAGCTGCATATTTCCTGTTGCGATCTTTGGAACTTTAGCTCTCTCTAACGTAATAGCGGTACCTTTCATTCATCGTTATGATGCCATTTTGCTTATACTGCTTGGAGTGCAATTCTTTATGTACCGCAGCGGATTAGAGACACGTGATGAAATCAAAGTAATCTGTGTATTTCACTTTATTGGATTATTGCTGGAGATATATAAGGTATGGATGGGATCATGGTCATATCCTGAGCCTGGGTATACGAAGTTGCTCGGTGTCCCGCTCTATAGCGGATTTATGTATGCAAGTGTAGCAAGCTTTATGTGTCAGGTGTGGCGGAGACTGCGGATGGACATGACCGGCTGGCCTGGGCTTTGGCCTGCGGTACTGCTAGGAGGAGCAATCTATTTCAACTTTTTCACACATCATTTCATTCCCGATTTTCGTTGGTGGTTGACGGCGCTTGTGTTTATTATCTTCTGGAAAACACGGATCATCTATCGGGTACGGACTATAACTTATCGAATGCCCTTAACTCTCGCGTTTTTCATTGTAGGTTTTTTCATCTGGTTAGCAGAAAATATAGCCACATTTTTTGATGCTTGGAAATACCCTGATCAGCACCAAACCTGGCAACTGGTTAGTTTCAGCAAGATCAGCTCATGGTTCCTTCTGGTAATCATTAGCGTCATCATCGTTGCCCAACTTAAAAATGTTAAAGCTAATCGAATAAGGAACGATTCATGATTAATATTTAGCCCTAACCCACATGACCGGCCGTATACCCAGTACAGTATCCACCTTTCGATGATATACCTGATAGTCAGAAGAAACTATGCGCGCTTTGTCGGTGCTGCTGTAATAAGGGGTGGAAAGCCAATAATCAATTGGCAAAACAGAAGCGGTCTTAGATATGTCAAAAAGCCGTTCCACATCATCTACGGACGGCAATGTTAAATAAGCTGAGTATATCTTCCAAAATGCCCGATTACTGTCCTGTGAAACATATTTAATGGGCGAAAACCAGTAATGGGGCCGATCTCCGCCATCGGCTTGTTGCGAGTTTTTTTCGTTACTAAACGCAGGATATTCTGCTTTTTGAATGCGATTCAACTCGTCATGCGTAAACCATAAATATACTTTGGCATTCAAACTTTTTTGAATGCTGGCTTTTGCATAATCGTTAGAGCGTTTCATCATACGCACTGCGATATAACGCGTCTTTAGCGATAACCTTTACCCAAACGTTGCTTTTCTCCAAAACATACCACTCGATGGGTTTGCCATCTATGCGGCCAAGCGTTATGGTTTCCGGTTTGCTCGGATAAAAGGAAATGACTACTAATAAAGCCGCGGAGGCAATGCCAACTCGTCTAAAAGTTCGGCTTTTAAGATCAAGATTGTCCAACAACAAAAGGATGATCAGGATATCCAAATGCACATTAAATAAAAACATGTGCTTTTGCAAATCCGCATTGCCGTTGCTCACAATGGGGACAATGAATTGCCCCGCTGCGGCACCCAAAAGCGCCAACCTCAGCAAGATGCTGTATAAGCTAGCCTTTTTCCTAAATAAGGAAATCAAATTTGCTAAAGACAAAGCCAAGACAATGCTTAAAAACACAGAGGCAAAGCCAGAAAAACGCTTTCTGATGCTCTCCCAGACATTCATTCTAAAATCAAACAACAAGTCCGCTCGCTGGTTTGGCAAATTAATGTTGGCTAAATAAGTGGGCCTAAGAGGTAAAGCTGCCTCAGCACTTATATCCAGCTTTTCAGCAAAAAAGGCAGGATGGGTCAAATAATATTTTAAAACTCCGATTTTGCTTATTCGGTCAAAAAACAAAGACTGAAAGTTTGGATCATAATTGTTATAGGGATTTAAGGGTTGTCGTACGTAGGCGTTTATGGATTCCAACTTGGACAGTTCCGGCGGTAAACCCAGATCTTTAGCGGCCTGCTCCGGCACCGGATTATCGTATAAAACGCCAAAAAAAACAGATTGAAACGTGGTAACCTTTTTCATCCATTCGGGCGCTTGTTTCACATAATAGTAAGATGCGAACAGCATAACAACTACTGAAACGCATATAATGATTTTCTTCCTCAGCCCTTCATTTTTGATCGCATAATAAGCGAGGGGGACGGACAACAACAAAGTTGAGGGAAAGTTGGCCGGTTTCGAACCGGAAAATATAAACAGTGACAGGATCAAACCTATATAGACAAAATAGGTGTTTTTATCCTTTTCAAGATACATAAGCAGTACAAAGGATAAAATCAGAAAAATAAGCGTAGTTGATTCTCCGAAAAAAGAGTTGAAATAAACCAAATACCCGCAATCTAAAAAAATAAAAGCAAAAGCAATTTTAACGGCAATATTGGCGTACGTATTGTTGTTCCACTTTTCCTTCAGAAACAAAACCAGGGCAAATGCATAAATGATAATAAATTGAACCGTTTGAAAAAATAGGTTAAACAAGTTGGAATCGCGATGTACAAGTTTGTTGGCTAAGGCATTAAAAAACAGGGCTATTTTAATAAAGATAAATTGCGTGGAGTAATATCCTGCAGGACTGTCTTTAACGGGAAGAAACATATTTTTAAAATACTGAATAATTCTGGTGGGGTTCGATATCTTATACCAATATTCTGCACTCAAATACTTTATACCACTGATAGAGGTCAGCCCAAATGCTCTCATCGTCCTGTTAAAGTCGGAATTATCGGCAAGCCCTATGGCCGTTGGCACATAAATCAGTAAGGTAATGACGATCACAATGAAAATGTAGAGAGCCGATATCCTAATCTTGTTGGATTTAAGCAAAATATCGCTCCTTCTTATGTGGAAGCAGACACGAGTTAAGTTGTTATTCGAAAACTGTGCCCAAAAATTAGTTTCGAAATACTCTTTAAGCCGAAAATGACTTCACATGAACGAATAAGTAAGAATTCCTTACATTAATTTTCTGTTAAAAGGATATTGGCTATTTGTAACCGTGTTCAATGTAAGGTATATTGACATATTATAATATTTCTTATTGACATCCTAAGGAATGACGATTTATAGTTAATAACATGATGTAATTAATTAACGCGTATATATTCAAAAATGTTTGCGTTTTATAATTTTATTCTCGCAAAAAGCCATATTGTTTGTTTATTTAATAACCTTATGAAATTAATTAAAGAAAGGCTGTGTTAGCAATCTACTCTGAAAAACACGATCAGGAATTCATCAAGAAGAAAAATCAATTGCTGATCCTGGATATGGTCCGTAAACATCGGCCCGTCTCGAGAGCGGAAATCGCCAAGTTGATCAGAATGAGCCCCACATCGGTAGGGCGTATTGTTAACGATCTGATTGAAATCGGATTGGTGAAAGAGACGGACCAGTTCTCTTCCGGCGTAGGACGTAAGGCGACCATGCTCGACATTGATGTTCAACAAATTCTTTCGGTTGGCGTGGAGGTGGACCGTAGTGTCATCCAAGTTGGTCTGGTCGATTTGGATGGTCGGGTTGTAGCGGAGCAGCACCACGTGATTGAGCGTACCGCCGGACAGCCCGGGATTATTGCCGAGAAAATTGCCGGCATGATTATCGGGTTGGCGGATACGCAAGGAATAGCGGCTTCCAAATTTATAGGTGTCGGTATCGGAATTCCCGGCATTATGGATACGATCACCGGAAACGTCGTTTTTTCCGCCCAAATGGGTTGGACAAATGAACCGTTCGCCAAGATGGTGGAAGCGATAATTAACTTGCCCGTTGTACTGGATAACGACTTAAAAGTGAAAGCCCTTGGTGAAAGCAGCATCGACGCCATGTCCAACAAAGAGATAACTGCTCTTATCAGCATAGGGAGCGGCGTTGGCTCTGCCCTGGTCATGGATGGGAAAATCTATCGCGGCGCCAACAACATAGCGGGCGAGATTGGGCATTCCACTATTGATCCCAATGGAAAGCTATGTGAATGCGGCAAGAGGGGGTGCCTGCAGACTTACATAACCGATTTGGCCATGCTGCAGGAGGCTAACCAAATCAAGCCGGTGTCGAGCGTAAATGAGTTGTTTGCACTGATGAGAGCCGGCGAAGCGTGGGCGCACAACATTATTGATCGTGCCTGTACATATATTGCGGTTACCATTAATAATGTCGTTTGCACCTACAATCCGGATACGATCATTCTGACGGGAGACTTTATCGAGAATCATCCCGAAGTGTTCGAAACGGTAAGAAGCAAATCGAAGGCTTTCATTTGGGAACCTTTTATCGGAACTTTTGAATTGATCCGTTCCAAGCACGGGGAAAAATCGGTCATGGTCGGAGCTGCTAAGCTTGTGCTTCAACAACGCTTGGACCGGGGCTTGCGGCACAAATGACATCATGGGGGGGAAAAAGCATGGAAGTGAAGCTTGTCAAAGAATTCCGCGGCGGCATTGAAGAATGCGTACATACAGGACATATTTGCGGTGTGAACGACCGGGGCGAAATCCAATACTCCGCAGGAGATCCGAATGCGATCACGTTCTTGAGGTCAGCGGGCAAACCGTTCCAAGCGATACCGGTCATCCGGCATGGCGCCGATGCCAAATTCGGTTTAACCGATGCGGAAGGAGCTATTCTAGTAGGCTCCCACCGGGCTGAGCCGTTTCATGTCGAGGTTTTGGAGTCGATTATGAAGAAAACCGGAATAGGCGAAGAACGGCTCATTTGCCATCCGACCTATCCGCTCAGCGTATATGCGACCGAAAATCTGCTGCGCGAACAAAAGCCCAAAAGATCCATTTACCATAACTGCTCCGGCAAACATCTTGGCATTCTGGCCCTCTGCGAAACGATGGGGTATTCCTTGGATGGATACGGAGAACCGGATCACCCCGCGCAACAGGAAATTCTGGAAACGCTGGCCTACTTGGCGCATTATCCAAAGGAGAAAATCGGTCTCGGAACCGATGGCTGCGGCTTCCCGGTGTTCGCAATGCCGCTTCAAGCCTTGGCAGTAGCCTATTTGAAGCTAGCCTGTCCTGACCTTATCGCAAATCCCGAAATCCGCGGCGCCGTTCAAGTTATCGTGCATCGGATGAATAAACATTACGAGATGGTCGCGGGAACCGACAGGATTTGTTCAAATCTTCTTATGGATCCGAATATCGTGGCCAAGGGCGGTGCCAAAGGCGTCTACTGCTTTGGACTAAAGAAGGAAAGGCTTGCCTTTGCCCTGAAGGTTCTAGATGGTTCCGAAGACGAGTGGCCGATCATCGTGGCGTCCATTCTGGAACAAATCGGGTATGAGAACCGGGCGACGATCGACCGGATGTACGGGCTTACGCCAGCAGACATTCGAAACGACAACGGGCGGACTATCGGCCGTAATCAACCTGTGTTTACGTTGAATTTACAATAAATAATCAAAAACAATCCGCATCCTTTCATATAACGATTCGACGGAGCGGCTTCAATCAAAGGAGGAACAAAACATGAATAAACGAGTTTGGACTGTCATTTTGCTGGGTGTATTATTAATTTCTTCCGTACTTGCAGGCTGCGGGAACAACAAGGAAAGCTCGTCTTCCGGGAGCGCAAGCGAAGGCGGAAGCGGCGAGAAGGTTAAAATCTCTTATCTGGATCCGCTGCCGAGCAATGAACGGACAGAACTCATGAAACAACTCATTCAAAAGTTCGAAGAGCAAAATCAGAACATTACGGTCGAGTATATGTCCGTTCCTTGGGAGGAAGCGAATAAAAAATGGATGACGATGGGCGCAGCGAAAATCTTGCCGGACGTTATCAGCGTGGACGATACATCCCTAGCGGGAATGAGCGCAGCCGGATACCTTCAGAGCCTTCAACCCTACTACGATAAATGGGATCAAGTCGCTAACCTGACCGAAGCGACCAAGCAAGCCCGAAACAAATACAAAAATGAAGTATACGCCATTCCAGACGCATTTCTACTGCAGGGTCTGTTCATCCAAAGCAGCTGGTTTAAAGAGAAAAGCCTGCCGGAAACAATCGATACATGGGCCGATTACTTCTCTCTTGCAGAGAAGCTGACCGATGAGAGCCAAGGACGTTATGGAATCTCTTTCCGCGGCGGCGCGAATGGCATCATCCGCGCAATGGAATACGTGATGGCGGCAACCCATTCCGACAGCTGGTTTGATAAAGAGGGCAAGGCCATTCTGTACAAACCGGAAGCCAAAGAAGCGTTTAAGAAGTTCTACGATCTTTACCTGAACGGCTACGCGCCGAAAGAATCCGTCAACTGGGGTTTCAATGAAATGGTGCAAGGCTTCATGAACGGTCAGGCGGGTATTCTGAACCAAACGCCGGAAGTCATCGCAGTCGCCGAGAAGAACATGCAGCCGGGCAGCTGGAATGTCGTCCCGATGCCGAAGTCGGACGACGGGAAGCGGTACATATTCTGGGGATTCACGGCCGCATACGCGATGTCCTCGAACTCTGAACATAAGGACGAGGCATGGAAATTCATCGAGTTTTTGAGCTCGCCGGAAAACAATCTCGAGTACAGCAAGAAGAACTCGAGCATTCCGATCTATGCGGAGAACCTGAAGGATCCTTTCTTCAGCACCGGCCCAATCTCCGGTTACGCAGGTTCAATGGCCGACACGAACATCGTGTTCGCCGGGCCCCCAAGCCACTTGACCAAGCTGGGAGAATTCACGGGTACTTACGCGTTAGAAGAAACGCAAAAATATATGACCGGCAACCAATCGCTGGATGATACGGTCACCCGCTTGGCCGACTGGCTTACGAAGGAACAAACTGAATACCTAAAGGAAAACCCGCAGCCTTAATTTCAACATCAAAGAAAGAACACGCATAACCGAGCGTAAGGGCGGTGAAGCCGTTTTGCTTGGTTATGCGTGTTTTCCATCTCATGAAGGCGGTGAAGCGATATGTCTTCGACAAGCTATCCAAGGAAACTTTCCTCCGTTCGAACTAAGCGATTATTACGCAGATGGGAGCCCTATTTTTTATTGCTTCCGGCGCTGCTCATTGTGCTGTCCTTTTTTGCTTATCCGGTAATAAAAGCGTTTCAACTTTCATTTATGCATTACGTGCTGTTTGAGCCAAGCAAAATCGGTTATTCGGGTTTCGATAATTTCAAGGCGCTGTTGATGGATTCAAATATGCCCCGGATTCTGTTTAACTCGGTCATCTGGGTCGTTGCGACGGTAGGGCTGCAGTTTGTGCTTGGTTTCATGCTTGCGCTTGCGCTAAACAGACATTTCAGAGGCAAACACCTGTATCAAGCGATCGTTTTTCTGCCGTGGGCGGTATCCGCCTTTCTTATTGGAATGATATTCAAGTGGATGTTCAACCAGCAGAACGGTCTGATCAACCATTTGTTGTTGGAGCTCGGACTGATCGACAAAGCGATTGCTTTCTTGGCCATTCCGGGAACCTCCATCATTCCCGTTATCATCGCCATGGCGTGGTATGGCGTACCGTTTTTCGGAATCATGATATTGGCTGCGCTGCAATCGGTCCCGCACGAAATATACGAAGCGGCGGATATCGACGGAGCGGGCAGGGTAAAACGGTTATTCTCAATTACGATTCCCTACATTAAGCCGACGCTCGTCCTGACCGTGCTGCTGCGGGTGATCTGGGTTTTTAACTCGGCGGATCTGATTTATATCATGACCAATGGGGGACCTGCCAACAGCTCGCATAATCTGCCCTCCTATATTTTCAACAAAATCGGTTACTCGACAGACTTCGGGCAAGCCTCGGCGCTTGGCGTTCTAATGCTAATCATCCTGACCGTGTACACAATCTTCTTCCTAAGGGTAACGAAATACAACGAAGCGGGTGATATCTGATGCAGCTTTTCATGAGAAAAAGACTACCGGGCATCATCCGTTTCTGCGTTTTAGCTTTATTTCTGGCAGGTACCCTCCTTCCTTTTTATTGGATGCTGGTTACGTCGTTAAAAACGCGTTTGGAAATCTACGGCAAGAAAATCACGTTGTGGCCGGAAAATCTTACATGGGTTAATTATGCGGAAACGTTCCGAAGCTCGAGTTTTCCGCACTATTTTGCCAATAGTTTTGTCGTCAGCATACTCAGCGGCATTCTGGTGCTGGCGGTATCCATTCTCGGGGGGTACAGCTTGGCCCGGTACCGTTTTCGGGGTAAAGGCATAATCTTGCTCATCTTTTTGTCCACGCAGATGGTACCGGTTGTGATCATGTTGGTTCCTTTGTTTATGGTATTCGGCAATTTGAAGCTTCTGGATACGCTGCCCGCTCTTATTATCACGTATACGGCCATCAACATTCCGTTCTGCATGATTACGATGTCCGGTTTCTTTCAACGCGTGCCAGTTGCGCTGGAAGAAGCGGCGATGATCGACGGTTGCAACCGAATGGAAACGGTGGTCCGGATTATATTGCCCATCATGCTGCCAGGCATCGTCGCCACCTTCGTCTTCGCCTTTACGGCTGCTTGGAACGACTTGTTCTTCGGCATCATGTTCACGACCAGTGAAAGCGTTAAGACGGTACCGGTCGGATTGAACAGCTTTGTGCAAAAATTCGATATCAACTGGGGCGAAATGAGCGCTGGCGGCGTTCTGTCTTTGATTCCGGTGGCCGTTCTTTTCGCATTCATACAGCGTTACATTGTGGCAGGGCTCTCGCAAGGAGCGGTAAAAGGATAATGGAAACGGAGACGAGAGAATATGCTGCTTGAAGTCATCGCAACATGTGCAGACGATATTGTCAAAGCGAATTCGGGCGGCGCCGACCGGATTGAACTGGTGACGGGGCTGCAGGAAGGCGGCATGTCTCCAAGCCTGGGATTGCTGGAAGCGGCGGTTAACTTATCCGCCGTTCCCGTTAACGTCATGATCCGTCCGCACAGCAGATCCTTTCATTATGATCCGGACGACCTTCGCATCATGATCAAGGATATCGGCGCGGTTCGGCGGGCAGGCGCGGCTGGAATCGTAATCGGCGCTCTTCAGGAGAACGGCCGGGTGGACAAAGATACGCTCAAGCGGCTTCTGGAAGCTGCGGAAGGCCTTTCCGTTACGTTTCATCGCGCATTCGATGAAACACGGGATTTAGACGAGGCGCTGGACGATTTGCTCGCTTTTCCCGTGGACCGGATTTTGACCTCCGGCGGCAAGCCGAGCGTACTGCAAGCCATGGACACCATTGGTCGTTTGGTTAAGCGAACGCAAGGAACACGACTCCGAATACTCGCCGGAAGCGGCTTGACGATAGAAAGTCTGCCGGAATTTATAATGAAAACCGAAGTGAAAGAATTTCATTTCGGAAGGGGTGTACGCGCAGGCATGCTGGCGACCGGCCAGATCGATCCGGAGCTTGTCCGACGGATTAAACAGTCGATCGGTCAGTAACCGAAGAGGAGCCAAAGCCCGGCGACCCGCTTATGAAAGAGGTAACTCATCATGAACGACATATATGTAGGCATCGACGTAGGCGGCACTAAAATGCTGGCTGCGCTAGTAAACGGAAACGGAACGATAATGGCCAAGGTTCAGCAACCTACAAGGGCAGAACGCGGAACGAAGGACACCATTCGCCGCTTAATGGCGATGACGGAATCGCTGATCAAAGAATCTTGTTCCGAAGCCGAAGGCAATACCATCCAAGGTATCGGTATTGCCGTTGCCGGAATTCTCGATCCATCCAAAGGAACAGTAATGCTTGCGACCAATCTGGGATGGGAGAACGTTCCGATAGGCCCGTTGTTTAAGCAATATTTCCAATGTCCCGTTCAGGTCATCAACGACGCCAATGCTGCTGCTCTAGGAGAATGGCTTGCCGGGGCGGGCGTCGGAATGAAAGACGTCATCTATGTTACGGTGTCAACCGGAATCGGCGGCGGCATCATTAGCGACGGGCGATTGATGCTCGGTTCAACTAACAGCGCGGCAGAGCTCGGTCACATTAGCATAGACCGTAACGGACCGTTATGCGCATGCGGGAATCGGGGATGTATAGAGGTTTACGCCTCCGGCAACACCATTGCCAAACGTGTACGGGAAGACATTAGGAGCGGAGAAGCGAGTACGGCGATCGTTCTTGAAATGGCGGGCGGGAACCCGGAATTGTTAAATGCCCGGCATGTTGCGGAAGCAGCGCAAGCAGGAAACGAGTATGCCAAAGACAGACTGGCAGATGCCGGATCGGCTTTGGGGATGGGTCTTACCGCTATCATCCATCTGGTGAATCCTGAGATGATCATACTCGGAGGCGGAGTTTCCCAAAGCGGCCGTCTTCTGTTCGAACCGATGCTCGATACAGTACGCGGACACGGAATTCCGGAAATGGTAAATAGAGTCCGGTTCGTTACAGCGAAGCTCGGCGGAGATGCGGGAGCGGTGGGGGCCGCCCTCTGGTGGCGGTATGAGCGGACAATTACGTCTGCCGTCCAAGAGGCGGTTTGGTAGGGGGATATAGACAAACACGATATTGAAAGGTTACCGTTCTCTCCATACACCCTAAAGCCGGCAGCGATCGGCTCGAAGGTCCCGGCAGTTCATAATGTTAGAATGGTCCTTCTTCGTTTCCTTCTTGTGGCGGGGTGTCGAGCCTGCTCGGATTTGACGATACGAAACCGGGGATGACTCTTCGTCCTGCATCTCTGGCAGCAACCGAGACTGCGATCGAATCCTCACCAACACCGGAAGTCGTTACTCGTACAGTCACCGCATCAAGGTCTGCAAAAATATTATCAAAGGTTTGTAACTGATTGGGTATTACGGCGACAAGCCTCTGCACATAAAGCTCCTGCATAGAAGGCCCGTCCGCGGCTCCCCGGGCATGAAACACTTCAAGCAGGACTTCGGCCGAATCCGAACCGATATTCGCAGCGCGAACGGTGAGCGACTTCATATCCCTTCCACGATTCTCTATAGCCCCGGTTGAAAGTCTAGCCACTTTATCACCTCTTTCTGATTTGTTTTTAGAGTATGTATCAAACTTCCATTTCGATTGGATGAGTCCCTAGTATAGAACGATCGATAGATGATTGAGCTAAACATTCCTGTAAGGGCTAAGAAATGGCCTTTGTCAAAAAAGGAGCGCCTCGGTATGATGGGTTTGTCCAAGGGTTCGAAACCCAACACCATCAAGGAGGCGCTCTTACCATGAAGTTTAAGCAATCTAACGGCCAAAATCAACGAATTGAACGAATTACCGCTTCTCATCTTGTTATAGGTATCGATATGGCAAAAGAGACCCATGTGGCACAAGCTACAAACTACCGGGGGATCGTACTGTCTAATCGACATCTATCTTTTAGTAACACCATTGAGGGGTTTGAAAAGCTACGGCGGTGGATGGAAGGATTGCAGCAAAAGCACCGGCTAAGCAGCCTCATCATTGGCATGGAACCCACCGGACACTATTGGTGGAACTTGGCGAATTGGCTTGCAGACAAAGGCTTTAACGTGGTGCAGGTGAATCCCGCAACCACTAAAAGAAATAAAGAGAACCGCGATAATTGTCCTTCCAAGAGTGATCCGAAGGACGCACTTGTTATTGCAGACGTTGTAAGCCGTGGCTACTACTATGAATACTCCCGTCAAGCGAATAGCTTTCAAAGGTTGCGCACCATTATGAGTGATAGAGAATTTTGGGTCACGAATAGTGTTCGGCTGCAGAATCGGATTATCCGTTGGCTGGATATTCGCTTCCCTGAATATGCCTCGGTGTTTAAAGATTGGACCTGTCCACGATCGATAGCGACCCTCAAAGCGTTCCCGTCTCCGCTTGATCTTAAAGGTCAATCGACGGCAGAGGTAATTACAGGTTGGAGAAAATATATGCAGCGAGCTTGCGGTTCCACTGGCATTCAGAAAGCTGCGGAACTAATCTCTAAAGCGAGCCAGAGTGTGGGTGATACTGCTGCGCTCAATGAGGCTAAACAAGATTTACAACGCTTAGTAGAAGAATACGAGCGTATCGTTAGCATATTAGAACAGATTGAACAGAAAATTGTAGCTTTACTCGGTGAGATTCCTATGGCTAGCCAACTTCGCTCTATTAAAGGTCTTGGCCCGATCTATACCGCAGCAATTCTGTCTGGTGCGGGCGACCTGAAACAGTATGCCCATGGGCGTCAGTTGCTGCGGAAAGCCGGGTTAAACTTGGCCGAAAGTATGTCGGGAAAACGAAAGGGACAGATCGTGCTTTCGAAACGAGGAGATGCCACGCTGCGAAAATATATGTATCTCGCTACCCTTACGCTAGTAGGAACCAATCCTGAGTTTCGACAGTTGCATGAAAATAATGTCCAAGTTAAGCAAATGAGTAAGCAACAGTCGGTGTTTAAACTGCTTGGAAATATTGGGAAGGTCGAGATTATCTGTTGTTTTCAATCTTGGCTAATGTAAGGAACAACAATTCTATCCAACCTATATCTCAGCCCAGGGGGCTTGCACAGTGAGGATAACGCGCTACCGATGGCTCTCATTCTTCAGTTGACCAACTCAAGATGAAAAAGTTCCCAAATCGTTCACGGTTACAACGCATTTGACATTGCAAAAGGGGTATTGCAACGATAAAATTAGACTAAATGGTTAGTTTAATTTTTTTTGGGGGAGTTGATAGTATGAAGAAAGTGGGTATCGTAGGAGCGGGTCTAGGTGGCTTAGTAACGGCGGCTTTATTAGCGAAAAGAGGAAACCAGGTTGTTGTTATGGAACGTTCGCCGATTCTGGGCGGCAGAAGCCATGTCGTTTCAAAGAATGGTTTTACAATCAGTTATGGTGCCCATGCGGTACTGGCTCCCAAACAGGAACCTCTGCGTTCCATTGTTCGCGAACTTGAACTGCCGATGGAGTATAGGAAGGCAAGCTTGTCCAAATTTAAACTCTTTATGGAAGGCAAAGTAATCTCCAGTCCGCTTGGTTTCGGTGCGTTGACCTCTCCCGCGATTTCGGGTTTTTTCAATCATATGTTATGTTTGAAACAATTTTACAAGATGGTAAAGCAAGCTCCGGCTTTTCCGCAAACCATGTCCGTAGGCCAATGGATCAGGGAAAACGTCAGGAACCCCGAGATCGCCAAAGTCCTTTCTGCTTATGCAGCGTTATCGGTCTACGACGGCGCACTCGACTTGTACTCCATGAACCGTTTCGTTGAATTAACCGCCCGAGAGTATGAAAAAAACGAGCCTCTAAGCTATATGGGGTATGACGTCCTCTTGGGAGAGTTGCAAAAAGCGATTACGAAAAATGGGGGCGGCATTCTTTTCGGGAAACCTGTCTCGGATCTTATCGTTGAAGCTGACCATGTGAAAGGCGTCATATGTGCGGGAGAACGGTATGAATTCGATGAAGTGGTGCTGAACGTTCCGCCGAAAGAGTTAGGTAAGCTTCTAAGTTATCCATCCCTTGCGGATGAGTTCGGCTGGTATGTCAATCAAACGGCTCATTATGTGTTCGTCTATGATCTCATGCTATCCAAGAGGCTCCGCGGCGATATCGGTAATTTGTTGGATCTGGATGGAGGCTTCTACATAAATGATTACGGCTTAAACAATCCTTCTTCCGTACCCGCCGGCGGACAGTTGATCAACGGCCTGAAATTTTTGACCGAACAGGAGCAACTAGACGACAGCCACGCGAAGGAGTCTCAAACTGCATTTGAAACTTTGCTCCATAAAGTATACCCAGGATGGGAAAAGTACGTGATAAACAAACGAATTATAAACAGAGCTATGGTGAACGGAATCGCCAGAAGAACAAATGCCAAACTTTTGCCGTTGCAAAGCCGAGCCGTACGGGGATTATACCTGGTTGGAGATTCTACGGAAGGGTCGGGAGCACTTGGTATGCCTTGTTATGATAGCGCGAAGAAGGTAGCGGATTTATTATCCTAATCGAAGCAGGAAGTATGATCTTAGATGGAGGAACCAATACATGAGTCAGGGAAAAGAAAAAATTCTGCAAACCGCTTTACAGGAATTTGCGGAGAAAGGGTACGATGGGGCCAGAATCGATTATATTTCAAAAATGGCCGGTGTTAACAAAGCATTAATTTATTACCACTTTAAAAGTAAGGAAGAATTATTCACGGCGGTTATTAACGACTTATTCGAAAAAGCGGTTTCCGTTTCAATTGAACCTACAGGTACATCCGTTCGCGAAAACTTGATTCAAGTCATGGAACATTTCATTGATTTTCTTCATTACAACCCATATTTCGTGAAGATTATGGACCAAAGCGTTGCGCAAGATCGAGACATATTTCATCAGCTTCATCACCAAAATTTCTTTTTCGAAACGGTGATTGGGATGTATCAGCTTGGCGTCCAGACCGGCGAATGCAGGAAGGTCGATCATCCTGAAGATTTCATCGTAAGTTTACTAGGTGCGGTTTATTTTTATTTCTCTCACCACAAGGCGATTCGTAAATTTTACGGGAATATCTCCGAAGAGGAAGTCATCTCGATCCGAAAAAAAACGATGAAGGATATGATCTCGAGGTTGACTTTTTTGTGATCCGTCTGAAATCTCTAAGACATTTTTGCTGCGGGAATTTTTTTCTCTTCATACGGCATCAAATTCCATAGAGTCTAGGAAACAAGCTTACTCCAACGAGCAAAGGAACATAAATGAACTGAATAAGCCCTTTTGAAAAAATCGTGGTTACTCAACTAACGGAGAACAATAGTTCAACACCAAAACGGTTGACGCGTGGCAGCCGTCACTTCGCTCCCATGAAAATAATACCCCATTTTCATCATCTGTGGTGCTGCGTCAGCATATGCGTGGCTAACGGATCGCTACCACCGATTCGTATCCATATATACCTCCGTCCTCCGCACCCAGACCCTAAGAAATTAAGGCAAAACCAAAAAATTTAAGATGGTACCTATTGACAAGGAGGAGCTTCCATGAAGATCGTGAATAGTCATTTGCATTTTCCGAAAGCAAAACTCGCTGCACCAAACGGCTACGGTTATATTCATGTAGCAGCAGAGCTGGAAAGACCGGCCGGCCCGTTTCCACGCAGCACTGATCTGAAGCGCAGCGTCATTCGGCAATGTAAAGCAATTGCAGACCGCCTTCAAAAGCTGCCTCACGTTCGTAACGTTCATGTTTTCGAAGCCGTGCTAATCGCCCCCGGTCGCGGTAAACTGCTCAACAAGCGTAAAGGGCAAGTTCATCTCGCTAAATTCGATGCAGTTGTCCTTATTGAAACGGACAGTTTACAGACGGCACAAGCAAGTGCAGGAAAGTTCACTGTTTCAAGAATTGATACAACTCTTGTCTAAACATTCCGCGTATACCCACTCGGTAGCCGCTGTAAATGCCCGTAAAATTGCGGAAGTCGATAAGACTCGGCCTGGGATATTTCTATTCAACTATTTTTACGCTGACGATGTCCGAGAACTATTGCCCGTTTGGGAGTATACTGCTGGATGGTTTATGGTAAAGACCGGCCTCGACAATTCAACGCTGCTTTTGCCCACCGAAGGGGAATCTTCACAGTATGGGGTTATCAACCACTGCAGATGGGACCGCTTGTCCGATATCGTCCCGGATCCCCTGTTTCGCAGATCGTTCCGCAAATATGTGTTGGACAATTTCGAATCCAACGGTATTGCGGCGATGCCAATCTTGTATAAACTCGTATAATCTAAACTTGGAGGTTGTATAAATAGAAGAGACCATCAGCTTGAGAATCGTTCAAACCGCCTATCAATTATTTACGAGTAGAGGAATTCCTAAGCGATGTTCAGAAATCAGTTCCGGAGTTATGGAATCAAATCGTCCATTTCCGCATGGAAAAGGCGAGGTTACCATTTATGAGCGAAAGAGAGGGA
This sequence comes from Cohnella luojiensis, assembly GCF_004564235.1. GTDB lineage: Bacteria > Bacillota > Bacilli > Paenibacillales > Paenibacillaceae > Cohnella > Cohnella luojiensis. The sequence continues at coordinate 79,928 of NZ_SOMN01000020.1, forward strand.
TCTCAAATATGGAAAACGCTAGATTAACAAGTCTCTTAACAGTAGTGTCATCCACCATTACATTATCCGTCATACTGTTCATTACTATAGGATCTGGTATTGCCATCGAGTACGGTCTGATCAGCTTACTTGCATTAATTGGATGGTTAAAATTTTCATATAAGTCAACACCAAGTCAAACTAATACCGTACCAAAATATATATTAGGTATTGTATTGATTGTTGCTTTAAACACAGTTCGATATACAGCTGACTTCTCACAATTTATTTATTTGAATTACAATCAGTGGTTCACAGAATCTTTCACACTTAATCACACGCAATGGTTTGTATGGATGGTATGTCTGCCAGTCTCCCTTTTACTTTTTGGTGGATATTACCTGAGCAAACGTCAAACCGTCGGTTATTTCTTCGCTTGGTGGGGGTTTATTTATATCACAATTGAATCTCTCCTACAATTACAGATAGAGTTAGGAAATTATTCATCCTATAATCATGTTTACTATTTGGGTCTCATTTTGGCGATGTTGCTATTCAATATCAGTGTATCTGGTATCTTGAAGCTCATTAAACCTAAAGGAGAAGAGCAAAAAATTGAAGATTATCAGCCTTTGACCAAAAAGCAAAAGAATTTATGGTCTTTACTATTAGTGACCTTTGTTATGGTATATGCTGTAACCCTTTATACGCAAGCTGGTCCCTTACCCGTTGGAGTAATTGTAGGGTCCATGATGGGAGGAATGATTGGTTGGCGGAAAACGACTTCCAATATTCCAGCAGATCCTTATAAACTAGTTCCTTTATACCTTTTATTACAAGCACTTTTTTACATTCACGTTGGAGAAGAAGTGCTCACACACTTTAACCGGGGAATTGCATCCATTTCAGGACTCCCATGGTCTGACGTGGAATTTGATTACGTTATCACTTTCTTAGGACCCATCTTTTGGGTATTTGGAGCATATAGTCTATGGAAAAGACAAGTATTTGGAAATTTCATCTTATGGTTTATGATTGTTGGAATGATTTTAGGGGAACCAACCCATCTTCTTGTATTCCCTATCGTAAGAATGGTCAAAGAGGGAATCGGTTACGAATATTTTTCAGGCATGTACACGGCTTTGTTCCCTATGATACCAGCAATATTAGGATTAATCATAATTCTAAAAGATCATAAGAAACATAAGAAGGCGATAAATAATGTTTAGATATTGTTTACTCTTTGTAATATTTTTTATGTTATCGATTGATACCTCTTATGCGCACGGATTTGGTGGAAGTGGATTTCTACATCCATTAACAGGAATTGATCATCTTTTTGCGATGGTAGCTGTAGGGCTTTGGAGTGCTCAAATAGGAGGAAGAGCAGTGTACCTAGTACCTTCTTGCTTCTTATTTATGATGGCAGTTGGGGGGATTGTTGGGTTTCAAGAAATTCAACTCAGTAATGTAGAGTTTATGATTGCCTTATCAGTTTTGTTATTAGGCTTAGCTATATCTTTAAACAATAAGAGCTCAATCGTCTTGGCCGGATTGGGAGTTGCCATTTTCGGATTTTTTCATGGGTATGCCCATGGTACTGAAATCCCCAATACATTAAATCATATTGAATACATGATTGGATTTCTAGTTACAACTCTAGGTTTACACATCATTGGTGCAGTTAGCGGATTACTCATCCTAGAAAAAAGAAAAGGATCGACTACTTTAAGGTTCTCAGGCTTAACGATTTTTGTTATTGGAGTATATTTAACAATATTAAAGATTTAAAATGTCATTGGGCTCTAGGAATGAGCCGCCCCGTATCAAACCCGGGCGGCTTAATCGAAGTTTTTTAAATTAGATGACGTTTAGTCCCGGAATCGTCTTTGCGCGACGTAACTCGATACGATCGTACTCGGGAACTGATCCGCTAAAATAATAGTAACCGTCGGCATGAACGAGATTGCTACGAAATATGAAATGAGTCCAGTGATGATTAGCCGATGGAAGGCAGAGTTCCTTGATCGAGCATCAACGGTGTTCGAGAAGAAGACGGGCGATACTGAGAAGCTGAAGAACAAGGAACGTCGTGAGTGGGTCCGATATCTTATACCGAGGGTTGCCTCATGGAGAAGGTTATCATTATAGGAGAGATGCAAATACGCCTTCATATCATCGAGTGACAAACCCGCTTTTTTCAGGCATATAATGAACTTCATTTATCCTCTGAACGGTACACGCGATGACCATTTGCCTTTCGTTCCGCACGTGGCAGCAGGCCAATTTTCTCGTAATATTGTATGGTATCTTAGGTTAATCCGGTCTGCTCCGAAATTTGTTTAATAGTATTCCCATTGACTTCACTCATTATTTTTATCACATGCTATCTTATCTGTTTAAGTAAATTGTACAACTTGGAGCTTACTCCAAGTCAAGTAAGGCAGTCCACTCAGTAAGGGAGGCAGAAAAATGAAGAAAATAGTTATTACAATGTTTGTCTTACTGACTTTTATTGTAAGTGGTTGTAATAGTTCAGAATTAAAGGTATCAGAAGAACAGGCGAAATCAAGTGTTATCGAACAACACACTGGAAACAACGGCAAGGTTAAAATACTATCAGTAGACCTCAAGAGAAATAACTATATAGTTGAGTGGGAAAATGAAGAAAATTGTGAGAAGGGAATCGATTCTGTTAACGGAGAAAATGGATCGATTAAAATGATTGAGGCTTCAATCTGTTAATAAAGTAGTCCTCGAGCTGGACTGTCTCAAAATTTAAATGAACCGAATTTCATGAAGAGAGCAACACGAAGTGTAGATACTCGTGTTGCTCTTTGTTCTAAGATTCAGACTTCTTAACGATAGGGATCCAGATTTCCATTTCATACATATTGTTGCCACGATCGTAAGTCATTTCAAACTCGGGACCGTTTGCGAATTCGTAGTTAGAGCTCGGAAACCATTCTCCCCAAATACGCCGCCACAATTCATGAATACCGCTCTGTCCGTCAGGGTAGTGGCCGGTTGGGAAAATCGCGTAAGTTTGAGGGGGAATTTGAAGCTGCTCAAACCCTCCCGGCAAGCTGCTTTGGGGTAAGAAGTAACCGATCAAGTAGGAAAATTGGTGGATAACCGAGGATAGGCTTTGAGTGAAACGCCTTTATCGCGCGCTGACATTGGCATCACACCATGCATTTTTTTGAACGCTCTGGAAAATGCCTCAGGTGATTCGTAACCATACTTCAAAGCGATATCGATGACCTTTGAACCGCTTTGTTGCAGCTCAAATGCGGAAGGGTCAGCCGAATGCGCCGAATATATTCTGAGAGCGGCGCATTGGTTATGAACGAAAACATCCGATTAAAAAAATGAACTCCATCGGTGACTTATTCCGTATAACTATTGCGGAAAAGTCAATATTATCTACATCTGACTTTGTCGGCTCATTATACTTACCATGGTTGTAAAGGAGAGAGTGCAAGTTGGAGTCATTGTGGTTGGAATATGCGTGGGCACTGCTAATTCTTATCTGTTTGGAAGGATTGCTATCGGCTGACAATGCGCTCGTATTAGCGGTTATCGCAAAGCATTTACCGGAGGACCAGAAGAAGAAAGCCATCAACTATGGGATCATCATGGCTTTTGTTTTCCGCTTCGCCGCTCTCTTTGCGATATCGTTTATTGCGAACGTCTGGCAAATACAGGCGATCGGAGCTGCTTACCTTCTATACCTCGGGTTAAAGCACATCATCAAAGCGCGTTTTGGCAAGGAAAACGAGAAATTTCGCGAGGACGTAGAGAAAGATGCTGCAGGAAAAGGTTTCTGGCCAACCGTGGGAAAAATCGCTCTTTCGGATCTCGCCTTTGCGATTGATTCCATTCTTGCTGCAGTGGCTCTGGCGCTTGGTCTCCCGGATTCACCGCTTGGTAATTTCGGCGGTATGGACGGAGGAAAATTCTTGGTTGTCGTGCTTGGCGGTATCGCTGGGCTCGTCTTGATCAAATTCGCGGCCGCATGGTTTATTAAGCTGCTTGCTCAACACCCAGCACTCGAGACCACCGCTTATGCGATCGTGGCATGGGTCGGTGTGAAGCTCACAGTAATTACGCTGTCCCATGAAGATATTGGCGTATTAGATCATGATTTCCCGCATAGCACAGTCTGGACCCTTATCTTCTATGTTGTGTTGGTTGCGTTAGCCCTTCTCGGTTGGTTTGCGCCTTCGAATAAAAAACATTCACAGACTGATCAGGTCTAATGCTGGATTAATATTTCTCCAAAAAAAGAACCCGGTAAAGTATACCGGGTTTATTGATGCTTTCATAATATTTTACTGGGTGGATACATCAGCTTTACTTCGATTTTTTTTGTACTCCAGTTCTTCCTTGATCGTTCGGGTTGTTAGATCGTGACGGGGCATGCTTTGGGTTGTTTTTATCGGATGGTTTGATCATGTTTATAGTTCACCTCCTGTCTTATTCCATAAAAAGTATTTCTCCAAACCGCTATCCTTATGTTTGCATTCCGGAGGGCTGCCGTAATGTGGACATTACAAAACAACAATAATATAATTCGATTTAACAATAATTTATTGTAAAACGATAAACTTTGTGTTAAAGTCAAATTAAATTTAATAATAAGTGAGGGGCTTTTTATGAAACGAGGCACAACGCTCTTTTTAAAGACGGCGGTTATTCTTATTGGCATCCCAGTTCTTGCTTTGTGCATATTTTTGGTGCCTGAGATAGCAAATTTTGCAGCAGAATTGTATCCGGATCTTACTTATATGAAATATCTCGTTTTTATCGATTTCTATGCAGCGGCGATACCTTTTTACTTTGCCCTGTATCAAGCTTTTAAACTTTTAAGCTATATTGACAAAAACAACGCTTTCTCCGAATTATCCGTACAAGCGTTAAAGAATATAAAATACAGTGCAATCATAATTAGTAGCTTGTTTGCGTTAGGCATGCCGCTTTTCTATCTGGTGGCGGAGAAAGACGATGCCCCAGGTATCATAATAATCGGAATGGTGTTGATTTTCGCCTCCATGGTGATTGCCGTTTTTGCTGCCGTTCTCCAAAAGCTTTTAAAAGACGCTATTGATATAAAATCAGAAAATGATCTGACGGTCTGAGGTGAATAACATGGCGATTATCATCAATATTGATGTGATGTTGGCTAAAAGAAAAATGAGCGTCACAGAACTTTCGGAGAGGGTTGGAATAACGATGGCTAACCTCTCTATATTGAAAAATGGAAAGGCAAAAGCGATTCGATTATCAACTTTAGAGGCGATTTGTAAGGCTTTAGAATGTCAGCCTGGAGATATATTAGAATACAAAAGTGACGAAGGCACCATTACCGGATAATGTACAATTTAATTTAATCCACAAAAAAACCTTCCGAAAGGAAGGTTTAATAATGGTTTCTTATCTTAATCTTGTTAAGAAATTTCACTATATCTTTTAAAATTGTCAAGGAACGACTGCCAGCCTGCTTTTTGCTGCTCGATGGAATGGGTTGCTTCAGCTTCAAAATCTTCAATTACCTTAGTGTGGCTTTCTTGACTAATAAAAGAGACCGTAACTTTTCTTCCATCTCCAAGAGTGTAAGAAATAAATTCGTTTATTCTCACTTCATCATAAACTCCGCCAAAATCAAATCCAAAGCTCCCATCCTTTGCTTCCAATCTTGTAAGAAATTTTCCGCCGACCCTTAAATCATTTTGAGCAATTGGTGCATGCCAGTCGTCAGCTGCAAAAGACCATTTCGTTATATGCTGTGGTTCCGTCCAATATTCCCACACTTTTTCAACTGGCGCATGAACTGTGGTTTCTACCGTTATTGTTACTTTGTCACCTGTTTCCATTATGATTACCGCCTCACTATATAAGATTTAGATTTATGGATAATTATACCACTAAGCTAATTGGAAACGATAGTGGAAGAGGAGTGTTCCATCGCAACTCCTCTTTTGTCTTTTACGAACGGGCAGGATTGTTTCAATTTGGTGGAGAACTTTACCAAAGACGAATTAACAAAGGGGATAGTCAACTGAAGCGAGAGATAATAATTAATCTGCCTATAGAACCGCACGAAGTTCCAGCTTTAAGAGAACTGGTGGGTTGGGACGGCCGACATTCTGATTACCCAACTTTATTTGAGCGTTGCAACTTTTGGGCCGGTCTCCGAGATGCAAAAAAAGAGCTTATAGCATTCGGCTATGTTACTGGAATGGGTCTACAGCATGGCTATATGGAAGACATAATTATACATCCGCATTTTCAGAAGAAAGGACTAGGCCAAGCCTTAGTAAAGGAATTACTTCAAGAGGCGGAGCGTGCCGGGTTAGAGATTGTAACCTTGACCTACGATTCAAAACATACATCATTCTATACAGAGAGTGGATTCATACCTTGTTCTGGAGGATTGTGGAAGAGAAAGGAAGGCTGCTAGAGATCCGGTAGCCTTCGCTCGAGTTAAAGGAAAATGCGATTCCTTTGCATAAAATAGATATGATTTTCCCTCTAATTTTAGGGGTATTTGGGTTCTTATTTGTAAGATAAAATTGAAAATTAAGCAAACAGATCAATAGTGATGGAGTGAACAAATGAGTATCATTTCTGTAAGTGGTGTCACGAAAATATATAGGCAATATCGGCGCTTCCCGGGGATTATTGGTTCCGTCAGAAGCCTTTTTACACGCCAATATTCAGAGGAGATAGCTGTAAAGGATATTACGTTTTCGATTGAGAAAGGTGAAGCAGTCGGGTATTTAGGACCCAACGGGGCAGGAAAGTCCACGATGATTAAAATGATGACGGGAATCCTTTTGCCGTCAGCTGGAGAGGTTAGAGTTCTTAATGAAATTCCTCATAAAGCAAGGAAAAACAATTCCCAACATCTTGGTGTGGTTTTTGGTCAGAGAAGCCAACTATGGTGGGACCTCCCTGTTACGGACTCCTTTGAACTACATAAATACATTTATAAAATATCTGACGAGTCGTACCGTAAAAATCTTGGATTTTGTACGGAGCTATTATCGCTTTCGGATTTCATAAATAAACCCGTGAGGCAGTTGAGTTTAGGACAGAGAATGAGAGTGGAAATCGCTATGGCTCTTCTTCATGAACCCGAGATCCTATTCCTTGATGAACCAACTATTGGTCTCGATGTGATGGCCAAAGACCAAATCCGGCAATTTTTACGGGCAGTTAACCAGGAGAAAAAGACTACGATTTTGTTGACGACTCATGACATGAAGGATATTGAGGAAATTTGCCCGAGGATGATCATCGTTAATAAAGGAAGCCTAGTTTACGACGGCTCCGTTGCCGCTCTTCGAAGTAAACTTGGAGATGAGCGTCGTGTTGTGATTGAATTCGCTCAAGATCCTGGATCAATTGAGATATCGGGATTAACCTTAATTAAAGAAGAGGGTTCTAGAAAAACATTTCTATTTACTCGGAATGGAACAACGGTTTTTGATTACGTAAGCCGCATTGCCGAGAAATATCCTATTGAGGATGTCTCAATCGAAGATGTAGATATCGAATCAATCATCAGGCGGCTGTATAAGCAATTAGCAGCAGAAGATGAAGAGAGTCAAGGGCGGCAACCCATATTGGTAGGGGGAGCAAATTGAAAACTTATCTCATGTTTACTGCAAAAGCGTTCTCGAATCAGATGGCATATCGCTCTGAAGTCTGGTTTCGATTGCTGGGCAATTTTGTTACGATTCTTATTCAAGTAGCAATTTGGAAAGCGGTAATAGGTGAGGTTGATGTAGGACAAGTTTCCATTGAAACGATGACCACTTATAGCATTCTAAATACTCTGCTCACTGCCTTACTGTTAAACGGGATCAGCGGAAAAGTAGATAGCAGTCTCAAATCTGGTTCGATATCTTCCGAGTTGGTCAAGCCTATTTCCTATCCACTTTATTTGCTATTTGAGGGATTAGGTGGTTCCGTGTATCAACTGGTTTTCACGGCTGTTCCTTCATTTCTCATTGCGTGGTTATATTTTGGTATTATGCCGCCTGCTTCACCTGTGTTTCTAGCTGCATACGTGACTGCACTTCTGATGGCGTTGGCCATATCTTTTTTGCTTGGCTACCTAGTATCTTTAATTGCCTTCTGGTTTATGAATCATTTTGCACTCAGTTGGATGCTCGGCGGACTGTTAACAATCTTCTCGGGTTCTTTTCTTCCACTGTGGCTGTTCCCTCCAACCTGGGAAGGCGTGGCAAAGCTTCTCCCGTTCCAATTTCTTGGTTACGTACCAGCGTCTCTGTATCTAGGTGTAATACCTGCGGAATCTATTCTTGGGGTATTTATAGCAGGGATTATCTGGATTGCAATACTCTTATTAATCGTACAATGGCTCTGGAAAAAAGCAATTAGCCGTTTGGTAATCCAAGGTGGTTGATAGAAAGGCGGACAGAAATGACCTTACCATTATTTTTTAAGTTAGTGCGCCTTTTAATGAAGGAGAGAATGGAATACCGGGCTGATTTTCTCCTCTCTATATTTGCACAGATTATTGCTTATGGCGGAGATTATATTGTCATTTGGATGTTTATACAAAGATTCGATACAATAGCAGGGTGGAACTGGCCAGAGATCGCGTTTCTCTACAGTATTGGACTTTTTACATACGCATTAGGGGCTTCCTTTTCGTTTGTACAGATGAGGGATTTGGAAGAGCAAGTCAAGAACGGCACATTCGATTCATTGTTAATAAAACCAGTGAACCCTTATTTGTTTTTAATTAGTAGGGGGTTTAATCTTGGATATATTGCGCATATACTCATTTCAGCTTCTGTCATGATTTGGGCAATAATTCAATTAGATTTAAAATGGACACTAATTAATGTCTTGTACCTCATCCTGTCGGTGATTAGTGGTGCATTAATTAACGCGGGTATCATGACACTGATAGGGTCAGTATCATTTGTTTGGGTAAGGTCTGGATTTCTGTTTAACTTATTCTTTAGACTTAAGGAATTCATTTCGTTTCCTTTACCTGTATTTGGTGCTCTGATCCAAATATTGCTTACCATTGTAATGCCACTTGCATTCGTAAATTATTATCCTGCTGCATTTCTACTTTCAAAAGACATTTTGGGGTTGCCTACTTGGTCCATGTGGTTCGTTCCAGTGGTTGGACCGTTTTGTTACTGGGTGGCATATAGAGCTTGGATGGGAGGAGTTAATAAATATCAGAGCGCAGGTGGCTAATTATTTCGGCAACCCAAATCGTAACTCTAGAGGTTTAAGCTAAACGGATATGATAGTGGAGGAGCGTTCATGTTGGCAGCTCCTCTTTTTCTTCATTAAAGTAACTGGCATTATAGTTTAGTTATAAAAGTACTTTCCAAAAAAGTGTGTGGTAAACTGTTCGAAGCATGACACTTGAGGGGGGTTAAAGAAACTATGGAGGACTCTGTAGTTATGCAAGCAGAACGAATTGCAGGCGATTTTCTGCGAGAACAAACAAAAACATCTTACCAAATCATAGGTAAAGGTATCACAAATCAGGTTTGCGTAGTCGAAACTAAGAGCCATAAAGTCGTTGTCCGCATGAACCATAAAGATACATTTCCAAGCTTTATCAAAGAAAAATGGTGTATCGAGCAAGCAGCCGCAGTTGGCATTCCTGGACCTGAGGTGTTGTCCATTGGCATCGTTGATGAAACAGCCTATATGATTCAAACTTTTATAGATGGCAACAACGGGTTAGACAGTACGGTTCCCAAGTCCGATATTTGGAGGCAGCTTGGCGAATATGCCAGGCATATTCATTCGATTCAAGTGAAAGGATACGGAGACAATCTGATTGATCCAGTACATGGTGAGTTTCAGTCACCTTCTCATGCAGGATCGGACGGCAGTTGGCAAGGGTATGTGCAGTATAATATCAATAGTTTGACGGAGTCTGATCGGTTGATTGAGCTTGGAGTAATTACTCGGATGGAATCGCTGAGAGTAAGAAAACTGTTCGAGAATCTGAAGAAGGAAACGTTCCGCTTCGGTTTAAACCATGGAGATATCTCTTTAAAGAATACGATTGTCAATCAGGCAAACCAAGTTATATTGCTGGATTGGAATGCAGAAGTAAGCGTGGTACCGCATGCAACTGTTGCTCAATTGATGCATTACCAAATCCTAGGACTAGAAGAAAGCGCAAGTGTTGAGGAATTCAGAGCGTTTATGGACGGGTACGGATTAAGTGATAAAGACCTTTCTGAAACAAGGCATTTGCTGCTATTAAGGGCTTTCGATAACCTCAGGTGGGCTATTGATCGAAGTCCTGATCTGATCGAACCCTATGCTGTATTTGCGAAACAAGTCGTTGACATGATTTTGGATTAGTTAGCAGAGATAGAGCGATGTTTTTAACCAAGGGTGAAGAAATAATGAAATTAGGATAGTTTGAATTCTAGTTGGTTATAGGGAGTTGTGATGAAATTGAAGCGTATTTTTGGCATTTTATTTTTATATGTAGTTGTACTAAGTGGCTGCACAGGTGAAAGCAGGTTATATTCTGGTATTGAGAAAAGTGATATTGTTGATATTTCTAATGTCAAAAATATTGAGTTTATCTATCAATACAAAGGGCACACCGAAAATTGGGCAGCACATTATATCGTGTTCAAAATGAAAGATAATGATAACCATACATCAAAAATGTTATTAAAATATATTGGCAAGAAACCTGGACCGACTGGTGAATTAAGGTATGCATATCAAACAGAAGGTGGTGGAGATGGTAGTGGCACAATGTCCAATGCCGAATCAGAAAATCAAATTTATAATCTAGGTTCTTCAGGAGGTAATGGCGCCATTGCAGCTGAAGATTCCATAGTTAAAATGCAGGTCTATTGGAATGGAAATACAGAAGATTTTGAACTGAAACCTGAGATGAATCAGTAAACTGAATGATAAAATAGATTGAACTAAAGGATAAGACCTTTATAAATATCTAACGTCTATACTGTTATGACTGTCTAAATTAAAGAGAGGGGTTCTTATTATATCATCTAAAATAAAATTATTTGTAATCCTGACTGTTATGCTATTCCTAATTGTTGGCTGTAATAATGGCAATAAGGAGAACGCTGTTAATGAATTCTCAATCCATTTGGTTAAAGACTTATCCATAACTGAAGCCATGAGTAAGAAGCTTAATGATCTTCCATTAGAAACTATACCAGTGCTTACCGACAAGGAAATTAGAACATATAATTGGAAAGAACATGAATTCACAATGAAGGAAGGTATTAGTTTAGAGGAAAAGTTAGAAGGGATAATACCGGGAAGTGGTGGTAAACCGTTTGTTGTAGTCGTGGGCATTGAAAGAATATATCTAGGGAGTTTTTGGTCCAATTCTTCTTCTCAATTTTATGCTTTTGATATTCCAAGGATATCTTCAATGTGGCTTAAAAGAAGTGATAATGATATTTACAAAATAAATCATGGAAAAAATCAGAATCCTAGAGGAGATACTAAAATATTTGAGGCATTAAAAGGATTAGGGAAAATCATTAATTATTAATTGTTCAAAGTTCCCAAATAATCATCCTTTCTAAAATAATAAAGCCCTCGCCTCTTAAAAAGAGAGACGAGAGCATACCCCGATGTATAATGCTACATATAATCTAGACAGCAAAAAAGGAGTTTCTTAGTTGTATGACAGGTCCAAGAAGGAAGTTTACACCGGAAGAAAAGGCTCGGATCGTACTGGAAATTCTGAAAGAAGAAAAATCG
>NZ_SOMN01000021.1 GCF_004564235.1 Cohnella luojiensis
ATCTGTTTTGGGCGCTTGCCTATAATGTCATCGGTATTCCGATTGCAGCCAGCGGTTTTCTCGCTCCGTGGCTTGCCGGGGCAGCTATGGCACTCAGCTCGGTTTCGGTCGTACTAAACGCATTGCGGTTACAAAGAATAAAGCTTTAAATCTACGGGAGGTACCCCAATGAAACGATTACCACTCTTATTGTTAATTGTCGCTCTTGTTAGTTTGACCGCCTGTTCCAAACAAAATGGCAATAACCAAATGGAACATGGCGGCAATGGAATGGATCACGGATCACATGCAGAGAAGGATCCAACAAGCGCCGCACAATCAACAAGTGCCGTCTGGAAGCTTTCGACTGAAAAGCCGAAGCCGAATACAGATACGGACATCACGATTCAAATTCAAGATAACGAAGGCAAGCCAATCGAGAAGTTTGATATCAACCATGAGAAGAAGATGCATTTAATCGTAGTGAGCAAAGATTTATCGTTCTTCGACCATATTCATCCTGAATACAAAGGTGACGGGAAATTTGTCGTGACGACGCAGTTCCCGAATTCTGGGGACTACAAGTTGATAGCTGACTATGTCCCGACCGGCAGTTCAGCGACTTCCCAGAGCGAATGGGTGAATGTGGAAGGGGATGCTCCAAAATTAGCTGAAATAACTCCTGAAACAAGCTTCGTAAAGACGGTCAACGACATAGATGTTACGTTATCTTTTGATCATCTGATGTCTGACATGGACTTGAACTTGAAGTTCAACATGGTTGATGCAAAAACGAAAAAGCCGGTTACTGATTTGCAACCATACCTGGGTGCAGTTGGCCATGTTGTTATTATAAGCGCGGATGCTGAGCAATATTTACATGTTCATCCGACGGATGAGAAAGCCAAAGGACCGGATGCAGAGTTCATGACGAAATTCCCGAATAGCGGTGTTTATAAAATCTGGGGGCAGTTTCAACGGAATGGCGAGACCTTTATTGTCCCGTTTGTCGTAGAAGTTCCTTAAGTTTGATGTGAATTTTTTGGGAGGGGAAAAAATGAAAATCGCAGTTGCTCCACGTATTGGGGTCGGGGGAAGTTTGTTCACTGCAGAACAGTGGAAATCGATTGGAGATGTGCTTCATGCAGACGCTAAAATTGAATTCACCACGTTTAAGCAGCTTTATATCGATATCGAAGAAGATCATTTCGATGAAACGAAAGAAAAACTCGTAGAAGCGGGTTTAGAGGTTTATCCGACCGGTTTCTTCTCCAAAAACTTAATCGCTTGTAATTTCTGCAGAGGCGCGGAAGAAGCAGGACTTTCCGTTGCACTTAAATTGAACGAAATCGTCGCAGGCCATGCGGTTCCCAGCCCGCTGAAAGTTGGGTATGCAGGTTGTGCGAACGCGACAAGCGAGCCGCTATTCAAAGATATCGGGATCGTCAAGATGAAAGCCGGGTTCAATATTTACGTTGGCGGGGAAGGGAAATCTATCAAAGCCTCATTGGCTCAAATACTGTTCGAGAATGTTCAAGAGATTCAATTAATTCCGATAGTCGAGCGCCTGATCTCCTATTACCAACAGAATGGCAAGACTAAGGAGAGATACTCGCGGTTTGTGCAGCGCATGACCTTAGAGCGGCTTAAGGAAGAAATAATCTCATAAAGTGCGGCAGCAGTCGATTCGTTTTTATGGAAAGGTGTTAAACGAAGTTCCCAAGAACGACCAACGAATGATCGTTGAAGGGATCAAAATGTTTACAGCTGCAATCACACGTGTTAAAGGGGACCAAATCGTTTCCATTGTGCTTTCGTTGGGGTTTATTGCTTTTACTTTAATAGAATACGGATGGTAGTTGAATGTTAAAGAAATGTTTGATTATCGGACTATACATTTTGGCGGCAATTTCTCATACAGTATATCGTGGTCCTTTAATTCTGTGGATGTCATCTGATACTGTCTGGTATTTTGATATCTTGATATTTCTGTCCGCATTACTAATCGCAATAGTGCCAGCAATTCCGTATGGAATAGTGGCGGTCGTCATCGGAGCGAAATATGGGGCAATGATTGGTGCATGCGTTAATATTGCCATTTCTGTATTGGGGGCAATAATCATGTTTATATTTGTTCGGGCTGCTTTTTCAGAAGAAGGAAGACTTAAGACCGCAAATAGGAGGGGAATTAAGTTCTTCACCAAATACGCCGAACGCAACCCTTTTTTTGCCGTTTTATTTGCCCGATTATTACCGCTCATACCTGCTCAAGCCATAAATATCTTTGCTGCGATTATGAGAATACCTTGGAAACTCTATCTCTACGCGACCATACTTGGAAAAATCCCCTTTATCCTGCTGGTCTCCTTGTTAGGTGCTCAATTTCTCAATGCGCCAGATTTTAAGGTAACTATCATCATCATAAGTGTGTACGGATTCTTCTTGTTGGCGGTGTATGGGTTATATCGAAATTTGAAGTGGAGGTGGACAAGATCTTAATATCCATAGACAAACCGCTAGCTTCCGCTTTAGTTAAGGCGATTCACACTGGCGATCTCCCAATGTTAAAGCGATTACTTACAGAGAATCCAGGTTTAATCGCGGCAAGAATAGTCGGATATGACCACGACTACGACAGCGACAGTAATTCGCGCACTCTGCTGCATGTAGCGACGGATTGGCCAGGCCATTTTCCAAACGGTGAAGCAATCGTGTTAGCGTTGATCGAAGCCGGTGCTGAAGTTAATGCTCGGTTCGCTGGTCCACATAGCGAGACGCCGCTGCATTGGGCAGCGAGCAGCAATGATATCGAAGTACTAGACGCATTGCTTGATTCTGGTGCCGACATCGAAACGACAGGCGCGGTAATAGCCGGCGGTACGCCTCTAGATGATGCTGTTGCATTCGGGCAGTGGCAAGTTGCTCAACGGCTGGTAGAACGAGGGGCGCAAACCAAACTCTGGAATGAAGCTGCACTCGGGTTGATGGATCGCGTCAAGGAACGTTTTATTGGGAACAATGTTCCTTCCCCCAGTGAAATTACTATAGCATTCTGGCAGGCCTGCCATGGCGGGCAACGTGAAACGGCGGAGTATCTCCTTGATAGCGGGGCCGATCTTAACTGGATAGGATACAATGAGTTAACCCCGCTAGATATTGCAAGCCATTCCAATGCCGACAAGATAGTGGAATGGTTGCGCAGCCTTGGCGCGCGGTCGTCCGAAGATTCGTAAATCGTAACCTTTCCGAAAAACTCCGAACTTGCTATAATAGTTTTAAATCGTGTAATTCAAAGGTGATGCAGGTGGAAAAGCAATTAATCGAGATGTGCGGCAATACTTGCGACGGCACAGAAATATTTTTACCCGCAGTTAAACAAAAGATGATCGATGAAACGTCCGCCTACGAAATGGCTGAACTATTTAAGGCGCTTAGCGATCCGACTCGAGTGAAATTAATCGGAGCATTGTTAATAAACGAATTGTGCGTACATGATTTAACTGTTTTACTTGAGATGGGACAATCGGCAATATCACATCAGTTAAGATACTTAAGAAACCTTAGAATTGTAAAACGACGCAAATCCGGTAAGACGGTCTATTATTCCCTAGACGATATGCATATCGAACAGATATTTGTGTTGACTTTGCAGCACTTGAAGCATGAGTAATTTAAGCTGTACACGATGTTCCGCTATAAAAGAACGCTCCGATCCAGTTTCAACAGGGATTCGGAGCGTTTCTTCATTTTTGGATGGATAAGTTTTTAACTAATCCGAACGGATATTTACGAAAATAAATAAGGCAGATTCGGGACGATTGCCTACGTAATCATTTGTATAATATTATTAAAATGTTGTTCAACTTGATTTATCAAGTCTTCGCGTATTTTATTTTGTTGTTCATTTGGATTTGGTAGGGTGGAGTTATTTTTATTTTCCAAAGCAGTCTCAATATCTAATAGGGAATTCACGCAAAGATCAGGTTCCTTAATTAATTCAAAAAAACCATTCAACTTTACTAGAACTGCAGTGTTAATAGCCATATGGCCAATTCCGTATGAAAAGGCAGCAATATTTCCGTGTAAACTTGAACCTATAAAAAATCTTGATGAAACAATGAAGGATAGAATATCGATGGGGGATAATTTATTTTCAATATAATGAAAACAATGCGGATGAACACTATTGATTCTTTCTAGAGTCAACCCGTCGTTATGACAATACCCGATCGGTAATAGAACAATTTGAAAACCATATCTTAATTTAATGGATAATAAGATATCGGCTGCCTTTTTAATATTTTCTGCTCCCCAAACAAATCCAGGGGATGACTGGAAAATAAGAAAATCCTTTCCGATAGCTAAGCCATTAGCATTTTTTAATTTCGTGAAATGTTCAACCAAAGCATTTTTGTTGAAGTAATTACTTAAAGCAACCGCAGTATCAGGCACGACGAGAATTTCCCTCTTTACGCCGGCATCTATTAATATATTCTTTGAAAGATGGTCCCTTACAGCTAAATAATTTATATGATCGCAATATGCGCGAACGAGTTCCCGTTCATTTTCATTGCGAAATTTAAAAGGAACGCCGATCGAATTCCAGATGACCGGTATGGAATATTTATCTGCAAAGGTTGAGACATTCCATAATAATTGGGTAGCTGGCGTCATTCCTTGGGTGTAGAACTCCGAAATGTTTGTGTCCAGTCGAAAGAGGTCGCCTCCACCCAAAATAACGGCATTGAAGTTATGTTTTTTATGTTCGGCATCAAAATTAGTGATGGGTTGTACCATGGTATGGGGTTCAAATGGTTTTGGACCGCCAATCGGTGAAAATAATGAAAAACGATTTAAATCGATCCGTTTAGATAGACCACGCTTCAAAATTTCCGGAAAAAGCAAGTCTCCAAAATTCTCTACGTCAAAAGTCCCAATGTTTGCTATATGACTTCCTCTCATTTCAATCCCCTTTTCACTGGTTTGGCGATTTTGTGCGCTGTTTCCGAACGGTAGAATTTATCTAAGTCGGTTTTAATCATGTCTGTACGGAGATTGCAGTGGATGAACAATAGACTGAATGCACTGAGTAATGACCGAGTCGACGGAGAGGGTTTCCAGCAAATCTTGCCGGTCCGCATTAATAGCCATTTGCAAGAGATTCGAACTAAGCCGTAACTGATGGATAAGCGCGGTTTTATAATCCTTCTCGCATTGAAGAAAACCGTTCTTTCTCGCATCCTGTATCAGATGGAACCAGTTGTTGAGAGTGGGGAACATCGTATTTAGATCATTCTGACCTTGACCGGAGTGTCGGCGAAAGTAACTTAAGGGCTCGGCTATATACACTGCGTTTCCCTTGGTCAGAAGATGCAGCCATGAAGCCAAATCGTTGATGCATATATGTCTTCTACCTTGGTAGTGATTAAATTTTTCCGTTAAATCTTTTTTTCTGAACAGGACGGTTGTAGGCTCCCCGATGATGTTTGTACAATACTTTAAACAGAAATTTCCCAGATCTTTACCGTTTATTACGACGTCACTTTCGGAAATTCTTGCTGTGCTTTCAGTGTCAGGCAGCGGTTTCCCCTGTCCGTCAATACATCTACGATAGGAAGTAACGAGCGATACATCAGGTCGGTTAACCAACCAGTGCACCATTTTCGCGATTTTTTCGGGATAAAACAAGTCGTCATCGTTCAGGAAATTAATGTAATCGCCGGTCGCCAATTCAATGCAACGCTCATAATTACTTTCGATGGAACTTTGTTCATTGTGATAATAACGGATACGAGGGTGCTTCGACAGGTAAGGCTCGAGCATTCGCCGCACCCCGTCATGGGTGCTGTCATCGCTTATGATGATTTCAGTATGCGGATAGGTTTGATTAAGTGCGCTCTGAAGCGCAAGCTCCAAAAAATGCGGCCGATTGTATGCGGGAATCAAAATACTGACGAGCGGCATGTCGGATACCTGCGGGAAGTCTTGGGCAAGGTAGTTTCGGCAAAATGTTACCCGGGCCCGGTCATAAGCCTCATCGATAGGCGTTACGCCGCAATCATGCCAACACCAGGGTTCCTGCTGGTTCGGAACAGCTACCTTATAACCTGTCTGAATAAATTCCATACATTGGGACGTATCGTAAAAATGCCAGCCGTCAAACAGGTCATCGCGCCACCTTAAATCGTATTGCGTAGACATCAGCAGGCCATCAACCACCAGAACCTCGGATAACGCTCCGGTAAATCCGCCCCAATCGGTAATCGCCGCTTTGCCGCTGATCGAATCGTAGATTTTACCGACTCTTTTAGGCGCTTCCCACCATATGCCGCTTACCGGGAGCGTTTTGGCGCCGACTACGCCAAGAAGACCTATGGCCGGATGTTCTTCAAACAATTTGATCAGATCGACGAAGAAACGCCGATTCAGAATCAGCACGTCCTGATGCATATAGACTTTATATTTAGCATCGGTTTGCTGAAGCGCTTGGTTATATCCTAATGCCATGCTGCCGGAACGGCGTACGGCGAGCGGTTCGACCGTGAATCCTGCTGGGACCGTTAAAGCATGAATAAATTTCAAGCATTCCGCATATTTCGATTCGTCGTTAACACAGCTGATGACGGCAATTTTCCGAGGGTCAGTGCCGTTCATGCTATCGATTACCCTTCGACAATTTTCCAAGCAGCTCTTCTTTTGAAGGAAATAGTCCATGGTTCATCAATATTTCGGTGATTTTCTGCGCAGTCTTAAAAGGAAAAACGACATCTTGCTCGAGGATGTTTGCCATATCCTTAACTTCGATTTCTCTATTCCGATACATTTCGACCAGTTCCGCACTGCTTTCTTCCGGATCAATCTCCCACTCGATGCGTCGAACGAGTTTTCTCAGCTGTATGATGACTTCAGATCGTGATGTGTCTGGAGCAGGCTGTTTTTTATAGGCTTTTACAATATACTGGTAGACTTTCCATTCTTCCTTCATATCATTGCCGACAAGGCGCTCCATCGCGTCCATCCATTCCTCGTCTTCCCGAGAAGGTTGCAGAATATTGACTCGGAATTGCAAAGCTTGGAATCCGGTGCCAAAAAACAAGCGGCCTATTCCCTCCCGGGTAAAAAAACGAAGATGAGTAACATCCAACAACCCTTTGTCCGTGTAAGTCCAATATCCCTTGAGCAGGTCGCGAATAACCGAGTAATGGGCGACGTTCGGAATGCTGGCCAGCACTTTTCCGTTCTCTTTCAAATAAGGCATAACAGTGCGGAGAACGTTCCAGGGTTCGACCAAATGCTCGAGCACGTCCGCGAAGATAATATAGTCGAAGTATTCGTGCGGCAATTCGATATCAATCGATTCGATATTTTCTGAACGGACATTCGCAAAGCGGGAGGCGATGGCGGCCGCATGCGGGTTTAGTTCGATGCCGTGCAGCTCCGCATTAGGATACCAGTTTTTCAATTCAAGCAGCGTTGCCCCGCAAGCGCAGCCGACTTCGAGAACCCGAATCGGTTCAGCTTCAGGCTCTTCTAAGCACTGTAAAATATCATGCCGAATTCCAAGGGAATAATCCGGGCTAAACCCCCATTTTTGCGCGAACTTTCGGCTATTGGTTTGCATCAAAGCGTAAAAGGATTGCGGATCCTCCCGGAACGAAGCGCTGCCTTCATGATGGATAAACGTATCCGTACTTAACATCAGCCGGTAACCGGCCTGGCGGATGCGAAGACTATAATCGTCATCCTCAAAATTGCCGGGCGAGAATCGTTCGTCCAAATCACCTACGGCTTCGTAAACTTCGCGTTTGATAAGCAGGCAGAAGCCTACTAACTTGAGGCGCTCCTCCCATTTTGAAGGGTCGGTGCGGTTGTATTGCTCGGCAAAGGGGATCATATCCTCCAAAGTCTGGTAAGGAACCTGGAGAGCCGAGTAGTAGGCAGCAGCGTTTGTGACAGGGCCGACCCCGCCGATCCAATCGTCGCTGTAAAGGCAGGAGAGAAGCTGACCAAGCCATCTGGGGGTAACGATCGTATCGTTGTTAAGCAGAAGCAGGTTATCTCCCTTGGCCAGCGCCATACCTTGATTGCAGCCTTTCGGAAAGCCAGCGTTGTCCTTATTATAAATGACTTGTAAATCGGATTGCGCCCTAAGCCACTCGACAGTCCCGTCGGTTGATCCGTTATCGACGACAATGATTTCATAATCGTTCGGCGGGGTATTTGTCCGTATGCTATCGATACATTTTCTCGTAAACGAAAGACCGTTATAGGTCAGAAGAATGATGCTCGTTTTCACCCAGGTTCACCTGCCTCTGCGATTTCAGTTTTTTTTGCCAAACCCATCCGAGCTGTCCGGCCTCGTATTTATAGGCATGCGCATGGCTTCCTCCAATTGTTTTTTGTTTTGCAGAAGGTTGCCGTCTCCCTTCAAATAGTCCAGTGCCTTCAGGTTATGTTCGTACGCTTTTTCGAGCAGGGCAAGCTTGCCGTAACAAATCATTAGTTGAACGTGGGGAGCCCATGTCCAGCAGCTTTTATTCATTAAACCGAACACATGCTTCGGAATTTCATGCCTAAGAGCCGTTTCGTACCAATAGACGGCTTTATCATAATCTTGACGTTCCTGATACCAAAGTCCAATTCGGCAACAATAATCCGCACGGGGCAAATCGAATTCGAATGTACGGAACAAGTAGTGCAGTTCGCGTTTATGCTCGCCTTTCGTACGATAGCAATGCGCAAGGTAGCCGCAGGCGGTCACTTGATCTTCAAAGTAGGCTTCATCCCGGAGAAGAAACGATTCGTACAGGACAATTGCTTCCTCCAGCTGTCCGGTATCCATTAATTCATTGGCGTAATAATAGTGGTAGCGGGAGTCCTCAATGTTATGCTCAGGCTCCGAATGTTTTTCAATAATTTTCAGGTTGCGCTTGGGATCTTTCTTTTCCCGGTTAGGTCCATGCGTGATTTCGATCTCGGAGATCAGCAAATTGCCGCCGACGAGCAGCACCTCGTGAACGGGGTATACCCATCGAAATTGTTGAGACCTCTTCACAAGCCGATTCCGCCTGGTAAACAGCAGCGTATTTCCATAAGCATCCCGCGACACCGCGTAATCCATCAAGACCGAATCGTAGAACGGATTCAGCGTCGCTTTCAGGCTGCGGAATGCTTCCCGGTCTTTGTCTAGCAAGAAATCGTCCGCATCCAGCCAAAGGATATATTCTTTCGTTGCATGCCGGAATGAAAAATTGCGGGCGGCGGCAAAATCGTCGATCCATTCGAAATCGAAAATGCGGTCCGTATAAGCGGACACAACTTCTTTCGTCCTGTCAGTCGAGCCTGTGTCGACGATATTTATCTCATCTACCAGATCCGACACCGAGTCGAGGCATCGGGCGATGTTATTTTCTTCATTTCGGACGATCATACAAAGGCTGATCGTAATCAAATTCATTCATTCCTCTCATTAACAACTTTCTAATTGGGTAAAAAAGCTACACGGCACGAAAGCCGTATAGCTTCTGAAAGATTAGACGGTTGAAGAAGCAATACCCCAGAAGACTTCTGGGCCGACCCGAGTGATAGGGCCGCCGCCAGGCGTAATAACAACGGCTGCCTCGTAGACGATTTCAGCTGCCGCAGGGGCGAGCAAATCTTGCGCCGTAAAGGAAGTAATATCGCCAAGAGGCGCACCAGTTGTTCCGACTTGGGCGGTATAGAAGACAACACCATTGCGGGTTACTTGAATCAATGCCGTAAGGCCGAGAGCGCCTGAGAGACCGATTGTACCCGTGAGATCGACGATCGGATTCGGCACGCCTTGTGTCTGCAGACCGATGCGTCCGAAGATGGAAGTCGTGAGACTAGGGGTTGATGTGACGCCGATAGCTATCGATCCCGTTGAATTGCTGTTCATTGAACTTCGTTGATCAAGAAAAGTTCCCATATGACATCCTCCTTTCTTTTGTAGGATAGTACATGCTATTCAAAAGACAGAGGGATTGAGTAGGTCAAGCATCACCGTAATTTGCGGATTTTGAATAGTTTGCTATAATAAGGGTTGAAAGAAGCGGGTTTCATGAATTGAATAAGCCCCGGGGGAGCTGGAGCAAGGCCGGCTGAGAGTGCATCCCATCGAAGATGCAGACCCTTATACCTGATCTGGTTAATGCCAGCGTAGGAAGGTGGGAGCACGACTTTTAATAGGTTGTGTGATTCGTCCGTGAATATAGGACGCCCTCCGGAAAAGGTGGGCGTTTTTTTGATTATAAGAAGCCCTCTTCTCATCAAATAGATTTATAGAGAGGGAGAGAAAGATGAAAAAAAGCAACAAGGTTTGGCAAGGTTTGGGGTTAACGATGTTAGCGGGTATGTTGCTATTGGCGGGCTGCGGCAACAATGAGAACACGTATGGTTCCGGAAGTCCTTCAGGGGCAAGTCCATCGGCTTCGCCTGCAGGAAGCGTGGAGGAGCCTGCACAAGCGCTGCAAGAAGTGACGCTCGTGCTGGATTGGACGCCGAACACGAACCATACCGGGCTTTACGCGGCGAGAGACCAAGGCTTGTGGGAGAAACGCGGGCTTAAGGTGGAAATCATTCAGCCTCCTGAGACAGGTTCGGACGCAATGGTGGCGAGTGATGCGGCGGAGTTCGGAGTTAGTGCCCAGGAAGGTATGATGCTGGCTCGGGAGCAAGGGTTGCCGATCGTTTCCATAGCAGCCATCATTCAGCATAATACGTCCGGATTTGCTTCCCCGGCGGCCAAGAACATCAAGGAGCCCAAGGATTTCGAGGGTAAAACTTATGGCGGATGGGGTTCACCCGCGGAGCAAGCGGTCATTCAATCCCTAATGAACGTTCAAAGCGCAGACGTCAACAAGGTGACTTTCGTCAATGCAGGGTCTGCGGACTTTTTCACGGCGGTAAAAAAGGATATCGATTTCGAGTGGATTTTCTACGGGTGGACGGGAATCGAAGCCGAGCTTCGCAAAGAGCCTATCAATATGGTTTATTTGTCCGATTACAGCAAACAATTGGATTACTACACCCCTCTTCTGACAACGAATGAAAAGCTGATCAAAGATAAGCCGGAACTCGTTCGCGCGTTCGTGGAAGGGGCTGCGGAAGGTTATCAGTATGCGATCGACAATCCGGATGCGGCTGCCGAGCTGTTGCTTAAGGCGGTTCCGGAACTGAATGCTGATTTGGTAAGAGCAAGCCAGAAGTGGTTAAGCCCCAAATACAAAGACGATGCTTCGCGTTGGGGCGAGCAGAAGAAGGAAGTATGGTCCGGATACGGGGAATGGATGACAAAGAACGGACTGTTGAAAAAAGAACTGAACTACGACGCGATGTTCACGACCGAATTTCTGCCTAAATAAATATAGCAGGACCATAAGGAGATGGGACGCATGGCTCAAGCTTTAATAAGCATCCAAATATTGCCGAAAGTAAATGCAGGCGAAGAGGTTATTCCTTACGTAGACCGGGCAATCGAAATTATTAAGGCATCCGGAGTCCTATATCGGGTCGGACCTTTGGAGACGACGATGGAGGGCGACCTCGACCATTTGCTCGATATCGTGAAACAAATGAATGCTGCCATGTTCGAAAAAGGAAGCCCCTCGGTCATGTCGCAAATCAAATTGGTCGTGGACGGACAGGAAGGCGCATCAATCGCGCGTCTGCTGCAGAAATATCCGGATGGGCAATAAGGCTCTCCGAAGCTTTCTGATCCCGATAGCGACTCTGATTGGATTCATCGCGGTATGGCAAATAAGCTGCATCGTATTTGAGATGGACCCGTGGATTTTACCTGACCCGCGGACGATTGCGCTGCGAATGGCGGAAGACTCCGCGCTGCTCTGGAAGCATTTCCTATCGACGCTGAAGCTGGCGCTTATGGGTGTTGGGCTAGGATTGGCGGTAGGAATTATCGTCGCTATCGTTCTTCATTCCGTTTCCTTTTTGCGTACAGCTTTATCTCCTTTATTGGTTCTGTCGCAGAATGTTCCTATTATTGCGCTTGGACCGCTGCTGATGATCTGGTTCGACTTCGGTCTTATGCCCAAATTGATATTGCTCATCATCGTTTGCTTTTTCCCGATTGCCTTGTCGATGCTGATCGGGCTTGGACAAGCCGAGCCTCAGCTGCGCGAATATTTGGGAATGATCGGAGCAACCCGGTGGGAACGGATGAAACGGTTGGAATTTCCGGCTTCGCTGCCCTATTTGTTCTCGGGCCTGAAGATTACGGCAACCTATGCGGTCTCATCGGCGGTCGTAGCGGAATGGCTCGGGGCTAGCAAGGGGATCGGCTATTATTTGGTATTGAAATTCAAAGGTTACGATACTTCCGCCGTATTCGGAGCGATCGTCTGCATTGTCACGCTCAGCCTGTTGTTGTATGGCGCGGCGGCTTTGCTGGAGCGTCTAGTCATCCGTTGGCGTCCGCGTACTTCCGACGACTGGGCAGGTGAATCGTCATGAAGGAATATGGGCGCAAGATGCTGGAACTTACCGGAATTTCCAAGTCATATCGAAGAGGAAAATTACGTGTACCTGTTCTGCAAGAAATAACGTTGAACGTCCGAGAGGGCGAGTTCGTAACGCTCATCGGACCATCGGGAAGCGGTAAGTCGACGCTGTTTCGTCTCATTGGCGGCGTGGAGCGCCCGGATGAGGGGCAAATTGCCGTCGACGGGAAGGTAGTGACCGGCAAACGAGGCCTTATCAGCTATATGCCGCAGCAGGCGGCGCTGTTTCCTTGGTTGTCCGTGGCCGACAACATTTCTTCGGCATTGGCGACTTCGGGTACATCGAAGAAAGAAGCGAAGGAACAAGCGCTCGAGTGGCTTCACCGCATCTATCTGGGAGGCGTGGCGAAGGAATATCCCCATGTCCTTTCCGGCGGAATGCAGCAGCGAGTGTCCTTCTTGCGTGCATTGCTCATGCGGCGCGATGTGATGTGCTTGGACGAGCCGTTCGCGGCTTTGGATGCTTTAACAAGAGCGGATATGCAGAGGTGGCTGCTAGAGCTATGGGAGTCTGATCGCCGTTCCGTATTGTTCGTTACGCACAGCATCGAAGAAGCGTTGATGTTATCGGACCGTATTTATGTGCTGTCTCCTGCGCCGGCGACCATTTTACAAGAAATTACCGTTCCTTTTGAACGTCCTCGCCGCGCGGATGTTTGGATGGAGCCGGCATTCGCGGAGTTGAAGCGGGAAGTGCTCAACCTGTTGGAAAAAGGGGATATCTCTCGTGTTTGATACACATATCCATCTTGATCTTTATGAGCCTGAAGAGCGGAATAGGATGCTGGAAGCGGCTTGGGGATCGGGTATAGAAGGCGTGGTGTCCGTGTCCATGGGAATGGACTCTAGCCTTGTCAACCGCGAGCTGGCGTTGCGGCATCATGGACGGATCATGCCCGCTTACGGCCATCACCCTGAGCAGCCGCCGCTTGACGGGGAAGGGCTGCAGGTTTTGTGCGATTGGATTCGGGAGCGGGGAACAGAGCAGGAATCGTTCGCCATCGGAGAGGTCGGTCTTCCTTATTATACGCGCAAGGAAGCGGAGGAAAAGGGGGAGGCATTCGATCTGTCGCCCTATAGGAGGCAGCTGGAAGACTTCATCCGGTTGGCGGCGTAGCTGGACCGGCCAATCGCGCTTCATCAATTTCACCTCAGGATACTCCCGCTTCTATAAGCGGGGGAGGAATGAGTGTCAGGCGACAGTCTGAATGCCTTAATGATGTGCACTTCTCCCAGAATATGCTATAATCAGCACAGAAAGGAGGCGAACATATGATCGTAACCATTACCGCCAAAATCAAGATCAAGCCGACTGAGATCCAAATCCGCGCCTTACAGGAAACCAGCCACGCTTATCGACAGGGTTGCAACCTCGTATCCGCTGTTGTTTTCGAATCATACGAATTAAACCAGGCTATTCTGCATCGCAAAATCTATCATACCCTCCGCAGCACGATTGGCCTCCGCTCCCAAATGTCTCAATCCGTTATGAAAACCGTTATCGCTAGATATAAGACGAATCAGTCCAACGGCCATGACTGGGTGTGCGTTCGGTTCAAGAAGCCGGAATATGACCTCGTCTGGAACAGAGACTATTCGCTGACCTCGAACCTATTTTCCGTAAATACGCTTCAGGGACGAATAAAAGTGCCGTATGAAGCGAAAGGGATGGAAAAATACTTCGATGGTTCGTGGGATTTCGGTACAGCAAAGCTAGTGTGTAAGCATCAAAAGTGGTTCCTGCATATCCCGATGTCTAAAGATATTTCCAAACCGTCAATGGAGGCGATCACACAAGTTGCAGGCATTGATCTTGGCATCAACTTTGTCGCAACCGCTTATGACTCAGATGGCAAAACCGTTTTCTTCCGGGGCAGAAAGTTAAAGCGTAAACGGGCGAACTACAAACGTATGCGCCAGCAGCTGCAACGAAAGGGAACGCCTTCGTCCCGCCGCAAGCTGAAACAAATCGGAGAGCGAGAAACCCGTTGGATGACCGATGTAAACCATCAGGTCAGTAAGGCACTCGTATCCCGATATGGGGCGAATACGCTGTTTGTACTTGAAGATTTGACAGGCATCCGCCAGACGACTGAAAAAGCCAGGCTCAAGGATCGTTACGTGACGGTATCGTGGGCATTCCGCCAATTGCGCCAAATGGTGGAGTATAAAGCGAAACTGGCAGGATCACTGGCCATTGCGGTAGATCCGAAACGTACCTCGCAAGCGTGCCCGAAATGCGGCCTTGTCGCAAAGGCGAACCGGGACAAGCGCAAACATCGCTTTTGCTGCAAAGGATGCAGGTATCAAAGCAACGACGATCGCATCGGAGCGATGAACCTGACCCAAAAAGGCAAACAAATCCTTCTCCAAGGTGCAGGCGCAGCATGACTGCGCCTGCAGGGCAGCTGTCAATCTGCCCATCGATAAGCGTAATCTTATCGTGGATGTGACACCACGTTCCCTGTGAACGCAAAAAGATCGGAGTCGAGAGACGTAGAACGATCGGGTAGTCACAAGCTCCCACTTCAAACGATAGTTAAGTGGGGGTTATTGACGCGTCTATGAGGATGCAGATACGGCGCTTGATTTGTTGGAGCGCTATTCCATCCGCAAAGCCCACTTTCATTGGTTTAAAGGGAGTTCGTACGCGGTAACGCGTATCGTTCGTAACGGATATTACGTCTCTGTAACTCCGGATGTGCTGTACGAACCGGAAATTCGGGAGTTGGCGGTTGTATTCCCTCTCGATCGTCTGATGATCGAGACGGACGGCCCTTGGCCTTTCGAAGGTCCGTTTGCCGGCAAGCAAACGGAGCCTGGCATGGTCAGAGAGGTCATCCGTGAAATCGCATTGCATCGCGGATTGGACGAAGGGGAAGCAGCTGAAGCAGTGAGCGATAACAGCAAAATTTTTTACGGATGGAATTCAGATCCGATTGAAAGATGCATCTAAGGTTGCGGGCTGTCTTTTGAGATGCAATAGTTAAATTGAAGCCAGCGTAAAACGACGTGCAAATTGACAACAATTTGTACGTCGTTTTTTTGTGCGGAAAATGAAGGCAGGCTGTTATATGCAGCAATACTGAACCTATCGATGCTTTTGCGGTTCGATTTGACGCTGTAAATTCAGATTCTGAACCTAGCGATTCTATTGCGACTCGATCCGGTGCTGTAAGTTCAGATTCTGAACCTATCGATGCTTTTGCGGCTCGATCCGGTGCTGTAAGTCCAGATTCTGAATCTACAGATAGAGAGCGGCATTTTGCTTCTCCTTCTATGGTGACTGAGATCCCGGTCATAGCTTTTTTTACCCGCGATGCACCTAGATTTATGTCGGAACCTGGATAGGCCGCTGATGCCCTGACAAGTTATCGTGTTCCAGCATAGCATAGACAAGAAGTTCCGTTTGAATTTGCAAGAAGATTTCTTTTGGGGAGAGATGGACTTGAACAGATTTTGGGAAAAAGCGATAAAGCCGATTATTCTTTCTACTAAACCGAAAATCATAGTTGAAATTGGCTCCTTGTCTGGGGAAAGCACATTCAAATTACTTGATTATTGCAAATATTGCGGAGCGCAAACGATCATTATTGAGCCTATGCCGCTGTTCGATGTACATGCGCTCCAGCAAAACTATGGGAACGCCGCGAAGGTCATGCAAATGTTTAGCCTTGAAGCATTACCCAAAATTGATAAATACGATCTCCTCTTGATTGATGGCGACCACAATTGGTATACCGTGTATAACGAATTGAAACTTGCGGAGAAAATGGCCGAACGAACGGGAAGATTTCCTATTATTGTGCTGCATGATACAGATTGGCCTTATGGTCGGCGAGATATGTATTATTTTCCCGAATCCATTCCGGAAGAGATGCGAAAGCCCTGTGCGCTTAGGGGATTGGAGCCGGGCAGATCCGAATTGCTGGAGTCGGGGGGCATGAATTGCACCGTCTATAACGCTCTGTACGAATATGGTGAACAAAACGGCGTTCTCACCGCGGTCGAAGATTTCATGCGGGAATCTCATTTCAAACTCAAATATTATCAACTTTACTCCAACAATGGATTAGGAATAATTGTGCCGGACGATAGTCCTCATCATTCGATCATCAATTATATTGTTGCCACGTCAGGCCTATGAGATAGGCGAGAGGACTCCGCCGAGTTTCGGTTAAAAACGGAGGAATCATAGGATGAGCGATTGGTGCTTCTATCGGTATGGACAGGCGGCTTTCGTGCTGGCAGAGGGTGATCGATTCGCTAGTCGAAACGGGTGCAATATGGGTTGGATTCACCAGGAGAAGCAAGTGTTTACTTTAACAGGTCAACCGATTGGATGGCTGGATAAAGGAGTGTTGAGGGATCGCTCGGGTAACATTATCGCATTCTCCCGTTCGGCAAGTTCTTATTTGCCGTCCATTCCGGGGATGAGCGGAGCACCGGGAACGACTTCGATCCCGGGACGGCCAGCCAAGCCCGGCTTTGCGGGATCGGTTAGCGATCCCGGCACCGGGGGATGGTCGAGCAAGTCCATCCGCGAGTTCTTCGGAACGGACGTTTGATAGATAAATCCTCTTGGAATCAGCTCCGCTTTAATAGCACAAAGCCGCTCACATCGGTAGACCTTCTGCTAACAACGATACGGAATCCGTTATCTTTTAAACATCTTAACGCTGTACGCAATAATAAATTTGGCCTTAGCAAGCTTCTGCATGGTCTAGCGCTTCCGATTACGCGAACTGCCGTGATTCTGCGAGGGGAGCCGGGTAGCAAGGGGTTCCTTGTCCAACTTATGAGCACAAGATCGGGTTCGCGAGGAATAGTGACAGGCATGAATCATTCACCTCTCTTCCTGATGCTCCTATATTGAATGCGAAGCAGAAAGCGATGGTGCTATTTTACTCGCCTGATTTGTTCGGATTTAACGATAAATAGCCTCAAGTACGCACGAAGTCGAGCGCCGTCCGGGACGGCTCAGTACCATAAAACCCCGCCCAGCCACATGGCCAAGCGGGGTTATGAATGTGAACCGTCATAAGCATTTTAAACAAAAAAGTCGAGCCCCGTCTCGCGACGAGGCCCTTCATGGGAGAGGAGAAACCGGACGAAGAGCTTATGGGGAAACGTAAGTCTTCTCCGCGGTTGTCCCCGACACCTCTCGGCGCCGGTACTATCATTGTGACCTTGGGCGAGGAAATTATACGTACGGTTGGAAAAAAATAAACGGCTCGCTTTAAAAAGGCCGACCGCGCGGGTTATCATCTTTTGAAACGCGGGAGATTGTGGTAACATAACAACCAGTTAATCACGAACGAATTACGACATCGTATCACTAGCAGGGGTTGAGAGATTGCGGGTTATATCAGGACAAGCCAAGGGACATCCGCTCAAATCGGTTCCCGGGAGCAACACCCGTCCAACGACGGATAAAGTAAAGGAATCCCTGTTCAGCATCATCGGGCCGTATTTCGACGGCGAGCGGGTGCTTGATCTATTCGCCGGAACCGGCGGGTTGGGCATTGAAGCGCTTAGCAGAGGCGCAGCGAGCGCGGTATTTATCGATTCAAGCTCGAAGAGCATCGAAGTCGTTCGGGCTAACCTAGCCTCGACGAGACTGGCTGAACGGGCCGAAGTCTATCGTAACGACGCACGCAGGGCGCTCAAACTATTGGAACGGGCGGGCAAACCATTCGATCTTATTTTTCTTGATCCGCCGTACGTCATGAAGGACTGCGACGCGTTGTTGACGGAGATGGGATCAAGAAGCCTAGTGGCAAACGGAGCCGTCGCCGTCATCGAGCATCATCCGGACGTCAAATATGACGAGGTTTTCGAAGGTTTTCAGCGTACCAGGTTTGCAGCTTACGGAGAAATCGCGCTGTCCATTTACCGTTATCAAAAATTAGACGAGGCGGAGCCCATCCCTTCCTCGGCCAAGGAGGAAGCAGTAGATCATGAGCCCTCATCAAACGCGAACCGAGCATGAATTTCGCATTGCCGTTTATCCCGGAAGCTTTGATCCCGTTACGTTCGGACACCTCGATATCATTCGTCGCGCCGCCAAGCAGTTCGACCGCGTCATCGTGGCTGTATTGAATAATACGGTCAAGACTCCGCTGTTCAGCGTACAGGAAAGAAAAGAGTTGTTGGCGGAGGTGACGCGAGATTTGCCCAACGTGGAAATCGACAGCTTCCGTGATTTGCTCGTGCGTTATATGCGTTCCCGACAAGCGCAGGTTATCGTTCGGGGTATTCGTTCCGTTACGGATTTCGAATACGAGTTGCAGATGGCTTCTACCAACCGACAATTGGACGAAGGGATTGAGACGGTATTCATGATGACCAATCCTAAATATTCCTACTTAAGCTCAAGCATCGTCAAGGAGATCGCCAAGTTTAACGGTCCCGTCCAGGATTTGGTTCCTCCGGCGGTGGAGGTAGCGTTGCAGGGGAAGTACGTGCCGCCAGGCGGGGCGAAACCCTAACTTTTCTGATACCTATCGACTTGCTAAACCCGTTCCTCCCTAGCTTCCGGAGATTTCCGTGAAATGCCGGACTTCAAGGAGTGGCGTCCTCATCTCTCTTCGTAGGCGTTTTCGGGCGAATGAGCGCGGCCAGCAAGGCGAGCAACAAGAAAACCCCGAAGCTGGCTAACGCAATCATGATATTCTCGGGGATATGGTCCCATCCGCTTGGCAACGCGCCGCCGGACGAGGTCCAAGCTTCGATAGCCAACATGCGATCGGGCCACAGACTGTCCATTAAGTCCCTGATGGGACTGGAGAGGGCGACTAACGCAAGCGGGTAGGTCAAACATAAAGCTAAGGCGCCATGAAGAAGACGGCTTGCGATCACTTTTACCCACGGGAAGGGCGAGCCTGAACCGAAGGCGGCGCGTGCCTGCAACAGACCGCTCCATCCGGTCCATGCCAATGCCGCGGATAGAAGGGCCGCCGCCTGCGCGGGAGCGGAAGAGAACAATGCGGAACGGCTGCTCTCGTAAGCGCCTAGATGCATTTCGTAGAAACCGGGGATGGCTAACCAAAAGTCATTGCCGGGAAAAAACAGTTGGATCAGCTTGACGATAACGGCGCTCATCATCATGAGGCCGCCTAACGTCATCAGTGTGCTAACGGAATGGGTTACCGAGTCCGCAAGCTGCTTGCCGAACGGACGCGCGTCGTCATTGCGGGCATCGGCTGCCGCGCGCAACGCCCTTTGTACGAGCGCGCGAGGTTGATTCAAGGGGATCTGCGGTACTCTCGGTTTCCGAGGTTTGATTAACCGCGCCCACAAATAACCGGATAGAACGGCGGAGAACCACAAGCCTATCGCGATCGCCCACCCCAGCTCGGGCGACTGAAGGAATCCGCATCCGATAACAAGCACGACGAGGAAAGGATTCGGCAAATGGGAAACGAGCAGAACGGTATCTACGTCTTCGTCCTGAATCATGCCGTTGTCCCGAAGTCTGGCGGTTTCTTTGGCACCGGCGGGAATTCCTGCCGACCAGCCGAAGGAGATGGCCCATCCGGACGCCCCGGGCAAACGGAACAAGCCCCGGGTTAGCGGCTCGGCTAACGTGGCTAACCCGTGCAGCAAGCCGGAAGCGGCAAGCAACTCCGCCAACATTAAGGGAGGAAGCAGTCCCGGGAACACGTTAAGCCACCAAATTTGCAAGCCGGATAAGGACGCGCGAAAGGCTTCCCCCGGCGAATGGACGATTCCCGTCACGACAAGCAAAGCAGCCGTTCCGAGAATAAGAGATAGGAAGGCCGAGCCTCTTTTTCTTACGCCTGTAACCACGCATACCGCCTCCCATGTACGCAAATACAATACAATGTACGCCTTGCATGGAAAGGATAGACCTCTTGTCCCATTTGGATCGTTAGAAACCGTTCAAACGCGGATAGGCGGCTGCGTATAATCGCGCATGGCCGATGATGGGGCGGCGTTCCGGAAAGCCAAGGAATAGACGGCGGTGGCTCGAGCGTCCAAATTAAGGTAAGCCCAGTTCCCTTTAGCTGCCGAAGTGATGATAGGTACTTTGGCTTTGGTGCGCATGTCATGAAGCAAACTTTGCCCGCGTTCATTAAATCCAAGCACGCGAATGTATTCAACTCCCGCGGCGAGACTCTCCGGGTTAAGCAGTTCCTTTCGATGGCCAAGCAATATGCGCAGCAGCGTACGTTGCAGCTTCGTGCGGGTATATCTCTTGGTCTTTAGAGAATGCAGAAGAGAAGCGACAGATAGCTCTGACAGTTCGGGGAGTACTCCTTTGATCCGATGCTCCAGCCCTTCGCTCACTTCGGCGTTCTCGGCCAACCGCGCTTCCTCTTGCCGGAACAGTTCATGAAAGAGGGGACGCGAGAAGTTCTCCCAATGTATGGGAGCGCGCCCCGCATCTATTTCCCGCGTTAGAATTTCCAAGGTTGAATGAGGTACATAGTCGGCAAGCTGACCAAGAGACCCCGATTTGCCAAGCAGCAGCTTACGAAGCGCAGTCGCGCTAGCGATCCGGCCATCCGTTATGTCGGATTGACCGTACTCGGACTTCTCGCGACGGAGAGTGAAGGGGGTTATGCTGCTGTTTATTTTCCGCAATGCCATGAGATAATGAAGACCGAGCGTATGATTAGGCTGCGTGAGCGAGAAGGCATGTTCTTCGAGCCCGTTGGCTTGCAGATAAGTCGTGGCAGCAGCGGTAAAAGCGGAAGGGTACGGAAGACCTTCTTTAAGTCGTGCGGCCAACACGGCCGTGAAATCCGCAGGCTCTTCCGTTAATAACGAAGCCATAACCCGAAGCGATTCCAATTCTCCGCTTTCGCTGCCGAAGCAGACCGAATCCACGACCCCGGTAGCTTCAAGCATGGCAATAGAGCCGTACGCGAACCATTGGGCCGGCTGGGAGCTGTAGGCGACGGGAAGCTCTAGGACAAGATCGCAGCCCGCGCGCAAGGCCATCTCCGCCCGAGCCCATTTATCCGCCAATGCCGGTTCCCCGCGCTGAAGGAAATGTCCGCTCATAACCGCGACGACATTTTCCGAACCCGTTATTTTCTTGGATTGCTGCAAATGATAGAGATGTCCGTTATGCAATGGGTTATACTCTACAATAACGCCGACCGTTGACATGACAGGCTCCTTATTGGGTAAAGGTAGTTTGCCACAATATAACATGAGGAGTGCGCTTAGGAGAAGATTGCCCTAAAACTCGCCGATCATGTTGACAAAAGACACCTAAACTCGATATAATAATTTTTGTTTGTTTGGAGTGATATCATTGTTGCTAAAAGTACAAGAGCTTGTAGCCCGGCAGCAGCCGTTAGAGCTACAGGGAACTCTCGACATCGCGGAGTTGTTCCGAAACAGCTCGGAATACAGCCCGCTCACACCGATGAAATACGATCTTGTCGCGAAAGCGTCGGATGATCGGATTCTCGTGTCGGGTCAGCTCGCCTGTGACGTACGCATGCAGTGCTCGCGCTGCTTGGACAACTTCGACGAGACCTTAAACGTTACCTTCGAGGAACAGTTTCGGATCGTGGAGGACGGAGAGGCTGAACTCAATGAAGACGATGAAGCCGTGCCGGTAACGGAAGAGCGGATCGATCTTGCGCCATATTTGGTGGAAGAGCTGGTGGTCCAATTGCCGTACGCACCCCTGTGCAGAGAAGACTGCAAAGGATTGTGCCCGGAATGCGGAGTGAACCTGAATGAACAATCGTGCGGATGCAATACGGAGAAGGTTGATCCCCGTATGGCTGCGCTTCAGGATTGGTTTAAATCTCAGAAAGAATAGGTCTGGCTTGCAAGAGCCATGGCGATATTCGGACCTGATAAGGAGGTGGCAGCAATGGCAGTGCCTTTTGCAAAGACATCGAAAGCCCGCAAACACAAACGCCGGACGCACTTTAAGTTGGTAGTTCCTGGTATGGTGAAGTGCGAGCAATGTGGAGAATTGAAAATTTCGCACCGCGTTTGCAAGGTTTGCGGTACGTACAAATCACGCGAAATCATCAAGCAATAAAGCTTAGACGCGTCTGGATTCACGACGAGGAAGCGCGCTCGATCGCACTGCGGTCGATGTTGGCGTTACTTGCGTCGTTGCATGCGGGCGCGTTTTTCTTTAACTTCTTTTGGCACCAGGTATTAAAGGCTATCTATAAACGTAAATTCCAAAAGCATGAAATTATCTCTATAAGAAAGCGGTGGTGGGCATGGAGCGAATCCCCAAACGTCAGCGTCATCAACAGCTTAGCCGGCTTTTGGAAGAAAATCCGTTTCTCACCGACCGGGAACTGACTCGCCAGTTGAAGGTCAGCATCCAGACGATTCGATTGGATCGCTTGGAGCTTGCCATTCCCGAGCTCAGGGAAAGACTGAAGCTAATGGCGGAACGGTCGTATGATTCCGTTCGTTCCTTGCCTTTGCATGAAGTCATTGGCGACATTCTTGATTTGCAGCTGGATAAAAGCGGTATTTCTTTGTTCGAGATTAGCGACGAGCACGTGTTCTCGCGTTCGGGAATTGCCCGGGGACACCATGTGTTCGCCCAAGCGAATTCGCTTGCGGTCGCCGTGATCAACGACGAAATCGCCCTGACGGCATCCGCGGATATCCGATTTATTCGTCCTGCCCGTTTGGGCGAAAAGTGTATTGCCAAAGCTTATGTTAGAGCCAGCGGCGAGCAAAAAGGAAAAGCTAAGGTCGAAGTGTTTACATATGTTGGGGAAGAAATGGTGTTTCAAGGGAACTTTATCATTTATAGGTCCGCAGGCGAATCGAAAACATAAAGGAGTGTAGCTCATGCGGATAGCTATTGATGCCATGGGAGGCGACCATGCGCCGCACGCCCATGTCGAGAGTGCATTGTCTGCAGCTGCCGAATGGCCCGATACGCATTTGATTCTCGTAGGCGATCCGGAAGTGCTTCAGCCCTTATTGGGCGGTGCTCCTCATAATATAACGATTGAACCCGCCTATGAGGTCATTGAGAGCGATGACGAGCCGGTCAAGGCCGTTCGCCGCAAAACGAATTCCTCGATGGTCGTAGCAGGGCGATTAGTCAAGGAAGGTAAAGCAGACGCCATGATATCCGCCGGCAATACGGGTGCATTAATGGCCATCGGGCTGCTCGTCGTCGGCAGATTGAAGGGAATAGATCGTCCCGGATTGGCTCCTATGTTTCCGACTCTGGACAATGCCGGTATCCTGGCATTGGATATGGGTGCTAATATGGACGCTAAGCCCGAGCATCTGGTACAATACGCGCTTATGGGCAGCCTGTACAGGAACAAAGTACACGGCATTCGAGAACCTCGCGTCGGATTGCTAAACGTAGGTACGGAAGCGGCCAAAGGAAACGAGCTCACGAAAGCAGCATTCGAACTGCTGGAGCAGGCTCCAATTAACTTCGTAGGCAACGTTGAATCCCGGGATGTGCTGGAGCGACCGTGCGATGTGCTTGTTTGCGACGGCTTTTCGGGAAACATTATGCTGAAGGCTATCGAAGGCGCTGCGTCCGTGATATTCAAGCTGTTGAGGGCGGAGTTGACGGCTTCTTTCACCTCCAAACTAGCTGCAGGCGTTCTTAAACCGAACTTCAGGCGCGTCAGGGATAAAATGGATTATAACGAATATAACGGCGCTCCATTATTGGGGGTAAACGGTTTGGTCATCAAGGGCCACGGTTCCTCGGATGCCAAAGCCATGAAGACGGCGATCAGGCAAACGCGCACGGCAATCGGAAACGGACTCATCGCGGCGCTAGCGGATGAATTCAGCGGAAAGTGAGAGAGGACTCATGAATGAAATAGCTGTCGGTATTCTGGGAACGGGCAAATACGTGCCGGAACGCCGTCTAACGAATCAAGATTTGGAACGGATGGTTGAAACGAACGACGAATGGATCGTTACCCGGACGGGAATTCGGGAACGAAGGATCGCGGCTCAGGAGCAAGCGACGTCCGACCTTGCTTATGAGGCTTCCGTTCAAGCGTTGAAGAGCGCGGGAATATCGGCGGAAGAGCTCGATCTGATTATCGTCGCGACGATTACCCCCGATATGTTCTTTCCTTCCACGGCTTGTTTGCTGCAAGAAAAGCTGGGTGCGAAGAAGGCCGCGGCGTTTGATTTATCCGCCGCTTGCTCCGGATTCATCTATGGGCTCGCAAACGCGACAGGATTTATCAAGATGGGAATGTACCGTCACGTTCTCGTTGTAGGCGCCGAATGCCTGTCCAGGATTACGGACTACACGGACCGCAACACTTCGATTCTGTTCGGCGACGGGGCAGGCGCCGTCATACTAGGCGAGGTTCCGGAAGGCCGCGGATTCAAATCGTTCAAGCTGGGAGCCGATGGCTCCGGCGGCGAGTTGCTGAAGATCAGCGGAGGCGGTTCCCGTCTTCCGTCGACGGAGCAATCCGTCAGCGAACGCCGTCATTATATCGAGATGAACGGACGCGACGTGTTTAAGTTCGCCGTCAGGGTCATGGGAAGCGCAGCAGAGGAAGCTTTGGCCAGCGCCGGCTATGAGAAGTCCGACATTGATCTTCTCGTTCCGCATCAAGCGAATATCAGAATCATCCAATCGGCTTTGGAGAGATTGGATTTGTCGGAGGACAAGGCTATGATCAACTTGGACCGTTACGGCAACGTATCCGCTGCTTCCATCCCGCTCGCCCTTGCGGAAGCGGTGGAAGAGGGACGCGTCAAGGAAGGGGATTGCCTCGTGCTCGTCGGCTTCGGCGGCGGATTAACGTGGGGTGCTTCCGTCTTGGTCTGGTAAGGGAAGAGGAGGAGTTACATTGGGTAAAATCGCATTTGTATTTCCCGGTCAAGGAGCGCAATCGGTTGGCATGGGTAAGGATGCTTACGATAGCAATGCCGCAGCTCGCGCGATCCTCGATCAAGCTGACGCGGTGCTCGGGTTTCCGTTAACGGAGCTGGCGTTCGAAGGACCGGATGAGGAATTGCGTCAGACGGCCAACACGCAACCGGCATTGCTGGCTACCAGCATTGCCTTGCTTGAAATGTACAAAGATCAGGGCGTCAAGCCGGATTTCGTCGCCGGGCACTCCTTGGGAGAATACAGCGCGCTTGTCGCCGCGGGCGTGCTCGCTTTCGAAGATGCGATCCGGCTCGTGAGGGCGCGCGGTCAATTCATGGAGCAAGCCGTACCGAGCGGACAAGGCGCCATGGCTGCCGTGCTTGGCGCGGAGCGTGAAACGTTGCAGTCTCTGTGCGCGGATATCTCCGCTTCGACAGGGCTCGTAGAACTCGCTAACGTGAATTGCCCGGGGCAAATCGTCGTATCGGGGTCCGCGGAAGGCGTTGCGGCCGTCGTCGAGCGGGGAAAAGAGGCGGGAGCCAAGCGGGTTATCCCGCTTGACGTCAGCGGTCCTTTTCACTCGTCGCTCATGCAACCTGCGGCGGACAACTTAGCAGGGGAACTGTCGAAGGTAGAATTCCATTCCGCTCAAGTGCCGGTTATCGCGAATGTTCATGCCAAACCCGTTACCTCCGGCGCAGAGCTTCGCGAGCTATTGGTGAAACAAGTGGTATCCCCCGTTCAGTGGGAAGACACCGTTAAGTATCTGATCGGCGAAGGCGTCGACACTTTCGTGGAGATCGGTTCCGGGACGGTTCTTGCCGGCTTGATCAAGAAGATCGACAAATCGGTACAGGTGATTTCGGTAAACAGTGCCGCGGCAGCCGACGCAGTTGCACAATGAAGCTGAAACAGCGACAATGTACGAGAGGGTGATCGGATAATGGCGATGTGGGATCTAAACGGCAAGAGCGCTCTCGTAACGGGAGCGTCGCGCGGAATCGGCCGGGCGATCGCGATCGCGCTTGCCGAGGCAGGCGCGGACGTGGCGGTTAACTATTCCGGCAGCGAAGCGGCTGCGGCGGAAACCGT
This sequence comes from Cohnella luojiensis, assembly GCF_004564235.1. Lineage (GTDB taxonomy): Bacteria > Bacillota > Bacilli > Paenibacillales > Paenibacillaceae > Cohnella > Cohnella luojiensis. The sequence continues at coordinate 26,452 of NZ_SOMN01000021.1, forward strand.
GAAAGCGGTGGAAGCGCTCGGTCGCAAAGCGATCATGGTTAAAGCGAACGTCGGCAAAGCCGCGGAATTCGAAGAAATGGTATCGAAGGCAATCGAAGCCTTCGGCAAGCTGGACATTCTCGTGAATAATGCGGGCATTACCCGTGATAACCTAATCATGCGAATGAAGGAATCCGAATTCGACGAAGTCATCGAGACGAACCTGAAGGGCGTGTTCAACGGCCTGAAAGCCGTGACCCGTTCCATGATGAAGCAGCGGTCAGGCCGGATCATCAACATTTCGTCCGTCGTCGGCGTGCTCGGCAATGCCGGGCAAGCCAACTATGTCGCCGCCAAAGCGGGCGTCATCGGATTGACGAAGTCCGCGGCAAAGGAATTGGCTTCGCGCGGGATTACGGTTAACGCCGTAGCGCCGGGCTTCATCGAGTCGGACATGACCGACAAGCTTCCCGCGGAATATCGGGAGAAGCTGCTCGGAGAAATTCCGATCGGTCGCATGGGCCGTCCCGAGGACATCGCGGCGGCCGTCGTTTACCTGGCTTCCGATGCCGCTTCGTACATGACCGGCCAAACGATTCACGTCGACGGCGGAATGTACATGTAGCACGGTTAAGCAGTATGGCTTTTTGTCCATGATTCACGTATAATACGTTAAGGGAGGTGAACCGGATGTCCGATGTACAAGAACGTGTTAAACGCATCGTTATCGAACGCCTAGGTGTTGAAGAGGCAGAGGTAACAGCCGAAGCATCCTTCAAAGACGACTTAGGCGCTGACTCTCTCGATGTGGTAGAACTCGTTATGGAGCTCGAAGACGAATTCGACTTGGAGATTTCAGACGAGGATGCAGAGAAGATCACAACGGTGGGAGAAGTCGTTAAATACATACAATCTCATGCGTAATGATCGACCGGGTCCCGTTATTGCGACGGGACTTCTGCACATTTAAGCGTCTTTTACCCTGAAGAGGTGAATTGGTTTTGACACAGCGTGTTGTAGTCACGGGAATGGGGGTCGTCACGTCCCTCGGATCCGATTTGCCTACGTTCTGGAACAACTTATTGAACGGTAAATCGGGAATTAGCCTAATAGAAGCATTCGATACCACTGAATATACAACGAAGATAGCAGCAGAAATCAAGGATTTCGATCCTGGCGCATATATCGACAAGAAAGAATCCCGCAAGATGGACCGCTTCGTGCAATTCGGCGTGGCGGCCAGCAAACTCGCCGTCGAAGACGCAAAGCTCGTCATCGGCGAGAATGCCGACCCTGAACGGGTTGGCGTCGTCGTCGGTTCGGGAATCGGCGGATTAGGCACTTGGGAAGATCAGCATACTGTGCTGATGGAGAAGGGGCCTCGCCGCGTGAGCCCGTTCTTTATCCCTATGATGATCGCGAACATGGCCAGCGGCCAAGTTTCGATGATCACCGGCGCCAAAGGCCCGAACTCCGCAGCCGTCTCGGCTTGCGCGACGGGAACGCACTCCATCGGCGATAGTTATAAAATGATTCAACGCGGCGATGCCGACGTTATGATCTGCGGCGGCGCGGAAGCGACGATCCGCCCGATCGGGATGGCGGGTTTCTGCTCCATGCGGGCGATGAGCACGCGCAATGACGAGCCGGAGAAAGCGAGTCGGCCGTTCGACGTGGAACGCGACGGTTTCGTTATGGGCGAAGGCGCGGGCGTACTTATTCTAGAGTCGCTTGAGCACGCTCAGAAGAGAGGCGCTCGCATCTATGCCGAAGTCATTGGCTACGGGATGAGCGGAGACGCCCATCATATGACCGAACCGGATCCGGACGGCGCTGCCCGTTGCATGAAAAAGGCGTTGAACGACGCCGGAATCGCCCCGGAAGCCGTCCAGTATATCAACGCTCACGGTACATCGACTCCGGTTGGAGACCAATCGGAAACGATGGCGATCAAGAAAGCTTTCGGCGACCACGCTTACAAGCTTGCGGTCAGCTCGACGAAGTCGATGACCGGTCACCTGCTCGGCGCTGCCGGCGGCGTGGAAGCCGTTATTCTGGGGTTAACGCTTCAGAACGGCGTTATACCGCCGACTGCAAACCTCGACAATCAAGATCCGGAGCTCGATCTGGATTACGTACCGAATAAGCCGCGTGAAGCGGACGTGCAAGTGGCATTGTCTAACTCGTTCGGGTTCGGCGGCCATAACGCGACCATCATCATGCGTAAATACGAAGCCTAATAAGCGCGTGAACGTCGACGCAGGCGGCATATGCTGCCTGCGTCGGTTGTTTATGCGGCGCAATTGAGGTGAGAGAAGATGACAGACGTATTTAAGGAATTTCAAGAACGCATCGACATGACATTTCGGAATCCGGCATTGCTCAAGCAAGCGTTCACTCATACTTCCTACGTGAACGAACAGCGGGGCCCCCGCATTGCCGATAACGAGCGGCTGGAGTTTCTAGGCGATGCCGTACTGCAACTAACGGTTTCGGAGTATTTGTACCGGCTGTATCCGGATTCTCCGGAAGGGGAATTGACCCGTTTGCGGGCGAGTATCGTCTGCGAACCATCGCTTGTCCGTTTTGCCGAGACGCTCGAATTCGGGCAGGTCGTGCTGCTCGGCAAAGGGGAGGAGCAGACGGGAGGCCGAACGCGTCCGTCTTTGCTTGCCGACGCTTTCGAAGCGTTCCTAGGCGCTCTATATTTGGATCAAGGATTAAACGCCGTGCGTACTTTTCTTGACCGTCATTTATTTTCCGCGTTGCCCCGTGACGGGCAAACTCCGCTTAAGGATTTCAAGACGGAACTGCAGGAGAAAGTTCAGCAACTGTCGATGGGGGCTCTTGATTACCGCATCGTGGAGGAGCGGGGTCCCGCCCATGATCGCGAGTTCGTCGCCGTCGTGGCTATCGGCAAGCAGCGGCTGGGCACGGGGATAGGACGATCTAAGAAGGAAGCGGAGCAACAAGCGGCCTCGCAGGCGCTTGCGACATTTCCGAAGGCGTAACTCGGTTAACCGAACGACTCGAGAGGAGATATTATCCTTATGTTTTTGAAAAGAATCGAGCTGACCGGTTTTAAGTCATTCGCGGACCGGACCGAGCTGGAATTCGTACGGGGCATCACCGCGGTAGTCGGACCGAACGGCAGCGGCAAAAGCAATATTTCCGACGGCATTCGCTGGGTACTTGGCGAACAGAGCGCGAAATCGCTCCGCGGCGGCAATATGCAGGACATCATTTTCGCGGGCAGCGATACCCGGAAGGCCGTAAATTTCGGCGAGGTATCCTTGACGTTGGACAATATGGACAAGGCATTGCCCCTCGACTTCAGCGAAGTGACGGTGACCCGCAGAGTTCACCGGAACGGGGAAAGCGAATATTTGATCAACAAACAACCATGCCGGCTCAAGGATATTACGGAGCTGTTCATGGATACGGGAATCGGCCGGGAAGCGTATTCGATTATCGGACAAGGCCGCATCGAGGAAATCTTGAGCACGCGTTCGGAGGATCGACGGGGAATTTTCGAAGAGGCTTCCGGGATCGTAAAGTACAAAAGCCGGAAGAAGGAAGCCCAGAAGAAGCTCGAGGATACCGAGAATAATTTGCTGAGGATTCATGACCTCGTCAGCGAGCTTAATGGCCAGATCGAGCCGCTTAAGGAGCAATCGGAGAAAGCCGAAGCCTATAAAACGCTAAAAGAAGATTTGAAAAACAAAGAAATCGCGCTGTACGTTCATCAGATCGAGGGAGTGCATACTTCCTGGACGCAAACGAACGAGAAGCTAGCGGTTCTTCGCGATGAACAATTGGGTTTATCCACATTCGTAAGCAAACATGACGCGATCCTCGAGGAAGAACGTCAAGCGCTAGTTCAACTGGAGGAATTGTTGGAGAAGCTCCAGGACGAGCTGCTTCGTTGCAGCGAGGAAACCGAGAAATCGGAAGGCTACGTGGAATTGCTTAACGAACGCCGCGGTCACCTGGAGCGTACTCGCAAAGGGCTGCAGCAGTCGTTGACGTCAGCCGAAGAGCGGTTCGAGCTAACGACCGCCGAGGATGCGGCGTTAAAGGTGAAGAGAGCTCAGTTGGAGACGGAATTGTCCGGGTTCTCCGCTAAGCTTGCCGACGAAGAAGACAGATTGGCGTTGGCGGACGGAAGCACGGAAGTCGAAGAGCGCTTGAAGGCCGAGCTGTTCGATACGCTGAACGCGATGGCGCAAGCGCGTAACGATATCCGCTACGGCGAAGGCCAGCGGGAAGTGTTGGAACGCAGGGTTGCCAGGATCGCGGAAGAGGAAACGAAATGGCGCGAGCAGATGGATGCCCTTCAGGCCAAGCGCGAGCAGCTCGAGGAGAGGATAGCGGCCGTAACGCGGGCGCTTACGGAAGTTCGCGACCGCTACGTTGCGGAAGGGGTCCGATCGGGAGAACTGCAACGGAAGGTCGAGGAAGCCCAGGCGTCCGTACGCCGGTTCGAACAGAAGAAGGAAGCTCTAGTGTCGCGAAGGGACACGATCAAAGAGCTTCAGAATGATTATGACGGCTTCCAACACGGAGTCCGTGAAGTGCTCAAGGCATCGAAAAGAGGCAATCTGCACGGCGTTCACGGTGCCGTGGCAGAGCTCGTCAGCGTACCGGGTCATCTGGAGGTCGCTATTGAAACCGCATTGGGAGCGGCGCTGCAGCATATCGTCATGGAAGACGAGAAAAGTTCGCGTACGGCTATCGCCTATTTGAAGCAACGTCAATCCGGACGGGCTACGTTCCTCCCGCTCGATGTCATCCGGGCAAGAAACTTGCCGGATAGCGACCGCCGCATATTAGAGCAGGCCGAAGGCTTTATCGGCGTGGCTTCCGAGCTTGTCGGCTCGGAGCCGAAATATTCCGCGATCGTCAGCAGCATGCTTGGAAACGTGATTATCGCCGAGTCGCTGGAGCTGGCTAACCGGATTGCTTCCAGGCTGCAATACCGTTTCCGCGTCGTAACGCGGGACGGCGACGTCGTGAATGCCGGGGGTTCGATGACGGGCGGTAGTCTCCAGAAGAAGTCTTCCAGCTTGCTTGGCCGCCAGCGGCAATTGGAAGAGCTGGAGCGAGAGATCAAGGAAGCGGAGACGGCAAGAGAGCGGGCTAAAGCGGAAACCGACGATCTGAAAAAAGAGCTAGCCCAAGTCGCTCAGAATATCGAACAGCTTCGCAATCAAGGGGAGCAAGAACGCTTGAAGGAGCAGCAGGTATCGGGAGAAAGCGGGCAACTCTTGCAAGACGAGAAGCTGCTCGAGGAGCAACGGGTCGCGATGCTGGGAGAGAAAGCGGCTTTCGATGCGGAAGCCGGCGGACTGAACACCAGCAAAGAGGAAGCAGAGGCGCGGCTTGCCGCACTTACGGATGAAGAGCAGCGTATTCAGAGCCGAATCCGCGAGGCCGAGGATCTGCGGCGCAAGAGCGCTTCCGCGAAAGAGGAGCTCCAAGCGACGCTTACTGAGCTGAAAGTATCGATAGCGCGGTTGGAGCAAGATCGAACCGCCGTCGACGAGCAGATCGGCCGTCAGCGTGCCGACTTGCAACGCATAACCGCAGAAAGAAAACAATTCAAGGAATCCTTGGAGCATAACGACGCGGAAACCGCCAGAACGGTGGAAGAGTCGGTAGAGCACAGGGAACGCTTGAACGAATTGCGCATACAGAAGAAACAATTTACGGAAAATATCGAATTCAAACGGGCGGACCGCGCAGAGAAGCACCGCGAGCTGGAACGCAAGGAAGGCGAGACGAAGGAACAGCGCGCGAAGCTGAGAAACGTCGAGGAAGGCTTGCGCCAAGCGGAAATCGCGGTTAACCGGATGGATGTAGAACTTGATAATCTGCTGCGCAAATTAACCGAGGAATACGAAATCGGCTTCGAGCTCGCCAAGGAGCGTTATCCGGTTCCGGAGGACATTCTGGCTACCCAGAACGAAGTCCGCGACATGAAACGGAAAATATCCTCGCTTGGCGACGTTAACTTGGGGGCGATCGAGGAATACAAACGCGTATTCGAGCGTTTCCATTTCCTGTCGGAGCAAGAAAACGACCTCATCGAGGCGAAGACGAAGCTGCATGGCATTATCCGCGAGATGGATGACGAGATGTCCAAACGCTTCCGTACCACGTTCGAGGAGATCCGGAAGCATTTCGTGGTCGTGTTCTCCCGGATGTTCGGCGGCGGCCGCGCGGATCTCGTTCTGGTGGAGCCGGACCGTCCGCTCGATACGGGCATCGACATCGTCGCTCAACCGCCCGGCAAGAAACTGACGAACCTGCAGTTGCTTTCCGGCGGAGAGCGGGCGCTTACGGCTATCGCGCTTCTGTTCGCGATATTGAACGTCAAACCGGTACCGTTCTGCGTGCTGGACGAAGTCGAGGCGGCGCTGGACGAAGCCAACGTAGCGCGATACGCGCAATACATGCGCGAGTTCTCCGATTCGACTCAATTCATCGTCGTTACTCACCGTAAAGGAACGATGGAGGAAGCGGACGTTCTATACGGGGTCACGATGGAAGAGGGCGGCGTTTCGAAGCTCGTATCCGTCCGTCTGGAGGAGACGGAAGAGATGACGGCACCGGCTACTGCGACGGCATAAAACTCTGCTCGCGTAGAGCAGAATAACGGCCCGTGGCACCGCTATTTTCACGAAATCGGGCCTTGCAGACGAAATAACGGCCTGTGGCACCGCTATTCGTCTGAAAAATACAAACAAAACAATGGATTAGCAATAGGTTGGAGGGAACGCAAATGAGTTTTTTCAAGCGTCTTAAGGAAAGCATCGCCTCCAAAACCGAAGCGGTCACGAGCAAATTCCGAGAGGGATTGTCAAAGACGCGCGACGCGTTCGTCGGTAAAGTGGAGGAGTTGTTCAGCCGGCGCAAGAAGATCGACGAGGATTTTTTCGAAGAGCTGGAAGAAATCCTGATCGGAGCCGACGTTGGCGTAAATACGGTAATGGGTTTGATCGACGAATTGCGCGCGGAAGTGAAAAAACGCAAAATCGAGCAGCCGTCCGAACTTCGCCCAATTCTATCCGAGAAGCTTGTGGGGATGCTACAAGGTACTGGAGAAGAGGTCGGCATCAAGGAGAACCCTAACGGCATCACGGTTATATTGTTCGTTGGAGTGAACGGCGTCGGCAAGACGACGACGATCGGAAAGCTGGCATGGCGTTATAAGCAACAAGGCAAGAAAGTGTTGCTGGCGGCGGGAGACACTTTCCGAGCGGGCGCAATCGAGCAATTGGAAGTGTGGGGCGGACGCGTTGGAGTCGATGTCATTAAGCAGGAGTCGGGTTCCGATCCTGCCGCCGTTATGTTCGATGCCGTTCAGGCGGCCAAAAAACAGAACGTCGACCTTCTCATCTGCGACACCGCGGGAAGGCTCCAAAACAAAGCCAATCTCATGGAAGAGCTGGCCAAGATCCACAGAGTCATCCAGCGCGAAATTCCCGGCGCTCCGCATGAGACATTGCTTGTCCTGGATGCGACGACCGGTCAGAACGCCCTTCAACAAGCCAAATTATTCGGCGAGAAGAGCGGGGTTACCGGTTTGGTGCTAACTAAGCTCGACGGCACGGCTAAGGGCGGAATCGTCATCGCTATTCGCAACGAGCTGTCCCTGCCGGTTAAGTTTGTCGGGTTAGGCGAGAAAATGGACGACCTGCAGCAGTTCGACGCGGATCAATTCGTTCATGCTTTGTTCGCGGGACTAGCAAGCGCCGAGGAGTCGGATATCCCGGATAACGACTAGCTCTATAATATACAAAACAGATGACCTCCGATAAATTGGGGGTCATCTGTGTTAATGTTTACTATTTTATCGCGAAGATGCAGTAGGTTCGGTGTTGCTCATCGTAAAATACCCTTTGCCGATTCGCTCAATATCGTTGTCGGTTGCCAGCCTGACAATAAAAGCTTTGCCTTTGATCCATATGATTTCTTCGTCTTGCGAATCCAATAGATAGTCCTCGAACGGCAGTTTGTTAGTTTTGTTCATATTCGCTCCTCTCGCGTTTATTCCGTCGAGTTAGTGACGGTAGACAACAGTATAGTTTATGATGAATTAGAAAGCTGTTGAATATTGTCTTTCACAAAGTTTTCATAACCGGAGTGATCGCCATCAAATTAGAACGTTTGATATCCATTACTTACGCATTGCTGAACAACGAAGTCATCTCCGCCTCGGAGCTGGCGGATAAATATCAAGTATCCCAGCGTACGATATACCGCGACATAGAAGCGATCGGCGCCGCCGGAATTCCAGTTGTCTCTTATCAAGGCGTTAACGGAGGCTTCGGGATAATCGAGGAATACAAGATGGATAGAAGTCTCTTGCGGACGGACGATATTCAATCTTTGATCACCCTTCTTCACAGCACGGCCACCGTGTTCAAGGATGTTCGGGCAGAGGAAACCCTGCATAGGCTTCAGACGATAAGGCAAGGAGATCCTAATCCCAGCCTCTCGCTTGATTTCGGAAGCTGGAGAACTAACAATCATATGCTCTACTTGCTCCGTAAAGCGGTTGAAGAAGAAACCGTCATTCGCACGGATTACACGAATGCCAACAATGAGCGAACCACTAGAGTCATCGAGCCGGTCAGCTTGCACTTTAAGTACTACTCTTGGTATTTGCATGGGTTTTGCAGAGAACGTAATGATTACAGGGTTTTCAAATTATCCAGGATGACGGATGTTCATATTTTGCCGGAGCGGTCAAGAAAAAGCCATGCATCAGCTCCGAGAGACATCTGGAACGATTTCAGGCCGGAGCCGGATATCGGCATTGCCGTGATCGTTGTCTCTGGGAGCTCGGTAGCCAAAGCGCTGGATATTTTTTACGGGGATGAAAGGCAATTCAACGAAGATGGCTCGCTGACATTTACCACTTCGTTCAACGCAAAAGATCCCGAGTGGTTGATGTCCGTGATACTGGGATTCGGCGACAACGCGGTCGTGCTGCAACCGCCTCCGCTAAAACAGCTGCTTCGCGAAAAAATCGAAAAAATGCTTCGGCGATATTCCGAAGTATGACAATCAGCTGTCATACTTCATCTTCTATGATGTTCCTATCGGGAACGCATAGAGGAGGAAACGGGATGCATCATCACCACCATAACCTTGAAGAGCAGATCCGCCAGCAACGCCGGCGTATTAATTTCATCGAAAAGAACGCATGGAAATGGAATGTACAGCGAACGAGCGGCTTAAAAAGGCAGATTACTTTTCTTTTTAATCTTCTAACATCATAGTTCGCTTGCGCAACCTTAAAACGCCCTTTAATCTTGGCTTTGCCAAAAAGGGCGTTTTTCCTTTGTCCGCTCTTAAAGGTGTATTTTAACTAAAATCCAACGCATGTGTTATGTAATCTAACAAATCATTTCGCATAACGTTGATGGAGCGGGATAAATAAACATAAAATGAAGCATTATCTTATCATTTTTGCAACGCGCCTTTTAAATGAAGCGACATGGCGAACTCAAATCGATTATAGAATAGTAAGAAACGCCAGATTTATGTAACAATACATGACATTGTTATTGCAATAGAACAATTTTACCCCTAATATGTTATATATATTTACATACAATTCACATAATTTCTCTTGTCTTGTATAGATTTGCTTGCTAAGGGGGAGACGGCCATGTATTTGACAGTCGAGCAGGCTTTAACCGTATATCCGCTTTCGGAAGGAAAGCTAATCGCAGGCAGCACGGGAATCAACCGCGTCGTCAAATCCGTTAACGTCATGGATGCGCCCGACATTACGGATTGGATCAAGGAAGGCGAGATGCTGCTTACGACGGCGTACCTCTTGAAAGACGATCCGGAAGATGCCTTAAAGCTTCTTAATAAGCTTAATGAATGCGGCTCCGCCGGTCTCGGCATCAAGCTCGGCAGATTCTGGAGCTCCGTTCCCGTTAACTTGGTCGAGCAGGCGAATGAGCTTGGGTTTCCCCTAATCGAACTCCCGTATCAATTTACGTTTTCGGATCAGATGAACGGCTTGTTTCAAGCGGAAATCAAACGCAGCACGGGTCTGCTGCAGGACGTATTGAACAAACAAATCCGTTTAATGAGATTCGCGCTTCAGGCAGAGCCGATTCATCGGTTGTTCGAAGCGGTGACCGACGTCATCGGAGATCCGGTTGCCATAATCGGCTCCAGAGGTCAGTTAGTGTACAACTCGTCGAACGTGCCCGAAGACGTCCTGCTTTCGGAGCGTCAATCTTCCCATCACTCCAAATGGGTCAAACAGAAGGATTGGCAAGCCTACAGAGTTCCCCTTATGAAACAAGAGCAATGCACGGGATATGCGATGTTCTTCAACTCCCGGTTGTTCCTTTCATCGATCGAAGAAAGCTTATATCTGCAAGCCGCGGAGCTGCTCTCCTATCATCTTAATTTTAACTACGAAGATTATTTCGAGCATTCCGTCCAGAAGGATTTCGGACTCCTCATTAAACGCCATCTAAAGCACGGACTTCCTATCGAGACGGTAATGGAATACGAGCAACGCTGGGAAATCGATCTCTTCAAGCAGCCTTATCGCTGCGTAATAACGGATTTCCCTCTGTCGACCCAAACGGAAGTCCGAATGGAGAAGCTGGAGTTTCTGAAAAAAGAATATTTGAGCCATACCCGGCTGCAGGAGATGAAAGGGATCCATCTCGTCATTGACGAGGGAGTTCTCTCCTTGTTCCCCGATCGGACGGAGGATGGCGGAGAAAGCTTGCTATCGGCGCTTGATTCTTGTTTCTCGGGTAAGGCGGATCGGGCGGAACGGCCCATTGCCGCGATCAGCAGCCGCAAGAAAAAGCCGGAGCAGCTGTTCGAATCCTTCGACGAGTGCCGCGAAACCCATCGGCTGGCGAGGGATTGGGGAATGAACGAACGGCTTCTTAAATTCGAGACGCTCGACATGGCTTTTATTTTCGAATCCGTGCCCAAGGAAAAGATGAAAACGTATTGCGACCGTTGGCTTGGAGGGTTGCTGGGCAGGGATCCGGAATACGTGCAGGAAATGATGAGGACACTGGAAACATACCTTGACAATGACGGTCAATTAAACGAGACGGCCAAGCGGCTCTTCATCCATCGCAATACGGCCACATACCGGATAGAGAAGCTAGGAGAATTGCTCGATGTCGACTTTAAGCGAATCGACGATTTATTGAGGTTAAAGATGGCATTCCTATTCAGGCGACTATTGAGTAGGGAAAACTCGTCGACAGACCGCATACGGTAAAAGAAGCGGCAATAGCAGCTGGGAGGAGACGATAACCCATGGCAACGAAACTAATCCGCAATGCGGTCATCATGACGATGAATGCCGGCAACGAGGTTTTGAAGGGTGACATCGCGATCACGGATAACGTCATATCGGCGATAGGAGCGAATTTGGACGTTCAAGCGGACGTCGTTATCGACGCGGGAGGTAAAGTGCTGCTGCCGGGGTTTATTCAAACGCATATTCATTTATGCCAAACCTTATTCCGGGGCAGAGCGGACGACTTGGCTTTGATCGACTGGCTGCGCCAGAAAATATGGCCCTTGGAAGCCGCGCACGATGAAGACTCGGTCTATTATTCCGCATTGCTTGGGTTAGGAGAACTGATCCGCAGCGGAACGACGACGATCCTCGACATGGAGACGGTCCATCATACAGAATATGCCTTCCGGGCAATCGAGGAAAGCGGGATGAGGGCTTTATCCGGCAAGGTTATGATGGATCATGGCACGGAGGTGCCCCTGGCGCTGCAAGAGGAAACGGATAGCTCCCTGCGTCAAAGCGTCGACCTTCTGGAGCGGTGGCACGGAGCAGCGAACGGTCGGATTCAATATGCGTTCTGCCCGCGGTTCGTCGTATCTTGTACCGAGGAGTTGCTTATCGGGGTACGCGACTTATCCGAGCAATACAAGGTAAAGGTGCATACGCACGCCTCGGAAAACTTAGACGAGATTGCGTTGGTCGAAGCGGAGCGGGGAATGCGTAACGTTGTTTACTTGGACCATATCGGACTTGCAAAGCCTAACTTAATCCTGGCTCACAGCATTTGGCTGAACGATGAGGAGAAGGGAATCATCCGCGACCGAGGGGTGAAGGTAACCCACTGTCCGGGCTCTAACATGAAGCTTGCCTCCGGAGTCGCCCAAGTGCCGGAACTTCTGAGGGAGGGCATAGCGGTCGGAATCGGAGCGGATGGCGCTCCCTGCAACAATAATTTGGATATGTTCCAGGAAATGCGCTTGACCGCCTTTATCCAGAAAATCCAGCACGGTCCGACGGTCATGGACGCGAGGACCGTGCTTCGGATGGCGACGATGGGCGGAGCGGAAGTGCTAGGCATGGAAAAGGAGATCGGAAGCATCGAGGTGGGGAAGTTGGCTGATTTGCAGCTGCTCGATCTGGAAGATTTCCATGCGTATCCTTCCTATGACGCGGATTTGTTCTCCAGAGTCGTCTATGCCGCTACTCGGGGCGACGTGGATACGGTTCTGATTGACGGAGAGATCGTCATGCAGGGCAAGATCGTTCGCACTGTCGATCGCAAGCGGGTGTTAAAAGAATCGGATCGCGTGCTTAAAGAGCTATTGAGCAGAATCGGTTAGAGAACGGAGGCGATGGAATGGATGGAATGGATGGATACTCGATCTTGTCCTACGCCCATCGCGTAGGAGAGCCGGCCGTGCTTGCCACCCTCGTTCATGCGGAGGGGCATTCGTACCGTAAAGCGGGGGCTGCGATGCTGCTCTTGCCGGATGGCGGCAAAGTCGGGAGCTTAAGTCCCGGCTGCTTGGAATCCGATCTGCAGGAAAGAACGCAAGAATTGCTGCAATCGGGCGAAGCCGAGCTAGTCGCTTATAATATGCGGCCTGAAGAGGATGCCATCTGGGGCGAAGCGATTGGCTGCGGAGGAGTAATACGTATTCTGCTTGAACCGATGGGCGATCAATGTCTCAACTCGCTAGCGGAAGCATATCACTCCGTGTCGGCGGGGGCTGAAGTTGAAATGATTCGGTATTCGGCCGGACGAAAACTACGCTATGAATTCAAGAAAATATCGCAGCGACAGTCCGCGGCTTCTTTAACCAAGAGCGGGCAGAAGCCGTTATTTTCCACCATTTTCAAACCCAGAACGAGGTTGTTCGTTTACGGGACGGATGAGGGTACCGTACCGATCGCCCGAGCTGCAAGCCGAATCGGTTTCCGCGTAGCGATAGGGGATTGGCGATCGACTTTATGCCATTCCGGGCGGTTTCCCGGCGCGGAGCTGGCGGTCGGTTCGCCCGAGGCGATCGTGAGCTCGCTTAATATACGGTCATCCGACTATGTATTGATCTGCAGCCATCAGATGCGCAAGGATCGCGAGATGCTAGAGCTGTTATTGCCTTTGAAGCCGGCATACTTGGGTATTATGGGTTCCAAAAATAGAATTAAGCATTTAACGAACGGACTTCCGGCCGAGGGCGTGGTTAGCGCTCCGGTCGGCTTGGATATCGGGGCGGAAGGTCCTGAGGAAATCGCGGTTAGCATCGCTGCGGAGCTGATCGCGGTAAGGAACAGCCGGCGAAGAGAGCGTGAGGTGAGCGGCATTGCGTATCGTTGGGATTTATATGGCGGCGGGACAGAGCAGGAGAATGAAGGTTCCCAAGCTTTCCTTGGAGCTTGCGCCAGGTAGCCGTCTTGGATCGATCGCCCTGAATGAAATGATCGGTTGCGATCGTCTGGATTCGATAACCGTCGTCGTAAGGGAGAAAGACGAGTTGAATTGGATGCCGCGGGAATCGCCTCTTGCGGGGGCGAAAAACGCAAAGCTGCGCATTCTTCCTTGTCCAAGAGCTGCCGACGGGATGTCCTATTCTTTACGAGAAGGGCTGCAGGATGCTTTATCCCTGAATCCGGACGCGATCTTGATCGTCCTTGCGGATCAACCCTTTATCTCTTCGGATTTGCTAGATAGGCTAGTTGCCGCCTATGTTGCCGAACCGGATCTGGATTTCGTCGCTTGCGCGGGCGAAGCAATCGGGAAACCGCCTGCCTTGTTCGCTCCTTCCATGTTCCCTGGACTAAACAGGCTGGAAGGAGACATGGGAGCAAGAAAGCTGCTCGCCTCTCCCGATTACCGGGGGAAGCTGGTGCAGGTTGCTTCGGAGCTGGTATTCGCGGATATCGATACCCCCTTTGATCTGAAGGAAGCGCGCTGTCACTGGATAGATTCGAGAACGATAGGAGGCGGTGGATATGAAACCAACGGTGTCGGTGGAAATGCGCCAAATCTGCAAGCAATTCGGTAAGGTGGCGGCGAACGATCACGTTGATTTTAGCGCCAACGCGGGTGAAATCCACGCGCTCCTCGGAGAGAACGGGGCAGGCAAGAGCACGATGATGTGCATGTTGTCGGGCGTATATCGTCCGACAAGCGGAGATATCCGCTTATTCGGCAAACCGGTTAAAATCCGTTCGCCGAAGGAAGCTTCTCAGTTCGGAGTCGGAATGGTATTCCAGAACTTCCGTCTCGTTCAAACGTTAACCGCCGCGGAGAACATCGTTCTCGGCGAGAAGTCGTCGTTCTGGCGCGGCGCGAGATGGATGAAAGAGAAGCAAGAGGAGATTCGCGGGATATCCGAGAAATTCGGCCTCGCTTTCCCGGTCGATCGTCCAATCTGGCAATTGTCGGTCGGGGAGCAGCAGCGCGTCGAGATCGTCAAGACGCTTTACCGCGGCGCGAGTCTTATTATCTTGGATGAGCCTACTTCCGTGCTAACGCCGGGAGAAGCAGACCAGCTGTTCCTGACGTTGGAGAAGCTGAAGGCGGAAGGCAAGACGATCATCCTGACGACGCACAAGCTGAAGGAGGTCATGGCCGTCGCGGACCGAATATCGGTCATGCGCAAGGGCCGAATGATCCATACGGTCGATAAGAACGATACAAGCGAGCGGGAGCTGGCGCAGATCATGGTAGGCAAAGAGATTTCTCCGCCTCGCGAGTTGTCGAAGCGCGAGAGGGGCGAATCCTTGCTCAGCGTACAGCATCTGGATGTCTATGTCGAACACGGGCGCAAGGCGCTTGATCATCTTTCCCTTGAAGTCCATCAGGGAGAGATCGTTGGCGTAGCCGGCGTTGCCGGCAACGGGCAGAAGGAGCTCGCCGAAGTGCTCTCCGGTCTCCTCCCGTGGAAGAAAGGGCGAATCGTGTTTAATGGTCGGGAAATGAAAAACGCCTCCGTTCGCCATGCGATCGAATCGGGTATCTCCCATGTTCCCGAGAACCGGATGAAAAGCGGGTTAGCGGGGAGCTTAGGCGTCGTGGATAACTTGCTGTTCAAATCCTACCGGACGAAGGAGCGTTCATGGCTCGGTTTCCTGCGTATCGGACGCAACCGGCAATGGTCGCAGGAGCTGGTCGAACAGTTCGACGTTAAGACGCCGGACTTGGATACGCCGGTACAGCAGCTGTCCGGAGGCAACCAGCAGAAGCTGCTGTTCGCCAGGGAAATTCATCGCCAGCCGCTGTTAATGATCGCCGTGCATCCTACGCAAGGCTTGGACATCGGCGCAACGGAGGGCGTGCACCGTCTGCTCGCGAACTTGCGCGATTCCGGGAAATCGGTGCTGCTCATCTCGGAGGACTTGGATGAGGTGATGCAATTGTCCGATAGGGTACTCGTGATATACAACGGAGCCATTATCGGCGAGATGTCCCGAGAGGAAGCGGATCGGGAACGGATCGGGCAATACATGGCAGGTCTTCAAGACAACGGGGAGGAAGCGGTATGAGCGAACAACCGGTGACGGGAGAGGTTTCCCTTAAACAAGGCGAAACTTCCTCATCTTCTACATTCATTCGTCTTCCGTATCGGTTGGAGTACGATCCGAGCAAACGAATTAACGTCTGGCGAGTGACGATATCTTCTGTCGTGCTGGCTTTGGTCGTCTGCGGGATATTCATCGCAGCAAACGGGATGAATCCTTTTCCGGTATACAAGAAGCTGCTGTCCGGGGCTTTCGGAAGTACTTTCGGGCTGACCGAGACGCTGGTTAAATCCATTCCGTTGCTTTTATGCGGGCTAGGCGTTTCGATTGCTTACCGGATATCGGTATGGAACATCGGCGCGGAGGGGCAGTTTGCCGCAGGGGCAATAGCCGCGACGGCCGTTACGATTTATTTTCCTGATTTGCCGATCTATTTCAGCATTCCTTTTATGATTGTTTTCGGGATCGCGGCGGGTGCCTTCTGGGGTTTGCTGACGGCGATACCGCGGACTTATTTCCAGGTCAACGAACTCATAACTTCCTTAATGCTCAATTATGTAGCATTGCTTGCGCTGAATTATTTCGTGTTCGGCCCTTGGAAAGACCCGAAGGGATTTAACTTTCCCGGTACCCCGGTCTTTAACGCAGCGCAGTCGTTGCCCGTACTCGGCGATACGCGACTGCACTTGGGTCTTCTCTTTGCGATTATCGTGGTCGTTCTCTACGCTTTCACGATTCGTTATACGCGATGGGGGTATGAGCTGCGGTTAATCGGCGCGAATGCGGAAGCGGCCAAGAACGCGGGCATCCGTATTTCTCGCCACATTATCATCGTAATGCTCATTAGCGGCGGGTTAGCCGGTCTTGCAGGGATGAGCGAGGTGTCCGGAGTTACGCACCGCCTTATGTACGGGATATCCCCGGGGTACGGATATACGGCCATTATCGTGGCTTGGCTCGCCAAGCTGAATCCGGTTGGGCTTGTCGTATCATCGTTCTTATTCGGCGGCTTGATCGTAGGCGGGTATAGCGTCCAGACGTTAGGACTGCCTTCGTCGATATCCAACATGCTGCAGGGCGCGATTTTGTTTTTCTTGATCGCGGGCGACACGATCGGCAAATATCGGCTAAGGCGGAACGGTTAAGGGGGCGGATAAACGATGGATATGTTCATACAAATCATAGTAGCGGCGGTCGGATCCGGAACTCCTCTCTTATTCGCGACGTTAGGCGGAATTCTGATCGAACGCTCGGGAATCATTCAACTCGGGGCGGAAGGCCTCATGCTTATGGGCGCCGTCGCGGCGTGCATGACCTATCTGAATACGGGGAGCTTAGCGTTGGCGCTTCTAGCCGTATTCGCCGTTAGCGCCCTGTTAGGCATTATCCACGGATTTCTTACCGTTTCCTTGGTTAGCAACCAAATCGTATGCGGTCTCGCGATGACTTTGTTCGGCGCAGGCTTAAGCGCTTATCTCGGGAAATCTTACAGCGGGATCCCGCTCCCTGGCTCCGTGCCGAAATGGCACATGCCCGGCCTGGAATCCATACCGTTGATCGGCGATCTGTTCGCTCATTTGGACGTGTTGACTTGGTTTAGCTTCTTGCTCGTTATCGTTATGCATCTGTTCATTCACCGGACTTCCTGGGGGCTCCACCTCCGGGCGATCGGCGATAATCCGCCGACGGCGGACGTCATGGGCATCCGGGTTCAAGCTTTCCGTTACGGTTACATCGTTGCAGGGTCCATGCTCATCGGGTTGGCCGGCGCGGATATGCTGCTCGTCTATTCCCCGACTTGGACGGAAGGGATGACTTCGGGACGCGGCTGGATCGCCGTCGCTCTGATTATTTTCGCCAGATGGAATCCGGTTCGCGCATTGCTGTGCGCGTATTTCTTCGGGGCGCTGGATTCGATCGGCTTCCGGGTTCAGTTGCTTGGCAGTCATATTCCTTCCTATTTTCTCAAAATGATTCCTTATATCGTGACCATTCTCGTTCTCATGTACTTAGGCTGGCGCAATCGCAATAAGCCGTCGGGTGCTCCCGAAGCGCTCGGGATTCCTTATATCAGGGAACAAAGATTTTAACCATTCCATAAGAAAAGGAGGGAGTAACGATGGCGTCCGGACAAGAGGACAAGATGATGTCTCCCTCCGTATGGCATCCGCGGGATGCGACGGAAGCATGGACGTTCAAGAAACTGTTGGATGCGGATGCGATATACGTGGCCGGCGGGACATTGCTGCGTACGCAGTGGGAAGCGGGCATCGCGACCATGCCGAAGCATTTGATCGACTTGAGCTCCATCCCGGGACTGAAAGGGATCGTTAAGGAAGAACATTCGATTACGATAGGCGCACTTACTCCGCTTGGCGATTGCCGCAAGGATCCGCACGTTATCCGGCATTATCCGATGCTGGCGGATGCGATTCGCTCCATCGCCGCTTCCTCGGTAAGGAATCTCGCTACGGTCGGAGGCAATATCGCCTCCCGCGTGGGCGACTCTCTTCCCGTATTCATCGTCAGCCAAGCCGAGTTCGAATGGAACACGGGACTTAGCCCGATGACCGAAGATGCTTCGCAGTGGGCGGAACGGCTTCAAGAGCAATTACCGAAGGCTTCCCATTTGCTTACCCGGGTGCATCTTCCAATAATCGAAGAAACGGAGCTCGTACCGAAGCGATTCGGAGCATTCCACAAAGTAGGGCGCAGGGAAGCATTCACTCAGTCGTTGGTTACCGTCGCCATTAGCGGAGGGATAAAGGCAGACGGCAAGCTTGCGGAAATTCGAATCGCCGCAGGCGGGGGCCAGACGATTCCTCATCGCCTGCCCGCCGCGGAGAAGCTATTGAAAGGGCAGATTCCGAACCGGGAGCTGCTCGGAGAGGTTCATCAAGCTGTCATGAACGGCTATAGGCCGAAGTCGGATCCGTTCGCCACGGACGAGTACCGCAAGAAGGCGGCGGCGAATTTGATCGTCATGGAGCTATGGAAAGCTTGCGGCGAGCCTTCAGGGGCGGGGAGGGAGCAAGATGGCGTTAAATAAGACGACAAGCGGAGGAAGATGGCGAATCAGGCCCGACGGGCCGGAGAAGGTAACCGGAAAGCTCGCTTATTTGACGGATATGTCAAGGGACGGCATGCTCGTCGGACGCGTGCTCAGAAGTCCTCATCCCCATGCCGGTATCGTATCGATTCATACGGAGAAGGCGAAGAGAATACCTGGAGTGCACGCGGTCATCACGCATGCGGACATCCCGGGAATGAACCGGTTCGGCATCGTGAACCCGGATCAGCCGGTCTTGTGCGAGGATAGGGTCAGATATATCGGCGACGCGGTAGCGGCAGTGGCCGCGGAAACGCCGGAAATCGCCGCTCAAGCTTTAGAGAGCATTGAAGTGGAATACGTGGTGCTGCCGGTCGTGGATGATCCCGTGAAGGCGCAGACCAAGCAGGCTCCCAAGCTGCATCCGGGAGGAAACGTGCTTCACCGTAACCAATACGGATACGGGGAAGTAACTAGTGGGTTCGCCGGTTGCACTCATATCGTCGAAGAAACCTATTTAACCCCGAGACAAATGCATACCTACATGGAAACGGAAGGGGGCTTGTTCATTCCGGAGGAAGGCGGCAGATTAACCGTTTATTCTCCCACTCAACATGGCTATAAGGATCGGATGCAGCTTGCGCGGATATTGGGGCTGCCCGAATTTAATATCAGAGTCGTCTCCAGCCCGATCGGCGGCTCCTTCGGCGGCAAGGACGAATTGAACGTTCAACCTTACGGGGCGTTGCTCGCTTTGGTGACGGGCAGGCCAGTTAAGATCCACAACTCGCGCTGGGAGTCGGTTCGCGCCGGTTTAAAAAGGCATCCGATGAGGATCGCGATGAAAACCGGAGTCGACGATAGCGGGCGCATTCTGGCGCACCAAGTCAGCATTGTCGCGGATACGGGGGCCTATGCAACGCTTGGCGCGGAGGTGCTTAACTTCGCGATAGAGCATGTGACGGGCCCTTACCGATATGATTCCGTCGAGGTCGAAGGCGTGTCTGTGTATACGAATAACGGCGTATCGGGAGAGTTTCGCGGCTTTGGCGGCAACCAGGCGATCTTCGCTTTGGAAGGCCAGATGGATCGATTGGCGGAGAAGCTCGGTCAAGATCCATGGGAATTCCGCTTGATGAACATGCGCAAGCCTGAAGACCCGGGACCACTGGGACAGACGATCGTCCGAACGGACGGTGCGATGCAAGTATGGAAGTCGCTTGCGGGAAGCTCGATGTGGTTGGATCGGCAAGATAGGATCACCGATAATCCATGGCTGCGCAAGGGGACGGGAGCTGCGTTCGTCATGCACGGCTCGGGGCTCGGATTCGGCATTCCGGATCCCGCGGGAGGTATGCTGGCCTTGGCGGAGGATGGCAAGATCGAGGCGATTTTCGGCTACGAGGAGTTCGGGCAAGGATTGATCGCAACGTTAGAGCTCATGCTGATCGAGCAATTCGGCTTCGGGACGGAGGACATTCGAATCGTGATCGGGGATACCGATCTCGTTCCCCACAGCGGGTCCAGCACGGCGTCGCGGGCGACGAGCATGATGTGGAAGTCGCTTCAGAAGCTTCGGGGCCCGTTTCTTGACCGAATGCTGGATGAGGCATCCAAGCTGCTGTCCCTGCCGACCGAAAGTCTTCGGGTCGGAACCGGAGGCATCTGGAATAGGTCGGGAGAGCATCTACTCCTTACGTATGGTCAGTTGGCCCAAGGTGTCCAGGAGGAAATTCGGTTCCAAACGCATTTTCCGTTTCCCGCTTCGCCGACCAAAAGAATCGGAGCGCATTATTTGTATACCTATTCGGCGGTGGCCGTGGAAGTTGAAGTGAACGTTCTTACGGGAAGGGTTAAGGTATTGAAGCAATATCACGCGGTAGCAGCCGGTCCCGTAATGAACCCGCAAGGGTTTCTAGGGCAGATAGAAGGCGGCAGCGGCATGGCTGTCGGATTCGCTCTTTCGGAGGATTCCGTCATGGATAGCGGCGTGTATTTAACCCGAAATCTCGATACGTACATGATTCCGACTTATACCGACTTGAATGGAGAGATAGAGGTTCATGCGATAGAAGATCTTCCCGAGGATGACGAGCACGGTCCTCGCGGGGTCGGAGAAATCGGCTCCGTCGGCGTTGCGCCCGCTATTGCCGCAGCGGTCTATCATGCGACGGGCAAACGAATAAGCAAGCTGCCCATAGACCCGGAATCTCTTCAGGAAGTACCCGATTTTCTCGTAAAGGCGGTGAGTCGCCCATGATCAACAGAAGCTTGGCCGAGCGCAGGTCCGATAAAGTGATCGAGTGCGATATTAACGGTCAACCGATATCGTTAGACGTACCCCCGACCAGAAGATTGCTGACGATTCTGCGCGATGATCTGCAGATGACGGGTACGAAGGTATCTTGCGAGATCGGAAGGTGCGGGGCTTGCATGGTGCTTGTCGACGGGCAGCAGGTGAATTCTTGTCTGACGATGGCTTACCAATGCGAGGGCAAGAAGATTACGACGATCGAAGGGCTTAGCCAAGCGGAGATCGACCCGATCCAGCAATGTTTTCTTGAAGAGGGCGGTTATCAATGCGGTTACTGTACCCCTGGAATGATCATTTCCGTAAAAGCATTGCTGAGCCATAACCCTGAACCAAGCACGGAAGATATCGAAGAGGCGCTTTCGGGCAATCTATGTCGATGTACCGGTTACGGAGGTATCGTGCGTTCCGTCCAAAAAGCCGTTCAATTAAGGAGGGATTCCTCATGAGAACTAAAATAGCCATCCCCATGCTGGTCATTAGCAAAATGAGCCGGGAACAGTTTACCGAGGTGCTTGGCGGCATTTTCGAGAATGCTCCATGGGTCGCGCAAGGCGCATGGGAACACAGGCCGTTCAAAACCCGCAAGCAGCTTCATGACAAGATGATGGAAATCGTGCGGCAGGCTCCCGAAGAGACGATAACGGCTCTGTTCCGCGGACATCCCGATCTGGCGACTCGATTAGAGGTGACGGATTATTCCGCTGCCGAACAGCAGGGCGCCGGGCTTAACCAGCTATCGCAAGAAGAATTCGAGCAATTCGCTTCCTATAACCGCGAATACACGGAGAAGTTCGGGTTTCCTTTTATCATGGCGGTAAAGGGAAAAAGCAAGAACGAGATATTGTTCTCCATGAAAATTCGCATCCATCATTCGGAGCGGGAGGAAAGAGAGACGGCTCTTGGGGAGATCGGGAAAATAACCGGTTTCAGGCTCGAGGATTTGGCGGGAGATTAATCAGAAGACGGGGAGAGGGAAACCATGCAAAAGCTAACCAGCGGCCGAACGCTCTATTACGGCAAGGGAGACGTGCTTACTTACCGGACTTACGCGGCTCCTTTAACCGTAGAACCGATAGCGGAGTCCCCTTTCAACGGGAACGAAAACGTCATTTTCGCGCATAATATCAAGTTCTCGGTCAGCGGGGAAACCTTGCTTGCCTCTTTTACCGAAGGAGACAACGGCCAGGTCGTGGCGACCGATTCGATGAAAAATTTCATTCTGCGTCATAGCGCTTCTTATGAGGGATGCACCACGGAAGGTCTGCTTGCTTATATTGGCAAGAGGTTTTTCGAGAGATACGCTAATGTCACGGCGATCGATATCGAGGCAACGCGTCTTCCGTTCGGCCAGGTTTTGGTTCAAGGGCAGCAGGGGTACGAGAATAGCAAGCTGGTATACCGTCCTTCGCACAACGAAAAGGCGCATGCCCGATTGGAGCTTGTTCGCGGTGATGGCAAAATGTCCACTGCATCGCTGCAATGCGGAGTATCGGACCTGCAGCTGATTAAAGTGAGCGGAAGTTCTTTTTTCGGCTTTATCCGCGACGAATATACGACTTTACCGGAAAGCTATGATCGGCCGTTATTCATTTTCCTTAATATTAACTGGACTTACGATAAACACGCCGATGCCATGAGCGAGCATTCTTACGTAGCCGCGGAGCAAATTCGGGATATCGCCCACCATGTGTTTCACGAGTTCAAAACGCCCTCTATTCAATATTTGATCAATCAAATCGGATTGCGGATCTTAAAGAGGTTTCCTCAATTGACGGAGGTATTCTTCGAATCCAATAACCGGACATGGGAAACGATCGTTGAACCCGAGGGCATCGGCCAGGCGGGCGTCTATACGGAGCCGAGGCCGCCTTACGGCTTCCAAGGCTTTACGATGACTCGCGACGATTTAGCGGAAGCGGGGGGCGCCTGATGGGAGCATCCGGCAGGATTACGACGCATGTGCTCGATATTTCTCATGGAAAGCCTGCGATGGGGATGAATGTGCAGTTATGGAAGCGGGGGGAGGACCTAACGCCCGTGCTGCTGAAAAAGGATCGCATTAATTCGGACGGGCGGTTGGATGAGCCCTTGCTTGCGGGCGAAGAATTGGCCGCGGGAGTCTACGAAATCGTCTTCGAAGCGGGTCGGTATTTCCAAGAGGTACGCGGAGTGGAGCCGCTATTGTTCGATCTTATCCCGATTCGGTTTCGAGTGGATGACGAGCAAAGCCATTTCCACGTTCCGCTGTTGGTCGCTCCCGGCGGATACAGCACCTACAGAGGGAGTTAGGGAGGGGTCAAGGATGGGAGAGCTTATTCAATTCGATAAGGCTTCGGAGCTTTGTCGCTTGATCGACAGGCTGGCCGAGTTCAGCGATATCGCGGAGGACGGAGACAATGCCGGCGTAACCCGCTTGTTATATACGCAGCCTTGGATGGAAGCGCAGGCTTTTCTCGCGGGAACGATGAGCGATGCCGGCCTTGCCGTTCGCTTCGATAGAGTCGGCAATTTGATCGGCCGGCTCGAAGGAAGCGATCCGGATGCGCCTGTTATCCTGACAGGTTCTCATGTCGACACGGTAAGGAACGGGGGGAAGCTGGACGGCGCATACGGTATCGTCGGGGGCATTGCGGCGCTGAAGCATTTGAAAGAAACTTACGGCGTTCCCGCCCGTACGCTCGAGGTGGTTTCCTTCTGCGAGGAGGAAGGGAGCCGGTTCCCTATTGCCTATTGGGGGTCGGGTAATATGACCGGTCAATTGGACTGGCGCAGCGGAAACGAGCTAAGAGATACGGAAGGAACGAGCTTGCAAAAGGCGATGGAAGCATCGGGCTTCGGCTTGATCGAACAGCCGGATTGCGTTCGGGGCGAGCTTGGCGCTTTCGTGGAGCTTCATATCGAACAGGGCGTTATTCTGGAAAGAATGGCTAAGCAAATCGGCATCGTCGAGGCAATCGTCGGACAGCGGAGATATTCCGTCTCCTTGCGCGGGGAAGCGAATCACGCGGGGACGACCCCGATGAACATGAGAACCGACGCCATGGCCGGAGCGGCCGAATTCATCGTGCGGCTGGAGCAGTTGGCGGCTCGGGCCGCGTCGCTAGTTGCAACCGTAGGTCGCATTCAAGCGGCGCCGAATATCCCGAATGTCATACCGGGAACGGTTGAGTTTACGCTCGATATCAGGCATGATAGCGAGCGTACGTTATCCTGGTTCTGCGATTACCTGTTCCAGGAATACGAAGATATCGCTAATCGAAGAGGATTGGCTCTTGTTATAACGCCATGGCTTGCCACGACGCCCGTCCCGATGAACAGGTCGCTCACGGGACAGATCGAACAATTGTGCGGCAAGCTTAACTTGACTCACCGGAGAATGTTTAGCGGAGCCGGACACGATGCCCAGCTGTTCGCCGAGCTTTGCCCGACGGCGATGATCTTCGTGCCTAGCAAAGCGGGAATCAGCCATTCGCCAGAAGAGTATTCTTCTCCCGAGCAGCTGGCGGACGGTGTTTCGGTGCTGGCGTCGCTCTTGTACGAATTGGCCTACGAGGAGCAATCGAAATGACCTTCTATTCCGAGTTATCGCCATCCCCCCGCACAATAATGACTCCAGGCCCCGTTGAAGTGGATCCGCGCGTGCTTCGGGCCATGTCTTATCCGATCTTAGGGCAATTCGACCCGGAATTCACCTCGCTCATGAACGATGCGATGGAGATGATCAGGGCTGTCTTCCGTACGGATAACCAATGGGCTTTCCCGGTGGACGGCACTTCGCGTTCGGGTATCGAGGCGGTGCTTGTCAGCCTTATCGAGCCGGGCGACAAGGTGTTGATTCCGATTTTCGGCAGATTCGGCTACTTGCTTCAGGAGATCGCCGAACGGTGCGGAGCCGAAGTGACTGTGCTGGAGAAAACTTGGGGGCAGGTGTTCGATCCGGAGGAAGTGATCTCCGCGATTCATCGGGAGAAGCCCGATCTTGTCGCGATCGTCCATGGGGAAACCTCAACGGGCAGAATTCAACCGCTTGAGGAGATAGGTAAAGCATGCCGGGAGCTTGATATCCTCATTGTCGTGGATGCGGTAGCCACGATTGGCGGAGTACCGGTCGAAACCGACGATTGGTGCCTTGACGCCGTAATCGGGGGAACGCAGAAGTGTTTGTCCATTCCGTCCGGGATGGCACCCATTACTTATAACGAACGCGCGGAACGCAAGGTGCTTAGACGCAAGAGGGTTGAAAAAGGGATTAGGCAGGCAGGCGACGGCATTCAAACGGGCGGGTTGGACGGTTTTAGTCCCGTTCGGAGCAATTACTTCGATCTAAGCCAGCTCCAAGACTATTGGAGTCCGAGGCGACTCAATCATCACACCGAGATGACGTCGATGCTATACGCGCTTCGGGAAGGGTTAAGGATCGTACTAGCAGAGGGCTTGGATGCGCGTTTCGCCCGCCATCGCCTGCAGGAAGCAGCTCTGATTGCCGGGCTAACGAAGATGGGGCTGTCCTTGTACGGCGACGCTTCATGCAAGCTCCCCGTCGTTAATTGCATCGACATTCCGCCCGGAGTCGATGGGGAATCGGTTCGCTCGATGTTGCTCGACTCCTTCGGCATCGAGATTGCCAGCTCCTTCGGTCCGCTCAAAGGGAAAATATGGAGGATCGGCACGATGGGCTACAGCTGCAGTCGGAAAAACGTCCTTCATCTGCTGGGCGCGTTGGAAGCGGTCTTAGTACGACACGGCGTTCGCGTCCCTCAAGGGTTGGGAGTACAGGCGGCCTTGGATGTTTACGATCAAGTTCCGAAAATCACTTAAGTCGGCAAGGATGGTAAAGATTATTTATAGACGTTTTTTCACTATCCATCTTCCATGCTTTGGAAGTAGAATGAGGGTGTCGGCCGACGAAATACGAGGAAAGGAGATGATCGACTTGAATATCAACCATGAGGTGATTTCGGGCTAACCGAAATCAACTGGGACGGGGAGGCCGAAAGGCCTCCTTTTTACGACTGCAATAAATCCGAGAATAAATGGAAGAAATATTAATATTTATTGAGTCATGAAGGGCTTTCTATATACTTTAGGAATGCTGGCACCTGATCAAATGAAAGTTCGGCTGGCTAAATCATTGCTTTGAAAATTTACGAGAGGAGGCAGAAAAAAATGATGATTACTGCCACTATACCAAGTCATGCAAGGATGAACCCGTTCGAGGAGGACGTTTATCGTGAATTACAAAAATGGAAGAGATGTGCTTCCCCCTAGGTTGTTTAAGGAGCTGCAAAAGTACATTCCGGGCGAATTGATCTATATTCCCAAGCGGACCGATCAGAAGTCCAGTTGGGGAGAATTGAGCGGAACGCGTAAGCTGCTGGCTGACAGGAACGAAGAGATTTATCGGTTATTTTCAAATGGATGGACGATAACGGATCTGGAGCATAAGTACCATTTATCCGGTGAAAGTATCCGTAAAATTATCGTCAAAACACGTTAATAGGCACCCATTCGCCAAAATCCCCACATAAACCATAATAATAATAATAATAAAGAAGCTGCTCAATTTTAACTTTTGAGACAGCTTTTTTGTGTTATTAATTGGGATCAGGCCTGCAAAGTCGTAGGTTTCAGATAAAAAATGTAAAGGATTAAACCTTGACATCCATCTTCATTTTCCGTAGTATAGGGGAAGTGAGTTGGGTGTCAAGTGTTTTGCCTTGACGCATGCGTTTGACAAAGGGAGTGACATCGGTTGCCCTGGGACAACGACGCGCTGGAGAAAACAAACCGAATCAACGTGCTTCACGATTTTTATGGAGCCCTGTTGACGGAGAAACAGCAAACCTTTATTAAATGTTATTATCACGATGATTATACGTTGGCAGAAATCGCTTCCGAATTTCAGATTAGCAGGCAAGCGGTTTACGAGCATCTGAAGCGGGCCGAGCAGGTGTTGGAGGAGTACGAATCCAAGCTGCATCTTATGGATCGGCATGGACGGCTGCACGCCGGCATTGACTTGCTGGAGACGCAGATAGCCGGCCTGCCTCCCGAATGGCGCCAATCGCTTACGGAAACCGCCGCTAAGCTGCGGAACGCGGAATGAACTCGTCACTTGTCGCAGGCATGAAATAGATTAAGCAATACCGTTCCGAAGGAGGGATGGGAATATGGCATTCGAAGGGTTATCGACCCGGCTGCAGAACGTGTTCGGCAAGCTGAAGGGACGAGGCAAAGTATCCGAGGACGACGTCAACGAAGCGATGCGCGAGGTGCGCTTGGCTTTGCTCGAAGCGGACGTTAACTTCAAGGTCGTCAAGGATTTCATCGCCAAAGTGAAAGAGCGCGCGACGGGCCAAGAAGTCGTCAAGAGCTTTACTCCGGCGATGGTCATCATCGATATCGTCAACAAAGAACTGACCGAGCTCATGGGCGGCACGCAAGAGAAGCTGGCGAAAGCGAACAAGCCTCCGACCGTTATTCTTATGGCTGGCTTGCAAGGTGCGGGTAAGACGACGTTAACAGGCAAGTTGGCCAAGCTGTTGCAAAGCCAGAATCACAAGCCGCTTCTTGTCGCGGGGGATATTTACCGTCCTGCGGCCATAAAGCAGCTTCAAGTACTCGGAGGTCAGATCGGAGCGCCGGTGTTCTCGCTTGGCGATCAGGTTAGTCCCGTCGAGATCGCGAAACAAGGCGTTCAACTGGCCAAGGACCAAGGAAACGATTACGTTCTCATCGATACGGCAGGCCGTCTGCAGATAGACGCCGAGCTTATGCAAGAGATCAAGGACATCCATGCCGCGGTCAAGCCCGATGAAGTATTGCTCGTCGTCGACGCGATGACCGGACAGGAAGCCGTGAACGTGGCGCAAAGCTTCCACGAACAGTTGGCCCTCACCGGAGTCGTTCTGACGAAGCTCGACGGAGATACCCGCGGCGGAGCGGCGTTATCGGTCAAAGCCGTAACCGGCTGTCCTATAAAATTCGCGTCTACGGGCGAGAAGATCGACCAGCTTGAAGCGTTCCATCCGGACCGGATGGCTTCGCGGATTCTCGGAATGGGCGATATGCTGTCGCTGATCGAGAAGGCGCAGACGAACATGGATGCGGAGAAGGCTGCGGAGATGGAGCGCAAGATGCGCACCGCGGATTTCACCTTCGACGATTTCCTCGAGCAGATGGAGCAGGTTCGCAAGATGGGCCCGCTAGATCAGCTATTAGATATGATGCCCGGAATGAACAAGCTTAAAGGCAATCCGAACTTTAAGATCGACGAGAAACAAATCGCGCGTACCGAAGCGATTGCCAAGTCGATGACGAAGGCGGAGAAGAAGAAGCCGGACATCATCAACTATAGCCGCCGCAAGAGGATTGCGGCAGGCAGCGGAACGACGGTAGCCGACGTCAACCGATTGCTGAAGCAGTTCGAGGACATGAAGAAAATGATGAAACAGTTTTCCGGCATGATGGGTCCCAAAGGACCTAAAGGCGGCATGAAAGGCCTGAAGAACATGTTCGGCGGCAAAAACATGAAATTTCCTTTCTAACTTTCAGCAATCAAGATCTAATCTTTTTCAAGGAGGTGAAAGTCAATGTCAGTTCGCATTCGTTTGAAACGTATCGGTGCTCACAAAGCTCCGTTCTATCGCGTAGTCGTATCGGATTCCCGTTCCCCGCGTGATGGTCGTTTTATTGAAGAAATCGGCGTGTACAACCCGGTTGCTCAACCAGCTCAAGTACAAATCGATGAGGAAAAAGCTTTGAAATGGCTGCAAAACGGCGCGCAAGCGTCCGATACCGTTCGCAACCTTCTGAGCAAAGCCGGTGTCTTGAAGAAATTCCACGAATCCAAGCTCCAGAAGTAATCGTCTCAATACCGGAGGGCTGAGCCATGGAACAATTGATTCGGGTTATCGCCCGAGCGTTGGTGGATCATCCGGAAGACGTGCAAATTCAGGTCAAGGAAGACGCGAGAGGCCTGGTGTACGAGCTTTCCGTTCATCCCGACGATGTCGGCAAAGTAATCGGCAAGCAGGGACGTATCGCGAAAGCGTTACGTACGGTAGTCTCTTCCGCTGCTGTCAAGGAGCGGAAGCGCGTCATCGTGGACATTGTCTCGGAATAATTGGTAATTGGACCGTATCGTGCTTATGCATGGTACGGTCCTTTTCTCGACTATTCAGAATGTATAAAATTTCGCTATCCATTTCTGAATAGTCTCCGACATAAACCTATGCCGCCATCCCGAGGACGGCGACAGCCGTTTATGCTTACAAAAACAGACAGGATCATTTGGAAATGGAGTAGAGAGCGAATGATGGCTTCACCAATCCTGATAACAGGCTGTGCGGGGTTTATAGGATTTCATCTAGCTAACAGGCTATTGAAAGACGGATACTCGGTAATCGGTCTAGATAATCTAAACGATTATTACGAGATCTCATTGAAACAGTCGCGATTGGATATTTTAAAACAAAATCCTTCCTTCGCCTTTGTGCGGGCTTCACTGGAAGATCGAGCGGCATTAGAAAACATGTTCAGCGACGATTCTTTCTCCATAGTCCTTCATTTAGCTGGACAAGCCGGCGTAAGGGCAAGCTTTACCCATCCGCATGCTTACGTGGACTCCAACGTAGTCGGATTTCTTAATATACTGGAAGCTTGCCGCAACCATCGAGTAGGTCACCTGATGTATGCTTCATCTAGCTCGGTGTATGGAGCGAATACGAAATTGCCTTTTTCCGTTCAGGACCCGACCGATCATCCGTTAAGCTTATACGCCGCCACGAAAAAGGCCAACGAGTTGATGGCGCATTCCTATAGTCATCTTTATGGGCTGCGCACGACAGGCTTGCGTTTATTCACGGCATATGGCCCCTGGGGCAGGCCTGATATGGCTTATTATTCGTTCACGAAACGAATCTCCAATGGAATTCCGATTCAAGTGTACAATAACGGTTTGATGAAAAGAGATTTTACCTACATCGACGATATTGTCGAAGGGGTCGTGAGGCTGATGAATCAGCCGCATAACGCGCCTTATGAGATCTATAACATCGGAAATAACCAACCCATTGAACTCATGAGGCTGATTGAGCTTATAGAAGAAGGTCTGGGCAAGAAGGCGATCATTGAGTACTTGCCTATGCAGGCTGCAGAAGTTGAGACGACATTCGCTGATATTAGTAAACTGCGGGATGCGACAGGATTCTCGCCTCTAACCCGAATAGAGGATGGCATGAACCGGTTTGTAGAATGGTACTGCCGATACCATTCCGAATAGGTTCATTCGAGTCGTTGGCAATGATTACTGTTGACGAATGAACGAATAGCCCATATAATTCAAAGCGATGCCTATTAATGAGAATTATTCTCAATATCTAGAAAAGAGAATCGGTTCTAAATGTCGATTAGAAAAGGTTTTGCGTTAGTTGCGGTTATCTTGTTTCTTTTCTTCCTCTTCATGACTTGGAGATGGTTCGACCCGAAGGAGATTCTACTCCGGTTGCATACGCTTGCCGTGCATCCACAATGGCTTGCTATGATGTTCGGTGCTTACTTGCTATCCTTTATGCTGAAGGCCGAGGCATGGAGAATGTACTCCGGTTCCCAGGGAAGATTCCGGGTTTATTATCACGGAATGATCTACAGCTTGTTGGTTAACCACCTTCTCCCGATTAAAGTCGGGGATATCGTTCGGACTGGTTTTTTGATGAAATACACACGCAAAACGTGGGACGAGGCCCTTCATTCCGTTGGCATAATGCGATTGATGGATATGTTCGTACTTGGCGCTTTTTCATTAATCGGAGTCGCGTATATCGGCTTGTCCGCTCCTTGGGGATGGTTCGTTATCATACTCTCCGTAATGGTCTTGCTCGCGTGCCTTATGAGATTTACCCCGCTGTACAAATTTCCCTTCGTACGGAAGCATTGGCTGCATTTCAAGTCCGTCATGGTCTCGCGAAAAGGGTTGTCCGTCCTAATGCTCATTGCCCTTAGCTGGATATTGGAAGCGGCCGTTATATACGGCGTCGCCGTCATCTTGAAGTTAGGAGTAGGAGCGGCTTCTCTGGTATGGGCTAACAGCGTGACGATAGCCGGACAGGTGCTCCATATTACGCCGGGCGGTATCGGAACCTACGAGAGCACGTTAAGCGGCTCGTTAGCCATTCTTGGCGTGGACTGGAAAGATGCCTATGCGGCCGCGATATTATCGCACACGTTCAAATTTGCTTTTTCTTACTTAGCGGGGGGATATACCCTGAAGCGCATGCCGATAAAGTGGCGCGAAGCGAAGATATGGTTGTCGCGAAAACAAAAGCCTGCAAAGGAGAGTACATCTTCGTGAAAAAAGCTTCTTCTTTTGAAATCGTTGCGGCAAGATGCTGGAATCTGCTGAACGAAGGCAAGCCGTTTACTCCGATTTTCGTCGTCGGCGTTTTTCTGCTATTTCGAATCGGACATTGGACCGACGTTAACTTCTGGAGTTCGACTTTAGCAGGATTTATTTGCGTACTGCCTTTATTCGTCATTTACTATCTTTATGATTTCCCGTTGTTTCTTCGCAATTATTTATGGCTCCCCGTCGTGGCGTCCCTTCTTGTCTGGGATCCGGAGAACCTGCTTCTATATGCGCTGGCATTGGGGTTGTTCTTCTTTTTCACGGTTTATTTCTGGGGAACGTTCTATTATCATTTGCGCATCGGCACCTCTTGGTGGAATTTCAAGCGGTTCTGGAAGCTTGTCTTGAAGAACAGCGATTCGACGAGCGGAAACGCGCAGGAGCAGATGCCGAAGTTCTTGTTGTTACTGTTCGTCTGGAATCATTACTATTCCTTGTTCGACGGATTCGGTTCTTGGGATGCATTTACCGCCGATGCTTACGAGAATCTGCTGCCTTTGACTATTTTCATCGCTTGCTTGTGGCTCTATAGCTACATTCTTCATGCGAATTTGTTCGACTGGAAACCGAAAGAAACGTCTCCTTTGACGAATAACGTCACGGTTCCGGATAAAGCGCCGAACGAGAAGGTCATCGTCATCGTCATAGACGGTATGCGCAAGGAACGTTTTGAAGAGGCGGATGCCCCTTTCTTGAAAAAGCTTCGCGCCGAAGGAACGGAATATTCGCAAATGGAAACCGTGTATCCTGCCAGAACGGTCGTTTGCTTCTCCTCGATGTTCACCGGAACCTATCCTCGGGAGCACGGAATCAAGTCCAACATGGTGTGGAGCTTAGGCATCAAGGTTGAGAGTATCTTTGATTCCTTGCGCAAGGCAGGGAAGAAAGGACGTCTCCTCGGCATTGCCCACTTAATCGATTCGATGGGGGATGACGTAGAGAGCGTGACGGCCGTCATGCACAATGACGTTGCGGATCGCAACATCATTGAACGTGCAAAGCTGATCATGGCGGAGCAAAATCCGGATTTGCTGGTCGCTCAATTAATCGGCGTCGATCAGACCGGACATAGCCAAGGCGTGTTATACGATGAATATTTGCGGAAAATCGCGGAAGCCGACAGGTTAACGGAGGAATTCGTTAATTGGCTGGAAGAACGCGGCATGATGAGAAATACGACATTGATCATATGCGCGGATCACGGACAAGCCGATGGTATCGGCGGGCACGGTCATCTGGACGAAGGGGAGAGATATGTCCCGTTTTTCCTTCACGGACCGTCCATCCGCCAAGGTCATCGGATCGACGAGAAGCATTCTTTGATCTCGATGGCGCCGACGCTTTCTTATTTGCTGGGCGCTCCGTATCCTAGCCACAGCCGCGGACCGGTATTAACCGACGCTTTGAAGCTCCATCACAATGAAGTTTCATAGGGGAATGGGAAGGATCGAACCAGTGAGGACAAAAAAATTGATTGTATTCATGCCGGCCCATAACGAAGAGAGCAACATCGGCGAAGTCATAGCCCGGGTGCCGCGGCATTTTCATCCGGAGTATACGGTGGAAGTGGCCGTCATCGACGATGGTTCGAAAGACGGTACGGTGGCCGCAGCCAAGCAAGCCGGCGCCGATCATATCGTTTCCTTCCCAAGCAACCGGGGATTAGGCGCGGCCGTTCGGGAAGGACTCGCCCAATGCTGCCGGTTAAACGCGGATATCGGGCTTATGATCGATTCCGACAACGAATATCCGCCGGAACAAATTCCCGATGTCATCGAGCCGATTCGGCGAGGAACGGCCGACTACACCTTCGGTTCCCGGTTCAAGGGGCAAATCCGGGGGATGAAGCTTCATCGCAGACTAGGCAACTATTTTTTTACGCTGTTGCAATCGGTGCTCGTCCGTAAATGGATATATGATGGACAATCGGGGATGAGAGGTTTTTCCCGGGAAGCGATGGAGAGAGCGGAAATCATTCACGATTACAATTATGCCCAGGTATTGACTTTGAATCTAATCCGCCAGGGCTTCCGCTTGGAAGAGGTACCGATCTCTTATCAAGTCCGGACGAAAGGGCAATCTTTCATTAAGTTCAAAGAATACGTCAGCTCGGTTATTCCGGCTATTTATAAGGAAATGAAACGGCCGGTCGCAAAACGATACCGGCAGAACTTTCCGAGAAAATGAGATGAGGTTCTCCGTGTGCAACGTATTCCGGCTCAAATCGCCACATGGTTCGCAGCCATAGTCGCCCTAATAGGAATAGGCTACTTCAGCTTGTACTATGCGAGTCCGTTTGCCCGTTCATGGGACGAGGTGGATTTTGCGCTGGCATTAGACAGGTTCGACTTGCTGGCCATGCAACCGCATTTTCCGGGATATCCATACTTTATTATCGGGGGTACTCTCGTTCACCATTGGATTGCCGATCCGGTGAAGGCATTGGCGACCTTTAACGCAGCGATGGCTTTAAGCTCGGCCGTTCCCATCTATCTTTTGGCTAGAAGGCATGTGAATCAAAGAGCGAGCTTGTTGATCGCCGCACTCGTCCTAACGACACCTTATCTGTGGCTGATGACGGCGAGGCCAATGTCCGAATGCGCGGGCATCGCTTTGCTTTGGTGGTTTCTCTGGTCGGTGCGTCAAGCTATGGAATATCCGAGATCTAAAGCCTGGCATGCTCTAACGCTAGTCTTTTTCGGATTATTAATGGGTACCCGATTATCGTTTTTTCCGTTCGGGACGGCGCTATTGCTGCTCTGGGCTTATAAGTATAAGAGCAACGCCGGAACAAGGGGAAGAAAGGTGCGGCTGCTCTTGTCCGTTATTTCCGCGTGCCTTATCCAACTTGTATGGGTAGCGGGTTTAGCCTTATCCGAGGGAACGTTATCCGGATTCGTGAAGCTGTCTATGGCTTTCGTAAAGGGCCACTTCACGGAATGGGGAGGCGGGGTCGTATCCATTTCCATGCCATTCGGCCGTCGGGCGGTACAATTGTTTGGCAATAACTTGCTCGGCGATGTTCTTCTAAGCAGATCAATCGTCATCGGAATACTGCTGGCTCTACTTCTGGTTTTGGTTTGGATGAGGCATCGGTTGATATCGGAAACAAGCGCCGATGAACCGGAGCATCTCAATCGCTTATTTCGAATAGGGATAATCATCTGCCTGTCTGTGTATGCGGCGTGGGCTCTACTCGGTCAAAATATTGAGAAGCCTCGCCATATCGCTCCTATAGCTGGACCGATGCTTTTTCTAGTCTATCTATCGGCGATACGAACGGCTGTATTCGGCCTGTCAAGGATCATCCCTATGATCCTGTCGCTGATATTGGTCGCACAATTCGTACAAGGAGCCATGCTTCTGAAACGGCAAGCCGAACAAATACCTGCCGTATACCAGCTTCATGACTATTTAAGTCATCTTGATGCTCCTTTTGTTGTCTATACCTGGGAAGAAACTAGAGTTTTTCAATATTTGAAGGCAACCTACGAGCATCGTGACATAGTTACCTATGATTATTTCAAAGCGGTCGCAAGGGCGAGCTCCGGTCAACGAGTCCTGCTGACGGATAAGGTTCTTCGCGGGTTCGAGCTGCAAGACTCGAAGGCTAGAGATCATGTCGTCCAACTATCCGAGTTCAAATCGGATTCTTTGTTCGATCCGGTCTACGGGCGTATCATTTTGTATGAATGGTCGGAAAATCTATAGAATAGTCATGATTTATGTTAAAAACCCGTTGACACTTCAATTGAGATTGATTATCATTGTCTCTGGTGAAGGAACTACATACTGGGAGTGTTCAGATGAAGCGGTTATTGCAATTCGGGTTGGCAATCATTTTTGCGGCGATGTTATTCGCGCCTTCCCAGGTTTCAGCCTATTCCTATGGGGATGCCAATACCGAGGAAGTTGCCGAAACTTTCAAATTAGTGGAAACCGCTTTAAATGGTCCCGCTCCTGATTGGAATGCGGCCGAGGAAGCCTATAAGGTGAGAAAGTCCGAAATCAAGTCGCACTTCGGCGATGCGGTAGCTTCGATCTTGGATCATAATTTTCAAGCGAAAGATGTCAATCTTACGCTCTCCAATTTCAAAGCCGTGCTAGTCTTGAATCTGGATCGCAGATTTAATTATGCGCTAGCGGATTTGAACGATTACGCTCAAGCGAAATTACTGTTGGCCAAGGCGAAATCGACTTATGCGACATTGCAACCGCATATGGAGTTGGATGCCGGAGAAATCGACAAGGCGTTCGAAGATGCTTTGACGGCGCTCGGGAATCCCGGACTGTTCGGCGTAGGAAAGAAGGAGCCCGATCCGGAAGCGTTCAAAAGCAATGTAAGTTTTATCCAGAATAAAATCTCTCTTTTGTTCCCTTTGCAAGGAGCTGAAGGTGAAGAAGCCTCGCCGAGCTTACCGGTCGACGAACCCGTCCAACATGCTCCTCTAGAAAGAACGCAAAAAACGAATGTCGGAGTGACGATCGTCGTAATCGCAGCCATGGCGGCTATTGGCGGTTTCATTATCTGGTGGATGAGAAGAAAAAAATAATACCGTAACATCATACAAAAGGAGCTAACTTTTCATTATGCGCAAATTATCTCTTATCGTACTAAGCTTAACTCTACTGGCAGGACTTCTGTCCGCTTGTGGATCGAATAATAAAGAGAACGATGCGGCATCGTCGCCAAGCGGATCCGCATCACCCAGCTCTTCGGTTTCGCCAAGCGCTTCGGCTTCAACTCCAGCAGAGTCGGCTTCACCGACTGCTCCGGAGCTTGACATGGAGCAATTGACCGCAGATTACAAGGAAATCGGCAAAATGCTCGTAGACAAAAAAGACGTGAAAGAGATTGATGCGGCTTACAAAGAAAAATTCCAGCCTTTTATCCAATATATCGATGCCGGGATCAAGGAAGGGGACCCTAAAATCGACGAGAACATCACCTTTGTTCTTGATCATGCCGCAACGAACGAAATGAACTATACCCAAGTAGAAGAAGCCGTAGAAAAGGGCTTGAACTGGTACTTTTACTTTCAATTGAAGGACCTTGTAGGCAAGCAAGTCAAAACCGCTCTCCAAGATGGGGATGCGGACAAAGCTTCCAAGCTGCTCGAGCAAGCCATTGCAGCCTATACCCAAGTACTTGAACCTTTCGTTGTCAAACGGGATTCTAAATTCAATACCACGATGAAAGACACGATCGCGGGAGCCGTAATTCCAAATTTGCGCGAAGATGTTAAAGCGAGCAACCTCGCCGACTATAATGTTCATCGTCAGATGCTCGACAAAACACTGATCAAGGCGTTCACTCTTGCATCCTATGCTTATGCCGAAAAAATACCGACGGTAGAAAAGGAAGAGCTGCCTAAGGAAATGACGGAAGCTTACTTCCTGTTCCTGCCTGTGTACACGTATCTAAGAGGCGGAAGCGAATCCGACGCCAACGCGATTAAAGACGCATTCGGTTCGGGTGATGCGACTAAAGTCGACACCGCGAAAATCAAAGCATCCATCATTGCCAGCAACACGGGCAAAGTAAAAGAATACTTAGAGACATCCCAGCAGGAACTTGCAGAGGATAAATTCGACGAAGCGCGCGTTCATGCTATGGAGGGCGTAATGTTCTTGGCTGCACAGGAAACATTCCTTGGCGCGGAATACGCTAACGCTGCCGTTCTAGGCGAAGCGTTCTTGAAAGCGATCGACGATAAAAAGGCTGACGAAGCGAAGAAACAAAGCGATGCGATCCTTGCCGCTCTTGCCAAACTGTAATCATGAATGAAGAAATTCTGCCTCAGGAGTGAATACACATGGATATGCAGGCGTTCTTAATTACGTTTCGCGAAGCATTGGAAGCGATATTGATTGTCGGGGTTATTTTGACTTATCTCGGCCGCATCGGTCAGACCAGTTGGAGCAAGTGGGTGTGGGTCGGTGTCGTACTCGCTATCGCGGCTAGCTATGGCGTGGCGCTTGTGTTTCAAATCCTCCTTACCGGCTTTGCGAGCATGGGAAGCCAAAATTATCTGAAGATCGGTATCATGATGGTTTCCTGCGGCTTGTTAACCCACATGGTCCTGTTCATGAGTAAGCAGGGCCGCAATATGCAGGGGAAGGTAGAGAGCAAAATCGCTACGATCTTAACGGTCGGCGGAGCCATTAACATGGTACTGCATTCTTTTCTCGTCGTGGTGAGGGAAGGCGTGGAAACCGTCTTTTTCTTCGCTGCGATAACCGGCGGGGATATACAAAAAGCGTTGGAAAGCTGGGGAGCGCTTAGCGGGTTGATTTTGGCGGTCGTCATCGGGTATTTGTTTTTCAAAGGAACGAAGAAAATCAAAGTAAAAACGTTCTTTAGAATCACGAGCGTGTTTCTGATGATGATCTCCGCGGGTTTGCTCGTTCAAGCTGTCGGAATCATGCAGGATATCGGAATGATCGGAAGCTTTTACCATACGGCAGGCGGGGAAATCGGAGAGTTATATAACATTACGGCATTCATGCCGGAGCATCCGGTTGACGAAATCCAGTATATTCGCGACACGGGAAACCATCCCCTCATTAACGGGCAAGTGGGCATCTTCTTCAAAGCGTTCTTGGGATACACCCAGAACCCATCCTTGGAGGAATTCGTCGTCTATTGGGGATATTACTTTATGTTGTTCGTGATGCTCAGCATGCAGAAGAAGCAACAAGAGAAAGTTCAAGCTCTTCCTCAAGCAGCCTAACCGTTCATTTGCGCAGTCAAACTCCAGTGCTATAATATAGAAACTGGAGTTTTTTGCATGTTTCAGATAGGCAAGTCGAAGGGAGTTTGTTCCATGTCCGATGAGCGCTTGCTCAACATAGGTAAAATCGTTAACACGCACGGGATTAAAGGGGAAGTCAAAGTATGGCCGCAAACCGACTTTCCGGACGTTCGATTCAAGGCGGGAAACAAGCTGCTAATGTTTCCGCCGGAAACCGGAGAGCCAATTACTATTGAAGTTGTGTCCTCTCGCGAGCAGAAAAATATGTTCGTATTAAAGCTTAATGGCTTCGATAACATTAATCAGGTGGAAAAGTACAAAGGATGGGAGTTGAAGGTGAGCGACGAAGAGCGCGTGCCTCTCCCCGAAGGAGAATATTATTTCCGCGATATCGTAGGCTGCTCCGTGGAAACGGATGAAGGCGAGGCTTTGGGTACGATAACGGATATTCTGTCTCCCGGCGCCAACGACATCTGGGTCGTGAAGATGGCGAAAGGCAAGGAACTCCTTCTCCCTGTCATCGACGATGTCATTCTGGATGTAGACATAGCTTCCCGCAAAGTAAAAGTGCATCTCATGGAAGGGTTGCTTTAGGGATGAGAATCGATGTGTTGACATTATTCCCGGAAATGTTCACTGGCGTTTTCGAGACAAGCATTCTCGGAAAAGCGCAGGACAAAGGAATCGTCTCTTTGTCCACGGTGAACTTCCGGGACTTCTCGGGGAACAAACATAATACCGTCGATGACATGCCGTACGGCGGCGGCGGAGGAATGGTGCTTAAAGCCGAACCGATTTTCAATGCGGTCGAGCACCTGCTCGAGGATCCATCCGGACAAGCGACGGGCAAGAAACCTCGGATTATCCTCATGTGCCCCCAGGGAAAGCCGTTCTCGCAGGATGTCGCTCGCGAGCTTGCCGCGGAATCGCACCTGATATTTATTTGCGGCCATTACGAGGGCTATGACGAGCGCATACGGGAGTTTCTAGTGACGGAAGAGCTATCGGTCGGGGATTACGTGCTTACAGGCGGAGAGCTTCCCGCGATGGTCGTCGTAGATGCCGTAGTCAGGCTGCTTCCCGGCGTGCTAGGCAACGATCAGTCAGCGGTAACGGATTCCTTCAGCGACGGCTTGCTGGAATACCCGCATTATACGCGCCCGGCAGAGTTTCGCGGCTGGAAGGTTCCCGATACGTTGCTATCCGGACACCACGCCGAAATCGTGAAATGGCGGAGAAAGCAATCGTTAGAACGTACGCTTGTCAGGCGCCCGGAGCTGCTCGAACAAGCGGAGCTAACGCCGGAGGAGCGCAAATGGCTCCGAACAATGCGAATAGAGCGGGAGCAAACGACAAAACCTACGAAGTGAAGGTTGTAATTCTTTCACGGATATGATAAAATTTCAAATGTTGTTTTACTGACGAGTAGGACGGTCCTCTGCACGCCATGATCCGAATGAGAACATTCGGGGAGCGGGGTACGAACGTCTGTTATGGAAGGAGTGAACACTCAATGAGTAACCTTATTCAAGCGATTACGCAAGAGCAATTGCGCAAGGACATTCCTAACTTCCGTCCCGGCGATACGCTTAAAGTGCACGTAAAAGTCGTCGAGGGTTCCCGTGAGCGCGTACAGCTGTTCGAAGGCGTTGTTATTAAACGTCGCGGCGGCGGAATCAGCGAAACATTCACGGTTCGTAAAATTTCTTACGGCGTTGGCGTTGAACGTGCTTTCCCGGTACATTCCCCGCGTCTGGAAAAAATCGAAGTGGCTCGTCGCGGTAAAGTTCGCCGCGCGAAACTGTACTACCTGCGCAACCTGCGCGGTAAAGCAGCACGGATCAAAGAAATTCGATAATTGGCGTCAGAGGAGGGCTTGGCAAAGTTCAAGCTCTCCTTTTTGCATTCAATAAGAAAGCTAGGTGCGATTGCGAATGGATCAACGACCGAATAATCTACCAAACGAATCTGCCGAGCTGGGAACGAAGCCGGATTCCGCCGAAGAAACGATTCGTGATCAACAACCGGAAACCAGGCGGGTTAACAAGCGCGGGAATTCGAAAGCGGGAAACGAATTAACGGAGTGGATAAAGGCTTTAGCTATTGCCGGAATACTCGTATTCGTCATCCGTTGGTTTCTCGTCAGCCCGTTCATCGTGGACGGAGAGTCCATGGAGCCTAACTTCTGGAACCGCGAGAGAATTATCGTGAACAAAATCTTGTACGATGTTCGCGAGCCGAAGCGCGGGGAAATCATCGTGTTCCATGTTCCGGATCAAGGACGGGATTTCATTAAGAGAGTCATCGGATTACCCGGGGAGACCGTTAAGGTCGAAGGGGATAACGTATACATAAACGGCAAGCAGATAGAAGAGACTTATCTGAAGGAAGCATACGAGAAGGCTCATGCGGCCGGTGAATTATATAATAAGGATGACGGGGATCGCTCCAACTTCCCGAACAGCAGCTATCCGGATGACGTCGTGCCGGAAGGAATGGTATTCGTAATGGGGGATAATCGCTCTAACAGCGAGGATAGCCGCAGGATCGGTTACATTCCGATGGACCGCATCGTCGGTCGCGCCGACTTGATCTTCTGGCCGATCAAGGATTTCAGTTTAGTTAACCATTAACGATAGCGAGGGGATCTCCCCT
Source organism: Cohnella luojiensis (assembly GCF_004564235.1). Taxonomy (GTDB): domain Bacteria; phylum Bacillota; class Bacilli; order Paenibacillales; family Paenibacillaceae; genus Cohnella; species Cohnella luojiensis. The sequence continues at coordinate 67,405 of NZ_SOMN01000021.1, forward strand.
CGCGTTTGCGTCTGTAGAGAGGTGTTTCAAAATGACGATTCAATGGTTTCCCGGTCATATGACCCGCGCGAAGCGGCAGATCGAAGAGAAGCTGAAGCTCATCGACGTCGTATTCGAGCTTCTGGATGCCCGCATACCGCAATCGAGCCGAAACCCGATGGTCGACGAGATCACGGCTTCGAAACCGCGTCTAGTGCTGCTAAATAAAGCCGATCTGGCCGATCCCGCGCTAACGGCGGAGTGGAGCAGTTACTTCCGAGCGAAGGGACTGGCGACTCACGTTATCGATGCTAACGCGGGAACCGGAGTCAAAGAGCTGGCGAGCAAGGCGAAGGAGCTGCTTCAAGAGAAGATTCAGCGTCAGGTCGATAAGGGGATGAAACCCCGTCCGGTACGCGCGTTGATCGTCGGAATTCCGAACGTAGGGAAATCAACGTTGATCAACCGGCTAGCCGGGCGTAACATTGCCATAACCGGCGATCGCCCGGGCGTAACCAAAGGACAACAATGGATCCGATTCGGAGGAGAGCTGGAGCTGCTCGACACGCCGGGTATTCTATGGCCGAAATTCGACGATCCCATTGCGGGCTTCCGACTCGCAGCTACGGGGGCGATCAAGGAAGAAGTACTGCACATCGATGAGGTGGCATGCTTCGTGCTCAAGGTTCTCGTGGAGAATTACGGCTCCGTTCTGAAGGATCGCTACGGCCTTGAGGGTCTTCCCGCGGAGCTGCCGGACATGCAAGCCGCGATAGACGTGCTCGAGAGCATCGGGAAGCGCCGGGGATGCATCGTTAGCGGAGGACACGTCGATTTCGAAAAAGCGGCGACTTTATTGCTTCGGGATCTGCGATCGGGTAAGCTCGGCCGAATGACTTTGGAGAGCCCTGATAATGCTTAATGGCGCAGAGAATTGAAAGCTGTTTTCGGGCGGATGTTCCGCTAACGAAAACAGCTTTTTTTGTGTTGTTGGAGCCTTAAATATGTTAAATTACGAATAAGCATGCAAGAGATTTGGCGGCGTATCTAGAGAGGGATGAGCGTCAATGGGGAATCATCGGATGAATGCAAAAGAGCCTATAATCTTGTTAATAGACGGACAATGCAATTTGTGCCATGGGATTACCCGCTTCGTCATTAAGAGGGATCCGGAAGCCAAGTTCCGCTTTGCTTCCCTCCAATCCGAACTAGGGCAGCGGCTATTGCAAGCGGGAGGGTTGTCCAAGGATAGCTTAGATACGGTAGTCATGATTGAACACGGCAGCAGATATTCCATAAAGTCAACGGCCGCACTTCGTCTGTGCCGAAAGCTTGGAGGGTTCTGGCCGTTATTATACGGGGGCATCGTTTTCCCGCGATTTATTCGCGATAGGGTTTATGACTTCATTGCCTCGCGGCGTTATCGCTGGTTCGGACGCCAGGATAGCTGTTTAATGCCCACGGAGAATATTAGAAGCCGCTTTCTGGAGGACTCTTGGGGGTCGAAAGGATAGGGTATAGCTATTAATAGGGGAGTAACATAGTTCTTGAATCTATAAACTGGTAACAATTGTTTGCAAAATAAGGCTTGGCATTCAATGGCTCTTGTCGGACAATAGTAGGATGGTAAGGATTTGGGAGGCAATACATAGATGAATAAAAGCAATGAAATAATCGAGATCAATCGCTTAGAATACGAAGCTTCATTGTGGTCGAGAGGATTGACCGCGGTAGCTGGCGTGGACGAGGTAGGCAGGGGCTGCTTGTTCGGGGACGTGGTCGCCGCGGCCGTTATTTTACCCGCGGGTTTAGTGCTAGAAGAAGTTAACGATTCGAAGCAGCTTAGCGAGAAGAAGCGAGACAGGCTGTACGATCAGATTGTCGAGGAAGCAATCGCATGGTCGGTTGCAAGGATAGAGGCTTCCGTCATCGATTCTATCAACATCAGGCAGGCGTCAAGGCTTGCCATGAAGCAAGCGGTACTAGGATTGAGCATAGCTCCGGAGCATTTGCTCGTGGATGCGGAAACCGTTGATTTGGCCATTGAGCAAACGGCAATTATCAAAGGCGACAGCCTAAGCCAGTCCATTGCCGCCGCATCGATCGTGGCTAAAGTTACCCGTGATCGCTTATGTACGGAAATATGGGACACTTTGTATCCCGGGTATGGAATAGCAGGGCATAAAGGCTATGCAACGAAGGTACATAGGGAGGCCTTGCTTGAACTTGGACCATCGCCGCTGCATCGCAGAAGTTTTCTAAATAATCTGTTCGCGGAGCAACAGGAGCTTTTCTAAGCGAGCGGCCAGAAGAAATTCTTTCAACGGAAATTCATTGAACGGGAAACGGCGAAATGCCGATACATAGGAATAAGGTTGTTTTGAGGGGGATTCGACATGAGCATGAATATCGGACCGATGATTCGGGCGTTGATGGGAGAAGCGCAGCCGGCGGACGCGCGCTTGTTGGAGCTCAGAATCGGTCAAATCGTCAGAGGCGTGCTCATGGAGATGCTTGAAAATCAAGAAGCCATGATCAATATCAACGGGGTGCAGGTAAAGGCCAAGCTTGACGCAGAGATGCCGTTGGGAAAAAGCACCTTGTTGCAAGTGCAGCCTGGCGGAAACGGAGGCTTAATCACGCTAAAGCCGCTTGCGGACACCTCGGACGCGTTGCCCGAGGAGGGCTTGAAGGATGTTCTGAAGACGTTCGGCTTGCCTGAGCAAAAATGGGCGATGGAGCTGTTGCGCGGACTTAAGAGGGACGGGTATCCAATCGGGAAGGATGCCGCGGCGTTTTTTCGTGAAGCCGCTTCGCTCAAGCCGGCAGGGGTAGATGCCGCTTCTTGGGCAAACGCATCGGACGTGGCGTTTCGGCGCGGATTGGCGCCTACGGAAACGACCTTGTCTTCGCTTCGGCAGGCGTTGTTCGGGCAGCCGATCCATGAAGAGCTGGCGAATATGCGAACCGCGGTCGATAGCTGGATGGGCGGTGTAAAGGCGCCTTCACCGGAAGCGGCGGCACTTGGGCAGAAGCTGCAGAGCTTGCTTGCGCAGGGTGCAGCCTTGATTGCCGAGGGAGAGGTGCAGCTCGCGGGAGAAGAGGAGGGTGGAGAGGTCAGTGCCAGGGGCGCTCGGAACGCTTTGACTGACTCTACTATGAGGGAGGCTTCCGCCGGATTTAAGCCGGTTGCGGAGATGGGCAAGACTGCCGCTGATTCGACAGCTGCGGCGGTGAAGGGAGAAGGCGGCGGAGCTGCGCGTCCGCTCGCGGGTGCGGTGCCGCAGGGGCAAGCGCCTGCGGCCGCTGCGAGTACGCAGCCGGAAGCTTCGCGCGCGGCCGCGCAGGGCAGTTTGCCGCCGAACGCGCAGGCTGCGGCGGCTGAGGGCAACGCAGCGGCGGCGACTCGCGCCGCTGCAAGCAAGGCTGGCGCCCCGGCGGCGGACAGCCTCCGCGGCGCGGCGGGCTTGGCTGACGGGGCGCAGCCGTCAGCCCCTAAACAGGAAGCGGCGTGGCTAGGCCGCTTCCTGCAATGGCTCGGCGTCGGGCATGAGCGCCAGCTCCTGCACGCCGCCGAGGCGCGGTTGCCCGGCGGCGACGCCGGGCTTCCTGCGGGCGCAGCCGCAGCTCCTGCGCCCGGGGCGGATGCCCCCGGGCAAGAGGCGCGGCCCGCCGCGGATACGCTCAAGGGCGCGTTGCTCGCCCTTGCGGCGCATGACGACGTGCCCCCCGCTCTGCGGGAAGCGGCGCAAACGTTGGCCAATCAAGTGACCGGCCAACAGCTGTTGCTTTCCTCCGACCGGAGCACGGTAGTCCCCTTCAGCCACATGACGCTGTTCGTGCCGATGAAGGGCGCGGACGGCGAGACGACGGCTACCGTCCACGTGCAAACGCGGCGCAGCCGCCGCGGGGAATGGGACACCGACAATTGCCATCTGCTATTCGACCTTAAGATGCGCAATCTCGGAGATACCGTCGTGGACGTGCAGGTCGTTGATCGGATCGTCTCGGTAAAGCTGCTTAGCGATTTTCCGGGGATGACGGAGCTGCTTGACCAAGCTCGGGATGAACTCGTGACGGGCATGTCTTCGGCCGGCTTTCAGTTATTGTCCTTAAGCGCCTCGCCCTTGCCGCAATGGAAGGGTGGCTCGGCTGCCTCGGCTGCCTCGGCAATTACTGCTGCTGGAGCTGACAAAACTGCGATTGCGAGCGCCTACGCTGCCAAACCGTATAAGGGAGTCGACTATCGAGCATGAATTCAACCGGTTCCAACAAGCGGAATGTCCCGAAGAAAGCGGTCGCTCTCAAATACGAGCCTGAGCAAGGCTCCGCGCCAACCGTCATAGCCAAAGGCCAAGGAGTCATCGCGGACGAAATCATGCGTCGGGCGCAGGAGAACGGAATTCCCTTGCAGGAGGACTCCTCCCTGGTAGAGGTGCTTTCCAAGCTCGACTTAAATCAAGAGATCCCGCCTGAATTATATAAGCTTGTCGCCGAGGTGCTCAGCTTCGTCTACCGGTCCGATCGACGCGTAGGAGTGAATGCCAAGAACGGCAAACCAATTTAGCTTTGAGGAGATTCCTAGCTTATGGAAGATATCCGTCTTACGACGCAGAGCCAAGCTCAACAGCCGCAGCCTTCCCTTGCCAAGCATCGCCGCGTGGCGACGGGGCGAGCTGGAGAAGATGCCGCAGCCGAACACTTGCTGCAATTGGGTTACATCGTGGTTGAACGCAATTGGCGCTGCCGTTCCGGAGAAATCGATCTGGTTGCCCAAGACGGCGAGACGCTCGTGATCGTCGAGGTACGCTCGCGAACGAATCCGACCCGATTCGGTTCGGCGGTCGAGGCGATCACTCCGAGAAAGTGCCGCCAAGTCCGCGAGTTGGCGACTATTTATTTGAAGCACGGAAAGGCGGAGCCTCATTCTGTCCGCTTCGACGTGGTGGCCGTGACATTCCAGCAGGAAGGCATCGTGGCGGAAATCAAGCATCTCAAAGGCGCATTTTGAAGACATAACGTTATCACATACAGATATATCTACCCCAAACAGCCTCACTCCGCCGTATTACGAAACCTTATACCCGCTAGCCGCCGTTGACTCCCCAAAGAATCATAAACACAGCAATTATTTGCGTACCATGCCGTCAAGAGCGCTCAAGTAGTCTCAAGCAAACGCAATAACGGCACGCCATGCCGTTAAAAGTCCTCGAGTAGCCCCGGGCAAGCGCAATAACGGCACGCAGTGCCGTTAAGAGTCCTCAAGAAGCCCCGAGCAAGCGCAATAACGGCACGCCGTGCCGTTAAGCAGCAATCACCCTACCGCTTTTGCCCTCATTTCCTCTCCAGCTCGACTTCCATCCACTGCAGATTATCTTTAACCCATAACCGAACCGTGCTCGTCCTTCATTTCCGCGAACAAAGCTAACATCCACCACAATCAATCAACCACACACTTAGACAGTCTTATTTCCCGCAACGGATTTTGCTTAATTTGAAAATTGGATGATTTATGAAACGCCCAGAGCCTCTATGCGTAACAATATGAGGCACTTGATTGATATTAAGGGAGGCAAAAGGAAGAATGGAGCTCGTCAAAATTCCACAGAGGCGGAATAATCCGCTGGATTTACCGCCGGGATTGTTAAAGAAAATCGGATTGGGCATCGCCGCGTTATTCGTCGTATTGATCGCCTATTCTTCTTTTTACACGGTACAGGAGCAGGAAAGAGCCGCAGTCCTTACGTTCGGCAAGTTCACGAACGAGACGTCGGCAGGTCTTCATTTCAAGTGGCCTTATCCGATTCAACAGGTCATTATCGTACCCGCCGAGCTGACCCAGCGCATATACATCGGTTATCGCCAAGAGGGGGATGTCATCACTCCCGTCGAAGAGGAAGCGATGATGATTACGGGAGACGAGAATATCGTTTCCGCAGACGCCGTCGTCCAATGGAAAATCAGCGATATTCAACAGTACTTATACAACATCGATAATCCGGAGCAATTTTTGCGCAATGCTGCCAGCTCTTCCATTCGTTCCGTCATCGGCTCCGAGAAGCTGGATTACGCGATCACGGACGGGAAAACGGAGATTCAGGATAAAGTAAGAGAGAAGCTTCTCGAGCTGCAGGGAAAATACAAAACGGGGATGCAAATTATCGACATCAAATTCCAGGACATCGAGCCGCCGAGCGGTCAGGTGGAGGAAGCTTTCCAGAAAGTCACGAATGCCCGCGAAGAGAAAAACACGAAAATCAACAACGCAGCCAAGTACGAGAACGACATTATTCCTAAAGCTAGGGGTGAAGCTCAAGCGCTGCTGGAAAACGCGGAAGGCGTGAAAAAATCCCGTATTCTGAATGCCGAGGGGGACGTTGCCCAGTTTAACGCCATTTTCGCGGAGTATGTCAAGAGCCCGGGAGTAACCGAAAGTCGTTTAATCATCGAGACGCTGGAGAAAATTTTGCCTAAGGCGAAAATTTTCATTTCCGATTCGAATAGCGACACCGTTAAATATCTGCCGATCAACGAGCTTCTGCGTAATACCGGTTCCGCTTCTGGCTCTGCCTCCGGCGCAGCTGCCGGATCGGCATCAGGTTCGGCTTCCGGCTCGGCCGGATCCGCGCAAGGAGGGACCGCGAAATGAACAAAAGACTAATCCTATGGCTAGCGGGAATCGTCGTATTCATCATTCTTATTACGGGTTCCATGTTTATAGTTAAAGAAGGCGAATATAAAGTCGTCTTGAAGTTCGGCGAAGCGGTAAGGGTAGAGGGAAGCCCGGGACTTTATTTGAAAATCCCTTTTATCGAGAGCGTTTCGAAGCTTCCTAAATACCAAATGACCTACGAAAGTATTCCAACCCAAATTCTTACGAAGGATAAAAAACCGATTATCGTCGATAATTATACGGTTTGGAGAATCAACAACCCGCAAAACTTCCTAAAAACTGTCCAAACGGTGAGCGGAGGGGTACAACGGATTGATGAGGCGGTATACAACATTGTGCGTCGCAAGCTTTCTGAAATCAACTATGATAATATTATTAGCGAGAACACCGAGCGAGGTAATATCAACGACGACATCACGAAGGACGTGGCGGCTGCCATCATTAGGGATAGCTACGGTATCGAGATTGTGGACGTACGAATCAAACGGACAGATTTGCCTGATGGGAACAAACAAAGCGTCTACAATCGGATGATCTCGGATCGCGAGTCCATTGCAGCCAAATATCTGTCCGAAGGCGACGAGGAATCCCGTAAAATCACTTCGAAAGCCGACCGCACGGCTACCGAATTACTCGCGCAAGCCGAAGCGGACGCCAAGAAAATCATTGCCCAAGGCGAGCAGGAAGCGGCAAAAATTTATAACTCGGCGTACGGGAAAAACCCCGAGTTTTATAACTTTTACCGGACACTGCAAAGCTACGTGACGACTTTGGAGAACGAGCCGGTCATTATGCTGCCTATCGATTCGCCGTACACTCGAATTCTGTTAGGCAAATAACATAAGTTTGTAATGAAGGGTGATCGATTCTGACTAACCTACCGCTGCCGATGGAACAATTCAAAAGATTCAAGGATGAAATCACCCGGTTCATGATGATGTATAAGTTCGCGTTGGATTCCTTGGAGACGAAGATGGATATCCTGAAGGAAGAGTTTCAATTTCTCCACGACTACAATCCGATCGAACATACGAAGTCCCGGCTTAAATCGCCGGAAAGCATATTGAGTAAAATCAACCGAAAAGGCTGCGATATCTCCTTTCCTAGCATCAAAAGCCATATCAAGGACATTGCAGGTCTAAGAATTACTTGCTCTTTCGTTACGGATATCTATCGCATCAGCGAGATGCTGCGGAGCCAGAGCGACTTAACGATCGTGGAGACGAAGGATTACATCAAAAAACCAAAGCCAAACGGTTACCAGAGCTTGCATATGATCGTCGAGGTTCCGGTATACATGTCCGATCGCCATGAGAACGTATGCGTCGAAGTGCAAATCCGCACGATCGCCATGGATTTCTGGGCAAGTCTGGAGCATAAGATCTATTACAAGTATACCGAAGGCGTGCCGCCTAGATTGCTTCAGGAGCTTAAGGAAGCTGCGGATTCCGCCGCTGCCCTAGATAAGCAAATGGAAAGGCTGCATAACGAAATATCTGAAATCAAAGAAAATAAGGATAATGCCGCGGCAGCGGGAACGAAGCGAATCATCATTCGCGATCAAGAATTTCAAATTCCGGCCGCGCTTCTCGAGCTGATCGACGTCGGTCAAAATAACAACTAGTTCTTTAGTAATTCATCGACCGTAACACTCTGCTCTAAGGGGTGTTGCGGTTTTTTTAACGATTCAGAATGTAAAAAATATCGCTATCCATTTCTGAATCGTCTCCGACATAAACCTTTGTCGCCATCCCAAGGACGGCGATAGCCGTTTATGCTTATTCCGCTGCCTGATCCAAACACCGGTAGCTTATCGCCTCGGCCACGTCCTCGGAACGGATGGACTCTCTTCCCGCCAGATCGGCGATGGTCCGGGACATCTTAAGAATACGGTCATGAGCCCGGAAACTGAGACCGAGCTGTTCGTATACTTGTTGGAGCAACATTTCCGCATCCATGGCAAGTTTTGCGTATTTCTTAAGAAAAGGTCCTTGCAGCTGGCTATTCCAATGAATGCCATGCTTGGCGTAACGGGATTTCTGCCGGGCAGCCGCGTCCATAACGATTTCCCGTGCTAGAGCCGAGGACATACCGGCTTCCGATGATGGTTTGACCGTTTGCCTGGGCAGCTCGACCTGCAAGTCCAGCCGATCCGCGAGGGGACCCGACATTCTGGCGCGATACCTTGCGATTGCTGTTGGAGTACAAGTACAGGGGCGATCGTTCACGGTGCCGCCATTAAAGCCGCAAGGACAAGGGTTCATGGATGCCGTGAGCATAAAACGAGCCGGGAACTTACAAACTCCTCTAGCTCGTCCGATCGTGACTTCCCGATCTTCGAGCGGTTGCCGCAGAGCTTCAAGGCTCGCGCGCGAAAATTCGGGCATTTCGTCCAAAAAAAGAATGCCGTTATGGGCAAGCGTCACTTCCCCTGGCTTGGGAATCGAGCCGCCGCCTATAAGTCCTGCCGTAGATATCGTATGGTGAGGAGCCCTAAAGGTGCGTCGCCGAATGAGTCCCGATTGCGAATTGCCAAGCTTGCCGCATACGCTGAAAATTTTCGTGACGGACAGCGCTTCTTCATCATCAAGCGGCGGCATCAACGTAGGGAGGCGGCGGCAGAGCATCGTTTTTCCCGTTCCGGGAGGTCCTACGAATAGCAAATTATGCATGCCGCTGGCAGCGATGAGGAGCGCTCGCTTCCCTTGCTCTTGTCCGATGACATCCGACAAATCGAGCTCGCCCTCATAAGCGCCGTAGCTCAAGTTTGATCGGTTTGCCGCTCTTAATTTCTTCGTACTGAATCCGGTATTGCGATGCGACTGTTCACCATCCGTCGGGTCATCCACGAAACCATGAATCCACTCGGCAAGCGAAGATATCCCGAATACCTCGATGCCCGGAATAAGGGAGGCTTCGGCGACTGCGGAATGGGGGACGATGATCCTTCCGATCCCCGCGCTCCGTGCTAATTCCGTCATAGGTAATACTCCGGGCACGCTCCTGACCGTTCCGTTCAACGACAGCTCGCCTATGAACAACGTATCCTCAAGCAAACTCGCATCGACTTGACCGCTTGCGCATAGAATGCCGGCGGCGATCGCGAGATCGAACGCGCTTCCTTCCTTGCGAAGATCCGCCGGCGCTAGATTGATCGTAATCCGATCCATAGGGAACTTCATTCCGCCGTTTTGAATCGCAGCCCGGACCCTCTCGACGGACTCCCGTACAGCCGAATCGGGCAACCCGACAACGCTAACCTGCGGCAATCCCGAGCAAATATTCACTTCAACCTCGATAAACCGGCCTTCCACCCCGAGCACGCTCGCGCTCATGATCTTTACATACACGAAAAAAAACACCCTCCTCCGTCGTTGTCGTTACTGACGGGAAAGGTGCTTCCTCTCCGAACATTCATTATTAAATTTAGAATACTGCGAGTTAGGAGGGCTGTCAATGATTCGATATCCGTCCGGATAGAATCCAGCGTGATACCCCCTTAACTCCCTATTTTAGACGCAGGAAAGGACGCAATGTTTCGTGGAAAAGCCGGAATAATAACAAGTCAAATAGCAAAAGCTATATATGTTTGCCTTGTTTCCATATCAATATGAGATTAAACCATTGCCAAATTAGACTAATAAATTGATGAAAAAGTGAGGAACCGTTAATCAAATAGTGTTACAATGATGAAGGTTTTGTTACATAAATTCGTTTGTGTGACGGCTAGGGGCGATTATCTCATCGCTAACAGAGAGTCACCTGTGACGGTCGCGCAAGGCGATATCGCCGTTGCGATCAACCGCACTCGATATTAAAGCGCACAACGGGAGGATGCCAGGGTCATGAATATTCATGAGTATCAAGGCAAGGAAGTCTTGAGGCAATATGGCGTTAACGTGCCGCGCGGCAAAGTGGCGTTTAACGTCGAAGAAGCCGTAAGCGCCGCGAAAGAACTCGGAAGCTCGGTAACCGTCGTCAAAGCCCAGATCCATGCGGGCGGACGCGGTAAAGCCGGCGGAGTTAAAATCGCCAAGAGCATTGACGACGTCGCTAAATACGCGAAGGAATTGCTCGGCAAAGTATTGGTCACGCACCAAACGGGTCCGGAAGGCAAAGAAGTCAAACGCCTTCTGATCGAAGAAGGCTGCGACATTAAGAAAGAATACTACATTGGCGTTGTCGTTGACCGGGGAACCGGACGCGTCGTCATGATGGGCTCCGAAGAAGGCGGCATGGACATCGAAGAAGTCGCCGCTCATTCTCCGGAGAAAATCATCAAAGTCGTTGTCGATCCTGCGGTAGGGCTGCAAATGTTCCAAGCTCGCCAACTGGCATACGACATCAAGATCCCAGCCGAACAGATCAACAAAGCGGTTAAGTTCATGCTTGCGTTGTACAAGGCATTCGAAGACAAGGATTGCTCCATCGCGGAGATCAATCCGCTTGTCGTTACGGGTTCCGGCGATGTTATGGCGCTCGATGCCAAATTGAACTTCGATTCCAACGCGCTGTTCCGTCATAAAGATATCGTCGAGCTTCGCGACCTGGATGAAGAGGATGCTAAAGAAATTCAAGCTTCCAAATTCGATCTTTCCTACATCGCCTTGGACGGCAACATCGGCTGCATGGTTAACGGAGCCGGACTAGCTATGGCGACGATGGACATCATTAAATATTTCGGCGGATCTCCGGCTAACTTCCTAGACGTTGGCGGCGGAGCGACGAAAGAAAAAGTAACCGAAGCGTTCAAGATCATCCTTTCCGACCCTAACGTCAAAGGGATTTTCGTTAACATCTTCGGCGGCATCATGAAGTGTGATATCATTGCCGAGGGCATCGTGGCCGCGGCTCGCGACTTGGGTCTTGATCGTCCGCTTGTCGTCCGTCTTGAGGGTACCAACGTAGCATTAGGCAAAGAAATCTTGAACGGATCCGGCCTGAACATCGTGGCTGCGGATTCCATGTCCGACGGCGCGAAGAAAATCGTGTCGCTCGTGCAATGACTAGGGAGAACCTACCGGGGAGTGTATAATCATGAGTATTTTGATCGATAAAAACACCAAGGTGATCACCCAAGGCATCACGGGCGCAACGGGAAATTTCCACGCCAAGGGTGCACTGGATTACGGTACGCAAATGGTTGGCGGAGTAACGCCGGGCAAAGGCGGAACGAACGTTGATTTTAACTTGGAAAATGGCACGACCGTTTCCTTGCCGGTATTCAATACGGTACGCGAAGCGGTAAAAGCAACGGGCGCAACGGCATCCGTCATCTACGTCGCTCCTCCGTTCGCAGCCGACGCGATCATGGAAGCGGTGGATGCCGAGCTTGATCTCGTCATCTGTATTACGGAAGGTATTCCGGTACTCGACATGGTTAAGGTCATGCGCTTCATGGAAGGCAAGAAAACCCGCTTGATCGGACCGAACTGCCCTGGCGTCATTACGCCGGGAGAGATCAAAATCGGTATCATGCCTGGTTATATTCACAAAAAAGGCCATGTAGGCGTCGTTTCCCGTTCCGGAACTTTGACGTACGAAGCGGTTCACCAGCTGACTTCGAGCGGCATCGGCCAATCTTCGGCGGTAGGTATCGGCGGAGATCCGGTTAAAGGATCCGAGTTCATCGATATTCTCAAGCTGTTCAACGAAGATCCGGATACGTACGCCGTCATCATGATCGGCGAAATCGGCGGTACGGCGGAAGAAGAAGCGGCTGAATGGGTGAAGGCCAACATGACGAAACCTGTCGTCGGCTTCATCGGCGGCGCAACGGCTCCTGCAGGCAAGCGTATGGGACATGCCGGCGCGATTATTTCCGGCGGCAAAGGTACGGCTGCAGAGAAAATTTCGGTGCTCGAAGCATGCGGCATTCGCGTCGCTCCGACGCCTTCCGACATGGGCGCGACTCTTGTCGCCGTTCTTGAAGAAAAAGGCCTGTTGGAAAAATGCAAAGGTTAATGGTAAAGTAATCGCATAGAGACATTCGTCGGATGGATAGTCATCCGCGCGAAACGGCAAGGCAAGCAGCCTTCTGCCCCCTCGATCGAGGGAGTGGGAGGCTTTTTTGCGTTTAATTTCGTTTTCGTCCGATGAAAACAATAATCGTAGAGGAAGAAGGTTCATTATGTTCGATGAGAGTTCAAACGAGAAAAATCGTTCCGTTAGAGCCGTTTCCAAATCGGAAGCAAGAATAACGGGTATATCAAGAGAGACGCTAATCGGGTTGCATGAGACGGAAGGCGTAGGCAGAATTTCGATTGCCGCCATTTTGTTATCCGGAGCGTTGAAAGGAAAAGGCTCGCTGCGCCATTCGTCCGATTTTCTAGCCGGGGATTGGAGAGATATGGGGCTAAGTCCAAGACAAGCGGCAGCCGTCGTCGCCAATCTGAGCGCGGAAGCCACGGAAGCTAGATATCGGCGGCATGAATCCAGGGACATGCAGGTCGTAACGTACTTGGATGAGAATTATCCTAAATTGCTGAGGAAGATTTCCGATCCCCCGTGGGTACTCTACTACAAAGGGAATTGGGAACTTGTCCATTATCCCGCGATTGCGATCGTAGGGACTAGATTGGCGACCGGGTACGGGCGCAAGATGTCGGAGGACATTGCGGCGGGCTGTGCGAAGCGCATGACGGTCGTTAGCGGTCTCGCCAGGGGGATTGACGCCGCGGCTCACGCGGGAGCCTTACGAGCCGCTTGCGGGACGATCGCGGTGCTTGCCGGAGGCGTTGATTATTGTTATCCTCCCGAGAACAAGGCCCTATATCGAGATCTCTCTATTCATGGTCTTATCCTATCCGAGAGTCCTCCGGACACGATTCTACGTCCCGGGTTGTTTCCGTTGCGCAATCGAATCATCGCGGGCCTGTCTTACGGGGTAATCGTAGTAGAAGCCGCCCAGAGAAGCGGTGCGTTGATAACGGCCGATTTGGCGTTAGGCTATGATCGCGACATCTTCGTCGTACCGGGCCAAGTGACTTCGCCGCGCAGCAAAGGGGCGCTCGAATATTTCAGGAAGGGGGCAAACCCGGTGCTGGACGAGACGGATATATTCCAGGCGTATTCCCACAGGCTGCCCCTTCAAGCGATGCCCCGAACCGTTGAAACCGATTCACCCGACGCACATCCGATGCCTGTCGATCTTACTCCCGACGAGAATCGGATTTACGACATTTTACTCGATCAGCCTTGTTCCATAGACGAACTTACGATACAATCCGGGATGACGTTTGGACATTTACACTCGGTTCTGCTATCTTTACTAATAAAAAGACGGATTCATCAACAACCCGGTTCTGTATATAATGTCCTTTAATGAAAACATAAGCACATAGACAGTAGGACTTGTCGACCGTAGGAGAGGAGGAATGGACGTGGCGGATTCACTCGTAATCGTAGAGTCGCCGGCTAAAGCCAAGACGATCGGAAAGTATTTGGGAAGCAAATTTATCGTCAAAGCGTCCATGGGGCACATTCGCGATTTACCCAAGAGCCAGATCGGGGTAGAGGTGGATAACGATTTTCAGCCTAAATACATTACGATTCGCGGCAAGGGAAGCGTTCTAAAGGAACTTCGGGACGCCAGTAAAAAAGTAAAAAAAGTGTATCTGGCGGCTGACCCCGACAGAGAGGGCGAAGCGATCGCGTGGCATTTGGCGCATTATCTGGAAATAGACGAGAAGGACGCATGCCGCGTCGTATTTAATGAAATCACAAAGCAAGCGGTCAAGGATGCCTTCAAGAATCCTCGTCCGATCGATATGGATTTGGTCAATGCCCAGCAAGCGAGGAGGGTGCTCGACCGACTCGTGGGCTACAAGATCAGCCCGTTATTATGGAAGAAAGTCAAGAAGGGCTTAAGCGCGGGCCGAGTGCAGTCGGTTGCCGTTAAGCTGATCTATGACCGCGAGAACGAGATCAATGCGTTTATTCCGGAAGAATATTGGAGCATAACCGCACATCTACTGAAGGGGACCGCGGCTTTCGAGGCGAAGTTCCATTCCCTGAACGGGGAGAAGAAGGAGCTTACAAGCGAGTCCGACGTGAAAGAAGTGCTGGCTCAGATGGGAAGCTCCGACTTCGCTGTCGGAGAAGTGAAAGAGAAAGAACGGCTGCGCAATCCGTCTCCTCCGTTTATTACGAGCTCTCTTCAGCAGGAAGCGGCGCGCAAGCTTAATTTCCGCGCGTCCAAGACGATGCAGATTGCCCAGCAACTCTATGAAGGCGTGGATTTGGGCAAAGAAGGTACGGTCGGTTTGATTACGTACATGCGTACGGATTCCACTCGTATTTCTCCAATCGCACAAGAGGAAGCCAAAGAATATATTGAAGGAAAATACGGAAGCAAATTTTATCCCGAAACGCCTCGCGTCTACACGAAGAAGAACGCCGGCGCCCAAGACGCCCATGAAGCGATCCGCCCGACTTCCGTACTTCGCGATCCCGAATCCATTAAAGCTTTTACTTCTAAAGACCAGCTGCGCTTGTATAAGCTAATCTGGGAACGGTTTGTTGCCAGCCAGATGTCTTCAGCGATTCTAGATACGATGACCGTAGATTTGGGCAACGGACCGGTCGTATTCCGCGCGAACGGCTCCAAGTTGAAATTCGCCGGCTTTATGAAGGTGTACGTCGAAGGCAATGACGACGGGACAACCGACGAGGATCGTTTGCTGCCGGCGTTGACCCCGGGCGATAAGGTTCAATCGAAGGATATCGAGCCGAAGCAGCATTTCACCCAGCCGCCTCCGCGTTTTACGGAAGCTAGACTGGTTAGAACGCTAGAGGAGCTTGGTATAGGGCGTCCGAGTACCTATGCTCCTACGCTTGAGACGATTCAGAAAAGAAACTACGTCGCCATGGAAGAAAAGAAATTCATTCCAACCGAATTGGGCGAGCTCGTGATCCAGCTCATGGAGGAATTTTTCCCGGAGATCTTAGATGCGGAGTTTACCGCCAACATGGAAGGCGACCTGGACCATGTCGAGGAAGGAACTCAGGATTGGGTCAGCGTCATCGGGGATTTCTACAAATCGTTCGAAGTGAGATTGAATTACGCCGAAGACGAAATGAAGGAAATCGAAATCAAGGATGAACCGTCCGACGAAGTTTGCGATAAATGCGGAAGCCAGATGGTTTACAAGATGGGCCGATTTGGCAAGTTCCTGGCATGCTCCGGCTTCCCGAATTGCCGGAATACGAAACCGATCATTAAAGATACTGGCGTTCACTGCCCGAAATGCGCGGAAGGGCAGATCGTCGAGCGTCGCAGCAAGAAGGGGCGCCTGTTCTACGGTTGCAACTTATACCCCGGCTGCGATTACGTATCCTGGGATAAGCCGGTCGCGAAGCCTTGTCCTAGCTGTGGCGGGATGATGGTGGAGAAGCGCGTCAAGGGTGAAATTCAATATCATTGCACGGTCTGCACCCACTCGGAGAACGTCGAGGAAGCGGAAGAGGCCGCAGAATAAAAGGCAGGCAAGCTTAGGAGGTTAATCGTTTTGAATGAAGTCCAATCCGTGACGGTGATCGGCGCAGGTCTGGCCGGCAGCGAAGCTGCTTGGCAGATTGCCAGGCAGGGCGTTCCCGTCACTTTGTACGAGATGCGCCCGGTTAAGAAAACTCCAGCCCATCACACGGGCGAGTTTGCGGAGCTGGTGTGCAGCAACAGCCTAAGAGCGAACGGCCTGGCCAATGCGGTCGGGGTATTGAAGGAAGAGATGAGGAGATTGGATTCCCTTATCCTGTCCTGCGCGGATCAGCACGCCGTACCTGCCGGAGGGGCGCTTGCGGTAGATCGCGACGGTTTCTCCGCCGAGGTTACGAAGCGGCTTCGCGAGCATCCTCTCATTACCGTAGTGAACGAAGAGGTCTCGGAAATCCCGCAGAACGGCATCGTCGTCATCGCGACAGGTCCGTTGACGTCTCCAGAGTTAGCCGACAGCATCAAGCAGCTGATGGGGGAAGAGTATTTCTACTTCTTCGATGCGGCGGCTCCTATCGTCGAGAAAGATTCTATTGATTTAGACAAGGTATTCCTGGCTTCCCGCTATGATAAAGGCGAAGCAGCGTACTTGAATTGCCCGATGACGGAAGAGCAATTCGACGTCTTCTACGAGGCTTTGACGACGGCGGAGACGGCGGAGGTTAAAGATTTCGAGAAGGATATGTACTTCGAGGGCTGCATGCCGATCGAAGTAATGGCTAAGCGCGGCAAGCAAACGGTATTGTTCGGCCCGATGAAGCCGGTCGGCTTGATCGATCCGCGTACCGGAGCGAAATCGCACGCGGTCATTCAGCTCCGTCAGGATAATGCGGCGGGGACGTTATATAATCTTGTCGGCTTTCAGACTCATCTCAAGTGGGGAGAACAAAAACGGGTATTTTCCTTGATTCCAGGACTGGAGAATGCCGAGTTTGTCCGTTATGGCGTCATGCACCGCAATACTTTCATCAATTCGCCTAAGTTGCTGCACCCTACGTATCAATTCCGAGGGAGAGAGACTCTTTTCTTCGCAGGCCAGATGACCGGCGTGGAAGGATATGTGGAGTCGGCGGCTTCCGGGCTGATCTCGGGGTTAAACGCGGGTCGGATGGCAAGGGGACTCGAGCTTCTGGCGCTTCCCGCCCATACGACTCTCGGAAGCATGGCGAATTATATCACGACGGCCGACTTCAAGCATTTTCAGCCGATGAACGCGAATTTCGGATTATTTCCGCCATTGGGACACCGCGTGAGAAGCAAGAAAGAGAAGAACGACGCCATTGCGGCGCGGGCTTTGGAGAGTATTGACTCGCTTAGCTTGGAAATCAAGCAAAGTTCCGTTTTGTAACCTATTAAGCAGCGGCCGCGTATATCTCATAAGCCGCTGCTTTTGCGGCTTTAATAACAAGATTGAACGGGAGGATCAGCCCATGGATATGAGCTTTCACGCAACGACGATTTGCGCCGTCCGCCATAATGGAAAAGGTGCCATCGCGGGCGACGGACAGGTAACCTTCGGAAATAGCATGGTCATGAAGAACACCGCCAAAAAGGTGCGCAGGCTTTATCGCAATCAGGTCGTCGCGGGCTTCGCGGGCTCGGTCGCGGATGCGATTACGTTATTCGAGAAGTTCGAAGGCAAGCTGGAGGAGCATCATGGAAACCTGCAGCGGGCAGCGGTAGAGTTAGCCAAGGATTGGCGATCTGATCGCGTTCTTCGCCGGTTGGAAGCGATGATGATCGTCGTAGACGCTACGGGCATGCTGCTTCTTTCCGGTAACGGGGAAGTTATTGAGCCGGACGACGGCATATTGGCGATCGGATCCGGCGGAAGCTTCGCTTTAGCCGCGGCAAGAGCGCTAAAACGCTTTGCGCCGGACATGGAAGCGAAAGAGATTGCAAGGGCGGCTCTGGAGACGGCAGCCGAGATCTGCGTATTTACGAACAATAACTTGGTCGTCGAGGAAATAGGATGATTAAATTCGATAAGGACAAGGGAGAGGTTCTGATGAATGACACGTTGACGCCTCGCCAAATCGTGGCGGAACTGGATAAATACATTGTCGGACAAAAGCCAGCCAAACGCTCGGTAGCCGTCGCTTTGCGCAACCGCTACCGCCGCAGCCGATTGCCGGAAGAGCTTCGCGACGAGATTGTCCCTAAGAACATTCTGATGATCGGGCCAACGGGCGTCGGGAAGACGGAAATCGCGCGCAGGCTGGCCAAGTTAGTTCATGCTCCTTTTATCAAAGTCGAAGCAACCAAATTCACGGAAGTCGGATACGTGGGAAGAGATGTCGAATCCATGGTGAGGGATTTGGTCGAGACGGCGATCCGTATGGTCAAGGAGGAGCGTACGGAGAAGGTCAAGGATAAAGCGGAGAAAGCGGCGAACGAGCGCCTCGCGGCCTTGTTGGTACCTTCTCCCGCGAAGCAGAAGTCGCAGAAGAATCCATTGGAGATGCTGTTCGGAGGCTTAAGTACGCCCAGCGACGAGCCGGAACCCGTCGATCCTAACCTGCAAGACAAAAGACGCGATGCGAAATCAAAGCTGGATGCAGGGAACATGGAGAACGAGATCATCGAAATCGAGGTTGAAGATAACTCTCCGAACATGTTGGATATGCTAGGCGGTCCCGGTCAAGAGCAAATGGGGAACATGCAGGAAATGCTGGGGCAGTTTCTTCCGAAGCGTCGCAAGAAGCGCCGTCTCAGCGTAAAAGAAGCCCGGAAAGTGCTTATCGCGGAGGAAGCGAGCAAGCTGATCGATATGGACGATGTCATTTCCGAATCGGTGCGTCGCGCGGAGCAATCCGGCATTATTTTCATCGACGAGATCGACAAGATCGCCAGCCAAGGCCGCGGACAAGGGCCCGACGTCTCCCGTGAAGGGGTGCAGAGGGATATCCTGCCTATCGTCGAGGGCTCGACCGTCATGACCAAATACGGGCCCGTCAAAACCGATTATGTTCTTTTCATGGCCGCAGGAGCTTTCCATATCGCCAAACCATCGGACCTGATTCCTGAGCTTCAAGGTCGATTCCCCATCCGGGTCGAGCTAAGCAGCTTAACGGATCAGGATTTCATACGGATATTGACGGAGCCGGAGAACGCCTTAACCAAACAATATACCGCGCTCTTGCAAACGGAAGGCATTAATGTCACCTTCACGGAGCCGGCAATTTCCGAACTAGCCCGCATGGCTCAAGAAGTGAATCACAATACCGAGAACATTGGCGCGCGCAGGTTGCATACCCTCTTGGAGAAATTGCTGGAGGATCTGAGCTTCGAAGCCCCGGAACTTCAGCTGGAAGAGATGAAGATTACTCCCGAATACGTGCGAGAGAAGCTAGCTAGCATTGCAAGTAATCGGGATTTGAGTCAGTATATTTTATAAAGGGTTCTTTGACTTGCTTGCCGCATTAGGAGGAAGCTGAATCATGACGTTGTTGATGAAAACCCGTACACTCAATAAGTTGCTGCAAGAGGCGGCCGGGAAACCGCTGAACTTTCGAGAGATGGCGGAAGGTTTACGGGAAACGATGCAAGGGAATGTCCTTGTACTTAGCCGGAGAGGGAAGGTACTCGGATCGGCATTATCGGCCGGGTTTCCGGATATGTGGTTTCGCAGGGAGCAAGCGGATGAGCTGAGGTTCCCTGTTGAAACGAACGAACGATTACTGCAAATCTCGGAAACGGCCGCTAACATTTCGTCAGATGAGGAAATTTTAATGCCGGTGGAAGCTGCTTTCGCGAATGAGATCGTGACCATAGTTCCAATTATAGGTGGCGGGGACAGACTCGGTACTTTAGTCCTATCCAGGGTGAATCGGTCATTTGGGGACGATGATCTTATTTTGGCAGAATACGGGTCTACGATCATAGGTATGGAGATACTGCGTGAAAGGCTTGAAGAGAGGGAAACGGAGGCGAGGAGCAAAGCGATCGTATCCGTTGCCGTGAACTCGCTCTCGTTTAGCGAAATGGAAGCCGTCGAGCAAATATTCGAAGAGCTCGAAGGCAAGGAAGGGCTGCTCGTCGCATCCAAAATTGCGGACCGGGCGGGTATCACTAGGTCGGTGATCGTTAACGCTTTACGTAAATTGGAAAGCGCTGGCGTCATCGAAACTCGTTCGCTAGGGATGAAAGGGACGTATATTCGTATCTTGAATTCCCAATTACTGCAAGAACTTGAGTATAGAAAAAACTAAATATCGGCATGTCTATTTGTAAATAAAGCCCAATCTTCAATTCGAAGATTAGGGCTTTTTGTGCGCTTGGCAGCGCATCGACTAAGGAGTGAAAGTCTCCAGCATACCGCGAGGTGGCGGAAGTGCATAGCTGACAGGCAGTGCGTAGTCCATGAGGGTGCGTGCGGAGGGCTTGAAGG